>NZ_OZ035007.1:0-1380827 GCF_964031125.1 Wolbachia endosymbiont (group A) of Melieria omissa | reverse complement strand
ATCTATTCTATTTATTCTTTTGTATATTAAAGTATAGTAATAATAATAGTTCTATCAATAACTTGTTACTAACTTAAAATTCAGTAAAAATTGGCGTTGTTCAACTTGTGGATAAATATGTGAGTAACTTTCGTATATTATTGATTTTCTGTTATGATTTATGTGTATAAGTAAGGTGTTTAGAGTGTTAGTAATTTTCTTTTATGGAAAATACTTTACCATCATGCATTGTTACACAACTATGTATATGTTGTTGAAAAAGTTGTTGATCAATTGTTGGTATTTTATATCAACAAATAATTCACAAATTAATTTGACATTATTCACATGCTTATTAAACATTTAATAACAGTTTTCTTGATAAATCTAATCTGAAAACGTTTTTGCCATTACAGGGAATAAATTGAGTAAAAAAAGAACCTTAGTAGAAAAAATAGCATATAGAATTTTTCTCTTCCTTTTCAAAAAAGCTTCTGTGTTGAAAAAGTGTGCGACTGAGGCATTAATGAAAGATCTGCCAGACCTTAATATATTTAATGGTCTATTAAAATTCCGCGATTGTGGTATAATGGATATAATGACTCCACGTACAGAGATATGCGCAGTAGACATTGAGTCAAGCGAGCGTGAAATAATAAAGAAGATAAAAAACACTTGCCACACTAAAATACCAATTTATAAAAATAACTTTGATAACGTAATAGGCTTTTTTTATGTAAAAGATGTTATTTTTAATAGGGATAAAAATTTTAATCTGAAACATATTATACAAAGCGTAATATTTGTTCCACCCTCGATGAAGACAACTAATCTTTTTGTTAGGATGAACTCTTCTAAATCATGCTTAGCTATCGTATTGGATGAATATGGTGGAACTGATGGTTTAATTTCAATGACTGATCTTATAGAGGAACTAGTACCAAACATTGATAGTGAAAACGAAATAAATTCAGAATATACCATTACTGAATTGTCTCAAAATAAGTTTGAAGTATCAGCAAGGGCTCTTATAAAAGATATAGAAGAGGATCTAAAAATAGAATTACGTGACCCTGAAGAAGACTATGTTACACTTGGTGGTTTGATTCTTTCGATTGCTGGTAAAGTACCTTCTGTAGATGAAGTCATTAAATATAAAAATGGTATGAAGTTTATCATCAAAGATGCAAATGAGCGCTACATTAATAAAATAGTACTAGACTTAAGTGATTACAAAAATTAGATTTGGTACCCCTTGTCGGGGAATGCCTTGACACGAAGAAAAAGTTGTAATAACCAAATATGCAACTCAAGTTATAGTTAAACCTATTTCCAGCAAATTATTTTCGCAAGTATAATGCATTTCAGTGTTATAGTACTCTAATAATAAAGAGGTCATATAGATATTAATATCTTTTGTATTTAAATTAGTGTCATTTTTTTTGATTAATTTGTCTACTAATGATTTGCTTATTGGTTTGTGTTCATTTAGAATTTTTATAGTTAATAGCATTTTATCTTCTGTTTGACTCAGTAAAACAGATACTAGTTCAACTTCCGCCACTGCACTGGCTATAGTTAGCACCATATTAGAAATTATCTTATTTATCTTTTCAATTAAATCTTCCTTATTTTTTGCAGAGTATGCGTCTATTTTCCACGTAAGCTTTACTTTTTTTTTAATAAATAATTTTCGATATTAGATTTGGTCTTATCAAAGCTATAATTATCCATTGAAGAAGAATATGCCTGCTTCATAACTTTATGTTTATATATTAAATCATCGGAGCTTTCTTTAAGAAACAACAACGCTTCCTTCTGCGCATCAGCATCATTCTTATCTATTACTTCAAGCTCTTCTACGCCAAACGTTATTCCATTCATAGAGTTAGCAAAGTCATGAAGCAGCCGTCCTGATAGCAGTTCCGTTATTAACAGTATGTTTTTGGTATTTTCGTTCATTGGATAATTATAAATGATTTAAGTTACCCTATATTGGTAAGTATATAATAGTCAATTAAGAGAAAGTTTCGTTGCACTTTTTATATCAAGGCATTAATATAGTATTAACAATTTTAAAATTTATAAAAGGATTATGAATACTTATACCAGATCAGGAATAGATATTGAACTATATAATAAGTTAATAAAAGAAGTCAAGCCTATTGCTCAAGAAACTACTAGAGAAGAAGTAATCAGCGAAATAGGTTCATTTTCTGCGTTATTTGATTTTGCTGCACTAAGTAAGAAGTATGACCATCCAGTACTCGTTTCCTCAACTGATGGAGTAGGTACGAAACTGTTGATAGCTCAAGAAGTGAATAAACATGATACTATAGGTATAGATTTAGTTGCAATGTGTGTAAATGACTTACTTGCACAAGGAGCAACGCCTTTGTTTTTCCTTGATTACTTTGCAACAGGCGTTTTGACCAAAGATGTTTTATTATCTGTGGTTAAGGGCATTGCAGAGGGGTGCAAGCAAGCTAAAATAGCATTGGTTGGTGGGGAAACTGCAGAAATGCCTGGAATGTATGGTAATAATCACTATGACCTTGCAGGGTTTGTGGTTGGTGTAGTTGATCGAAAGCAAATTCTTCCAAACTGTAGTATGATGAAAGCAGGTGATTATATAGTTGGCTTAGAGTCAAGTGGAATTCACTCAAATGGGTTTTCTTTAGTGCGCCATGTTTTCAAAAGCTTAGGTATAAATTATAACGATACATCTCTATGGAATAATAAATCTTGGAGTGAAATACTACTTGAACCAACAAAAATATATGTTGATTCTTTGCTGCCTATCATGTCACAAGTAAAAGGTATTGCGCACATCACGGGTGGTGGTTTGGTAGACAATATTCCGCGAATTCTTCCAAAAAACTTATTTGCAAACATAGACATTAATTCCTGGAAATGGCCAGATATATTTTTATGGCTAACAAAGGAGGGTAAAATAGAGAAGAAAGAAATGCTAAAAACATTTAATTGTGGTATTGGTATGGTATTGATCGTAAGTTCTGAGAATATGCAAAACGTGAAAAATCATTTCCAAAAACGTGGAGAAAAAATTGAAATTATTGGAAAACTTGATGAGGCATGTAACCCTCCACTTGATAGAGTAGTATTTAGTTAACCTAACTTTACTGACAGTCTTTTTGCAACTTCTAGGTATGCTTCCTTTAAATCTCCTAAATTCAAACGAAAGACATCTTTGTCTAGCTTTTTATAAGTATTTTTATCCCATAATCTGCAGTTATCAGGGCTAATTTCATCAGCTAAAACGATTTTAGTACTGTCATTTATTAATCTGCCAAATTCTAACTTGAGATCAACTAAATATATACTTGCATTTGAAAATAGGTGAACTAATATTTCGTTGATTTTTAAAGTTGTAGTTTTAACTTCATCCATTTCTTTGCTAGATAGCCAATCAAAATACAGTATGTGATTTTCACTTACCATTGGGTCGGCTAGGTCATCATTTTTGTAAAAAAAATCGATTATAGGAGATGCAAGCCTCTCACCTTCTTTGATATTAAAACGTTTGCAAAAGCTGCCAGCTGCGACATTTCTAACTACTACCTCAAGAGGTATTATCTTGAGTTTTTTGACTAGCTGTTCTCTTTCGTTTAGAGTTTTTATAAAGTGTGTGCTAATTTCTGCTTTCTCAAGCTTTTCCATGATAAAAGCACTAATATGATTATTAATTATTCCTTTACCATCGATTATTTCATATTTTTCCTTATTGAATGCTGTAATATCATCTTTAAAGTGCTGTATGACAATTGATAAGTCTTCAGTTTCAATAATGGCTTTCGCTTTACCTTCGTATATCGTTTTATTCAGTGACATGTTTAATTTAACTATATATTATATCAATTTACTATTCTTAGAGTATAGCCCCAAATAACTTAAAATAAACCTTAATGGCATTCAATGTTACAATATTAACCATATTCCCAGAAATGTTCCCGGGGTTTTTGAACTATTCTCTTGCCGGAAAAGCGTTAGAAAAAAAAATATGGAACCTTGAAGTAATAAATATTCGTTCTTTTGCGAAAGATAAACATTCAACTGTGGATGATGTTCCATATGGAGGTGGAGCAGGAATGGTTATGCGTTCTGATGTAGTTGGTGATGCAGTAGATAGTATGCTCTCTGTTCATAAAAACACTAAGTTTATTTACATGACTCCATCTGGAACTAAGTTTAATCAGAATATTGCCAGAGAATTATTAGAGTTTCCTCATATAACAATATTGTGTGGTCGATTTGAAGGTATTGACCAAAGGATAATTGATGCGTATACTCCTTATGAGTTAAGTATTGGAGATTATATACTTTCAGGAGGTGAGCCAGCTGCAATGGTGGTTCTTGATGCATGCATTAGACTTCTTCCAGGTGTAGTAAATAATACCGATAGTATTACTGAAGAAAGTTTTAATTATGGTGGTGGTGTACTTGAATATCCTCAATATACTAGACCTGAGCAGTGGAAGGGATATAAAGTACCTGAGGTTTTGTTATCTGGCAATCACAAAAAAATAAGTGATTGGAGGCAGAAGCAGTCTCATGTTATAACAAAAAAGCGTAGGCCTGAATTATTGAGTGGAGAGATAAATGACAAATTTACTTAAAAAATTTAACGAACAGCAAATGCAAGTGTTAGCTAAAGAAATACCAGAATTTCGTCCTGGCGATGATTTGAAGGTCACTTTTAAAGTAGTTGACGGTACAAGTGAACGTATACAGATATTTGAAGGTGTATGTATATCAAAAAGGAACCGCGGGTTACATTCTTCTTTTGCAGTCAGAAAAGTGAGCCATGGAGAAAGTATAGTGTCTCAGTTTTTTGTTTATTCTCCTGCACTGGTTTCAGTGCAAGTGACAAGAAAAGGAAAGGTTCGTAGAGCAAAACTGTATTATCTGTGCAAACTATTTGGAAAAGCTGCAAGGATCAAAGAGCGTACTACTTATGTTAAAAAGAAATCTAAGTAGATACAATAGGGAGTGATGTCAATTGTGTCATCTCAGAACTCTCTCTTGTCATCCCAGTGCGTGACACACAACTGTACGAACATTGTGTTTGCCTCCCGCTGTGGTGTCATCCCAGTGCTCCGACACTGGGATCCAGCATTCATTATTCTCCTTTTGGTTTGTGCTTTCATGGAAAATGTAAAAATTATTTGCAGGCAAAGCCTGCTGGATCCCAGTGTCAGCTACTTGCATGACAAAAAAGGGGAAAGTTTTTTCAAATCCTCGTGTAAAGAAAAGTAAATGAGTATAAAGAAAAAATTCCTTAAATTACTTCAGTCAAGGCGTGTACATGCTCGTATAAAAAGGAAAAATAAAAAGAACAGAGCGCTACGCTTTTGTTCTTTCACGGCACTAGTTATCTCACTTGGCTGTCCTGTGTGTATATTGTTGAGTATATTAGTTAACTCTTACAGTGCCTTAACAGTAACGAAAATTTTATTGCCAGTTAAAATAAATGCTGATCTTACTTTGGCGAGTAATCCTAGTGATTTGCGATATAAGTCCATTGGCTTACTCAACGATTCTTTACGTAAGGTGTTTAAAGGAACTGATTTTAAAGACAGTGACGAAATTTTAAGTCGTAATTCTTACAAAGAACTAGAAAAATTTTTTCGTAAGAAAGTGAAAGGTAGTGGTGAATATGAGATCTGGTTTACCGCGTCAAGTATAATTAATTCAATAAATAAAGATAAACATTTGAATGATCATTATGCTAAATTACTTGATTGGCTAAAAGAAAAAGGGAGAGTGAAAAAATTTTTTAATAAGTCTTTATTCCTTAAATCTGACTCTCGTGAACCTGAGAATGCAGGGATTTTAGGTGCATTTATCGGCTCATTGATGACAATTATAGTGTGCCTAGCATTAGCATTACCAATAGGAATTATGTCGGGCATCTGTCTTTACGAATTTATGCCTAAAAATAGGCTCATGACCAATATTGTAGAAATTAGCATAAATAATCTTGCTGCAGTGCCTTCAATAATATTTGGTGTAGTAGGCTTAACTCTCTATCTTGGCATATTTGGGCTACCACGCTCTTCACCAATTGTTGGTGGAATGACTCTTTCATTTATGATGTTACCTAATATTATAATTGCAACAAAAAATGCCTTTGCGAATGTTCCTATTACGATAAAAGATGCAGCGTTTGCGCTCGGTGCACCTCACATCAAGGTGATATTAGATCACTCTTTGCCGATTGCATTACCAAGAATAATACATGGTACTGTGCTTGCAATTGCAAGGATTTTAGGTGAATCTTCCCCTTTACTTATGATAGGTATGGTAGCATTTATTGCTGATACACCTATGTCCTTCTTCGATCCGGCAACTGTTCTACCTGTGCAAATATACATATGGTCAAGCAGTCCTGAAATTGCATTTGTTGAACTTGCTGCTATCGCAATTATAGCTTTATTATTGGTGTTATTTGCGTTAAATTTAGTAGCAAATTTTGTAAAAAGGAAATTCGAATTTTTTAATTTTTAGCAATTCATGAAAATCACAGTCCTATCTGGTTATGGCTTAAATTGCGAAAAAGAAACTGCATTTGCATTTATGGAATGCAGCAGAAAACTTGGTATTGGTAATATTGAAGTAAAAATCGTTCACATTAACGATATCATAGATAATCCAGGTGAACTGAAATTAAGCAATATACTTGCAATTCCAGGGGGTTTTTCCTATGGTGATGACACTGGTGCTGGTAATGCGTTTGCTTTACGTATTAAAAACAACTTGTTGGATGAGTTTCAAGAGTTTTTATCTCAGGACAAGCTGATTATAGGAATATGTAATGGTTGTCAGATATTAGTAAAATTAATTCCAGAGTTCTCTAATCTAGCTTTAATCCATAATGATATAGGCAATTACCAATGCCGCTGGATTAGAGTGAGAGTTAATCCGCAGAGTAATTCTGTTTGGCTACGGGGTCTGAGTGAACTATATCTCCCTATTGCTCATGGGGAAGGCAAATTTTTTATGGATCAAGATATTTTGAACCAATTGATTGAGAGCAATTCCACCGCATTACGTTACATTGATAAAAATGGCAACTATGCTAACCTACAATTTCCTTACAATCCGAATGGATCTACATACGACCTAGCAGCTTTATCAGATAAAAGTGGAAGAGTGCTAGCTTTAATGCCCCATCCAGAAAGGGGAATATTTTTTACTCAGCAAGATAATTGGCCCCTTGAAAAAGAAAAGAGCAAGCGTTTAGGTGTTGCTGTGCCAAAATATGGCGATGGAATGCTTATATTTGAAAATGCACTGAAGTATTTTTGTTAAAATTTATTGATAGGGATTTATGGTCGAAATTATCCCCTGATATTGCAAAAAACTTGCTTGACAAGCCTTGCCAGTCCCCTTATCATGAAACTGAAGCTATTTATTTATCTTCTCTGTACAGATTAAATGACAAAAAAACTCACGTATCTGGCGTCCCATGTTTAATTTTTTGCACTATGTGCATCTTATGTCTTTATAAAATTCTAGGTTTTTACCTAATATAAGCTGAAATGCGCTTATAAAGCATTTAAAATATCAAAAAACGCCAACTTAAAAAATGGATAGTGAATAATTAGCTACCCTAGGGTTTCTTTTGCCTTTTTTTCTGTTTAGTAAATTTCTTAAACATTTATGACTAAAGGTTAGTTGCATTAAAAAGCAGCTAAATCGCGGTTATTAAGCGTTTAGAATAAAAAAACGCCATACTTGAAAGTATAATGTAAGTAATTAGCCAACCACGGGGCTTCTTTTGCCTTTTTTTTATTTGGTAAATTTCTTAATATTTATAGCTAAACGACAAACGTCATCCCGCTGCTTGTTAGCGGGATCTAGAGATACCGCAACGTCTCACCTATAGCCTTCAGTGCTCCTTTTTTTGTCATCCCAGCGTCACGCGTTGGTTTCAACATTATATCATGAACTTTCTAAAATTCATTGAACTGTGTTTTCAAACGGTAGTGCCGGGGTGTGAGTATAATGATTATCAGTATATAAAAGTCATAGCAGACAGACTTGAAGCGGCAAATGTTGGCAAAATGAGGCGAATAATATTCAATATGCCTCCGCGTTCAATGAAGTCCCTGTGCGCTAGTGTTGCGTGGCCCGCATGGATACTGGGAAATCAGCCAACTGCAAGAATAATAGTTGCAAGCTACTCTCGGCTGCTTAGCGAAAAGCACTCGCTCGATACAAGATGCATAATGCAGTCTAGTTGGTATAGAGAGCTGTTTCCAGAGGTAGAACTATCCAAAGATCAGAATACCAAATACAAATTTCAAACAGTGCAGAGAGGATACAGAATCGCAACGTCAGTTGGAGGGACGTTAACAGGTGAAGGTGGTGATTTCATCATCGTGGATGATCCACTGAGTCCCGCCCAAGCTTTGAGTGAAACGTTTAGAAAGCGTGCTACAAATTGGTTTGACCAGACTTTAGTAGCCAGGCTCAACAATAGAAAAAAAGGAGTAATTGTTCTTGTGATGCATAGGCTACATCAAGAAGATTTAACCGGGCACCTTCTCTCCAAACCGAAAAACATATGGAACCATACTTGTTTACCGATGATATCTGAAAATAAGGAGATTATCTATTCAATCAAAAAGCCAGCGCCTCCTTTTCTTGTTCCTGTCACCCGAGTAACTACAAATGAGTACAAAAGCTGGATTACAGCATCAAGTGCTAGAATGACACCACCCGTAATATTATACTCAAGAGAAGAAGGTCAGTTGCTATATCCCCTCGATGGAGGAAAAGAAGAAGTTGAGATGATAAAGGTTGAACTTGGAAGTTACGCTTTTGCTGCACAATATCAACAAAACCCTCTGCCACTTTCAAGTGGTATAATTAAACGAGAGTGGCTGAAGCGCTATAGAAATTTTTCTGATAGTCTCTCATATGTCACTCAGAGCTGGGACACTGCAGTTTCAACAAGCAGCATGAGCAACTTTAGCGTCTGCACCACCTGGACAAAAGTGGGCAATAAATTCTATTTACTCGATGTATATCGCGCAAAGCTTGAGTATCCAAAGCTTAAAGAGCAAGTTCTGTCACTAGCTGCAAGATGGACACCGCACGCAATTTTAATCGGAGCAAAAACAAGTGGTCAGCAATTGGTGCAAGAGCTAAAGACAAACAGTGATTTACCAATTATCGAAATAGTACCACATGATGACAAACTCACTCGATTTTATCAAATTGTTCCGATTATAGAGTCTGGCAAGGTTTTTCTGCCGCACCAAGCAGTATGGCTGAACGATTTTGAGTATGAGATTTTAATGTTTCCTGAAACTCGACACGATGATCAAGTGGATAGTACCGTGCAATATTTGCAGTGGGTGAGAGATAGTAGCTCTAGGGTCGCAGCTTTACGGGCATTGTGATTTAAGCCTACCAGATCCAAGTAGTCAGCTACTTGCATGACACCCTGACAACCGTCATCCCGCTACGTGTTAGCGGGATCTAGAGATACCGCGAATGAATCGCGGTATGACGTAGAAGGATGATATCATCCCAGTGCTTGACACTGGGATCCAGTTTTCCATATAATCTCATCGAAAATGTTGTAACCACTTTCTATGCTAGTTTGCTTGCTCACAAGCAAACTTTCCTGGATCCAAGTAGTCAAGGCACTGGGATGACAGGAGAAGGAGGCTACTTTCATGACACCATTCTTTTTTCTGGATCCAAGTAGTCAAGGCACTGGGATGACACCCTTTTGGATGGAAAGCTACTTGCATGACATCATCATAAAGTAAACCAGTGTCAGCTACTCGGATGACACCCTCTTGGATGGAGACCAGTGTCAGCTACTTTCATGACAAGAAGAGGGTACTGGAATGACAAAGTGGAGGGTCTGCTTCTGTCATCCTATGATAGCTAAAAAGACCTGGATTCCAGCGTCACGCGCTGGAATGACATTGTAGGGTGTTATCCGAGTCCTTTTTTTCGTCATCCGAGGACCGTATGACGTCATCCAAGTAGCGTGACTACTTGGATCTAGCGCTGAATTACCAATCCGCAGAAATTGGAACATCTGCTTCGCCTGGAATCTCAAATCGCGGTTGTGACATTACTTCCCTTACAGCATTTTGAAATCCTGTATCACTAGCATTGACATTCATTGCAACGCTTGTTTTGAAATTGTCATTGCTTGTGAGTCTAGTAAATATTGCATCCTCTGATGGAATTAGCCCTCTACTGTTTAAGAACTGTTTTGCTGTTTGTTCAGTTCCAACATTATACTCTGCTTTATCTGTGCTAGCTATGGCGTCCCCCAATTTATCCACTAAAATTGATTTGTCGCCGTCTTGTGCAGGAAGTATAGCTTCCGCGAAAGCTTTCTTGTTTGCTGCATCTGTAAGGTTAGAAGCATCGATTTTAGCAAACGTAGTATCTGTAACAGTTTTAGTATAAACTTCATCAGCTGGAGCAGCTTTAATATATACCTTATTTGTAAAATCAGAAGAAGCAGTTATAGCATCCACGACCTCTTTTTCTGCAGCTTTTGTTTTAAGCTCTGTAGCTTTAACAACTTTATCAGTGAGTTTGTCTAACATAGCATTTACACCAGCATCAGTTACGTTGTCACCAGCAACATTAACTTTGGTAGTGAGATCAGAAACTTTAGCAACTTTCTCGTTTGCTGAGAGCTTATCTAACATAGCTTTCACACCAGCTTCAGTTGCATTATCACCAAGAACGTTAACTTTAGTAATGAGATCTGGAACTTTAACAACTTTATCAGTGAGTTTGCCTAACATAGCATTTACACCAGCTTCCTCTACATTAGAACCATCAATTTTAGCAACTACGTTAGCTCCAGTAAGTTTGCTTAACATAGTAGTTACACCAGGATCAGTTGCATTGGAACCATTGACTTTAGCAACTACGTTATCTCCAGTAAGTCTGTCTAGCATAGCATTTACGCCATCTTCAGTTGCATTGTCACCGTTAGCTTTAACAACTTGGTTATTTCCTTTAAGTGTGCCTAGCATAGCAGTTACACCAGCTTCAGTTGCATTGTCACCGTTAGCTTTAACAACTTGGTTATTTCCTCTAAGTGTGCCTAGCATAGCAGTTACACCAGCTTCAGTTGCATTGGAACCATCAGTTTTAACAAATGCAGTATTTGCAGCAGTTTTAGTATAAACACCACTATTACCAACACCTGCTGCGAGCTTTTCTACTAAAGCATTTATAAAAGCACCGTCGTCTATGAGCTCTTGTTCTGTCTTAGCATTCAATTGATCACCTAACGCCATATCACACTCTCCGTTAATTATAAAAACCATAGCATGCATGAAAAAAGTATAATTTTCGTTAATGCTAGATTTTACATAAGTTTTTTTTGAGGTTTGTCGTTTCAGAATTCTTCTCTTGCTATCCCAGTCCCCTCTCCTGTCATCCGAGTAGCTGACACTGGGATCCAGTTTTCCATATAATCTCATCGAAAATGTTGTAACCACTTTCTATACTAGTTTGCTTGCTCACAAGCAAACTTTCCTGGATCCCAGTGGGCTTTGTTGCATAGCAGCAGAAAAATTAGTGATTACTGACAAAATTCATTATAAATAGCGATTTAACTGTTGAAGAAAAAATATGCCACAAAAAATGAGGGTCAGTAACCATAGCGAATATAACAAATTTCTAGAAAAAAGAGGAAATATTTTTCATTATATCAACGAAGCCATAGAAAAGTGGTACGAGAATGGTCCAAAAATACCAGGTGGCAACAATATTTATAGCGATAAAGTTGTAATTTTGGTGCACATAATAACTTGTTTATTTAGAATAGGCCTGAGGCAAACAGTTGGGTTTATAGCAGGATACCTTGAGCAAATTGGGAAAAATTTGCAAGTTATCAGCTATTCACAATCATCAAGAAGGTTTAAGAAACTCAATATTAAGATCAATGATTGCAGAAAATAATATGGAAGATATCGAAATTGCTATAGACAGTACAGGAATTAGTATATACAACAACACTCCTGGTCATAGCAAAGAAAATAGCGAAGATAGAAAGTATCGCAGCTATGAACAGACAAGAAAATTGCATGTAATGTTGAATACAAACAGCAAAAAAGCCATAGCTGTAAAATACAGTAACGGCTGATCACTATGGAGCTTGTGATTTGCTAAAAGAAGTCGATTTTCAGTATGTCATAAAAGTACTATATGCAGATAGGGCATATGACAGAGAAAAGCTCTATAAGCTGTGTAATCAATATGGTATAAAAACGAAAATTCCTCCGAAAAACAACGCAGCAGAGCATCCAAAGTTAGACTATATGGCTGAGAGAAATGCTGCAATTAGACTAATAAAATCATGCAGCGAAGATGGAATGAAGAGGTGGAAAAGGCAAACAAACTACGGAAAAAGATCTTATATAGAAAGTTTTTTCTCGCGACTGAAACAAACATTCGGGTTTAGTTTTAGGAATAAATCTGAGACAAATAGAGAGAAGGAACTAAATGCTATTTGCTTAATAAATTCACTGATATTGGTATGGCTAAATTTGAGATAGCTTCATAAATTTATTGTGCGTTACCTACTATCCGAAGAGCGATGCAACAAAGCCGTCTGGAATCCAGCCTTGCCGTAATCTCATCAAGAACATTGTGTTTTAACATAAAACGGCTACTTTTATGCTTACCAACTTAATAAAATTCCTGGATCCCAGACGGCTTTGTTGCATCACACTTTATGAGATGGTGATTTATGGTAAATTCATGTAACTATCTCAAATTTAGCCATACCAATATCAGTGAATTTATTAAGCAAATAGCATTTAGTTCTTTTTCTCGATTTATCTCAGATTTATTCCTAAAACTAAATCCGAATATTTGCTTTAATCTTGAGAAAAACCCTTCAATATAAGATCTTTTCCCATAATTTACTTCTTTTTTCCATTCTTTCATGCCATCTTCACCGTATAATTTTATTAACCTAATAGCAGCATTCCTGTTAGACATATAATCTATTTCTGGATGTTCTGCCGCATTGTTTATTGGTGGAATTTTTGTCTTTATATCATATTCGTTACACAACTTATAAAACTTGTGCCTATCACATGCTCTATCTGCATATAGTGCTTTTATGGCATGCTGAAAATCAACTTCTTTTAGCAAATCACAAGCTCCATAGTGATCAGCCGTTACTGTATTTTACAGCTATGGCTTTTTTGTTGTTTATATTCAACATTACGTGCAATTTTCTCGTTTGCTCATAGCCACGATATTTTCTGTCAGTGCTATTTTCCTTGCTGTGTGTTGTTGTATATACTAATTCCTGTACTGTCTATAGCAATTTCGATATCTTCCATATTATTTTCTGCAATCATTTATCTTAATATTAAGTTTCTTAAACCTTCTTGATGCTTGTGAATAGCTGATAACTGCCAAATCTCTTCCTATTTGTTACAAATACCCTTTTATAAACCCGACTGTTTGTCTTAAACCAATTCTAAAGAAACTGACGATTATATGCACCAAAATCACAACTTTATCACTATAAATATAGTTGCCGCCCTGCATTTTTGGACAATTCTCGTACCAATTTTCTATGGCGTCATTGATATAACAAAAAATGCTTCCTCTTTCTTGGAGAAATTTGTTATATTCATGGCAGTTACTGACTCTCATTTTTTGTGGCATATTTTTTCTTCAACAGTTAAATGGCTATTTATAATGAATTTTGTCAGTAACTGCCAGTTCTTTTCACTTGAGCGATGCAACAAAGCCATCCCAGACTGGGATGACAAGAAGATGGTACTTGGATAAGAGGCATTGCCCTCCTGGTAGGCCCAAATTGCAATGTTCGTACAGTTGTGGATTTCTCATCCGCTAACAAGCAGCGAGATGACGAGGTCTTTCGATAGTAAATCTTACCTGTGTTAGCTATACCAAAAAATCAAAAGTCGTATTTATTCATTAATAAAATCTTTGTCTTCTCCTAAAAATTAGTTAAAATGTAGAATATTTTGTGTTATTAAGTTAGCACTTGACTTAACTTTAGTTGTTACTTAGACTGCTAAAGTGGAATTTTAATTTTTTTTACGAGGACAATTATGCATTATAAAAAGTTTTTTTCAGCAGCCGCTTTAGCAACGTTGCTAAGTTTATCAAACTCTGCTTTTTCAGATCCTGTTGGTCCAATAAGTGATGAAGAAACTAGCTACTACGTTCGTTTGCAATACAACGGTGAAGTTTTACCTCTTTTCACAAAAGTTGATAACATGAAAATTAAAAAGGGGACTGATGATGTTGATCCTTTTAAAGCTTCTTTTATAGGAGGTGGTGCCGCATTTGGTTATAAAATGGACGACATTAGAGTTGATATTGAAGGGCTATATTCACAGCTAAACAAGAATGTGAACAATGATGAAGTGCTTACTCCAGATACTGTTGCGGGCAGCTTAACAGCAATTTCAGGGCTAGTTAACGTTTATTACGATATAGCAATTGAAGATATGCCTATCACTCCATATGTTGGTGTTGGTGTTGGTGCAGCGTATATTAGCACTCCTTTGAAAGACGCTGTGAATGATCAAAAAAGTAAATTTGGTTTTGCTGGTCAAGTAAAAGCTGGTGTTAGTTATGATGTAACTCCAGAAGTCAAACTTTATGCTGGAGCTCGTTATTTCGGTTCTTATGGTGCTAATTTCGATAAAAGCGGTGGTGAGAAAGACAAAGGAGGACATACAGTCCTTTACAGCACTGTTGGTGCAGAAGCTGGAGTAGCGTTTAATTTTTAGTCTATCTCAGTCTTGTTATCCCAGTGGGTTTTTTCTTGTCATTCAAGTAGCATGACACTGGGATCTAGAAAAAAGAAATGTGGATTCCAGTGGGCTTTGTTGCATAGCAACTGAAAAAATCTGGTGGCTACTGACAAAATTCATTATAAAATAGCCATTTAACCTTGAAAGAAAAAATATGCCACAAAAAATGAGGGTCAGTAACCATAGCGAATATAACAAATTTCTGGAAAAAAGAGGAAATATTTTTCATTATATCAACGAAGCCATAGAAAAGTGGTACGAGAATGGTCCAAAAATACCAGGTGGCAACAATATTTATAGCGATAAAGTTGTAATTTTGGTGCACATAATAACTTGTTTATTTAGAATAGGCCTGAGGCAAACAGTTGGGTTTATAGCAGGATACCTTGAGCAAATTGGGAAAAATTTGCAAGTTATCAGCTATTCACAATCATCAAGAAGGTTTAAGAAACTCAATATTAAGATCAATGATTGCAGAAAATAATATGGAAGATATCGAAATTGCTATAGACAGTACAGGAATTAGTATATACAACAACACTCCTGGTCATAGCAAAGAAAATAGCGAAGATAGAAAGTATCGCAGCTATGAACAGACAAGAAAATTGCATGTAATGTTGAATACAAACAGCAAAAAAGCCATAGCTGTAAAATACAGTAACGGCTGATCACTATGGAGCTTGTGATTTGCTAAAAGAAGTCGATTTTCAGTATGTCATAAAAGTACTATATGCAGATAGGGCATATGACAGAGAAAAGCTCTATAAGCTGTGTAATCAATATGGTATAAAAACGAAAATTCCTCCGAAAAACAACGCAGCAGAGCATCCAAAGTTAGACTATATGGCTGAGAGAAATGCTGCAATTAGACTAATAAAATCATGCAGCGAAGATGGAATGAAGAGGTGGAAAAGGCAAACAAACTACGGAAAAAGATCTTATATAGAAAGTTTTTTCTCGCGACTGAAACAAACATTCGGGTTTAGTTTTAGGAATAAATCTGAGACAAATAGAGAGAAGGAACTACTTGTTAAATGCTATTTGCTCAATAAGTTCACTGATATTGGTATGGCTAAATTTGAGATAGCTTCATAAATTTATTGTGCGTTACCTACTATCCGAAGAGCGATGCAACAAAGCCATTCCAGTGTCAAGGCACTGGAATAACACTATTTGCTATGTGTTTAAGCTATAACGTTTACCATTGTACTGGTAGAATATCATCTAAAGTTACATAATGTTATCCAATTAGCTAACACTGCGGCCTACTGTCTCCAAGAAATTAGATGGAAAATTTGTACTTTTTTCAAATCAAAGCTTGAATTTTTGCTGGAAAATCAATATATTATATGCATGAAGTTTTAATTTAAGTTGTTATGTTGACCTCAATGGCAAACTTATGTGTCGATAGCAGAACCAATCTCATGCAATATATTGCTAGGGTGCAAAAATTTCCTATGCTGTCTCAAGAGGAAGAGGTACGATTAGCAAAAAATTGGAACCAATATAAGGATGTTTCTTCTGCTCATAAATTGATTACCAGCCATTTGAATTTGGTAGTGAAAATTGCAATGAAATTCAAAAATTATGGACTATTGTTGATGGACCTGGTCATGGAAGGAAATATGGGTTTAATGCATGCAGTGAAAAAGTTTAATCCTGATTTAGGGTTTCGTTTTTCAACTTATGCGGTGTGGTGGATTGAAGCTTCAATAAAAGACTTTATATTGAAATCTTGGTCGTTTGTGAAAATAGGCACAACGCAAGCACAAAGAAGATTGTTTTTTAGTTTACGTAAAATAAAAAAAAGAATTTTACAGTATACAAACAGGGAAACCTTAAATAATGAAGAAATAAAAGCAATATCTAATGAGCTTTCTGTATCCGAAGGAGACGTTCTGCAGATGAATTACCGTATGGCTTGTAAGGATCAGTCGCTAAACGATTGCATAAAAATAGGTGATGACTCTAAAAGGGAGCTACAAGATATGATCCCATGTAACTTGGTTAGTCAAGAAGTAACCTATCAGAATCATGAAGAAAAAGAATTAAAAGAAGCAATTTTAAACAATGCACTAGCGAGCCTCAACGAAAGGGCAAGAGACATTTTTATCAGTAGATATTTGTCTGAAAACATTCAAACTCTGGATGAACTTAGTAAAAAATATTGTGTTTCAAGAGAAAGAATAAGGCAGTTGGCTGAGCAGGCGATGGCTAAGGTAAAACAATATATACAATCTGAAAGTTTGAAATTTTGTTTGCATGCGTAGTTTTTTTATATTTCTAATATTTTTTTCGATAGGCGCTTTTGCATCGGTTAGTGATGTACAATTGAAGGAAAAATATAAAGATTGGCTCGTGTATACTGCATTGGAAGATGGAGAGAAAGTATGTTATATTGTATCCTATCCTAAAAAAAAAAGCGAATATTATACAACCAATCGCAAGCCGTATGTAATGGTTAGTTATGTTGATAAAAAAGCAGATGAGGTAAGCGTTACCTCTGGTTTTCAGTATGATAAGGAGCCTGTAGCTCTCAATATCGACAAAAAAATTAAATATACACTGCCCATAATACAGGGAAGTTTTGCGTGGGCAGAGCATACAAAAATAGATCAAGATCTCATTCTAAAAATGAAGCAGGGATTATCAATGGTAGTTAATGGAAAAACAAAAACAGTGACCATTGATGATACTTATTCCCTACTTGGTTTTCAAAAAGCGTATCAAAAAATGCATGATTTATGCCATACAAAGTAAATTATTGTAACAGAATACCCAGCTATAGTATAAACTAGACTACTCTTTCAATGGAAATATAAATAGCACTTTACTTTATATGGGATGTGGATATCATTTAAAATATATTTTTGAGAGTTAGCAATGTCAGAGGTTGCAGGTGTAGATACAGAAATCAAAAAGCAAAATTCTGTGTGCGAGCAGATGCGTTTTAGCGTGAGCCGCACAAGTCTTTTAAATACATTATCCAGAGTAAGTGGAGTGGTTGAAAGGCGTAATGCAATAGATGTTTTGGCGTGTATAAATATCAAAGCACAACACGGCAGCATAAAATTAATGGCAACTGATCTTGACATTTCAATGTTTGCCTCACTTGCTGCAACCGTATTAACAGAAGGAGAAGTAAAAATTTCAGCGCATACTTTACATGACATAGTGAAGAAGTTACCCGCTGATTTGGATGTCAATTTTGAAGTAAACAACCAAGGAAAATTATTGATGTCTTGCGGAAATGCAAACTTTTCTTTACCGAATGTAGTTTCAAGCAGCTTTCCTGCTCTTGAAGAAGACAATTATAAACATGATTTTATTCTACTAAATACGGACCTGATAGACTTATTAACTAAAACAAAATTTGCTGTATCACTAGATGATACAAGGTATAATTTAAATGGAATATATCTACATACAGATGAGCAGTTTCTGTACTGCGTTGCAACTGATGGCCATCGTTTATCATGTATAAAGAGGCCAAAGCCTGGGAACATCAATGGCGAATTTGGTGTGATCATTCCACGTAAAACTGTTATGGAGCTGTTAAAAATATTGGACGATTGTAATGAAATTAATGTAAAACTCTCAGACAGAAAAATCAAGTTTACATGCGGTGAATATATTCTAATATCAAAATTAATAGATGGAACTTTTCCAAATTATAAAGCAGTTATTCCAGCATCTCAAGATAAGCATATGATTATTGAAAGTAAAAAACTTTCAGATGTTATAGATCGAGTTTCCGTTGTTGTATCTGATAAAGTAAAATCTATTAAATTCTCACTACAAGAAAAGCTGCTAACTCTGCATTCAAACTCCCAAGAGTGCAGTGATGCAACTGAATCCATAGAAGTGGACTACAATGAAGCCCCTATAGAAATAGGGTTCAACTCGCGTTATTTGCTTGATGTTCTATCTTGCATAAAAAATAAATGTAAGTTTAGCTTAGCCGATGGTAATAGTGCTACAATTATCACTGATGAAGATGATTCAAGTGTATTATATGTAGTGATGCCAATGAGAACTTAAACTCGTCATCTCGCTGCTTGTTAGCGAGATCTGGAGATACTGCGGCGGTATGGCACTTATTTCACTAAGAACGTTACTTTTTATTAAATTAGTAATCTATCTTTACCAAATACAAGCCAAAAGGCGGCGCGGTAACCCCAGCAGCACTTCTTTTGCATTGGCTTAATATATGTAGCATTTCTTGCGGATTGGTTCTATTTTTTCCAAATTCAACTAAAGTACCCGCAATAATCCTCACTTGGTTATGTAAAAAGGAAATAGCAGATATTTTGATGTGTATATGATTCCCGTTTTGTACTATATCGATATCATCAATTGTTCTTATCGGATTTGCGGCGTGACAATCTTTTGAACGGAAACTTGAAAGGTCATGTTTTCCAAGTAGATGTTTAGCAGCTTCACGCATAATATTTACATCAAGTGGACTAAACACTTGCCATACATAACCTGTCTCCAGAGCGGCAGGAGCATAGCGATTAACTATTCTGTATTCGTAATATCTTTTTTTTGCTGAAAACCGTGCGTGAAACGCATCATCTACAACTTCTACATTGAGCACGACTATAGGAATTGATTTTAAATGATAATTTATTGCATTTCTTATTCTATAAAGCTCAAATTCCTTTTCCATATCAAAATGAGCAACTTGTCCTAAAGCATGAACCCCTGCATCAGTCCTGCCACCACAGTACAAGGCAATTTTCTCACCACTAAAATTAAATATAGCATTTTCTATCTTCTCCTGGATTGAGTTAGCAGAGTGTTGCTGTTTTTGCCAACCAGAGAAATTACTACCATTATATTCTACCGTTATTTTGTATCGCACTGCATTACATCAAGCTCTATCTAAAATAGTCATTTTCTATCTTAACATAATTTATGGTCAAGCCTACAGTGCTGCCACTCCCATAAAGTAGTTCGTCCAATCTTAAATCTTGCTGCCACTGCTTCTCTGCTTTCTCCTTCGTCTAGCGCCTCCATTGCTTTTTTTCTTAAATCATAACTATATGCTGCTGGCATTCAACCTCCTTATCATTATCTATCCTTATCACATCCGGACTTCTATGAAAAGAGCTATAAATCGTGAAAAAGAACTGCTCATTAAGTGCTGTTTGCTTAATAAATTTACTGACATTGGTATGGCTAAATTCGAAATGGCTACATGAATTTATCGTAAATTATTACCGTATAAGGTACGATGCGACAAAGCCATCCCAGTGTCAGCTACTCGGATGACACCGTCATAAAGGAACCAGTGTTAGCTACTTGGATGACAACCATTGTGCTTGAGGCAAAATTGACTATCACTTCTTTTTATAGAGCTTGCTCCAAACTTTGTTGTTAGTTAATACAAAAAACACTGTTAAAATTATAAAATACGCCACTACTTTTAATCCAAGTTTATGCCGGCGCTCTAATTCTGGCTCTGCTGCCCATTGTAAAAAATTTATCACATCGTACGCCATATTTTCAACTGTGGCTTGCCTTGCACCATCATATTCCACCATTCCTTCAGAAAGTGGTGGCGCCATAGCTAATCTGCCTGTTGGAAAATACGAATTAAAATATAAATCATTTTCATCGTGTTCGCCGTTTTGATAGCCTGTTAACAATGAATAGACATAATTTGCACCATCATGCCTTGCTTTAATAATTAATGATAAGTCTGGTGGGACTGCACCATTGTTGCTTGCTGCAGCTGCTTCTTTTGTATCAAAAGGCGCAATAAAATAATCCGAAGGTACTCCAGGTCTGTCAAACATTTCACCCAAATCATTCGGACCATCTTTAACTTGATAAGAAGCTGCTATTTGTTTTACATCTTCTTCAGAAAAACCGACATCTTGCAAATTACGAAATGCTACCCTATTCATTGAATGACAAGCAGCACAGACTTCTTTATACACTTTATAGCCACGCTGAATTGACTCTCTATCGAAAGATCCGACAATTCCATCAAATTTCCAGTCTATTTTCTTATTTGGTGATGATTTAAATTCTTCTGCAGATATAAGACTAGATAGAAATAACATGCAGAAGATTGCAAATACATTAGATCCCATGCATAACCACTGTTTTAGTAAATTTCTAATTGATGTCATGCAAGTAGCTGACACTGGAATCCAGCTTATTTCATCACTGACATTATGGTTATCATGCACTCCTAGAATCTGTTGTCCATTGCATGATTTGTAAGTATTTTTATACCTGGATCCCAGTGTCAAGCACTGGGATGACAACGGAAGATAGTGGAATGACACTGTGTGTTGTATACAACGTTCATACAATTGTGTACATGATGCTGGAATCCATTTATTTTTTTTCTGGATCCCAGTGTCAAGCACTGGGATGACAAAAGAGGGCTCTGGGATGACAGAAGAGAGCTCTGGGATGACAGAGAATTTTGTAAGAGATCTGCTTTGAATTGACATCACCTCATCTCCGGCACAGAATCACTTAAGGTTTTTGGTGGTTCTTTTGGCTTTTCATACTTACTAAGCAGTGGTAAAACTATCACAAAGTATGCAAAGTAATAAAGAGTAGATAGCCTACTCATAGTGATGTAAGGCTCTTTTACCTCTTGTCCTCCAAGCCAGGCAAGAAGTACAAAATTTATTGCAAAAACCCAAAAAAATTTCTTAAACACCGGGCGATAAGCACCACTTTTAACTTTTGATTTATCAAGCCAAGGTAACAAAAACCACACTAAAATAGACGCAAACATGGTAAGCACACCAGTAAGTTTATCTGGAATTGAACGTAGCATTGCATAAAAAGGTAAAAAATACCACTCTGGCACTATATGTACCGGAGTGACCATAGAATCAGCTTCTATATAATTGTCTGGATGCCCAAGATAATTGGGAGCATAGAAAACAAATGCGAACAAAACTACAAAAAATAGACCAAAAGTTATGCAATCCTTGACTATATAATAAGGATAGAGAGGGATGGTATCCTTATCTGATTTTACCTCCACTCCACTTGGGTTACCAGAGCCAAACCTATGCAGAGCTATCACATGAAGCATAGCTAAAGCAATAATAACAAAAGGCAGAAGATAATGCAGAGCGAAAAAACGGTTAAGTGTTGGGTTATCCACTGAAAAACCACCCCATAACCATATAACTATTTTATTGCCAATTAAAGGTATAGCAGAAAATAAGTTGGTTATAACTGTTGCACCCCAGAAACTCATTTGTCCCCAAGGCAATACATATCCCATAAAGGCAGTTGCCATCATTGCAAAAAATATAAATATTCCAATAAACCACACCATCTCTCTCGGTCTTTTATAAGATCCGTAATATAATCCACGCATTATATGAACATAGACTACCATAAAGAAGAGCGATGCTCCAACAGCGTGAGTGTAGCGTATTAACCACCCGTAATTCACATCTCGCATTATGCGCTCTACACTATTAAACGCATAATCAACATGCGGAGTGTAGTGCATAGCAAGAAATATACCTGTTATTATTTGTAAAATCAGCGCTATACCAGCCAAAGAGCCAAAGTTCCAAGCATAATTTAAGTTTTTTGGCACTTGGTAAGAAGCAGTGTGTCTTAGAAAAGAAAATATAGGCAATCTATATTCTATCCATCCTAATATGCCTTTTTCTTCTTTTATTGTTTCTTTTTTGTTATCTTCCTGCATAACTTAAACCTTTCTGAACACATGTCCATTGCTACTTTTATCTTATTTTTTTATTGTAGCAACTTATCCTTTACGCACAAATAAAAACTTTAAAGCAATATTAATTACCTCTTCAGCAACCTGTCACGTGCTGCGTTTAATTTTTGTGCAAAATATTCCGAGCCTCCTTTATCTGGGTGAACTAATTTCATTAAATTTTGATATGCTTTATTGATTTCATTTTGGTTCGCTCCAGAATCTATTCCTAGCACTTTAAATGCTCCATCTCTGAACATGTTACTACTACCAGACTAGTATGATTTTGTCTTGTAAATTTATTCAACAACCCTATTCTAACTATATAATGAAAAATTATCTACAAAGTGTTTATGAAGATGGTATGAAAATCCAACTATCTAAAGTCAACAAATATTTATTAGTTTTACTGATTACTGTCTCAGCATTTCTCATATCTGGGCAAGTATCCAGTTCAAGCAATATCGAGAATGATTTTCAAGATTTACAAGAAAAATTACCATTATTGAAAGATCAGGATTTGTTATTTTTAGATCCAGCTTCAGCTTTAAATTATGGTGATAGGGCAGGTAAAAAAGTGTTAATGGTTATAGTTCACCATACTGAAACATCAACACTAAAAGGTACAAAAGATACGCTGAATGCTAGAGGATTGTCAGTTCATTTTATTGTCGATAGGGATGGCAGCATCACCTTAATGGTTCCATTAGAGAAAGAAGCATGGCATGCTGGTATTAGTTATGCAAGAGTTAAGGTAGATAGTAAGCTTGAAGAGTTACGGAAGCTTAACAACTATTCTGTAGGTATTGAAATTGTAAACACAGGACTTGAGCCTTTTCCGGAAGAGCAAATGAGATCTGTTAAAGAGCTGATTTTATACCTTATGGAGCGTTTTAAAATTAAAAGGGATATGATATTTAGTCATTCTGAAATAGGAACTATAGTGTATGATCCAGAGCTTGGCTATACAATGCGTAAACCAGATCCACACAAATTGTTTGATTGGGAGTTATTAGAGAAAAATGAAATTGGATTGCACATAAGTGACAGAATAAACCCTAAAGATGCTAAACACAAAATGGGCAAAACATTGTATAAAGCAGGTGATAGAAATGAAGGTATTTTGAAATTAAAACAAAGGCTGAACAGATTTTTCTATAAGATAGAACCTTGGAATGATAAGAAAGGTAATGTAATTTTTCCTGATAATAATGCTGATTACTCAGATGAGTTTGATGAGAATTTTGTATGGGTTATTTATCAGTTTTCAATACATAATTTACCAAGAGAAATTAGAAAAGATCTACCTCTTAAACTAGAACAAGCAGATATATTTCCTGAATTCTTTAGTGAATATAGTCATGGCATTTCTTCTAGTTATCTAACCTTTAGTGAAAAAATTAAATCGACTCTACAACCATGTTTAAGCAAAGTAGATTATGAGAATTTATTATCTTCTCTTGCACAATATGAGAATAACATTTCTCCTGATGCATCTACCACTTTAATGTACAAAATTAAGTTATACTATGATTCTTATTTAAGATATCGCATATGGTCTTCACTCTATAAACCATTTAAGCTTAATGTATTGGAAGAGTTAGAGATTTTAAAGAGTGGAGTGTTATCTTTAAAATCAATAGATAGCTCTAAAGCTGCAGAAGTTTCCAGTTTAATTGATAGCTTTAAAGTAGATATTTCTTTAGAATTTCAGGGTTTTGAAAAACAGTGGTTTCAGGAGTTTAAGAATGCTTGGAGACAAGAATTTATACCTTCCCTGGAAGAACAGATAACATGGACTGCACTACATGAAGCAATATTGGAGTATTTAGAAAAAGCAAAGGAAGAAATTCGTTAAACGAAAACTTTTTTTAAGATCACTTTTTTAACAATTTATCACGTGCCGCATTTAGCTTTTGCGTAAAATATTCCGAGCCTCCCTTATCTGGGTGAACTAATTTCATTAAATTTTGATATGCTTTATTGATTTCATTTTGACTTGCCTCAGGATTCAGCCCCAGTATCTTTAATGCTTCATCCTTGGACATGTTATCACCAGTGTAATTTTCAGTACAACTTCTACTGCTATTAAATTCGTTCAAAAACTTACTCAATATAGAGTTCATCATGAAACTCATATTATTTTTTTTGTCAGGAAAAGAAAAAATACAACAACGCTAGGCAAGACAAATGTAATTACTATGAATACTAAAAAAAGAAAAAAGATGAATGACATGTATATTTTTTTATCATTTTATGATTAAATAGTAACAATTATAATTGTCATGGTAAATAACATGTTCATCCAGATTGAAGAAACACCAAACCCAAATACGCTAAAATTCCTTCCTGGATTTGAAATTTTAAACGAAGGAGAAACGGCTGATTTTTCAAATGCAAATGAGATAAAAAATTCTAAACTAGCAGCAAATCTTTTTCAAATAGAACATGTGGTAAGAGTGTTTTTTGGTCATGATTTTATTTCAGTAACAAAATTGGGTGGAATTAATTGGGATACATTAAAAGTAGAAATTTTAACTACAATCATGGATCACTTTACTTCAGGTGGAAAAGCACTAGATAAAGAAGGAGTAAATGATAATAATATACCGGATGAAGAATTTTTCGATGAGAATGATATAGAAATTGTAAATAGAATAAAAGAATTGATGGAAAGTTATATCAAACCTGCAGTTGCTCAAGATGGTGGCGATATCAAATTTCGTGGCTATAAAGATGGAATAGTTTATGTTGAGTTGCAAGGAGCTTGCTCTGGATGCCCAAGTGCTGCAATTACTTTAAAGCAAGGAGTGCAAAATATGCTGAGCTACCACATACCAGAGATTGCAGGTATAGAGACCACACTATGACTAATCAAACGGTTAGAGGAACAAAAGATCTCCTGTTTGATGAATGGTACAAGTTTAAATACATAGAGCAAACAGCAAACAGAATCTCAAGTTTATACGGCTTTTTGCCCGCCCAAACTCCAATATTTGAATACACGGAGGTTTTTACAAAAACCTTAGGTGATAGCTCAGATATCATCACTAAAGAGATGTATAGCTTCAATGATAAAGGGGGAAAGAGCATAACTTTACGTCCTGAGTTCACTGCAGCGATTGTCAGGCTACTCATTGAAAAAAAACTGCAAACACCGATAAAATTATTCTCAACAGGACCTGCATTTCGCTATGAAAGACCGCAAAAGGGAAGACAAAGGCAATTTCATCAGATAAATTTTGAGGTTTTTGGCATAGAAGATCCAAAAGCTGATATTGAATTGATATCACTCGCTCAGCACTTACTAACTGAATTTGGCATCAATAAAAATGTAAAGCTGGAAATCAACTCTTTAGGTGATGGTGAAACAATAACTAAATATAGAGAAGCTTTGATCTTATACTTTACAAAGTATCAAAATGATCTATCAGAAGATAGCAAAAATAGGTTGATCAAAAACCCACTCAGAATACTGGATTCCAAGGACGAGAAAGATAAATCAATAATTTCTGATGCGCCCAAAATCAGCAATTATTATACGAAAGAGTCCTCAGATTTCTTTGAACAAATACTAAATGGATTAACAATTCTTGATATACCTTATACCGTAAACAATAAACTAGTTCGAGGTTTGGATTATTATTGCCACACAGTGTTTGAGTTTGTTACAGAGGATTTAGGTGCACAAGGGGCAGTTTTTGCCGGTGGAAGATACGATAATTTAGTATCTTCAGTAGGTGGAAAACACACTCCAGCAATAGGATTTGCAGGGGGTATTGAGCGCATAATGGAGTTAATCAATTATTCTCCGAAAGAAGAGCGACCTATTTACCTAATTCCAATCGGTAGAGAGGCTGAAAAACATGCTTTAACACTTGCAAATGAATTGCGCAGAAATGGTTTATATGTAATCTATGAATATAGCGGAACGCTCAGAACCCGAATGAAAAAAGCAAATCAAGCAAATGCTAAAGCTGCTTTAATCTTTGGCGATGAAGAATTGAGTAGTAAAACTTTAAAGATTAAAAACATGGATACAGGTGAAGAAAAAATAATTGCTCGCGATAACACAATAGAAAATATCTATTAGGAGCAATGCAAATGTTTTTCTCAGTCAGCTATAGAAGAAAATTCGTCTGCACAAGAATTTCTCATAGTATTCAATGTATCATAATCTGTAAAATCTAATTTTACCGGTGTAATAGTAATAAATCCTTCTTTTATTTTATTTATACTACCACTGCCTGAGTGCTCTCGAGACCAATTTAAGCTAAAAGAGCCATTCGAATTTTCAGTAAAAGTTAAATCCCCATCAATGTTATATTCACCTTGTTCAGCAAATTCTACTCCTTTTACTTTTTCCGTAGCAGGAAAATTTACACTCATCACTATGTTTTTAGGCCAACCAACCTTAACTAGCTTGGCAATAACCTTTGGTGCAAAAACCTTTGTATTGTGCCAGTCTATTTTATCATGATAAACTTGGCTTAGCGCAATAGAAGGTATAGACCTTGCAGCACCTTCCATTACAGCACCAATTGTTCCTGAATAACAAATATCGTCCCCGACATTTGATCCAATATTTACTCCGGACAATATTAAGTCTGGTTTTTTATTCATAACTTTATTTAGCGCAATAATGACACAATCTGCAGGAGTACCAGACACACTAAATTCCCTTTCACTATGTTGTTTTATTCCAATAGATTGTTTGACTGGATAATCAAGAGATCTTGCAGCTCCGCTTCTATCAGTATCTGGTGCCACTATCCATATTTCTGACGCAAAATTCCGTGCAACCTCTTTGAGTAATTTTATTCCTTCACTTCCAAAACCATCATCGTTTGTTATTAATATTATCATATACAATGTTCAGCTATACAGCTCCAAATTATGTAAACCACTGGCTGTAAATAAACTCATGAGGCTTTAAGTTTCTTTGCATAACTACGAACTGTAACAAAGAACCTGCTGTAAATCAATAGATTTCTTGCACAGGCCATAACTGTCATTACAATAGAAACGAAAAAACTTACTTGACAAACTCCGCCAGCGCCCTTATCATGAAACTGAAGCTATTGTATTTGCTTTCGCCAATCTGCAGATTAAAAGGTAAGGATTACTTAATGTATCGGCGTCTTATGTTCAATTTTTTGCAGTATATAGATACTGTATGTCTTTACAAAACTTCATCTACATCTAGATTTTTATCTAAATAAGCTGAACGCGCTTATAAAGCGTTACAAGACATCAAAAAATGCCAATACTCGACAGAGATAGTAAAAGACTAGCGAACTCGGGGATTCTTTGTCTTTTTTTCTGCTTAGTAAATTTCTTAAACATTTGCAGCGTAGGTTAGTTGCAATTAAAAGCAGCTAAATCTTGCTTGTCAAGCGTTTAAAACATAAAAAACGCCAATATTTTAAAGCGGATAATAACCCCAGGGCTTCTTTTGCCTTTTTTTTCGTTTGGTAAATTTCTTAATATTTATAGCTAAACAACAACCGTCATCCCGCTACGTGTTAGCGGCTAAGAGATACCGCGGCGGTATGACGGTTTGCGGCGGCATGACCTCGTCATTCCCCTACGTGTTAGCGGGATCTAGAGATACCGTGACGGTATGACGGTTCGCGCGGTGGCATGACCTCGTCATCCCGCTACGTGTTAGCGGGATCTATGCTTTGAGATACCGCGAATGAATCGCGGTATGACGGTGTAGATGATGGTTAAGTAATTCGTCATCCCGCTGCTTGTTAGCGGGATCTAGAGATACCGCGAATGAATCGCGGTATGACGGTTCGCGGTGGCATGACGTAGGACTGCTGTCATTCCAGTCTGGAATCCAAAAAAAAGGATGACACCTCTGGGCGCTGGGATGACAGGAGAAGGAGGCTACTTTCATGACACCATTCTTTTTTCTGGATCCAAGTAGTCAAGCTACTCGGATGACACCCCACTGGTGGCCCACACTACAATGTTCGTACAGTTATGAAATGAATCGCGGTATGACGTGTTGCTTGGGTCAGCTATAGTATTTCTTAAAATTAATAATAAATTTCTTGGCTAGCAAGAAGCTGTAAATTTTTTTGCGAGACCTAAGCCGCTTTTGATATAGCTAAAGGTTTACTGATGATTTGTCTCATTCCACTACCTGCTGACTTACTTTCTGCTTAGCATATCCATCAAATCAGATTCTTTGAGTTTACTATGGTCAACTTTACTGAACTTATTTACCATAGAGCTCATTTGATTATACTGCTTAATTAGAAGATTAATGTCAGTTACAGTTGTTCCGGACCCCTTAGAAATTCTAAGTCTTCTTTTGCCATTTAAAATATCTGGATTTTGCCTTTCTTTTTCAGTCATTGAGTTTATGATGGCTATATATTTTTTCACTTTATTGTCATCCGGCACACTGCTACTTAGCTTTTTTGTAAATGAACTAGGAATGAATTTCATTATGTTGCTAATGCCATCCATTTTACTCAGAGTTTTTAACATTCCCACTAGGTCGTTTAGGTCGAATTTACCTTTTTTCACTTTCTTTTGTAACTTATCAATTTCTTCCTGACCAACAATCTCAGCAGCTTTTTCAACCAATGAGACAACATCACCCATGCTAAGTATTCTTTTTGCAATTCTATCTGGATAAAAATCATCGAGGTCACTTAATTTTTCACCACAAGCAATAAATTTAATTGGACAATCGGCGATCATTTTCATAGAAAGAGCAGCACCACCACGTGCATCACCATCAACACGGGTAAGAATAATGCCGGTTACACCTATTACCTCATTGAATGATTTGGCAATGTTGACCGCATCCTGGCCTATCATTACGTCGGCTACTAAAATAACTTCTGCAGGTGAAGCTATTTCCTTTACGGCTTTCAACTCATTCATCATATTATTGTCAATATGAAGCCTGCCTGCAGTGTCTAGTATTAATACATCATAATTATCGTTCTTTGCTGCTGCCAGTGCCCTTTTTGTAATTGTAATGGGCTTCTCATCTATTACTACAGGTAAAGTTTGCACATCTATTTGTTTACCTAGCACTTCAAGTTGTTTCTGGGCAGCAGGCCTATAAATGTCTAAAGAGGCAAGCATCACTTTTTTCTTTTGCTTTTTTAGTTTTAAAGCAAGCTTTCCTGAGGTAGTTGTTTTACCTGCACCTTGTAAGCCCACCATCATAATCACAGCAGGGGGTTTAACTGCTAGATTTAAGTCACTTTTCTCTGATCCGAGAACTGCAACTAAATTATCCTGTACAATTTTAATTATCATTTGTGCTGGAGAAACACTTTTTATGACTTTTTCCCCAATCACTTTATCTTTAATGTCGTTGATGAATTTTTTTGCAACTTCAAGTGAAACGTCAGCTTCAATTAAGGCTATGCGTATTTCACGCATGGCAAGATTAAAATCATCTTCAGAAATGATTGACTTTCCTCTCAGTTTACTAAATACAGAATTTAAACTTTCAGTTAACGATTTAAACATAATAGCATTAGTAGAATACTCATTAAAAAGAGAGAAGAAGCTGAAACAAAACTCACTGAGTTATAACCCAGCACTTCTTTAAGTTTAGTAATATTATTAAAGTATAAACCAGTAAGTGGATTAGTCAAGTTTTGCACTACGCTGGCAAACATTTCTCTAGTTTTAGAGACTAACTGATTGAACAACAAGACAATATAGGATATGAAAGTTCTAAAAATCCAATCAACATCCATTTTAAAATTTACTCTCGGGTAAAATAACTTGCGTAAAGGAATAAACAATAAAGTGGTACATAGTAACAAATTAAATTGCGACAAAATATTTTTTGTGTTGTACACAAAATCGAAAATCGAAGGTTTATTGTAAATAGGTAAGTAAGGATTGCCAGCGATTACGCATATAAATGCTAAAATAATCATAGTCATTTTGCCTCCTCTCTCTGCTAAAGGTTTTGACTTACTTTTTGCAATAAATAAGTAATAAAGAAACTTTAGCCCCACGCTTAAATGAAGCAGCAAATTTAGAAGCTTATATAAATTTTTATACCCTTTTAAGGCAACAGTGTTCATTTCAATTTCAGCTGTGATATATGATTTACTGATAAATCCAACGGTTCCAGGAAATGCAGCCATTGTAAGTATTGCGATTATAGCACACATGCCTTCCACTGACATCAGTTTACCCACTCCATTAAAACTAATTGTTTTTGTTTGTGAAATAATCGAATTACTGACCACAAACAATAATGATTGATAAACAAGAGAGAAGATTATATGCAGTATCAAAATTGGTATTGCTTTTTCCGAAGGACTGAGCAAACTTCCTGCAATAATCAGCAAGCCCATTTGTCCTACAACGTTATAGCATAAAAATCTGCGAATATTTTGCTCAAGAGAAGCAAATATAATGCTGTAAATTGCAGTGATGGCGCCTACAAGCGCTAATATTTCAGTACAATCTTGCCATAGGTTATAAGTGTGTAAAAGCATCACTAAAAAAGAGACTTTAGTGGTAAATAAAGAGAGATATGTGGTGCCATGTAGCGATGCAGCAGGATATGCATCAACAACCCAAAATGAAAAAGGAAAACAAGCGCAGTTTATCAATAAACCCAAAATTATCAGGTTAGTGCTTTGAAGTGCCAATCCTGCTATTAATATAACTCCAACGAAAAAGTGTACACAAGCGTACCTTATTGCAGGTCCACTATCTCTACAGCTAGCTGCAATAATAAAAAATGCACTGATGGTCATTAATTCACAGAATATTATAACCAATATCATATGTTCAGATAAAACTGCATAAAGTGAACTAATAGTGTAAGCAGCAAAAGATAGCATCTCTGAAAAAGTCAAATTTTGTGCTGGTAGAACAGCTAAAAATGCAACTGATAAAAAAGATATTAGTATGGTACGAAAAGATAAATCAAAATCTAGAATTGGGAGAGACCAATTTACTGCAATGCTCAAATTTTCAGGTAATTTTAGGACTATAACTATTAATACAGTCAGTAGAAGTAACAGTGACGATTTATAAAGTTGCACAATAATTAAAACCAATATGGTTTATGCTATCTCAATATATGAATAAAATCAATTTGCATATTAACCACTAATTAAACTAATTATCATATAATTATATCAGAGTTTAGAGGGTTATAGAGAAACCGGTCAGATTAGGTTTTTAATCTAATCTGACCGATAGCTTTAATAGTGAGGTAAGCTTTAATATAGCACTCCTAATTCATAACGCTACACTCGTGCATAATTTATTTTTAATTTGTGCACGAGCGTTAGTAAATTATTTACTTTTTGAAATAAAATTTGGCATCACTTTAATATTGAGACTTAGTAAACCTCAGTAGGTCTGCCAGTTGGGCCCATAAGAATTATTTGCTCGCCTTCTCTTAAGTGTCTGCATAAATTAGTGGAGCCGCCGATTTCCAGCACAATAGTGGAAATAATTCCTTTTTTTTTGTCTACTTCAGTGCCAGTCACAGCTATACCTTCCATAGCAAGGTTAGTTTTTCTGCTATTGGTTTCAAAATTTTGCAACCTAAAAAATTGTCCAGGTTTAAAATTCTTTGCCGCAAGAGGTGCTTTAATCACTATTTCTATCACTTTATCTGTTAAATATTGAACTTTTATGACTTTTGCAGTGAATTGCTCTTTGATTCTATTAAATAATTCTTTATTAGCCAGGTCTTCAACACTTGACCACGCATTTTTTTTCTGGCCCACAACATCACACACTGGAATGACAGAAACGAAGCTATTAACTCCACTCAAAAGCTGAGAAATAATAGGGTAGCCGTTCTTAGCACTTGCCATAGCTTTCACGACGCTGCCGCTATACGAAGGATGAAGGTCACCAAAAAAGCTAATTGTTTTATTGCCTTGCTTGTATACTAATATTCTGTCTTTATTTTGCATTTTAGGAGAAAATATTGGGTCTATTTCTTTTCCCAATGAATTCAATTGAGTAAAATACCCATTACTTAATTTAAAATGCTTTTCATCTTCTGTTGCAATAACCGTATTTGGCTCAGTACCTGCTGCTATAAAAATAGAACGTGCTTTTATACGTTTGATTTCGCCGGATTTTGTGTCTATCAGTTTTATTGATTCAGCATGGTTATATTTATCCGTCACAACTTCAACTGGCTCTAAGTTTTCAATAAAGTAAATTCCTTCTGACAGTGCATTTTGCACCTCTTCGCTATTTAATCGATAACTCGGTGAATCTTTTAGCTCTTTTCTATATATAACTTTCACTCCCCCGAGGCTCTGCATCAACTCTAATATTTTTATTTCTCTATTCTCTTTTTTTGCTAACTCTTGCTCTGCTTGGATCAACTTTGCGTGCGATATGAGCTCATTTGCAATTTTGTGTTCTTCTTCTGTCCAATCTTTTTCAACACAGTCCTTTCCATACTTATCAACTAATATCTCATAACGAAGAAGAAATTTTTCTACTTGAATTGGATAATACGCTAAAGCTTCAGTGGCAGTGTCAATCGCAGTAAGCCCCGCACCTATGACAACTATCGGCATACGAACTTGCAGATTTGCTATAGAATCAAATTTAAGAGCACCAGTCAGTTGTAACGACATAAGAAAGTCAGATGCCATACGTACTCCACGAGCTAGTATATTCTTTATTTTGATCATTCGTGGCTTGCCAGAGCCAAGTGCTAGGGCGATGTGATCAAAACCCGAGTTGAACGCGTCATCAACATTAATCGTGCCACCAAAACGAATGCCTCCATAAAGTGCAAAATGCTCACGTCTTTCCAGCAGTAATCTAATAATCTTTAAGTAATTCTTATCCCACCGAGAAGTAATACCATATTCTGCCACCCCACCAAACCCTCCTGCCGTGCGTTCACTCAATTTTTCGTGTTTGAAATCTTTAATTAGCTGGAAATTATCGATCAAAGGTTCAATCTTTAGTCCATCAATGGTGATAACGTTATGCCCATCATTCAACAAATGATGAGCTAAATTAAAACCAGCAGGACCAAGGCCTACAACTAGAACGTTTTTTCCAGTGTTTCCTCTTGGCAATGAACGCTGAAAATTTAAAGGATTCCAACGGCTGAGCAGAGAATATATTTCAAATCCGTACGGTAAACTGAGCACATCATCCAGAATCCTTGTTTCAATTGCTGGCACATTTACGGGTTCTTGTTTTTGATATATGCACGAATTCATGCAGTCATTGCATATTCTGTGTCCAGTAGCCGCGCATAATGGGTTATCTATCATCACAATTGCAAGACTTGCTATGCTGTACCCTTCGCTTTTCACCAGATTCATTTCTGATATTTTCTGCTCTAGTGGGCAGCCGTGCAGTTCAACTCTAAGTGGAGACTTTTTGAAAGTATTGTCGTTATTAATTAGCCCCTTTGAGCAGCTGTCCTTACTTTGCTTATGACAAAATATGCAGTAGTGAGCATTATCTAGTGCTTTATTCAAACTCACCTTTTTGCTTGTTAGATCAAAACCGTATCGTCTTTTTACTTCATTTGAATACAGCACTTCAACTTTGTCCACTTCTTTTTTAGAAAATGGTATGAGGTTTTCGTGGTCGATTTTTTTATGAATACTGAATAATATACTCTGTTTATTTTTTACTCTCCACACTGCATATTGTGCTGCAAGTTCTATTTCTTCTTTGTGATTTTCTTTATCTTCAAACCAATGCATCACCTGCTCAGCAAAATTTTTTTCTGTTGTTGGCAAAGTGAGAAAATGACTTAGTTTGTTAGTAATATCTATATTCGCCACATTAGTGTATTTCTTCAATGCATAGCGTTGGACAAATAATCTTTTGCACTTATATATTACAGCAAAGTCGTTGTGCTTTTTCTTGAGCTCCTCTATTTCTTTTTCAACATTGAAAAGTTTTGCAATAAATTCATCAAGTAAATATGAGAGGTCTACTATTAACTGACTATCTGTCATCCAAGTAGCTGACCGTCCTTCTTGTTTTCTAGATCCCAGTGTCAAGCACTGGGATGACGGGGGGTGACACTGGGATGATGGGAGGTGACACTGGGATGACATCGAAGAAGAAGCTGCTTTTTCTCTTGCTTCAATTAATGAACAAAACAAGCTCTCATCACATGATTTGATATAATTCAAAAATGTCTCATCTAATTTTATTAATCCATTGCGAGTATATAGATTAGAAAATGAGATGTTGAAATTCAGCTTCATTGCTATACTATACAGTGTACATGCTGTTTCTTACAGATGAAGATTTTATTTATTTTGCAATACTGCTGAGATTGTTGCTTCTGCAACTTTTTCTTCGCTAACAGATGCAATACACCTAAATTTGTGTACACCTAAACACACACTTTGAATGTTAGCTTGAAGAATCAATGTGTCCCCTGGAGTAACTAGCTTTCTGAATTTTGCATTTTCAATGGATCTCAAGTAAACAACTTTATTTTCTATTGTTTCTTTACCTAGAACACATATAGTAGATGCCTGAGCTAGAGATTCAATTATCAAGACTCCTGGCATTATTGGATGACCAGGGAAGTGGCCAATAAAAAATGGCTCATTGAAAGTCACATTTTTGATTGCTTTTATACTTTTACCAGGATCACACTCTATAACTCTATCTACTAAGAGAAACGGATAAGAATGTGGTAATATTTTTATAATATCACTGATATTAAATTGCATAAGCCTACTCAATGCCTTTCAAAGCAAATTCAGGTATTTTCTTGTTTATATTGTTTAATACCACATCTGATAAATCAACTTCATTCATGGAGTATAAAACTTGGTTCTTTTTTGAAATAAATAGTACCAAATCTATGTTGTTTTTTTCTGCCGTTTTTTTAGCGACTTCTTTTATCTTGTTAAAAACACTCTCTACTGCGTCTCTATAGCTTTCTTCTAAATGTAACATTTTTTTAGCGTAATTATCTCTAGTATTTACAGTGTGCTTATTAAACTGTTCTGTCTTTTCTTTTTTTGCTTCTTCTGACAAAAGTTCAAATTCTTCTTTTGATGGCTTAAGTTTTTCTAACTCACTTTCAAATTCTTGTTGTAATCTAGAATTCTGCTCCTTTATTTGTTGTTGTATATTTTGCAGAGCAAGAGATTCATTGATGACTTTGTCACTATCGATAATTGCAGCTTTTGTGTTCTGAGGTTGATATCCTACAAACTTATACCCCACAAATAAGGAAATAATTAAGGCAATAACTGATATAAATAACTGTATATATTTCATTCAAATCCCCGCTTCAATAGAAAATTTAACATTTGGTGATGGTATTATATCATAAGATTCCTTTACTAAAGGAAACCCGAAATCCAATCTAAGTCTACCAAAAGGAGAAAGCATTGAAAAGCCAAAACCTGGTGACACTCTCACAAGCTTGCTATCGTAGTATTTCCCTTCATACTTCTTATTTTTATCATCTAAGCCAAAAAGTGTTGCATAGTCAACAAATAGTGAGCCTTTGATACCAGCATAGTCATATAGTTTTGGTAGAGGAAAATCCACTTGCTGTGTTAGATTAAAATAAGTTTTGCCTCCTAATGAGCTTTTATTTTTGTCTTCTGCTCTTGGTCCAATACCGGAAAGGTCAAACCCTCTAATCTCATTACCCCCTTTAAAAAAGTGCTGGCCAATGTTTAGATTTTCATCAGTATAAGAAAAAATATGACCTGCCGCCATCTTAAAGCGTAGCGTTATATCATCGTCAATTTTGCTTAATATAGGGTGCGTATAAAAAGATAAGAATTCAGATTTTAGGAAATTCACGTTTCCTCCCAATCCTGAAATATCCTGACTTAAGCGCAGTAAATACCCTTCTTTTGGAGCATATAGATTATCCAGTTTATTATATGCCAACGTGTATCCCACTGATGAAATCTGATGTTTACCTTTTCGGTCCAGTATTATTTCAGAGATATCGGTGTCTTGTCCACCCTTATTATCCATGTGTATATGATTATACTTATAAGAATAGCGAAGGGAATTAGTTAAGTTCTCTGTGACTTTATATGATAACTTTGTAAAAAATCCCATATCGCAACTATCAAAAGTAGTGTTTGGTTTATCTTGTTTTTCATAAAATACACCCATGCCTAGTGACGTATCAGAATCGTTAAAATTATTTTCAACAAACTCTAAATCAGTAGAAAATACGTATTGACTTTTTTCAAGAGCAAAAGAGAGCTCTTTTCCAGTACCAAATAAATTACGGTCTTTGAGGTCAATTTTAATCAATGCTCCACCAGGAAGAGACACACCTCCTCCCAAATACAACGAAGTAGTGTTTTTTTCTTTAACACTTAAGTCAAGATTTACTGCATTATCATTAACTGCATAACTATTTACTTTCACTGTTTCAAAAAAATCACTACTCATTAGTTTTTTACGTGACTTTTGAATCTCAGATATATTGTACGCATCACCTTCTGCTACACTTAGCTTACTTCTGATCACTTTATCTAAAGTGCGATCGTTACCATCAATTGTAATTTGATTTATATAAATCTTTTTACCCGGCAGCACTCTGTAGGTTACATCTACAACATTGTCACGTTGTGCATACTCTGGATTAACTTTTGCAAATATATATCCTTTCTCATTTAAATATTTGTTTATTTTTTCTACTGTATTATTAATTTTAACTCTATTAAATATCTTATCGTTTTCCTCTGTTATAAAATCCAATATTTCTTCTTTTAGGCTCAAATCCTGAATTTCAGTTTCAATATTAACCTCATTATTTCCAAATAAATACTGCTGTCCTTCGTCAATCAAAAAAGTTAACTCTGTTTGATTGTTATTATCAACCTCAACAATTGGTTGAATATTATTTTGAATATATCCTTTAGATGAATAAAAATGATCGAGCAATTCTGTGTTAATCAATAGATATTGCGGTGAATAATGATTTCCGCCTTTAAAAATAGCTCTAAATAACTTACTAAATATGTCATTACTATGTCTTTTGATAACTTGCTCTAGCTCATTTTCAGAAAAGTTTTTATTGCCTATAAATCTTATATCCTTAATTTTAGAGGTTTTGCCTTCTTTTATTTTAAAAATTAGATTGACCCTATTGCCATCAAGCTTATTCAGGTCATATTCAATTTTAACACCAATCTTACCGTTATTTCTATAAGTAGTGACTAAATTCACTAAATCGTTTTGCAATTTTGTTTCAGTTAAAATAGTTAGCGACTTTGATTGAATCACATTACTTAGCAGCTCTTTGCTGTTAAATAACTTATTGCCTTTTAACACTACCTTGTTAATCAGTGGATTTTCTTGAATTTTTATTACTAAATTTTTTTTATCATCTATGTAAGCATTAACACTAGCAAATAACTTTGTTTTATATAGATCTTTTATAATTGAGTCTATATCATCGTCGTTTATATAATCACCAGATTTTAGTTTTATATAGAACCCTATTGTCTGGTTGCTTACCCTCTCATTACCAATACATTTGACATCTTTCACCTGCACTTTTTCCGCAGTTCCTAAAGCAACAAGCAGGGCAGGAAAAGAAATAAAAACCACTACCAGTATATAAAATAGCTTTTTCATATTTTATTTCAAAAAAGATCCCTAATATCATTTGACATTCCAGTTGCCATAAGCAAAAACAACACTAAAGCACCAAAAATAGCTGCATATTTTTGACATTTCAAGCTTAAATCCCTACGTATAACCGCTTCTATGATATAATGAAATAAATGCCCACCATCTAGCAGTGGTATTGGCAGCAAGTTAATTGCAGCTAAATTAGCTGAAATGATTGCCATAAAATATAGAACCATAATAAATCCCTTTTTAGCTGATTGTCCTGAATATTTTGCGATTTTTATTGGCCCACCTATTTCATTGATACTCCTTTTACCAACAATAATGTGAAAGAGAGCTTTGATCGTTAAGCACATAGTGTGGTAAGTTTCACTTACTGATAAGCTCACAGCCCCAAGAAAAGACGACTGCTTTAATGTATTGACTGAAATAATCCCTATAGTTTCTCTTTCTATTGTGTTGCCAAAAACGTCTTTGTCCTTGATTATTAATGGAGTTAAACTGGTCCTGTGCTTCTCATTATTTCTGCTATACTCAATCTCCATTCTTGTTTTAGGATTCGACATTATCACACGTGAAATATCTTCAAAGTATTTTATTTTATGCTCATTGATTTGTGTAATAGTGTCACCTGGCAACAAACCAGCTTGCTTAGCTGCACTACCTTCGATTACATTTCTAATCACCGGTGGAGTGCGATAATAACCTGCTATGCTAAAAAATATTGTAAAAGCTATAACAGCAAATACCATGTTTGCAAAAGGCCCTGCAAAAACTACTGCTGCTTTTTTATGCCGCGGTTTTGTATGAAATGAATACAACTTTTCTTCTTCGGTTAAATTTTGTTGATCAGCTGGGACACTTGCTGCATTGTTGTCCCCTAGCATTTTAACATAACCACCCAATGGAACAACGCTTAATTTCCATCTAGTTCCAGACTTATCGTTAAAACCAAAAATTTCAGGACCAAAACCTATGGAAAAAGATTCAACTTTAACTTTGCATGCTTTGGCAACAACATAATGCCCATATTCATGCACGAATACTATGACAGAAATTATTAAAGAAAATGATAAAAAATAATATATTCCATCGCTAAATTGATGGATAAGATTAGAAATTAATTCCACCTGTATATTTAGATCTTAACAAAATGTTAAGTATATTAAAACGCGCCTCGCTTGACAAGTATTTAGTTTAACTTTTAAATTAAAAAAAGTTTAATTGTAATGACAGATACCTCACTACTCAGAAGAAAATTAATATATAGAAGCTGGCATAGGGGTTGCAAAGAAACCGATATACTTTTAGGGCATTTCGCATTGAAATATCTTGATAAATTTTCCTTAAGCGAACTAATCGAATACGAAAAAATAGTTGATCTTGATGATTACGAATTATATTGTTACATAACTCGTAAGACAAACCTCCCTCCTGGCTTGAATAGTCAGATAGTCAATTTAATTGCTTGCTTTATTGAAGCTAATCCTTTATGCACTCAAGATTAGTGATAATCTTATTTACCTTATCTAGTACCTCAGTATATTCTATTCTTTTCTCGTTTCTATACTTTTCGCGCTCTTGATTTACTTCATCTAATCGCTTTGTTAATTCTAAAATTTTATCCTCAAGAATTAGTGCTGCAAGTAAGAAATTTAATGCATCCGAACCCTTACCTCCAGTTTTTTGAGATACAGAACTAACTAACTTGTCAAAACTATTAGCAAGGCGTAATAAATGATTCCCCTTCCCACTTTCGCAAGATATTTTATATGTGTTATTACGTATAACTATTTCTACTACTTGCATATGGTGCTAAAAATTTCTATCGTACAGTATAAACTCAAACCCCTACTTTCATCTTATTTATGGTATAAATTTTTATTCATTTATCAAATCAGATAATTTTTTACTGCTACGAAAATATGTTTTAAAGTATTGATTCTTTGTAAACTTCTGTAACATTAAATGGCTTGTTTCTTTCAAGTTATAACTTCTAACTGAAAAAGAACCAAACCCCCTAATTTCAACTCTATTATGATGTTTCAATGTGCTTGAAAGTATCCCAAAAAATCTATCAACTATAGCTGCTATAACAATCTTATCTAAAAAAGGATGTCTTTTTGCTACCCTCGCTATTATATCAGACTTTGTTGCCATTTATATGAAGCCAAAATAAGTAAACCTTATCACTTAGCAGATAATGCTATGTTATATTCTTCAACACCCAATACTTCAACTTCTATTTTTTCTGATATAGAGAATTTTTTATTCTCTGGTAAATGCTCTTGATCTATTAGAAGGGTTACATCGTTCTCAACTTCAACGACTAGTCCATTATCTTCTCTCTTACCTACAATAACCTGTATTTTATCACCTACCTTAACTTTCTTTATCAGTTCTTCAAGAGGATCATACTCTATTTGTTTTATTCCAAGATAAATTCTTGCCCGATTCACGTTAGCCCTTATTACTTTTGCTTCTATTTTATCACCTACATTATACTTCTTTATCTCATCTGAACCATTTTTAGACCAACTAAAATCTTTCACATATATTGTCCCTTCTACGTTCTCATCTATTTCAGAATCACCGAAAGCAACAGATACATATGAGCCGGTATTATTCTTCACTTCACCAGAAACAATAGAACCAGGAGGATATTTATTGATAAATACTTGCCAAGGGTTGTCTACACACCTTTTCATGCTTAAACTCATCCTACTCTTAGCAATGTCAATACTGAGAATTTTTACATATACTTCTTGTCCCCTTGTTACGAGACTACTAACTGGTAAATTACTCTTAACCCAAGTTATTTCTGACGAGTGCACTAAACCTTCAATTCCAGGTCTAAGCTCAACAAATAATCCATAATCTTCTATGCTTGTTACATAACCCTTATGCACACTATCAACTGGATATTTTGACTCTGCATCTTGCCAAGGGCTATCTTCTAGCTGCTTCACACCCAAGGAAATTTTAGCATTTTCCTTATCTATTTTTATAATTTTAACTTTTATAGTCTGACCACAAGTAAAAACTGCAGACGGATGACTTACCCTACTCCAAGAGATATCTGTAATATGTAACAATCCATCTATAACTCCCACTACATCTGATTCATGAATACCGACAAATACACCGTAATGAGTGATACTTTTTATTTTCCCTTCTATTATATCGCCTTCATTTAAAGATTCTAAAAATTTAATTTTTTCACCAGCGTGCAATTTTTCTAACACCAGCTTTCTTGATACTACAATATTGCCCTGCTTCTTATCCATTTTAAGCACGATGAACTTTTGTTCAGTTTCAATAAGGTGCTTCGCATCTTTTACTTGCTTCAAATCCACATGACTCAGCGGTAAAAAAGCGCTTATTCCGTCACCAAGATCAACAATAAAGCCACATTTAATTGAGCGTTTAATAACTCCGCTTACTTCAGCCCTTGTAACTGTATCTTCTTCCAACTTATTCCATTTTTCGTCCCTAATTGCTTTTTCACGACTAAGAACAACATTACCATGATAATCTTCAATTCTTTCCACATAAACTCTGATTTTCGAGCCAATAATGACCTCATCATTACAACCGAGTTCCTTGATCAGAATTCTCCCGTCAGATTTTAAACCAATATCAACCACAACGTCGTTAGGGTTTATTCTTGTAATTACACCTTCTACCACATCTCCTTCTTTAATTTTGTTAACAAAAGAATCTTCAAACAAGGTATTATCTTGATCCTCAAATTGGCCTTGACATATCTCTTCTATAAATTTGTTTGATGATAGCTTTCTGATAGTAACCGGTAGATTTACGACTGGATTATTATTATTCATACCTTTAACTTAAACTTTATTAGAACTCATATATTATATAATATTAACAATTATTGACAAGTAATTTTTCATTAACTCATTTCGAGAATTGTTTAAGCTATATAAAATATAGTGAGAAAATTATATATGTATCAAGAATATGCTATTTAAGAATAGCAAGTGGATTAGATCGTTCTCCAGAAGGTCCAGGCTAAAACCTGATGTTGATGAAATATTGGAAAAATATTCTATTCAAAACAGCAAGGAATCTATAGAGAAAATTGTAAATTCACAAAAAAGAATATGGGTAGAAATAGGCTTTGGCAACGGTGAAAATATGCTTTACCAGGTGCTCAATGAACCTGATCTATTATTTATAGGATGTGAGCCCTACTTAAAGGGGGTTTCTCGCTTGCTAACAAACATAGAAATACAGAACATAAAAAATATTTTAATGTGGACAGAAGATGCAAGAGAATTGATTGCAAATTTTCCTGATAACAGTGTTGAAAGATTCTTTATTCTCTTTCCAGATCCATGGCCAAAAAGAAGTCACAATAAAAGACGATTAATTAATACGGAATTTTTAAATTTATTAGCAAAAAAAATACTTATAACAGGGGAAATATTCATTGCAACCGATCATCAGGACTATGCAGAGTGGATAGCATCACATATAAAGCAGTGTAACTCTTTAATCTATAGGGAAGACGATTTCACAAGTTATACTCTTACAAAATACCACAGAAGAGCGCTCAAAGATCAGCGTAAAGTGAGGTTCTTTAAAGTAAGTGTTATTAATAATTTGCAGACTATGGATCAATAGAGTTTTTGCATATCTCTTTTACGTTAACTATAGATTAAAAATAATAAAAAAAGAGGGAGAAATAGAGTAAATTCCTTTAACTACTTCTCCTTATGAAGGAATAGACTTCTTGCATAACCCAAACTAAGTAGAAAAAAGGTATCATCCAAGTAGCCCCTTTCTCGTCATGCCGCTGCGAATCGTCATACCGCCGCGGCGCTAACACGTAGCGGGATGATGAGGCTTATCGTCATGCCACCGCGAACCGTCATACCGTCACGGTATCTCTTAGCCGCTAACAAGTAGCGGGATGACGGTTGTCAGGTTAGCTGTTATCCCAGTTTTTGACACTGGGATGACAACGAAGGGCTACTTGGATGACAGGGAAGGATGCTGGAATGAAGGTTTTTCAAATTGTCGATAAACCTAAATCTATAATAACTATTTGCCTTTTTTCTAGGTTATGCAAGAAGTCTACTGAATAACAGTAAGATTTTTCAATCCTGTTCCACAGCAAATTTTAGTGCCATGTGAGTAGTTATGGTGCTGTTAACAATCAAAATAACAAAAACTAAGATGGTGATTAGTAGTGTATAAATATTCAAGGATAAATTTTCAAATTGAGTTAGCATTTTAAAATACACAAAGGTTGGCATTATCATTGGCAAAACAAGAATTTGCGATACTCCTGATGCTAAGTTGTTTTGACCAATCATCAATGCATTTCCAGTAGCTGAAATATTAGTGATTATCAGCGTATTAAATAATAAAGACACTCCAACTGCTATTGAGTGTTCAATACTATTGCCTAGAATTGCAAAGCTGAATATGGAAGAAATTACTGAAATCGGTAACCCAAATAATAACCAGTGAGCGAAAATTTTATAAGCAACTATAAGCCTAGAAGAGAGTGGCTGTACAAAGATTTGCTCTAATATTCCATCATGATAATCAGATGTAAACAAATTATTTGTAGAAATCTGCAAAACAAATGTAGCACATATCCATGTTAATGTTAACATAACTTCTTGTTTATTGTTGTTTTTAAGTGTAAATGAAGATAAACTTAACATTATGATAAAAATACATACTATATAGGTAAAGTTCTTATCATCTATTACTAATTTTTTTACTGAGTCGATCATACTAGGCTTTTAAATGTTTATTATAAATTATAGTGTTTACTTTGAGGTAGTATAATTTTTTGTTCATAAATTATATAGGTTTTATTATTTTTTTGATAATGCAATTATGGAAAAGTTACCAAAAATAAAGTCACCAGAAGATTACACTCCTTCAGAAGATGAAGAATATATGAGCGTAAAACAACTGGAATACTTCAGCTTAAAGTTACAATCAATACTCGCTGAGTTAGAGAAACAAGAACTAGAAGATAATAGTATTGATACATACTATTCTGATGAAGATAGTGGAAACGAGGAATTAATCAAGCGTCGAAAAGATAGAAAAGAAAAAATTAAGGAGGCGTTAGAAAAAATAAAATTAGGCACTTATGGTTACTGCGATGGAACAGGAGAAGAAATAGGAGTCGAAAGACTTAAAGCTAATCCGCTTGCTATATATTGTATTGAAGAGCAAGAGAGAGTAGAAAAAGAAAAGAACGTGTACAACATTAACGATTAATTTACACATAAGTGGTGAGCCCATTGGACTTCAAGAGGAGCAAGAGGCGCTGAAGTATGTTATGCTATAAAGAAAGTGGAAAATTGGACATTCTCAACTTGACTCCTGCAGATTAAAAATTAAGTTGTATCCGTTCAGGCAATGGCGTCAACTTAAGGAAAAATGTCAGAGATTGTGTATAAAATTTCTCTCTAAATTTTTTATCATTAAATTATCCAAAGAGTGCAAGGGACAGCACTTTTGTTTCTGTTTTATTTCAACAAAGAAGTCTAAAATGTGTCCTTTTTAGGTGAAATATGCAAAAAGGAAAAAACCTTATTCTACAAATTAAAAATATAATATACTCGAAAACTTTTCAGAAAATCCATTGTGTTGAGTTTTACACGAACAAGCTTTTTCGACAGTATTTTCTATGATTTTAAAGTTAGTTAAAAAAAGTTTGGGAATAGAATGTGAACTTATGGAGCCATTGACATGTACCCTCAAAGCAAGCTTTTTCTAAAGCAAGGTATAAGATTTGCCATACCATACGCGTCAAGTTAAGAGATTGTGAGCAAATTTAGAGAGGTTAAAGTGGATACTCTAGCCCTTCTACGTTTGTCTTTTAATGAAAATCGCGACCAAGTTATAGTGAGTTTTTTAAGAAATGCTTTTAAACTATTAATTTTGGTTAATACTAAAAATAACTCTCTAACCCGCCTTTTTAGCTCAATAAATGCCTTTGTTAAGCTAAGTTCTGTATTCTTTTTCACTTCTGTGCAACCAACTATGCCGTGAAATATAAGAATTGCGCACAATTTAGCATATAGTTCACATAATACTCTGCATGGCTTTCCTTTTAGCTTATCAAGCCTGATATGGCTTTTATACAATTTAAATAATAACTCAATTTGCCACCTTACTCTGTAAATCGTTAATACTTGCTCAGCACTAATTTTATTTTCTGGAACATTAGTTATAAATATTGACCAGTTCAACAATTTTTGATTTCTTTTAGAGGATGTATATCCCTGCGATCTTGCTAATCTATTAGCTTTCCTTCTTCTGGCCATAGACTGTTCTTCAGTTAGTTTCTGACATATAATTCTTACTCTAATTTTTGCTTCTTTTCCTAACAATACCTCGTTTTCTAAAAATAACTTATCCTCTAAACATTCTAATAACTCCATTTTTTGATTTGTTTCTACATCATATATGTTGGTATCGGATTTATAACGACTTATGAAATAAGCTCCTATTTCATTGATTTGTTTAAAAGAACTTGGCACAAAATAACCGAGATCAGATATTAGCAAATCATTGCTTAATATATTACTTAAATGTTTCCTATATCCCTGGTCTGATCTTACCCCCTCCGTTAAATTAAGTTGGTCTATTATCTGATTCATGTAGTCGAAAACTAATTGTAACTTTATTCCAGACTTAGTATTGCTTTCATAGCCACTGTAGCTAGTACCATAACCTTTATACATCTCTTCCATACTGTTAGGTAGAGTAATATAGCTACTGTCCAATAATTTAACACTATTAAATTGCTGTAAGATTTTGCAATCAACTTGCAAGATATTTTTAAAGAGAATCACAGATTCATTATACATCCTTTTCATAAATTCCACTGCTTCTTCAGTAAATCTAAAATCCAAACCTTGTTTTGTTATATCTATCGAGTCCTCGTTTAGTAATTGACACATTGTTTCTACGCTACAATTATCAACTCCTATATTACCCAAGACCATGGCTTTTACGAATGATGAACCTTTTAGCTTTCTCTTTCTTTTTATAAACCTTGTTGTAATTGAGATTTTCTCTGCTTTTTCATTAAAAAATTCTTTGAGCTTTTTTGATAAGCAAGTTATTTTATTCATTGGTTCTCTCACTAAAAGTATATCTGGGAGAACTTATACCTTATTATTCTATCTCTTTCATACCTTTATTTCCTTAACTTGACGCGTATGATTTGCCATACAGGCTCAAGAATTTAAGCATCCAAACAGCCTATCAGGATGAACCTGAGTTGGAGAGGCTATAGACTTATTGCAGCAGATGGTTCTGGTATGAGATTACCCAGCTCTGGGGAAATTGTATCCGAGTTTGAACCAAATGGAACAACAGGCACCATTGGCAATTTGTTTGTTGATTTGTGTACTTCATTGATTTGCAGTGCTCGTCTTGCAGCTTGGAATATAGGTGAACAAACGTTGGCGGCAGAGCAATTACCCGAAGTTATCACTCAAATGCGTTTATTAAATCAAGAGAAATTATTATTTATCTATGATCGTCTTCAGTAAAATTCATTCAGCAGCATTATGATTTGGAAGTAGATTTTATTTTTTGCTTGCAAAAAAGAAATTATAGTAAGCTATGGGAACGCTGGCGAATTAGATTTTGATTTTATATTAGAAAATGAAAAGCTAAAAAATAAAATGAAAGGACAGAAAGTAAGAGTTATAGTGCTGACATTAGCCAACTGAGAAACAGAGTTTTTGACCGAGACTTTGGAGCAAAGCTTATGTGTTAAGGTGGCACATAGAGGAGTGCTATAAACGACTCAAAGTAGGAGCAGAGTTAGAGAATTTTTCTGGAGAGGCTGTATTACAAGAATTTTGGGCAAACTTGGTCATGTGCAATATATTATCGCTTCATATATGTGATGCACAAGGGCCTTGGAACCCAGATCAAATTACTGAGTATCGTTTAAATTTTTCAGTTTTATTTGGTGTAATGAGGCAGAAACTCTATCAGGTACTTATTGCGCCAAAAAACTTTCAAGCCCTTTTTAAGTATACGCGCTAAAGTTAAAATCCGACCGGGACAGCAGCAATAAAGTAGATAAGCCTAAACGCCATCATGTCTTTAGGAGAGTTTGCTAATGAAAGTTCTTAAGTTGACGTCATTGACTGTTCCGATTCGTTATATGACATAAGAGCATCATATATTTCATGCAATGTATTTGAGATGTTTTTTTCCATATGTTGATTAATATGCCCATATATTGTCGTCTCTTCCGAACACTCTGTATCTTTATGTATATGATTTTGTTGCTTTAATTCTTCTCTATCTACACTCTCTATTTGCTCTGACACTAGCATAACTACCTCATATTTTACATAACGAAATAAAAAAATTCTAACTGTAGTATGCTTATATAATCTACGAAGTCAATAGTTAAATTGAAAAGTTTCGGTTATAATTTACTTCATATAGAACATGCCCTTGAATTATGCTAAAAATCGCCATAGTAGGCCTACCAAATGCTGGAAAATCGACCCTATTCAACAGATTAGTAGGAAGAAAAGCAGCAGTAGTGAGTAACATTCCAGGAGTGACAAGGGATAGGCGAGAGGGAATGGGGAGAATTAGCGATTTGGAGTTTAAAGTTATAGATACAGGAGGATGGAACGACCAAACTAGTTTTTCACTGCAAGTTATTGAGCAAATAGAGTTTTCTTTATCCAGTTCAAACATAATTTTCTTTCTTGTTGACGCAAAAGTGCAAAATGAGCGAAATAAAGAGTTTGCAAAGTGGCTGAAGAGAAAAATAAATAAACCTGTGATACTGATAGCAAATAAATGCGAGAGTCATAAATCCGAAAATGTTGATTATTTGCAGTTTTTTGATTTTCTTGGCCCGGTGTATATCTCTGCCGAGCATAATCTTGGCATGGTTGATCTTTATGATGCATTAGCTGGTGTTATTGAAAATTTTAACGAGAACACTGAGTTACCTAACAATGAACTGAGTAGGCTGAGGATCGCGATCATCGGCCGTCCGAATGTTGGAAAATCAACTTTTTTAAATGGTTTACTTGCAGAAAACAGACTAATAACAAGTTCAGAGCCAGGTACCACACGTGATTCTGTGGATATTACATATGATCATGATGGAGAGTTAATTACTCTAATTGACACTGCCGGAATCCGCAGAAAGGCGAATGTTGTAGATGGCTTAGAATCAAGATTTGTTGAGAAAAGCATGGAATCAATCAAGCGCTCTCATGTGGTAGTTTTAATGCTAGACTCCCTAGTTGGTATTGAGCAGCAGGATTTATCAATTGGTGAAGCTGCAATTAAGGGAGGGAAAGGGATTATTGTTGTTTTAAATAAGTGGGATTTAATAGGTAAGGATGACAGAAGCAGGTTAATAAAATTTGTCAAACAACAGGAAGTAACCAGGTTATTCTTGGAAGTGCCAACTATAACAATTTCTGCGTTAAAAGGCATGCGCTGCGGTGATGTGATAGATAAGTGTCTTGAAGTGAGTGAATCCTTGAACAAGAAGATCAGCACTGCAAAACTGAATAAGTGGCTCATAGATGCTGTAGGAAAACATTCTCACCCTCTTGTAAAAGGCAAAGCAGTTAAAATGAAGTATATCGCTCAAATTGGTACTAAACCTCCAGCTTTTTCTTTGATATGTAACATACCTGAAAGTGTTGATGAAAGTTACAAACGCTATTTAATTAACGATCTCAGAAAAAATTTCTTTGCAGACGGTGTGCCAGTTAGATTGCTTTTGAAAAAAAATAAAAATCCCTATGTAAAATGAATACTCTGCTTTATACTTTCAGGGATAATTTACTTAAAGTTATGTGTAATAATTCCAGAATTCCTGCAATCTTTCTGCTGTCGAGTGCCGCTGCTCTAATTTTTGCATATGTGCTAGAATATTTTTTCAACATGCTGCCATGCAAGTTATGTACATACGAGCGAATAGTTTACTATATCGCCGGATTACTTGCAGTAGCGTGCATGCTTAAAGACAACAAAATTCTAATCTATGCAATGTTTTGCAGCTACCTCATAGGTGCAGTAATATCTTTTTATCATATAGGTCTTGAACTCCACTTATTTCATGATGTTTTAGGTTGTACAGAGCAAGCAAGTGGTAACGTTAGTATAGAAGAGCTCAGAAATAATCTACTAAATCCTGATTACTCTCCATCTTGTGACAGACCTCATTACGTTCTAGGTGTTTCCTTAGCAACATGGAATCTAATTTATCTCATAGTAGCTCTGTTCGTATCAGGTAAGGTGTATTGTGGAGAAAGAAAGAAATCTAAATAATTTAAGGTACAGCAACAATCAGTTCTTGCAACAGGCAATTAGAGTAGATCACGCTGGAGAATATGGAGCTATTTGCATTTATTCTGGTCAAAAATTTATTCTTAAGAAATCTTCTATAATCAATGAAATAATTGAAATGGAAGAGCAGGAAAAAAAGCATTTTCACTATTTTAATGAGAAAATCAAAGAGCAAAAAGTTCGTCCTACTGTTTTGTTGCCTGTTTGGCGTGTTTTAGGAGTGTCGCTTGGCGTTGCAACTGCCATTATGGGCAAAAAAGCTGCTATGGCTTGCACTGCTGCAGTTGAAGAAGTTATCGGGGAGCACTACAAAGAGCAAGTTTCACATTTAGAAGATGGGGAATTAAGAGAAACTATAAGTAAATTTCGCGACGAGGAGTTAGAGCACAAAGATATTGCAATTCAGCACAATGCTGAAAGCGCATTTGGCTACAACATTTTATCATCATTCATAAAAACAGGCTGCAAAACTGCTATTTACTTGTCTAAGTTAATTTAACTAAGCAACTTTCTTAAAGTGTTTTAAATGTTCTGATAACAACAGAAACCAGGAAGGAATTCAAGTGTAACAATTATTTTATAACTATATTTACATATCACCATTATTAATAAATAATTAGTATTTGTAAATTAAATACATCTAAAGTATAGACTGCAAAGGAGGCAAAAGTGCGTTTTAATTTAGAAGAGGGAAATGCTCTTATGTAATACCTGCCACAGGTTCACAACTGTACGAACATTCATTTTTGAAGGTAAATTGCACAGCAAATGGTGTCATTCCAGTCTGGAACCAGAAATTTTGCTTATAACTGAGCTGATAAGCTAAAGGTAATTGTCTTACACTAAAACAAACGTTTTTAATTAAGTTGCATAGAACCAGTGTCTGGGCACTGGGATGACACCCCACTGGTGGTCCAAACTACAACGTTCGTACAGTTGTGGATTCCAGACTGGGATGACACCCTACTGATGGGCCCAAATCACAATGTTCGTACAGTTGTGGGTCAGGCTATAGGATGACAGAAGTTGACTTTATTAGCTATAGGTGGTATGACACTTAGTCAATTTAAGTAAGCAGATGATCTTAGCTACAAAAATATTTTTTACCTCATTTGTTTTTGGGTTTATTCTTTTTCCCTATTTTATAAAGCTTCTAAAAAAAATAAGCAAAGATGGGCAACCAATTAGATCATGTGGACCAGAAAGTCATTTAATAACAAAAAAGAATGTACCACCTATGGGCGGAATAATAATACTGATTTCTTCTTTATTACCAATTTTACTCTGGGCTCAGTTAACACCAGAAATTTTGCTGCTGATATTGATAACTCTATTTTTTGCTCTACTTGGATTTATTGATGATTATTTAAAATTGAAGACAAATCACTATCGAGGTTTAAGTGCAAAAACCAAAATACTTATTCAGTTTATTGTTGCTCTGGTTGGTGTGTTTATACTTAAGCTATACTCTGCTGAAGGTTTTACAAAAACGTCCCTATTTAAAGGAGTAATAATAGATTTTGGCTATCTATATGTTCCGTTTGCTGCGTTTGTAATTGTCGGCTCTTCTAATGCTGTGAATCTCACAGATGGTTTGGATGGCCTTGCTGCAACTCAAGTCATCACTTCCTTTGCTTTTTTGGGGCTAATTGCATACATAACTCAAGCAGATATGAATATTACTTTATTCTGCATTGCATTTATAGGAGCTATTCTAAGTTTCTTGTGGTTTAACACACATCCAGCAAAAATATTTATGGGTGATGTTGGTAGCTTGTCGGTAGGCGCAGCTTTAGGGTTAACTAGTGTCCTAATTAAAAGAGAGATGCTTTTTGCCGTTATTGGAATAATCTTTGTAATAGAGACTCTATCTGTGATTATTCAGATATCATATTTTAAATATACAAAGTTTAAATATGGAAAAGGAGAAAGAGTTTTTCTTATGGCACCAATACATCATCACTTTGAAAAGAAGGGATGGTCAGAAAATGTAATCGTTATGAAATTTTGGATAATTTCTATTATCTGTTCAGTTTTTACTATAACTTTCTTATTATAAAAACCTATGAAATACCCAGACTTTACATTAGAAAATAAATTATCAGGAGTGATAGCAGGAGTGGATGAAGTTGGAAGAGGTCCGCTAGCTGGTCCAGTAATATCCGCAGCCGTAGTGTTTATTGATAGAAATACAATTATTGATGGAATCAACGACTCGAAAAAGTTGACTCCTCAATGTAGGCAAGTCCTATATGAAAAAATAACATCCGTTGCAAAATTTGGTATAGGAATGGCAAGCGTAGAAGAAATAAATTCATACAATATCTTGCAAGCAACAAAACTTTCAATGAAACGTGCGTTGATAGACTTGGACCTAGAGTTAGATTATGTGCTAGTTGATGGTAATCAACCACCTGAAGTGAAATGGCAAGTGAAATCCATAGTAAATGGTGATAATTTGAGTACATCAATTGCAGCAGCTTCAATCGTTGCAAAAGTTACGAGAGATCGGCTTATGCAAGAATTGCACAATAAGCATCCTGAATATAATTGGTATAAAAATAAAGGATATGGGACAAAAGAGCACCTTAACGCTATTGGCCTTTATGGAATTACAGAACATCATAGAAAAAACTTTGCACCCATATCTCGGGCATTATAGCCTTTAGATAGTAATCACTTACCTTTTTTGAAAGGCATGTTTTCATTAAATAGGCAAACTGTACTCGATCCATTCCTTAAGGTAAACACTGAGCTTACCCTTTCGATTATCAGATAGTTGTCAACTGTACGGAAATTTACTAAAGACTCATATCCTGCAGAATCAACCATAAAAACTGCCGGGAAATCAGAGTTTATTTTATTGAATTGTAGATATGTAAATTTTCCATCATCAAAAACCTTGATTGGTATTATTGACTGACTGCCTTTAACGTGCGAGATGGAATAATTAAAATTTAAACCCTTCTTTACAACTTCAATATCGTTTATATCAGGAATAATGGTATGACTAGCTTGTTCGAGGATATCACCGTTATTTGTTGTGTAAATCTCATCACTGCTAAATAGTGGATAAAGAAACCTTACTTCATATGCTAATCTTGGATCATCTAGTCCAGTTGCTTCTTCAGCATGAAGTTCAAAGTAATAAACTCTTTTATTGGTAATTATAGTTGCGTTAGTATCGGCAATATCATCTATAGGCTTAATAAACAATCTGTTACCTTGAGGAAGGAGTTGCCAACCAGTTGAATCACCCATTGAAAGGTTTTGTATTACTTCCCCTGGTTCAAACAATATACTGGACTGATAACCATAAAAACCCGTATACTTATGTATAGCCTGTGGGTTATAATTTATTACCTTTATGTGATTATCTCCAGCTATTGAACGTGGCTCCTGTTTTGCAAGTGCATCACTACCACAGAGGAACAATAGTACGGCAAACAGTAAACCAATCATAATATCAAAATAAATTAATCTTCATTTTATCATTGATAGACATGTACTGCAACTGTTAAGGCACTTTCTATACTATAAACCCCAAAGCAAGCGGTAGAAAAGGCAAGAAATAAGGCAAACTCCTTAAATACTTTAGAACTACAGGAGGCTTCATCTGAATGGGTACACTTGGAATCCTGCCATTTTCACTTTGTAAACATACCAATAATTTTGTCCATTATTCCACCCATATTTGCTTCAGCTTGAGTATACTCTATTTTACCACCGTGCAAGATTAGTTTAATATCTGATCCAGGTAATATATTAACAAATTTACTACCAACAACTCCACTGCTAGTGATCAGAGCTGAACTATCAATTGGCAATTTTATGTCTCTGCTTATACACATGTCGATTCGTGCTACGTAGGTAGCTTTGTCAAGTGATACACCAGTTATGCTTCCAACGTCCACACCAGAGATCTTGACACTATCACCAACTCCTATACCGTTAGCGTTAGCAAAAAGACCATATATTTTATTGCAATCCTTATAGTTTTTCTTTATGTAAGATAGCTTATCAATAGCAAAGAAAATCAGAAAAATAGTGAAAATTAATACAAATAATCCAGCGGTTATTTCAAGTATATTTGACCTTCGCATCTTTAGTTATCAGGACTCCAGCTTTTATAGTAATTTTTCACTTTTTGGTTTGGATAGTATGCACCTTTTGTACCCGTTAAATTAGGAGTATGTTTTACTTTTCTTTTTTTATTATTAACTGGTACTACATTATCAGTATAGTGAAGCCATATATGCCATTCCGGAGGCACTGTTGTAGGCTCAGAGACACTGCTATACATAACCCACCTTTTTCCTTTACTTGATTCATAGTAAGAATTTCCATTTTCATCTCTTCCTACAAATTTATCTTCTCTTCGTAATAGGCGTTTTATTGCGTTACAAATTTTAGATAACATAAGGGTATTAAAACAAAAAGTATTATATATACTAATACTTTAACGATATATTAACAACAATTTAATGCAATTACCAATTTTACAAGTTATTATCCCAATAATTGCATCAATGTTTTGCTTTCTTGCCAAGAAACACAAGGTATCTTGGTTTATTTCTTTTATTGCAACAACAATCACTCTTATCATTTCATCAATACTACTCATTAAAACATATAAAGGCGAAATTATAACTTATCACCTTGGGGATTGGGCTCCCCCGTACGGCATAGAGTTAAGAATCGACGTGTTGAACTCCTTGATTCTAACTTTGGTGAATTTTATAGCGCTGATTAGCGTGCTTTATAGCTTTTATATTAACGAAAAAGAAATTAGCAAAAACAAAATCACTGGTTTTTACTCTCTATTTCTACTGTGCTTAAGCGGACTGTTCGGGATTCTAGTAACAAACGACATATTTAACCTTTACGTTTTCTTGGAAATTTCATCTCTTTCTTCTTATGTATTAGTTTCAATGGGAAGGGATAAAAAAGCCTTGGTTGCAGCATTTGAATATCTAATTAGTGGAACAATAGGTGCAACATTTTATTTATTTGGCATCGGGCTCTTGTATTCAATGACTGGAACGCTCAATATGTCTGACATGGCTGAAAGAATAGTTCCATTATACGATAACAACATCATAAAACTTGGCACGTTGTTCATTTTTGTTGGTCTCTCAATCAAAATGGCACTGTTTCCATTAAGCAGGTGGCTGGTTAATGCATATAGTGAGGCGCCAAGTTTCATTAGCATATTCTTTTCAGGCACAGTGACAAAAGTGATGATATATGTTTTCATCAGAATCTTTTATACTGTTTTTCATCAAAATTTTTTCTTGTTTAAGCCGCTACTGGACAATGTGATAATTATCCTCGCACTTTGCGCTATTGTATTTGGGTCGATATTTGCAATAACCGCAAAAGACATAAAAAGACTGCTTGCTCACTCTAGTATTAGCCAAATTGGTTATATAATTTTAGCACTGAGTTTTAACTCAAAAACAGGTGTATTTGCAGCAATTCTTCACATAGTAAACCACAGCATAATAAAAACATCTTTATTTATGGCTGCAGGATGTATTTCTTACAAATTTGATACAACAAAAATAGAGAATTTATCGGGACTCAAGAAATCAATGCCTTATACAGCACTTGCGTTCACTCTACTCAGTTTAGCATTAATCGGTGTGCCTTTAACAAATGGCTTTGTAAGCAAGTGGTATATAATGAAAGCAATTATCGAATCTCGCGCGTGGATTTCCCTGATAGCTTTTGCTGCCGGTTCTTTTCTTGCACTAATATACATGTGGAAGATGGTAGAGAAAATGTATTTTGAAAATGATGCAACGTCACGCACTAGAATGACACTAGGCAAAATTAATGATGTGCCATTTCCTATGCTTTTCTGTCTATTGTTTATGGCAGCTTTAACAGTAGTAACTGGAATATATAGCACTCCAATTCGGTTAGTAGTTGAGAAGTTGGTTTTTTGATTTTTATCTTTGTTTCATATTTTACTATACTTTAAGGTTATAAGGTCTTTATTGTGGGTAGGCTGAAGAAGATTCATTGGTTATTAGTCATTAACGTGATAGCGCTGTTTTGCGTTGGCATTGTTGTTCAATACTCTTCTGCTGGAGGAAAGTGGGTGCCATTTGCGATTCACCAACTGGTCATATTTTCCTTCTTTTTCCTACTCGCTATAGCTATGTCATTCATAGAGCTAGATTTTTATTTGAAGTACGCCTACTTTTTTTATATAGCAGCAGCGATTTCACTATTAGCAGTAAATTTTTTTGGCTCACACATAATGGGTGCAACAAGGTGGATAAGAATTGGATCAATTAGTTTGCAACCATCAGAATTTGCAAAAGTAGGCTTAATACTTGCGCTTGCTCGCTATTTTGATAAGCAGAGTATGTATAAAATGATGGAATTTAAAAGATTGCTTAAGGCACTTATAATTATTTTCTTACCCGTGTTCTTGGTGTTAAAGCAACCTAATTTAGGCACAGCTATGATAATGTTATTTATAGGGATATCAATTATATTCACAACAATAATAAAAAGATCTCATTCAGTAATATGTGGAACTCTTGGCATTTTTGCAGTACCGGCTATTTGGCCTTTTTTACGTCCTTATCACAAGCAAAGGATATTGTCATTTTTGGATTCATCAGTGGATCCACTTGGAATAGGTTATAATGCGCAGCAATCTCAAATAGCTATTGGTTCAGGAGGTTTGCTTGGTAAGGGCTTTGTTAACGGAAGTCAAACTCAACTTGGATTTTTGCCGGAGAAACGTACAGATTTTGCTTTTGCAGTGCTGAGTGAGGAATGGGGCTTTTTAGGTAGCATGGCTTTAATTTTGCTTTATACCTCATTACTTGGAGTAATTTTCTCTATCGCTTATAGGTCGAAAAATTATTTTTCTAAGTCGGTATCTATCGGCATTTTCGCCTTTTTTAGCGCTCATTTTTTTGTAAACATTGGAATGTCAATAGGCCTCTTGCCTGTGATAGGCGATCCACTGCCATTTCTTTCCTATGGAGGAAGTACAACTGCTGCAAGCTTGATATGCATAGGATTATTGCTGGCAATAAAAGCAGATGAACAACAAAATGCTTGTATTTTACCTATGCTAAAGTAAAATTAAACTTTACTTAATAGTTTTTATGCTAGATGAAATGCGTGAGGAATGTGGGGTATTTGGCATAAGTTGCAACCAAAGTGCTGCTTTTAACTCTATACTTGCTCTCCACGCTTTGCAGCATAGAGGTCAAGAGTCTTTTGGCGTAGTAACCAGTAACAACGATAAGCTGCACTCTTATCACTTTCAAGGTCAAGTGAGCAGCGTATTTGATGATATAGATGAAATAAAGAAATCCTTACCTGGAGATTGTGCAATAGGTCACGTTCGATACTCAACAAGTGGTAATAAGTTTGGAGTGCAGCCCATGCTTGGCAAAAGTGGCAAATTTGGGGATTTTGCCATAGCACATAATGGTAATTTAATTAATATTTCTCCAATACGCGAACAATTAATTAAACAAGAGTGCGTTTTTCAGTCAGATATTGATACAGAAGTAGTAGTGCATCTGACAGCAAGCGGTGAAAAAGATAGCTTCTTAGAGAGTTTTATATATGCATTAAAGCAAATACAAGGTGCTTATTCTTTTGTGGCAATCAATCAAGAAGTAGTTATTGGAGTACGTGATCCGTCTGGAATCAGGCCTCTTGTTTTAGGGAAGTTAAACGGTTCTTATGTTCTTGCATCTGAAACTTGTGCTCTTGATATAGTAAATGCAGAGTTTGTTAGAGAAATAGAACCAGGTGAGTTAGTCACCATTGATCGAAATGGTAATCTAGCTTCAGCATTTCCTTTCCCACAGCAAAAATCAAGTTTTTGTATTTTTGAATACGTTTATTTTTCAAGACCAGACAGCATAATGGAGAATAGGTCCATATATGATATAAGAAAAGAAATAGGAAGAATACTTGCAGAAGAGAGCCCACCAAAAAACAATATGGATATGGTTGTACCAATACCTGATTCTGGAATACCTGCAGCTATTGGATATGCAAAGCATTCAGGGTTACCTATGGAACTGGGAATAATTCGTAATCATTACATAGGAAGAACTTTTATACAACCAACCGCTGAAGTACGTAAAGTTAGAATAAAATTAAAATTCAATGCTAATAAGCACATTTTGAAAGGTAAAAACATAATTTTAATAGATGATAGTATAGTGCGTGGTAGTACGTTAACAAATATAATAGTTATGTTAAAGGATGCAGGAGTAAAAGAGATTCACCTCAAAATTTCAAGCCCACCAATTAAGCATTCTTGTTTTTATGGAATAGATACGCCAGAGTGCAAAGATTTAATTGCTGCAAATAAATCTGTAGAGGAAATTAAGGAAGTTATAGGAGTAGATAGCCTAGCCTTCTTGAGTATTGATGGACTATATCAGGCTGTTAAAGCAGAAAAGCGTAACAATGCTACACCACAATATTGTGATGCTTGTTTCACTGGTGATTATCCGATTGGCAAATAGTCTACGCAAGGTCTTAAGTTTAGAAAATCTTAAACCGCCAAAATTTCTCTTGGCCTTTACTAATTCCGATTCTCGGGGTGCAAATATAATCTGGTTTGAGGTAAGATTCATAAACACAAAATTCGTGGCTTATAGTAAGGTCCTGTTTGTTATGTTCTTTTGTAATATTTAATCTTTTACACAATATTCCTGGCCCACCTAAATTTGCCTCAAGCGGTTCAATGAGCTTTAATCCCCGTATTAACACTGCTGCTGGGAACCCTTCTGCTTCTGTTACAATATTTAAACAGTAATACATTCCATATATAAAGTACACATATGAAAACCCCGGCATACCAAACATTACTGAGGTTCGGTTAGTATAACCCTTAGCTGCATGACAAGCTGGGTCACTCATTCCTATATAGGCTTCAACTTCGGTTATTATTCCACTAAAGTTAGAAAATTTCAGCATCTTTCCTAGTATAGCTCTTTTTACAATAATCCGAACAGACCGTAATATGCTACCATACGCGTCAAGTTAAGGAAATAAAGGTATGAAAGAGATAGAATAATAAGGTATAAGTTCTCCCAGATATACTTTTAGTGAGAGAACCAATGAATAAAATAACTTGCTTATCAAAAAAGCTCAAAGAATTTTTTAATGAAAAAGCAGAGAAAATCTCAATTACAACAAGGTTTATAAAAAGAAAGAGAAAGCTAAAAGGTTCATCATTCGTAAAAGCCATGGTCTTGGGTAATATAGGAGTTGATAATTGTAGCGTAGAAACAATGTGTCAATTACTAAACGAGGACTCGATAGATATAACAAAACAAGGTTTGGATTTTAGATTTACTGAAGAAGCAGTGGAATTTATGAAAAGGATGTATAATGAATCTGTGATTCTCTTTAAAAATATCTTGCAAGTTGATTGCAAAATCTTACAGCAATTTAATAGTGTTAAATTATTGGACAGTAGCTATATTACTCTACCTAACAGTATGGAAGAGATGTATAAAGGTTATGGTACTAGCTACAGTGGCTATGAAAGCAATACTAAGTCTGGAATAAAGTTACAATTAGTTTTCGACTACATGAATCAGATAATAGACCAACTTAATTTAACGGAGGGGGTAAGATCAGACCAGGGATATAGGAAACATTTAAGTAATATATTAAGCAATGATTTGCTAATATCTGATCTCGGTTATTTTGTGCCAAGTTCTTTTAAACAAATCAATGAAATAGGAGCTTATTTCATAAGTCGTTATAAATCCGATACCAACATATATGATGTAGAAACAAATCAAAAAATGGAGTTATTAGAATGTTTAGAGGATAAGTTATTTTTAGAAAACGAGGTATTGTTAGGAAAAGAAGCAAAAATTAGAGTAAGAATTATATGTCAGAAACTAACTGAAGAACAGTCTATGGCCAGAAGAAGGAAAGCTAATAGATTAGCAAGATCGCAGGGATATACATCCTCTAAAAGAAATCAAAAATTGTTGAACTGGTCAATATTTATAACTAATGTTCCAGAAAATAAAATTAGTGCTGAGCAAGTATTAACGATTTACAGAGTAAGGTGGCAAATTGAGTTATTATTTAAATTGTATAAAAGCCATATCAGGCTTGATAAGCTAAAAGGAAAGCCATGCAGAGTATTATGTGAACTATATGCTAAATTGTGCGCAATTCTTATATTTCACGGCATAGTTGGTTGCACAGAAGTGAAAAAGAATACAGAACTTAGCTTAACAAAGGCATTTATTGAGCTAAAAAGGCGGGTTAGAGAGTTATTTTTAGTATTAACCAAAATTAATAGTTTAAAAGCATTTCTTAAAAAACTCACTATAACTTGGTCGCGATTTTCATTAAAAGACAAACGTAGAAGGGCTAGAGTATCCACTTTAACCTCTCTAAATTTGCTCACAATCTCTTAACTTGACGCGTATGGTAATATGCTACTGGCCTGCTATAGCCATAAACACATATCTTATCGCATTCGGACTATTATAAGAAAGGCTATAACTCCCCGGCTACAACCAAAGTTGGCCGCTCGTAGAAATTTCTTGGTAGTATTGTGTTGCTCATCATAAAAGTATAAGTTACTTGCAGATGCAAGCAACTTATACTGAATTTTCACTACTTTACCTATTTTGAAGCAGCAGGAGCTTGATGCTTTTGTGATGCGCCGCTCAAGTCTTCTACATTTGTTGAATGCTGCTCCAAAAATTTTACTTCTTCAGAGCTTTGTTGTAATTGTGTTTGTGGCAATTGTGATGCTAACACTTCATGTAAAGGCTTTGCTTCATATTGCCTTCCTACTTTTACTTCTTTATGTGCAGCTAATTGCTCCATAGTAACACCATTACCCTCAATAAGTTCTACGGAGCCATTATCATGAATATTAATTTTAATATTACATTCTTTTCCTTGAGCATTCCACTTTAAAGTCATTTGATATGACCCATTAGCTACTTCATAAATTCTTGTTCCATGTTCATCAACCCGGCAACGTAGCCCCCTTGCTTTACTTTGAGGTAGCAATAATGTAATTGCTTTCACGCCATATTGTTTACACAAATCGTTATTTAGAATGTCACTCATGCTTATTTCTTTTGTATTACTACCTATCGCAATTCTTACGGCAGGCTCAATAATATTATCTTCATTTTTGCTTTCTTTAAGTTTTATAAATTCTATATCATTATTTTCTATATTTTTAGATATCTCTTCTTTAATTTGTTCAGCAATTTTGCCTATAATGTTCTTACCACCATATTTATTCTCATCCCGAGCAGTATATGTACATATACCATTACTATCCTTATGAATATAAGGTTTTGGTTTCTTTTTATTAGTGGTATTAGTAGAAGTGTTGTTCTGCATTATTAAGAGTGACGTATTTAGGTACATTCTCATCTATTGTTGATTTAGGTACATTTTTAGTATCCGAAATCGAATTATTATCAGAAGGACTGATATTTAGATTAGAAGAAGTTTCAATTAAAGATACAGTTTCAGTGCTACTAGTTAACATATATGCCTCCATTATTTTTAATATATAAATGTTAGCATATAGATACCACGCCAATTAGTCAATATAAATTATGATGTTTAATGTTGAAAGCTCAAATACTCCTTTGCTTGATCGGTTAGAACGCGCCCTCTTGGTGTGCGCTTTACAAAACTAATTTTGATTAAATAAGGTTCTACTGTTTCTTCAATATTGCCAACATCTTCGGATAGCGCAATAGATATGGTGTCAATTCCAACAGGGCCTGAAGTGTTGAATAAAAATCTTAGATAATTCATATCAAGTTTATTGAGTCCCATTTTATCTACACCCAATTTTAGTAATACAGAATCAGCGACTTCATAAGTAATTTTTTTATCATCTTTCACTTCAACAAAATCCCTTATTCTTCTGAGTAACCTCAAAGCAATTCTTGGAGTGCCGCGCGCACGGCAGGCAATTTCCCGCGCAGCACCCTCTTCAATTTCAGCAGAAAGAACTCTTGCGCCTCTTTTTATAATATTAACCAGCTCCTCAAAGGAATAAAACTCAAGATGCAAAGGAATGCCAAAACGATCTCTGAGTGGCGCAGAAAGTAATCCAAGCCGTGTTGTTGCTCCAATTAGCGTAAATGGTGGTAGATCTATCCTTAAAGTGCGAGTAGATGGACCTTCACCTACTAATATGTCCAAGCAAAAATCTTCCATAGCAGTATATAAAACTTCTTCGATGCTGCGATTTAATCTATGGATTTCGTCGATAAATAGAACATCTTTTGCATTTAAAGTGGTAAGCACTGCGGCCAAATCTCCAGCTTTACTAAGTAAAGGACCAGAAGTTGCGCGAAAGCTAACTCTTAATTCTTTAGAAACAATTTGTGCTAAAGTTGTTTTGCCAAGCCCTGGAGGACCGTACAATAAGACGTGATCTAAAGCTTCAGTTCTCGTCTGTGCAGCGTTTATAAACACTTTTAAATTTTGTATTAAGTCTTTTTGCCCGACAAAATCATCAAGTTGCTCAGGCCTGATGTTGATATTGCGCACATCTTCAGTATATTCTTTACCGCACGATATTGATTTCATAATGTTAAGAGCTCCTTAAGCGCTATGCGAATAATATCCTTAGTGTCCAGATTTGACGATTCGTCTTGTATTTTCTTTATCGTATCATAAGCTTTCATTTTTTCATATCCAAGATTGATCAATGCTGAAAGGGCATCTTCATTAATTGGATTAAAGTTATTGTTATTTATTTCTAGTTTACTTACTTTGCCACTCAATTCAGTGATGATTCGATTTATGAGTTTCAAGCCAAGTCCACTCATCTTGAGTGCTACTTTATCTTCATTCATAATTGCCAAAAATAGCTGTTCTGGAGTTAATTTACTCAAAATTGACATTGCAGTTTTATAGCTAACGCCGCTTACTTTGACAAGCAACCTCAAGCACTGCTGTTCTTCTTTGCTTATAAAACCATATAGCTGAGCGACATTTTCTCTGTTATTTGCATAGGTTTCGATAAGTAATTTAACTCTACTTCCGATGGAACATGCATTTAAAGTTTTGGCTGAAAGATACACCATATAGCCAACATCATTCACATTCAGGATTATGTGATCACTGCGCACTTCATCAACTATTCCGCTTAGATTTCCTATCATTTTTAGCACTGTATAGGGTTCAGTTTAAATACTCCTGGATCTTAGGTCAAGCAAACGAACATTATAACAGGGAAACGTGGCTAAAAAACCACTTGACAAACTCCGCCAGCCCCCTTATCATAAACACTGAAGCTATTTATTTATCTTCTCTGTACAGATTAAATGACAAAAAAACTCACGTGTCTGGCGTATCATGTTTAATTTTTTGCACTATGTGCACCTTATGTCTTATAAAATTTCTACCTACATAAGCTGAAACGCGCTTATAAAGCGTTTAAAACATAAAAAAACGCCAACTTAAAAAATGGATAGTGAATAACTAGCTACCCTAGGGTTTCTTTTGCCTTTTTTCTGTTTAGTAAATTTCTTAACGTTTATAATTTAGATTAGTTGCGGTTTAAAAGTAGCTGAATCGCGGTTATTAAGTGTTTAGAATAAAAAAACGCCATACTTGAAAGTATAATGTAAGTAATTAGCCAATCATGGGGCTTTTTTTGCCTTTTTTTTCATTTGGTAAATTTCTTAATGTTTATAGCTAAACGACAACCGTCATCCCGCTGCTTGTTAGCGGGATCTATGCTAAGAGATACCGCGGATGAATCGCGCGGTATGACGGTTCGTGGTGGCATCTCGTCATCCCGCTACGTGTTAGCGGCTAAGAGATACCGCGGCGGTATGACGTCTCAGCCATAGATTACCTGATCTCACCATCTTTCCGGTTGTTTTATACATAATTCTCGGATTTTGAAAGTTCACTTTGAATAAATTGCTCATATTCTTTATCCTCTAGTTCTTCAAAAATCTCAGGATAATGTTTACTGGAACGAGTAATTATTGAAATTAGCTCTTGCTTTGTTTTTCTTAGTAAAACCTTTCAAAGAGAGTCTGTTCATCTGGGCGCGCAGACGATCGATACTCCTTTCTATCAAGTGCAACCAAAGCAAAACCTGTTGCAGCCATATGCTTACATGGACCATAATACACAAATGCAGGACAGGAACATGTTCCACTCAAAAGAGGACCATCGTGCTTTAGTGTTACTCGATATACATTTGATCCAACTACCTTTGATTTAGCTTGAGATTCATTAACAGATATAATCTGTACCTTTCTTTTGTCAAAATAATCCCTTCCTCTGGAGCGGTAGGGTTCTTTGATAAGACCTGTGATATCTTTATAATACAGTCTCATTTTTACCTCCTTTAAAACCCTCAATTTTCTAATATATCCTTTCTTCCATAAAAATTTATTAACTCACCACGACTTTTATATGGCCCTGCGGACAATTTTATAGTGCTATAGCTAACTCAAGAAAGGTTTCCCTACGTCATACCGCGATTCATTCCATAACTGTATGAACATTCATTTTTGAAGGTAAATTGCACAGCAAATGGTGTCATGAAAGTAGCTGACACTGGAATCCAGCCTTGCCGTAATCTCATCAAGAACGTTGTGTTTTAACATAAAACGGCTACTTTTATACTTACCAACTTAATAAAATTCCTGGATCCCAGTGGGCTTTGTTGCATCGCTCTTCGGATAGTAGGTAACGCACAATAAATTTATGAAGCTATCTCAAATTTAGCCATACCAATATCAGTGAACTTATTGAGCAAATAGCATTTAACAAGTAGTTCCTTCTCTCTATTTGTCTCAGATTTATTCCTAAAACTAAACCCGAATGTTTGTTTCAGTCGCGAGAAAAAACTTTCTATATAAGATCTTTTTCCATAACTCATCTCTTTTTTCCACTTCTTTATACCATCTTCATCATATGACTTTATGAGCTTGACTGCAGAATTTCTCTCAGCCATATAGTCTAACTTTGGATGCTCTGCTGCGTTGTTTTTCGGAGGAATTTTCGTTTTTATACCATATTGATTACACAGCTTATAGAGCTTTTCTCTGTCATATGCCCTATCTGCATATAGTACTTTTATGACATACTGAAAATCGACTTCTTTTAGCAAATCACAAGCTCCATAGTGATCAGCCGTTACTGTATTTTACAGCTATGGCTTTTTTGCTGTTTGTATTCAACATTACATGCAATTTTCTTGTCTGCTCATAGCTGCGATACTTTCTATCTTCGCTATTTTCTTTGCTATGACCAGGAGTGTTGTTGTATATACTAATTCCTGTACTGTCTATAGCAATTTCGATATCTTCCATATTATTTTCTGCAATCATTGATCTTAATATTGAGTTTCTTAAACCTTCTTGATGATTGTGAATAGCTGATAACTTGCAAATTTTTCCCAATTTGCTCAAGGTATCCTGCTATAAACCCAACTGTTTGCCTCAGGCCTATTCTAAATAAACAAGTTATTATGTGCACCAAAATTACAACTTTATCGCTATAAATATTGTTGCCACCTGGTATTTTTGGACCATTCTCGTACCACTTTTCTATGGCTTCGTTGATATAATGAAAAATATTTCCTCTTTTTTCTAGAAATTTGTTATATTCGCTATGGTTACTGACCCTCATTTTTTGTGGCATATTTTTTCTTTCAAGGTTAAATGGCTATTTTATAATGAATTTTGTCAGTAGCCACCAGATTTTTTCAGTTGCTATGCAACAAAGCCATCCCAGTGTCAAGCACTGGGATGACAAGAAGAGGGTACTTGGATAAGAGGCATTGCCCTCCTGGTAGGCCCAAATTGCAATGTCCGTACAGTTATGGATTCATTCGCGGTATAGATTCCGCTAATGAGTAGCGGAATGACGAATTTGTTGTTTTTCAAATTGTAGGTAAACCTAAGCCACTTTAGCTATATATAATAGAATTTCGCTTTCTACTATCTTTCCAGTTGTTTTATACATAATTCTCGAATTTTGAAAATTTGCTCCATATCTAATTTCTCACTTGTATAAAATTTGTTTTCTTACTTCGAGACCTAATCTACCACAACTTTTATATGGCGTTTCTTTCCTGCAGATAATTTTATAAATGGCTGATCTTTAAAGCTTTCGAAATTTATTACATGATCAATATTGTTTACAACATTATCATTAATCTTGCATCCGTTGCCCTGTATTAAACGCTTTGCAGCGCCTTTTGAAGGTTCAAAACCGGTGTCATGTAGTAGGTCTACTAAGGATATGCCGCTTGCAACTTGTTCTTTTTTTATGATGTAATCAGGAAGTAGTGAGCTATCTTCATTCTCAAAAGCAGAAATTGCAGCAAATTGTGCAAGTTCCGCTTCTTTGTCACCATGACATATTTTTGTCACTTCTGTTGCCAAGACCTTTTTTGCTTCATTTATTTCTTGATCCTTTAAAGACTCTAATTTTCTAATCTCATCAATTGGCACATCAGTGAGCAATCTTAAAAAACGTCCAACATCTTGATCATCAACGTTGCGAAAATATTGCCAGTAGTCGTAAGGCTTTAGCATATTATCATCAAGCCACACTGCTCCACTTTCAGTTTTGCCCATTTTTTTTCCTTGTGCATTTAATAAAAGAGGCATGGTAAGGCCAAATAGCTCAGGTAAATTCAACTTTTTTCCAAGTTCAATTCCGTTTACTATATTTCCCCACTGGTCTGACCCTCCAATCTGCAGACGACAATCATATTTTTTGTTTAATTCAATAAAGTCGTAAGCTTGCAATAGCATGTAATTAAATTCCAGAAAGCTTAAGGTTTGCTCTCTATCCAGCCTGGTTTTCACACTATCAAAACTTAGCATACGATTTACAGAAAAATAAGCTCCTATATCACGCAAAAAATCTATGTATTTTATGTTATCCAACCAATCTGCGTTATTTACTATCATTGCACCAGTCTTGCTGTCATTAAAAGACACCATTTTCTCTAATATTCTCCTTATACTGGATGTATTTTGATTGATGTTCTCTACAGGCAAGATGCTTCTTGCTTTATCTTTGAAGGATGGGTCACCAATTTTTGTTGTGCCACCTCCAAGTAAGACTATCGGCTTATAACCAAATTTTTGTAGGTGACAGAGCATCATAATCTGAATTAGGTGACCAGCATGAAGACTTGGTGCTGTGCAATCAAACCCAATGTATGCAACTATATAATTGCTCTGCAATAATAATTGATCTAGTCCTTCAATGTTTGTGCATTGGTATAGGTACCCTCTTTCTTGGATGAAATTTAAAAATTCAGATGCGTGTTTCATTTTATAAACCCCAGTCTATCCTGTCATTAATGCTGAAGGTAACCCTAATAGAGAAGCCAGTGCCCAGACACTGGAACTTAATTATAAACAAGCACACTATACAACGTTTTCGATGAAATTGCATGAAAAACTGGATTCCAGTGTCAGCTACTTTCATGACACCACTACCTGTGCAGGAGTTGCCTTCAAAATTACAACGTTTGTGCAGTTGTGCACCAGCTATCCAGGCAATCAGTTCCATAACTCTTCTATTTTATAATACTCCCTTACTTCCGGCCTGAATATGTGAACCATTATGCCTTGAAAATTCAAAACTACCCAATTGCCTTCATCCATACCTTCTACATCTATTTTATCATGTGGCTTGAGGCTTTTTATTACGTGCTCAGCTAAAGCTTTAACGTGACGGCTTGAATCACCAGATGCAATAATCATATATTTTGCAATAACGGTTTTATTCTGCACATCAAAAGTTACTATATCATGACCTTTATTTTGATCTATTATCTCTTCAATTGTACTTCTTATCGATTCCATATCGCTAAGCATTGTTTACAGGTTATATGATTCATTTATAATTATATACTCAAAATTTCTAAATATGAACTATTTTCAACGCAACTACTTGTTAAAGGTATTACCTGCATCTATTTTATCATCATGTTTTTAGCATGTACAATGTATATACTTTTTATATAATTGAAAATAGCTTTTTACTAGTATTCATTATGGGCAAGACTCTCATCTACTTAATCGGCTTTCCAGGCAGTGGTAAGTTTACTACTGCAAAGGAACTGTGTAAAATCATTGGTGCAGTAATAGTAAGCAATAATCTATTCAATAATATTATATTTGATATTGTTAAATTACAAAACGCTGAAGTTCCAGATGACCTATGGGAAAAAATTTTTGCAGTTAGGGAAAATGTATTAGCAATACTGGAAAAACACTACGTAAAATCAAAACATTATATATTTACAAATGAATTGATAGAGGGTGATCCCTATGACCAAAGATTATATAACTCAGTGGTAAATTTAAGTAAAAAAATGGACATGGAAATTTTTTCTGTAGTATTACATTGTAATAATGAAAAACTAGTAAGACGTGTCCAATCAGAAGAGAGATATCAGGAAAATAAAATTACTGATCCGGATTTTGCTATAAAGAAAATTGAAGGGAAAAGGCTATTTATACCTGAGGGTTCGCTTGAAATTGATAACTCGAACTTGAATGCAAAGGAAGTTGCAAAGAAAATTGTTGAAGAGATGAAGAAAGAAAAAAATGGAAAATTAATTAAAACTTCTGTAACAAATCATTTAAAAACAGAGCGTACTCGTGGTTGAGCAGAAAGATAAGTACCGTCCTTGTGTTGGCATAATGCTATTTAACAGACAAGGACATGCCTTTATTGGAAAACGCTTTGATAGCGATTCTTACTGGCAGATGCCACAAGGAGGTGTTGATGATGGTGAGGAACTGGAACAAGCAGCGTTACGTGAGTTGCTAGAGGAGGTTGGTACTAATAAAGTAAAGGTTATAACTAAAAGCAAGGATTGGATATACTACAACTTGCCTGAAGAAGTTATACCAATATGCTGGAATGGAAAATATTCTGGTCAAAAGCAAAGGTGGTTCTTAATGAAGTTTTGCGGAGAGGATGAGGACATTGATATTAATTATACTGGTCATCCAGAGTTCAAAGAGTGGCGTTGGCAAGGTATAGATAGTTTAGTAGCCAGTGCTATATCATTTAAAAAAGAAGTTTATAAAACAGTGATAGAAGAGTTTTCTTCTATAATAAAAGCCTCAACAATAAGCTCATGATAGTAGATTCTCATTGCCACTTGATTTATTTTTCTGACGATGAAATACCAAAAGTAATTTCAAGGGCAGAGCAAAATGGTGTAAAGGTTTTGCATAACATATGCGTAAGCATTGACGATGTTCCTAAGTTATTAAAAATTTCTTCATCCTATGATCAGGTCTACTCCTCTGTTGGTATACATCCGCTTGATGCTGCTATAGAAAACGGTGAGTGTATACATGTTGATGAATTAGTTGAATTTACCAAAAATCAAAAGGTAATTAGTATCGGTGAAACCGGGTTAGATTTTTATAAATCTGACAACAAAGACAATCAGAAAAAAAGTTTTGCATTACATATAGAAGCGTCAAGAATAACTGGACTACCTTTAGTTATTCACACAAGAAGCGCTGATAATGAGATGATCGATATGTTAAGGTCAGAAATGAAAGCCGGTGCTTTTAGTGGAGTAATGCACTGCTTTGCTTCCTCTAAAGAACTTGCTGATCAATCTATGGATTTGGGGTTATATATTTCATTTTCTGGAATTATTACTTTTAAAAATGCGAGCTTACTCAGAGAAATTGCACAAAATGTACCACGCGAGCGTGTTTTAGTCGAAACTGATGCACCATATCTATCACCTGAGCCTTATAGGGGAAAAAAGAATGAACCAGCAATGGTGAAATACGTTGTTGATTGTTTGGCAGAGTTGTGGAATGAGTCACCAGAGCAAGTAGCGAAGGTAACCACAAGCAACTTTTTTAGGCTGTTTGAGCTATAAAGAAGCTCTATAAAACCATTAATTTGCTTATGAACCTAAAGATTTCACCAGCTCTCTCACCGAGTTTACAGACTTATTAAACATTTCTTGTTCACTATCATTCATTTTAACTTCTAGGATCTTTTCAATTCCGTTTTTTCCAATAATTACAGGAACACCAATAAACAACTCTTCTACACCATATTCACCATTAAGGTAAGCAGCACATGGTAATATGCGCCTCTTATCTTTTAAATATGATTCTAACATGCATATAGCTGAAGATGCAGGAGCGTAGTATGCAGATCCAGACTTAAGCAGATCAACTATTTCTTTACCGCCATTGCGAGTGCGTTCAACTATTTCATCGACTTTTTTCTGTGTGATAAGACCCATATCGATAATTTGAGTAAGTGGAACTCCAGCAACTGAAGCACAATTGATTAGTGATACCATAGTGTCGCCATGTCCTCCAAGCACAAAAGCAGATATATCTTCAACTGAGATATTTAACTCACTTGCAAGAAAGTAACGAAAACGGGAAGAATCAAGCACTCCTGCCATGCCAACAATCATATTAGTTGGAAGGTTTGAAAATTTATGCACCACTGAAACCATGGCATCCAAAGGGTTGGTAACCACTATTACAAACGCGTTTGGAGAATATTTTTTAATATTTTCGCCAACCTCCTTCATTACTTTAGCATTGGTTTGCAGGAGGTCATCCCTGCTCATTCCAGGTTTTCTAGCGATGCCAGCGGTTATTATAATTGCATCGGAGTTTTTTATATCTTCATACCTATTTGTGCCAGTAATATTGACATTAAATCCATCAATAGGGGATGATTCTGCTATGTCGAGTGCTTTACCTTGTGGTATTCCATCACTAATATCAAGTAAAACAACATCACCGAGTTCCCTTAGTGCAATCATATGGGTGAGAGTTCCACCGATATTTCCTGCACCGATTAAAGATATTTTTTTTCTTTGTACTGTCATTTTCTACTCCTTTGTATTTACTTTTATGGTTTTACCTTCCCAAGGCGATAAGCTATCAAACATACGAAAATCTTGCGGTAAATCTATAGGATTATACACAACCTTTTTTGTCTCTATATCATATCTTACTTCCTCATAACCAGTGAGAGGGAAATCTTTTAACATTGGATGACCTTTGAATCCATAGTCTGTTAGAATCCTACGCAAATCAGGGTGATCAGAAAACTCTATTCCATACATATCAAACACTTCACGCTCAAACCACAAAGCCGTACTAAATATCTTCGCTACACTTGGAGGCATGTCGCTTTCACATAACTGAAGCTTTATGTGTACTCTAATATTATGCACAATGCTGAGCAGATTGTATATTAGCTCGAAACGCTTCTCTCTATTTGGATAGTCAACCCCAAAAATATCAACTAATAGTTCAAACCTACACTTTTCATCATCACGTAGAAAGAATAGGTACTTTTCAATTTCATCTAAAGTTGAATATATTACAATAATGCCATCATCTTTTTGAATGCACTCGCATTTGGTCTTTTTTTGTATATACTTTGCAGTTTTATCCATTCCGAGTCCGTTTTATTTTGTTTTGTAGGCATAGCATTCCATATAGCAACGCCTCAGCGGTTGGTGGGCATCCAGGGACATACACGTCAACTGGCACAATTCTATCACAGCCTCGGACTACTGAATAAGAGTAATGGTAATAACCACCACCATTTGCACAACTTCCCATGGAAATAACATACTTCGGGTCTGCCATTTGATCATAAACCTTGCGCAATGCTGCTGCCATTTTATTAGTTAGTGTGCCAGCAACAATCATCACATCTGATTGACGTGGGCTTGCACGAAACATTATACCATATCTATCAAGATCATAACGGCTGGATGCAGTATGCATCATCTCAACTGCGCAACATGCAAGACCAAATGTCATTGGCCACAATGAACCAGACCTTGCCCAATTCATTACATAATCTGTTAAATCACCAAATTTAGTGACAAGAAACCCTTCTTTTTTATAACGACCCCAGTCATCATTAGATAGAATTTGATTTGTCATAAACTACTCCCACTCTAATGCACCTTTACACCATTCATAGATAAAACCTATAGTGAGTATTGCAAGAAATACCATCATAGACCAAAATCCACCATAGCTTATCTTAGATAAAGAAACAGCCCAAGGAAAAAGAAAAGCAATTTCTAAGTCAAATATTATAAATAATATTGAAACTAGATAAAATTTAATGTCAAAATTTTTTCTTGCACTGGATAGTGGATTGAAGCCACACTCATATGTGGAAAGCTTTTCACCATCTGGCTTACTCACTGCAAGAAACATAGGCAATATACCTAAAGCAAAAGATACTACAATTGATACGCAGATAAAGATTACTATGGTTAAATATTCGCTCATTTAACAAAACATATAACACTATGAGTTTACATGCTTTCCTAACTTTTTACCACCTAAAATATGCACGTGAAAGTGTGGTACAACCTGCTCTCCATTTTCACCGTAGTTAGTGACTAATCTATATCCTGTTTTTTCTAGATTATATTTGTGTGCTATCTCTCTTACAGTTTTGAAGAAATCCGCTATTTCCTCTTCAGGAGCTTTTAGAATGAAATCATCATATGAAATATATTGATTTTTTGATATAACTAAAATATGAACTGGTGCGTCAGGGTACTTATCATGAAAAGCTAGTACATTTTCATTTTCATGTACCTTCTCACAAGGTAACTCACCTCTTAATATTTGAGCAAAGATGTTATCGCTATCATAAACTTCATTGCTCATATTTTAAGAGCGACCTTTCCCTCTTTCTTCGTTTTTCTCTACATTAGGTGTAGATAGTGGTTTTATCGCTTCACCAGAAGGATCTTCAAGATTTAAAGAGCTTACAAGTTCCCTTACTTTTACCATGTCCTGCTGTTCTTTCAAAAAGGGTTCTATTCCACTTACCCTTTTTCCAGTAATAACTCCTGGTTGTAAGTGATACATATCCCCAGGAACAGTTAGACTATGATGTCTTTCCTCTATTTTTTTAGCTTCACTCATAATACTCCCCTATAACTTATTTTTGCATTCCACAACTTTGCGACTTACCTGCTTTTATAGCTTCTTGCGCCCATTTTTTCTCACCTGAAGCTATAGTTTCTGAAGGCTGACCAACATCAGACTTCACAACTTTGTCTGATGACTGCTTTTGATCATCATATTCCTTATACAATTTTTCTGCAATACCATACAGCAATTTTAAGTCTGTGTGAACTTTAAATTCTCCGCCAGTAATTTTTGCTAGCTTTTTAAGGTTGCCACCAACTCCTTCAGCTCCTTCAGCAATTTTTTCAAGAGCAAGCTCTTTTATTCTTTTCTCATCAATTCCTGGATTGTTCTTTTTGATGTCTTCAATTATTTTTTTAACATCAACTTCAATTACAACTTTGTTTTCTTCTTTAAAGATAGTTACATTTGGCAGGTTTTGCTTTATTTCACCTAATCGTTCTGGCGTCAAATAGGGTATATCCCCTGTCAGAGTCCTTGATGCTAAAAAAGTTACCTTTCCTGTTCCTTTCTTTTGCTCCATTATTTGGACACCAAGATCCTCACTAGCTTGTGTGGTTTCTATAGGTGGATCATATTCTTCAAGTGGGTTGCCAATAATAGAACGTCCGCCATTTTTTATGTCGTGCCGCATTTCATCCCAGGACTTAAACCAATTCTTTGGCCATATAGGGTACACTGCACCCTTGACTAGAACTTTTACACCTCTATCCAGAAAACTTCCTACTCCCGAAGCTGCATTACCAACTTTAGCTAGTATAGAAGTAGATTTTTCATTTTTTCCTGTGAACATACATACCTCCAAGGTACTTTCTACAACTAAATACATTTTAATTATAGACGAAAAAATTTAAACTTCTATATCCATTATAAGATAGAATTATAGGGATTGCAACCATTATTTGTACATTGTCTAAAACATGTAGTATTTTCGCTACTTTTATTGTTCAATTTATTATAAAGAATACTCTCTAAATTATGTTTAAATGGAGCACAAATAATATCATTGATGCAACTGGCGGAAGAGACGTAAATGGTTGTAATTGGATACATAGCTCAAATATTTCAACGGATACAAGAAGCATAAAAAAAGGTGATTTATTTATTGCACTCAAGGGAAAGAATTTTGATGGCCATAATTTTTTGCATGAAGCGTTTTTAAAAGGGGCAGTAGCTGCAATAGTAAGTGAGGGTAAATATAAAAATTTTCCTCTCGTTATTGTACAAGATACCCTGAAAGCTTTGCACGATATGGCATCATACTATATTAGAAATGTTCTTGTTGACGCTAAAGTTATTGCAATTACAGGCAGTGTCGGGAAAACTACTACAAAGGATATGCTGCACACTGTTTTATCGCAATATGGAGTGTCCCATGCAAACGAAGGTAACTTAAATAATAATATAGGATTGCCTTTGACAATTCTAAAAGCTCCAAAAAACTGCCAGTACTTAATCCTTGAAATGGGAATGAATAAAGCTGGTGAAATAAAAGAATTATCAAAGATTAGTAATCCGAATATTGCAGTTATTACCAACATCGAACCTGCACATACTGAAAATTTTTCATCACTATTTGACGTTGCACAAGCGAAGTTAGAGATTCTGTATGGTATGAAAAATAACGGTACTTTGATTTTGAACAGAGATAATAAATATTATGATTATCTCTCATCACATGCCAATAGAAATGTAATAAGCTTCGGTAAAGATAAAAATGCTGAAGTTTGTTTGTTGGACCTAATAAGAAATGATGACGGGCTAAATTTAAAAATCAGGCTGAGTGATAATCAAACTATAAACTGTAATTTACGTGTGCAAGGCGAGCATTTTGCTTATTCGCTACTTGTTGCAGCAGCAGTTGTGCAGAGCCTCGGACTTGATTTATCAAAATTACCACTTGCACTTAAGAATTTTAGTGTAACGAAAGGTAGAGGCAATATTCATAAGGTCAAATACAATAGAAAATATATACATTTAATTGATGACTCCTATAACGCCAGCCCTGCTTCGATGAAAACTGCGATAAAAACTTTGAGTACATATTCTAATCAGAGAAAAGTAGCTTTGCTTGGTGATATGTTGGAACTTGGTGATGAAAGCATAAAATTTCATACAGATCTGGTTAAGGTTATCACAGAAAATAATGTAGATAAAGTTTATACAGTTGGTAAATTTATGTTAGAATTGCATGAGTTTTTGCCAGATAATATAAGAGGCACGCATTTTAATGATTCTAATCAATTGAAAAGTGATTTAGCTAACATTATTCAGAATAATGACGCAATTCTAGTTAAAGGCTCACGAGGAATGAAAATGGATCTTATTGTACGGGAATTCGTAATAAAATATTAAGCGAAATCATTGTATTAATTTACAGTAACAAATTATTAGGAACTTTAATTGTGATAAAACGTGTAATTATTTTTGGTGGAACGGGGTTTATAGGGAAACACATCGTAAGACGCTTGGCAGCAGAAGGATATTTAATAAAGATATTCACTCGTAATCAGGAAAAAGCTGCTTGTTTAAAATTGTGTGGCAATTTAGGACAAATATCAATATTTAAAGGCGATTTTTTTGATGAAAAATCAGTTCTGGATGGTATGGAAGAATGTGATGTAGCTATAAACTTAGTGGGAATATTATATGAAGCAAAAAAGCACGATTTTTACGCTGTTCACGTTAAAATAGCTGAAAGGATAGCAAAAGCTGCAAAAATGAAAAATGTACCTATGATGATACATTTTTCTGCTATGGGAATAGAAAATAGCAAGTTGTCAAAATATGCCAAAAGTAAATTGGAAGGTGAAAAAGCTGTAACTTCAGCATTTCAAAAAGCAATAATAATTAGGCCAAGCCTTGTATTTGGTAAAGAAGACAACTTCTTTAATAAATTTGCAAGATTAGCAACTATTCTTCCTTTCTTACCACTAATTGGCAATGGAACAACTAAATTTCAGCCAATATGTGTAACAGACTTAGCTGAAGTGGTATATCGTATTATCAGTTTTAATAAGCAAGACAAGAAAATTTATAACATGGGTGGACCAAAGGTTTACTCTTTCAAAAGCTTATTGAAGTTTATTCTGAATGTTACTAACAGAAAGTGTTTGTTGATCAATGTATCTTTTCCAATGGCAAAGTTAATAGCTTTCTTTTTAGAAAATAAAATTATTTCTATGCTGCTAAAACCAATAACCGGAGATACGAACCCTATGCTTACTCAAGATCAGGTGAAAGTTATGATGAATAGTTCAATCGAAAAGTCAGTTGACCTTGAAACAATGAAGGTTCGACCATTAGCAATTGAAAATGTGGTGCCAGAGTACTTGAAGATTTATAGAAAGTATTGATAAAAGAGTGTGCCCGGTGGGATTCGAACCTACGACCCACAGCTTAGAAGGCTGTTGCTCTATCCAGCTGAGCTACGGGCACACAACATATATAAAATGCTTCTTAGTACAAGTGAAGTCAAGTACTTCGTGTGAATATGATGTTTATCTTACAAAACCTTGTCATTGCAGTTGTGTGTCGCGCGCTACCGAAATTGGATGCGAGAAGTCTATTTATTTTAGAAAATATTATATAGAAAGTTGCTTGACAAACTCCGCCAGCCCCCTTATCATGAAACTGAAGCTATTGTATTTGCTTTCGCCAATCTGCAGATTAAAAGGTAAGGATTACTTAATGTATCGGCGTCTTATGTTCAATTTTTTGCAGTATATAGATACTGTATGTCTTTACAAAACTTCATCTACATCTAGATTTTTATCTAAATAAGCTGAACGCGCTTATAAAGCGTTACAAGACATCAAAAAATGCCAATACTCGACAGAGATAGTAAAAGACTAGCTAACTCGGGGATTCTTTGTCTTTTTTTCTGCTTAGTAAATTTCTTAAACATTTGCAGCGTAAGTTAGTTGCAATTAAAAGCAGCTTAATCTTGCTTGTCAAGCGTTTAAAACATAAAAAACGCCAATATTTTAAAGCGGATAATAACCCCAGGGTTTCTTTTGCCTTTTTTTTCATTTGGTAAATTTCTTAATATTTATAGCTAAACAACAACCGTCATCCCTAAGTATCCCGCTGCTTGTTAGCGGGATCTCTTGTTAGCGCCGCGGTGGTATGACGTAGGATTGTTGTCATTCCGCTACTTGTTAGCGGCTGAGATACCGCAGCGGTATGACGGTTAGCGGCGGCATGACGGTTCGTGGCGGCATGAAGATAAGCTCGTCATCCCGCTGCTTGTTAGCGGGATCTATGTTAAGGTATAGTAGGGGATCTATGTTAAGAGATACCGCGAATGAATCGCGGTATGACGGTGTAGATGATGGTTAAGTAATTCGTCATCCCGCTGCTTGTTAGCGGGATCTATGTTAAGGTATAGTAGGGGATCTATGTTAAGAGATACCGCGAATGAATCGCGGTATGACGGTGTAGATGATGGTTAAGTAATTCGTCATCCCGCTGCTTGTTAGCGGGATCTATGTTAAGGTATAGTAGGGGATCTATGTTAAGAGATACCGCGAATGAATCGCGGTATGACGGTGTAATGATGGTTAAGTAATTCGTCATCCCGCTGCTTGTTAGCGGGATCTAGAGATACCGCGACGTCTCACCTATAGCCTTCAGTGCTCCTTTTTTTGTCATCCCAGCGTCACGCGTTGGTTTCAACATTATATCATGAACTTTCTAAAATTCATTGAACTGTGCTTTCAAACGGTAGTGCCGGGGTGTGAGTATAACGATTATCAGTATATAAAAGTCATAGCAGATAGGCTGGAAGCGGCGAGCGCTGGTGAAGTGAAACGAATAATATTCAATATGCCTCCGCGCTCGATGAAGTCCATGTGCATAAGCGTTGCGTGGCCCGCATGGATACTGGGAAACCAACCAACTGCGAGAATAATAGTTGCAAGTTATTCTCAGCGGCTCAGCGAAAAGCACTCGCTCGACACCAGGTGCGTGATGCAGTCTAGTTGGTATAGAGCGCTATTTCCAGAGATAGAACTATCCAAAGACCAGAATACAAAATATAAATTTCAAACAGTGCAGAGAGGATACAGAATCGCAACATCAGTTGGTGGAACACTAACTGGTGAAGGTGGTGATTTTATCATTGTGGACGATCCGCTCAGTTCTGCTCAAGCTTTGAGTGAAACGCTTAGAAAGCGTGCCACAAACTGGTTTGATCAGACTTTAGTAACCAGGCTGAACGATAGAAAAAAAGGAGTCATCGTTCTTGTAATGCACAGGCTACACCAGGAGGACTTAACTGGACACCTTCTCTCCAAGCCAAAAAACATATGGCATCATATTTGTTTGCCAATGATTTCTGAAAATAAGCAGGTTATTTATTCAATCAAAAAGCCAATACCTCCCGTTCCTATCATCCGAGTAGCTCAGCACTGTGCGACCAGGCGATTATATAATAAACCAGCGTCACCTGTAAGGATATTATATTCAAGAGAAGAAGGTCAGTTGTTATATCCCCTCGATGGAGGAAAAGAAGAAGTTGAGATAATAAAAGCTGAACTTGGGAGTTACGCTTTTGCTGCTCAATATCAACAAAACCCTCTGCCGCTTTCAAGTGGTATAATTAAACCAGAGTGGTTGAAACGCTATAAAAAATTTCCTGATAATCTCTCGCATATAACACAAAGTTGGGATACTGCGGTTTCAACAAGTAACATGAGCAACTTTAGTGTCTGCATCACCTGGGCAAAAATAGATAATAAATTCTATTTACTTGATGTATATCGCGCAAAGCTTGAGTATCCAAAGCTTAAAGAACAAGTTTTATCACTAGCTGCAAGATGGTCACCACACGCGATTTTGATCGAAGCCAAAACAAGTGGTCAGCAATTAGTACAAGAGCTAAAGACAAACAGTGATTTACCGATTATTGAAATAGTGCCACATGATGACAAACTCACTCGATTTTATCAAATTGTTCCGACTATAGAGTCTGGCAAGGTTTTTCTGCCGCACCAAGCAGTATGGCTGAACGATTTTGAGTATGAGATTTTAATGTTCCCAGAAACGCGCCACGACGACCAAGTGGATAGTACCGTGCAATATTTGCAGTGGGTGAGAAACAGTACCTCTAGGGTCGCAGCTTTACGGGCATTGTGATTTGAGAGCAATTTCCACAAGGGAGGATGTCATCCCAGCGCTCCTTTTTTTGTCATGCAAGTAGCTGACACTGGAATCTAGCTTCTCGTTGCTGCTGCGATCATATACTATTGTAATGAGCCTTCAAAGTCACTTAAAAATAGCAACGTCCAAGGGTTTTCTGAAAAGGTCCCACAACCCGGTTCGTAAAATTCACAAGAACCATTAAAATATTTTTTTACTTTTCATTGTATATTTCTCAACATATTATCTTTAAGTACTAAAATAATTAACAATATGGCATTATTAATAGTTGAATCACCTGCGAAAGCAAAGACAATAGGTAAATATTTGAGTAAAGAGTTCAAAGTAGCTGCATCCTTTGGACATGTGAGGGATCTTCCAGCAAAAAACGGCTCTGTCGATCCGGATAATGATTTTGCTATAAAGTATGAAACCATTGAAAAAGCAGAAAAATATATAAAAGAGCTAGTAAAAGCAGCAAGCAAAACATCAGATATATATCTTGCAACAGACCCAGACAGAGAAGGGGAAGCAATGGCTTGGCATGTGATAGAGACATTAAAAGAAAAGAAAGCAATCAATGATAAAAGCAACATTCATAGAGTAGTCTTTAATGAGATAACAAAAAGAGCAGTTCAAGAGGCTATAAAAAATCCACGTGAAATAAATATGGATTTAGTGCGTGCACAACAAGCACGTAGAGCTTTGGATTATCTAGTTGGGTTTAGTTTGTCACCACTGCTGTGGACAAAATTGTCGGGGAGCAAGTCTGCAGGACGCGTGCAGTCTGTTGCATTAAAGATTATATGCGAACGAGAAGATGAAATTAGTAAATTTATAACACAGGAGTATTGGAGCATAAAGGCAGAAATGCAAAATAGCAAAGATGAGGCTTTTTTTGCTATGCTAAGCCACTATGACAATAAAAAGCTAGAAAAATTTGATATTAAGAATGAAGAAGAAGCAAAGAACTTAGTCAGGGAGATTGAGTCAAGGCAATATGCTGTAAGCACAGTAGAACGCAAGCAAGTTAAGAGAAACCCACTTCCTCCGTTTATTACTTCAAGTCTTCAGCAAGATGCAGTGAATAAACTGTATTTTAATGTGAAAAGTGTTATGCGCATAGCGCAAAATTTATATGAAGGTATCGATATTGGTGGTGAAACTGTAGGGTTGATAACTTACATGCGTACAGATGGGTTTCATATTGCAGATGAGGCTATAAACTCAATTAGAGGGTCAATTAAGTCATTATATGGTGATAAATATTTACCGCAGTCTCCTCGTAAATATGTAAAAAAGGTCAAAAATGCTCAAGAAGCACATGAAGCAATTCGTCCAACTGATATAAGTAGAACGCCGGGTAGTATTAAGGATTATCTAACGCCAGAGCAATTTAAATTGTATGATTTAATCTGGAAAAGAACCATTGCAAGTCAAATGGAATCGGCGATCCTTGATCAAGTGGTAGTCGAAATTAGTTCTACTGACCAGAAAGTAATTCTGCGAGCAAGTGGATCAAGTATATTCTTTGATGGTTTTTATAGAGTCTATCAAGATAACATGGAAGCCGAAAATGAAGGCCTGCTACCTGCCATGAAGGAAGGGGAAGCATGCAAGCTGATTTCAGTTGAGCCAAAACAACATTTCACTCAACCGCCACCTCGTTATAGTGAAGCAAGTATCGTAAAAAAAATGGAAGAAATCGGTATAGGTCGACCATCAACTTATGCAACAATTATTTCGGTATTACAAGATCGTGAGTACGTTTCATTGGATAGCAAAAGGTTTATTCCAAGCAGTCGTGGTAAAATCGTTACTATATTTTTAGAAACTTTTTTTCAGCGTTGTGTAGAGTATGATTTCACAGCACAAATGGAAGAAAAGCTTGATTTAATTTCAAATGGACATGCAGATTGGAAAAAAGAATTAGGCCACTTTTGGGTGCCATTTTTTGGTCATGTAAACTCTGTCAAGCAAATGACGCATGATGAAGTTTTCAGCGGCATTCACGATTTGGTAATCGATTGGTTTTGTTCAGAAGAAGGAAGAAAAGAGGTGAATACGAAATGCCCTGACTGCTTAGGTGGCATATTGAAATTGAACTTTGGAAAAGCCGGGGTGTTCCTTGGATGTTCTAACTATCCTGAATGCAACCATACAAAAGAAATTACGGGCAGTAACGACAATTCAGAATATCCAAAAAGTTTAGGTGTAGATGATATAACAAACCAAGAAGTGATGATCAAAAAGGGTCCTTTTGGACTTTATCTGGAGTTTAATAACGAGTTAAAAAAGAAAAAAACGGTTTCCATACCAAAAGATATAAATGTTAATGAGATTGATCTGAGCACCGCTACTCAGTTACTTTCCTTGCCAAAAGTAATCGGAGAACACCCTGAAACCGGAAAGGAAGTAAAAATAGGCCTTGGGCGATTTGGGTACTATATTTTCTATGATGGTAAATACTTTTCTCTTAAGAAAAGCTCCAAAGAGGTGCTGAATACAGAATTGAGCGAAGTTGTACAAATTATTGCAAACAGTCCACGCAAAGAGTTAAAATCTCTCGGGGTTAATGAAAAGGGAAAAGAAGTTTTTATCTGCAACGGTAGGTACGGATTCTATATAAAATGCGGTAAAACAAACGTTGCTTTGGGCAAGAGTGCAGATATTGAAAGTATAGATTTGGAGAAGGCTTTAGAGTTGATTAAGGGCAAGAAATAGACTTCTTGCATAACCATTATCTACGTTAAAAATCAGCTTTTTTGTCATTCCAGCGTGTGACGCTGGAATCTAGAAAAAAAGAACCTGGATGCCAGTGTCTGGGCACTGGCATGACACCCTTTCTGGTAGAGGTTGCTCTCAAATCACAACGTGCATACAACTGCAGCAGTATGATGTTTTATTTATTATAGCTATAACACTGAAGTTTACAATCAGAACAAACCACTTGGCCACGTGGAACTGATTTCAGTTTATCAGTTGAAACTTGATTTGAGCAGAATATGCATTTTATTGTGTTGCTTGGAGTAAATGAGTTATCAACAGCAATTCTATCATCAAAAACAAAACATTCTCCTTTCCAATTACCATTTTTATTATAAGTTTTTTCAAGGTAAGAAAGAATGCCGCCTTTAAGATGGTAAACATCACTAAATCCAAGGCTTTTCATATATGCTGTAGATTTTTCGCATCTAATCCCACCAGTGCAGTACATAGCCACTTTCAGGTTTTTACTCTCAGAAAATGACTCTGTCCACTGAGGAAACTCACGGAAACATTGTGTGTGTGGATTAATTGCATTCTTAAACTTGCCTAATTTCACTTCATACTCGTTTCGTGTATCTATTACTAAAACGTCAGGTTGAGAAGTAAAATCATCCCAATGCTCTGGATCAACATATTTACCCTTAAGGGAAATATCAAGATTGCTTACACCAAGATTCACAATCTCTCTTTTTAATTTTACCTTCATCTTGCTAAATGGTTGATATTCTGCTGCACTCTCTTTCCATGTAAGGTCCCTTAGCCTATAATCAGAACGTAGAAAATCGAATATTTTATCAATTGCGTTTCTTTCACCAGATATTGTTGCATTAACACCCTCTTCTGCAAGGAGTATAGTGCCCTTTAACTCAACGTTGTTGCATGCAGCTTTTATTTCGTCTTTCATGTCATAATAATTAGAGAGTTCTACAAAGTGATAGAAAGTTGCAATGACGAAGCTCATGATTATTCACTTATCAACTAAAAACATGATATACAAAATTATAAAGATATTCAATAGTACGGCTGTTAATTACTGGATATCTTCAGTTTTTACATATAACATTTTAATATAAAATATAGATTCAAATTAATGTTTTTAAGAGTATTTAAAAATATATTCTTATTTCTAGTAAGTATATTATTCGTCTGTCCAATATTATCATTAATATCAATTCTATTTACAGATACAGCAAATTCCGGATGGGTAATCAGCACACTTTTCCCTGAATATATACTGAGTACGTTAATTTTGATGATAGGAGTGGGGGGAATATCTTTCATATTTGGAGTAATTCCAGCTTGGCTCACCACATTTTTTTCATTTCCTGGAAGTAAAATTTTTGAGATTGCTTTGTTCTTTCCGATATCGATTCCTGGATATATAGTAGCGTTCGTCTATGTAAATACGCTAGAGTTTTCAGGTCCGGTGCAGAGCTCATTAAGAGACATTTTAGAGTGGAGCAAAGGTGACTATTGGTTTCCTGAAATAAAATCCCTAGGTGGTGGAATATTAGTAATGGGATTCAGCCTATATCCATACGTTTATATGTTAGTCCGCTCAAGTCTAAAGAATGTTAGTAACTCAGTCACTATTGCGTCAACACTTGGGTTCTCCTCATTGAAGAGCCTGTTTTCTGTCATCATACCCTCCATACGCCCATCGATTATAGCTGGGTTGTCTTTGGTACTAATGGAAGTAATTACAGATTTCGGCACACCACAGTTTCTTGCTATCGATACTTTTACGACAGGAATATATCGCACCTGGTTTTTACTGCATGACAAATATTCAACTACTGTTTTAGCAGTTGCAGAGTTGATTTTCGTTGCAACACTAATAGCTATCGAAAAAAAACTACAAAAAAAAGGAATATCCTACTCTTCAATCAATACCAATTCAGATTATCACAACAAACGGAGTATAAGTGGCACTATACCATTGATCTTTGCTTATCTTATGTGTGTATTGCCGATATTAATAGGTTTTATTTTGCCAATGATTCCGCTCATATATTGGAGCATAGAGAAGGGGTTTTTCATATATGAAGCAAGATTCTATAACATAATAGCAAATAGCGTTAGTTTATCATTCATCACTGCACTAATCTCAATTAGCATTGCAATAATTATTGGATATACGGCGCGTAAAAATAAGGTAATCAATAATGTAGCACGTCTCATTTCTTTAGGCTACGCAATTCCAAATGCAATTATCGCAATTAGCATAATAATATTTTTAAGCAGAATATCCTCTTCCATTACTCAATATATTGTGGAAATTAGCTTGGTAGGAACTATTGGCGCATTAGTTTACTCATATTTATTTCGTTTTTTTGCTATATCTTTCAAGGCGGTAGAGTCAGGGCTCAAAAAAACACCAAATGAAATTGAGTGGACTGCATATACTATGGGTCATGGACCTATTTCCACATGTTTGAATGTTCATATCCCTCTCATCAAGAAGAGTATATTATCGGGATTTTTGCTCGTATTTATGGATACTATCAAAGAGCTCACAGCAACACTTATTATAAGACCATTTAATTTTGAAACTATATCAACTAGAATATATGAACTTGTAAGCGATGAGCGCTATAGAGAAGCTGCCCCATTTTCGTTAATAATAGTTATAATAGGCTTAATCTCTACAATAACCTTATTTACACTTGATGATAAGGATAAAAAATAAACGTAACCGTTCACAGATTTCCACTTAATTCTTCAATCTCACTAATAGAAAGGCCAGTAAACTTGACAATAGTGTTGACATCAACATTATTAGCCAGCATTGCTTTTGCGACTTCAATTTTCCCTTCCTCTTTACCAATTTTTTTGCCTTTTTCAGTAGCAAGATCAAGTCTGTATTCAAGAATGGCTTCTTCTTTGCGTAGATCCATTATCCTTTCTTCATAGGCTACTAAATCTTTTTCGTTCCAACGAAACTTGTCTAACTCATCATACGCCAGCTTTATTATTGGTGCTTTTTCTGCTATCTCTTTTAAGTCCTCTTCTGTTGTTTCTTCTGCATATTTAAAAAAGAAACACCACCTTTCTATTGTACTTTCTAGCTGCTCTACTTTACTTTTTGAAAATTTGGGCAATTCTATAAAGATAAATTGAAAATCTTTTAAGTAATGGCCGTTAGTTTTTATATCACGTATATTGTGAGTAGAAATATAATCAACTTCTTCAGGAAGTAAGTTACAATTTGATATAGCAATAAAGAAGACTTTCTTTAAATCAATGTAGTTGCCAGATTTATCTAATTGTCTTGAGTAGGCTTTAGCGGCATATAATTGAGCGCGTTTTTCGAAGCCCTTGTCTCTAGCGAGCTGCATTTCTGCTATATATCTATTTCCGTGAGAATCCTTGCAGAGAACATCAACAATACTTTGTTTATCAGAGGCAACTTCGGGATCCATAATAGTGCTAAGAAACTCAACTTCTTGTATTGCATTTATCTCAGTAAACCCTAAAATATCGTTCAAAAAGTGGATCAGGATATTCTTATTTTTTTCCGTTCCAAAGATTTTTTTGAAACACAAATCATTGCGAGGATCGAGAAATTTTGAAAGAGCCATGGCAAAAATGCTTGAAAATATTAATAATTATACACTATTATTAACAATTATTCAACCATATTTTTGAAGATAGCTAGTTTCTGTATTTATTTTAAATTGAAGAAAGCTCAAATGAAAGATCGTGCTTTGCTAAAAATCACAGAATGCAGTCTGGTTACAAATAAACTATTTTGACAGTTAATGGGGTCTAGTTTTGATGTATGGACTATCCAAAGAAAAGGGTGGTATCATAACTTCAAAAACTTTTATGCTTTCTTCATTCAGAAATTCATACTTACCCTGCATTATTCCTGACGGTACATTTAAGTATGTTCCACTTGTGTATTTAAATACCTCTCCAGATTTTATCACAGGTTGTTCTCCGATAACACCAACTCCGGCAATTTCATTTACTTTTCCCTTATAATCTATTATTTGCCAATGACGACTTAACAATTGAATAGTTGATTGGCTTTTGTTTTTTATCTTAACGTTATACATCCATACATAGCAATTTTCATAAGGAATGGATTTCTCTTCAATATAAATTGGTAAAACTGTAACTTCAACAAAGTTGGTAGTTAGTGTGTATTCTATCATTATAAAATATTCATGATAAGAAAATAGTATCTTAATTATATACTTTTTTCATAGATTTTTCAAGTATACTTTAATTAGGAAGTATCAATTTATAGTATGAATGAACCAGATGCGCTCAGCAAAAAAGTAATAGGAATAATAGGTGGTGGACAATTAGGTAAAATGACTGCTATCGCTGCAACAAAACTTGGACAAAAAACACATGTTTTTGCCAGTGCTAAAGACGATCCGGCTTGCTCTGTTGCTGATGATTTCACAATAGCAGATTTCTCTAATAAGAAAGCTCTTGAATCTTTTGCACAGAGTGTGGATTTAGTTACTATTGAGTCTGAAAATATTCCATGTAGTGCAATTGATATCGATGTAAATTTTTATCCGGGTAAAAAAGCGTTACACATTTCGCAGAACAGACTGAGAGAAAAGGATTTTATTAAAAACTTGGGTATAAAAACTGCTAACTATAAGAGTATACAAAATTATAATGAGCTACTGAAAAGCAGTAGAGCTTTTGGCTATCCAACAAGGCTGAAAACAACAGAAATGGGTTATGATGGAAAAGGGCAATATGTGCTTGAGAATGATTCTGAAGTGAAGCAATTTGCTTCCTTTGATTGGAATACAGAGTACATTCTTGAAGCAAGTGTTGATCTACTGAAAGAGGTTTCAATAGTCGTTGCAAGAGATAAAAACGGTAAAGTAGCTTTTTTTCCTATAGCAGAAAATTACCACGTTGATGGAATACTTGATACTTCAACAGTGCCAGCTAAAATAGATAGTAAATTAACTCAAGAGGTACAACGAGCTGCAAAGAAAATAGCAAATGCGCTTGATGTAATAGGAATTCTGGCTATTGAATTTTTTGTTACTAAGGATAACGAATTGTTAGTTAATGAACTAGCTCCCAGACCTCACAATTCTTGCCACTGGAGCTTGGATGCATGTAACGTTAGTCAATTTGAACAGCTAGTTAGGATAATATGCGGGTTACCTATGCAGGAAGTAGTATTACGCTTTCCTTGTATGACGAAAAATATAATAGGTAATGATATATATGATTCTCATAAGTATTTGAGCAACGAAAAAGCTAGTTTAACCATATATGGGAAAAAAGAGGTTAGGGATAAGCGTAAAATGGGACATGTCAATATAGATTTAAGTTAACAGTTTTTCTACGTCATACCGCCACAACTGTACGAACATTGTGATATGATGAGATGTTACATAGTAAACGGTGTCATTCTAGCACCTCTTTTCCCGTCATCCCGCTGCTTGTTAGCGGGATCTCATTTCACTTTGTGAAGGTGTCATCCCAGCACCTCTTTTCCCGTCATTCCGCTGCTTGTTAGCGGGATCTCATTTTACTTTATGAGGGTGTCATCCGAGTAGCCCCTTTCTCGTCATCCCGCTGCTTGTTAGCGGGATCTCATTTCACTTTATGAAGGTGTCATCCGAGTAGCCTGACTACTTGGATCCAGGAATTTTATTAAGTTGGTAAGCATAAAAGTGGCTGATCTTATGTTAAAACACAACGTTCTTGATGAGATTACAGCAAGGCTGGATTCCAGCGTCAGCTACTTGAATGACAGCAGTCCTACGTCATGCCGCCGCGGTATCTCTAGATCCCGCTAACACGTAGCGGGATGACGGTTGTCGTTTAGCCATAAATGTTTAAGAAATTTACCAAACGAAAAAAAAGGCAAAAGAAGCCCCGTGGTTGGCTAGTTACTTACATTATACTTTCAAGTATGGCGTTTTTTTATTCTAAACGTTTAATAACCGCGATTCATCTGCTTTTAAGCCGCAACTAATCTAAATTATAAACATTAAGAAATTTACTAAACAGAAAAAAAGGCAAAGAAAACCTAGGGTAGCTAATTACTCACTATCCATTTTTTAAGTTGGCGTTTTTTGATGTTTTAAATGCTTTATAAGCGCATTTTAGCTTGTATAGCTAGAAATTTGATAAAGACATAAGGTGCACATAGTGCAAAAAATTAAACATGAGACGCCAAATACGTTGAGTTTTTTTGTCATTTAATCTGTACAGAGAAGATAAATAAATAGCTTCAGTTTCATGATAAGGGGGCTGGCGAAGGGTGTCAAGTAAGTTTTTTCGTTTCTATTTCCAATAAAAGTTTGTATGCAATAACACAGAAGCATGCACTGCTATTCCTTCATTTCTTCCAATATAACCTAATTTCTCTGCAGTGGTTGCTTTGATATTTACAAATTCATCATCAATTTCTAATGCTTTTGATATGAATTTCTTCATTTCTACTTTGTAAGGCGATATTTTAGGCTTTTCACAAACTATAGTAATATCTAAATTAGACACGCTGTACCCTTTTTCTTTTGCTTTTTTAGCAGCAAAGTCAAGAAAGTGAGATGAATTGCAATCTTTCCATTCAGAGGAACTAGGAGGAAAGTGCTCTCCTATGTCGCCACATCCCAGTGCTCCGAGTATTGCATCAACGATTGCATGTATTGCAACATCACCATCAGAGTGCGCTTCTATTGCCATGTTGTGTTCAATTTTCACACCGCAAATTTTTATAAAGCTTTCAGCACCATTTTGAACTTTAATGAACTTATGTATATCATAACCGGCTCCGACACGAAATTTTGGCTCTTCAAAAAGAAGCTTTGCCATATTGATATCCTCTTTTGTGGTTAACTTAAAATTGCTTTTCTCACCTTTAATAATCGCAACATGTTTTTTGTGCTCTACCATTAGTGATGAATCGTCAGTAAATTCTTTGACTGATTGATGGCATGATAATAATTCTTTGAAATTAAAAATTTGAGGGGTTTGTATGGCTCTGAGCTTTCCTCTTGAAATCGTAGATTCAATAAAACTATTACTCACCAATGACATAGTGTCTTCAACTTCTATTGCTGGAACTACTCCTGTATATTGATCATTAATCATAGATTCAACCAAGTTATCTATCAGAACATCTGACACAAAAGGCCTACAAGCATCGTGTATAACTACAAAATCTGGGTTAATTTTTTGTAAGCTTTCAAGCCCTAGTTTAACTGAACTTTGCCTGTTTTCTCCTCCGTATACAGGGCTTAGTAATTTAGTGTCTGTAATTAGTGATATAGCTTTCTCATAGAAACTTTCATGGTCTCTATTAATTGCTATTCTTATGTAATCTATATATTGGTTAGCCAGAAATCTTTTAATTGTATGAAATAAAACAGATTTACCTGCCAGTTTTATATATTGCTTAGGAATCGTAGAATTGCATCTACTGCCTACTCCCGCTGCAACTATTAATGCTGCTATTTTGTATTTCTTAGCGCACATATTTCTTTTTGTAGAAGCTTTCCTCTCTATCCAAGATTCTTTCCGAAAAATAAAATTTCTGACATCATATAAAAGTTACTTCCCCTATTAACTAGCATAATTATAATAGCAAAAGAGATATTTAGAGAGCTCAAAATCTATCTTTGCCTGCGGATTAAACAACTAAATTTTAGTAAAAAACGATAGTATTACAAATCGTAAAATACTTTCAACATAGGAAAAATAAATTGCATATTTTTCAGTAAATTAGCTATGCTAAACACATGCAAAAACGTCATATAACTATTTGTTTCATACTGCTTTTTATAATAGGGATGTTATTCCTGATGCGTCCTATGATTTTTCCATGTTTAATATCTATTATTATTGCATATTTGTTTAATCCGCTAGTAGTCAAGTTTGAAAAGTATAGAATACCACGTTCATGTTCTGTAATTTTTATAATACTTATTTTATTAATAGCTTTTATACTAGTCATAACATTTGTTTTACCTATTATATATGTTCAAATTACTTCAATATTAAATTTCTTAGTGAGTAAAGTGCCTTCATTAAAGCTTAAAGTAATCCCCTCTGTATTAGAATTTCTTAATATGAAAATCGAGGATAGCTTATTTGATCATTTATCTAAAAATCTAGCAGAAAATTACAGCAACTATGTATCTTATTTCATGAATGCTCTTGATATTGCTAGTAACTTTATAATCCAAGTGTTAAGTTCAAGCTTTAACACGGTATCATTAATGGTGATTACTCCTGTAGTGTTTTTCTATATATTACGTGATTGGCCTTTAATTATAGAAAAAGCTAGTAAATTAATCCCTATTCCTTACAGAGGAAAAATTGCAGATTATTTTTCCAAAGTGGATTTCATTATATCTAATTATCTAAAGGGGCAGGTAAATGTATGTATTGTCATGATGGTCTTTTACTCTGTGAGCCTGAGCATAATCGGATTGGAACACTCTATTGTTATTGGAATTTTATCAGGAATGTTAACGTTCATACCTTACGTAGGGCCATTATTATATACCATTATTGGGTTTTTGAGCGCTATCACTCAATTTAGTGGATGGTTTGAAAGTGCTGCTGTTTTGCTATTATTTGGTGTTGGACAATTAATAGATTCAAATATATTAGTTCCTTTATTAATAGGAAAAAAAGTTCATATACATCCAACTGTAATTATTCTGGGAATTACTATATGCGCTTCATATTTTGGATTTACAGGTATATTACTTTTTATTCCAATAATAGCAATGTTCAATGTATCAGTAGAATATGCAATCAATAAATATTTTAAAAGTGAGCTTTATAAAAACGGCTAACAGACCTTTTGCATAATCAATTTATGGTAAGAGGAGAAATGAGCCCAGAATACCTGACACATTTGAGGAGCGTAAGTAAATTTCTGCGCAAAAATTACTACCAGAAAGAGGTTACGTAAGAGGTTCAACGTGCAATTAAATTTATTTAACAACAATCAAGCTGATTATAGCCGGCAAAATTACATCATCTTAGATGAAAATAAGCACGTATATAATTCGGTAGTTAATGATTTATCTTGGAAATGTCTGATTCTTTTTGGACCTAAAAGCTCCGGTAAAACTCATCTTGCTCATATTTGGCAATCAATAAACGATGCAATCTTTATCAATGTGAATAACTTCGTAAGCGAGATTAGGTATAGCGATGCTTTTATTTTAGAAGACGTACAAAACATTAAAGATGAAGCAATGTTATTACATTGTTACAATTACATGAAAGAAAACGACAAGAGGCTGCTAATCACTTCTTCAATTTCACCAAAAAAGCTTAACTTCAAACTAAGAGATTTAAGTTCTCGAATATTATCAACTATCAGCGTAAAAATTTTGCCTGCAAGCGAGGAATTATTAAGAATTATGCTAATAAAACGATTTTCAGATAAACAGTTAAAAATTGATTTAAAAGTGATTAATTATATTTTAGCAAGAATAGAACGTTCTTTCTATAGCATTGATAAAATTATAGAAAAGATAGATAATGAATCTATAGGGTCAAATGTGACCGTTCCTTTTATTAGCACTTTATTAAAAAAAGATGCCATTTGATTTCTTCTTTTGTAAAGGTGTATATTAAAAATTTATTAACACCCATAACACTAACGTAATTGGAATCTCTATCTGTCCATGTTAGAATTATAATCAATGTTATGTTATAATAAATATAGATAGATACAGCTAAGAAGTATTCTATATTTATAGTAGAGCTCACTTTATAAGGTGTTTTTTATAGATTTAACGTTATAATTTAACTATGATAAGAGTAAGATTAAATTTAAGAAAAAGGTTAAAGCAAAAGTTTGTGATGTTCACTCTATTGATAAATGCTTTATTTGTCTCATATTTTCTCATAAGAAACACAGGGAACACTTCTAATCAAATTATAGCCAAAGAAATAAATATAGGAACTGATAATGAAAAATAAACAGTCGCAAAATAAAAAAGAAAATCTTTACATAACATATTACATAGATGCTTTAGCTTCAGAGAGGTCCGCTGCACAAAATACTCTGGAAAGTTATCGTTCGGATTTACACCAGTTTGAAGAATTTTTATTGGAAAGCGGCACTACCTTGGTTGGTGTAAACAAAACCAATATTAAAGATTATGTGAAATCTTTATGTACACAAAAAAAATATAAAAGTAGCTCTATATCAAGAAAAATATCCGCTATGAAAAATTTTTACAAGTGTCTATTTAATGACGGAATAATAGATTTTAATCCAGCGCCGGCTAATGATGCTGAATTAAAGAATCCAAAAGTTTCTCGTCCTTTGCCTAAGTATTTAAGTGTCGAAGAAATATTTTTGCTAATGGACACAGTGAGAAAATCAGCAAGCGAATCGAATAAAGAGATAAGCAGTAAAAGGCTATGTGCGATTTTAGATATCCTTTACTCTTCTGGAATGCGTGTTTCTGAACTAATTAGTATGAAATTATGTGAAGTGTCACATTTAATAAACAGTAATAACAAAGAATGCTATATAATAATAAAAGGAAAAAGTGGTAGAGAGAGGCAAATTCTTTTTAATGAACAAGTATTGCAGAGCCTTAGAAATTATTTATCAGTTCGTGATAATCTGATCTCTAAAGAAAAGGAATCCGATTGGCTATTCCCAGGTGATAAACCTAATAAACCAATTACAAGGCAGAGGGTCGGTCAATTAATGAAGGAGTTGGCAAGAAAATGCAATATTGATGAAAATAAGATCTCTCCACACGTGATTAGGCATTCTTTTGCTACCCATCTACTAAATAGCGGAGCAAATATTGTGTTGATACAGAAAGTTCTTGGCCATACTAACCTTTCTACAACACAAATATATACTCATATTGCTAACGAAAAGTTAAAGGACAAATTAGCTGATTCGCATCCTATTACTCAGATGATCAATAATTAAATTTATTGTTTTTAATTTGTAATAAAGTTAAATTTAAATAAATTTATGTGAGTTTGTGATTTCAAGTTTATTGTTTAATTTCTTTCTTATATTATGGGAGGTATTCTATACTTTCATTACTCTCCCTGTAATTTTCTTTTCTGAGTGTGTAATAACCATTTTCCTCGTCTGTTCGGTGAGAGTTGTATTATTCATGCTGCGTTTATTATGTGGCATTAAATATGAAGTGAGGGGAATGGAAAACATCCCTAAGCAACCTTTTATCATTGCATCTAAACACCAATCTCCATTTGAAACATTTATTTTTATACTACTATTTAGAAAAGCGGTTTTTATTTTAAAACGTGAATTGAAATGGATTCCATTCATTGGTTTGCATCTTATAGCGCTGAAAATGATTTTTATTAACCGTTCAGATGGTATCAGTTCTATACGCCATATAATCAAACTAGCAAAAATGCGTATAAAAGAAAATAGAAGCATAATAATATTTCCTGAAGGTACAAGAACAACTATAAACCAAAATATAAAATATCAACCAGGTATTGCTGCTTTATATAGCGTATTATCTGTTCCTGTGTTACCGGTTGCTTTAAACACTGGTTTGTTTTGGCCAAAAAGCATACTTTCTCTGAGAAAGAATCCCGGAAAGGCAGTAATAGAAATATTGCCCCCAATATATCCTGGGTTAAACAAAAATGAATTCTTGCAAAGTTTAGAAAAAATTATTGAAGAGAGAAGCAGTAGATTAACCATAGGAAAAACTGATATTGCAAATTAACAAAAAAACTTTATAATTAAAAGAAAAGTACAGTATTTTAGGTATTAATATATGGCAAATCATAAGAGTGCTAAAAAAATGATAAAGGTAATAGCAAAGCGCACTTTAATAAATAAGATGCGGAAAAGTAAAACTCGCACCTCTATTAGAAAATTGGTTGATATAATCAAGTCTGGCGACAAAGAAAATGTTGTTCTGGCATTTCGGAATGCTGAATCTAATTTACACAAGTGTGTGAATAAAGGTGTTATTCATAGGAATACTGCTGCGCGTAAAATAAGTCGCTTAAATGCAAAAGTAAAAGCATTGATGACCGCTTAATACGGTTAATGTAAAGTTAACTGTATTAATATATACTCCTCAGTTTGTATATTCTGTATAAAATTTAAGTAGCTTAAGTGATGGATAAAAAAGTGCTATTAGAACTAAGTAATGGATTAAAAATCGAGCTACCTGTATTAAGCGGAACAACAGGTCCTGATGTGTTAAATATCAAGGATTTATATAAGATGACAGGATTATTCACTTACGATCCAGGGTTTGTTTCTACAGCTTCATGCTCTTCTACAATTACATTCATTGATGGAGATGAAGGAGTTCTTAAATATAGGGGACATAATATAGCTGATTTGGCAGAGAATAATAATTTTACTGCTGTGATTTATTTATTGCTCTATGGTGAATTACCCAGTTCAGAGCAACACAAAAAATTTCTTCTCAAAATACAAGAATCATCCAAAGTATCAGAGCAAGTTACAAATGTAATTAAAGCATTTCCAAAAACTGCTCACCCTATGTCAATCTTAGTTGCATGTTTTGCAAGTTTGTCAGCATCTTATCATGAAAAGCATGGCAACAATGTCAATGGTGAAGACCTAGATTTTGGAATTTCTGCAATAGCGCAAGTTTCCACAATTATTGCAATGATTTATAGGCATATCAACAATCAGGAATTCATAAATGCTAACAATGAATTAAGTTACAGTGAAAATTTCTTAAAGATGATATTTGGCGATGCTGTTGATAATGATAAAAGCGCCCTTTTTGCAAAAGCTCTGGATAAAATATTTACTCTCCATGCTGATCATGAACAGAATGCTTCTACGGCGGCTGTCAGATTGGTGGGATCGGCTGGTTCTAATCTGTTTGCAAGCCTCTCTGCAGGAGTTGCTACACTTTGGGGACCAGCACATGGTGGAGCTAATGAGGCAGTTATAAATATGCTAAAAGAGATAGAGCAAAGTGGAGATATAGATAAATTCATCGAAAAAGCTAAAGATGATAAAGATCCATTTAAATTGATGGGATTTGGACATCGTGTTTATAAAAATTATGATCCGCGCGCGCGTATATTGAAAGGCGCTTGCCATGAGGTTCTAAGTAAACTAGAACAAAATAATGAACTGCTTAAAATTGCAAAAAAACTTGAAGAAATAGCTTTAAAGGATGAATATTTTATCGTGCGTAAGTTATATCCAAATGTTGATTTTTACTCAGGTATAATAATGAATGCTATTGATATCCCCTCAAATATGTTCACGCCTATTTTTGCACTTGCAAGAACCACTGGTTGGGTTACTCAGTGGTATGAAATGATAAATGATAAAGAAACTAAGATCTGTAGACCAAGGCAACTCTATTTTGGTAAATAAATTTATTTTCACTTCATTAGACTTCTTGCATAACCCAAACTAAGTAGAAAAAAGGTGTCATCCGAGTAGCTGACACTGGTTCCTTTACAACGGAAGTGTCCAGAGGTGTCATTCCAGTCTGGAATCCAGAAAAAAGGATGGTGTCATTCCGTATCCGTTTAGCCAATGGCGTCAACTTAAGAACTTTCATTAGCAAACTCTCCTAAAGACATGATGGCGTTTAGGCTTATCTACTTTATTGCGGCTGTCCCGGTCGGATTTTAACTTTAGCGCGTATACTTAAAAAGGGCTTGAAAGTTTTTTGGCGCAATAAGTACCTGATAGAGTTTCTGTCTCATTACACTAAATAAAACTGAAAAATTTAAACGATACTCAGTAATTTGATCTGGGTTCCAAGGCCCTTGTGCATCACATATATGAAGCGATAATATATTGCACATGACCAAGTTTGCCCAAAATTCTTGTAATACAGCCTCTCCAGAAAAATTCTCTAACTCTGCTCCTACTTTGAGTCGTTTATAGCACTCCTCTATGTGCCACCTTAACACATAAGCTTTGCTCCAAAGTCTCGGTCAAAAACTCTGTTTCTCAGTTGGCTAATGTCAGCACTATAACTCTTACTTTCTGTCCTTTCATTTTATTTTTTAGCTTTTCATTTTCTAATATAAAATCAAAATCTAATTCGCCAGCGTTCCCATAGCTTACTATAATTTCTTTTTTGCAAGCAAAAAATAAAATCTACTTCCAAATCATAATGCTGCTGAATGAATTTTACTGAAGACGATCATAGATAAATAATAATTTCTCTTGATTTAATAAACGCATTTGAGTGATAACTTCGGGTAATTGCTCTGCCGCCAACGTTTGTTCACCTATATTCCAAGCTGCAAGACGAGCACTGCAAATCAATGAAGTACACAAATCAACAAACAAATTGCCAATGGTGCCTGTTGTTCCATTTGGTTCAAACTCGGATACAATTTCCCCAGAGCTGGGTAATCTCATACCAGAACCATCTGCTGCAATAAGTCTATAGCCTCTCCAACTCAGGTTCATCCTGATAGGCTGTTTGGATGCTTAAATTCTTGAGCCTGTATGGCAAATCTTATACCTTGCTTTAGAAAAAGCTTGCTTTGAGGGTACATGTCAATGGCTCCATAAGTTCACATTCTATTCCCAAACTTTTTTTAACTAACTTTAAAATCATAGAAAATACTGTCGAAAAAGCTTGTTCGTGTAAAACTCAACACAATGGATTTTCTGAAAAGTTTTCGAGTATATTATATTTTTAATTTGTAGAATAAGGTTTTTTCCTTTTTGCATATTTCACCTAAAAAGGACACATTTTAGACTTCTTTGTTGAAATAAAACAGAAACAAAAGTGCTGTCCCTTGCACTCTTTGGATAATTTAATGATAAAAAATTTAGAGAGAAATTTTATACACTATCGCTGATATTTTTCCTTAAGTTGACGCCATTGCCTGAACACTTACCTAATGATGAAGCTATCGAAAACATAGCAAAGAGACTTCAAAAATCTATAGACGATGCAAAAAAGCACAAGGTCATGTTTAGTGTTGATGTATTCCAAGGAGAAAAAAGTCATCAATAATAGATTATTCGATACTGATCTTATACCACCTCATGGAGCAAGATAAAAATGTTACTGAGACTGGAAAAGAAAAACTACGGCCTCTTATGTTAGAAATGTTTAATCTAGTTTCAACAGGCACTGATGTGAGCCAAGAAGTTCGGAGATTATTGCCAGAAGATATACTGAAAGAACGCGGCGAATATTTGTCACGTCTAAAACAAATTGTAAGTGATAGTATTGAAAATGACAAAAAAAAGAAATTGTAGTAGAAAGAGATAATAAATTTTATTATGTACAGTGTCCAGAAAAAAGTGTGATCACTCCTGCAAAATTTATGAACTCCCCGGAATTTAAGGACTTAGAATATGGTGCATTGCGAATAGGAGAAGGAGATAATCTAATCTGAATAAAAAGCTGGCAATATCATGATATGCAAGGCAAAGTAAAAATGACCTTTAGGGTAGGCGATGAAAAGATCGAAATGATTTTATCTTCTGAAAAAGCTGAAAGTTTTGGTAAAATAATGGTACATATGGATGACAAAAGTTGTGAAATCTTCTCAAAGTACCTAAAAGAGCTAGAAAAAGAACCTCGTATAAGCAAGGTTGTTGAAGCTGCTAAAAGTTTTGCACAAACGAAAAGCAGTGCAGTTAGTCCACCTCTTTCTAATATGAAAAGTGTTGACACATCGCAACATTTTCAAAGTAGTGACCATGAATCACCAGAGCATTAACAATTATCATACATACATTGTTGCATATAGCAATAGTGTATGTGTATAGTTAGTAGGGTTTGTAAACTTAATAAAGTCTACAACTAATTTGAAAACTACTTTATTGTATGCAAGACTTTAAAATACTAGAAAATCTAAAAACCAAAGCACTAGAAGCTGAAAAAGGAGGCGGTTCTGACAGGATTACCAAACAACATGAAAAAGGGAAATTAACTGCTAGAGAAAGGCTCAGTATATTGCTCGATGAAAGTTCTTTTGCAGAATACGATAAATTCGTAAAACATCATGCAAATGATTTTGGCATGCAAAATGCTAATTTTTTAGGTGATGGGGTAGTGATTGGTCATGGTACTATTTATGGCAGAAAAGTTTTTGTTTATTCTCAGGATTTTACTGTCTTTGGTGGATCACTTGGTGCGTCACATGCAAAAAAAATATGCAAAATTATGGATATGGCAATTAATGCCAGGGTTCCAATTATCGGACTAAATGACTCTGGTGGAGCCAGAATTCAGGAAGGAGTAAATTCCCTTGCTGGTTATGGAGAAATTTTTCAAAGAAACGTAAATGCATCAGGTGTTATACCACAAATTTCTTTAATTATGGGCCCATGTGCAGGAGGTGCAGTTTATTCCCCAGCATTAACTGACTTTACTTTCATGGTGAAAAACAGTTCATATATGTTTATAACCGGGCCAGATGTAGTAAAAAAGGTTACCTACGAAGATGTAAGTTTCGAAGACCTCGGTGGAGCAAAAATTCATACAAGCAAAACAGGAGTAGCGGATTTTGCATTCAATAATGATGTTGAAATGCTGCTAAAAATGCGTAAATTCTTTACTTTCTTACCAGCAAATAATCAAGAATCACCAAAATCTGCACCAATCTGTAATGATGTTGACGACATTGATGAATCCTTAAACACTCTAATTCCTACCAATCCTAATACTCCTTATGATATGTATGAACTCATTGAAAAAGTTTGTGATGAAAGGAATTTCTTTGAACTGAAACCCGATTTTGCTCGTAATATCATAACTGGTTTTGGTAGAATTGGAGGAAATACTGTCGGTATTGTTGCAAATCAACCTATGCACCTTGCAGGATGTTTGGATATTGATTCTTCAAGAAAAGCTGCGAGGTTTGTAAGGTTTTGTGACGCATTTAACATTCCGATCATCACACTTATTGATGTTCCAGGATTTTTGCCGGGTACAAATCAAGAATACAATAATATAATACAACACGGAGCGAAACTGCTTTACGCTTACGCTGAAGCGACCGTGCCGAAAATTAGCCTTATCACTAGAAAAGCGTATGGTGGTGCATACATTGTTATGAATTCGAAACATCTAAAAGGTGATATAAATTATGCCTGGCCAACTGCTGAAATAGCTGTGATGGGCCCTGAAAGTGCAGTTGAGATTATATTTCGACACGAAAAAGATCAGCAAACGTTAATTAAAGAATATAAAGAAAAATTTGCTAACCCATTTTTTGCTGCATCATATGGATACATTGATGACATTATAGTGCCAAGTAAAACAAGGTATCACTTTTGTAAAGCATTAGAGCTACTCAAAAACAAGAAGGTAGAAAGGATATGGAAAAAGCATGACAACTTACCTCTGTAACTTTCTTCTAAGCCTTGCTTACAAGTTATGCAATATTATAAGTATAATCAGTGTGCCGTTACCAAGACTCGAACTTGGGACCTCGTCATTACCAATGACGTACTCTACCACCTGAGCTACAACGGCAAGTTTATATATTATGATAATGAATAACACAAAAAAGAATAAGGAAAAAGAAGAGGAGAAAAAAAGATTAGCGAAAGCTTTAAAGCAAAATATTTTGAAAAGAAAAAAGCAGCAACAGAGTAGACAGAGAACCCTTTCAAAACTCGTTTGTGGTGAGGAATTTTTAGGAGAAAGCACCGCAGAATACTCGAATGTATTTGAGAACGACAAAATTACCATCAGAAACTTAAGTTTTGAAGGAGGTATCATGCCAGAACTACCGGAAGTGGAAGTAATCTCTAATTTTTTGCTTGATAAAATTAAAAACAAGCAAATCAGTAATGTTATAGTGAATAATTGGAATTTACGTGCCCCAATAACAAAAAATATTGATGATATGCTAAAGGGCAAAGTCATACGCAACATCAAGCGTAGAGGTAAGTATACCATCTGGAATACAGATGGTAGTGTGGCTGTAATCATACATCTTGGCATGAGCGGAAAGCTTATATATGCTGACCACGATCAAATGCGGAATAAGCATGATCACGTGGTATTTTTATTTTCTGACAATACTTCAATAATTTTTAATGACCCAAGAAGATTTGGATTAGTTATCGTTTTAAATAAAGAACAAGAAACGGATTTTTTTAGCGATTTTGGAATAGAGCCCCTCACGGATGAATTCAGTGGAGACTATTTACAGGAGTTGCTGAAAAACAAAAAAGTGAATATCAAATCAGCGTTAATGGACAATAAATCAATAGTTGGCGTAGGCAATATATATGCTTCTGAGAGCTTGTTTAGAGCCTGTATATCACCACTCAGGTCAGCAAAAAACTTGACCTATAGAGAGTGCGAAAAACTTGCTGCTGAAATAAAAAATACTCTGAGTGATGCAATTGCTGCAGGCGGTTCAACACTGAAAGATTATGCACAGCCATCTGGATCTGCTGGATACTTTCAAAATAACTTTTACGTATATGGTAAAGTTCAAAAACCTTGCAAGATTTGCAATAATATCATAACACTTATACGACAAAATGGCCGTAGCACTTATTTTTGCAACGCGTGCCAGAATTAAGATTTTATTTTTTGATATGATATTTTCACTTGAAAAAGATCCATTTGATTTGTTTTCAAAGTGGTACAAAGCAGTACTTAATTCTCCGTGTGAACAACCAACTGCAATGACGCTAGCAACTTGTAGCAAAGACTGTATTCCATCTGCAAGAGTGGTATTACTAAAGGAATATAGCAAAGAAGGTTTTGTGTTTTTCACTAACGTAAACAGTAAAAAAGGGAAAGAATTGACTGAGAACCCCAAAGCTGCGTTAGTGTTTCATTGGATAGAATTTGCTAGGCAAGTGCGAATTGAAGGAGAGGTTAAACTTCTAAACGATGAAAGAACTGACAAATACTTCTCTTCTCGAGCGCTGGGTAGTCAAATTAGCGCATGGTGCTCAAAACAATCGAGCATTCTGAAAGATTGGCAAGATTTTGAGCAAGCTATAAAATTGAAGGAAAAAGAATTTCATAATACACAAGTTTCTCGTCCTGATTTTTGGGTGGGATTTTGCGTAATCCCAAAAGTAATTGAATTTTGGCAAGAAGGTGAATATAGGAAGCATATTAGATTTAGATACACTCTTGTTGAGGGAAGCGATTGGAAAGTGGAACAACTATATCCTTAAAAATGGTTGCGGGAGTAGGATTTGAACCTACGACCTTCAGGTTATGAGCCTGACGAGCTACCGAGCTGCTCCATCCCGCGTCGTTGCTTATTTAGTTATTATATATACAAATAATGAAAAAAGAAAAATAAAATTTCACCACATGCAAATATCGACACACTTATTAACTTTTCTTGACATAATAGTTAGTTATATACGTAACAATCTGCGCAATGAACAATATAACTTGATACTGTGGTTTCCTGTTTTTCAGTGTGTAGGAATTCTAATCTATTTTTCCCTAAGTTTTGAACCAAGCTGCATATCTATTTTTCTTTTGCTTTTACCCACACTAATTTTGATTGCAATATTGTATAAAAGGTACGCGATATTGTGTATCGCTTTAATTGCAGTGCTCATAGGATTTACAGCTAGTAAATTAAGAACAGCTTTAGTTGATACTCAAATTCTTGATAAAGAGAGATATGTAAAAGATATCGTTGCCACAGTGAAGGATATTAACGACAGGGGCTCATATAAACAATTTCTGCTTTCTGTTGAAAAATCCCCTACTATCTCAAAATCCTCTCCTGTCATCCCAGCGCCCCCTTTTGTCATCCCAGTACTTGATACTGGGATGGCTTTGTTGCATAGCAACTGAAAAAATCTGGTGGTTACTGACAAAATTCATTATAAAATAGCCATTTAACCTTGAAAGAAAAAATATGCCACAAAAAATGAGGGTCAGTAACCATAGCGAATATAACAAATTTCTAGAAAAAAGAGGAAATATTTTTCATTATATCAACGAAGCCATAGAAAAGTGGTACGAGAATGGTCCAAAAATACCAGGTGGCAACAATATTTATAGCGATAAAGTTGTAATTTTGGTGCACATAATAACTTGTTTATTTAGAATAGGCCTGAGGCAAACAGTTGGGTTTATAGCAGGATACCTTGAGCAAATTGGGAAAAATTTGCAAGTTATCAGCTATTCACAATCATCAAGAAGGTTTAAGAAACTCAATATTAAGATCAATGATTGCAGAAAATAATATGGAAGATATCGAAATTGCTATAGACAGTACAGGAATTAGTATATACAACAACACTCCTGGTCATAGCAAAGAAAATAGCGAAGATAGAAAGTATCGCAGCTATGAGCAGACAAGAAAATTGCATGTAATGTTGAATACAAACAGCAAAAAAGCCATAGCTGTAAAATACAGTAACGGCTGATCACTATGGAGCTTGTGATTTGCTAAAAGAAGTCGATTTTCAGTATGTCATAAAAGTACTATATGCAGATAGGGCATATGACAGAGAAAAGCTCTATAAGCTGTGTAATCAATATGGTATAAAAACGAAAATTCCTCCGAAAAACAACGCAGCAGAGCATCCAAAGTTAGACTATATGGCTGAGAGAAATGCTGCAATTAGACTAATAAAATCATGCAGCGAAGATGGAATGAAGAGGTGGAAAAGGCAAACAAACTACGGAAAAAGATCTTATATAGAAAGTTTTTTCTCGCGACTGAAACAAACATTCGGGTTTAGTTTTAGGAATAAATCTGAGACAAATAGAGAGAAGGAACTACTTGTTAAATGCTATTTGCTCAATAAGTTCACTGATATTGGTATGGCTAAATTTGAGATAGCTTCATAAATTTATTGTGCGTTACCTACTATCCGAAGAGCGATGCAACAAAGCCTACTGGGATCCAGAAAAAAAAGATATGGATTCCAGCGTCACGCGCTGGAATGACACCGGATAGAGCTCTAGATAACATCAGAATATCAGTTAGAACCAAAGTGGAAAAAGGCATTAAAATAGGCGATCAAGTAAAATTATCAGCAAAACTCTTCCCTCTAAAGATTGCGCCCTCGGAGTATGCATACGATTTTGCAAGAATAGCATATTACCAGAAAATAAGTGCAACAGGCTTTGCAACAAGCAAAATAGTCCTGCACAAAAAGGCTGAAGCAAGGAAATTTCAAGAATATATAGAATCTTTCCGTCAATACATTTATGAAAACCTGCAGCAAAATATCAAGAAACCACATGCGGATATAATCTCTGCATTACTGATCGGTAAAAAAGATGGCATAGATCAAAAAACTATGGACGCGATACGAGATTCAGGTATAGCACATTTGTTTGCCATATCTGGTTTGCATTTATCATTCGTTGCTGGTCTGTTTTTTGTAGTGTTTCGTAATTTATTCGCAATATCTGAAACTTTGACTCTTAAGTATAACACCAAGAAAATATCTGCATTCCTTACTATCTTGCCAACCACGTTTTATTTGTTGATTACCGGTATGCAAATTTCTGCTCAGCGTGCCTACATCATGGTGATTTTAGTACTCGTTGCAATAATGATAGAGAGAAAATATCGAGGGTTAATAGCAATTGCGTTTGCTGCTGCAGTGATACTTATCATAGAACCTGAAGCAATTTTAAAGCCAGGCTTTCAGATGTCATTTTCTGCTGTTTTGGCACTGGTTGCCAGTTATCAAATTAATGCTAATAAATTATTCAAAATAAAAATAATGAAATATTTTGTGTCGATAATGATCAGCTCAGTAATAGCAAGTTTAGCAACTGTTCCGTATACGATATATAATTTTAATTATTTTTCAATTAGTGGCATTATCACAAATTTAGTTGCTATACCAATAGTTACATTAATTATTATTCCACTTGGAATAATTTATGTCTTATTGATTCCTTTAGGTATTGAATGGATTATAGCGCCATTTATAGAGCGCCCAATTGACAGCATTTTGTATATAACAAACGCTATCGCTAGTCTTCAGTATTTGGTTATTCCCATTCGTACTTTTCCTGCCTCATCAATTATTATAATAACATTTGGGTTATTGTGGCTGTGCTTGTGGGAAAGAAATTGGCGTTTTTTGGGATTTTTTTTTATTGTACTAGGTATTTGCTTTAGCGCTGCATATAAAACCCCCGACATCCTAATAAATGCTGATAATGTTGCTGCAAAGGAGAGTGATAACTTACTATATTCTCTCACTAGAAAAAGCAGAAATTTTGTTATCAAAACGTGGGCAAAGCAAAACGGACAGAACCAAATTTTGAATCATACAAAATATAGCAATCCAGATAAAAGACTAAAGTATGGCTGTATATATAATAAAGGAAATAATAAATCAGTACTGCTTGCTTATAAAAAAGAAGATATCTTGAGAAACTGTAATAGTGTTGATCTGATAATTCAATTAAGTGAATTCGACTATTCAGCTTGCAACGCTAAAATTATTAAACATGCTGATCTAGAAACGTATGGCACACATTCTGTTTGGTTAACAAATCGTTACGTAAAGATTAATACAGTGCGCTCCAATAGGCCTTGGCACATGTTGAAAAATTAAGAAACTTGATTTTAAGGTTTGGTTAATGTATACCTAAATAAGTTTAAACTAGAAAAATGTTATGGTTACAGACACTAAAGATCCTTTCAAAGACTATTTTGATTTTTTAGGATTTAGAAAACTTTCTGACCAGCCCAGTAGAATTTTGAGCTCTATAAGAAAGTATTCTGGTACTATATCGATAGCAAGTACCATTGCTACTCTTATAGCATTTGCTGCCTTTTCTATTCAGCCTGTTACAGTAAGTATTGCTGGGTTTGCGTTCACGCCAGCACCTCTTGCCTTTATTCCTCTTATAGTTCTCTTATTTACTGCTGTTATAAACTTTATAAATACACAAAAAATAAAAGAGAATGAAATAGATAAAAAAATAGGAAACTATCAAGTTGATGAACAGTACAGCCAGATTGCTCAAGAAGCTAAAAAAATTGAAATTGTAACAAATTTAGATCGTAAGAGGAAAAAGCTTTCAATAGTTTTACCAAATTCTAAGACGCAGAGAGAAATACTAGAAGATATAGAAGCAGAAAATAGAAATAGGATTCTCTTGTTTACTGGATCATATGTATTTGGTACTATTATAGTAGTTTCAGCAATATCACAATCCATTAATGCTCCAATAATATTAATAGCTTTATTAGTCGCTATTCTTTTATGCATCATATCAACACTTAGCAATCTAATAAGTAATAGCGTGGATCATGAAAATCATACTATTAGAAAACACAGTTCTTTAGGTCTTCTATTTCCATACTGGTCTGGAAAGGGCATGGTTGTATCAGTAGTAGAAAATAAGCTTGGTAAAAGGGAAAATGAACTAATATCTCTAATGAAAAAACTACTTAGTCCGCTTTGCAACTCATTTGACAGTAACCTTAAAAAAGCTTGCGATTTACTTGATAATAGTCTTTTAAAGCCTGCAAATATTAACATTAAAGAAACGCTTGATCACCTAAAAAAAATCAGAGAAGACATCAAAAAAGATTTAGATTGGCTACATGCAGAAATTTCAGAAGTTTTAAACAACACTAAAGAATTGACAAAAAAAGCACATTCACTAGATATTGAAGGTACTTTTTCTAGGTTAGAGAATGCTATTAAAATTGCTGAAGATAAAATTGAACGATTTGAACCAAGCCGCTTTGTAGGCTGGCTTCAATCAACTACGCAGTCTAATAATAACGAGTTCCTTAGCATGCTAAAAAAGTTAAAAGAGGATACAGAAGAGGAAAAAACGGAATTGAAGGAGCAATTAAACGTAGTAAGGAATGAATTAGAAGAAATAAAAAAGAAGCAAGCTCAACCAAGTACGCCTGATTTAGAAGCTAACAATGGAAATAATACTAATAAATTATTAGTATTAGAAAATAAAGTCAAAGAACTACGTGACACAGTTAGAAAGTTAGAGCTGGAAGCAGAACAAAATAAGCTGCAGCAAAAGAAGGAAAAGTTAGAGCAAAAAAAATCTGAACAAGAAAAAACAGATGAATGGAAAGAAAAAATCAACGGCAAACCAAGTGACTTTCTATATTATTTATTAGAATCTATTAAGCTGGAAGAAAAAGATAATAAAGAAAAAAAGGTTGAGGCAACATTACGAGATTTTGATAATAAAGTTACAATCCACTGGAAAGATGGCTCTCAAACAATTTGCCATATTAAAAAACAAGGTGATCTGCAAATTGAGTCTAGTGCAACAATGTTTACAGACCCAAATGTTCAAGCAGCATGGGAAATGGCGCGGGGTAAATCACTATAGATCACTCAATAATAACCTTAAGTGTTAATAATGATAAAGAGAAATTAAGGTTAGACACCTATATAGCTGAAAAATGCAACATATCACGCAGCAAAGCGCAAAGATTGATACAAAATGAGCAGGTGAAATTACTTGGCACACCGATAATTAATAATGACTACATAGTAAAACCAGATGAAGAGTATGTGGTGCATCTCGTTCAACCTGACATATCCACATCAATTGAGCCTAATTATGACATAAAACTTAATATCGTCTATGAAGATGAAGACATTATAGTTCTGAGTAAACAAAGTGGATTAACAGTGCACCCAGGTGCTGGGACAAACAATGATACGCTTTTGAACGCAGTTATCGCTCACCTTAATGTAAGACCAGGAATTGTTCATAGACTCGATAAAGATACTAGTGGGCTAATGGTAATTGCAAAAAATGAAGCAGCCCATAGTTTTTTGTCTGAATTGTTATCGAATCGCAAAATAAAGCGGGAATACTTAGCAGTAGTTTGGGGAACATTATCTTCCCAGCAGGGAACTATAGAAACTAACATTGCTCCAAAGCGTGGTAATAAAGAAATGATGTGTGTTACAAAAACAACGGGCAAATTAGCAATCACTCATTACTCAGTAGAGAAAGTTATAGGACAAGCAAGCCTCGTTAAATGCACTTTAGAAACAGGTAGAACGCACCAAATTCGAGTCCACATGAGCCACATAGGACATTCTATAGTTGGTGATCAAGTTTATGGGAAAAATAGTAGTAAAAGCACAAAATATGCTAAAAACTCTAGTTTTATTCGTAATTTCAATAGACAAGCACTACATGCTTATACACTGGGCTTATATCACCCCAAAAGTAAGGGATACATGGAATTTGTCTCTGATTTACCGCAAGATATAAAAACTTTAATTGGTGAGTTTGACAACATATCTTAATAACATTCGTATTAACCTGTCAATATTATCATCCATGTTATCAGGAAGTTATAGCTCTTTCCATAAAAGTCCGGATGTGATAGGATAAGGGTAGATGATGATAAGGAGGTTGAATGCCAGCAGCATATAGTTATGATTTAAGAAAAAAAGCAATGGAAGCGCTAGACGAAGGAGAAAGCAGAGAAACAGTGGCAGCAAGATTTAAGATTGGAAGAACTACTTTATGGGAGTGGCAGCAAAGAAGAAAAGAAACAGGAGACTTTCAATCAAAAAAACTTGGAAATGGGGGTTACAATCACAAAATTACCGACTGGGATACCTTTGCCAAATTTGCCAGAGAACACGGAGGAAAGACTCTATCGGAAATGGCTAAACTTTGGAACAACGTTAGTATCCAAACGATCTATCGAGCCCTTAAAAAAATTGGATTTACGCGCAAAAAAAGACATATGGATACAAGGAAAGAAACGAAGAAAAACGTGCTGAATTTTTGAAAATTATAGCGACAAAAGAACCTAAAAACTTAGTGTATATAGATGAGTCTGGCATTGATAACACCGAAGACTACCCCTACGGATATTGCCAGAAAGGACAGCGGTTTTATGCCTTAAAATCTGGAAAGAAAACTCAACGAATCAGTATGGTTGCAGCCTTAAGTGGAAGAAAGATAGTTGTTCCGTTAACCTTTGAAGGCCACTGTAATATGGATGTTTTTAATGGATGGTTTGAGCAATTTTTGACACCGATCTTGGAACCTGGACAGACTGTCATTCTTGACAATGCTATAGCTCTTTCCATAAAAGTCCGGATGTGATAGGATAAGGGTAGATGATGATAAGGAGGTTGAATGCCAGCAGCATATAGTTATGATTTAAGAAAAAAAGCAATGGAAGCGCTAGACGAAGGAGAAAGCAGAGAAACAGTGGCAGCAAGATTTAAGATTGGAAGAACTACTTTATGGGAGTGGCAGCAAAGAAGAAAAGAAACAGGAGACTTTCAATCAAAAAAACTTGGAAATGGGGGTTACAATCACAAAATTACCGACTGGGATACCTTTGCCAAATTTGCCAGAGAACACGGAGGAAAGACTCTATCGGAAATGGCTAAACTTTGGAACAACGTTAGTATCCAAACGATCTATCGAGCCCTTAAAAAAATTGGATTTACGCGCAAAAAAAGACATATGGATACAAGGAAAGAAACGAAGAAAAACGTGCTGAATTTTTGAAAATTATAGCGACAAAAGAACCTAAAAACTTAGTGTATATAGATGAGTCTGGCATTGATAACACCGAAGACTACCCCTACGGATATTGCCAGAAAGGACAGCGGTTTTATGCCTTAAAATCTGGAAAGAAAACTCAACGAATCAGTATGGTTGCAGCCTTAAGTGGAAGAAAGATAGTTGTTCCGTTAACCTTTGAAGGCCACTGTAATATGGATGTTTTTAATGGATGGTTTGAGCAATTTTTGACACCGATCTTGGAACCTGGACAGACTGTCATTCTTGACAATGCTACTTTTCATAAGTCTGATAAGATTATCGAGCTTGCTAAAGGGGTTGGTGCAGAAATTTTGTATCTGCCGCCTTATTCTCCAGATTTCAACAAAATTGAGCATCATTGGTTTGCTATAAAAAACAGAGCCAGGAAAAACATTCCTCTATTCGAATCCTTTCGTCGTGCTGTTGATTCTGCCTTCCTATGACCTGTTCGGACTATTATGAGAAATGCTATAACAATTTCCACAATTAACACCAGGAATAGACTGCTTATCATTACTGCACGTTCTAGATTACTTACATCCAAAACAAACAAAATTGAGACACATACTATAAAAAGCAGTAACTCCTGTCTGAACGCAATTTCTGATATAAAAGCTGATTTTATTCCTTCACAAGAGTATTGAATTGCTTTTATTAGACGAATAATGCCCTTCTTCATTATTATTCACAAAACCCTTTAATCAAAATTTTAACTTATTTGGATTTGCTACACCCTATAGCATTTTTATCATTTGTTCACCCTATTGGTTTTGAAATTAAGATTTACCGCAACTACAATAAGTACTCTTATCATCACATTTTGGTGTTAAGTCAGGATAGAACGTGAGTATAGCATCATTCTTTCTTACAAACACTGATTGATAATCGTCATCTTCCATTTCACATAGACACATTCCATCTTTTCCTAATTCCTTAAACGCCTTAGTTGCAGAAATTATCGGCATGAAGGTTATATGCGTATCCATTTGGGCATTTAACTTTCACTTCCCCATCCTTACCTAAATATTTCATTCCAAATGTATAAACTGGCGGCTTAATATCTGATTTATTGCATAGGGACTTATCATTCCAAATTGCACCTGCCCATTTATCTTCTTGAGCTTCAACATATCTACCTACAAAATGCATACCACCTAGTTTATCGTTTGGCTCACCACAAAAAATATGTCCAAACCCTATAGTTTCTTTTTCACTTCCACTATTTGTAAACCAAATGTTAGCCAGTTCATCTTTAAGTAACTCCAAATCCGCATCTGGCGTAATCACTTATATATTCCTTTCACTACTTCTTGATGCTGCGGACAACTAAGTAAAATTTTGAAATCTTCTTTATCTGGATGTGCTCCCCAATCTCCACAAACTTTCAACACTCCTCTATCGAAGTCAGTTAATTCTGAAACGGTGGCTGGTTGTGAACTGAAAAATGGTTCAAAATTGACTTCAACATTTTCTTCTACATAGCCGGTGTGAAAATAATGATCCTTAATATAAAAAATAAATCCTATTATTGGTATTATTAAACACAAAATTAGTTTAACTGTCTTCGACATAATCACGTTCACAAAAAAGCTAGCCTATAAGAAATAATTTAAAAAAGTTTTAATCTAATCGTTTTTGCAGAGCAGCAACTCCCGGCATTTCATCGCCACTTAACCAATCTAAAAATGCTCCTCCACCAGTGGAAACATATGTAAAATCCTTATCGGTAAGGCCTGCAGCGCTTATTGCAGATAGACTATCGCCTCCCCCTATTATGCTGGTTAACTTTCCTTTGTGCGTTAAGTCACTTACGATTTTCATTACCCCTATTGTACCGCTTGCAAAAGCTGAATGTTCAAAAACACCAATAGGTCCATTCCACAGCAGAGTCTTACTGCTTGCTATTATACTGCTTATTGTACTCAAAGTTTGTGGTCCGATATCCAAAATTATATCACCGTCCAAAATGGACTCAGTTCTTCTTGAAATACTAGTGCTGTAATCAGAGTTTACTGCAACCAGAACGTCTTCTGGCACAACTATTTTGCAATTGTTTTTATTTGCTGTTTCAACAATATTATGTAGAAGGTCGTCAACACCATTTTGAAAGAAAGATTTCCCTATATTTACTTTGCTAAATGACAAAAAATTATTGGCTATTGCACCACCTAGAACTAGGTAATTAACCTTTTCTGTTAGCTTCATAAGCACTTTTATTTTAGTTGATATTTTAGCTCCCCCAACTATCGCAGTAATAGGTTTAGCTTTAAACGATACAGCTTTTTCAAGATACTTTAGCTCATCTTGCAAGCAAAATCCTGCATAGGAAGGTAAAAATTCTGTAATGCGTGAAATAGAAGCGTGAGCTCTGTGAGAGCAAGAAAATGCATCATTTACATATATATCCACTAGAGATGCTAATTGTCTGGCAAAGTTTGCATCATTCTCCTTTTCCCCTTCATAAAATCTTAGATTCTCTAGTAATATTATATCTCCTGCATCCATAACACTTACTGCTCTTTGTACTTTTTCACCAACGCAATCGTCAATAAATTTCACTTTTTTATTTAGTAACTGCGATAAAGTGTCAATTACATTTTTTAGCGACAGATTATTGTCTCTGGCCTTTGGGCGTCCGAAATGTGATATAATAATAATCTTTGCACTCGCATTCACTAAATACTGAATAGTAGGCAATGCTCTCAAAATACGAGTGACGTCACGAATTTCTCCATCTTTTATAGGAACATTGAAGTCAACTCTGAGTAAGACGGTTTTATTGTGAAGATCACAATTTTCTATACTAGGTATATTCATTACAAAATTGAAGCTATAAAGTCACTATACAGCAGTTTGATCTAAAGTAAAGTTTTAAGCTTACGAACGTTTAAGGAAATTTGCATGCCAAACGCTTGACACTGGAACCTTATCGTCATGCCATCAAGAACCGTCATACCGCCGGGTATCTCTTAGCCGCTAACACGTAGCGGGATACTTGACCTTTACAGGGATGACGATTGTCGTTTAGCCATAAATATTTAAGAAATTTACTAAACAGAAAAAAAGGCAAAAGAAGCCCCGTGGTTGGCTAATTACTTACATTATACTTTCAAGTATGGCGTTTTTTTATTCTAAACGCTTAATAACCGCGATTTAGCTGCTTTTTAATGCAACTAACCTTTAGTCATAAATGTTTAAGAAATTTACTAAACAGAAAAAAAGGCAAAAGAAACCCTAGGGTAGCTAATTATTCACTATCCATTTTTTAAGTTGGCGTTTTTTGATGTTTTAAATGCTTTATAAGCGTATTTCAGCTTGTATAGGTAAAAACCTAGAAATTTGATAAAGACATAGAGTGCACATAGTGCAAAAAATTAAACATGAGACGCCAGATACGTTGAGTTTTTTTGTCATTTAATCTGTACAGAGAAGATAAATAAATAGCTTCAGTTTCATGGTAAGGGGGCTGGCGAAGGGTGTCAAGTAAGTTTTGCATTTGATCCGTTTCTATGACTTAGATGCCAGTGCCTGCTACTTGACTCTCGGCTGGGTCGAATTTGTATAGCTACATTGTCGGTAAATCTAAATTGCTTTAATAATTTTGATTGAAAAATAGTTTTTCTATTATATAAATGCTACTTTAGGGTAATCAAAATGGAAGACGATAAATATAGCCTAGGTTTAAGGGTTATCCATTGGTTGATGGCTGTTTTTATTATCGGTATGCTTTGTTCTGGACTTTATATGAAAAGCCTGCCACTTAGCAATGAAATTAAGTTCAACATATACGCTATTCATAAGGCTTGCGGTATCACTATTCTTGGATTAATCATAGTACGCATATTTTTTCGCGTCTTTACTTATGTTCCACCACTTCCAGCAAATTTTTCTCGGTTTGTAATCAATATAAGTAAAGCAGTACACTTTGGTTTATATTCTTTGATGGTGCTAATGCCACTATCTGGCTATGTCATGTCTTCTGCTTCTGGCAAACAGATCAAATATTTTTTTCATATCCCTTTGTTGATTAATCAAAACAAAGACCTAGCTAACACGGCTAATGAGCTACATTCGATGCTTGCATATTTTATGGTACTCTTTATAATCTTACATATACTTGGCGCCTTAAAACACACATTTATAGATAAACAAAACATTTTTAAACGTATGATATAGGTTATATGTTAAGTAGCCTCTGGAAAAAAGGAACAGATTTTCTTGGCAGTGAGTTTGCTATAATGGGTGGTGCTATGAGCTGGGTTTCAGAGAGAAACTTGGTCTCAGCAATCTCAAACGCTGGTGGTTTTGGTGTGATTGCATGTGGTGCAATGTTCCCAGACTTACTGGAAAAAGAAATCATAGAGACACAAAAATTAACTAACAAGCCATTTGGTGTAAACCTAATTACTATGCACCCAAAGTTGAGTGAGTTGATAGATGTGTGTATTGAAACGAAAGTGAGCCACATAGTTCTTGCCGGTGGACTGCCAACGAAGCCTAATATAGAAAAAATCAAGAGTGCGGGCATTGAAGTTATGTGCTTTGCACCAGCATTAAGCCTTGCGAAAAGGTTAGTAAAAATGGGAGTAGATGCGTTAATAATAGAGGGAATGGAAGCAGGTGGGCACATAGGGCCAGTCAGCACTTCTGTTCTTGCACAAGAGATATTGCCTCATTTTAAAAATGAACAAATACCAGTGTTTGTTGCAGGTGGAATAGGAAGAGGCGAAATGATAGTTAATTACCTGGAAATGGGGGCAAGTGGCTGTCAAATAGGTACATTATTTGTCTGCACTAATGAGTCAATTGCCCACAAAAATTTTAAGGAAGTGTTTATTAAATCAGCCGCACGTAATGCAATACCTTCTGTACAGATAAGTGCTGATTTTCCTGTAATTCCTGTAAGAGCTATAGCCAACAAAGCAAGCGATGACTTCATGAAGCGTCAAAAAGAAGTTATTGATGAATACCAAAAGGGACAGATCTCAAAAGAAGATGGGCAGCTTGAAATAGAAAAGTTCTGGGCTGGAGCTTTAAGAAGGGCAGTGATTGAAGGAGATGTTGAAACAGGATCTTTAATGGCCGGCCAAAGTGTTGGCATGGTTGATAGGGAAAAGCCTGTAAAAGAAGTAGTGGATATGTTAGTTCAACAAGCAAAGAATCATATTAATAGCAAATCTGTAGAAGTAGAAAGCCCAGAAAGCAAATAGTTAAGCGACCTTCCAATAAGCAAGTTGCCGCAATTATTTATAATATGGCATAATTGCCCAGTTTTAATGTAAAATTAACGCTAAAGAGGTATCTATACATTTTATTATGTATGGAGGAATGTTATGCACAGTCCCTTTAAAAAACCTAAGAGTAAGGAAGGAGATATTAACCAACAATTGAGCAACACTATATACAAAAAGGTAACAGCAGAAAATTATCAAGAAAATCAAGATGAGACTTCCAAAGAATGCAAAAGGTTGTTCAAGCAGGGAGCTAGTCCTAAAACATTGGCTGAATTGGAAAAAATACTGAGAGAACGACAAAATGAGCAGGCTATTGCAAAACACTTAGAGTCATCCAAGCAAGGAACTAGTCCTGAAGCATTAGCTGAGTTAGAAAAATCAGTGGGGAAAAAAAGAGAACATTATAATAATTATATCCAACACTTTCTTCCAGCGTTGAAAGCAGAAATAACAGAGTCAAAAAAACTAGACTCAAAAAAAAGGCAGCAATAGTACAAACAATTTTGGATATTACTAACAGGAGCAGCAGTGTAAGCTCAATACCAAATGCTGTTGAAGAAAATATTGAAGATCAAATGCAGCTAAAACATATTGAAGAGCAAAACAACACACAAGAAACACCCTTGAATGTAGCTGAGAAAAAAAGTGGTGATAATAAAATACTTAGTAATTCCTCTGTTACAGAGGAAGTGTTTGAAAAATATAGCAAGGTTGTGAAAGAAATAGAGGAGAAGCAAACTTCTAAACTCAGTAGTGGCAATGACTCAGATAGTGGAATAGACCATACGCGTCAAGTTAAGAGATTGTGAGCAAATTTAGAGAGGTTAAAGTGGATACTCTAGCCCTTCTACGTTTGTCTTTTAATGAAAATCGCGACCAAGTTATAGTGAGTTTTTTAAGAAATGCTTTTAAACTATTAATTTTGGTTAATACTAAAAATAACTCTCTAACCCGCCTTTTTAGCTCAATAAATGCCTTTGTTAAGCTAAGTTCTGTATTCTTTTTCACTTCTGTGCAACCAACTATGCCGTGAAATATAAGAATTGCGCACAATTTAGCATATAGTTCACATAATACTCTGCATGGCTTTCCTTTTAGCTTATCAAGCCTGATATGGCTTTTATACAATTTAAATAATAACTCAATTTGCCACCTTACTCTGTAAATCGTTAATACTTGCTCAGCACTAATTTTATTTTCTGGAACATTAGTTATAAATATTGACCAGTTCAACAATTTTTGATTTCTTTTAGAGGATGTATATCCCTGCGATCTTGCTAATCTATTAGCTTTCCTTCTTCTGGCCATAGACTGTTCTTCAGTTAGTTTCTGACATATAATTCTTACTCTAATTTTTGCTTCTTTTCCTAACAATACCTCGTTTTCTAAAAATAACTTATCCTCTAAACATTCTAATAACTCCATTTTTTGATTTGTTTCTACATCATATATGTTGGTATCGGATTTATAACGACTTATGAAATAAGCTCCTATTTCATTGATTTGTTTAAAAGAACTTGGCACAAAATAACCGAGATCAGATATTAGCAAATCATTGCTTAATATATTACTTAAATGTTTCCTATATCCCTGGTCTGATCTTACCCCCTCCGTTAAATTAAGTTGGTCTATTATCTGATTCATGTAGTCGAAAACTAATTGTAACTTTATTCCAGACTTAGTATTGCTTTCATAGCCACTGTAGCTAGTACCATAACCTTTATACATCTCTTCCATACTGTTAGGTAGAGTAATATAGCTACTGTCCAATAATTTAACACTATTAAATTGCTGTAAGATTTTGCAATCAACTTGCAAGATATTTTTAAAGAGAATCACAGATTCATTATACATCCTTTTCATAAATTCCACTGCTTCTTCAGTAAATCTAAAATCCAAACCTTGTTTTGTTATATCTATCGAGTCCTCGTTTAGTAATTGACACATTGTTTCTACGCTACAATTATCAACTCCTATATTACCCAAGACCATGGCTTTTACGAATGATGAACCTTTTAGCTTTCTCTTTCTTTTTATAAACCTTGTTGTAATTGAGATTTTCTCTGCTTTTTCATTAAAAAATTCTTTGAGCTTTTTTGATAAGCAAGTTATTTTATTCATTGGTTCTCTCACTAAAAGTATATCTGGGAGAACTTATACCTTATTATTCTATCTCTTTCATACCTTTATTTCCTTAACTTGACGCGTATGGTGGAATAGACTCACCTGGACTGAGTGAAAAAAACTCGATATCACCAATAAATAGTAGAAAAAACAGTTTAACATCAATAGCAAGCACTTCATCTGAGGAAAGTTTAAACTCAACATTGAGCTCTGTTGAAGAAGATAATGGCTTACAACCAGAGGATGAAGGAGAGACAAAATTAGCACACCTAACTAAAACAAGGTCCAAAGGGCCAAGTGGACGAAGATCTCCTTCTAAATATAATAAAAAGATTGAAGATCAAGTTGAGAAAGAGTCACCACAGGTGTCATCCCAGTGCGTGACACTGGGATCCAGAGAAAAAGAAAGTATGGATCCAAATAGTCAAACTACTCAGATGACAGGCAGCCAGGCAAAAGATTCAATGCAACCCGAAGAAAAAAGGGACAGAAAAAACGCCATTACAATCGTGCAGAAATTTCCTTTGAATAAGAAAAAGGGTGAAGATACTCCACTTGAAAAACAACCCAATAACAGAAATCTTCACGTTGCATTTGTAGCAGGTTGTGCTCTCTCCACAATAGGGTGCATTGTTGCAGGAGCAATGACATCAGGATTGATAGGAGCAGGACTACTTGCTATGGTTGCAGTGCTTGCTATAGCAGCAGTAGCTGAATTGCATTCAAACTTCCTATCAAGTAAATTAACATCCATTAATGTGAGTCCTCTTGTTGATGATAAGAGCTTACAGCATGTTCACAGCGGTAAAAATTAAATATGTGTTACTTGTAGTGGATAAGTGAATTCAGTTCTTGCCTATTGATATAAAAGTTGTTATATTTGAGGAATGTTTAAAAGGTGTTTAGTTGATGCGCATTCAATTGAATAAAGTTTTGGTTTTTATAGCCTTATTAAGTTTCATTTTTGCATCATATTCTAGCGAAGCAAGTTCGGCGAGTGATGAATTAAAGGGTATACAAGAAACGGTAAAAAATTTTATTTCTTCATTTTCAGTTAAAGATACTGTAGAAAATATGAGTCCTTCAACAATCATAGGGTTGTGTATAGCTGCAGTGATACTTGCAGTAGTGTTCAGAGGTCTAATCTTTTTTATGATAATGTTTGGTGTACTGGTCCTGATGTTCGGTAGTACAGAAAAGGCAACAGACTACTTAAAAGAAAAATTTAACTTTGCAAAAGATATAAAATTACAATCCGATAGCGAAAAAAAAGATAAAAATTAAGATAGTATTTTTATCTTTTTTAATTATCTTTATTGAATACGCATATGCAGTTAAAAGTACCAACAGTTAACTCTAAGCTTAAAAAAAAGAACAACTTAGCATTACTAGAAAGCATTGATTTAGATTTTGTTCCTTATGCTTGTCATTACGATGAAGAAACCATACTAACAAAACAGGGAGAATTGTTAAAAATAATCAAGTTAGAAGATTATTCTTCTGTTGATAACTACAGCGACCTCAGAACTGAAATTAGAAAAAGCATATCAAAAAATATTAATAGCCTGTGTTTTACCGTTTGGATTCATACCGTTAGAAAGCGCAATAAACTGAGCTTGAAATGGAATAAAACTGAAGACTTCTCTGACAACCTACATTCAACGTGGTTTAATAAACTAACTGATAGTAAATTACAGTATATAAATGAACTATACATTGTAATATTGTTTAGCGATTTTGGCAAGCATACTAATAATTCGTTTTTTTTCAATAGAATAAAGAATAAGCATAAGTTGTCTTTACAAGAAAGCCATCAGGAGTTGCAAAAGATAACTGACGTAATTCAAAATGATTTAGGACCTTTTGGAGCTAAAAAACTGAGTCTAAGGTTTAGTGAAGGTAAAATATATTCTGAAATGATAGAATTTCTCCACTATATTGTTACATTAACGCACAAAGATTATCCAATACATGAAAGGGACCTGTCGCAATATATTAGAAATTTTAAAATAGCTTTTGGTTTCAATACGTTTCAAACAATATTTGAAAATCAACAGAAATTTGGCTCTATTTTCAGCATAAAAGAATACCGGGAAATCTCTTTAGGTAATATAGATAGATGCTTGCAGCTTGAATCTGAATTTATCATTACAGAAATAATGATATTTACTAGTAATAACAAAGCAATAAAAGAATTTAAAAAACAAATCAACATGCTGCAAATTAGTGAGGATAATACCTTACTTAAAAGCTCAGGAATTGAAGAAATAATAGAGCTTGAAAAGACCTCTAGTATAGACTTCTGCCAACAGAAAATTATTTTTACAATATTTGCAGATGATAGGAATAAGTTAGCTGAAAGTATTAGTGATTTATCTTCTATAATGTCATTAGTTGGCTTCATGATGTTTAGAACTGATTTACATATGGAAAGTCATTTTTGGGCACAACTTCCAGGCAATTTTGCTTTTATTACGCAACCGAAAAATATCTTAACAAAATACGCTTGCAGCTTTGCTATGCTGCACGATTTTACGTCAGGTACATTAAAAGGAAGAAGGTGGAAAGAAGCGGTAATGATTTTTTTCTCAAAAAAAGGAAATCCTTACTTCTTTAATTTTCATGGAAAAAGAAATAATGGCCATACTACGATACTCGGAGCTCCAAATTCAGGCAGAACTTCACTCATTAATTTTCTATTATCAGAATCAAGAAAGTTTAACCCAAGAATTGTCATATTGGATAACACCGGAAAATCAATAATTTTTACTAAAGCAGTGAGTGGTAAATATTACATAATCGATCCAAAATATAAGGACAAAAGCCTAAAATTTAATCCACTAAACATTGAAGATAGTGCTTCCAATCGCAATATGTTGGTTGAACTGATCAGAAGAATGGTAGCCGATACGAGCTTGGTGGACGTAGAAGAAAAGATAAGAAAAATTGTGGATTCTATATTTGCTATACCCAAGGAATCACGTTCTATTTCACAAATTTCTGAGGTGCTCTTGCTCCTTGGGGGTAAGATAAGTAGATGGTGTGACGATGGTGACTTTGCTTACTTATTTCAAGATGGTAATGAATCAGATATTGACTGGGAAACAAAAATTATATCTCTCAACACCGCAAACCTTACAAAACAAAAGGAATGTATGTCCGTGATACTTTACTATTTTTTATATTCTTTTGAGGCAAAATGTGATGGCTCGCCTGCAATACTTGTTTTGGATGAAGCATGGGAGATAAGTAATATTTTTCCTACAGAGAAAGAGTTTGATAACTGGATGCAAAGAATGACGGAACTAAATGTTGTAGTAATCCTAAGTACTGAAAATTTAAATCTCGCATTTGCTAGCAAATTTACTCAATATTTAGATAAACATGTTGATACAAGAATCTTGATGCCGAACGTCAATGCAAATAGATTATACATGAAAGCATTTTCTTTATCAAAAGAGGAGCTGAATATAATTCTGCAGACGCCAACGCAGGAAGGTTTATTTTTGATAAAACAGTATAAAGGATTAGTAACTTTAAATTTAGATTTAAAGAATATGCAAGAAATACATGTACTTTCAGCTAACAAAGAGACGATAAAGTATATGTACGAGGCAATAAAGGAAAAAGGAGAAGAAGTTAATGAGTGGTTACCGGTATTTTATGAGAAGTGTAAGGCTTAATTTCTTATTGATATTTTTTTTGATACTTGGTCTTTCGTATCAAGGATATGCTGATTGTCCAACATTTGTAGAAAGTAATACTTGGTGGGAAGCAATAGTTGGTGGAGATTGGGTAAAGGAAATTAAGGTGCAAGCAATAAAAGATCAAGGAGTTGATGGTTACTTTAATCCCAAAATTAGAGTATGTGCTTATGATGGACAAAGTTATTGTTATGACTTACAAAGTGGGGAATCCTGCCGCCAGATATATGGAACGCAAGGTACAGGAGCTGGAGTTTCTGCTGCAGCTTTTATCGACTGGGAAGGAGATAAAACAAAAGCTGGAGGAGAAATTGCTCGGGGTCTTAAATGGGAATGGGCAGACGGTGTTACTGATGAGGAAAAAAGAAGATTCGCTAACTCTCCTAAAATATGTGCTTGCAGTCAAAAAGGGGCTTGTATGTCAGGAATTTCTTCATGGGGTTCTAGAGTATTTTCGGGTGAGAATATTTTCCGTCCTGGGGAGATGGAAAAAGTCTGTGATACCTGCTACCAAACGGCAGTAAAATGTGCTCCTGTTCCACTTGCACCTGGCCCCCCTCCATTTTGTGAACAACTTGCAATGTCGCTTCCACAAGTTAGAATTGTTCCTATAACAGATAAAGACAATGATTACTTTAATCCTAAGGTTAAGGTAATCATTGGTAATCTGAAAGGAAGAGACGGAGAGATTGGAGAAAAATTAGATTTCCCTAAAGGGTATGGAGAAAATAAAGCTGAGTGGCGCTCTATTTTAGACAAAGATGGCATCACGTACTACTTCAAAACTTATAGAGAAAAAGATAAGCTCTGCGCTGAATACCTTGGAACTCAAAGTATAGATGAAAACAATCCACAGTTCATCCGCTGTTTTCCTGCACCACCTGCTCCAGAACCTGAGATAGTGGAGATAGTAAATGCAAATACATTGAAAGTAGAAATGAAGATGAGTGAGAGCACTTGTGCTAAAGCACATGGAACCTATAGTAATGGTTCCTGTACTTTTAATGTTAATACTGACCTCAACCATCCTATAAACATTGGCCCCCTATCTTTAAAAGTAGTAAAACCAGCAATAGTAGCAAAAACAACTGATAGTAATATTGATAATATTATAGAAGGTATATTAGAAAGTAATCCGCAACAATTTAAAGTTCTGAAAGAATATGGCTATGTTCCTGATGTGCAAATTAAATGTTCTAAAGGCGGAAGTTTTTATAGTTTTAATGATTTTGAGAAAAAGTTAAAAGACAAATCTATTCAATGTGAATTTAATAACTCTGGGCAGCCGGAAATAGAAGTAAAGTATAAAGGAAATTCTAACAGTAAAATGCTTTGTCTTTCTGGATGGCAGCCAGAACCAGAGGAGTTTGTTCTTAAAAGAGAAAATAAAATAATACCACTAAAATTAATGGGAACAAGATATACTAAATACAATGCTGTTTACTCCAAGGAATCAAATCAGTTCTATTATCTTCCAAGCAAGGAAAATAAAAGAGCCGATCTCTTAAACAGAGATCAGAGTGAGTTAGATAAAATAATATTCAATAAGCAAGGGTATGTTTTCTTCCCTGACAACAATAAACAGGAAAAGGGGAAATGCAGTTACTGTGTAAAAAGAAATGATGAGATAGACGATACATTTAAATCTAGTAAAGGACTGAAAGTAGTGTACAAATTGACGGATGTAGAGCATAGAGAAAAATGTAATCAAGGTGATGATGGTTGTATCTGCTTTACTGGAACATGCAGCCGTTCAACACGATATGTAGACAAAAAAAACACTCAACCTTTTTATACAAAGATTTCACAAAATACAAATGGCGTTGTCACGCAACCAGAAGCACCAATAAAAGCAAACAGAACGGAGGTCTTTTACGCTGATAAATTGTGTAGGTTCGATTTAGAAGGTCTCAAAAAGAAATTAAAAGAAAAATTAAAAGAGATAATCAAGGAACAGCTGAAAAATAAGAAACCAGATCTTGAAAAAAATAATGAAAAATCCTATGATCATAAAAATAAAGATGTTTATACAGATGACTTATCAATAAAATTTGATCGTATTAAAATAGAAGCGTGGGGAAGTGGTGAAGCAGGTCATATACAAGGTAGTGGCTGTGACAATCAAAAATGCCATTCTACTGAAAGCAGAGTAGGGATGCCAGGAGATTATATTAAAGCTAAACTGAAAATCGATCCTAATTATCCTATAATTAAGGTGCAAGTCACAGAGGGAGGGGGTAACCAGGAAAGTAACCTCTCAGATAAGGACGGGGGACCTGTTTTCATAGAAATGTGCAATTCGCAGAAGCAACATTGCCAGCAACTAATTACTGTTGCAGGTGGAGGTGAGTATAGAACATACGGTGGTAAGGGTTATGAGGAAACAGTAATTCATAAGCAAGATTTAAAGCTAGAGGAGAAAATTGTAAAGGCAGATAAACTGAAGTCTACACAAGACAATCAAATAGCATATATAGAAAATGGTGAAATCAAGTATGAAACAGTAGAGTGTGGAAGTGGTTTGAGAAGCAGTAGATCTGGTGCAGGTGGCTGCATTAATAAAAGCAAAGGAATTTATGGTAAAGGCTCTCCAGGGTATGTGAAGATTAGACCTATTATAAAGGAATTTGACGAAGAAGAAATAAATGCTGCTATTAAAAAAGTAATAGAGGATCTATACGATCTTGAAACTATGACTGATTTTTGGGTAGGGGATCTTAACGTGAATATAAGTGGGATAATTAAAGAGGAAGTCAAAAAAGAATTATCAAGGTAAAAAGATATAGCTCTGGAAATGATGCTCTTGTTTTAATAATTAATTAAAGTAAAGCATGTAGTAAATGGTGTAATTGCTGTATCTTAACAAAAAGGTATAACGAATGTAGGAGGGTGCTTTATGTCTCTAAAGAATAAAATTTCTGAGTTAATAGAACAACAATTTAGCATTAAATACCATGACAATTATTTGGCTTACACTATACATAATTGGGCTGCAAGCGAAATATCTGATTCTATTACTTTTTGCATAATTGGTTGTGGAAATTGCAAGATTGGATATCAAGATGTTGCAAAGTCATTCAACATAACAAAAGAAGAAATTGACCAAGGTAATATTGCAAGCATAGAAAGTAAAATAAAAAGTGAAGCTGAAAAATCAGGTAGCGAGTTTTCTGAGTTGATTTCTAGAGTGGATCAATCGCTAAGAGAACAAAGTGAAAAGTCTATTGTACAAATTTTAGATTCATCCGCTGAGGAGATGTTAAGGAGTTTCTGTGATAGCCCTGTACAGTCTCCAGAGCCTCAAGAACCCTCTGCTTCATCTGAAGAGCATGCTACAGAAGGCCCAGAAACTAGTGTTAATTCAGATCTTTTGTCAACCTAATCAACCCCATATATATGTTTTTTTTGTACCCATGCTTTGCGTTTTGGGGTGGAAAGAAAGCACCATTCTTCGTTGCATTTTTCTATCTTCATCACAACAAACTTGTCTATTTTCATAGTAATCTTGCTGTCTACACTCTGTTTTTGATATCCATAAGTATCTTCTTTTACAATCGCGTAGCGCTTATCACTAAGAAGATTGCCTTTTATCCATCCGCAGTCTTCATCTATATCGCAGACCTTTTTCCAACTCTCAAACTCTTCTATCACTTTCAGGGGCAGATTTTTGCAAGTGTATATCCATTTTACAGGATAGTGAAACCCTGGCCCCGTTCTCATGTTGATCTTATTTGATTTGGTTGAAACAAAGTTGTTAGCAAACAAGCTATGGCTAAATAATAAAAACAATAGGATAATAGTACTGAACCAAGATCCCAGTGTCACGCACTGGGATAACGTGAGGGATAGTGTAACAGACTTATTCATCATAATTCACGATTAGGTTGACATAAGATAAAGAGTAAATTAAAAATTGAATAGATCTTTAAATGCAAAATCAATGCCTATAGAAATATTAATGCCTGCTCTTTCACCAACAATGAGCAAAGCTGGAGGAAAAATTGTAAAGTGGCATAAAAAAGAACAAGACAAAGTTGAAGTAGGCGACGTAATTGCTGAGATAGAGACTGATAAAGCCATAATGGAGTTTGAATCTATAGATGAAGGAGTTTTAGCAAAAATTTTAGTAACAGAAGGAACAAGTGGCGTGCCTGTAAATCAACCAATAGCTTTAATGCTGGAAGAAGGAGAAGATGAAAGTGCACTTAACAACTATACTTCAACTTCCATCAATAGTGCAGTTAAAAAGGAAGTGACAAAAAGTGCTGTTGATAATCAAAAATCAGAACACCAAGATTTAAACGGAAAGCCAATAAGTCATTCTTCGGTGTCATTCCAGCGCGTGACGCTGGAATCCAACCCCTCAATGTCATCCCAGTGCTTGACACTGGGATCTAGAAAAGAAGAATGGATCCCAGTGTCAGCTACTCAGATGACAGAGGGTTATGCAGAAGGTAGAACAAAAATAAGCCCATTAGCTAAGAAAATAGCTCAAAATGAAGGGGTTAATGTGCAGCAATTAAAAGGTACAGGACCATATGGTCGCATAATTAAGGCTGATGTGTTGGAGTTTTTAGGCAGTGGTATACATACTGAAAGTCCTGAGAAAGATACCATAGTTGAAGTAAGCAACATGCGCCAAGTGATAGCACAGCGCCTGACTGAATCAAAACAGAATGTTCCACATTTTTATTTAACTGTAGACTGCCAGGTTGATAAGTTAATATCGTTAAAAAACGAGATTAACTCAGCAGATGAAAACAATAAAGTAACAATTAATGATCTAATCATAAAAGCTGCAGCTTTCAGCATGAAAAAATTTCCTGATATAAATTCTTCGTGGATAGATAATAAAATACTGAGATATTCAAATATAGATATTTCAATCGCTGTGGCACTTGAAGATGGGCTAATTACTCCTATAGTAAAAAATGCTGATAAAAAGGGTATTTTATCTATATCAAAAGAAGTGAAAGATTTAGTAAGCAGAGCAAGATCTGGAAAATTGAAACCTGAAGAGTTTCAAGGAGGAGGGTTTACTATCTCCAACTTAGGGATGTTTGGTATAAAAGCCTTCAGTGCTATAATCAATCCGCCGCAATCTTGCATTATGGCAGTTGGTGCATCTAAAAAACAACCAATTGTTATGAATGAGAAAATAGAAATAGCAGAAATAATGACAGTAACGCTCTCTGTTGACCATAGAGCAGTTGATGGGGCACTCGGAGCAAAGTTTTTAAATGCCTTTAAGCATTATATAGAGAATCCTCTGGTGATGCTTATTGAAACTGCGGTAATCTATTAGCATTGTTATTACAAAATTAATACCTCTAAGTTTATACTTTTATTAGTTAATAGGTTTAGAGGTAAAAAAATGAATACTACAGTAGAAAAAAATAATCCAAAAATTTTTCCTCAAAATGAAGGAAAGATTAACTCAAAAGGCATGGTTGCCCCACCTGTTCCTCCGAAATCTTCCCAAGCTAAATTTGCTGGAATAAAAGCAATTTTTGAGCGAAATGTACCTCATTCTCAAGCAAATGATAGTAATAAAACAGTGAGTAGCAATCTTGGAAGAACATTTGGCCCAACAATGCAAAAACTCATGGAAGACAACATTCATAGCACTCCTAACAAACAACGCCGCAATTCAGGGGATAGTGGTATCAGTGATATTAGTAGCAGCACTTCTGATGATGAGGATAGAACAATAAAAGATAAAATGATGGAAAATGTTAAGCAGGATAACCATCAAAAAAGCTTTGATTTACATAAAGTACAAGCAACTGATGAATTAGAAACCGTAAAATTTCTCAAAACGCTAAGCAAGAAAGAAAGAGAAAAACTTGGTTTTTCTCCTAAACAGCAAAATAACCAAAAGGTTGAGACTAGCAAAAAAACTTATAATCCACTTGATTGGAATCCAATCTATCAAGGTAAAAAGCTCTTTAGCTTAGGCAATATGTCGAGTAATTCGTCTTCATGTAGTGAAAAAAGCAATATTTCAGATGTAAGCGATAAGTCTAATAATTCAAACATTGTTAGATGTAATATTACTAGGAGTAACAGTAAGGAAGACCTTCGTAAACCTGATGCTTCACATAATGACAAATCTGCAGGTAAAAAATTATCTAATGTCAATGTAAGCGAATTAATCAGAAAGTTTGAACAAGGTAATGACATAGTAAAAGGGCGTTAATCAAATGTTACCCTATCTTTGTATATGTGAAGGTAGGGTATCTTTTCAAAATAGTATATCCTTTATAGCTTTGTTAATTTTTGACTCCCTCTCTGCAAAAGCAGTTTCTAGAGAGGTTTTAAGTTTTTCCCATTCTTCTTGACCATTTAGAACTAAAGATTTATATTCATTTTCAATTTTTTCCAAGGATCTTTGACATGAGGAATCTAGTTCCTCATATATATCAATATTTATTGATTGCAGTATTACCAAAAATGCAAACAAATTCGGATCAGGTAATTCTTCTCTTGTGTGATTCAGAAGACACAGCTTTATTTTTTTTACGCAGTATTCTATTGTTTTTAACGATAGTGATAGGCTTTCTGCATAAAATATAAAACTATCTACAATCAAATTTTTTGACTTTTTCGGTAATTTAATATTTTCAAATAGTTCTTTTGTAAATTTTTCTATCGGTTGTTTTGGCAAATGTAAAGAGAGATCAGTAAAAGATTTTAGGTCAAAATTTGGTCCAAGTATTGTGCTGATTGCTCTTTGTACATTACTCTTATCTTTACTTACAGAGATAATGAAAACCAGCCCCTCCACATCAAGCATATACTTTATAGATTCCAAAAAATCGACAACGAATTTAGGACGGCACACATCAAGATTATCCACCATTATATAAATGTTTTTGTCTTTTCTGATTTTATTAACCACATCCGCTAACTGTATTTTGAAATCTCTAGTACTCTCTTTTCTTCTTTGGAGAAGACTTAATTCACTCAAGACAAAACCTATGTCTTTTTTATCAGCCTCTTTTGCAGCATCAAGAAATACTGAAAGCATAGCAAGTGGAGATTTACTGATCAGCTTTCCTAGTGTGTTTAGAGAAAATAGCTCTTGGTTTATGTTCTTGAACTGTTGTATAACGCTTCTTTTTACTTCATACGATGCAAATAAATCTTCAAATAGAAAATTTAAAAAAGAAGGAAGTGGTTGGTCCAATGCATTGATATCCCATGCACTATAATAAGCTACAATTTCATTTTGCTGTTTTAACTCTTTTACCCATTCTTTCAAAAAAAACGTCTTGCCCCATCCATCATATCCTTCTAAAGATATTATTGTAAAAGACTGATCAATTGTTTTAATTATAGTGTTGAATTTACCTGAAAATTGCTTATAGTTTAGGCGGTCATTTTCCCAAGCCACCACTTTAAGTGGTGGCACTATTTTTTTCTTTTTGAATGTTATTAGCGATATAAGTTTTTTTAAGCACATGTCTTATTTTATATTTAACTCATATTCTTGTCTTGAAGTAAGTGCTATCCTCAGCGTTCCTTCATCAAGATAGTCAATTTCTCCGCCCATTGGTATGCCGCAAGCAAGGCGTGATATTTTCACATCCAAATTTTTTAGCAATTCAATTATGTATTGTGCAGTAACTTGGCCCTCTAATGTCGGATTAATTGCGATAATTATCTCTTCAATTTTAGACTCTGTCACTTTTTTCAGAATAGTGTCAAGGTTGAGTTCTTTTGGACCTATGCCATTTATTGCAGACAATCTGCCACCCAAAACATGGTATAAACCTGAATATATATTTCCTTTTTCAAACGCCCATAGATCACCTAATTCTTCTACTACACACAGTAACTTAGTGTCACGTTTTGGGTTAGTACAAATAGAACAAGGTGACTTAGTATCTAGATTTCCGCAAACTTCACACTCTATTATAAGATCTGCTAGCTCTTTAATCAAAGATGCAAGTGGTAGCATAACTTTTTCTTTGTTTTGGAGTAAATGTATAACTAACCTGCGTGATGATGATGGCCCTAAACTTGGCAATTTAGAGAAAGCATGAACTAGATTTTTTATGTTAATGTTCATCCAATAAATTCAGAATAGGTAGTCAAATGGTAACATCAAACCCTTTGTAAAGAAAGTGGTAAGTTTCTCTTGATCCACTTTGATTAGCTATAGAAAAAATTTTTTACTCTAACGCAAAAAATTACTTCCGCACACTTAAAGCCTGATTATAATAGACTTCTTGCATAACCCAAACTAAGTAGAAAAAGGTATCATCCGAGTAGCTCTCCTTTGTCATCCTAGTGCCTCCTTTTTTGTCATCCCAGTGCCCAGACACTGGGATCCAGGAATTTTATTAAGTTTGTAAGCATAAAAGTATAGCTAACGTGAGCTCTACGTCATACTGCCGCGAACCGTCATACCGCGATTCATTCGCGGTATCTCTTAGCCGCTAACACGTAGCGGGATGACGGTTGTCAGGCTAGCTGTCATCCCAGTGCCCAGACACTGGGATCCAGAAATTTTAATTGTAAGTAAGCATACTGGGTTGATAAGTATAAAAGTAGCTAGAAAATAAACATTTTTGATGAGATTATATGGAAAACTGGATGCCAGTGTCAAGCACTGGCATGACACCCTTCACGGACTTTTAAATTACTTTAGCTATAAATATTAAGAAATTTACCAAATGAAAAAAAAGGCAAAAGAAGCCCTGGGGTTATTATCCGCTTTAAAATATTGGCGTTTTTTATGTTTTAAACGCTTGACAAGCAAGATTAAGCTGCTTTTAATTGCAACTAACTTACGCTGCAAATGTTTAAGAAGTTTACTAAGCAGAAAAAAAGACAAAGAATTCCCGAGTTAGCTAGTCTTTTACTATCTCTGTCGAGTATTGGCATTTTTTGATGTCTTGTAACGCTTTATAAGCGCGTTCAGCTTATTTAGATAAAAATCTAGATGTAGATGAAGTTTTGTAAAGACATACAGTATCTATGTACTGCAAAAAATTAAACATAAGACGCCGATACATTAAGTAATCCTTACCTTTTAATCTGCAGATTGGCGAAAGCAAATACAATAGCTTCAGTTTTATGATAAGGGGGCTGGCGAAGGGTGTCAAGCAAGTTTTTTGTTTCTATTCCCAATGTTATATGGTTATGTAATACCAATTCTCATTACTAGTGAATCAAATAAGCGGCATTGCAGAGTTTTTTAATTGTGGAGTGAGAAAGAGAGGTAATAAATTTGCACAAAGCGCTCTCAAGCAAAGCAATTGTGTCGTAGATTTTGTTACGCAAAATGTTCTGTTTTATATATAACCAAAACCTCTCAACAGGATTGAGGTCAGGTGAGTATGGTGGTAGGTATATAATGTCGATATTTTTAGGTACTTTTAAATTTTTTGACTTATGCCAACTAGCACAATCCATGATAAGAAATGCCTCCCTTGTTCCTAAATATTGTGACATCTGCTCAAGGAATATATTCATACAATCAGTATTGACGTTTGAGCTAGAACTTTCTCCATTTCTGGGATTAACTGCACTATAGAGATAAAAATTTTGCCTACCTAGTTTTACCTTAACCTGTGTCCTAATGCCTTTTTTAAACCACCCGTGTCCAATCTTTGAATGTGTGCCAAACCGCGATTCATCGAAGAAAAATAGCTCTTTTTCAGGATACATGACAATAGTTTCATTAAGATTTTTTTTTAAATTCCTCTTGTTTACTTTTATCTTGTCCGTTATGCACTGGTCTTGGTGTGATATATGAGAATTTCATTCTTTGCATATTACGGTGTACTGTAGATTTGCTGATATTCAAACCAAACTTTTCTTGAATTCTTATTTTCATTTCTTTTATAGTAATATTGGGGTTTTCCTCTATCCACACCTCAACTTGTTCACGTTGACTTTGATTCAATATAGTTTTTCTACGGCGTTGAGGCGGAGCAAATAATTTTTCTTCTCTGCCAAATTTTAGGTCATGCAGTAAGTGCCTTTCTTGAAATGCAGCATATCTTTGCTACGGCTGTTATACTGTGCTTTTTTGCTGCAATTACAGCATTTAGTTTTTTTGCAACATATGCGTTATTTCTTACTTTCTTCAGCATTTCTTTTGCTGATTCCACCACTTTTTCATCCAATAATTTTGATCTTAATGCCATTTAAACCTCGCTACTTTACTTACTTCAGTATGGCTTTTTTTCTATTATTGTCTATCCGTTACTTGTGTAGCGGGAATTGGTATAAGAAGTCTAATAGCAAATTTTTAAGTTCCTCTTTAACTCTTTAACCAGCGGGCTCGCATGAGGAGAGGAGAGTAAAGGTCCTCTTCCATAGATATCTTCACACTTTTTTCTTCTTCTGTAGTTGGCAGACGAGTAAGAAAGTGAATCTTTGGTGCGCCACTAATTATTGCCATTGGTGTTTGCTCCGCCCCTTCTCCCATAACTAAAACAGCAGACGTTGCCAGCGCATCAAGAAGATTGACTTGTGTTACTTGCAGTGGTTGATCATAAAGATCTGGCTTGCCTATATAGGAATAAAATGGTTCAAATCCACACCAACCAAGAGCAACGCCCGTAACCCCAAGGCGCATAGGTGTTATGTTACTATCTGTAATCAAAATACCAAGATGTTTTATGCAGTGTTTTGTCTTGAGATAGTTCCATATTGATAGAGCTGTTTTCTGAACATCCTTTGGGTATAAAATATACATTTCATTACCATTTGATTCATCAATACCAGCAGATGGAATTAAGATATTGTCTTTGATTGTTAAATAGATGCCGTAAGAATTATGGTCTACATCAACAATTGCATCAGCTTCTCTTTTGATTAGCTCTTCTTTAGAACAAGCAGTTTTGCAAACCACTTGTTTTTGACAAATAGAAATGATTTTTGATGTGATAGCAAGAACAACTTCCTCTCCTAGCAACTCTGAAACATAGCGATCAAGAACCTGCTCTAATACTTCCCCACATTCAATGCGGTGGGTATAAATTGCTTTAACATGCATATTAACGTATTAGCCTACATATAGTATAATCTTTCGTTTTGGTGAGAATAGTTTTATGCCATCCATCAAGAAGTGTTAAGTTGAAATATACATCACCTTTATAGGGTTTGTGAATTTCTGTTATGATAAATTCTGAGATTAGATCATACTCCAAAAAAAGATGCGCTATTTGTGCTCCACCAATCATGAAGACTTTAGAATTACTTTGGATTGACAAAAACTCTTGCATAGAAGAAATAATAGTGCATTTTACTCCTCTGTTAAAACAAGAATTTAATTTGTCACGAGAAAAAACAACAGGGATACGATTCCCTAATATGTCTTGAGGCATAGTTTCAAATGTCTTTCTCCCCATAACAATAACTTGTTTGTCAGTCACCTGACGAAAATGATCTAACTCACTTGGATAATGCCAGGGCAATCCATTATTTATTCCAATTACCCCCTTGGGATCAACAGCCATAATTCCGATAACTATCATCCCTGTAAAGCAGCTTGAGCTACAAAAAATCGCATGTGATCACGCACATTATGCACTCGAAGGAAATCAACCTTGTTGTGTAATACAGATGATGTAGCAATTGTTTCTAAATCTCGGTTAAAGACAGGTTCTGTAGAAAAAGAAGAAATAAATGACTTTCTAGAATGGCCAACCAGAACTTTGCAGCCAAAATTTTGTAACGTTTCTATACTGCGTAAAATCTGGATATTCTGGTACATAGATTTGCCAAAACCAATACCAGGATCAATAATGATCGAGCTTTGATCAAAACCTAGAGCTAGTAATCTATTAATGTTCCTTTCTGCCCAATTATTTATGGTATCAATTGGATCAATGTCACTTGGGATAATGTTGTCACTATGTGGTGGTATGGAGAGTGAATGCATAATAACGATACTACATCCACTCCTAGCAATCGCTTTTAAGGTATTATCATCTAGATCTCCCTTCTGATCGTTTACCCAGGCAATGTTGTAGTGCTCCAAAACATTCAAAATAACATCTGGCCAGAAACTATCAATGCTGACTTTAATGTCACCAACTTTCATATACTGATTGAGATTATCAAGCACTGGTTTTAAGCGTGCATATTCTGCTTTTGGAGTTTGTATTGAGGAGCCAGGTCTTGTTGATTGAGCACCAAGTTCAACTATGCTTGCACCATCTGATAACCATACGCGTCAAGTTAAGAGATTGTGAGCAAATTTAGAGAGGTTAAAGTGGATACTCTAGCCCTTCTACGTTTGTCTTTTAATGAAAATCGCGACCAAGTTATAGTGAGTTTTTTAAGAAATGCTTTTAAACTATTAATTTTGGTTAATACTAAAAATAACTCTCTAACCCGCCTTTTTAGCTCAATAAATGCCTTTGTTAAGCTAAGTTCTGTATTCTTTTTCACTTCTGTGCAACCAACTATGCCGTGAAATATAAGAATTGCGCACAATTTAGCATATAGTTCACATAATACTCTGCATGGCTTTCCTTTTAGCTTATCAAGCCTGATATGGCTTTTATACAATTTAAATAATAACTCAATTTGCCACCTTACTCTGTAAATCGTTAATACTTGCTCAGCACTAATTTTATTTTCTGGAACATTAGTTATAAATATTGACCAGTTCAACAATTTTTGATTTCTTTTAGAGGATGTATATCCCTGCGATCTTGCTAATCTATTAGCTTTCCTTCTTCTGGCCATAGACTGTTCTTCAGTTAGTTTCTGACATATAATTCTTACTCTAATTTTTGCTTCTTTTCCTAACAATACCTCGTTTTCTAAAAATAACTTATCCTCTAAACATTCTAATAACTCCATTTTTTGATTTGTTTCTACATCATATATGTTGGTATCGGATTTATAACGACTTATGAAATAAGCTCCTATTTCATTGATTTGTTTAAAAGAACTTGGCACAAAATAACCGAGATCAGATATTAGCAAATCATTGCTTAATATATTACTTAAATGTTTCCTATATCCCTGGTCTGATCTTACCCCCTCCGTTAAATTAAGTTGGTCTATTATCTGATTCATGTAGTCGAAAACTAATTGTAACTTTATTCCAGACTTAGTATTGCTTTCATAGCCACTGTAGCTAGTACCATAACCTTTATACATCTCTTCCATACTGTTAGGTAGAGTAATATAGCTACTGTCCAATAATTTAACACTATTAAATTGCTGTAAGATTTTGCAATCAACTTGCAAGATATTTTTAAAGAGAATCACAGATTCATTATACATCCTTTTCATAAATTCCACTGCTTCTTCAGTAAATCTAAAATCCAAACCTTGTTTTGTTATATCTATCGAGTCCTCGTTTAGTAATTGACACATTGTTTCTACGCTACAATTATCAACTCCTATATTACCCAAGACCATGGCTTTTACGAATGATGAACCTTTTAGCTTTCTCTTTCTTTTTATAAACCTTGTTGTAATTGAGATTTTCTCTGCTTTTTCATTAAAAAATTCTTTGAGCTTTTTTGATAAGCAAGTTATTTTATTCATTGGTTCTCTCACTAAAAGTATATCTGGGAGAACTTATACCTTATTATTCTATCTCTTTCATACCTTTATTTCCTTAACTTGACGCGTATGGTTCGTACAGCTGCGTGCTTGACACTGGGATTTAGTGCAGCTACCATAAACTGGAAGCTCATCTTGCTATTTTTGGCTGAAAGAAACATATTTTTAGAATAATGAAAACAATCAGCTCTTTAATTCAAGAAGGATCGGAGTTATTATCGTCACATAAAGTTGAATCACCACATTTAGATTGTGAAATCATCATGCAGCACGTACTTGGAGTGGAAAGATCATTTATAATTGTGAACCATGCTGATCAAGTGCCAATGGAGAAAGAACTTTTATTTTGGAAATTAACAAAAAAAAGAGCGGAAAGATATCCAATATCGCAAATAATAGGTAATCATGAATTCTGGAGTAAAAATTTTATAGTTAACCAGCATGTTTTAGATCCAAGGCCAGATAGTGAAACAATAATCCTAGCAGTGTTAAAATATTACCCAAACAAAAAACAGAAACTAAAAATTGCAGATTTTGGTACAGGCACAGGTTGTTTATTGATATCCGTACTTAGTGAGTATGAATATGCTGTTGGCGTCGGTTTTGAAAAAAGCTTGGAAGCATATAAAGTTGCCTATCAGAACACAAAAAAACATGATCTTCTCAGCAGAGCCAAAATATTTCCAAGTTCGTGGACAGAGTGCAGAGGTTCATTCGATCTTATAATCAGTAATCCTCCATATATTAAAAGAAGCAAATTGAAAGACTTGCAAGCTGAAGTGCAAAAGGAACCAAGAATTGCCCTTGATGGTGGTATTGATGGTTTGAGTTGTTACTTGAGCATTTTTCCAATATTAAGGAGGTGCCTTAAAAAAAATGGGTTTGCGATATTGGAGATAGGTGAAGATCAAAGCAATATTGACAAAATAATCCCCTCATACGAATTAGCTTTTCAGGAATATGTATATGACTTAGCGGGAATGAAGAGATGCATTGTTGTGAAAAGAACATAGCTAATGTTTTTTTGCCTTCATCCCATATTATCCTATATCATCCCAGTACCCTCTACCTAGTCATCCAAGTAGCGTGACTACTTGGATCTATATTTAACTAGATCCTATGGTCAAGCCATAGGACGACAGGAACGGTTTTATGCATTTTTTAAAGGGCAACATGTTTAAGCTTTGCTGGCAAAATGGAAAGTAAGACCAGCCTCTATACCGTGTGTGTGAAATAGTTGATTACCTATATTTATTTCCTCAGTTACTTTGCTACCTGAGCTAGGATTAAGCTTCTTTTTTTTATCATTATTAGGGTCGTCTACCACTTGTCCTAACCTTTTTGCTGTAAGCTTAATATCGCTACCAATAGCACCAAAACCTCTATATCCGATATGCATATTTATAGCATTTCTCATAATAGTCCGAACAGGTCATAGGAAGGCAGAATCAACAGCACGACGAAAGGATTCGAATAGAGGAATGTTTTTCCTGGCTCTGTTTTTTATAGCAAACCAATGATGCTCAATTTTGTTGAAATCTGGAGAATAAGGCGGCAGATACAAAATTTCTGCACCAACCCCTTTAGCAAGCTCGATAATCTTATCAGACTTATGAAAAGTAGCATTGTCAAGAATGACAGTCTGTCCAGGTTCCAAGATCGGTGTCAAAAATTGCTCAAACCATCCATTAAAAACATCCATATTACAGTGGCCTTCAAAGGTTAACGGAACAACTATCTTTCTTCCACTTAAGGCTGCAACCATACTGATTCGTTGAGTTTTCTTTCCAGATTTTAAGGCATAAAACCGCTGTCCTTTCTGGCAATATCCGTAGGGGTAGTCTTCGGTGTTATCAATGCCAGACTCATCTATATACACTAAGTTTTTAGGTTCTTTTGTCGCTATAATTTTCAAAAATTCAGCACGTTTTTCTTCGTTTCTTTCCTTGTATCCATATGTCTTTTTTTGCGCGTAAATCCAATTTTTTTAAGGGCTCGATAGATCGTTTGGATACTAACGTTGTTCCAAAGTTTAGCCATTTCCGATAGAGTCTTTCCTCCGTGTTCTCTGGCAAATTTGGCAAAGGTATCCCAGTCGGTAATTTTGTGATTGTAACCCCCATTTCCAAGTTTTTTTGATTGAAAGTCTCCTGTTTCTTTTCTTCTTTGCTGCCACTCCCATAAAGTAGTTCTTCCAATCTTAAATCTTGCTGCCACTGTTTCTCTGCTTTCTCCTTCGTCTAGCGCTTCCATTGCTTTTTTTCTTAAATCATAACTATATGCTGCTGGCATTCAACCTCCTTATCATCATCTACCCTTATCCTATCACATCCGGACTTTTATGGAAAGAGCTATACATCTTCGTTTATGCGATAGTCAAAGCCAGCTTTTAATTGACCTGCGGGTCTTATTGACGGTTTTTCAAACCATACGCGTCAAGTTAAGGAAATAAAGGTATGAAAGAGATAGAATAATAAGGTATAAGTTCTCCCAGATATACTTTTAGTGAGAGAACCAATGAATAAAATAACTTGCTTATCAAAAAAGCTCAAAGAATTTTTTAATGAAAAAGCAGAGAAAATCTCAATTACAACAAGGTTTATAAAAAGAAAGAGAAAGCTAAAAGGTTCATCATTCGTAAAAGCCATGGTCTTGGGTAATATAGGAGTTGATAATTGTAGCGTAGAAACAATGTGTCAATTACTAAACGAGGACTCGATAGATATAACAAAACAAGGTTTGGATTTTAGATTTACTGAAGAAGCAGTGGAATTTATGAAAAGGATGTATAATGAATCTGTGATTCTCTTTAAAAATATCTTGCAAGTTGATTGCAAAATCTTACAGCAATTTAATAGTGTTAAATTATTGGACAGTAGCTATATTACTCTACCTAACAGTATGGAAGAGATGTATAAAGGTTATGGTACTAGCTACAGTGGCTATGAAAGCAATACTAAGTCTGGAATAAAGTTACAATTAGTTTTCGACTACATGAATCAGATAATAGACCAACTTAATTTAACGGAGGGGGTAAGATCAGACCAGGGATATAGGAAACATTTAAGTAATATATTAAGCAATGATTTGCTAATATCTGATCTCGGTTATTTTGTGCCAAGTTCTTTTAAACAAATCAATGAAATAGGAGCTTATTTCATAAGTCGTTATAAATCCGATACCAACATATATGATGTAGAAACAAATCAAAAAATGGAGTTATTAGAATGTTTAGAGGATAAGTTATTTTTAGAAAACGAGGTATTGTTAGGAAAAGAAGCAAAAATTAGAGTAAGAATTATATGTCAGAAACTAACTGAAGAACAGTCTATGGCCAGAAGAAGGAAAGCTAATAGATTAGCAAGATCGCAGGGATATACATCCTCTAAAAGAAATCAAAAATTGTTGAACTGGTCAATATTTATAACTAATGTTCCAGAAAATAAAATTAGTGCTGAGCAAGTATTAACGATTTACAGAGTAAGGTGGCAAATTGAGTTATTATTTAAATTGTATAAAAGCCATATCAGGCTTGATAAGCTAAAAGGAAAGCCATGCAGAGTATTATGTGAACTATATGCTAAATTGTGCGCAATTCATATATTTCACGGCATAGTTGGTTGCACAGAAGTGAAAAAGAATACAGAACTTAGCTTAACAAAGGCATTTATTGAGCTAAAAAGGCGGGTTAGAGAGTTATTTTTAGTATTAACCAAAACTAATAGTTTAAAAGCATTTCTTAAAAAACTCACTATAACTTGGTCGCGATTTTCATTAAAAGACAAACGTAGAAGGGCTAGAGTATCCACTTTAACCTCTCTAAATTTGCTCACAATCTCTTAACTTGACGCGTATGCTTTGATATAGTATCATTAACTACACTACTAAGTAAACTGAGTATAAACCAGGTAACTCCAAGCAAATAAGCTCTTAGTCTGTGATCCATAAAACTCCAAATTTAATATTTTATGAGATAACTTTACTGTACAAAAGATCAATAATAGAAAAGGTTTCTTCTATCTACTGTTTAACCATATTCATAAATATTTAGTAGAAATAATTTGAGAAGTGTTATATAAAATGCAGCTTTATTGCATAATTTTAATAAACAGAAATGCTAACTGATTTTTTTGTAATATATGATAATACTTGCGAATACTATCACATTATCAGGAAAAGTAATCGGGAGTACTGACGGCTGTAGCAATTTTACCAACCAGTTTCTCTGCTAGCATTAGCAATATGTGTTTTCAGCATCAATTTTAAAAGCATTAAATTTGAAGTTTATCAAACAACACAAATTAGCAGCAAAACTTTATGACAATGCTTCAGTTGAGTCAGCTAAACAATGGTTCAGAATAGATATATTAACTACTTCTACTTGTATCTTAATATATTATTTCTAAATCAGCAAACTATCGCTGTTTTTAACCCAGGCTAAGTTTTGAAAGCATAATTTTCAAGCTCCTCAATAGATAAATCTGTTATTTTAGAAATGGCATCAATAGAAACATCCAGCATACTTAGATTATTTGCAACTTTTATTTATATTAAGTATATAACTATTTTTACTTGTATCTTAATATATTATTTAACACTCCCAACCGTCTTTAACACATTCAATTTTCACACTCACCCAACTCATCAGCAGTTAGGCCACTTGCTCGCACAATAATATCAATAGCAACACCTGCCTTTGCTAGATTTTTTGCAACCTTGATCCTTTCTGTTTTTTTAACTTTTTCCTTGCCACTTTTCATATCTTCAGATAGAGATTTGACTAACGCATCTAATGATTCTTGTTCTCCGTACTCATCCATTAAACTCAATAGCTTTTTGCTTTCTCTTGTTTTAGGTAGCAGAACTTTAATATTCACTGATAATTGTTCTGCTATTTGATATAATTTGTCAAATGATATGGCAGTGTATCCTATTTCATACTCGTGTATTTCCTTGAGCGTTAAATCAACTTTATTCGCCAAATCTTTTTGAGTATATCTCCTTATCAACCTCCATTCTCTTATTCTTTGCCCTATTCTGTAGTATATAGAATCAGTGCAGACTTCTTTCTCTGTATTATCATACTCGTAAATAGATAAGCCGGTTGCTTGGGAAATTATGTCAACTGAAACCCCTTCTTTCACTAGATTTTTTGCTATTTCCAACCTTGCCTCTTCTTGATTAATTTTTTCGCTAATATGAACAAACCTGACTAATGAAGGTACTATTTTGCCTAACTTTTGATTCTCGTATATTTTCGTTAGATAGAGTATTTCCTCGTCTTCATAGCTGTCTTCCCTTACTATTACTGGTTCAGGTAATAAATCTACAACGTCAACTGATAATACTCTTGCTATTATATATAGTACTTCAATTGGAATAGGAATATACCCATCTTCATAGCTGTTTACTTCTTGGTATGTTAAACCTATTTGACTTGCTAATCCTATTTGAGTATGCCCTCGCATTAACCTACAATTTTCTATTCTTTGCCCTATTCCGTAACTAACATTGCTTGCAGAAACAAACATTTATCCTCCATTTAAGAAAAAAACTTTATTGCTATAATTTTTTTACGAGCTATCCATCTAAAACCATATCAATAGATAAACCTACCGCTTGCAAAATAGTATCAATAGAAATTCCCCCTTTTACTAGATCCTTTGCAACTTTAATCCTTTCTATCTCTCTCACTTTCTCCTCACAAATACGTATCCCTTCAAACAAAGATTTTATTAGTGCATGACGTAGTTCTTGGCTCTCAATTTCTTTGTATTCTTTAATCAAATTCGGTAGCTCATTTTCCACTGTACTACCTTCATCTTTCTCTATTAGTAGATCTGTAATATTAATCGATAACGCTTCTGCCATTTCATATAATTTATCAAGTGGAACAGCAGTCCTTCCTTGTTCATAGTTGCTTATTTCGTCACGTGTTGTATTCATTTTCTCTGCTAAATCCTTTTGAGTATACTCTCTCACGAGCCTCCATTCTTTTATCTTTTTTCCTATTTGGCAGTATATAGAACCAACTTTTTCTTCAATACATTCATCAGCAGGCAGACCAATTGTTTTTGCAACAATATCAACAGAAACTCCTGCTTTAACCAAACCCTTTGCAATTTTTATTTTTTCTGATTTTTTACTACTTTTTTCACTAACTTTGACAAATTTAGTTAATAAACAAAACATCTTACGTAACTCCTGATCATTAATCTTTTTATATTCTCTTACTAGATTTAATATTTCTCCTTCCTCATTTTTAAAGCCGATTTTCTCCTTTGATGCAGTAATGAGATCGGTAATACTTACTGACAATGCACCTGCTATAGCGTACAACCTTTCGATTGAAATTCTACGATTCCCTTTCTCATATTGCAGTATTACCCAGTATTTTACACCAATTTTCTCAGCTAAATCTTTCTGAGTGTACCCTCGCTCTAACCTCCAATTTTTTACTTTTTGCCCTACTTCATAGTCTAAACTTCTTTCCACAAAAAGAACCTTGCATATAATATTTTCTATTATAGCTCAAAGGCTCCAGATATAATAGCTAGACTCTGGAACCTTTAAATTGATGAATTAAAGTGCCCTACAAGTTTCTTTACTATTTTCACGTACTTTGTCTGCCCATGAAAACAATTTTTCACTTACTTCCTTCTGCTTTTCACTCCATATGCCACATCTAGTGAAACTACCTTTCTCTACTGCTTCTTTAAGTTTTACTCCCCCGAAAAGGCAATTTTTTCCAATTTCTTCCCCTATTTGTTGTAATTCAGCCCACATTTCCTTGTTTTCTACTCTGACTTGTACTTGATCATATTTTTTTACATCGTGGTACAATATAACATTTAGCTTACCAATGCTTGTAGGAAATTCTAACACAACAGAGCTACCATCTGATACATCAACGTAATTTCTTGCACCTCCTTGCTCCCTTCTAACCTCAACTGCATCATTGCCAATTTTTAAAATATTACTTCCTAACTTTCTGTTTGCTTCCAGTATTTTGGCTACCTCTACCTTACTATTCCCAGAAAATTCTATATACGATGTTGTATTATCTATCTCAACATCTATTAATTCTCCTTCTTGCACAGCATTTTCGCCAGCTTCCTCTAGCTCTTCTAGTTGCTTATCTATCTGTGGCTGAACTTCTGGCTGTAGCTCATTATAGATTTCACCTATCAGTTTATTCTGCAGTAGAGTATCATGAAACTCTGCACCACTTAGCATTAATTTACGTATTAGCTTTTTACGATCAGCCTTATCAAATTTATGAAAATGTGTGCCCAGTATCACATATTCCGCGAAGCTCCATTCTCCATCATTACATGCATTTAGCCTTGCTCCAGAAGCTAGTACTTTGTCTATAACTTTGTGCAATTCATTTACGTTTTTTGCCTCTACTATAGAACTCTTAAACCAGCTCAGCTTCTCTGTATTTGGCTTTATTTTTTGCAAAGCTGAGGCAAATGGATTTTTATCTTCTTGATCACTTACAGGTTTTGTGCCATATATAATCAAGTCCTTTTCCATAGTTGATTTTGTTTTCGCGAACGTTTCTGCTAGGGAAAGGCATTGTATCTTCCAGTTTTATCTCCTTCTGGCTATTAATTTTACTCACAAATTTAGACTGCTCTATATCAACGCTTTCAAGAGCACCAAATATTTTCTTGTGATTAACATTAGTCTTTTTATTCTGATCTTTACTAGTCATATAAACCTCATATTAAAAATACTTTTTAAGTGTACAATAAACTTTGTTATTATACATTATATTACTCATTATAAATTAATATGAGTAGATTTGCAAATACTTTCTGCTATAACAATCCGTTTTCTCTAAAGCTAAAATAACCCCCACTTGTAATGATAATATGATCAAATAATCTAACGCTTACAGTACTACATGCTGCTGCTAAGCTCTTTGTTACTTCTTGATCTTCTTCTGAAGGTTCTAAACTTCCCCCAGGGTGGTTGTGTGACATTATTACTAATGTTGCATTCTTTATTAATGCTTTTCTTGTAATTTCCTTTATGTATACTGGTGCTTTTTCCATTTCACCAATATAGGATTCTTCTCCAATTAGTTGACGCCTTTTATTCAAGTACAGTATTTTTACACATTCCCTTTCTGAGTGGCCTATACTTACGTTTAAGTACTCTACTAGCCCTTGTAAGTCCATTATTGGCTCACTTTTGAGCTTTTCTCTCAGTACCCTTTCTAGTGTTTCCTTAACACACATAATCATTGCTACTGCAGAATCAGTTACTCCTTCTATAACTTTCAGGTCATCCATTTCTCTACCTAAAATCCTTCCTACTCCTGCATAAGTATTCACCAGATTTTTAGCAATTTCTTGAGCTTGCGGCCTTTCATGTACTGCACTTAAAAATGTTTCCATTATTTCACGATCAAGTAGTGCTTTGCCTTTGCTTTCTAATATTCTGAATTCTATTTCTTCTTTATTCTTATTATTATTCATATAATTTACCCTTCACTAACAACAAACTTTTTTTTAATATTTACTGCTTTATCAGCATTGGCATAGAGCCATAGCTTCCGAGTGAAGTCAAATCAATTTTTCAATCTTTTTTACTTATTTTTTCATCAAAAAGTAAAGATATTAATAGATACTGATTTTTTATTTTAAATTTGTTGAATTTCGTCTAAAGAGATGCCTACTGTTTTTAAAATAATATTGATAGAAATTCCTTCCTTAACTAAATCCTTTGCAATTTTCATCTTTTCTGCTCTTTTCACTTTCTCTTCGCAAATTTGTATGCTTTCAAACAGAGATTTCATTAGTGCATGACGTAGTTCTTGGCTTTCAATTTTTTTGTATTCTTCAATTAAATTAGGTACCACTTTATCATCTGCATCCTCTGTTAGTTCAAGTAGGTCCATGATATTAATCGATAACGCCTTTGCTATCTCATATAATCTTCCCAGTGGAACAGCAGTTCTTCCTTGTTCATAGTTGCTTATTTCATCACGTGTTGTACTCATTTTCTTTGCTAAATCCTTCTGAGTATATTCCCGCACTAGTCTCCATTCTTTTATCTTCTTTCCTATTTTGCAGTATATAGAACCTATTTTTTCTTCAACACATTCATCAGCAGAGAGGCCAATTGCTTGTGAAACAATATCAACAGAAATCCCTGCTTTAACCAGGCCCTTTGCAATTTTTACTTTCTCTGCTTTTTTACTACTTTTCTCACCAACTCGGGTAAATTTTGTTAGCAAGTAAAACACCTTGCGCAACTCTTGATCATTAATCGTTTTATATTTTCTTACTAGATTTAATATTTCCTCTCCCTTATCTTCAAAACAGATTTTTTCATTTGATACAGGAATAAGATCCGTAATATTATAGCTCTTTCCATAAAAGTCCGGATGTGATAGGATAAGGGTAGATGATGATAAGGAGGTTGAATGCCAGCAGCATATAGTTATGATTTAAGAAAAAAAGCAATGGAAGCGCTAGACGAAGGAGAAAGCAGAGAAACAGTGGCAGCAAGATTTAAGATTGGAAGAACTACTTTATGGGAGTGGCAGCAAAGAAGAAAAGAAACAGGAGACTTTCAATCAAAAAAACTTGGAAATGGGGGTTACAATCACAAAATTACCGACTGGGATACCTTTGCCAAATTTGCCAGAGAACACGGAGGAAAGACTCTATCGGAAATGGCTAAACTTTGGAACAACGTTAGTATCCAAACGATCTATCGAGCCCTTAAAAAAATTGGATTTACGCGCAAAAAAAGACATATGGATACAAGGAAAGAAACGAAGAAAAACGTGCTGAATTTTTGAAAATTATAGCGACAAAAGAACCTAAAAACTTAGTGTATATAGATGAGTCTGGCATTGATAACACCGAAGACTACCCCTACGGATATTGCCAGAAAGGACAGCGGTTTTATGCCTTAAAATCTGGAAAGAAAACTCAACGAATCAGTATGGTTGCAGCCTTAAGTGGAAGAAAGATAGTTGTTCCGTTAACCTTTGAAGGCCACTGTAATATGGATGTTTTTAATGGATGGTTTGAGCAATTTTTGACACCGATCTTGGAACCATACGCGTCAAGTTAAGGAAAAGTGGTATAAGGAAGAAAGGAAACGAAAAAACTATTTTATATATTAAGTAATAAAGTTATTAATTTATAGATTCTTCTGAAAAAATTATCTTCTTCTAGATAAGAACTCCCTAAAAAAATAAATGTAACAAATAAAATGCCCATCTCAAATGTTGCTATATTTCACGATATTTCCTTAACTTGACGCGTATGGATCTTGGAACCTGGACAGACTGTCATTCTTGACAATGCTACTTTTCATAAGTCTGATAAGATTATCGAGCTTGCTAAAGGGGTTGGTGCAGAAATTTTGTATCTGCCGCCTTATTCTCCAGATTTCAACAAAATTGAGCATCATTGGTTTGCTATAAAAAACAGAGCCAGGAAAAACATTCCTCTATTCGAATCCTTTCGTCGTGCTGTTGATTCTGCCTTCCTATGACCTGTTCGGACTATTATGAGAAATGCTATAATTGATAACACCTTTGCTATAGCGCACAACTTTTCAATCGAAATTTTTCGTGTTCCTTTTTCATATTGTAGTACTATTTGATACGTTACACTGATTTTTTTTGCTAAATCTTTTTGAGTATACCCCTTTGCTATCCTACAACTTCTTACTTTCTGTCCTACTACTTTATAATATAAAAAATTAGAGTAATTATTCTCTTTTTTCACATTTTATACTCCATAACCAGAAGAGCTGTTACGTATGCTTAATTGAGAACCTTTTTGACAAACTGAACTCATCTCCTTTCAAACAATTTTTCTATATCACTTAGTTTCATTTCTATATAAGTTAGCTTTCCGTGGTCAGAATATGGAGTTTTCTCAATTTGTCTTAGTATCTCATTCATCTCTTCCAATTTCATTTTTCTTCCTGCTCCATGGCAAGCGATTGTGGCTGATATTTTATTCACCTTATCCTCTATTGGCAACGTATCTTCCATTTCCGTTAACTTATCTACTATATCAACTAGCATCTCTTTTATATCTATTGTTCCTAAGATTGCAGGTATTTCTTTCACCCTTACTTTATCTTCTGATTCTATTTCAATACCAAAACCCATTTCAAAAAGCTTATCTTTATAAGTTTCAACCATCTCCATCCCTGCTTGGTTTTTAATCTCAACTATTTCAGGAAGAAGAAGTTTTTGTCTTTTTATGCTTGTTAAGCACTCGTATATCAATCTCTCATGAGCTGCGTGCTGATCTACTATAAATTAATTTGCCTTTAGCCTCAGCAATAATGTAAGTACTGTGGACCTGACAGCGTGCATACCCTAGAGGATGATCCTCTATTAAATCAATTTGCTCCCTTTCTAGAACCATCGCTCCCTTTTGGGGTGGAGATTCTCCATACTTAAACGTTTCTGGTAAGCTTTGCCTTCTTTCATCTGGTGCATTGAATTCTTTCATTAGACGATTTTCTAAAAGACTTGGTCTCTTTTCATAAAACTCTTTTTGATTCTTTTTCTCTTTACTATCAACCTGCTCTTGGCTTTTACTATCATTAAAAATTAGCTCCTCTTCAATACCTTGACCACTTGCTGCAAACCTCGTTGATAATGCTTTTATTATCCCTCTTCTCACTATTTCATATATTAGCCTTTTATTCTGAAATCTTACTTCCGATTTATTTGGATGCACATTTACATCTACTTGATCGTATGGTATCTCTAAGTGCAGCACTGCAAAAGGATACCTCCCACTTAGAATAAAATCTTGATACGCATATCTAATTGCACCAATAAGTAGATTATCTTTTATTGGCCTTCCATTAACAAACGTATAGATCTGAGTTGAATTGCCACGACTAATAGTTGGTTTACAGATGTGTCCCGTAAGTTTGATGCCGTCTTCTTCCTCTTTAACTTCCAGCGAATTGCTCTGAAATTCTTCTTCTGTTTCACATAATCTGTTAAATAATGAAGTTTGCTTAACATATTTTAAGAGCTTTTTATTACCGGAAGTGAGAGTAAACCCAATACTATAGTTAATCATTGCTAAGTTATTTACAATGTCAACAATGCTTTGTGTTTCTGCCCTTTCAGTTTTTAGAAATTTTAATCTATTTGGAGTGGCAAAAAATAAGTCACGAACTTCAATATATGTACCCTGTAGCAAAGAACAAGGTGTAATCTCTCTTATTTTTTCTCCTCCCTCATACCTTATAGACCATGCTTCCTTTGCTCCACTTGCCTTAGACGATAATTTCATTCTGCTTACTGCTGCAATTGAAGGTAAAGCTTCTCCTCTAAACCCAAGGTGCTTGATCCCTATTAACTCACTATCGCTTAATTTTGAAGTAGCGTAGCGCATAAACGCAAGTTCCAAATCTTCCTTTTCTATTCCATTTCCATTATCTGTCACAGTTATAAGATTACGCCCACCACTTTCTATTTTGATCTCTATCTCTGAACTTCCAGCATCTATTGCATTTTCAACTAATTCCTTTACTACACTTGCTGGCCTCTCTATTACCTCTCCCGCTGCTATACGATTTATAGTTTTTGTGTCTAAAAGAATTATTGCCATAATACTCCACCCAATCTATGAAACTTAGAGTTCCTTCTATTTTTTGGTGATTTCTTGACCTCACAATCTCTATATTTTAGCTTTTTAGATTCCTTTCTAGCAAGTCTATCTGCCTCCTCATTGTACATATTACCGTTGTGAGCTCTAACCCACTTCCAATTAATATCATGCTGCAAAGCAACTTCTTCTAGTTCCTGCCATAATTCCCTGTTCTTCACTGGCTTTTTATCGGTTGTCTTCCAACCATTTACCTTCCATTTATTGATCCACTCTGTTATACCTTGCTTAATATAACGACTATCAGTGTGTAAAATAACTTTGCAAGAAACTTTCAACATCTTTAGCCCATTAATCACAGCCTTTAATTCCATTTTGTTATTCGTTGTGTTTTCTTCACCTCCAGAGATGCGTTTTTTGATAAAGACACTTTTATTTTCATACATCACCACGGCTGCCCATCCACCAGGCCCCGGATTTCCAGAACATGCTCCATCTGTATATATTATAACCTTCTTTTTTTCGCCCATACTTACAGGATATAGATTCAACGTAAATTTGCTACTGAAAATGTTGACATGAAGTTTCAAGATCTTTATCATATACAAGGTGTAGGGAGCCCGTCCTCTCGATGTTAGGTAATCATATTTGAGTCTTTGTACTCGCATTTTTTTGGAGCCTACACCAAAGTGTTTTTGAAACTTTTTATAGCTTATCAGTTCATTTGCTAGGGTTTTAAGGCAGTTATAAAACGATGACTAACACTACATCTAAAGCCTAAAATGTAATTCTCAGGTGATCTTTGACAGATGTTTTTTTTCATCAACACATTCAAAGCTTAGAAAAACAAAAGGGTTGAATATTTCTTCACAATTGTGTATAATTATTAATGCTTTTTATCTTACTTTCTTATGGCTCTTTCGAAGTTTCTTGATGCACGCAATGATTATGCCTTTAAAAGAATATTTGGCACTGAAAAGAATAAAGATATCCTTATTCATTTCTTGAACGATATTTTAGGCTTCACTGGCTTAGCTGCTATTCACGATGTTGAATTCTTGGCTACCATTTTGGACCCTGAAATTGCCGCTAAAAAGCAGAGTATTGTCGATGTTCTTTGTAAAGACTCTCAAGGTTCCAGATATATTATAGAAATGCAGTTCACTAAGACCAAAGGCTTCGAAAAGCGTGCTCAATATTATGCTGCTAAAGCCTACTCAAGTCAAGCTGATCAAGGTGATAATTATCATAATCTCAAGGAAATTATCTTCATAGCTGTTGCTGATTGTATTATTTTTCCAGATAAGGCTGAGTACAAATCTAATCATGTCATTTTAGATCAAAATAGCTTTGAACATGACTTAAAGGATTTTTACTTCGTATTCATAGAACTACCAAAATTTACAAAGACAAAAGAAGACCAACTAGAAAATATAGTAGAAAAATGGTGTTACTTTTTTCGATATGCAGCAGAAACAAACGAAGAGGACCTAGATAAAATAGTTGGTAGTGACGTAATAATAAAACGAGCTTATGAAGAGATGAATAAGTTTAATTGGTCAGAAGAAGAGTTACTAGCATATGAACAAATGAAAAAACGCATAATGGATGAGGTAGCTGCTTTAGCTCAAAAATTTGATGAGGGTCTTAAAGTAGGTCACGAAAAAGGTAGACAAGAAGAAAAAATCGAAGTTGCAAAAAACCTACTTAATGCTGGCATTTCTATTGATGTTATTTCCCAGACAACTGGCCTTCCTCAGGCTGACATTACACAACTTAAGGAAGAAACTTTTTAGTCTACTACCTTCTTCCAGCGACTAATTCTCTGGCATTGCCCGCAATTAATACATCATCTAACCTAGTTCTAGGTCCAGATAAACCTAAGCTTTGCGGTTCTTTTATATTATCCATTTTTAGTACGTTATTTTCATTATGTAGCATTTGGTGTATTGATTGATTTAGTGATACATCTAGCTTGTTATTAAATGTAGCCATAAACTTTTCAAATTTCTTCGGACTTAATTTACCAGCTTCTTCATCAGGACATGCTTTCTCTACATACGATTTTAAAATCCCTGAAATTTCATTGAATTTACCACTCATGACTTTTCTAGTAATTTCTTTCTGCATTTCCATATAATCAATATTTAATCGATGCATTGATACACCACTTTTTAATCCAGCTTGCTCTACTACTTTCTCAAATTCCCTTGTAATATTGAGTGCATAGCCCTGTGCTTCTAGTGGGGATATAGACTGATCTACTGTAGAAATATACTTCTGACCTGTAACTTTTCTAATTAATAAATCAAGTAACATTATTGTACCATTAAAATCAACATGTGATAGATAGTGATCTCCCATTTCTAGTATTATATTTCCGCTACTAGGTTTAAATTTAACAGGTGTTTGCCTTTCACGCGTTTGTTTTATATTTGCATTTACATAATCAATGTTGTCTCCAAAGAAACCTCCATTTTCTTGTTTTTTATCTGTACCATCAGATGGTAGTGTGGTACTTGTTGAACTACTATTACTTACCGAAGCTTTGGCAAATTGCTCATCAACTTGTGGTATTGAACTTGCAGTATTTGATGCTTCCTCAGATAAAGCAGCTCTAAACCCACCTACAGAACTTTTCACCCAACTAAACAAATCATTTATCCATGAAGATGGTCTTGTACCACTACTTGCTGTTATCTCAGGTTGATCACTTGAATCTATAGCAAGAGGTTTTCTTGACATATGATGATGATTGTGATCTCCATGGTGATGACGGCGTTTACGTTGTACAGGCTTTTCTCTTTCTTGATTAAGTTTTTCTAAGCACTGCACAACATCACTACATTCTTCATTTTTACTATGTTCTCTAAGTTTTTCTTTAGCAATATCTAGTGGTGTTTTACCATCCCTTTCAGTATCGATATTAGCCCCTCGACTGATAAGCTCTCTAACTTTAGGGAGATTTTCTTCTCTTACAGCAGTAAATAACTTCCTGTTTAATTGTTCATGTTCTAAAATTCTCACTATACGACCTTGTTGGCCAAGCAATAATGCATTATTGAGAGATCCTTGATTCTCTTCAAGAGTGTTCTTTGTATTAATAGCAATATCTAGCGGCGTCTTACCATTCTTGTTTTTAGTATCAATATTAGCTCCTCGACTGATAAGCTTTTCAACTCTAGAAAAATCATATTCTCTTACAGCAGTAAACAACTCTTTGCCTAATTGTTCTTGTTCTAAAATCTTGACTATATCTGTGTAACCTTTTTGAGTAGCTAAGTCTAAAGGTGTTTGGCCGTAAGTATCTTTAACCTCAATGTCAGCACCTCTACCAAGAAGAAGTTTAACTGTACTTGGCTTATTTCCTTGTACAGCTACATGTAAAGGTGTCCAACCATTATTAGTTCTATCGTTAATGTTATTAGCATCACTATCTAAAAAAGACTCAACTATTTCAGATTTATCATTATTTTGGGCAGCCAAATGTAAAGGTGTATCACCATATCTATCTTTAGCTCTAATGTTAATATTGCTATCAAGAAAAAATTTAACTACATCAAACTTACCGTAAGCAGAAGCAAAGTGTAAAGGGGTCCAACCATACATGTCTTTAGCCTTAATGTTAGCACCTCTATTAAGAAAAAACTGGACCATGTCCAGATTACCTTCTTGAGCAGCAAAATGCAAAGGTGTTTTACCATCCTTATCTTGAGCATCAATGTTAGCAGCGTCCAAGCTAGCACCTCGGCTTACAAGATCTTTAACTTTTTCAAAATCACCATCTTGTACTGCAGTCAACAATTGTTTATTTAGCCGTAATTCTGCTTGTTGTAAATACTCTACAACATTATCATATTGGTGACCTTTAGCCACATCTAGCGGGTTTCTACCATCCTTATCTTTAGCACTGATATCAGCTCCTTTACCTATAAGATACTCTACTACATCCAGACGACCATTCCAAGAAGCCCAGTACAGCGGTGTCCTGCCATCTTTGTCAGTATCATTAACACTCACTCCCTTACTAATAAGAAACTCTATAATGTTTTTACTATTATTCTCAGCGGCAACATGTATAGGTTTTTCACCAATAGTAGAAGTATCTGCAGCATTGATATTAGCTCCTTTTTCTATCAAGAATTTTGCAACCTCTAATTGATCAAACTTAGCAGCATAGTGTAAAGGTGCCCAACCATTTTTATCAGCCTCATCAACGTTTACCCCCTTGCTGATAAGAAACTCTATAATACTTTTACTATTATTTTCAGCAGCAACATGTATAGGTTTTTTACCAGCAGTAGAGGCGTCTGCAGCATTGATACTAGCTCCCTTATCAACGAGAAGCTCAGCAATCTCTAAACGTCCTCTCCATGCAGCATAGTGCAGTGGTGTATAACCTTGCTTGTCAGTATCATTAATACTCACTCCTTTGCTGAGAAGAAACCCTATGATATCTTTACTATTGTTCTCAATAGCAACATGCACAGGCTTTTTACCATAAGGGCCTTTATCTGCAGCATTAATATCAGCGCCTTTTTTTATCAAAAACCTTGCAATTTCTAAACGATCCTCAAATGCAGCCCAATGTAGTGGTGTCCAACTGTATATATCTGTAGTATTAACATTAGCATTCCGACTAACAAGATCTTCAGCTTCATTGAGATTACCATCTTGTACTGCAGTCAACAATCCTTCATCTAAATCTGATTGTACTTGCTCTATCATCTCCACTATATTTGTATAACCTTCTTGCATAGCCAAATCCAAAGGTGTTTTACCATCCTTGTCTTTAGCGTTAATATTAGCACCTTTATTGAGAAGAAGTTTGACTGTACTTGGTTTATTTCCTTGTATAGCTAAATGTAAAGGTGTTCTACCGTTATTAGTTATATCATTAATACCACTAAGATCTCTGTTCAAAATAAATTCAATTACTTCAAGTGTACTATCATGTTGAGCAGCTACATGCAAAGGTGTTTCACCATCTTTATTTTTAACCTTTAAGCTAGCTCCCTCTTCGACAAGATATTCTACTACTTTCACATGACCATTATTACAAGCGTTATGTAAAGGAGTATTATCACTATTATCTTTCGCTTCTAAACTAGCACCTTGGCTAACAAGAGCCTTGACTCTATTAAGATCATCACCGTTTACTACAGCCAACAATTCTTTATTTAAACCTGACTGTGCTTTTTTCAAAAATTCTTTTATATTTTCTTTAACAGCCAAGTCTAAAGGTGTGTTACCATCTTTATTTTTAGCCTTTAAGCTAGCTCCCTTTTCGATAAGATATTCTACTACTTTAAAATGACCATTTTGAGAAGCATAATGTAAAAGAGTGTTACCATTGCTATCTTTCACCTCCAAGCTAGCACCATGGCTAACAAGATCATCAACTTTATTAGGATCACCATTTTTCACCGCAGACAACAATTCTTCATCTAATCCTGATTGTATCTGCTTTATCATTTCTACTATATTTATGTAACCCTTGTGATCAGCCAACTCTAAAGGTGTTTTATTGTCTTTATTTTTAGCCTTTAAACTAGCTCCCTTTTCGATAAGATATTTTGCTACGTTAAAGTGACCATTATTACAAGCATTATGTAGAGGAGTATTATCATTATTATCTTTAGCTTCTAAATTAGCACCTTGAGCAATAAGATCTTCCACTTTATCAAAAGTGCCCTCTCGTGCATTGATTGACAATCCTTGATCCATCTGCGCTCTCTTCAAAAGCTCTATCATATCTCCTTTAGTAGCTAAGTCTAAAGGTGTTCTATCATTCTTATCTTTAGCATTGACACTAGCACCTCTATCAAGAAGAAGTTTTGCTACGTTCAACCTTCCTGCTTCAACAGCAAGATCTAAAGGCTTTTTATCATCTTTGTCTTGAGATTCGATGACAGCACCTTCATCAAGAAGAAATTGAGCTATATCCAAATTACCCCCTTGAGCAGCAAAATGTAAAGGCGTTCCCTGATACGTTATCTCATTATTAAATTTTGCACCGTTACTAATAAGAAGTTTGACCACACCCCATTTACCTGACTGAGCAGCATAAAGTATCGGTGTCCAATCACGCCCGTCTTGAACTTCGATACTTGCACCTCTGTCAAGAAGGAATTGAACCATATCCAAATTATTTCCTGATGCAGCAAAGTGTAAAAGTGTTTTACCTTCCTTGTCTTGAGCATCAATATTAGCTCCTCTATCAAGAAGAAGTTCTACCACGCTCCATTTACCTGATTGAGTAGCAAGAAATATTGGTGTGTACCCAAATTTATCTTGAACTTCAATATTAGCACCTCTATCAAGAAGAAGTTTCACCTTATCAAATTCACCCGCCTCGGAAGCAAGATGCAACAGTGTTCTGTCAAGTTTACCTTGAGCATTTATGTCTCCACTGTTTGGAACCTCTAAATGTATAGAACTCTCTTGTGAATTAACAATAGAACTCACATTATTTAATTTATCAATACTATCTGAATTATGTATTTTATCTACTTCATTACTTAATAATATCTCTTTGTCAGTAAATTTTATAGATAATGTTTTCATTTTAGGTTCTTTATAGAAATCTCTAAAATATATAATACACAACTCATTTGCTTCTATACCAGCATTAAAGGCATTGGTAACTATCAAGTCATATTTATCATGAAGGTAGGTATACCGCCCTGCTTTTTTAGATATAATTAGTTTACTATTTTCTTCTATGTCTTGAGGTCTTACTACAATAATTTTCTCATCAGAAATAAAGAATGAAGACTTTAAATCTAGATTACCATCTATTTCCACCGGTGCATTATCAAAAATAATTTGTAGTTTTTTATACCACTTATTTATAAGTGCATCCTTCAGCCTAACTGTTATTACATCTTGCTGCAAGCCGGTAGCTGATATAGATAACTTAATTAATAAATCATTTTTGTCTTTAATAATCGTTGGTGTCGGTTTTATACTCAAATCCCTATCTACTTGCTGTACCAGCTGATGTAAATCTAATATACTTCTTAAACTTTTCTTTCCATTGACATCCTCATTAATGATTACCTCTTGAATAGGGAAGTTTTCAATATCAAGTGTTTCATGACCTGAAGTAATTGTACATACATCGTTTCCGCTTAGAACAATATTTTTTCTCCCACTTGCATTGAGTTCACTACAAACATCTCTCCTCATAGAATCCGCAGCGTTGCTTCTCCCTCTATTATTTAAACAACTATCTAAATCTAACTTATTTTTTGACTGATTTAAAAAGGTGTGCCTTTCAACATCTTCAACTATAGCAGATATTCTACTTGCTATTTGCTGACTATTTTCTTCAGTCAATATTGACTGATAGTTTACTACAGTTTGATTATAACCATTTGATTCTTGTATACTACGTCTATTGCGAGTAGATCCACAATTTTCAATTTTCCACTTAAATTGACCACCTTTTCCATTTGAAGGCCAGGTAAACACATACCGCCTATCCCTGTCACAATTGTTTAAGTGGTACATACAATCATTATTAGGTGAGTACAAGTACCTTCCATACTTAACATTTTTTAGATACACATTACCCCCATCAAGCTCAACTTTCCACTTAAATTGATCATTATTTCTATTTGAAGGCCAAGTGAACACATACCGCCTGTCGCTGTCACAATCCTTTAAGTGGTACGTACAATCATCATTAGGTGAATACAAGTACCTTCCATACTCAACATTCTTTAAATATACATTATCGCCATTAAACTCAACCTTCCACTTAAATTGACCATTTCTTCCATTTGAAGGCCAGGTAAACACATACCGCCTATCCCTGTCACAATTGTTTAAGTGGTACATACAATTATTATTAGGTGAATATAAGTACCTTCCATACTCAACATTTTTAATACATATCGCTGAAGAAAATACTGCATTCCTCACTGATTCTGGTAATTTGTTTTTTAGCTTTTCAAGATAAGATTTCTCTTCTGAACTGACCCTAGGTATTTTCATGGTCTCTCTAATAGAGTAAGCTAATTTAAACATTGCACCATCATTCTTTGGTATTTTATCAAATACAGCTATATATCCTGGAATAAACTGGCCAATATAATGGTGACTGCTTATAAACTTTAATATTCCTTTTATACCTACACCTGCGTATGTGTCATTCACAGCTTCCTTAATTGCTTCATTAAACAACCTTTCATCGAAATTATAAACCTTATCTATAAGTTCAATAGTCGAAGCATTACGACTATGCAGCATACCATCCTTTAACACCTTTTTTGCTGCACTTTTTATTGAATCTCTTAAACTACTTATACAAGACTCTACCGATCTTTTTGGATTAGATGGAATATTTGCTTGGTTAACAACTTCCTTCTTTAAAAATTCAACCTGTTTTATCATTTTAAATGCATCATTACTTTTAGTCTTGATCCTGTTACAAAGAAGCTTGATTATATCTGAGTCATTATTGTAAGCGGCTAAGTACAGAGGTGTTTTACCATCGTTGTTTTTAGCCTCGATATCAGCACCTCTATCAAGAAGAAGATTAATTATGTTTTGCTTGGATTCTTCAACAGCCAAATGCAGAGGTGCCTTACCTTTCTTACTTCTAATTTCAACGTTAGCACCCTTATCTACAAGAAAGCTAACCATATCAAGATTGCCGTAATGAACAGCATAGTGTAAAAGTGCCCAATTATCATCGTTGCAACTAGTTAAGGCATTAATGTCACCTTTCTTCTCTAAAAATGATTTAAATATACTTTCGCTTAATTTCACATTACCGTTGTAAACAGCATAATGCAAAGGCGTCCATTTTTCCGAACACTGACTTTTATGTTCAACATCATCCTTACTTTTTTTAGCAGTTTTATCAAGAAGAGTTTTAACTTCATCCCATTTACCTTCATAAATTGCCGTGCTTACCAATGGTTTTAATACCCCCAATCCTGAAGTTATCATCCACTTATTGCACTGATCTATTATGTTTGAATCATAACCATTCAGCAAAAGGTTGTTTTCTAACTTTTCAAGCAATGTTAAAATCTGATTACTATTTGACGTTATATTTTTGAGTTCCTCAATTTGCTCTAAACTACAGGAATTTTCTGTAAAGCTAACCTGGTTTTGCAGTGAAGGAAAACCAAGACACTGATGTACTGGATCTCTATTTCCTCTTTCAAAATCGTCAACTGACATTAAACATTTAAAGTCGTTTTCTACTTTCAGAGTATATTTATCCCTATTCTGATAATTTTCTGAAGCTTTACCAATTAAATACTGTATTTTTCCTACCTCAGATAAGCTAAATCTACCTAATTTACGGAGTGTTATTGGTTCTAAGCCTGGATCAAATTCCAATGTAGAAATCCTATAAGATTCGTTATTATCCCAATCTTTTATATTGATCGTATGATTAGACTTCTTATCACGAAATATCAGATCTGTACCACTACTAGAAACTTCAACCTCATCCGGAGTAATATTCTTTAACATCATTACTCCTATGCGTTCTTTGTCTTCTCCTACGAAAGTAGAAACATTTTTTTCCAACTTTTGATTGTGCTGAATAACACTAGTAGAGTCACTAAAATCTTCAACATATTCTTTTACAATTCTTTCATAATCATCTCTAAGTTTATTCTTATGCTCCATTACATTATCAACATTTCCTAATAACTCAGGAGATGGAAAAAGATCATTGTTATTCCAGAGAGAATAGGAAATATTCTCCCATTTACTTCGATCAGTATAAAAACCTTCTATTCTAATGATAAAAGGATTTCCACTTTCTCTTATTAATAAAAGATCTTCTCTATCTTTATATTTCTCAATATCTTCAAGACGAGAATCTATTACTACATGATCACCTTGAAAATCCTTAGATAACAAAAACATATTCTGAGTTTGTGTAGCCTGTAAAAAAGGAACTAATTTACCCTTTCCCGAAGAAGAGGGAGAACAAGACATTGATTGTATATTGGGGATAAAAGTTTCTCCTTTTTTGTTCATAATTATAAGATGCCTATAATTAGGATCTTGAAAGTAGTTTTTCACTCGAATGTTACTATTATTGTATTTTAAATACAGATCACATTGCTGAATTGAAAAATCTTTCTCAACTGCCGACATAAATAGTGTATCTAGTTTTTTATCACTTGAGTTATTATCAATTTTAACTTCTCTACTATTTATATCATTACCAATAATGTATACATCACTTCCTTCTCCGCCTCTAGCAAACATGGTGCCTTGATCAAAGTTAATTACATCTTCTTCTGAAGAACCAAAAACCATATGTAGAACTGCACTATTACCCTGATTCTGTACTCTATCTCTGATAACACTAAAGACTTTGTAATCCTTGTTATTGTTTAGAATTTTCTTATAATAACTTGCAACATCGTCAAAATTATCTAAGGAATGTTCTGAATGTAATTCAAATGAAGTAATTTTTATAGCTGATGAGTCCGATCTTTCAATCTTAGGAACAATATTACTACCATTTTTATCTATTAGTACAAAGTGAGGTTTATTACTGCTTTGTTCGACATAATTTTTTATATCAAGAGTAAATTGATTATTTTGACCAAAATTTATTTTTAAAGATAAAGTATTACTGCTTGTAGAATAAGTGATTTGATCACAATCACCTAATAAATCAATTTCCGGAAAAATTATAGTTCCTGTTCCATCTACATCAATTTCTGAATATAAACCCTTACCTTTGTAGTCTGCAGCTTTTACGTAAAAAGTATAGTTGCTCTTTCCACCCTTGACTGTAGTATACGGCAAAATAATTACTTTTTTGCAATTTTCAACTATATCTTTCTCATTGTTGTTAGAGCCACCACCACTATCTATGATAACCTCACGATCATCGATTCCTGTAAAGTGTTCAGAGTAACCCATGCACAAAATCTCATCCACCTTGTTCTTTCTTCCAACATAGTAATAATTAAAGATGCCATTATTATCAATTTGATCATTGATTAACCAACGACCATTTACTCTTGCCTTTAATGACCCAGAGGCATTAGGCTTAAAACGATAGTTAACGTTCATTCCTATAACTGGATCTTTCAATTGGCTTAAATCAAGTATATTAACAGTGTTACTTCCACCAATAATTTTACCTGAGAAGTCAGCGTTATTTACAACAAACCTATTTACTACCTTATTACTACCACCAACTATTTCTGCTGTACTTGAGTCAATTAGAAAATTATTGTTCCATTCATCACTTCCTATGATGGTACCTTTGTCTACATTGCTTAAATCATAAACAATTGTTTTATCCTTTTGTTTTGCTTTTACCCTATTATCGTGACTAATAACCACTGAATTTTCACAATAATACGAAGCAAAGTCGAATGAATTTTTTGTACCTTCTTTTTCATAATCTTGGTCAGTAACCTGTGGTAAACAAACCCTGCTAGCACCTTCAATACTATGAGGTATAATACGTGAAAGATTTCTTGTATTGGCTCTTTCTGCTTTATTCATAAGAATCTTTGCATAATCTGGACGAAGGGTATTACCGCTTACTTTTCCAAGACCAATACCATAAGCAACAGTACTATTAGGGCTATTATTTAAAGCTTGCCTCACTCCTTTAGCTAAACTATTAACTGTGTCTTTCCTAGCTGCAAGATGCTGCACATCAGCTGCCATAGGTTGAAAAAGAAGTGTACGCCAAAAAATACTCCAGTTCTCTCCATGGGTTGTATCATACTTTTTCTCATACTCTATGATATTGCTGACACCACTATAAATTCCATAACCTACCATGAGCCCAAATCCAACTGCAATACCAACCACCGGCATACTTGCTGCTGTAAGAGCAACACCAGAAACAAACGATACACTAGAAAAGGATATAGATGCTATATTATCTCTTATCTCCTTTTCTCCACATGGATTATCACTATCCTCTCTTTTTTTACAATCAACAAGATTACTTGCTGACATACCTATATCAACATTATCAAAAACACCAGCTATAGCTCCTGCCGTACCTTTTGCTATTGTACTTCCAAACTTTACACCTGCAATCCGAATAGCAAATTTTGTCTGTTTACCCAGAGTGCCTGATACAATTTTTCCTGCAACCTTTTCAGCTGATGCTACAACTTTTGGAGTAATTTTAACCATTACATTCTCAATTGGTTGAGACGCAAAAGACCATCCTATCCCACCTAAATTTAATCCACAATCTGTTGCTGTTCCATCCTTACAAGACACAATGGCACCATGGATTCCTCTTATTAATTGTATCCCACCTGCAGCATTCATTAATCTGCTTTTTAATTTCGGGCTTTTTATTAAACCACTATTTTGCTGTGAAATGTCACCGTGCAAATTCTTAATACGTTCATTTTCAATATAACGTCCGTACCCTTGATCTTCAACTACCTTATCAAATAAGTACTTATGATTACCTTCGATATTTTTGTCTCCAACAAACTCTACTAGCTGAGCATTTTTCTTTTCACCTTGACTACTTTTGACATAAGTTAGGAACTTTTCACTATCAATTATAATCTTATCTATATTATTTTCATCTACCCTTCCCTTAATAAACTTTTTTACATCACCCAATGAAAATAAACAAGGATTAATACTTCTTCTTTTTCTACTACCTTGTTTTACACAATTATTCAGGTCAAATTTCTTTCTAGGTGCTTGTGTTTCAGCAAGTACAGTCTCTAGATTAGCTATACGTTGTGGATCTATACTTAATCTGTCTGAAACATCTTCTCTCGTGCGTATAAAATAAGCTTCATCTCTTCCTTGAACTTGCAAACGGTTACGTATTTCATCAGGAATATTACTTCTACTTCCTTGCAACACAGCATTAATACCTCTAGCGTTTTCTAACGCCCATAAGCCACAATTATAACCATCTCTTTGTTGAGTAACAGAAACACCATTAACGGTAATTTGAGCCTGTTGTAAAACTTGACGAATATTATCTGGAACACTATTACCCAACGAGTCTACATAGTATCCATTATACTGCCCATTTTGATAGGCAACGACCAACGTAACCCAGTGATTATTATCTAAATTAACAATTAAAGTTAATGGCCTTCTTTCACCTCTTGTTGTTACGCTATCTTGAAACTGTTGTAATTGATTAACTATGTGTTCTGGTGATCCCACTATTTCAAATAATGTATCAGCTCCATAACCGTATTCTATTCTTGCAATATCAGCTATATCATGTTGTTGCAGCCAATAATGATAATCTTTTTCTGCTGTTGCAGATTCTAATGTACGTAAATTCTCTTCTTGTATACCAATATTTTTAAGTCTCTGAGTTATCTCTTGTATTCCTTCTAAATGTTTTCTCTTAGCTATGTCAATAGAACTATGAACTACTATAGCAGGAACAAACTCATCACTCGTTAATATTAAAGAATTTTTATCTTTAGCTTTCACATTAACAACTACGCCCATGAAAAACATTTTGTCACTATCTGTTATTGTTTTCAGTGCTGCCCCTTTAGCATATCTAACATTTTGTTCTTTTGTTAATTTATCAACTTCCTGTTTTAGCTGATCTTGATTTAAGTTTTTATCTATAAGCTTAAATTCCAGCGCTATAGGAGTATATTCTTTAGTACCCTGAGGCGAAGGACCAATACCTTGAATTACCATATCAACACGACCACCTGCTCCTACTTGAAATTCAGGTATGATTACAATTTTCGCAGAAGTCTCTTTTAGCTTCAAATCACTATAACCACTAAGCAAGCCATTAAGCACAGCTTGTAATCTTGCTTCATTAGTAATCAAATCTTTAATAGGATAAATTGCATCTGCTATCTCAGTAAGTAGCCTTTTATAATCTGGTAATAAATCTTTACCATCAGAAGAAGTAGCATGCTGAGAAGTGATTGCCTGATCAAATTTTACCTTTAATTCATCAGAATTAGGTATCTTAAGAAAACTACCTGTAAATTGTTGATCGGCACCACTTGGTTTATATTTACTTATCTGTTCTATTTTAAAAAGGTCTTCAAAAGATAATCCTGTTTCATATTTTTTTAGACTCATTTTAATTTCTACGGCATTTCCTACTTTTCCTATTTCAGGTATGTTCAGTACTGGAATTTTTTTATCAGCATAGAATTCCTTTGTATTGGACTCTCGTATATGAAAAATGAATGCTGTTTTTTCTTGTCCTTCATTACCTTGAACAAGTATTAATGTCATAACTGGGCTTTTAGATAAAGTGTATTCTGTTCCCTGAGGCCAGTTCAGCGGGTACTCATCATATGAGTATATATATTTTTTAATGTTACTTTGATCTTGACCAATCTTGTTGATTAAAATTGATTGACCTAATATATCTCGACTGAAATAGTAATGATCTTTTGTTTCTTTATTTGCTGGAAAAGTATGGTATTCACTTGATAATAAACCTGCTATTTCTCGCTTAAAATCTTCTTCAGAAATTTGTTGATTATTCCATCTGTGAGCTAATTTTACAAAATCCTCCATCAAAGAAGAAGGTTGTTTAATGGGTTTTACTTCAGTTTTAAAAGGTTCTTTAAAATCTAAATTTAACCCAACAGCAATGGCATCACCTGCATTGGTTAAAATCCGCATCTTATTTGGTCTAAAACCTTCAATGTAACCTTTAGCTTGCTCCAGCGCATCACTTGGATCAACTTGTCCTTCAGTTCCAGCCTTGAGTTCAATAAGAATTGGGACTGAATCAACAGCACGATTAGGCCCACGAACAAGCAAAACAATATCAGCGTAACCTCCCCCAGCAAACTGCTCCAGATAGAGTTTGGTATTATCACGATATCGAAAGTTATCAAATATTCCTGCTACAAAGCCATGTTGATCGGCTTCGCGAGCTTTAATACCATAAACATTACCTTGTAAATTTAAATTAGTATGAACTTCTTTTATGTAAGTTAGAATTTCTTTAAGATTATCCTGAACTTGATCTATTTCTGCATCTGGATTAACAAGCTTTTCAATATAATTTTCTAGATAGACAGATTTACCTAACTTTTTTGTCACTTCCTGAAACTTTATTGTAGGCTCAATGGGTTGATCTACAATTTTCTTTTTACTTTCTACCTTAATATTTATTTTTTCATCTTCTCCATCACTCTTTAAGGTATATCCCTTTTCTGAAGTCATTCTAGATAACTCCTTCCTGGCATCATCACTAAGATCTTTACCTTGCTTACCTAGAAATTGCTTGACTTCATCGAAAACCTTACCTTTTAGTTGATCACGACTAATCTCAATTGTTTTAACATTACCATATACATTCTTAGCTTTATACTCTAACACACCATCACTTTTCAGATATAAGTATAACTTCTTTGATTTAACATCTTTGTCTGATTTAGGTTTGCTTTTTACTAACTCATACTTATCTTTCAAGATTTTTATTACATCAATTTGAAGCTTACGCGCATCTGATTTAGTATAATCTCTACCCATCACATTCTTCCACTCACCTGTGGTGAATTCGAAATTCTTAGTATTTGTTTGTTTAGAATGTTGAGCTTCTATATCTTCAGTGAAAATAAAAACATGTGTTTTGGACTCTGTTTCTGCTACAACCTTTAAAGTTCTTGCTCCCTCAAAACGAAAGTGCAATTTTTTTATGCCTAGCTTGTCATTAAGTTTAGTATCTAATACACTAGAAAAAGAACCTAAGAATCTATGGGGAAAAAAGCCAGGCTTTTCACTAGAATGTAAATAAGATTGTATTTGATCAACCAACGACTGATATCTTGCTTCAAAAGATTGATCTACTGCATTAGAAGTTGAAGAATCTACTTTCCCCAAAAGCAACTCAATTAACTCGAAACCTTGTGGTTTTTCTTGCTGTTGATTGTTATTAACCATAACTAGCCCCCGATTTTAACCCTTTACAAATTTTATCCTCACTAAGCTCTTTGCATGCTTTCGTTTAAGTCTAAGTAACTGAATTTCCTAAAACAGAAACACTATACTTTGCTTCTAATATCAGTAACTTCCTGTTTTACAGATTCTACATCTAATGATGAACTTGGTAACTGACTATCACCTGCTCCACAATCCAATTGCGTGTTTCTAACTCTAATAAACACCTCATACTCTGACTTGTTGCGTTCCATAATAGACTGCATTTGCTCCTGACTAAGAGAATTGATAATTTCTGATACTACTTTAGTAGCTTTGTTGTCCTTGATAAGATGAACAATTAAATCTCTGGATGATAATCTTATGCTTAGATTATGTAAATAGTGTTGTCTATGAGCATCAAAGCCAGGACAATTCCACATAGAGGCAAGCATATCACTGCCAGATTTAACAAAATTATCATCTGGTGCAGAAACAAGCGAGTTTAATGCTGAAAACATTGATGTACTATAAGCTTCAGGAGATAAATCTTCTGGCTTTAAATGTTCAAATAGCTTTCTAGCATTTTCAAAAGAATGATTTCTTCTCAATATACCTAAAGTATAATAACACCCATGTTGTTTAAAGTCCCTTTTCAATAATTCATGGTATCTGTCAACATCAAGACGACGTAGGCAAAAATCAACCATTCCAACATTGTCAGTAGAAAAACGCCCCTTATTATACGCTACTTCCATTAATAAATCTTCTTTCCTTTTTGGAGACACAGAATCAATTGACTGTAACTTATTCCAAAAGAATTCCAAAGCTTCAACATGCTTTTCTATCGTTGCACATCTAAAAGCATAAACGTATGGATGCTCGTTATTTAATTCTAACTGATGTTCCTGATTATTTATGGCGTGTGACCAGTAGACCATTAAAGCTCCTTTATCACATCCTTTAACTAAACTCTCTACTGGTTTACTACCTAATGTTAATTTAAATTCTTCAAAAATAGCTCTTATCTCGTCCTCAAAACAACACCAGCAGGCAATTCTATAGCGGTCAAAACTATCAAGGAGTTTTTTTTGCCCACCCTTAAACTCCAAAGTTAACAATCTTCCTCCCACAGCATACCTGTTGAGCCTAACCTGATCTGAAGTATCTCCTATCGGCATTTGCCAACAAGTTTCATCCTCTAAAATTTCCTTAAGAAAAGGCGGTATTATTGTTCTGTCCCATTCACGCAACAATGTCTGATATGCAATACAATACCTCCTAATCTCCAACTCTTTCAATCCTTTATGAGGATCATCTTTTTTAATGGAAGTCAGTAATATCTTTTGTACATTTTCGTAATCCATACTGAACCCCTATAACTAACAAGATTTAACATATTTTGTTTATACTACTTCACTCTTAAAACTTGTCAATTAGTATTGTAGGATTTTTTCTAATCCAAAGTAATATTTCGATAAAAGCGTTTTAACAGGCTCAATATAAGATCTTTATATTAGCTATACACATTTTTGGAATTTGGTTTAATTTTTTTCAAACTATAAGTCCAACGTATATCAGTAAGTAGAGTAGACGAGAATTAAAGTAACCTGTATGATTAGAAAAAGATTTTTCTTATTTCATCTTAATTTTGCAGATGTATAGTATTTCTTTATTTAGAGTTTTTATTTTCGCTTTTTTTTATTTGCCACTTCTTGCACAAGAAAGGCTGGATGTTTTTTACGATCCAGAAAGTGATTTGCAGCTACCAATACCTGGTAATATGATTATAGATGATGATAGTACTGCCCTGATAGCTCATTACGAAAATGACTCTCTCATAAAAGACTCAAGAAAAGTTGTCTCATTCGAAATTGATAAGTCTGATATCTACCACTATCGGATAAGAGGAGATGTGCTAATTAGCAAGGATAATCTTTTAGAAGAAACATGTTATAGTAGTTACCAAACATTCATGCCTATTGACGTTAAGGAAGACGTATTACCAGATAAAATATTGATAGATGGATATCACTTTATATATCTTCATGGAGGTGATGCTGCAGCAGGTACTACTTATTATACATATATATACAGAGGTATGGTTAATAAAAAGTGCGTTTTCTTTGACATTCACTCACGTAAGGGGAATCCTTATAACTACTTAGACACTACTGATGATGTATCTTTTGTACAAAATGTATATCGCTCTTTTAATGATGATATTGAAACTGTGAATAATATTATAAGAAATGCAAAATTTAATATTAATAAATAAGTCTACTAAAAGGTAAAAAAGGATTACTTGCTGTGATCCCTATAAAGTTTTTGTCACTTGTTGGTTAAATTAAAGGGCCAATAATATTGTAGAAAATTTTAGACTTGAAATAGTTTTCAATAAAGGCCTCTTGATAAGGTCAATCTGATCTTTCATTTTTTTTAAATTCTGTTTTTTATAATACGCTTATTAATTCTTCCGCAAGTAAATCAATATTAATTTAGCAAAATATATTATTAAGATCTCAAGCAAAATAACTATTTCTAGCACTCAAAATCAGCTATTGAGAGAAGAGTTTGTTTTGGGATGCGCTGGTCTTCCAAACGATACATACGAACTTTTTTATATGGTGATTTTATTATACGCTGAAATCACCTATATTGGCTTACTTTCGCTAAATCTACATATGAACTGTTTTGCCTAACTTTGTTGTAAAAATTCCAAGCTTTTACTTTTAAAACGCCGCTTTTGTTTAAATTGTTCTCACAACAGTACGTACTTTTTTATGCTTTTGAGACACAAACAGTAAACAAAAGAATTTGCTTCCACACTGGTTGCCATGGTATTTCTATAGAATATCTAATTTGCTAATAGCTCAAGATTAACCGTATGCAAAACTCTTGAGAAAAGAAAACGCACTAATTATAAGCTGTGGACCTTTTACTATTACAATAAGAGCAAATAATATTCCACACAAGGATACCAACACTCCAAGTATCGAGACAAGCCCGTCTTTATTCATAATACCAAGTGAAATAAGAGTCGTACCGATTGCTGGAATGAAGTGAGTCAACGGAAGCGGATTGGCTATCACCAATACGCAAACCAGCATTATAAATGCCAAAATCTTTTCACCTGGCCCACAGAAGATAAAAGACATTCTCGGTTTCATGAACTTTTCTATTTTTTTTAATGCAGGTAAAGTTTTTTTAACCACAAGGGCTAATGTTGAACGTTTAAAGGATTTCCTTTCCAACCAACGTGGCATCCAGGGAGAATGAAACCCAAGCAGAAGTTGTAATGAAAACAAGATTAAAGGTATAGAAAGAATAGTTGTATAACCAGGTGGAACCGGTATAGGCACCGATAGCGGCAAGGAGAAGATGATTATTAAAATACCAAAACCACGTTCTTGTAAAGCTGTTTTAATGTCAAACAATGTCACTTTATCACTATCAGCAGTACCAGTACCTGCAACCTCTTTTAGAATATCAGATGCTAATTTTTTATCTTCAGTCAAATTCTTACCCCTTTTCACAATTACCTTTTAACCAAACGACCCAATAATTAGCATAATCACTACTATAACACAACATCTATTCTTGATTTAACTGATTCATTCCTCTTTGAATTTCATACTTATGGTCTTATCTGTTTCGATACAAATTTTCGTTATTAGAAGATAAATGAGGTATATTATGAATTTGCTTAAACTCTTCAATTATAGGCAAAAAGGCCCTTTATACTGTACTAATAATGGTATTAGCTACGTGCTTTAACGTTATTATAATATTTTGCATATAAACCTATTTTATAAAAATTCACAATATGAATTAGTAAATAAATTATGTTTAAATCAGTTGCGTATATAGTAAATATAATGCATTGTGTGCCTTTGTTAATAGAAAGGTATAAGTATGCCTAGTTCAAGGCAGGTAGTACAATATAACTCATTTGATAGTAATAACCTTGAAGACACTACTTTGCCTTGCGTATTTAAAGATTTTACGATTACTTCTGAAGAGATATTTGAGATTGGTAGTGAGGGTAACCAAGTAATAGATAATTCAGATGGTGAAATAGAAAGGCTGCAACAAGAAAACTTTGATCTCAAGAAAAATGAAAAGCTCTTGGAATGCTATAAAGGTATAGCGGAAGAGTATGATCAAGAAGTGAGTGAGCTCAGCAAGAAAAATCAGATCCTAGAAAAGAAAATTAAAGAGCTTGAAGCTCAATTACAAAGAAAAACAAGAGAATTAACTAAAAATGGCCAAGAAATTGAACAGCTAAAACAAGAAATAGAAAAAGTATTATTGGACGTGAAGAATAAAAATGACATAATAGGGAACTTGGACAGCAAATTAGAAGATATGAAGAGTGAAATACAGATGATAGACAAAAAAAATGAAGAGTTACAGCAAAGGTTAAATTTGGTTGAATCTAACTCAAGTAGACTAAGAAAAGAAAGTGTAGTGCTGGTAGACAGTATAGAGGATTTGAAGAGTAATTATGAAAACCAGATATTAGAAAAAGATAAGGAACTTAATGATGTAATAGGCCAGCTCTATGTTTATTTATCAGAGCGTGAAGAACTGTTTGCAGAATTTAGTTCATTGCAGAATGAAAATGAGAGTTTAAAACAGAAAAACTTCTATATTAGTAATGAAGTGTCTCTTGAAGATGAATTAAACAAAGAAAACGTAAGAAAAGAAATAGTAAGACCTCAGTCTACAACAAAAGTGGAAATGAGGCGTATCAATGATAATGATGACCAGGAATCAATATGGCTATATAGAGAAGCAGAAGATTATCAAACAGGTGAAGATAAAAAACCTAAAAATACTAACTACGACATTGGAGTATGGAATGAAGATGACGATGAAAGTAGCGATGATCAAAAATCAACCTGGCTGTACGAAAAAGTAGAAAACAATCAAGATTATCGAACAAGTGAAGACAAAAACCTTGAAAACACTGATTACGATATTGAAGTATGGAATAAAGATGACGATGAAAGTAGCAATGATCAGGAATCAACTAGTGAAAGTGACTATAATGTTAGCTATTGCTTTGATTATGATGAAATTGTTGGTAGGACCTACGGTCAACTAGTCTACAATGCAAACATAATACGTAAAAAAGATTCTTTTTCCTTAGCAAAAGTAAAATTAAGAGAAAGAGAAAGAGAAAAATATGAAAGTATTTGGCAAAAAATAGATAATATTCATGATGAATTGGATGCTTTGGGTAACTATGGTAATGAAGAGGATTATGAAGAGTGCAATAAAAGACTTGATAAAATTGTAAGCGAGGCGCTGAAACAAAGAGTAATGTTCACTCTTCCGTATAAAGCTAATATATCTTTAGTGGATCGCATAATTGATACATTGCAAAAGCTATATTTTTCTTACGATACTACCCGAATTTATGGATTTTTAGATGAGAAAAAGATATTGCAAATAGTATCAAGAGGTGCGTCTTTAAATAGATTTAGCGATGAAGAACATGGCGATTTCGTGAACATAATTTGCTCAGATAGATACGCTCTAGATCAACGAGAAAAAATACTTTTAGAACTTAAGGACTTGGTGTACAAAAGTATCGTAGACGTAAGTGTAAAAACTGATGATCATGATTTTGAGTTAGAGATGGACAATGGACACTTTTGTATAAAATATCCAAAAGATAGTGTTGTCGAAGTTGCAAGAATATTCAACAATAAAAAAGCTAAAAATTTAGGTCTGGAAATTGGTATGCTTCAAGTTGGAGAAAGTATAGTTAGAGTTGAAAATGAAGAAGGAGTTAGGAATTACACCGACATTTCGGAGGGTAGAATTGAAATGTCTTTTACTACTTACTTTGGGAAGGTCAGTGTTTATTTATCTCCTAGTGATAGAGATAATAATAAAATAGAAGTAAAGCTCGCCAACGAAGAAAGCATAGCACGTTTTAGTAAGTTGGAGGATAAATCAAGTTTAGGGGGGAGCTGTCTTTTAGGAGGAAAAAATGTTTCTATAGGCATAGAAGATGGTTATTTTGAAATAAACAGTGACGTTTCTGAAGAGTTAGCTAAAACTATGAAACAGTCAGATTGTACAATAGAAAAATCATATGTTCCATCTAGCTTTATGAAAGAAGCTTATTGCAATCAGTGAGTAAATGAAAGGGGAATTTAAAAATCAGGCTCAAATATTTCAAAAATAACCATTCAAAGCAGCATTTTTTATACAACTTCGTTTTCAATCTATCTGGAAAGAAGATATCAAGTATTCAAAGTCCAATTCGACAAATCCATAGTCCATTCTTCCTCTAGCTTTTTTATCACTAATCCAAAATTTAGGTATAATACCAAATATCATAAATAAGTAGGCAAATAACTCACAGAACAAATAGTTTTGATCGAACTTTCCGTAATATTACGAATGAATGCACATATAGTATCCTCCAATAAACTAACAGAGTCATATATTCTATTTTTAATGAGATTGTCTTTCAAATCATACGCGTCAAGTTAAGGAAATAAAGGTATGAAAGAGATAGAATAATAAGGTATAAGTTCTCCCAGATATACTTTTAGTGAGAGAACCAATGAATAAAATAACTTGCTTATCAAAAAAGCTCAAAGAATTTTTTAATGAAAAAGCAGAGAAAATCTCAATTACAACAAGGTTTATAAAAAGAAAGAGAAAGCTAAAAGGTTCATCATTCGTAAAAGCCATGGTCTTGGGTAATATAGGAGTTGATAATTGTAGCGTAGAAACAATGTGTCAATTACTAAACGAGGACTCGATAGATATAACAAAACAAGGTTTGGATTTTAGATTTACTGAAGAAGCAGTGGAATTTATGAAAAGGATGTATAATGAATCTGTGATTCTCTTTAAAAATATCTTGCAAGTTGATTGCAAAATCTTACAGCAATTTAATAGTGTTAAATTATTGGACAGTAGCTATATTACTCTACCTAACAGTATGGAAGAGATGTATAAAGGTTATGGTACTAGCTACAGTGGCTATGAAAGCAATACTAAGTCTGGAATAAAGTTACAATTAGTTTTCGACTACATGAATCAGATAATAGACCAACTTAATTTAACGGAGGGGGTAAGATCAGACCAGGGATATAGGAAACATTTAAGTAATATATTAAGCAATGATTTGCTAATATCTGATCTCGGTTATTTTGTGCCAAGTTCTTTTAAACAAATCAATGAAATAGGAGCTTATTTCATAAGTCGTTATAAATCCGATACCAACATATATGATGTAGAAACAAATCAAAAAATGGAGTTATTAGAATGTTTAGAGGATAAGTTATTTTTAGAAAACGAGGTATTGTTAGGAAAAGAAGCAAAAATTAGAGTAAGAATTATATGTCAGAAACTAACTGAAGAACAGTCTATGGCCAGAAGAAGGAAAGCTAATAGATTAGCAAGATCGCAGGGATATACATCCTCTAAAAGAAATCAAAAATTGTTGAACTGGTCAATATTTATAACTAATGTTCCAGAAAATAAAATTAGTGCTGAGCAAGTATTAACGATTTACAGAGTAAGGTGGCAAATTGAGTTATTATTTAAATTGTATAAAAGCCATATCAGGCTTGATAAGCTAAAAGGAAAGCCATGCAGAGTATTATGTGAACTATATGCTAAATTGTGCGCAATTCTTATATTTCACGGCATAGTTGGTTGCACAGAAGTGAAAAAGAATACAGAACTTAGCTTAACAAAGGCATTTATTGAGCTAAAAAGGCGGGTTAGAGAGTTATTTTTAGTATTAACCAAAATTAATAGTTTAAAAGCATTTCTTAAAAAACTCACTATAACTTGGTCGCGATTTTCATTAAAAGACAAACGTAGAAGGGCTAGAGTATCCACTTTAACCTCTCTAAATTTGCTCACAATCTCTTAACTTGACGCGTATGGTTCAATGAAGTCCCTGTGCGCTAGTGTTGCGTGGCCCGCATGGATACTGGGAAATCAGCCAACTGCAAGAATAATAGTTGCAAGCTACTCTCGGCTGCTTAGCGAAAAGCACTCGCTCGATACAAGATGCATAATGCAGTCTAGTTGGTATAGAGAGCTGTTTCCAGAGGTAGAACTATCCAAAGATCAGAATACCAAATACAAATTTCAAACAGTGCAGAGAGGATACAGAATCGCAACGTCAGTTGGAGGGACGTTAACAGGTGAAGGTGGTGATTTCATCATCGTGGATGATCCACTGAGTCCCGCCCAAGCTTTGAGTGAAACGTTTAGAAAGCGTGCTACAAATTGGTTTGACCAGACTTTAGTAGCCAGGCTCAACAATAGAAAAAAAGGAGTAATTGTTCTTGTGATGCATAGGCTACATCAAGAAGATTTAACCGGGCACCTTCTCTCCAAACCGAAAAACATATGGAACCATACTTGTTTACCGATGATATCTGAAAATAAGGAGATTATCTATTCAATCAAAAAGCCAGCGCCTCCTTTTCTTGTTCCTGTCACCCGAGTAACTACAAATGAGTACAAAAGCTGGATTACAGCATCAAGTGCTAGAATGACACCACCCGTAATATTATACTCAAGAGAAGAAGGTCAGTTGCTATATCCCCTCGATGGAGGAAAAGAAGAAGTTGAGATGATAAAGGTTGAACTTGGAAGTTACGCTTTTGCTGCACAATATCAACAAAACCCTCTGCCACTTTCAAGTGGTATAATTAAACGAGAGTGGCTGAAGCGCTATAGAAATTTTTCTGATAGTCTCTCATATGTCACTCAGAGCTGGGACACTGCAGTTTCAACAAGCAGCATGAGCAACTTTAGCGTCTGCACCACCTGGACAAAAGTGGGCAATAAATTCTATTTACTCGATGTATATCGCGCAAAGCTTGAGTATCCAAAGCTTAAAGAGCAAGTTCTGTCACTAGCTGCAAGATGGACACCGCACGCAATTTTAATCGGAGCAAAAACAAGTGGTCAGCAATTGGTGCAAGAGCTAAAGACAAACAGTGATTTACCAATTATCGAAATAGTACCACATGATGACAAACTCACTCGATTTTATCAAATTGTTCCGATTATAGAGTCTGGCAAGGTTTTTCTGCCGCACCAAGCAGTATGGCTGAACGATTTTGAGTATGAGATTTTAATGTTTCCTGAAACTCGACACGATGATCAAGTGGATAGTACCGTGCAATATTTGCAGTGGGTGAGAGATAGTAGCTCTAGGGTCGCAGCTTTACGGGCATTGTGATTTAAGCCTACCAGATCCAAGTAGTCAGCTACTTGCATGACACCCTGACAACCGTCATCCCGCTACGTGTTAGCGGGATCTAGAGATACCGCGAATGAATCGCGGTATGACGGTTCGTGGTGGTATGACAGTTCGTGGCGGTATGACGGTTCGCGGTGGCATGACGATAACTTCGTCATTCCGCTATGTGTTAGCGGCTAAGAGATACCGCGGCGGTATGACGGTCTGCGGCGGAATGACGGTTAAGCAATTCGTCATCCCGCTACATGTTAGCGGGATCTCTTGTTAGCGGATGAGATACCGCGAATGAATCGCGGTATGACGGTTAGGTACGTGTTAGCGGCTAAGAGATACTGCGGCGGTATGACGTAGAGCTCGCGTTAGCTATAAGATTAGCTAAATTCTGCACGTCCATAAAAAACAAACCTTCTTTTTCGTCTTGAACGCTAATAATAGCGTGAGTGTTAAAAGGTAAAGGATCATTTGTATGTCCATGGCCTACCCCTTTCATAGTAAATACAGGAAAGTTAACACTTTTTGCAAACCTTTCTTTTACAACTTCAACAAGGTTATCGTTATAGCAGTTAACGAAATCCCCAAAGATTACTGCATGTACTCCATCAAAGATGTGAGCTTGTTTTAGGTGATCTAAACTGCGCTCTATTGCGTATGGGTAGACTCTTATGTCCTCTAAAAATAGAATTTTACCTTTCGCATTTATTTGCCAAACAGTTCCTATACTGTTTTCAACTAAAGTCATATTACCACCGATGATTTTAGACTCTAATCTGCCATCTTTTAGTCTAATGCCATTATTTATCGTCTTTAGGTTATCAAATCTGATAGAATCCCGCTTGTTAAGAATTAACTCTTTCAATTTTTCAACAGAGCTTTCAGAAACGGAGTTATTTACTATCATTTCCAACATGGTGCCGTGAAGAGTTTGCCAATCATATTTAGCTTGTAGATAGATGTGCAAGGCAGTTATATCGCTATAGCCTATGAGGATCTTTTTGTTTTGAGCAATCCTTTCTTTTTTATCATTGGGTAACTTTTCTAGATAGGGAATTAACCGAGAAGCCCCTTCTCCTCCTCTGATACACCAGATTATTTTACTATCACCGGTTAGTGCACTAATCAAATCATTTGCTCTGAATTCATCAGAGTTGGAATAAAATGGATTATCATTACTATATATTTTCTCCGAAATATGGGGATTAAAATCCAAAGCTTCTACATATTCTTTTATAGTAGTCAGATCTAATTCTTTTCCCTTCGAAGAAGGAGCAATAATATCAACTTGGTCGATTGCATGAATACCTGTGTTAGCACATAAAGTGAGAATGAAATATAAAAGGTAAACAATCATTAAAATATCTTATAAAACTCTTTTTTTAGTATATCATCCAATTCAGAGAGTGGAACTTTCACTCCTAGTTCTTCCATTGACGTGACGCCATAACCTTGCAACCCACAAGGAATAATACCCTTATAGTGAGAGAGGTCTGGAAAGACGTTAAGCGCTATGCCATGATAAGTTACCCATTTTCTTAAACGGATACCAAAAGCTGCAATTTTTTTTTCTACTCCGTTATGGTTTACCCAAATGCCTATTCTATCTTCTCTAAACTCTCCAAGTATATTAAATTGCTTTAAAACATTTATGATCCACTTACTTAGATCTCTAATATATAGCTTTATATCGCATTTGTTTCTTTTTTTAAGGTTTAACATTAAATATATAATGCGCTGTCCTGGACCATGATATGTGTGTTTACCACCCCTTCCTGTTTTATATATGGGAAATAGTTTTTCAACAATATCATCAGCTGTTGCACTGATTCCTGCAGTGTAAAGTGGAGGGTGCTGGAGTAGCCATACTAATTCGTCTGCTGAATTATTGTGAATTTGTTGAATTTTCTCTTCCATAGATTTTACGGCACAGTTATAATCAATAAGCTGATTAGATATTAGCCATTCTGTCATGTTCAATTTCTTTTTTTTTAGTATAGCAGTTCGTTTTTTCCTGTTATTCCAGTGTGTGACACTGAGCGCAGCCTTTCTTATTCCTAATATACTTAATACTAACTTCTGTGCTATTTCTCCTTAACAAACATAGTACATGACAAATGTTTAATTATTTGTCAACACAGGTCCTCTTTACGTATAGGCAACTTTTTTTATTGAAAAATTCAGAAAAATGTTGTATAATTATTAGTAGATTTTAGGTAAAATATATGGCAAACTCAAAATTTAGCATAACTTTCAACAACGAAATTTCAGAGTGTCTTGCTGGACTGGCTAAAATAAGAAATAAGTCCATTAAAGAACTAACAGAGAAGCTAATACAAGAAGCAATTGAAAATGAGGAAGATAAAATACTAATTGAGCGTGCTGCTAAACGTAATGTTTCAGGTGTAAAGAAAATTAGAAGTGAGGATGTAGACTGGAATACAATATTATCTTCATAGAAAGCGTTCTTGAGAAAGACCTTCCAGCTCTTGCAAAAACAATAAGATTAAGGATCATAAATGCGATAAATAAGCGCCTTACAGTTGATCCAATTAACCTTGGTGAGCCATTATATTACAGATTTAAAGGACAAAGAAGATTAAGGGTAGGTGATTATCGCGTTATCTATTCCGTAAATATTATAAAATATGAAGTGGTTATCACAGAGATAGGACACAGAAAAGATATTTATAAGTAAGTACATCATATAAATATTAAATATATTTTTACTCCTTCCTGATTCATTTTCTACCTTAGGTGGCTTCGCTCAGCTCAAAAAAAAAGCTCATTCTTTTTGCTACCCCTTATTGTGCCTGCCATTTAACTACTGTGTAGAGATTGCTCTCAAACATAATGTTCGTACGTTAGTATATCCTTCCTGTGACACCAATTGATATAATTCTACCACAAATTCAATTTTTTAGGAGGCATATATGAATCTCAATATTTTTCAAAGAAAAAAAAGCGCAGTATTTACTAAATATTCTGCTTTGCAGCTAATGATGGAGCCAAGTTGGAGTAAGCGTGATTATGTAAGTTTTGCTGAGGAAGGTTACATAAAAAATGTTATTGCCTTTCGAGCAATTAATATGATTGCAAGTGCTGCATCTTCGGTACCTTTTACTCTCTGCCAGCTTACTGAACAGGGAAAATCGCAATTAAAAGCCCATCCATTACTGAAATTACTTTATTCTCCTAATCCAATGACATCAAAATCGGAATTTATTGAGGGGATTGTAACTTATCGGTTAGTTAACGGCAATTCTTATATATTGATGATTGAGTCACAGAATAGTAGAAAACCACCAACAGAGCTTTATCTTCTGCGCCCAGATAGGGTTGAAATTGTTCCAGGGAGAAATAACGTTCCTTATATCTATCGTTATACCATAAATAACAACAGTTATGACTTTAAAGTTGATAAACTAACTGGATGTTCAGCAGTGTTGCACTTAAAGACCTTTAATCCTTTGAATGATTGGTATGGGTTATCACCAATTGAGGCAGCTGCATATAGCATAGATCAACATAATCAGGCGGGTGCTTGGAATCAAGCGATGTTGCAAAATGGGGCAAGACCAAGTGGTGCAATAGTTGTAAAATCAGCAAAAGATGGAAGTGGTGGAAGTTTAAGTCAAGAGCAGTACCAACGCTTAAAGGTGCAGATAAATGATCATTATTCAGGTTCTATAAACGCTGGGAGAACGATATTGCTTGAAGGAGGCTTGGAGTGGAAGGAGATGAGTCTTTCGCCGAGGGATATGGATTTCATTGAGTCCAAACACAGTTCAGCTCGTGATATTGCCCTGGCTTTTGGCGTTCCGCCGCAGTTGCTTGGCATACCAGGTGATAACACTTATAGTAATTTAGTCGAAGCACGCTTATCCCTCTGGGAGCAGACGGTTTTACCAACCATACGCGTCAAGTTAAGGAAATAAAGGTATGAAAGAGATAGAATAATAAGGTATAAGTTCTCCCAGATATACTTTTAGTGAGAGAACCAATGAATAAAATAACTTGCTTATCAAAAAAGCTCAAAGAATTTTTTAATGAAAAAGCAGAGAAAATCTCAATTACAACAAGGTTTATAAAAAGAAAGAGAAAGCTAAAAGGTTCATCATTCGTAAAAGCCATGGTCTTGGGTAATATAGGAGTTGATAATTGTAGCGTAGAAACAATGTGTCAATTACTAAACGAGGACTCGATAGATATAACAAAACAAGGTTTGGATTTTAGATTTACTGAAGAAGCAGTGGAATTTATGAAAAGGATGTATAATGAATCTGTGATTCTCTTTAAAAATATCTTGCAAGTTGATTGCAAAATCTTACAGCAATTTAATAGTGTTAAATTATTGGACAGTAGCTATATTACTCTACCTAACAGTATGGAAGAGATGTATAAAGGTTATGGTACTAGCTACAGTGGCTATGAAAGCAATACTAAGTCTGGAATAAAGTTACAATTAGTTTTCGACTACATGAATCAGATAATAGACCAACTTAATTTAACGGAGGGGGTAAGATCAGACCAGGGATATAGGAAACATTTAAGTAATATATTAAGCAATGATTTGCTAATATCTGATCTCGGTTATTTTGTGCCAAGTTCTTTTAAACAAATCAATGAAATAGGAGCTTATTTCATAAGTCGTTATAAATCCGATACCAACATATATGATGTAGAAACAAATCAAAAAATGGAGTTATTAGAATGTTTAGAGGATAAGTTATTTTTAGAAAACGAGGTATTGTTAGGAAAAGAAGCAAAAATTAGAGTAAGAATTATATGTCAGAAACTAACTGAAGAACAGTCTATGGCCAGAAGAAGGAAAGCTAATAGATTAGCAAGATCGCAGGGATATACATCCTCTAAAAGAAATCAAAAATTGTTGAACTGGTCAATATTTATAACTAATGTTCCAGAAAATAAAATTAGTGCTGAGCAAGTATTAACGATTTACAGAGTAAGGTGGCAAATTGAGTTATTATTTAAATTGTATAAAAGCCATATCAGGCTTGATAAGCTAAAAGGAAAGCCATGCAGAGTATTATGTGAACTATATGCTAAATTGTGCGCAATTCTTATATTTCACGGCATAGTTGGTTGCACAGAAGTGAAAAAGAATACAGAACTTAGCTTAACAAAGGCATTTATTGAGCTAAAAAGGCGGGTTAGAGAGTTATTTTTAGTATTAACCAAAATTAATAGTTTAAAAGCATTTCTTAAAAAACTCACTATAACTTGGTCGCGATTTTCATTAAAAGACAAACGTAGAAGGGCTAGAGTATCCACTTTAACCTCTCTAAATTTGCTCACAATCTCTTAACTTGACGCGTATGGTTTTACCAACGCTAGAAAATATTATCTGTCACCTGAATTCTTGGCTAACACCAAAATTTGGTGAAGATCTGTGCTTGTCGTATGACAAAGATGCAATAGAAATTCTCATGGAAAAAAGACAAAAGTTGTGGAAATACGTAGAAAACGCAAGCTTCATGACGCTCAACGAAAAGAGAGAAGCATTTGGCTTGCCACCACTGCCAGGTGGTGATGAGTTAGGTTAAGTTTGTATCCGTTCAGATGAGTTCATTGTCCCCTAAACCGTACGCCTAAGTAAATCAACTATTTTTCTTGCCAACCAGAGCGGTGAAGATTTGGTCTACATCAAAACTCATCTTAGGACGCCAAATAGGGCCATCCAAATGCATATCGATATAGATTGGATTACTATAACCTGGTGATATGAAAAAGAACCTGAATATAGAATTTAAAGTGAAGTTAGATAAGGTTAAATTAGAAGAGATTGATCCTGATGCTTGATCAATCCCGAACTGTAAACTAGTTGAACATATACCACTCTTAATACTTGCTTTTCCGCTAATATTTTCAAAAAATGTTTTACCATTATATATATCAATATAAGCAAGTGTGGAAATTTCAGACTTATTCTTACTGCTTAACAAATTAGTGATAAATGAATTAAAATCCACATTAGTAAATTCTATTCCCTGTGCTTGTAAATTTATATCTCCTGATAAGTTACTAGCCCAATCATGAAAACTTTTTCCTTGAGTTTTGATTTCACCATTTAAGCTTACCTGACCATTTACATTGTCAATTCCTATAACCTTACCAATCTTTTTAGTGTCCAAATTTACAATAGAAAACCTTGTATTTATTGAGTCTGATCTTAAATAACCCTGAAAAAACACTTGCCCGCGTTCTAATACGTAACTTGCCTGCCTGATAGTGATAGTGTTGTTTCTCATTACCGCATCCAAATTAAAATCTTTCAAAACATTATGCTCGGTTTTAAATTCTGCAGTATTGATTTGCACATTTGCATCAAAGCCTTCTTTGTCATCCAAAAAATCAAGCTGCTTTGTTGACCATTGAATTTGATCTATCTCATTTCTTGAATTTCTTTTCGTCTCTACTAAATTTGGTAATGTAATAATTTTTCCATTAAATTTACTGCCCGTAAGGTTAACATCTAATAAAGGTTTGGCGTATTTTTGATCTGCTAATATTTTTGCATTACCGGTAATATCGAAATCTTCTCCAGATAGTTTTATTTTATCTGCAACTAGCTTACCTTTTTCCATTTTCAGCAAAAAATCCAAATTTTTAATTTTCGTATCATTCAATGTAAGGTTATTAACACGGGCCTTTATATTTGCATCATACTGAAAATTTTTCAGCCATTGCATTTTAGGTAAACTGCTAAATAATGAATGATCATATTTATCTGCATCAAGATTATGCATGCTAAATTCACCATTGACCACATTGTGTTTTTTTGTATGGCTTACTCTAATTGACCCTTGCAAGGATTCCTTATTATTTAGCAGTCTAATGTCTGAGATAGATAATATTCTTGGTGCAAGGTGCAGTTTAGAACTTAGTGTAAATTGATTTTTCTGGTTTTCTTTCATCTTTATAGAAGGGAAAAAACATGAAATGAATGACCCAAAATCATTTCCTTCGACTAATAAATCGCCGTTGAATTCAGATAGGACATTATTGTTTGAGATCTCTCCTGATAAGTAAGATATATTATTGATTCCAGGAAATTTAAGAAGCGTATTAACTTTTACTTTGCCATCAGTGGATTTTAGTACAGCACGGAAATTGTCCAATATTTTGTTTTGATATTGAATGTTAGAAGCTTCCATATTAAAATTTAAGCTCAAGTTCTTTGGCACAACTGCTCTAAAACATTCCAGAAGATCCTTCATATTCATTGTTCTTTGTGAATCATTTTGTATGGAATCTAAATCAACTTTACTGAAGCTAATATTGAAATTAGTGTGATTGCCTTTTCTATCATTTTGTATTGTACCGCTGGCTTGCATGCTTTTGGAATCAATTTTTAAGTCAGTTGCCGTAAACTCACTTTCATTAAGACTTATATTGGATGATATCTTGATATTTTCGCTAGGAATAACACAAGAGAGAAAGCTAAGATTAATGATTTTTGCTAAATCACTCACAGAACCGGAACTGTTATTAATTGTTAATGTTAAATTACCCTGGAGTTCTTCTTGATTTCTATTACCTGTAAATAGCAAATTTACAAAATTTGATTCAACACTAATGTGTACATTCCTTTTTGTGATATTAACCTTTCCTGAAAAATCGTAATTATTATCACCTACCTTTACTTTACCAAAAAACTGCTTATTTTTTTTTACAGCAACTTCCTTTATGTTAACAATATCAGCGAAATCATTCTTGAAACTTACTTGGCTGTCTTTTATTACTATATTGACTGTGTTACCACTGGCGTTTGTATTTATAATATTAAGTAAATTTTCTTTGTTGCTTTTCATGCCAAACAATGTGATTGACTTTGGTTGCAACGAAAATAAAAACAACGATAGGAACGATGGCCTTATTTCAATTTTTCTTACACTAATTAAATCTGACAACTTTTGCTCTTTATTTTCGTTGTATTGTACGTATACATTATAAATAGTGAGCTTTGGGGTAATCAACGAAACTTTAATTTTTCCCCCAATATGCACTTTAGCATCATACGTCTTCTCTAACTCTTTTATGATATATTTCCTGTAGCCACTCCAATCCTTAAAAGTTGCAGCAACATGCATGAGAATTAATAGCAGTGAGATTGATAATATAGCATATAAAGAAAGTCTCATAATTTACACATGCTTAAAGTTTCCCTTAAATATTAAATAGAGAATACCAAAATAAACAATAACACTCAAAGCTATTAAAGTCGTTAAATAAACAATACGAGCCAACATTTTATCAAAAAATAATCCTGCCAACAAAGAATTAAAAATATAAAGGGCTATTGACATGACTGCCGTTGCTACAAAAATTTTCATGACATTTAACAATAACGCTTGGCTAACCTTATACATTTTATTTATTGTTAAATAACTAATTAATAGAATAGAGTTTATCCAAGTGGAAACGGAAGTAGCAATAGCAATCCCCGTATGCTGATACTCGTTCATTAACAAAAGGTTTAGCACTACATTAATTCCAAGACACATTAGCGAAAATATGGTTGGTATTTTCAGATTGCCTTTAGCAAAAAATGTAGGTAGCAATACTTTATTTATAATAAATGCAGGTAAAGAAAGAGAAAATGCTATTAAAGTGGGAACAGTTTGCTGCACTGCATAATGATCAAACCGGCCGTAAGAAAAAAGCGTAAGTAAAATTATGTCGGGAATAATGATAAAGGCAGCAGTTGTTGGCATAATTAACATTAATCCTATGTTGAGAGCCTTGTTCTGTATTTTGACTATATTTTCAGTATTATCCACCTGTTTTGAAATTAAAGGAAGAAGCACTGTACCAATTGCAGTACCGATTATTCCCTGCGGTAGTTGATTTAGTCTATCGGCATAATATATATAGGACACCGCATTTGGTATAAAACTCGCCATGATTGTATCAATCCATAAGCTTATTTGAGTTACACAATTGTTGATAATTGCAGGTACCACACGCTTAAAAAACAACCTTACTTCATTGCTTAATTCAAGGCTAAAAGAAAAAGCTGCCTTTAACTTGTATGCACTAAATAGTATCAAAAGTAGCTGGAAAATTCCTCCTATAAGGACAGCTATAGAAAGGTTGTGCGCTGGAGTTTTTACGTAAGGCACAAACAAACTGATGATTAAACAGAGATTCAAAACGATTGGTGCAATAGCTGTTGAAGCAAAATGCTGCTTTACTTGCAGCATTCCACCAATAAGTGATGCAATTGAAACAAAGATTATGTAGGGCATCATAATTCTTGATAAAGTAACAGTAAGGGTAAACTTACTTTGGTCAAATCCAGGAGCAAAAATTTGAATCATATAAGGGGAGAAAGTTTGCATGATAAGGCAAAAAATTACTAAGATGATAAACGTAATGGATATTACACTACTTGCAAAATTAAATGCCTTTTTATTATCATATGATTCTGTCGAATATAACGGTATGAATGAGGTAGTGAACGCTCCTTCTGCAAAAAATGCTCGAAATAGATTGGCAAAGCGAAACGAAGAAAAAAATATGTCTGCAAGAGAGTTTGCACCAATAACCGTAGCAATCAATACATCTCTTATTAACCCTGAGATCCTTGAAATAGCCGTAAAAAAACTAAATGTGAAAATACTTTTAAACATACCACTACTTCATTAGTGTCAATACAATTAACTATAATGGTAAAAGTATCAATGAAAATATTTATTGGCTAAACTTAAAACCCTCTGCAAAAGGAGAGTTAAATAATCAATTGACTATTTGCGCTCTTATGTTAGAAATTTTATACCTTGGCGGGCGTAGCTCAGTTGGTAGAGCGTCAGTTTGTGGTACTGAATGTCGCCAGTTCGATCCTGGTCGCTCGCCCCACTAAAGTTTTCTACTTTACAGAAATATGAACAAATGGTAATATATCAATTTATTATGGAGGTTGTATGGATAAAGGAGATTTAATACTTTTAGGTGCAGTATCAGTAATAGGAGCATTGACAGTTTTGGGATTGAGTTTTACAGCTTTGTCACCTTTGGTTATAGGTGGAATTGTTGCTGCCGTTCCTTCAATATTATTCGCTGCATATTTGATATACAATGATGTAAAAATAGGAGAATTCTCCAAAACAGATCTTTTCATGCTTGCTTGTTTCTGCGTTGCAAGTGCTGCAATTGGAGTTGGCCTTGCTGCAGCCGCAACTGCTATTTTTCCTGGCGCAATGCTTGGAATGGGCTCTGCAGCTTTAGCAGGTGCTGTAATAGGAGCCATAGCACCAATTGCAGGGGTCTTTGCAGCCATAGCTACACTATCTGCTGCTGAAAAAGTAAATGAATACATCATCTCTCCTATAGTTGAGTGTTTTTCTTCAAAAAAGCAGGACGTTTAAGCTAACCAAAAAGGTTTCTGTTATTCCAGTGTGCAACATTGGAATAACAAGATTTGACATTAACCGCTAATAGTTAGAATATTAGTAGAGTAAGAATTACTCAAGAAGGCATGCATAAATATGATGTAGTAGTAGTAGGTGGTGGTCATGCAGGGTGCGAAGCTGCTGCTGCTGCAGCTCGCCTTGGTGCAAACGCGCTGCTTATAACTCATAAAATTTCAACTATAGGGGAAATGTCCTGCAATCCAGCAATCGGAGGAGTTGCAAAGGGCGTTGTAGTCAGGGAAGTTGACGCTCTTGATGGAATAATGGGAAGAGCAATCGATCAAGCAAGTATACACTCAGTCATTTTAAATAGCAGCAGAGGTGCGGCGGTGTGGGGACCACGTGCACAGGCAGACCGAAAATTGTACAAGCAAGCAATACAGGAAATTATTCTAAATTATAACAATTTGACGGTAAAAGAAGAGTCGGTTGACGATTTCCTTATAGAGAGTAATAACAATGGAGAATTGTGCATTAAAGCTGTAATAACAAGCTCAGGGGAACATATACTAACAGGTAAAGTTGTTTTAACTACGGGAACTTTCCTGCAAGGTGTAATTCATATAGGAGAGCAGGTAACTCCTTCAGGGAGAATGGGAGATAAGCCTGCAGTAGAACTTGCAAATACGTTGAAGAAATATAATTTTAAATTAGGTAGATTGCGCACCGGAACTCCGCCAAGGCTTGATCGTGGCACTATAAACTGGTCAATATTGCAAGAACAAGTGGGTGATAATCCACCTGTGCCGTTTTCTTATCTCACAGAAAAAATTAACCAACCTCAGGTATCATGCTTTATTACCCATACTAATGAAAACACGCATAAAATAATTAGAGAGAATCTGCACAGGTCAGCTTCTTCGTATTTGGATGATATTATAGCACCAAGATACTGCCCATCCATTGAAACTAAGGTTAAAAAATTCGCAGAAAAAAGTAGTCATCAAATATTTTTAGAACCAGAGGGCTTGAATGATGATACTATATACCCGAACGGAATTTCAAATTCATTGCCTATTGAAGTGCAGTGTGAAATGATAAAGAGTATCAAGGGACTTGAAAATGCAGAAATACTAAGACCTGGATATGCAGTTGAGTATGACTATATTGATCCACGAGAACTAAGCCATACTCTTGAAACTAAGAAAATTAAAGGCCTATATTTTGCTGGCCAAATTAATGGCACTACTGGATATGAAGAAGCAGCAGGGCAAGGAATTATTGCCGGAATTAATGCAGCACTCTCTGCATCTGAAAAAAAAGAAAGCTTTGTTCTTCATCGCACAGACTCATATATCGGCGTAATGATAGATGATCTAGTCACCAAAGGGGTGATCGAACCTTATAGATTATTTACCTCACGTGCAGAATATAGGCTAGCTATCAGGTCAGACAATGCAGATAGAAGATTAACACAAAAAGGTTATGATATTTCCCTTGTTTCGCATGAGAGATACTCTGTTTTACAGAATAAACTTGAATCCATTAAGCAGCTTGAAGAGAAGTTAGGGAGTCTGACGATTACTCCTGAGCAGCTTAGGTCTTATGGTATCAAAATATCTTATGATGGGATAAGAAAAACGGCACTAGATTTACTTAGCTATCCAAACATCGACTGGAATAAATTACAAGAAATATGGCCGGAGTTAAGCAGCATCACGCGCTGGGATGGCACCGCAATGGGTAGCATAACTAAGAATGAAATATGTGAAGCGGTTGAAATTGAAGCAAAATACAAACCTTATCTAATAAGACAAGAAGCGGATATGAAGTTTTTACGAGAGGAAATTAACACTCAAATTCCAATTGATTTTAACTATTCACAAGTTAAAGGCCTGTCAAGTGAAGTAATAGAAAAGTTGCAGACGATAAAACCAGCGACGATTGGCATTGCAAAGCAAATACAAGGCATCACTCCTGCAGCGATAGTGAGCATATTAGTGTATTTGAGAAACAGGAAAACGAAAGTGGCTGCTAATTTTGTATGAGGTGTTCTATGTCAAAAATCGAAGAATTTCGTTCTTTTATGCACGAGATAAACGTTGATGCATTTATGTTGCATACTAAAGATGAATATTTAAATGAGTATTCAGAGGAGCTAACAAAGCTGTGTGGCTTTACAGGAACAAATGGGCTACTTATCGTTACAAAAGACAACAAGTGCCCATTTTTTACGGATGGACGCTATATTACACAAGCTCGCAATCAGCTCGATCGGGGCAATTTTCAAGTATATAATATACAAGAAGAGGATCCACGCGAATGGATAAAAGCAAACTTAACATCGACTGCCTCACTAGGTTATTATTTGCAATATTTTACCATCGAAGATATAAGAAAGTATGAGAATATCTGTAAATTAATACCCTGTTTAGCTGGAAAAAAAAGTGACTATCGAAAACAAGCAGTGGTTTTACATTCTATTAAATATGCTGGTAAAAGTAGTAAGGACAAATGTGAAAAAGTCGCTAAAAGTATAGATAAAGAAGCTGAAGCAGTGCTTTTAACTGATCCAAATTCAATTTCGTGGTTATTAAATTTAAGAAATGAAAATGCTAAATATACTCCATGTATATTGGGCCGTGCTATATTGTATAAAAGCGGTAATGTTGATTTGTTTATTCAAGATAAAGAACATTCAACTATAGAAGCAAATTTAGGCAACCATATAAATATTTTTGATATTAGTGAGCTAGAAAATTCGCTGCACAAGCTAAATTCAATAGTTATAGATCCAAACACAACTCCAATGAGTATCATGGCTGTAATAAAAGATAAACAGGTAGCTGAGAGAGAAGATCCTTGTCTAATTTATAAAGCAGCAAAAAACCAAACTGAAATAGCTGGGGCTATAAATGCGCATATCAGAGATGGAGTGGCAGTTACAAATTTTCTATATTGGCTTGAAAATAATGTTGGTACAGAACTTGAAGCTGAAGAAAAGATTTTAGAATACAGAAAAGAGCAGAATTTGTTTAAACAATTGAGCTTTCCAACAATTTCCGCATTTAATGAAAATGGTGCAATAATTCACTATCGTGCAAGCAGTAAGACGAATAAGGTAATTCAGAAAAATGGACTATATTTGATTGACTCTGGTGGCCAGTACCTTGACGGCACAACTGATGTGACAAGAACTGTAGTAGTTGGTAATCCAACTGATGAACAAATAACCCACTATACAATAGTACTCAAAGCTCACATTGCTATAGCAAGTGTCGTCTTTCCCCCCGGCACTACTGGTGGAGAATTGGATATATTGGCACGTACGCATTTATGGAAATTTGGAATGGACTATATGCATGGTACAGGGCATGGAGTAGGAAGTTACCTATCAGTACACGAAGGACCACAAGCAATATCAAAAAGTAATAAAGTAAAATTAGTACCAGGTATGATACTATCCAACGAACCTGGCTATTACATTCCGGGAGAGTATGGAATAAGAATTGAAAATCTGATGTATGTTGACAGGCAAGAGAATGGCTTCTTAAACTTTAAACAACTGACCTCTATTCCATATGATAGAAGACTAATAAATGTGCAAATGCTTACTAAGGATGAAATTGAATGGATAAATGGCTACCATCAATTTGTCTATAAAAACTTAGAAAATAGCGTAAAAGATAAGGAATGGTTAAAGAAGGTATGTGACCCTTTATAAGCAAAGGAGCATTTTTTATTATTTAAAAAGTATTAATGCAATTGTGACAGGTATTTTGTATTGTTTTTAATTTTAAAATAATATATAATAAAGAACACGTATTTTTAGGTAGGTTATAATTATGATAGACAAAGGGCAAGAAGATGAATTTATGAAGCAGTATATGGATACTTGCAAAGAGCAAATAGAAAAATTAGCCAAGGATCCTGAATTGCTTAATCAGACTTTAAAACCATTTATGCAAATGTCTCAGCAGCTTATGGCTGGCGGTATGTTAGAAGGGGCTATGCCTGGCATGATACCTGATTTGGGCAGTATGGATGTTAACAAGATGATTGCTCAGATGAAGGAAATGATTGACTACATAAGAGGTAACTATAAGGAACTAATGAAAGAGCACAGCTCGCAGATTCAAGAGCTTGATGAATCCAGTAAAAAGCTAAGAGGCTTAGTTAAAAAATTGATAGAAAAGATCGAAAGTAAGTAAATAACATCTGGATTTCTGTCATTCTATATACAACTTTCTAGTTGGACGGTAAGTCGAGGTCAATTATTGATGCCATGCAAGTGGTGTAGCTACTTGCATAGCATTTATACCAGTTTTCGTAAATAAATAAGGTACGTTGCTTAAGGCTGCAGTTATAGTGAGGTATTTTTTCTAGTTTGTTTTCTTATTTCTGAGGTTTATAGCTAAGGTTTTCCCTACGTCATACCGCGATTCATTCGCGGTATCTCAGCCGCTAACGAGTAGCGGAATGACGGTTTTTCAAATCGTCGATGAACCTAAGTTACTTTATCTGTAGTATCGGGAACGTAATTGCACATTGGTTTTACAAATGTGAAAATTAGTGTTAAATAAAAATATAAACGCAAAAGGAAAAGAAATGATTGAACTTAAAGGCCCAGAAATTTGTGCAGGCGGAAATAAGAAAAATTTGATTATTTTTTTACATGGTTGGGGCTCAAGTGGCGATAATTTTATTCACCTTGCCAAAGTTATGAGCAAGTTTTTACTGGGTTCATATTTTGCAGTACCCAATGCTCCGTTTGAGAGAGAAATAGGTGATGGTTATCAGTGGTTCAGTTTGGAAGATCGTAGTGAGGAAGCGCTATATAATGGAGTAAAAAATGCTACATCAATTGTAAATCATTTCATTGATACAAAATTAAAGGAGCTTAATTTAAAAGATACGCAACTTTCTTTAGTTGGATTTTCTCAAGGAGCAATGCTTGCAATACATACAGCTCTCACCCGCTCTCAATCCTGTGCATCAGTTGTTGCATACTCTGGTAGGTTTCTTTTACCTTCAAAAACTGCACCAGAGATCAAATCAAAACCTAACATATGTGTTATCCATGGTGATGCTGACGACGTGGTACCTTTTTCGTCCCTCGACTTAGCGGTTAAAGCTCTGAAAGAAAATGGAGTAAATGTTGAAGGGCACCCAATTCATGGATTAGGGCATATTATCAATGAAGAGGGAATAAAATTAGGAGTAGAATTTATCAAGAAGAACTTTAAAAATTAATTTTCATGCACTTGTTTTGCTTTGGTTATGGATATGTAGCTAAATTTTTATCGAAAAAACTACTGAACTTAGGTTGGAAAGTTAGTGGCACATCAAGAAGTAAAAATATACAAAATGTAATCCTCTGTAATTATGAGAAAGTTAGCCAAGGTCTGCTTAAAAGTGCAACGCACGTTTTAATTTCTATTCCTCCAGATGGCGATGATGTTGTGGAGAGATACGGTGATTGCCTGCAAAATGTTAAATGGCTTGGTTATTTGTCTGCAACTAGCGTCTATGGTGATCACTCTGGTAATTGGGTTGATGAGGAATCTAAAACAAAACCTATAGAAATCAGAGGAGAAAAGCGCCTTAAATCTGAAAGGAAGTGGCTAAATAGCAGATTGCCTGTACATATTTTTCGTTTAGCTGGAATATACGGTCCTGGTAGGAACGTGTTAATTGACTTGCAGCTTGGCAAAGCAAGAAATGTGAAAAAAGAAGGGCATTTTTTTTCTCGTATTCACGTTGAAGATATATCGAATATTTTATTTTCTTCCATGCAAAACATAAAACCTGGTGAAATATACAATTGTGCAGACGATTTACCCACTACACGATCTGAAGTGATAATGTATGCGGCCAAACTTCTCAATGTTAGCCCTCCAGAGCCAATTGAGTTACCAGATTATGCACAGAGTTTTTATTTAGGATCAAAAAAAGTAAGTAATGTTAAAATTAAAAAAGATCTTAATGTCTCTCTAATTTATCCTAACTACAAGGTGGGATTAGAGAGTTTGCACGTAAACAAAACTGAAATCACATCAGAATGATAGATAGGCTTATTGTCACTGCCATTAAGTTAAGGAAAGAATGGTTAAAAACTGAACTAAAAAGTCAGAAATAATTAAGGATTTATGACAAATGCTGAAACAGAATAGAGTAAACTTTAAAGTAGATAAACTCTGAAGTGTAAATTACTTAAGAAATAGTGACCTTACCCAGAAAAAGTGGAGAGAAAGAAAAGAGTTTTTTTGGGTAAAATAAAATTTTGGAGGATTAGAAATGGTAAGAGAATATACAGCAGAATTCAAATTGGAAGCTGTTAAACTGGCAAATGAACAAAGAAAGGTAGGTCAACCAGTTGCAAAAGTAGCAAGAGATCTAGGAATAAGGGATAGTGTATTAGGAAAATGGATGAAGAAATATAACGAAAAAAAGTCAGCGGCAAATGCATTTCCAGATGTAGCACCTTATGACAAAGAGAGGTTTGATTTACAAAGCAAGAGTAACAAGGGAAAGAGACATTTAAAAAAAAGCCCTGGCCAGTCAAAAAGAGTAAAATATTTTTTTATATAGTAACTGCTATAAAGTACAGGAATTATGTAGGATTTTCTGCTAGTGGCTACTATAAGTGGACCACAAGAAAAATAAGCAGTAGAGAATCAGCAAATAAAGAGCTACTCGAAGCTATTCAAAAAATATATCAAGTTTCTAAATGTAGATATGGAGCTCCTAAAATTCATGCTGAATTGAAGGCTTTGGGTAAAAGTTGCAATTTGAAAACGGTGCAAAGTATTATGCAGAAAAATGACATCAGGGCTATACTGAGAAGAAAGTTTAAAATTAAAAAACAACAAACAGATAATAGAGCTGTAGCTCCCAATATATTAGACCAAAACTTTATTGTTGATCAACCAAATAAAGTATGGGATTACTTACATCAAAACCAAGGAGGGATGGCTATATTTGGCAGCAATAATTCTCACGTATGGTAGTTAATGAGTAGTGCAATAAATAAACAATTGGTTATGAACTCTTTATTAATGGCCATTAATAGGCGTAAACCTGTTAAAAATCTACTGCTGCACAGTGACCAAGGTTCACAATATACTGCGCAAGGGTATCAATATCTCTTAGCTGTAAAGAATATAGATGAGTAATAAAGGCTGTTGTTACGACAATTCTGTTGCAGAAAGCTTCTTTAGCTCATTGAAAAGAGAAATACTTATTGATACTTCACAACACTCTGCTCAACAAACTAGAACTGCAATATTTGAATACATAGAAATTTTTTATAACAAACAACGTCACTATTAACTATTGCATTCCTGAGCATTTTGATTCATCATTCTCTTTGTGAAAAACATTCCACACTTTCTCTCCACTTTTTCTGGGTAAGGTCATATGTGTACATCCCCATCATGAATGCTATTTTCGGTAAAATCTCTTACAACGCTCAAAAGCAGAAAAACAAAAACTTGATTTTCTCAGCTAAATAGTGGACCATCAAAAGCACGCATAAATATCTACAATGAAAGAAAAAACTTTCACAATCATCGATGGCTATGGTTTTCTTTTCAGAGCTTACTATGTACTACCTCACTTAATTACCACAACAGGAATGCCAATAGGTGGTGTATATGGCTTTCTGAATATGGTTCTTAAGTACATTGCCCATTCGGACTACTTAACTATAGCACTTGATGCAGGGAAAAAGAATTTTAGGCACAATTTATATCCTGAGTACAAAGCGAACAGAGTAACGCCTCCTGAGGATCTAACTCCACAGTTCACCATACTGAGGGAAGCGGTAGAAGCTTTTAACCTCAGCTATGAAGAGATTGAAGGTTATGAAGCAGATGATATAATCGCAACACTAGCTGCAAAATACGCCAACCACCAAGACTTTAAAGTGGTAGTCGTTTCATCAGATAAAGATTTGTTCCAGCTTTTGAATTACAACATTCTAATATTTGATCCTATTAAAAATATATACATAGATGAAAAACAAGTAATAGAAAAATTTGGTGTAAACTCACACAAGCTTCTTGATTTATTTTCTCTAACTGGTGATGCATCTGACAACATTCCAGGCGTTCCGGGAATAGGTCCGAAGACTGCAGCTAAATTACTGGATGAATTTGATTCATTGAATAATATTATAGAGAACATTGATAATATCGAGCAAACGAGGATTCGTAATATTCTCACCGAACATAAGGAAAAAGCTCTAATTTCAAGAGAACTTTTATCACTATGCGAAAAAGTAGACCTTCAACATGATATTGCAAAATATGAAGTCCATTCTCCAAATATGGAAAAACTATTATCCTTTTTAAAGAAGTATGAATTCAATTCCTTAATAGGGAAAGTGGAAAAGCTTTTTTCCTATAATGGGTCTAGCACAAAAGAGAAAATAGAATATAGTAGTGAAGAGTTAGAGAAATTTTTGGAGCATTGTAGATATGAAGGCAGAATTGCAATTCATTGCCACTTTGAAGACAACTTATTAAATAAAATTTCCTTATCTTATAGCGAAAGTAATATTTTTTATATAGAGCAAGACAGCATACAAGATGCACTCATTATAATTAACTCAACTTTACTCTCAAATGGGGCGCTTAAAATAATACATAACATTAAAGAAATCAGGAAAATCTTCCCTACAGTAGAGAAGATGCTAGATTCAGTTGATGATTTGATGATAATGTCGTATAGCTTGGATACAGGAAAGCATGATCACAGTATTCCAAACATAGTTGCGCATAATTTGAGTGAAAATGCAGAAATTTTCTCGGCAAAAACTTTAATAGCAATTCATGAAAAGCTAAAGCAAAGGTTATTTCAGGAAAAATTGCTCACAATTTACGAGCGCTTCGATAAGCCACTTATGAAAGTAATATTTGATATGGAGAAAAATGGGATATTACTGAACATACAAAAATTACAGGAGCTGTCCGATAAATTTCAGCAGGTAATTGCCGTGCTTGAAGATGAGATATATAATTTGGCAGGAGAAAGATTTAATATTGCTTCGCCAAAACAATTAAGTGATGTTTTGTTTAACAAAATGGGGCTTAATAAAAAGAAAAAGTCAAAAAAATCTGGATCGTATAGCACCAATTATGAAGTTCTAGAGGCACTCGAAGAAGAAGGGGTAGAAATCGCAAGTAAAATCTTAAATTGGCGACATTTAAGTAAATTAAAAGGCACCTACACTGATGCATTAATAAAGCAAGTTGATCCACTTGATGGTAGAATACACACAAGCTTTTCAACGACTGCAACTGCAACTGGAAGGCTGAGCTCCAGCAATCCTAATTTACAGAATATTCCTATCAGAAGCGAAGAGGGAAATCTTATCAGACAAGCATTTATTGCGCCAAAAGGGCATAAGATAATTTCTGCTGACTATTCACAAATAGAGTTAAGACTCCTGGCACACGTTGCAAACGTTGCAGCATTTAAAGAAGCTTTTGCAAACGGACAAGATATTCATGAGATCACCGCTAGGCAAGTTTTTGGAGTGCAAGAAATAGATGAGCAATTAAGACGCAAAGCAAAATCCATCAATTTTGGAATTATATATGGCATTAGCCCATTTGGTCTTGCAAAGCGGCTTGGAATTACCATTGCGGAAGCTGCTGAATACATTAATTACTATTTTTCCTGTTACCCAGAAATAAAGGCCTATATGGAAAAAGCAGTGTCTATCGCAAGATTGCATGGTTATGTAGAAACTTTGTTTGGCAGGAGATGCTTTGTAAGAGACATAAACAATACAATTCCTTATATAAGACAATTTGCAGAAAGGGCAGCAATAAACGCACCACTGCAAGGAACCGCTGCTGATATAATAAAACGTGCGACAATTCAGCTTTTTGACCAATTGAAAGTAGGTAAAATAATCCTCCAGGTTCACGATGAACTACTGGTTGAAGTAGAGGACGAAAAGGTACAAGAAACAGCAAAACTTATGAAAGATATAATGGAAAATGCAATAGAAATTTCTGTACCACTTGAAGTAGAAATAAAAGTTGGCGACAACTGGGGTCTAAATTCCCTTAATTATGACTTAAACATCGTGAATTCTAGGAGTATAAATCATTTGAACTAATACGAAAAATATGTTAGAATAGAACATAGCAAATGCAAATAGGTCAGCCATGATAGGCCCACAAGTAAAAAGTTCAAAACCTCCAAAGTTACCTACTCAGGTAACTAACAAAGATGAGAAAGTTTTTAAATTTGAAAAAGAGAAACATCAGTTAATCTATCGTACTTTCCTAGATATTTTTAAAAATCCAGAAAAACTAGAAGAGCAAACGAAACAGGAAATAGAAAAGAAGGAACAGGAAATAGAAAAGAAGAAACAGAAATTGAAAGAAAAACAAAAATTACAGAGTGATCTGAAGTCATTAAAGGAACGGTTACCTCGATTACAGGATGAAAATGAAAAGAAAATTTTTACTTTTGTATTTGAGAATAGTGGAAAGATATTCAACAATGTCAATCCAGAAGATATAAAATCACTCAGTGAAGAGAATTTTTCTCAGTTTTTACTTTCCGTATTTGAGAAAATTAGAGAGAAAAAATTAGCTAATGAGGAGAATCTCAAGAATGGTAAAATAAAAGAAGTAGTAGATGACTGTGTAGCTGATATACGCGGTACAGAAGCTAAAGATTCATCCATAAAGTTCGTATTGGAAATGCCGCTGCTGCTAATTGGAGGGATCAAAATAGACCCGAAAAATATTTCTGGCTCCTTTATGGATGGGGTGAAAGAAAAAATACCATTCTTGGGTAAAGACAAAAAAGAGGAAGATGAACCACCACTTAGTGATGAAGAGATGGTAACAACGTTCTTAAGCAAGATCTTTTTTCCTGTCCTTCTTTCCACTATTCCAATGTTAATTTTTGGTCCTACTACACTCGGAGTAGTTGTTGCTGCTATTGGTGCAATATTCGTCATAAAAGGAGGAGTGGAGGTTCTTTTTTCAAATGACAAAAAAGGTACTTTATATAACCCTCATTCGCAAGATGAAAAGAAAAAAGAAGGATGGGATGGGAAAGTTCTTGATGGTATCAATACAATTTTAAAAACTTCAGTCAAAGGAGCTGAGAAATGCACCTCTGTTTCTGAACAAATTTCCCAAGGAAAAGAAAAGAGTGAACAACAGCATGTTCCTGAGAAAGTTTCCCAGAAAAATGAAAAGAGTGAACAACAACCTAACCCTATGCTTGAAAAAATTAGTGTTGGTCAGCAAGCTAAAAACACAGTGCGGCAGACAAGTAAGACTCCTTAGGTTTGCCAAAAAGTGAGTTGTGTAAGAGGTCTACTATTATTCTATAGCACATACAACAGGAGTATGGTCAGACGGATTTTCTAGCTTACGCAATCTATCATCTATGTAGCATGTTTCCAATTTATCTACAGCTTGTGGTGATAACAGCATATAATCTATTCGCATTCCTTGATTATTTCTGAGTGAATTGCCTTGATAATGCCACCAAGTGAATTGTTGCAAATTTGGGTGAGATATTCTAAACGCATCTTTAAACCCAAGATTCAAGATCGCTCTTAACTTCTCACGTTCTCTTATATGAAAGCACACTTGGCCATTCAATAAGTTTGAATCAAAGACATCAATTTCATCCGGTGCAACATTATAATCGCCAGCTATAATAGTTAACTCTTCATTCTTTAACAAAGTGCTCATCCTTTCATATAGATTATCAAAAAACTTGAGTTTATATTCAAATGCTTGAGAGTCCGGGCTTTGACCGTTTGGAACGTATACACTTCCCACCCTTACCTTCTGATTATTGTGCTTTATTATGCACTCTATATAACGCGCTTCTTGATAACCTTCTACGATATCAATCTTAAACTTCTCCAGTATCGGATATTTAGATAAAACACAAACGCCATTTCTTGCAACTTGTCCATAGATAGCATATTCATATCCTAACTTTTCTATCTCCGCATAAGGAAATTGCTCTTCCGTACATTTTATCTCTTGCAGCAAAACTATATCTATCTGACTATCAACTATAAAACTACAAAGTTGGTTAACTCTTTTACGTATGGAGTTTACATTCCAAGTTGCAATCTTTAGCATCAGCAATCCTTATTAATTATATCAATTAAACTCTCCCCAGTAGGCAACCTCGATGTTATAATTTTTTTCCACTTGATTAACTTTAAACTATCAGCAATGTTTTTACTCATGGTATATGCAACTGTATTATTCATCACATGAGATAGCCCACTTTTTAGAACTAATGAACAAAATACCCTTGCTGTCTGTGAGGAAAAAAAAGCAACACTACCAATTTTACCATCCAACAGTAAATTTTTACACCTATTAGTTAGACTCCTTTTAATGATTGTTTTATAGAGTACAACTTCTCTTACGTTAAAATCTTCTTCAGATAATCTCTTTTTTAGGTCACATGATACTTCTTGTCCTCTTATATATAAGAACTTTATTGCACTTGAATAGTGAGCTTTTATGAATGATATCAGACCATCAACGTTGCTGTCTGCTGAGATTATATCAGAAAATCCCAAATTTTTTGCAGCCTGCATGGTTGAATTACCAACTGTAATAATCGGAAAGTCATCCACTTTGCATATTTGACTAAAAGCCTTTACACTGTTTTTACTTGTGGATATTACAACGTCAAATTCGTGTGCAGATATATCAGGATTTAAGTACTTTATTGTGAATACTGGTTCTATATAAACTTTGTATCCATACTTTCTCAATATATTTCTTGTATTGAACGAATCCAATAAAGGCCTCGTTAATAAAATAGACTTCATTCTGATTTATTTTACTACCAGTAAAATAGTACCCTTTATACACAAATTACTGAATAAAAACTTTTATTTTGATAGCTTGAGCAATTATTCAAGTAATTGATGTGGAAGTAGGAGTACTAAGCGCTCCTACCCCAATAAGCCCACAATTTCTGCTTACACTTTTTTGACGCTAATTACATCGAACTCTTTTGAATGGCTTCCTTCAGTGGAATTATATAGCTAATATTCCTGTATAAGTTAAATAAGTTAATACTTAAGCTTGTACTCTTGCAGTATTTGAAGAGAGATTCTCAAGGACGTTTTTTGTCTGTGGTTCACTAATCATAGTTTGAACGATATTAGCTGCCATAATAACACAGCCTAGAATAAAAAAAGGCGTAGAAACAAAATAAATAACAGAAGACTCAAAAAGCGACATAGATGCAATACCTCCTATTAGAAATGAAGCACTGGATGCTATATCAAGATAGATCTTTGTTAACTTTTTTTGTCCTGGAGTGTTTTTTATGCCAGATTTCTTATTAAGATTCTGTTGTCGGGAATGATCATTTAGTGACCATATATTTAAAGCAAACGAAAGTGCACTGAATATAGTGCCGGCAATACTAAAATACAGACTTAAGACAGGAATATTCAAGAACAATGCCGCTATGTATCCAATGAAAGAGATAGTAGATAGTGTAGTAACTAAGCGTTTCGAGTAAGTTCGTACCTTCTTTCTGTAGGCTAACTTATCTTTTTCACCATACATAGCATAAATATTACCTAATATGTTATATTATAACATTAATTAATTCAATAAGCAATATGGAAGCTAAGAGTGCCCGAGAGAAGACTTGAACTTCCACAACTTAAAAAGTTACTAGCACCTGAAGCTAGCGCGTCTACCAATTCCGCCACCCGGGCTTTTTATAGTTTACTATGTTAAAGTTAAATAATATACTTAAACAATTTTTAGTTCAAAGGTAATGCCAAATCTAGATCAAATATTTTTTGCTCAAAACAATGTTAATATTAATAACGTATATAAAATAGTCAATAACGCTTTGAGCAATAGCGATGGTGGTGAGCTGTTTCTAGAATTTTGCCAGTCGGAGTCCCTGGTTTTTGAGGATAACATATTAAAACACATGGACTTGAATACTAGAAGGGGATTTGGTTTAAGGTCTTTTTGTGAAGATAGTACATCTTTCGTTTGTTCTTCTGAGATCAGCGAAAAAGAAATTAGTAATGCTGCTTCTATGGTAAAAAGCTCAGTGTCTTTAAACAAGACAAATTCAATAAATTTAAACGAAGAGACAAAAAGCCTATATTCGAGGATTAACCCTATAAATGAAATGGATCTGAATTCAAAGATTAAGCTACTCAATGAGGTTAATGAGTATGTAAGGTCCAAAAATAACTGCGTGAAGCAAGTAAAAATAACTCTAAGTGGAGAATGGCAAGTTGTACAAATAATAAAGGGTGATCACAGATTAAGCGATATCAGGCCTCTGGTACGTTTTAATGTGCTAGTCATTGTAGAAAAAGATGGCCGTACCGAAAGAGGTTCTGCAGGGCATGGTGGAAGGGACTCTTATAGTAAGTTTATTTCTGAGAAAAAGTGGAAAGAAGTTGCAAACCAAGCGTTAGAACAAGCACTGGTAAATCTTGAAGCAATTCCAACTCCAGCCGGAGAAATGACAGTCGTTTTAGGTCCAGGCTGGCCAGGAATATTGTTACACGAAGCCGTGGGTCATGGACTTGAGGGCGACTTCAATCGCAAAAAAGTCTCAGCATTTTCAAATTCTGTGGGTAAACAAGTAGCAGCTAGTGACATCACAGTAGTTGATGACGGAACTCTGCCCAATTTGCGCGGCTCTATCAGCGTAGACGATGAAGGCACTCCACCCAGTTATAATATATTGATAGAGGATGGGATCCTAAAAGGATACATGCAGGATCATATGAACGCTAAACTCATGGGTGTAAGCCCAACTGGTAATGGTAGAAGAGAAAGTTATAAAGAAGTTATTATGCCGCGCATGACAAACACCTATATGTTGCCCGGAAAGTATACACCGAAGGAAATAATATCTAGCGTAAAGAAAGGTCTATATGCAGTAAATTTCGGTGGTGGGCAGGTTGATATAACGTCAGGAAAATTTGTTTTTTCATCTTCGGAAGCTTACCTAATAGAAAATGGCAAAATTACACAGCCAGTAAAAGGAGCAACACTAATTGGTGACGGTCCAACAGTGTTGAAAAAAGTATCTATGGTTGGTAATGACTTAAAGTTAGATCCTGGTGTTGGCACATGCTCGAAAGATGGACAAAATGTGCCCGTTGGAGTTGGTCAGCCGACACTCAAAGTCGACGCAATAACTGTTGGTGGAACTGAGATATAGATAAGGGCTAAAACGGATTCCAGCGCACGGCGCACAGCTGTACAAACATTATGATTTGGAAGCAATTGCCACCAATAGGGTGTCATCCCAGTGTCTGGGCACTGCCTTTGTGTTTGAGGCAAAACTGGCTATAACATTTAACACACTGCTTTCGCAAATAAATGTTCGTACAGTTATGTGTCAGCTACTTGGATGACACTTTTGTACTTGATGCAAGATTATATCTTGAAAAAATTAAGTTTTAATGCTATAAAATAATTGTAAATTTTGTCTCCGTGGTAGCTTTATGAATGTTGAAAGTAAAAAAATACACGATGCTAAAATAAAATTACCAATATTTCTTGATTATCAATCTACTACTAAAGTAGATCCCCGTGTTTTAGAGGTGATGATACCTTACTTTGGTGAGTTCAGCAATGCACACTCTCGCAGCCATTCATTTGGTTGGACTGCTGAAGAAGCAGTGGAAAAAGCAAGGAAACACATCGCTGATCTGGTGAACGCAGATAGCAAAGAAATTATCTTTACCTCAGGTGCAACTGAGTCAAATAATACAGCAATCAAGGGCGTTGCTCACTTTTATAAAAATAAAGGAAATCATATAATCACTGTCTGCACGGAGCATAAGTGTGTTCTGGATTCTTGTCGGCATCTGGAAAATGAAGGCTTTAAAGTTACATATTTGCCTGTTAAGCAAAACGGAATTATAGATTTATCAAAGCTTGAGGAAGCAATTACTGATCAAACAATCCTGGTTTCAGTGATGATGGTAAATAATGAAATCGGAGTAATTCAGCCTGTAAAGGAGATTGGTAAAATATGCAGAAAGCATAATATATTTTTCCATACAGATGCAGCTCAAAGCTTTGGAAAAGTTCCAATTGATGTTAATGAGATGTGCATTGATCTTATGAGTCTCTCTAGCCACAAAATTTATGGACCTATGGGAATAGGCGCATTATATGTACGTAGAAAGAATCCTCGTGTTAGGCTGATACCACTAATTAGTGGTGGTGGACAGGAAAGAGGCATGCGTTCTGGAACAGTTCCAACACCTCTTGCAGTTGGTTTTGGTGAAGCGGCACGTATTGCTAAAGAAGAAATGAAAAAAGAAACAACTAGAGTGGAAGAATTAAGGGATATTTTGTATAATAAGATAAAAGAAGCGTTTCCTGATATCGTTTTAAATGGTGATTATGAAAATAGAATTCCTGGCAACCTAAACTTGAGCTTTCCCTATGTTGAGGGTGAGTCTCTCATCATGGCAATCAAGGATTTAGCAGTAAGTTCTGGTTCTGCGTGCACGTCTGCGTCTCTTGAGCCTTCCTATGTCGTACGGTCGCTAAATAATGGCCATGACCTTGAGCATTCATCAATTAGATTCGGCCTAGGCCGATTTACAACTAAAGAAGAAGTTTTGTACGCAGCAGATCTTGTTGCTAAAAATATTGGCCGACTGAGAGAAATGAGCCCACTTTGGGAGATGGTACAAGAAGGAGTAGATTTGAACACCGTGAAATGGGACTCTCATTAAATGTATCCATTCCAATTGCAAATGCACTTTGAAATTACTCTGTAACCGTTCACACTTAATTCTTCAATCTCACTAATAGAAAGGCCAGTAAACTTGACAATAGTGTTGACATCAACATTATTAGCCAGCATTGCTTTTGCGACTTCAATTTTCCCTTCCTCTTTACCAATTTTGATGCCTCTTTCTTCGCCAATTTGGATGCCTTTTTCAGTAGCAAGGTCAAGTCTGTATTCAAGAATTGCTTCTTCTTTGCGTAGATCCATTATTCTTTCTTCGTAAGCTACTAAATCTTTTTCATTCCAGCTAAACCTGTCTAATTCATCGTAGGCTAACTTTATTATTGGTGCTTTTTCTGCTATTTTCCTTAAGTCTTCTTCCGTAGTTTCATCTGCATATTTGAAGAAAAATAACCAACGATCCACTATGCTTTCTAGCTGTTCTTCCTTATTCTTAGGAAATTTAGGTAGTTCAATAAATACAAATTGAAAATCTTTTAAGTCATGCTCATTGGTTTTCTCATCTCTTATAGTGTGGCTGGATATATAATCAAGCTTATCAGGAAATAAATTACAATTAGAGATAGCAATAAAGAAAACCTTCTTTAAATCAATGTACTTACCAGATTTATCAGCTTGCCTTGAGTAAGCCTTAGCAGCATATAATTGAGCTCGTTTTTCGAAGCCTTTATCGCGAGTAAGCTGCATTTCAATCACATACCTGGCCCCACTAGAATCCCTGCAAAGAACATCAACTATACTTTGTTTATCAGATGCAATTTCAGGATCCATTATAGTACTGAGGAATTCCACTTCTTGTATAGTATTTATCTCGGTAAACCCTAAAATATCATTCAAAAAATGTATGAGAATATTCTTATTTTTTTCAGTGCCAAAGATTCTTTTAAAGGTTAAATCCAGCTTAGGGTCGAGAAACTTAGATAAAGCCATAGCCAAAGTGCTTAAAAATATTAATAATTATACACTATTATTAACAATTATTCAACCATATTTTTGAAGATAGCTATGCCGCCGCGAACCGTCATACCGCCGCGGTATCTCTAGATCCCGCTAACAAGCAGCGGGATGACGAATTACTTAACCGTCATACCACCGCGAACCGTCATACCGCCGCGGTATCTTAGCATAGATCCCGCTAACAAGTAGCGGAATGACGATTGTGTATCGTGTTTTGCTAAAAATCACAGAATGCAGTCTGGTTACATTACTCTAGCTATACGCAACAACTTTACTTTCAACAATTTTGTGAGCAATAATACGACTTTCACAATCAATATTTATTATATCAGATAGTGAATTAATATCGGTATAACTACCAAAACTTTCCATTGTTGATTCCACTACCTCTACTATTTTTAAAAAGCCGATTCGTGACTTCAAAAATTCATTAACAGCTATTTCATTTGCAGCATTGAGCACAATACTGTTTGTTTGTGGAGCAGAAGAGTTTAACACTGCCATGCTAAGCTTTAGCGCAGGAAAACGCTTATGGTCTGGCTCTTGAAAGGTCAATTTTCCTTGCTTTGTTAAATCTAATTTATAATTTAAAACTAATCTTTCTGGCCAAGATAGAGCATACGAAATGGGGATTGCCATGTCAGTTTCTGCAAGCACAGCAAAGTTGAACCCATCTTTATAAGTTACAATTCCATGTACTATTGACTCAGGATGCACTACTGCTTCAATTTTATCCGGGCTGATGTTAAACAAGTTATGTGCTTCTATTATCTCTAGTGCCTTATTCATCATTGTTGCGCTATCAACCGAGATTTTCTTTCCCATATTCCAAGTGGGGTGACTAAGCGCCTTATCTACCATAACATTTTTTAATTGCTCAAGGCTATAATTTAAGAATGGTCCACCAGAAGCAGTAAGTATGATCTTTTCTACGCATTTGTCGTCATTTTGCAAAATTTGAAAAATTGCATTGTGCTCAGAGTCAATAGGGATTATTTGTACATTTTTTTCTTTAGCTTTTTTGAGTAATAACTTTCCACCGCAAACAATGCTTTCTTTGTTTGCCAATGCAATGACTTTGGTACCGCTTTCTATAACTTCCATAACTGGCCCAAGGCCTGCAATGCCAACTATTGCAACAACTGAGAGATCAACAGGTATAGCAGCAACATTTGTAGCACCAATTGCTATTTTTACATCTGTACCAAGTAGACTTTCTTTCAAATCTTTGTAAAGTCTTTCATCCGAGATAGCAACATATTTTGCATTCAGCAGTTTTGCTTGGTGTGCCAGTAGAGCAAAGTTCGAATGGGCACTTAGTGCTTCCACTTGGTATTCTTCTTTTCTCTTTGAGAGCAAATCTACAGTCTTTTTTCCAACACTTCCTGTTGATCCTAAAACTGAAACCTTTTTCACTAAGACAAACTCATAACAATAGCAACTTTTCTTATTAGGCCTTCTTCCAACTATTCAATAGTTTTTAAGCGTTTAACCAAGTTCATGTCCGTGGTCATCGCCAACAGATGGTGAAGGACCAGGTGAAAAAGATTGACCATGGTGATCACCTGCATCATGCATGTCTTGCAAACCATCAGCATTATGAGCTATTTCGTTATTGGCATGAGGGTAATCATCTGAGTGATGTCCATCATCACCATGAGCCATGTCCATTCCTTCTGATGGCATATCTTCCCCACCTCCACCTGAAAAATATTCTGCAAGGCCTTCAAGAAGTTTTATGCCAAACATATTACCTGACTTTCCAAACAGTGTTACTAAACTACTGCCACTCACCAAACCTTCAAACACATTATTATAAGCAGCAATTGCTCCTTCATGAAAGTTGAACAACCATTTCATTCCATCGACAACTGTTGAAACAGAGTCACTGTGACCAAGACCAAAACCACTTTTCTCACCAGCAGCCTCTTGGTGTTGCTGCTGCGCTTGCCATTCTGCAATATTTGGACCTTGAGCTTCACTCATAAATTTTTACTCTCAACCTTAAGCTATTATTTTATCACAAATATTGCAAAATATCAATAGAGCTTTTGAATATAGCTAATACAAACAATTTCTGTCATCCTATATATAGCTAAACTGACTTACGACAATTTGAAAAACGACAAATTCGTCATTCCGCTACTAGTTAGCGGAATCTATGCCGAGATACCGCGAATGAATCGCGGTATGACGTGTTAGCTATAGGATCCAGTTTGAAAAAAATCTGAATTCCAATGTCCACTACCTTTTACAAAGTTAAAACTTAAAAATATGACTGTTAGCAATAGTGTATATATCTTTAGCTATATATAATGAATGAATTTTTTTATATATTCGTTATTGGTATTTTGTATTTCCTGAACAGTTCCATGGGAAATGATCTCCCCTTCATATAATACTGCTATTTTATCAGCTATTTTAAATGCACTATGAATATCATGTGTAATCGTGATAATTGTAGGGTTAAGATCTCTAGATAATTTTATTATTATCTCGTTTACTATATCTGACATAATTGGGTCCAATCCTGAAGTTGGTTCATCCAAAATAATGATTTCTGGATTGTGTGCAATCGCCCTTGCAAGTGCCACTCTTTTTTTCATTCCACCTGATAGCTCTATTGGAAACATATCTGCTATGCTTTCCTCCAGTCCAACATCATTTAACTTCTCGATTGCTAGCTGTTTTGCCTCTTTTTTGCTGATATTAAAGCGCTTTTTATAATTAAAAGATATATTTTCCCACACTGTAACGTAGTCAAATAAAGCGGAATTTTGAAATAAAACCCCAAATTTATTTTTGCTTTTACTATTTATTTTAACAGACCCTGAGTCTGGAGCAAGCAAGCCGATAATTGTTTTTGTTAATACAGATTTGCCGCTTCCTGAGCCACCAAGTATGACTAATGATTCCCCTTTTAATATATCAAAATTTAGATCTTTTAGTACTGTCCTATCATCAAAAGATAAGCTTAAGTTCAATATTGATATTATGGGGTTACGCATGTATCAAAGTAATCATGTAGTTTGCTAAAATGATCAGTATGGACGATAAAACAACAGTTGATGTTGTAGCAACACCTACTCCTCGTGCACCTTCTTTGCAATGGTAACCGTAATAGCAGCTTGAGACAGAAATTATGGCGCCAAATACAGTTGCTTTTATTAGCCCAGTTATAAAATCATACGTATTAAAGAACTGAGCTGTGTGTTTAATGTATATATTTAAATTGTGGTTAAATTCGAAGACTGCAGTGATACATCCTCCAAATATTCCTATTAAATCTGCACATACTGTAAGTATGGGAAATACTATGATTGACGCTAAAATCCTTGGTGCAATTAAATATTTAAAAGGGTTGATGTTCAAGGTTGTAAGTGCATCTATTTGCTCGGTGATGCGCATTGTACCAATTTCTGCTGCAACTGATGATCCAACCTTTCCTACCATTATTAAGCTGATCAAAACTGGTCCTAACTCTTTAATGATAGTGATCGTAACAAGTTTGGGTATTATCTGTTCTTGGTTAATTAATGGGTCACTCAAGCTACTTTGTAAAACTATTGCCGCTCCTATAAAAACTCCAGTGAGCCCAACAATTGGCAGAGAGAAAAAGCCTATCTCTATAATTTGTCTTGCTATGTTGCTAAAATAATATGGTGGCACAAGGAAGTGGTATAGAGATTGAATAAAAAATATGAATGCACTACCAAGCCTTAACAAAAAATTGATAAAGTACCTACCAATTATTCTAACACTATTTATATCAAAAAAGCTCACTTTGTATTCATTTTAGCTAGAGGTTAGTCTTACTGATTTTATTAAAATTTTTATTAACTTTATCGCAAAGTATAGCTGAGATATGTTTTAAGTTCAACATACTTGATGTTTTAATTTAAAGCTCATATAGCTAACCCAAGAAAGGTTTCCCTACGTCATACCGCCACGGTATCCACAACTGTACGAACGTTGTAGTTTGGGAGCAATTCCCACCAGTGGGCCAGTGCCCAGACACTGGGATGTCTTTGTTGCATCGCTAGCTATGATGGATTAAAGATAAAAAAGATAGGGAATATCAGTAGCTTATTATTCTGGTATTTATAACAAGAACGGTCAGTGAATACCTAAATTTGAGTAAAAGAAATTTCACTACCACTCACCAATCTGGCTAAAATTCAAGAATTTCAATGCTTTAGCTATTTTCAATAGAATTAAATTTATTAATATAAATAACAAATTACTATTCTTAAATTTGATCAGATTGATTGCAAAAAAACAAGATTTTCAATAGGTCGCTTATAATCCTAACTATAGTTAGCCTTTCATAAGTAGCGATGCAACAAAGCCCACTGGGATCCAGCTTCTATGCAACTTAATTAAAAACGTTTGTTTTAGCATAAGACAACTACCTTTAGCTCATCAGCTCAGTTATAAGCAAAATTTCTGGATTCCAGACTGGAATGACATCATCTGTTGTGCAATTTACCTTCAAAAATGAATGTTCGTACAGCTATGGATTCATTCGCGGTATAGATTCCGCTAACGAGTAGCGGAATGACGGTTTTTCAAATTGTAGAGCCACTTTAGCTATAGAACTCAATTACATAAGCAAACCTTACTTATTTTACTATCCCTGTTTACTTCCTGTAAAAAACATGTTACTAATGTATTGTATTTTGTAGTAGAATGGAGGAAATTTTGGCAGTTCCAAAAAGAAAAAAGTCAAAGTCAAGGCGTAATATGCATCGTTCTCATCATGCTATTGAGCCTAAGAATATTGTGGTGTGTTCAACAACTGGGGAATTCATGTTGCCTCATAACGTAGCAGTTGATGGCAGTTACAAAGGAAAACGGGTTTTCATCAAGCAACAGGCGGAGTGACTATTATGATATGTTACCTACGGTCAATAATAATATAGTTATTGCACTTGACGCTATGGGGGGCGATTTTGCGCCTCTTTCCGTAATTCAGGGTGCTGGTTTTTTTTTAGACAACCTTGTTGACCCAGGCATTAAAGTTTTTTTTCATATTTATGGAGATAAGGAAGAAGTATCTCCTTTGCTTTTGAAATATAAAAAAGTAAGTAACAATTCTGAATTTACTCATTGTTCTGACAATGTCCTTGCAAATGATAAGCCATCTTTTGCGCTGAGACATCGTAAAGACTCAAGTATGAAAGCTGCAACTGTTGCAGTGAAAGAAGGTAAAGCTTTCGGAGTGGTATCTTCAGGCAACACCGGAGCGTTGATGGCAATTTCCAGATTTATTTTAGGAACATTACCAAACATTTATCGTCCTGCTATTGCCTCTATCTGTCCAACTAAGACAAAAAGCTTCGCTTTGCTTGACCTTGGTGCAAATGTTGATTGTAATGCCGACTCATTATTTCAATTTGCGTTAATGGGTAGTATATTTGCAAAAATAGCATTAAAAATTGACAATCCTGAAGTTGCTTTGCTAAATATCGGCACAGAAGAAGTTAAAGGTAATGACTCAGTGCGCGGCGCTTTTGAGTTGCTTAAAAACGCTCCAGGCATTAATTTCAAAGGGTATATAGAGGCAAGTGAATTTTTAGAGGGTAATATAGATGTGATTGTTGCTGATGGTTTTGTTGGCAATGTAATGCTCAAAACGGCTGAGGCAACCGCTAGTACCTTTATCAATCTAATAAAGCAGGAAGTATTCAATTCGTGGATAGCGAAAATGCTTGTTGGTATATTGTTAAAATCCAAACTAAATAAAGCTTTAACGCGTTTTAATCCCAAAATTAGAAGTGGAGCTATGTTTTTAGGGCTGAATGGTATCATCATTAAAAGTCATGGAAATTCTGATGCTATTTCTTTTGCCCATGCCATAAAATTTGCAGTAAATGCAATTAGTGAAAATTTAAATCAAAAGATAATTAACGGGGTAAGTCATATTGAATAAAAGTTTCATATTAAGCACTGGATCTTACCTACCAAGAAAAATGTTGAGTAACAACGAAATTGCATCGATAGTTGAGACGAGCGATGAATGGATAAGGCAGAGAACAGGAATAGTTCAAAGGCATATAGCAGATGAAGGAGAACTAACGTCAGATCTAGCTGTAAATGCAGCAAAAAGTGCTATAGAAAAAGCTAAAATTTCAGTAGATGAAATTGACTTGATTATAGTTGCTACAACAACTCCTGATAAAACTTTTCCTAGCTGTGCAACGATTGTACAAAGTAAGTTAAAATGTAAAAACGCATTTGCTTTTGATGTACAAGCAGCATGCTCTGGTTTTATATATGCAGTTACAGTTGCTGATTCGCTCATAAAATCTAACAATAGAATTAAATATGCATTGGTTATAGGTGCTGAAATAATGTCTAGGATTGTTGATTGGGAAAATAGGTCAACTTGTGTACTCTTTGGTGATGGTGCTGGTGCAGTAATAATGAAATCAGCATGTCATTTTAACGTCATTCCAACAAATGATGCTGATACTTGGGTGGCAGAGAAGGGGGTTACAAAAGGTATAATTTCAACTAGCCTATATTCTGATGGCAATGTGGACATACTATGTACGAACGGAGGGATATCCTCAACTGGTGATTCTGGAAAAATATGCATGAATGGAAGAGAAGTGTTTAAACATGCAGTGGATAAGTTAACAGCCTCAGTAGAGGAAACTCTGAAATGCAATAATTTGAAAATCACTGATATTGACTGGTTAATTCCCCATCAAGCAAACATTCGTATTATTGAAGCAGTAGTAAAGAAATTAGATTTTCCTATAGAGAAAGTGATTAATACCGTTGATAAGCATGCAAACACCTCAGCGGCATCAATTCCACTGGCCTTAGGCTATGCAATACAAGAATCAAAAATAAAATCAGGAAATCTGGTACTGCTGATTTCAATAGGTGCAGGCCTGACCTGGGGTTCCGTGTTGCTGCACTATTAGACTTCCTGCATTACCTCCTGTCATCCAAGTACCCTCTTTGTCATTCCAGTGCCTCTTTCTCCTGTCATCCCAGTGCCCCCTTTTGTCATCCCAGTAGCCCCTTCCATACGCGTCAAGTTAAGAGATTGTGAGCAAATTTAGAGAGGTTAAAGTGGATACTCTAGCCCTTCTACGTTTGTCTTTTAATGAAAATCGCGACCAAGTTATAGTGAGTTTTTTAAGAAATGCTTTTAAACTATTAATTTTGGTTAATACTAAAAATAACTCTCTAACCCGCCTTTTTAGCTCAATAAATGCCTTTGTTAAGCTAAGTTCTGTATTCTTTTTCACTTCTGTGCAACCAACTATGCCGTGAAATATAAGAATTGCGCACAATTTAGCATATAGTTCACATAATACTCTGCATGGCTTTCCTTTTAGCTTATCAAGCCTGATATGGCTTTTATACAATTTAAATAATAACTCAATTTGCCACCTTACTCTGTAAATCGTTAATACTTGCTCAGCACTAATTTTATTTTCTGGAACATTAGTTATAAATATTGACCAGTTCAACAATTTTTGATTTCTTTTAGAGGATGTATATCCCTGCGATCTTGCTAATCTATTAGCTTTCCTTCTTCTGGCCATAGACTGTTCTTCAGTTAGTTTCTGACATATAATTCTTACTCTAATTTTTGCTTCTTTTCCTAACAATACCTCGTTTTCTAAAAATAACTTATCCTCTAAACATTCTAATAACTCCATTTTTTGATTTGTTTCTACATCATATATGTTGGTATCGGATTTATAACGACTTATGAAATAAGCTCCTATTTCATTGATTTGTTTAAAAGAACTTGGCACAAAATAACCGAGATCAGATATTAGCAAATCATTGCTTAATATATTACTTAAATGTTTCCTATATCCCTGGTCTGATCTTACCCCCTCCGTTAAATTAAGTTGGTCTATTATCTGATTCATGTAGTCGAAAACTAATTGTAACTTTATTCCAGACTTAGTATTGCTTTCATAGCCACTGTAGCTAGTACCATAACCTTTATACATCTCTTCCATACTGTTAGGTAGAGTAATATAGCTACTGTCCAATAATTTAACACTATTAAATTGCTGTAAGATTTTGCAATCAACTTGCAAGATATTTTTAAAGAGAATCACAGATTCATTATACATCCTTTTCATAAATTCCACTGCTTCTTCAGTAAATCTAAAATCCAAACCTTGTTTTGTTATATCTATCGAGTCCTCGTTTAGTAATTGACACATTGTTTCTACGCTACAATTATCAACTCCTATATTACCCAAGACCATGGCTTTTACGAATGATGAACCTTTTAGCTTTCTCTTTCTTTTTATAAACCTTGTTGTAATTGAGATTTTCTCTGCTTTTTCATTAAAAAATTCTTTGAGCTTTTTTGATAAGCAAGTTATTTTATTCATTGGTTCTCTCACTAAAAGTATATCTGGGAGAACTTATACCTTATTATTCTATCTCTTTCATACCTTTATTTCCTTAACTTGACGCGTATGGTAGCCCCTTCGGTGTCATTCCAGTCTGGAATCCAGTTCTTATTGTACATTCACCTGGTGTAAAGTTAAGTTTCCTGGATCCCAGTGTCAGCTACTCGGATGACAAAAAAAGGAGCACTGGAATGACAGCAGTCCTACGTCATACCGCGATTCATTCGCGGTATCTCTAGATCCCGCTAACAAGCAGCGGGATGACGGTTGTCGTTTAGCCACAAATATTTAAGAAATTTACCAAATGAAAAAAAAGGCAAAAGAAGCCCTGGGGTTATTATCCGCTTTAAAATATTGGCGTTTTTTATGTTTTAAACGCTTGACAAGCGAGATTAAGCTGCTTTTAATTGCAACTAACTTACGCTGCAAACGTTTAAGAAATTTACTAAGCAGAAAAAAAGACAAAGAATCCCCGAGTTAGCTAGTCTTTTACTATCTCTGTCGAGTATTGGCATTTTTTGATGTCTTGTAACGCTTTGTAAGCGCGTTCAGCTTATTTAGATAAAAATCTAGATGTAGATGAAGTTTTGTAAAGACATACAGTATCTATATACTGCAAAAAATTGAACATAAGACGCCGATACATTAAGTAATCCTTACCTTTTAATCTGCAGATTGGCGAAAGCAAATACAATAGCTTCAGTTTCATGATAAGGGAGCTGGCAAGGTTTGTCAAGGAAGTTTTTCTTTCCCGTGAATTCCCTTTGAAGTTGAATATTGAAAATTGACTGGAGAGTTGTGGATTACTTTGTATATGTCATAACAAGCCATGGCGCTCTCAGCAAAACCATTTAGTATTAATTTTAGTTTGCCTGAATAAATAGCTATATCTCCGATTGCATATATCCTATCTCTACTGGTTTTAAGTGTAGCTGGGTCGACAACTATGCGGCTATGTTCTAACTGTATACCCCAATTGTTTATTGGACCAAGATTCATTGACAATCCAAAAAATGGCAGCAAAAAATCAGCGGATATTTCTTTTTCTTCCTTAGAGGCAATGTTTTTTACTATCACTGTGCTCAATTGCCCATTACCTCCTGCTAGTTCGTGTAATTGATATGGCACTACCAGTTCTATTTTTCCATCAATTTCAAGTGATTCTAATTTATTTCTAGTTTCAGGAGTGCAGCGAAATTCCTTTCTCCTATGTATCACATAAATTTTCTTTGCAACTTTAGAAAGTTCTACAGTCCAATCAGCTGCAGAATCACCCCCCCCTGCAATGACTATAGTTTTATCCTGAAAATCAGAAATTTTATTTACACTGTAAAATACAGATTTATTTTCATATTCTAATATACCACTTAAGGGTGGACGGTTAGGTTCAAACATTCCATTACCTGCAGCAACAATAACAGCCTTACATTTTACCTCTGTACCTATGCTCGTTATGATAGTAAAGTTTTCACCTTCGTTATTTGAAATCTTTTCTACTTTTTGACTTAAATGGTAAATAGGCTTAAATGGGGAAGCTTGCTCCATTAGCTGCTCAATTAATTTTTGGGCAGTAATTACAGGATAACCAGGTATATCGTATATTGGCTTTTCTGGGTAAAGAGCTGTGCATTGTCCTCCTGCTTGATCCAAAACATCTATTACATGACATCTCATATCAAGCATTCCCGCTTGAAAAGCAGTGAATATTCCAACAGGTCCTGCACCTATTATTACTATATCGGTTTTCATATTCAGATGGTAATCTATTTATAGATATTAGCTTTCTTCGCTAATAAGGTCAATTTACAAAGGGACGTATTTTTAAAAGATGTGGCTAGATTAGATAAGATTTCCAGCGTTATGAACCACATAGTCCAAATAAGCTCTAAAAATCAGCTAGCATAGCGAGATGCTGTGCGGACGGAATGGGATTCGAACCCATGGTACGCTCATCACGTACGTCAGTTTTCAAGACTGGTGCCTTAAACCGCTCGGCCATCCGTCCATTTCTTTTCTATCACAACATTTGATTTTAAGCAATCTATAAAAGCTTTACTTGCCCACGCAAAAGTTGCTAAACACACTACTCAATATTTCCTCAACATTAATAATTCCAATCACCGCACCAAGTTCAAATGCAGCAAGCCTCAAATCTTCAGATATCAACTCAATTGGATTATCGATATTAAAACGTTGTAAATGTTCCAGTGCTTTCTGCATGTGATTCCTATGTCTTTGCCGAGTGATTACAGGAGTGTCTCTATCATGCCCAAATTTTTCCTCTGCCTTCTCTTTTATGAGAGAGATCAATTTGTTTGTACCTATTCCCTTTAAAATAGAAATAGGTAGAAAATCTATGCCATTAATTTTTATATTGTGATTATTGATAACATCGTCAGCTTTGCTCAATACATAAATAGTATCGCTATTTACAACGTTGCAATTGATATTATGACGCTGTTCAAAAGGAAACAGTTCTATTCTTAAATCAGCTTCAAAAGACCTCTTTTTCGCTCGACTTATACCTTCTGATTCTATTGGATCTGAACTCTCACGAATTCCAGCAGTATCAGAGAGAATGATTGGGTATCCGCCAATGTCAATATGAGCTTCAAGTATATCTCTTGTTGTGCCTGCATATTCAGAAACAATAGCAATATCACGCTTGGCTAAGAAATTAAACAGAGTTGATTTACCGACATTTGGTTTACCAGTTATTACAACATGTAAACCCTCACGCAACCTTTCACCCCGTCTATTATCATTTAAATGCTCTTGTATCAACCGCACAAGAGCTCGCACTTCATTATTAATTTTTTCCAATTCATTTTTTTCTGTCCAAACATCCTCTGGAAAGTCTATATATGCTTCGATTTTGGATTGTATCGTTATTAATCTTTGCCTCCAATTGCTGTATAGTCTCTCCAATTCTCCTGATATCTGCTTAATCGCTTGTTTAGCTTGCATTTTCGTCTCAGCATCAATTAAGTCTGCAATTCCTTCTATTTGAGTTAAGTCAAATTTACCATTTAGAAAAGCCCTAAGTGAGAATTCTCCAGGCCTGGCCATAACGAAAATTTTTGATAATTCCTCCAAGATGATTTTTATGACTGCCTTACTTCCATGCACTTGTAACTCTATAACATTCTCGCCAGTGAAACTGTTTGGAGCAGGGAAATAGATGATTATTCCATTATCTATCAATTGATTGAAATCATCATATAGATCAACTAAAGTAGCAAATCTTGGTTTAATTTCTTTCTTAATATGAAAATGATTTAAAGCTTTAAGCGCATAGTTGCCTGAAATTCTAATTACTGCAACTCCTGACTTACCAAATACGGTCGATAAAGCGAAAATAGTTTCATTTGTGTTTGTCATTATTTATATAAACTACTTAGCAATATTACACTTAAGAAACCAAAATACCTAATTTGAAAATATTCAAAATTTTTATCTATCTTGCTAGTTTATATTAATGCAGTACTATCATACTAGTGAATGTATTATATAGAAAAGCTGTAAAAGTCACCCAGGTGAAAATATTTATTTTGAAAACTGATAATATGATTTATAATGGCTGACACAAGTTTTAAATATTTTATGCTCAAGAAATTAGCTTGGTATTGGTCTTTTGCAGAGTTAATCAAAGGGTTTGCTATTACATTGAAATATATGTTCAAACCAAAGGTTACGTTAAGATATCCTATGGAGAAGGGCCCTTTAAGTCCAAGGTTTCGTGGTGAGCATGCGTTGCGTAGGTATCCAAACGGTGAAGAACGGTGCATAGCTTGTAAATTATGCGAAGTTATCTGCCCTGCTCAAGCAATAGTTATTGAAGCAGAGGAAAGAGAAGACGGTAGTCGTCGCACCACACGCTATGATATTGACATGACAAAATGCATATACTGCGGGCTTTGCCAAGAGGCATGTCCAGTTGATGCAATTGTGGAGGGTCCTAACTTTGAATTTGCTACTGAAACGAGAGAGGAGCTAATGTACAATAAAGAAAAGTTATTGCGTAATGGTGAAATTTGGGAAGACGCAATTGCACTCAGGTTAAAAAAGAATAGACCTTATTATTAATGTTCAGAGCTTATAACCCTGTTATCCATTATGATTTAAGGGCAGTGCCCACTAGGGGTGGTGTCATCCAAGTAGCTGATACACAACTGTACGAACATTTGTTTGCGAGGGCAGTATGTTAAATGTTATAGCCTGTTTTGCCTCAAACACAAAGGTGTCATCCCAGTGCTTGACACTGGGGTCCAGGTATAAAAATATTTGCAAATTGTGCAATGGACAACAGATTTTAGGAGCATACGTTAAACTAATTTCCATTATAAAAATAAGATGGATCCCAGTGGGCTTTGTTGCATCGCTCTTCGGATAGTAGGTAACGCACAATAAATTTATGAAGCTATCTCAAATTTAGCCATACCAATATCAGTGAACTTATTGAGCAAATAGCATTTAACAAGTAGTTCCTTCTCTCTATTTGTCTCAGATTTATTCCTAAAACTAAACCCGAATGTTTGTTTCAGTCGCGAGAAAAAACTTTCTATATAAGATCTTTTTCCGTAGTTTGTTTGCCTTTTCCACCTCTTCATTCCATCTTCGCTGCATGATTTTATTAGTCTAATTGCAGCATTTCTCTCAGCCATATAGTCTAACTTTGGATGCTCTGCTGCGTTGTTTTTCGGAGGAATTTTCGTTTTTATACCATATTGATTACACAGCTTATAGAGCTTTTCTCTGTCATATGCCCTATCTGCATATAGTACTTTTATGACATACTGAAAATCGACTTCTTTTAGCAAATCACAAGCTCCATAGTGATCAGCCGTTACTGTATTTTACAGCTATGGCTTTTTTGCTGTTTGTATTCAACATTACATGCAATTTTCTTGTCTGCTCATAGCTGCGATACTTTCTATCTTCGCTATTTTCTTTGCTATGACCAGGAGTGTTGTTGTATATACTAATTCCTGTACTGTCTATAGCAATTTCGATATCTTCCATATTATTTTCTGCAATCATTGATCTTAATATTGAGTTTCTTAAACCTTCTTGATGATTGTGAATAGCTGATAACTTGCAAATTTTTCCCAATTTGCTCAAGGTATCCTGCTATAAACCCAACTGTTTGCCTCAGGCCTATTCTAAATAAACAAGTTATTATGTGCACCAAAATTACAACTTTATCGCTATAAATATTGTTGCCACCTGGTATTTTTGGACCATTCTCGTACCACTTTTCTATGGCTTCGTTGATATAATGAAAAATATTTCCTCTTTTTTCTAGAAATTTGTTATATTCGCTATGGTTACTGACCCTCATTTTTTGTGGCATATTTTTTCTTTCAAGGTTAAATGGCTATTTTATAATGAATTTTGTCAGTAGCCACCAGATTTTTTCAGTTGCTATGCAACAAAGCCATCCCAGTGTCAAGCACTGGGATGACAAAGAGAGGGTTAGACAAAAGGGTCGATAAATGATTAGGATTACTTTTTCAGCCGAACAAAAAGTAAAAGAATACAGTGGTAAAGTTACTGGCTTTGATATATTACAACCGGATGTTTTGAAAGAAGCAATTGCCTTTAAGGTAAATGGTGAGTTGCATGATCTCTCACGTGAAATTGAAGCTGATGCAGAGATAGAGGTGATACAACTGAGTGACGAAGTGGGTTTAGATATAATAAGGCATGATGCTGCTCATATAATGGCGCAGGCAGTGAAAGAGCTATTTCCTAATACTCAGATTACTATCGGCCCAACAATTCAGGACGGTTTTTACTATGATTTTGCTACAGATCGTACCTTCACTACGGACGATCTTACCGCAATAGAAAAGAAAATGAAAGAGATTGTAAAAAGTAACCACAGATTTGTTCGAGAAGTTTGGACTCGCAAGCAGTCAGTTGATTTCTTTAGTGGTATAGGCGAAAAATATAAGGTTGATATTATCTCATCCATACCAGAGGGTGAAAACCTAACTGTTTATAGGCAAGGTGATTTTGTTGACCTATGCCGTGGTCCGCACTCACCATCAACCGGTAGAGTTAAAGCGTTTAAACTTATGAAAGTAGCGGGTGCATACTGGCGAGGTGATGCAAAGGGCCCAATGTTGCAGCGAATATATGGCACAGCATGGAGAAATAAGGATGAATTAAACGCTTATCTTGAGTGTCTCAAAGAAGCAGAGAAACGTGATCACCGCAAAATTGCCAAGGATATGGATTTATTTCACATCCAAGAGGAAGCTGTCGGGCAGGTTTTTTGGCATGAACAAGGATATATTTTATATAATGTTCTTGAGTCTTACATCAGAAAGAAGCTAATAAATAATGGCTATTTTGAGGTAAAAACTCCTATTTTAGTAAGCAAAGAGCTGTGGGAAAAATCTGGACATTGGGATAAGTTTCGTGAAAATATGTTTATTGTTGATGAATCTGAAAGCAAAAAGCTAGCAATAAAACCCATGAATTGCCCCTGTCATGTGCAGATTTTTAATTCTCACACCAGAAGCTATCGTGATTTACCGATACGTATGGCAGAATTTGGTACGTGTCATAGGAATGAAAGCTCAGGCTCATTGCACGGACTGATGCGAGTGCGTGGTTTTACGCAAGACGATGCACACATTTTTTGTATGGAAGAACAAGTGAATTCTGAAACTATAAAGTTTTGTGACCTTTTAAAAGAAGTATATTCAGAGCTTGGATTTAATGAAATTTCTGTGAAATTTTCAGACCGTCCAGATATTAGAGCAGGTAATGATGAAGTGTGGGATAGAGCTGAAAAAGCGCTGCTTGAAGCCGTTAAAGAAGCGGGCTTGAGTTATGAACTGAGCCCTGGTGAAGGTGCATTTTATGGTCCAAAGCTAGAGTTTGTTTTGAAAGATGCAATAGGCAGAAGCTGGCAATGTGGAACATTGCAAGTTGATTTCATTTTACCAGAACGTCTGGGAGCTTTTTATATAGGGGCAGATGGGCACAAGCATCACCCTGTCATGTTACATAGGGCAATTCTTGGGACTTTTGAGCGTTTTATCGGAATTTTGATAGAAAATTATGCAGGAAAATTTCCAGTTTGGCTTGCTCCAACGCAACTTGCTATTCTGACCATTACAAATGAAGCTGACGGTTACGCCACAGAAATTAGCAATATTTTAAAAGAACAAGGTGTGAGAGTCAAGACTGATTTGACCAATGAAAAAATTAGTTATAAGATACGTTTGCATAGTTCAAACAAGGTTCCTATATTGTGGATTGTAGGCAAAAATGAAGTTACAAGTAAAACTGTGTCAGTGAGAAATTTAGGATCGGAAAGACAGGAGTCTTTTTCTTTGGAGAAGGCTATTGAATTGTTGTTAAAAAGTATTAATTTGAATTAAGGGAGTTAAAGTTTGCAAGTTAAAAAGAACAATAAAAACAGAATTAATGGATTCATCACAGCTAAGGAGGTACGCTTAGTTGATCACAGTGGTGAAATGATCGGAATCGTGCTAATAGAACGAGCTTTGGAGCTTGCACAGGGTGTTGGTTTAGACTTGGTAGAAATTGCACCTGATTCAACCCCTCCAGTATGTAAAATTCTGGATTATAGCAAGCAAAAGTATGATATAAAAAAGAAAGCAAGTGAAGCAAAAAAGAAACAAAAAACATTAACTATAAAAGAAATTAAACTGGGTCCCAATATTGGTGATCACGATTACGGAACAAAATTGCGTCAAGCAAGAGACTTACTTGCCCACGGACATAAAATTAAAGTCACAATGAGATTTAGAGGGAGAGAGCTTATAAACACTGAAGTTGGACTGGAAAAATTAGAACGGCTAATTCGAGACACTGAAGATATCGCAAAGGTAGAATTGGCACCTAAAAGAGAAGGGAATCAATATTTTTTAGCTCTGGTTGCTAAGTAGCAAAACGGCTTAAGAAGTATAAGTAAAGTTAAATTATCGCTCTCTCTTTGATAACATGGCGAAAATGTCTTATTAATCCTTGAATCGGCCAAGCTGCAGCATCGCCAAGTGCGCAAATTGTATGTCCTTCTATTTGAGTTGTAAGGTCAAGCAGCTTATCTATTTCATCAGGCTTAATATCTCCTGCCACCATCCTCTTCATAATCCTCCACATCCATCCAGTACCTTCACGGCATGGTGTGCATTGTCCACAGGACTCATGCATATAAAAGTGTGATAACCTCTCTATTGCAGCTATTATATCAGTTGATTTATTCATCACTATTACAGCAGCAGTACCAAGCCCTGATTGTGCAGTTCTTAATGAATCAAAATCCATTTCAATAGTATCACATATAGATTTTGGAATTAATGGCACTGAAGACCCACCAGGTATTACAGCAAGTAAATTATCCCAACCTCCTCGCACTCCACCTGCGTATTTTTCAATTAATTCACGTAATGGAATTCCGAGCTCTTCTTCAACATTACACGGGTTGTTTACGTGCCCTGAAATACAAAAGACCTTGGTACCAGTATTATTTGGTTTACCAAGAGATGCAAACCATTCTCCTCCGCGATTCAGAATATCTGGAACCATGGCTATAGTTTCAACGTTGTTTATTGTGGTTGGGCAGCCAAAAAGTCCAACACCTGCGGGAAATGGAGGCTTCATGCGAGGAAAGCCCTTTTTTCCTTCAATTGATTCGAGTTGAGCTGTTTCTTCCCCACATATGTAAGCTCCTGCGCCCCTATGGATAAACACATCAAGATCATAACCTGATTTGCAGGCATTTTTTCCAATTAAACCTTCTTTATAGGCTTCCTCAAGTGCTTTTTTTAGAACTAAATATTCATTATAAAATTCACCCCTGATATAAATATATGCAACTGATGCGCTGATCGCTTTGCCGGCCAGGAGAATTCCCTCAAGTAACTTATGTGGCTCATATCGCAATATATCTCTATCTTTACATGTACCAGGTTCTGACTCATCTGCATTGACTACTAAATATGCTTTTGGGAGATTTTTGGGCATAAAGCTCCACTTAAGGCCGGTGGAAAATCCTGCACCCCCTCGACCTCTCAAACCAGATTTCTTTACTTCATCAATGATCTTTTCTGATCCTAAATCCAGTAATTCCTTTGTTTTTTGCCAGCTACCACGTTTTTTTGCACCCTCAAGTAGTGGAGTTCCTTTACCATTTAGGTTGGTGAATATTTTGTCTTGTTCTTTTAGCATGTTTTTCAAAATTTGTGAGTGATCCCGACGCGATTCGAACGCGTGACCCACTGATTAAAAGTCAGTTGCTCTACCGGCTGAGCTACGGGATCATTTCATTTTTCAGCTATACTAAACATCAATACAGTTTTTATCCGTTTTAATCAAACTAAAATTTTCATGTGTGGTTAAATGAATTATATAATATACTGCGTTAGTGATAATTTAGTTAAAAAATTTTTAAAGGAAAACTTCTTGTTAATTTTCAGTTCACAGATTTATTTGGATGGTGTGACGTATAACGCTAAGGAGACAAAAAAATAGAGAAGTGTGTACACCCTGCAGAATTTGTACACTATTTAGCAATAGCCTAATAGATAAATATTTCTTGCATTTCAGCCTGAGTGATTTATGCTTTAAGCAAGAATTACCTGGGGGTATAGCTCAGCTGGTAGAGCATCTGTTTTGCACGCAGAAGGTCAGCGGTTCGATCCCGCTTGCCTCCACCAGTCTATACAGCTCTAGCCGCCACAAAACCTGTCAAAACAGCTTATTTTAATCTATGAGTGTTTTATACTAGTTTCCTAAAAATCCCTATTTCTTTTCGTCACTTCTCTCTACACAAGTAATGTTTGTTATTATAATTCTAATATATACTAACTTAACAATAAATTAATCAATAAATGTTAGAATAGCTATAATTAAATTTATTAGGTAATACTCATGAGTGGAAAAAAGCATGTTTTTAAGATGATACCTGGAAAAGAGGTGTTTAGAAAAACCCCGACTACAAGGATAAAGTGGCCTGAAGGTAATGATCCTACAATGCCTATTAAAAAAGTTGAGCTTGTATCGCTGGATGATAAAAACGATGTAGTACTAGGCTTATTGCCTATAAAACTTTGCAGCAGTTCTTGCCTAGACAGTTACATATGTCTGGAGGAAGAAAATGAAGGAAATCTGGTAGCCAAAGATTATAAAAGTGATTCTAACTTAGATTATGTAAAAAGTAACCATACATTTGTATATTACGGTAATGAGTTGGCTAAGTTATCATATACAAGAGAGCTTGTGCAGCCTTTCAAAACTATGTGTAGCAGTTCTATTAAATCAAAAAAATTGGAATACAAATATGTAACATGGGAAGATTCAGATACTGGCAACAATAAATATTATTTTTCAGACGAGGCAGGAAATATAATCGATTCACCTGACAATAAGGTATTACAAGACATTATGTTATACTACGGTGAGAGACATATAAGAGATGTGCTACTGTTGCTATCAAACGCGTTTACTAAAGTTTTTATTCAGGGCCTAACAGACGACCAACTAAAAACTCTTACCAATACTCTTAGTAACGAGCAACTGCAAAAAATAATTCCTGAACTGAGCTCAAGCCAACTACAGACCTTAGCAAAGAACTTAACAGATGAACAACTCCAAGCTTTAGTGGATCATCTAACCAATCACCAATTACAAACTCTTGCTCAGGAACTAAATCCAGAAAAGTTACAAATAATTGTTCCTATTTTAAATGATGCTCAGCTTGAAGCTCTAGTTAGAGACTTAAATCCAGAGCAAGTAAAAGAAATTTTACCTCACTTAAAAGTGGATCAGTTCAAAGCACTTATTAAAACTTTAAATGACGAGCAATTTACAGTGCTTGCAAAAGACTTGGCTGAGCACCACTTGACAATACTCTCCAAAGAATTAGAAGGTGATCAGTTGAAAGCTTTAGTAAATAGTCTGCAAGAAGAACAACTGAAAGACTTAGTTAATAAGCTTGATCCTGAGAAACTCGAAGCAATTGCTCAGGATTTAACTGATTCTAATAAGATTCAGATTATCATTAAGTCTTTAGTTGACAACCCAGACAAACTTCAAGCTTTTGCTCGCAATATGTCTAATGAGCAGTTTAAAGAACTTTTGGATAACGTAGGCGCAGAAGAGCTTAAAGACATCATTCACAAACTGCCTTATGAGAAAGTGACAGCTGTGATCGGTGATCTCAGCAATCAAGATCAGTCTAAAGCTATTATTGATGCATTAAAAGGGAAACCTGACGAGCAGAGTAAACAGAACAAGGAAATGATTGAGATGCTCAAGCAAATCAAGGAAGATATGCCAGGCATTGCAGAAGCTCCAGATTTTACAATAGTAGAAAACAATAACGATTCAATGCTACTTGTATGGTAGCAATTTATGAAAATCAATTTTTTTATAGGAGGTAACTTATTATGAGTAAAAACAATGTAGAATTATATTTTGGTGACGAGCCTTCAGACCAAAGTAAATTACTAAAACTTGAGAGCCCGGTTTTTACAAAACCAGATTTTGTAAAACCAAGTATAGATTCAGTAAAAATTCAGAATAAAGAAAAAGGTGCTAAGGAGTTAGATTTTGATATAAATCAGCCACTGGAAAAAATACCTATAGCGGAAATGAAGCAAACAGCCGCAGCTATAACATACCTTAAAAAGGTTTATGATGGCTTGATAGACAGTATTAATGAGTATAACACAAGTTTAAGCAGTAACATTACAACTGGCATAGTGGAGCCACTGTCAACAACTATATCAAATATAGGGAACAATACAACTGAAATAAAAAGTCAACTTCAAACTCTTCGAGATGAGCTTCAGGAATTTCGTGATGATCAGCCAGGCATTGCAGAAGCTTCCATATTCCCTCATGCTACTGGCGAAGAGAACGGGTTGCTTTAATAAAAAAGGTAATAGCTTGCTAGCTGTTACTCTTTCCACATACCACTTCAATGTAGCTGAATTGATTTTAAAATTATAATTTTTTATAGGAGTTAGCATGAATAATAGTAAACAAGAAAGCAAAAACGAACTTAAAGTAATAAGCAAAATAGAAGTTAACACCAAACCTAAAGGTTATGATGAAACAGTTGCGCGAAATCCAGCGCAGCTTGGTTATGTCCACAAAGCTTTAGATAAATTAATCGCAGAGCTGAACACGAAATTCGTTCCTGAATTGGATGATGTATTGCATAACAATAGCAACTCCATCAGTCAATTAAATGACATGCTAACAGAAGAAAGGAGTAAGCTTGACGAGCTAATTACAAAGGTTGGTAATGAAAATAGTGGTTTAGTACAGAGCCTGAATAACTTACAGACAAAAGTAGAGGAATTAGAAAACAATACCATTAATGAACCAGATTGGGGTTAAACTGGAAAGAGTAATAGTCTCTAGGCTGTGACTCTCTCTACATACCGTTTCAATACAGCCAGGTTAAGGAATCTATTTTAAAACTTTCGGCATATAGTTCTCATCATGTTTTGCAAACACTGTATCTGCAAGAAAAGTACTATTATCAAACATTTTACCTTGCACAACAACACCACTTTTTTCTGAAAACATTGGTGGAAGTATTCCCTGATATTTCACCATAACGCTCTTATTAAAATCTGTCATTTGAAAAATCACTTCACTTTCGTTGCGTATCACGCTATTTTCAACAACCATTCCACCAACACGGATTAGTTTTTGACCATTTGGTAAAACTATTGCCTCACTTACTGTATAGAAAAATGAGATATTTTCTTTGAGCGTTGTTAAAATAAAAAAAACTGCACAACTTAAAAAGCAGAAAATTCCTGAAGTTATAAGTAATCGCTTATGTTTCTTCTTCATGATTATCTTTCAGGCTTTCTAGAATTTTTTTACTTTTAGTATAACAAGAAATGGTAAAAATTAGCTCTCCAGCAATCAGCGTGAAACTAATAAGGTAAGCAAAAATTACATATGTATTCATAATGCATTATCAATAAATAACTCACCTGCATCAAAATAAATTAAGCTTCCATCCTTTTGCTGCAACACCAATTTACCACTTTTATCTATATCAGCAAAAATTCCTTCATACAATTTGTCAGCTAACTTTACACTGATTTGCTCATTCATTTTGAATGCTTTTTTTAACCACATTTCTCTTATAGCATAAAACCCATCAAGTAGCCATTGCTTTCTTAGCTTATTAAAATTTATTATTAATTTCTTTAACAGATCTATGTTAGACACAGACTCACCGTAATTGCTAATGCACGTTGTTCCTGGAAGTGGTGCATGACTGACATTAATTCCAATTCCTATAATGAGCCAATTCGAATTGGATCTTTTTTCAAGCAATATTCCACTTATTTTCTTGCCATCGATTAGAATGTCATTTGGCCATTTATACTGGAGATTTAGACCATTTATAAATGACAGTATAGCATTTCCAACAGCAAGAGCAGTAACAAAAGTCAATTCTGTTAATTTGCTAACTTGATTCATTAAACCTCTTTCTATCATCCCAGTATTTTCCCCAGTGCTTGACACATAACTATGCGAACATTGCAATTTGCAGGTGGTATGTGGTGTCATTCCAGTGCGTGACACTGGAATCCAGTTCTTATTACACAGTTGCCTGATGTGCCCATTTGTAATTAAGTTTTCTGGATCCCAGTGCCAGGCTACTCGGATGACATCATCCTTGGTGGGAATACCACAACGTTTGTACAGTTGTGTGCTTGACCATTCTTCTTGATTTCTAGATTCCAGCGTCACGCGCTGGAATGACACCGAAAGCTGGCTTTCATTCAGATAATCGTTAAAGAGGTTTATTACCAAACTTGCATAAAAATTACCCTCTGGAGAAATCCAGTTTTTTCCGGTGCGCCCCCTGCCTTCTGTTTGTTTATCAGCAACAATAATAGTTTCATTTGATATTCCTTTATCAATTAAATCCAACGCTTCTTTATTAGTGCTTGAAACTTTTTTGTAATGATGAATATGAAAACCCTCAGGGGTCACCTTGTCAGCCCTTTAGTTCAATGAGTGAGTAAAACGTACAAGAAAAGAACGAGGTTGATCAGCGAAGCCACCGAAGTGATAATGAATAGGCCCTTAGAATAAGCAACCTTATTACCACTAGCTTTATCGAAATACATAGCTTTTATAATATTTAGATAATAGTAACACGATACAACACTCGCCACCACAAGGGTCAAAGACAGGCTGATAAAGCCAGAATTTATTAAACTTTTGAATATAAAAAATTTAGCGATAAAACCTGCAAGTGGAGGTATTCCCGACATCGAGAGTAACAGTACAGAAAGATGAAATGCTACAATTGGGCGTTTCTTCCCTATACCAGATAAATTTGCAATATCACAATCGTCATCGTCAATTTGTACAAGATATGAGAATAGCCCTATGCTTGTGATGATATATATCACCAGATACATTAAGGCACTATCTGTTCCTGCTTGTGTAAAAATAGAAAGTGAAGCAAATATAAAACCAATGTGACCAATTGAACTGTAAGCAAGCAGCCTTTTTAAGTTTTGCTGACGTAAGGCCCCAAAAGCTGAGATAAGCACAGACAATGCTGAAACGTATAAGAAAATAGGCTGAACATAACTTTTTACATTTACTAACTCTTCATTCATCAATCGAATTAAAAATGTTACAAGTGCAGCTTTTGGAGCTGTAGAAAAAAACGCAGTTACTATGGTAGGTGCACCTTGATAGACATCTGGAGCCCACATATGAAAAGGAGCAATAGCAAGCTTGAAACACAAACCAATAAGGATAAAAACTAACCCAAAAACTATTCCATAAGTTATCTGATGGCTTTGCAAGAATGAACCGAGCTCAGAGAAATTGACTTGTCCTGTATATCCATAAAGCAGCGACATTCCATATAGCATAATGCAGGAAGATAGTGCACTAAGTGTAAAATATTTCACTCCTGCTTCACATGCATAAGCTGAATCTTTATTAAAGCTCGCAAGAACATACAAAGATATACTCATCAACTCAAAAGCTAAATAAAAAGAAATCAGACTATTTGCTGAAACCAAAGTTATCATGCCAAATAGCGCAAAAAGAATCAGTATTGAAAATTCATATTTATAGTCATATTTTGATAAATTCAGCATCAAAAGTATTAAAATTCCTGTGCTGAGAATTAACCCTTGGGCTGACCTGATGTATAAATTGAGTTTTAACAACGAATTAAAGAGAAAAATTTCATTGTTTTCTGCCGAAATAATTAAAATAATCAAAGTTACCACTGTGCAGCCAAGTGCTAATAAGTTGATAGTTCGGCGGTTAAATATAATTCCAAGCAGTAGCAACACTAACGAGGAGATAATAGAGAACGTTTCCGGCAATATCTGTATATAATTCATAGCGCATTATATTTGACTAACAAATTTGCCATACATGGCTTCAAATAATTCAGTGCAAGGGTTGGGTAGAATCCAAGCAAAATAACAAACACTGCAAGCAGAATTAAGACAGAAAATTCTATGCTATCCAAGCGGTTATTTAATAATTTAGAATAGCTAACCCCCCATATTATTTGCTTACATAAATTCAGCATATAAACTGCGCTTAAAATAGTGCCAAGTGCGATAAATCCTGTAAAAAACCCTATGCTCTTAAACATTCCAACCATAGCCAAAAACTCACCTATGAATCCAGATGTTCCAGGTAGCCCTATTGAAGCCATTGAAAATAAAATGAACATAAAACCAAATTTTGGCATTGTGTTTACTATGCCAAAATATTTTGCAATCTCCAAAGTTCCAGTTCGAGTATATAGCATTCCAACACACAAAAATAAAGCAGCAGAAATAAGGCCATGACTAATCATTTGAAATATGCTACCCAGTACTCCTTCCTCACAAAATGAAAAGAGGCCAGCAGTAACGATCCCCATATGTGCTATTGAAGAATAAGCTATTAACTTCTTTATATCATCTTGAGCAAACGCAACTAGCGAAGCATATATCACCGCAATAATGCTCAGCACAACAACGAAATTTGAAAAATATAAACTTGCCTGAGGAAGCATTGGAATAGAAAACCTTAAAAATCCATATCCTCCCATTTTAATAAGCAAGCCAGCTAAAATCACAGATCCAGAAGTTGGTGATTGTACATGCGCATCAGGAAGCCAAGTGTGAAATGGAAACATCGGTACTTTTATTGCAAAAGAAATAAAAAATGCAATCCACAGCAATGACTGCACTTCAAGATCAAGGCTTGGCACTAATGTAGCTAATTTTTGTATATTAAACGTTCCAAAAATGTTATAGATGTAAACCAATCCAAGTAGAAATAATAATGAGCCAGTTAATGTATAAAGAAACAACTTAAACGTTGCATATACCCTGTGTTTTCCTCCCCAGATGCCAATAATAAAGAACATTGGTATTAAAACAGCTTCAAAAAACACATAAAAGCTTATAGCATTCAGTGAAACGAAAAAACCGACTACAAAACTCTCAAGCAGTAGAAACAATGCCATATAGGCTTTTAGGGTCGTATAACTCATTTTGCAGTTGTAGAGTATACAAATTACAAACAAGAAAGTTGTAAGCAGAAGGAAAAGCAACGATATACCATCTATCCCTATTCCAACATTTCTAATTGGGTAGCTGACAAACTGAAAGTCCGCATTGTTATAATCAAATTCTATACAAACTACAATGCTAAGCAAAAATGGAAGTACAGCAAAAAATAGAGCAAGGAATCTTAGGTGTATAGATTGATGATTAATCCTGATTAAGGATAAAATCAACGCTCCTATCAGTGGAAGCAAGAATATACTAAGTAACAACACCTTCTATTTAATTCCAATAATATATAAAGCACCGATTATTAGAGTAACAAACATAATAAATGCATAATCAAATATATAACCAGTTTGTAACTTTATAGAACTTTTTGAACATTCATTAACCAACCTTACAACACCATTTGGTCCAAATGAATCAATAGCCTTAACATCAAACTTCCATAGAAGCCTAGATATAAACCTTATCGGTGCAATTATAACAAACTCATACACCTCATCAAAGTACCATTTATTCTGCAAAAACTTAAGTAAAAATTTACTCTTAATTTGCCTAATTACTTGATATTGGTAAATTAGGTACGCAAGTGCTATTCCACTTAGGCTTGCTAAGGTTGGCAGTAGTTTTATAAAGAAATTATGAACTCCATGCTCATCAATCATCACTAAACTTGATTTCCAAAACGCATTACTAGTTATGTTCAAAATATTTGCTCCCCATATTCCAGAAAATACTGATCCAAAAGCGAGTATCAGTAATGGTATAAGCATAATCTTTGGTGCCTCATGTATATTAATTTTACTTTGTTTTTGGCTGTGGAACACAAGAAGCAATAACCTCCAAGAGTAAAACGCTGTGAAGAATGCAACAACTAAGCTTATTACAAAAGCAAAGCTATCCGTGCTATAAGCATGTTCAATTATCAAATCCTTTGAATAAAAACCTGCAAATGGGAATATCCCAGAAAGCGCAAGAGATCCAATCCACATGAGAGCGTAAGTGCAAGGGATTTTCTTCCAGCAATTTCCCATTTTCTGAATGTTTTGCTCATGATGCATTGCATGAATCACATTGCCAGCACCAAGAAATAGTAGAGCTTTAAAAAAAGCGTGTGTCATTAAATGAAAAATAGCAACATTGTAAGCAGAAAGCCCACATGCCATGAACATATAACCAAGTTGACTGCAGGTTGAATAAGCAATTATTTTCTTTATATCGTTCTGAGTAATTGCAACGGTGGCTGCAAAAAAAGCAGTGAGTGCTCCAACGATAACTATTAATTCTCGTGCCACATTTGATAACTCAAAGAATGGAGAACACTTTGCTACTAAAAATATACCTGCTGTTACCATCGTTGCTGCGTGAATAAGTGCAGAAACAGGAGTTGGCCCTTCCATTGCATCTGGCAACCAAACATGTAAACCAAGCTGTGCAGATTTACCCATACAGCCAATAAAAAGTAATATGCATATTATATGAGTTACTTTGAATTCACAGCAGAATGCCCTAATGTTCTGCGTGCCAAGAAGATCAGTTGTGTCGAAAACTTCAGTAAAATTCAAAGAGTGAAATGTATAATAAATAAGAAAGATTCCAATCAATAGTGCAAAGTCTCCTACCCTATTCACAACAAATGCTTTAATTGCTGCATTATTTGCAGAATATTTTTGGAACCAAAATCCTATGAGTAAATAAGAACATAGGCCAACCCCTTCCCAGCCAAAAAAAAGCTGCACGAAATTATCGCTTACAACCAGCACAATCATGCAAAACGTAAATAGCGATAGGTAAGAAAAAAACCTCGACTTCCCCTTATCATGCTCCATATAACCGATAGAGTAGAGATGTACTACCAGTGAAACGGTGGTAATAACAATAAGCATTAAGGATGAGAGAGCATCCACACTAATTGCCCAATTTACTTTTAAGATGCTCAATGAAAACAAAGGAAATAAACTCAAGTGATAATTTTCAGAGAAGGTGAGAAAAACATACCAAGATAAAACTGCAGATATTCCAATCCCTGCCGTTGTAACTAACTGACTTTTTCTAAAAAGTGCTGCAAATAGCGAACCAAAAAGTGGCAAAAATACTATTAATTTCAGTATATACGTCATACTTTTATTCTTTCATTAAGTTCGCTTGTTCAACGTCTATATTGCCACGGCTTCTATAATATACAACCAATATTGCAAGCCCAACTCCTGACTCTGCTGCCGCAACAGTCAACACAAACATCACAAAAATTTGCCCAACTATATCATTCATAAAGGCAGAAAAAGCAACTAAGTTGATATTAATTGCCAGCAATAATATTTCTATTGATAACAATATATTGATTATGCTCTTACGGTTGATGAAAATACCGCACACTCCAATAGTGAACAAAACAGCAGCAACTATCAGAAAATGATTTAATCCTATTTCCATTCTACTCCTTTTCCAAATTTAGCCTTAATCAATTTTACAGATGAAGATTGCGTCAATTGCTTTAACACATTCTGTTTTTTAACTCCTTTTTTCTTATCCTGCAAAGTAAGAGCAATTGCACCGACAATTGCAACAAGCAGCAAAATTCCAGAAAGATGAAAAGCATACATATAGTCAGTATATAGCAAATTACCAATAGCTTTCACGTTATTAGTATTATAGTTTATAACATTGCTTATATTCGGTGCTGAGCTGCGGATTACAAAGCTGATGATTAGAAAAAACACAACACATAATATAGCACCAAGAGTGAAATGCTTTGCAAAACCCTGGCGCAACCTTATGTAGTCAATATCGAGCATCATAACTACAAAGAGGAATAACACTGCAACTGCACCGATGTATACTATCAGTACCATCATAGCAATGAATTCAGCTCCAAGAAGAATGAAAAGCACTGCAGAGTTAACGAAGGTGAAAATTAAAAATAATACTGCATGCACAGGATTTCTTACGCTAATCACGCATACAGCAGATAAAATGCTTAGAATTGCAAAAAAATAAAAGAAAAAAGGCATTGATACTTTAACTGCAACAATAGTTACTAATTTAAAGTGACTATTGTTGTAAAGTCAATACTAAATGCCTACCTTATGGATGAACTTGCGATTGTGATTTTAAACACTCAGGAGTAAGGACATTCTTAATCACAGTACCTATGCTCATATGGCGATCCTTTTGCCTTTCTTCACTGACCTTTTCACAAGATTTTCCAATACCATAACCCACCAGTGCACCAACAACAGTGGCTGCAATAAATACTGCAACAGCAACAATAGCAGGAGCTAAAGTGGCAGCTCCTGCAAGGTATGCTATAGCTGCTCCAATAATTGCACCACCACTTAAAGCACAACAAGTTCTACAAGCGTTTGGCTTGCTTTTAGGATTTGAAATCTCTTCTATTATTTTAAGTTTTTCTGCTACTAAATCACTACCTTGTTGTTTTTCTTCATCATTTAACTTACCAAATTTATATAAAATCTTTGAAGTGCATTCTAAGTATTGTCCAACAGATTGCACATGTTCTTTTAGTGCATCTATTGTTACTCCTTCATTAAAGTGTTCTCTCAAAGTATCATGATCAAGACGATCAAGTTCCCACATAAATGAAGTATGTATCTCATTGATTTGCTTAATAAATTCCTCAAAGGGCTCCTTTATTTGTTCAACATAATAACTTATTATGTCAGTCGTTTTTTTAACTGATTCAACATTACGGATTCTTAAATTTTCCACAGATGTTAAAGACGTAATAACTATCCGTTCTTCAAGTGAAAGTTTTCTTTGCTCATCAGAATTAGTAGGCATATTTTCTCCTATTTACTATACTTAACATACAATAATTTTAACTAATATTTTCACAATTGTCAAATTTAGGCGTCCATTTTTCTCAAAGTTCAAAGTACACAACAAAAACTTTACAGAGTGCAAGTAGTAAAATTCTTGACAACTTTAATTTATTAATGCATAATATATGTATATTAATAATCAGCGGTAGCTCAAAATGTACAACATATTTGGTTATTTCAAAAGCAACAATAGTTCTAATACCAATTCCCGCTACACAAGTAACGGATAGACAATAATAGAAAAAAAGCCATACTGAAGTAAGTAAAGTAGCGAGGTTTAAATGGCATTAAGATCAAAATTATTGGATGAAAAAGTGGTGGAATCAGCAAAAGAAATGCTGAAGAAAGTAAGAAATAACGCATATGTTGCAAAAAAACTAAATGCTGTAATTGCAGCAAAAAAGCACAGTATAACAGCCGTAGCAAAGATATGCTGCATTTCAAGAAAGGCACTTACTGCATGACCTAAAATTTGGCAGAGAAGAAAAATTATTTGCTCCGCCTCAACGCCGTAGAAAAACTATATTGAATCAAAGTCAACGTGAACAAGTTGAGGTGTGGATAGAGGAAAACCCCAATATTACTATAAAAGAAATGAAAATAAGAATTCAAGAAAAGTTTGGTTTGAATATCAGCAAATCTACAGTACACCGTAATATGCAAAGAATGAAATTCTCATATATCACACCAAGACCAGTGCATAACGGACAAGATAAAAGTAAACAAGAGGAATTTAAAAAAAAATCTTAATGAAACTATTGTCATGTATCCTGAAAAAGAGCTATTTTTCTTCGATGAATCGCGGTTTGGCACACATTCAAAGATTGGACACGGGTGGTTTAAAAAAGGCATTAGGACACAGGTTAAGGTAAAACTAGGTAGGCAAAATTTTTATCTCTATAGTGCAGTTAATCCCAGAAATGGAGAAAGTTCTAGCTCAAACGTCAATACTGATTGTATGAATATATTCCTTGAGCAGATGTCACAATATTTAGGAACAAGGGAGGCATTTCTTATCATGGATTGTGCTAGTTGGCATAAGTCAAAAAATTTAAAAGTACCTAAAAATATCGACATTATATACCTACCACCATACTCACCTGACCTCAATCCTGTTGAGAGGTTTTGGTTATATATAAAACAGAACATTTTGCGTAACAAAATCTACGACACAATTGCTTTGCTTGAGAGCGCTTTGTGCAAATTTATTACCTCTCTTTCTCACTCCACAATTAAAAAACTCTGCAATGCCGCTTATTTGATTCACTAGTAATGAGAATTGGTATAACGCACAAAGTAGCAGACTAGATGGAGAAAGTTATCAATACACCACAAGAGACTATATGACAATTTACTTTAATAACACACTAGCAAGTTTCAGTAGATCATTGAGAGAATTTAAAGAAAAAGCGTATGGATTTATGTATGATATCGGAACTTGGTTGAAAGAAACATATGAAAATCTCACTGAACGACCTGCAACGCATAATCGCTATACCCCAAAAGAAAAACCCCTTGTTGAAGTTGAAGAAATAGAAATGAAGGAACTAAACCGTACATATAAGCCATTCCAAACTCCACTTATCCACCCAACAAGCAGAAGTTCTGGTGCCAATACCTCAAATCAAGTTGTTGTTACTCGACATACACCTGAAACTACTAAAACAAAATAGATGTAAAACCTACGTTTAAATATGTAGTACTTGAGTGAAGCATTCTTTAACTGTTCTATTCAATAAAACCTTTACAATATTTCAATCATAGGTTTAACTTTACGAAGTTATAATCTATAGGGCTACGATGAACGATTATCTCTCACTGCTAAATCCAGAACAACAATCAGCTGTAACTAACATAGATGGACCGGTTTTAATATTGGCAGGAGCCGGAACCGGAAAAACAAGAACGATTACTTCAAGAATAGCACACATAATTAGAAATGGTCACGCTTATTCTGATGAAATATTAGCTGTTACATTCACAAATAAAGCAGCAAATGAGATGGTATCAAGGGTACTTGAGCTAACGGGCACAAACATACCATGGCTTGGCACTTTCCATGCAATTGCAGCAAAAATTTTGCGCCTGCACGCAGAAATTGTGGGCTTAAACCCCAATTTTACAATCATTGGTGTGGATGACCAATTACAGGTAATAAAAAATATTATCAATGAAATAAGCCCTGATTACCTATCAGAAAAATGTAAGACCATTATGAATATTATTCAGCAATGGAAAGAGAAGTGCTTATTGCCATCTGAAGTGGAAGATATTCAATCATTTAGGCCAGTGTACGTAACTGCACTCAAAGTCTATCACCAGTATCAGGAAAGGTTGAGATTCCTTAACTCTGTCGATTTTGGTGACTTATTGCTATATAACATACAACTCTTTAATCAAAAGACCGAAGTTCTGTCCTACTACCAAAACAAGTTTAAATATGTCATGGTAGATGAATATCAAGATACAAATGCGATACAATATCTTTGGCTAAAATACCTTGCAAAAGAGCACTCAAATATTTGCTGTGTAGGAGATGATGACCAGTCGATATATAGTTGGCGTGGTGCAGAAGTTGAAAATATTTTGAAGTTTTCTGATGATTTTAAAAATGCAAAAACCGTTAAACTAGAGTGTAACTACAGGTCAACATCCCACATACTTGCAACTGCGTCATATGTTATCAATCACAATAAGACTCGCTTAGAAAAAAAATTGTGGACAACAAACATTGAAGGGGAAAAGGTAAATCTAATAAAATTATGGGACGGAAAAGCTGAAGCAAGGTTCATAAGCGAACAGATATTAAAGCTCAATAAATACAGATTTAGTGACATTGCAGTGCTGGTAAGGGCCACTTTTCAAACTAGAGTTCTCGAAGAGTATTTTATAAAATATTCAATTCCCTACAAGATTATAAGTGGCGTAAAATTCTACGAACGTCAGGAAGTCAGGGATATAATTGCATATTTAAGACTCGTTACAAACAATAACGATGACTTAGCTTTCGAAAGGATCGTAAACCGGCCAAAAAGAAGCATAGGAGCTACAACTCTAAAGAAAATATACACGACTGCTCAGGATAACAAAATTTCTTTTTTTGAGGCAGCAAAAATATTAGTTAATAGTAATCAAGTAACCGAAAGAATTAAACTCTCACTAAATGATTTTTTAAATAAAATTAAAGCTTGGGAAGAAATAGTAAGCGTAAAACCACTGCATGAATTCGTTAAAATCGTAGCAAACCAATCAGGGTATATTGAAATGCTTGAAAATGAGGAGGTAACAGGCTTAGCACGAATAGAAAATGTCAAGGAGCTCATCTCATCTTTAAAAAATTTCGATAATGCCACAACTTTCTTGGAGCACATAAGTTTGGTGATGGAAGTGGATAATATGAATAACGATGACACCGTATATGTTATGACTCTTCATGCAGCCAAAGGACTTGAATTCCCGTGCGTGTTTCTACCTGGTTGGGAAGAGGGATTATTTCCTCATCAAAGATCTTTTGATGACAAAAGTGGTAAAGCTTTAGAAGAAGAAAGGAGACTCGCATATGTTGGCATAACCAGAGCCAAAGAAAGGTTAATCATTTCATGTGCAGATAGGAGGGAAATTAACAACCAGTGGCAACCGATGCGCACTTCTCGGTTCATTAAAGAATTGCCAAGAGAAAATGTTGAGGTAATTAAAAGCAACATTGCCTACTGTTGAAGCTATAATTGCAGATAAACATATCTTACAAATCTGAATTACTTTAACTATATGTTTCTCCTGGCAAAAATTCTGTAACCGTTCACACTTAATTCTTCAATCTCATACCAATTTCTATTACATAACAAACAAATAGACAATAGAAGTGAGAAGGTTATACTAAGGCAGTATAATGATGGAGTTTTGGAATGGCATTGGTATCAGGTTGCAATTTTAGCTTACATTGTGCCAATCTTTCTTCAATTGCTGCTCGCATAAATTCTGCCTGTCTTTTAGTTCTGCAGTGCACTATCGCATCATCCACATATCTTTCAAATGGTACTGTTGGGTGATTTTGTTTCATCCATATATCAAATGCATGGTGCATAAATATGTTTGAAATGATTGGGCTTATTGAACCTCCTTGCGGAACTCCTTTTTTCCCTAACTACCTTACTGCCATCTGCTTGCTGAATAGGGGATTTCATCCACCTTTCAACATACAGTATGACCCATTTGCAGTCTGTGTGCTTCTTGATAGCCTGCAGTGCTAAATTGTGGTCCAGATTGTCGAAAAATCCTGTAACATCAACAGCTTTCTTGGTAATCGTATCCTGTCTCCAATAAACAGCGGTTTTGCTATGTATCCTTGATCAGCAAAAAACTTACGTAAAGTTGGAGCCTTGTATTTAGCTTGAGTGAAAAGATTTAGAGCACCATCACGATCTTGAACACTTGCACTATGAACATCAGCCGCAATAATTAAGCCCACTGTATCTACAACAATATGACGTTTTCTACCCTTTATTTTTTTTTCAGCATCATATCCTCTGGATCCCCTTTTTGAGTGGTTTTTACTGATTGACTGTCAATTATTCCTACTGAAGGTGTTTCATTTTTACCAAACATTTTTCTTACCTCTTTTACTAGCATATTATGTATTTTTTCCAATTTGCCATTACTACGTCACCTGAGAAAATAGTCATACACCGTCTTCCATGGAGGAAAATCTTTCGGCAGCATTCTCCATTGACAACCACCTCTCATTATATACCTTATTGCATTAATAATTGTTCTGATATTGTGCTTTCTTGGCCTCCCTATCTTTCCTTGTGCAACATGTGGCTCCAAAATTTCCCATTCCTTATCACTTATATCACTTGGATACAATTTTCCCTCCTATTTTTTACTTACACTATCATATTTTTTTCCTCATTCCTTTTCAAGACATACTCTTAGACAACTGGACGTCAAGCCTATCCTAGTGCTGCATATCAAGCTCATACTCAGTATGTAAATCTTTGACTAAAGCTACAGCGCATTCTTTTTGAACAATTATACTGATTTTGATTTCAGATGTTGTGATAGCAAGTATTTCTATCTTTTTTTCGCTTAAAACCTTGAGTGTGCGGTGCATCACTTCAGTGTTAGACATAACACCAATACCAATTATTGAAATTTTAGCTACATTATCGTTTATAGCATAATTTTCATTCTTATTCAGTAACTTTTCCATTAAATCAATATCAAATTTGGAGATAACAAAACTTGACCCATGTATCATATCAATTTTAACGTTTGCTCCTGCTATATCTCTTAAAGTACGCAAGTTATTTGCAAGGTTAGTGAAAGTTACAAGAGCTTCATTAGTGCTATAAGTTATTCCAGTAATTAAGTATCTCTCTAGTACATCCCTTTTGTGTAGCACTGTGGTGCCTTCTACTTCCTTAAAAGTGGATAGCACTTGCACTTTAATGTTATGTTTCATTGCAAGTTGTACTGAACGATTATGCAGTATTTTAGCACCAGATGACGACATTTCCAACATTTCATCGTAAGAGATAAATTTGAGCTTGCGTGCCTTTGGAACAATTCTCGGGTCTGCTGTATATATTCCATCAATATCAGTAAAAATTTCGCAAATTCTAACACCAAAGGCTACCGCGAAGGCAACTGCTGATATATCAGAGCCTCCTCTTCCAAAAGTAGTGATTCTATCATCATTTATACCCTGAAAACCAGCAATGATCGCAGCAGTATAACCCTCAGCAAAAGATCTTTTCACACGGTCAATCTTTATTGTTTTTATTTTAGACTCAGAATAAAAATCATCAGTTACAATTGGTAACTGCCAGGCAAGCCACGATTTAGCATTAACTCCGATCGATTGGAGAGTGATAGCTAATAGACCGCAAGAGATTTGTTCTCCTGCTGAAAGCATAACGTCATACTCTGATAACTCTTGTCTGCAACTTAAATTTGAGATTTGCCTAGCCTGAAAAGCCATTTGGTCAGTAAATCCTGCAACAGCAGATACAACAACGATTACATTACAACCTTTCTCAATATCGTTTTTTATCAAATTTGCAACTCGGTTTAAATCAGTTAGCGAAGTCCCACCAAATTTTTTTATGATTATTTTGTCCATAGTTACAATATAACTCTCTTCTGAAGAAAAACATAGTTTTTGTAGAGATAGCAGCTTGCAAGCCATTCAGAAAAGGGAAGATAAAACTATAAAAAACCATAGGCGCCAGTTGGTTTTTAGCTAAAGTCAAGTGTCTGGAATTTTAGGCATAGAATCCCCCATATGAACAAGATTCAGAAAAAATGCAACGCACATTGGGCAGAGATTAAGTATGCGTGTGCACCCACATACACTGAAGAAGATACGCCACATTTTTAACTGAAATTTAAATGAAAAGTCTGCAGACGGAGACAAATTTTGAGCTCGAGAAACATCTCTAATTGTCATTATAATGAGGTTTCAAGTATGCGGAAGTAATTTTTTTAGCTAAAGTCAAAATTTTCTACCATGACATGAGCCCACCACTAAGCAGCAGGAGACCTTGCATGACCTCCAAAAAATGCTTTTACTCTTTCAAGATAAGTAGGTGGTTCTGCAGGGATTTCTATATTATACATTGAATAATACACTGCTTCCTTTATACTATCATCTGTAACTAATTCCCTTAATTTTTGCTTTATGGCACCTCTTTGAATACTTTTTCCATACTCTTCGTAAAATTTTATGTAAAGCTCTTTAAAGACAAATTCTCTTATTTCTATTATTGATTGGTTAATGTTGCTCTTCACCTCATCGCTTATATTATTTTTATCCGCATAATCTTCGGAGTAAAAATCTTCAAACTTGTCTACCAAAATTTTTAATTTTTTATAATTGCAATATTCTTTTAAAAATCTTTCAGTAAATTTAGGTGTTAATACGTTCACTGCTCCATTTATTTGAACCAAGAAATTATTTTTCGCTTCAAGACAACTAAGCGAATAAATAATACGATCGAACATTCCCAGAGTACATAAACCAAGTCCATCCTTTAAATTCATTAGTAATAGTGAATTCACATCTGATTTTTGATTCTTAGCAGCAGTTGAAACTAAGTTTGCAGCTTGTGTGAGAGTTAGTCCAGTTTTTGATTCTTGCCAAGCTGCTTCATTGGAACAATTAAAGTTAAGATAAAGTTTTAATTGCTCTTTTTGCTCAGTTGTAAGCTCATCTGAATTATTTATGTAGTCTTCAAACTCTTTATTGAGTACATTTGGTTGAGTTCCAAATTTCTGTTTTAGTTCTTCAGCGCAGTTTATGACACTTTCCTCAAAACTTCTAGTATGAACACTTTGACTACCAGTGCCCACATCACTTACATTAAACAAAAAGCTTAGCTGCTTTACATTCAAACCCAAAGGTGAAAAGAGTTTTACTGATGGATATTTTATTAACTCAAGAAGTGCTACTGGAATTAGCAGTGCATAATTTAACAATAATAAACCAAAATTAAATATAAGAAACCCACGTAGAGCTGATACCTTTGATGCAATATACAAAAATGGAAGCTGTAGGTAATATATCAAGTGTATACTGAAGAATAAGATTTTGTCCTTTAATTTTATTGTTGGATCTTTATAAACCTCAAACAACATGCTATTGCTATCAATATTGTTGTTTTTAAAGGAGGTATAGTTGTTTATGATCTTCTCTTGCAAGGGAAGAAGCATTTTATTCAGGCAAATAAACGCAGCAATAACAATAAAACCTGTAGCCAAAAATGCTAGTGCAGGGCTAGAAGTGCTTGTAGATAAATAGGCATAAAGACCATCAACAATTAAGTTTTTGTATAATCTTTCAAAGGGACGAACTAGAATCGGGTCAAGGATATAGTTAACAAGAAGATTTAAATAATACACGAGAAACAAAAGTGCAATCAAAAATGCAATAATACTACAAACAACCAAAAATGCTTTTAATCTCGGATTCATAACCCCCTCTTAATAATCTGTTAATATAATCTATTTTAGGAATAAATTGAAAAAAATGCAAGTTTTTATGTTAAAAGATCAATTGAAATTTCTGAGTTTAGGGTATATTGTTAATCTATTTAGATAAGAATTATTGTGTCAAATAAAATAGGTTTTTGGGCTATTTTTGCCTTAGTGATTAGCAGCCAAATTGGCTCTGGAATTTTTATGCTTCCAATTAGCCTTGCTCCATATGGCATGTATAGCCTTATAAGCTGGATAATATCAGGGCTTGGTGCTATATCTCTTGCTTTAGTTTTTGCCTCACTCTGCGCAAAATTTCCGGAAACGGGTGGCCCTCACGTCTATGTAAAGCATGCTTTTGGCCCTGCTGCAGCTTTTTTTGTTGGTTGGACGTATTGGGTGATCTCATGGGTTAGCACAACAGCCGTAATAGTTGTGGGTGTTGGTTATCTTACACCATTTTTCCATGAAGATATTCAAAACGTACATCTGTTTTTAGAGATGTTATTACTTACAATTATTACACTAATAAATTTTAGAGGAGTAGCTACTGCTGGACGTGTTGAGTTTTTATTGACGGTGATAAAAATTTCTGTATTGCTTGTAATACCTATAGCAGCATTGTTTTTTTTTGATAGAAATAACTTCATCATAAGTGAAGAAATATCAAATCTTACAACATCGCAGATTCTTGCCCGTTCTACACTTATTACTCTATGGGGTTTTATTGGAGTTGAATTGGCAACAGCACCTGCAGGGTCAGTTGATAATCCAGCTAGAACAATACCAAGAGCTGTGGTACTTGGAACAATCTCTGTTGCTGTTGTGTATTTTATCAACAATCTTGCAATTATGGGATTAATAAATGGCAATGATTTAGCAAGTTCAAGAGCACCATATGTTGACGCAATAAAAATTATGGCCTCTGGCAATTGGCACTTGATTATTTCTATAACTGCGTTCATTTTTTGTGTTGGTACTTTAAACGCTTGGGTACTAGCTAGTGGACAAGTGGCCCTTGGCCTTGCAAAAGATAAACTGATGCCACAGTTTTTTGCTCAAAGAAACAAGCACGGTTCTCCTTTCTGGGGCATAACAACTAGCTCAGTTGGAACTGCAACTTTACTAATCCTCACTTCAAGCAACAATTTTGCTAAGCAGATCACATCAATTATCGACTTTTCTGTAGTTTCATTTTTATTTGTTTACCTTGCATGCAGTCTTGCTTTTCTCAAAGTTATTGTGCAAGAAAAGAGTTGTTACAAATTTTTAATTGGCAGTATAGCAACAACCTTTTGCTGCTGGGTAATATTTGAAACTTCTGTGAATACCTTGCTGATCGCAAGCTTATTCACTGCAAGTGGCGTACCTCTTTATTTATTTTGGTATCGCAGAGTTTCTGTATAGCAAATGTTATGTATCTGTTCAGCAGAGTGGCAAAATAAGGTAGACGAGAAAAGACAACTATAGGAAGAAATGGGTGTCATGCCAGTGCGTGACACTGGCATCCAGTTCTTTCGCGCAGTTCCATCAAAAACGTTGTAAAGGATTAATCGCTTTCGTGTTTACCAACTTAGTGCCCAATCTGGATCCCAGATACTGTCTCTGCTGTCAAACAAATTATCCAACAAAATTACAATTATAGCTCTTTCCATAAAAGTCCGGATGTGATAGGATAAGGGTAGATGATGATAAGGAGGTTGAATGCCAGCAGCATATAGTTATGATTTAAGAAAAAAAGCAATGGAAGCGCTAGACGAAGGAGAAAGCAGAGAAACAGTGGCAGCAAGATTTAAGATTGGAAGAACTACTTTATGGGAGTGGCAGCAAAGAAGAAAAGAAACAGGAGACTTTCAATCAAAAAAACTTGGAAATGGGGGTTACAATCACAAAATTACCGACTGGGATACCTTTGCCAAATTTGCCAGAGAACACGGAGGAAAGACTCTATCGGAAATGGCTAAACTTTGGAACAACGTTAGTATCCAAACGATCTATCGAGCCCTTAAAAAAATTGGATTTACGCGCAAAAAAAGACATATGGATACAAGGAAAGAAACGAAGAAAAACGTGCTGAATTTTTGAAAATTATAGCGACAAAAGAACCTAAAAACTTAGTGTATATAGATGAGTCTGGCATTGATAACACCGAAGACTACCCCTACGGATATTGCCAGAAAGGACAGCGGTTTTATGCCTTAAAATCTGGAAAGAAAACTCAACGAATCAGTATGGTTGCAGCCTTAAGTGGAAGAAAGATAGTTGTTCCGTTAACCTTTGAAGGCCACTGTAATATGGATGTTTTTAATGGATGGTTTGAGCAATTTTTGACACCGATCTTGGAACCTGGACAGACTGTCATTCTTGACAATGCTACTTTTCATAAGTCTGATAAGATTATCGAGCTTGCTAAAGGGGTTGGTGCAGAAATTTTGTATCTGCCGCCTTATTCTCCAGATTTCAACAAAATTGAGCATCATTGGTTTGCTATAAAAAACAGAGCCAGGAAAAACATTCCTCTATTCGAATCCTTTCGTCGTGCTGTTGATTCTGCCTTCCTATGACCTGTTCGGACTATTATGAGAAATGCTATAAATGGTTGATTATTTTTAAGAATACCAAAAAAGACATGCATTAATTTTCGCATTAACGCAAGAACTATGACTTTTGGACATTTGCCTTTACTTGCTAGACGCTGACAAAACTTTTGAAAATGATTATTATGGTTTTTGACTACTATAGCTGGCATATAAAGAGCTTTTCGAATACGCTCAGATCCTATTTTGCATATGCAACTTCTCTTACTTACTGACGATCCCGATTGATAATGTCCTGGATTTAGACCAGCAAAAGCTGTAAATTGTTTAGCATTGTCAAAGTTATCAACTGATGGCATTTCTGCGACAACAGCAACAGCAGTAAGATATCCTATACCTTTTATAGTCTTAAGGTTTTCCACCATATTTTTTAGATGTGGATAGTTATTTATATGCTCATTAATTTCTTTTTCGAGAACAATAATTTGCTCCTCTATTGCCAAAATTACTTTAGATATAGCTTCTTTGCAACTGGAATGCATATTTTTGTTTTCCAAGCGATTTGTCTGTTGCACCTTATCATCTTTTAGCGATTGCATGCAACGGTAAAGCTCCCTCAAATGCCTCATTTCAGGTGCAATGGGCTTCCAAAGAGCAGGTTTGTTGGCGATACAAAATCTAGCTATCATAGCTGCATCTGATTTATCTGTCTTATTTCTGAGCAGCTCACTTTTGCCAAAAGCTTTCTGGGTTTACTATACTGACATTATGTCTTAAATCGTGCATAAAAGTAGCCAAATCTTCTCCATACCAACTAGTTGCTTCAAGACATAAATGAGTAAGATTTGCTCCATGGCCATTGCACCAAACTACAAGTTTTGCAAAACCATCTTGATTATTTTGAAAGACTTTGTGTCGTTTTTTACTGTCCACTAACAAACAAACATCAAATTTCTTTTTTGAAATATCCACACCCAAAATAGCATTTACTTGCATAAAATTGCCTCCAAGACTATAAATAAACTGAGAGTTTAGACTAACCTTGTAATACGGGATATAATTCCAAAAGATACTGTTCAGTCTTTAACTCTATGGGAGGGAAGCAAAATCTGGCTTAATGGCATTAGTGTCGCATCAGCTTCACCCTCCCTGTGAGGTATTTTAGCTCTAATGCCTCACATCATAAAGATACAAGTGTCACGCACTGGGATGACGAGAAAGGAGCACTGGAATTTTTGTTTCAATATTTGTACATGAGCCATGCATCTGAACAGATACAATGTTATAACTAGAGATAATTTTTAAATGATTGATATTTATGAACTACGACTTTTCTTGTTGTCCACTTGTTCAACATTACCCTTCTCAAGTTTACTATCTACTTCTTTTGTGTGTTCATCATCTATACTAGTTTCATCTTTTATCTTACTAGGGTAATCTTCCTGCGATTTTTTATATGCTTCCATGTTGTCATATATAGGGTTACTGATGATTTCTATTTTTTCAGGTGTGAAAATCCTTGCTAAAAATCTCCTTATTATTGGTATTGACCTTAAGAGATCTCTTAGCTTTGAAGATTCTTGTCTTTTGTTTAGAGACTGTTGGTCTATTTTAGAGGTTTTTACACCATACTTTTTATCATCAAAATTTATTGTAGGCTTTCTTTTATTCGAAAGAACACTTTGGGCCTTTGATCCATTGGTTCCTTCAGGCCCTTGAGGTGTAGACATTGCAGGTTTAACCTTAGTTTCATCGTATTCCTTACTCATCTTTCATTTCATTATGTAATATTACTAATATTGCATAATAATAGCTAAATTACAATTAATTGCAAGGTAAAAATATTAAAACAATTGTAAATTTTGTCAGTAAAAATATAATAGAACTTTAAAATTAGAGGTTCATCTATATGAGATACAAAATTGCTGTTATTGGAGCAACCGGAAGAGTAGGGCGTGAGGTATTAAGCACGCTTGCTGAATTTCAAGATGAGGCGATAGATTGCGTTATTGCACTTGCATCGAAAAAATCAGAAGGGAAGAAGGTGAGCTTTGGTGACAAAGAGTTAACAGTTTTATGCCTTGAGGATTATGACTTCGTTGGAACTAATGTAGCCATTTTCTGTGCTGGATCTCATGTTTCTGAAGAGTATGTACCAATTGCAACACAGGCTGGATGCATCGTGATAGATAACAGTTCCCATTTTAGAATGAAAGAGGGTGTGCCACTCATTATTCCAGAGATTAATAAAGAAAAAATTATGGAATATAAAAACCACAACATAATATCCAATCCAAACTGTACTACAATACAGATGCTGCTAGTACTACATCTATTACACCAAAAAGCAAAAATAAAGAGAATCGTTGCTTCAACTTATCAATCAACTTCTGGTGCAGGCAAAGCAGCAATGGATGAGCTCTATGACCAGACAAAAAAAATCTTTATGAACGAAGCTAAAAAACCCAAGATATTCTCTAAGCAAATAGCATTCAATTGCATTCCCCATGTAGGAGAATTCATGGAAAATGGCTCTACAGAAGAGGAATGGAAAATGCAAGAGGAGACAAAAAAAATTTTAGAGGAAGATATAAAAGTTACTGCAACTTGTGTAAGGGTACCCGTCTTTATCGGTCACGCTATGGCAGTAAATGTGGAATTTGATCAACATATCACTGAAGAACAAGCTCGTGAAGTGCTAAGTGAAGCCGAAGATAGTGGAGTTTTAGTGTACAACAGGCGTGAAGATAGTGAATACATAACTCAAATTGATGTTGTACAGGAGAATGCTGTATATGTATCGCGTATTAGAAGAGACAATACTGTTGAGCACGGATTAAATATGTGGATAGTGGCTGACAACCTGCGCAAAGGCGCAGCATTAAATATAGTGCAGATTCTTGAGATTTTGATAAGAGAGCATTTGTCAATCAAGTGCATATAGAGCGCACGTACGTTGTAATTCGAAGGAAATTGTATATCACATGGCAGCGCGTGACGCTGGAATGGCTTTGTTGCATCGCTACTTATGAAAGGCTAACTATAATTAGGATTATAAGCAACTTATTGAAAATCTTGTTTTTTTTGCAATCAATCTGATCAAATTTAAGAATAGTAACTTGTTATTTATATTAATAAATTTAATTCTATTGAAAATAGCTAAAGCATTGAAATTCTTGAATTTTAGCCGGATTAGTGAGTGGTAGTGAAATTTCTTTTACTCAAATTTAGGTATTCACTGACCGTTCTTGTTATAAATACCAGAATAATAAGCTACTGATATTCTCCACCTTTTTTATCTTTAATCCATCATAGCTAGCGATGCAACAAAGCCGGCTGGATTCCAGTGTCAAGCACTGGAATGACACCATTTGCTGTGCAGTTTACCTTCAAAAATGAATGTTCGTACAGCTATGGAATAAATCGCGGTATGACGGTTCGCAGCGGTATAGTAACTCGTCACCCCGCTACTTGTTAGCGGCTGAGATACCGCGGCGGTATGACGTAGAAGCTATACTTTTATACTCACCAACTCAGTATCCAATCTGGATCCAAGTAGTCAAGCTATTCGGATGACACCCTCATAAAGTGAAATGAGATCCCGCTAACACGTAGCGGGATGACGAGAAAGGGGCTACTCGGATGACACCCTCATAAAGTGAAATGAGATCCCGCTAACACGTAGCGGGATGACGGGAAAAGAGGTACTGGGAGACATCCTTCCTGGTAGACCCAAATCACAATGTTCGCACAGTTGTGCGTCACGCGCTGCCGAACACTGTATGGTTATACAAGAAAAATTAAGGCTTAAAAGGAATTTTAAGTATCAGGACTCAAGGTTTTTATTCCTTCTTAATAAAACATAAAAAGCCCCTTTACCACCATGTTTTTTCGTAGCTTGTTGGTAGTATAGAACCATATGCTGGATTTTAGTGTCATTTAACCATTTATTTAAGTTACTCTTTATAGTGTCTGTTTTGTTTGTTGCACTGCCGTATCCCGTAATTACCAATAAACATCTATTTCCTGCTCGATAATTTTTGATAATAAAATCTATCAATTTACAGTAAGCATCCTCTATATTATAGCCATGCAAATCGAGCTTATCGCTTATAAAATATTTACCCCTATCAACTTTTGATTTTGTGTTTTGGTCAAGACAAAATGATGAGTTACTATTATTGGTATTAAGAAAATTCCCTTGTAAGTCGGAGGTACCTTTATCAACCATAGACTTTATATTTACTTTATGATCAACTTTCAAAGTAACTTTTCCACATTCTATTGGCTTAACATTTTTTTGCCAATCCAACTCATTGTCCGACATAAACGCATTAATCGAATTGTATAATTTTACAACAATATCCAAACATAGTAAAATGTTGCTTATTCTATAAAAACCCGATTTTCAATAATACGATGAAATCGTCAAAAACTAATGAGAATTTTTGGCTGTATGGAAAGCACACCTGCATGTCAGCACTGAAGAATAAAAATAGGCGGTGTATAGAACTGTTAGCAACAGAAAATTTCTATAGAGAGCACAAAAAAGAAATTAGGCAATGTGTAGACAGTAAGGGCATTAAAGTTCGATTAGTAGAAAGCAAAATACTTAATGACGTTTTACCCAAAGGTGCTAACCATCAGGGAATTGCTTTAAATGTTGCCCCTATTCTTTATAACTTAAGCATTGAAGAAATAGCTGAAAGCTCGAACGATAGCTCTACTATAGTCATTTTAGATCAAGTCACTGACACGCACAATATTGGGTCGATTTTAAGAACTTCAGCTTGTTTTAATGTCGACGCATTGGTTTTACCACATAACCATTCACCAAGTGAAAATGCATCTATTGCAAAAGCAGCAAGTGGAGCATTGGATATTGTCCCACTAATATACGTTACAAATATAGTAAAAACTATGCAGTATTTAAAAAAGGTCGGTTACTGGTGTTATGGGTTTGATTGCAATACTAAAGAAAATATAGATGAAATAAAGAGTTTTGAGAAAAAAAGAGTAATTATTTTTGGTTCCGAAGAGAAAGGAATGCGGAGGTTAGTTAAAGAAAACTGTGATTATCTTTTAAAAATACCAATGTCAAATGCAATTAACAGTTTAAATGTTTCAAATGCAGCAGCAATAGGCCTATATTCTATTTATATTAAAACAAATGCCAGCGCATAGCTGTTTATAATAAAAACACTTGATAAAAATATGGTTTTATATTATAATGTGTTAAGTAATGGATAAAAGGAGTTATATTATGTCTTACATGAGAAATGAACAGGATATTCGCTCTCAAGGCGCTTACTACAGTGCTGGGCTTAGAAGTTACCTAACTAAAGTATATAATTATATGGCTTTAGCTTTAGGCGTTACAGGGCTTGTCGCGTTCCTAACGGTGTTTTCAGGTCTTTTTCAGGTAATTCATTCTAATCCAGTCCTGTTGTATACAGTAATATTTTCTCCACTTGTACTAGTGTTTTTTGTATACCCTAAAATTCTACATCTTAGTGTTCAGTCTGCATTCACCATATTTTTTGCGTTTGCAGTATTAATTGGAATGTCTTCATCCTATATTTTCATAATTTATACTGCAGAAAGTATAGCAAGAGCATTTTTCATTACATCAATCATGTTCGCCTCTATGGCTTTGTATGGTAACATCACAAAAAGAGATCTAACAAGTATGGGCTCTTTTTTGAGAATGGGAGTCTGGGGATTAATTATAGCATCTGTAGTGAATTTGTTCCTTGGAAGTGGTCCACTCGATTTTGCAATATCATTCATATCGGTAATAGTGTTTACTTTAAAAACTGCATCTGACGCTCAGAGAATCAAGGATGTTTATTACAAGTATAATGATGGTTCAGAAGCTGCTACTACTAAGCTGGCAATACTTGGTGCAACTAGTCTTTACCTAGACTTTATCAATATATTTCTCAGTTTGCTCAGGTTACTTAATAACAGGGACTAAATGTTCTCCTTTTTAAGGAGAAATGATAAAAATTCTATAGTCTTCTTTTTAATATCTTTAGTTGTGTCGATGATATGTCTTACATATGCATCGGTGCCTCTATATAGCATTTTTTGTAAAGCTACTGGGTATGGTGGCACAATAAGAAAAGTAACTAACACAACAACAAATATAACTAACCAAAAGATCAGGGTCCATTTCAATGCTGATATAATGTCCGATCTACCTTGGGAATTTAAATCAGAAACTAACTATGTTGATGTAAACATAGGAGAACAAAGTTTAGCTTTTTATTACGCAAAAAATCTATCTGATCAGCCTTCATTTGGAATGGCGGTGTATAATGTTACGCCTTTCAAAGCAGGTAAGTATTTCAATAAAATTGCATGCTTTTGTTTTGAAGAGCAAATGTTGCTACCAAAACAAAAAGCAGCTATGCCCGTATCTTTCTATATAGATCCTGAGATAATGCTTGATAGTAATACAAAAGATTTAAGTGAAATAACGCTATCATACACGTTTTTTAAGCTTAAGTAACAGAATGTTTGCAAACCATACGCGTCAAGTTAAGGAAATAAAGGTATGAAAGAGATAGAATAATAAGGTATAAGTTCTCCCAGATATACTTTTAGTGAGAGAACCAATGAATAAAATAACTTGCTTATCAAAAAAGCTCAAAGAATTTTTTAATGAAAAAGCAGAGAAAATCTCAATTACAACAAGGTTTATAAAAAGAAAGAGAAAGCTAAAAGGTTCATCATTCGTAAAAGCCATGGTCTTGGGTAATATAGGAGTTGATAATTGTAGCGTAGAAACAATGTGTCAATTACTAAACGAGGACTCGATAGATATAACAAAACAAGGTTTGGATTTTAGATTTACTGAAGAAGCAGTGGAATTTATGAAAAGGATGTATAATGAATCTGTGATTCTCTTTAAAAATATCTTGCAAGTTGATTGCAAAATCTTACAGCAATTTAATAGTGTTAAATTATTGGACAGTAGCTATATTACTCTACCTAACAGTATGGAAGAGATGTATAAAGGTTATGGTACTAGCTACAGTGGCTATGAAAGCAATACTAAGTCTGGAATAAAGTTACAATTAGTTTTCGACTACATGAATCAGATAATAGACCAACTTAATTTAACGGAGGGGGTAAGATCAGACCAGGGATATAGGAAACATTTAAGTAATATATTAAGCAATGATTTGCTAATATCTGATCTCGGTTATTTTGTGCCAAGTTCTTTTAAACAAATCAATGAAATAGGAGCTTATTTCATAAGTCGTTATAAATCCGATACCAACATATATGATGTAGAAACAAATCAAAAAATGGAGTTATTAGAATGTTTAGAGGATAAGTTATTTTTAGAAAACGAGGTATTGTTAGGAAAAGAAGCAAAAATTAGAGTAAGAATTATATGTCAGAAACTAACTGAAGAACAGTCTATGGCCAGAAGAAGGAAAGCTAATAGATTAGCAAGATCGCAGGGATATACATCCTCTAAAAGAAATCAAAAATTGTTGAACTGGTCAATATTTATAACTAATGTTCCAGAAAATAAAATTAGTGCTGAGCAAGTATTAACGATTTACAGAGTAAGGTGGCAAATTGAGTTATTATTTAAATTGTATAAAAGCCATATCAGGCTTGATAAGCTAAAAGGAAAGCCATGCAGAGTATTATGTGAACTATATGCTAAATTGTGCGCAATTCTTATATTTCACGGCATAGTTGGTTGCACAGAAGTGAAAAAGAATACAGAACTTAGCTTAACAAAGGCATTTATTGAGCTAAAAAGGCGGGTTAGAGAGTTATTTTTAGTATTAACCAAAATTAATAGTTTAAAAGCATTTCTTAAAAAACTCACTATAACTTGGTCGCGATTTTCATTAAAAGACAAACGTAGAAGGGCTAGAGTATCCACTTTAACCTCTCTAAATTTGCTCACAATCTCTTAACTTGACGCGTATGGTTCTTCAGTTAGTTTCTGACATATAATTCTTACTCTAATTTTTGCTTCTTTTCCTAACAATACCTCGTTTTCTAAAAATAACTTATCCTCTAAACATTCTAATAACTCCATTTTTTGATTTGTTTCTACATCATATATGTTGGTATCGGATTTATAACGACTTATGAAATAAGCTCCTATTTCATTGATTTGTTTAAAAGAACTTGGCACAAAATAACCGAGATCAGATATTAGCAAATCATTGCTTAATATATTACTTAAATGTTTCCTATATCCCTGGTCTGATCTTACCCCCTCCGTTAAATTAAGTTGGTCTATTATCTGATTCATGTAGTCGAAAACTAATTGTAACTTTATTCCAGACTTAGTATTGCTTTCATAGCCACTGTAGCTAGTACCATAACCTTTATACATCTCTTCCATACTGTTAGGTAGAGTAATATAGCTACTGTCCAATAATTTAACACTATTAAATTGCTGTAAGATTTTGCAATCAACTTGCAAGATATTTTTAAAGAGAATCACAGATTCATTATACATCCTTTTCATAAATTCCACTGCTTCTTCAGTAAATCTAAAATCCAAACCTTGTTTTGTTATATCTATCGAGTCCTCGTTTAGTAATTGACACATTGTTTCTACGCTACAATTATCAACTCCTATATTACCCAAGACCATGGCTTTTACGAATGATGAACCTTTTAGCTTTCTCTTTCTTTTTATAAACCTTGTTGTAATTGAGATTTTCTCTGCTTTTTCATTAAAAAATTCTTTGAGCTTTTTTGATAAGCAAGTTATTTTATTCATTGGTTCTCTCACTAAAAGTATATCTGGGAGAACTTATACCTTATTATTCTATCTCTTTCATACCTTTATTTCCTTAACTTGACGCGTATGGCTGTCATCCCAGTGCGTGACACTGGGATCTCGTTCCTTAACTTTATAGTGTAAATTATTTCAAATTGTGTCTAGCTGCAAGTATAATAATTTCCATTTATAGATAAAGTATGTTGCAAATGTTATGCCAAAGAGTATAATAAAATCTATATCAAATACTTTACAAGAAAAAGTGGAATAGAGGCAAAAGCAAATATTAATAAGGATAATTTAAGAAAAGTGCATGCTAGAGTTTGAAGAAGCAGTAAAAATAAAAAATATTATTGAAAGGTTAAATAGCACATGATATAATATATATATAGTGTAAAAATATAAATAATTTTATTGACATCTTTACATTAATAGTTCTTAAATATTTAGTACTGTAGAATTAAATTATTAAGTTTTATGAAGGAAGTAAAAATGGTGGAAAGCTTTTCAGGTAACAACAAAGGCAGTAATTTTATTGAGGAGGCAAAAATAATGGAAAATTTTTCAGATAATAACGGAAACGGTAGCTCGATCTTCCAAGGAAAAATCAGGGAGCAAGATTTCTCTGCAGAGCAGAAGCTAAATGAACTAAAAGCAGCCATAGAGGAGCTCACCAGACAAGATTTGCTCAGGAGGCTCGAGTGTGAGCGTCAGGCTTCTAGTTGTATCGATGAAATATCATCTCAAGCAGAGCTACATATCGGAGAAGGTGATGATGAGGATTACTTCACTGGTGAAAAAGGAAGAGTACTCGGAGATTTCTGGAATTTCTTTGAATCTCTCTTTACCCTTTTTGAAGTAGATGTAGATGATCCGAAAATCTACCAAATGCTCAAGGAGAAGAAAGAAAAAAATTGGCTTCTTTCGATAATTAAATTTATGCGTGACAAGCTTAAGGAGTTAATCAAGAAGATTTTTGCACGCGATTTAAGTTTCAATCAGAGGTTGGACAAAGAGATAAAAGAATTGCAGGAGAAATTAGGCAGTGGTGAGTTATCAGAAGAAGAGTTTGCAAGGGCGTTAGAAAGATTAACTGCATTGCAAGATCTGAAACTCAGGTTACAAATGGCCGTTGTCGGATGGATTGTTACAATGTTCGCAGAGATGTTTGGAGTTGAGTTGGCGGCTGCGGTAGAGGCATCTACAGAAAAAGAAGATAAAAAAGCAGAAAAAACATCATTAAAGGAAGAAAATAAAGAAGTTTGCGAAAACGTAGAAATCAAGTTAGACGAAAGAGAAAAGCCTAAAGTGCCAGTTTTCCTTTTTGAAATTTCACCCGGATTTGTAAGGCCAGTCCCTCTGAGCAAACCAGAGCTTGATCTTTTACCAAAACCTATGAAAGAACTAATACCTAAAGAGGTTATAAAGGAGGAGATCCGCGAGGTAAAAGAAACAAAACCAAAAGTGGAAGAAGAGAAAAAAGCGAAGCCGGAGGGACCGAAGAAAGAGGTGTGTCCACCGGAACCTACAGGGCAGACGACGAAGAGAGATCAGCAAAAAAGAGGTGGAAAGTTTAAACTCGATAGTACACAGTCAAGAAGGATAAATTTGAGTAATAATAATCAACGGAATATTCCATCTGACAATCAGCAAGAACAAGCTTCTAATGGAAAGTCTAATGCTAGTACTGCTCAACCACCAAAAAGATTGATTGATGATGTAAAAGTTAATAATCATGTGGATTCAATAGGAAAGGCACCAGAAAAAGCACCATCGAGGGGATAGCTAGTGTTAGCTTTAGATGACAAAAAAGACTGGATCCCAGTGTCTGGGCACTGGGATGACAAGAAAAAGAGGTACTGGTATGACATTAAAGAGTAGGGATTGATGGCAAAGAGAAATACAGGTGTCATTCCAGCGCGTGACGCTGGAATCTAGAAAACTGAATTTTATGAAAAAGAGTGAATAAAATTTTTTAAAAAAAAATATAAAAAAGTGCTTGCACTTAATTTTATTTTTACTATATTAGTTACATAATATTTTTACTGGAGGTTAATATGCATAGTAATAATGGCTCAGGCAAAAGGCAATTTGATAATACTGCACCAGGAGGAGGGAGAGTTGATATAACTAAATTAGATCAGAAAAAGCTAGAGAATTTTGGTGAAAGGTTTAAGCGTGAAGATGAAGAGAGGAAAAGAAGGGATGAATCCAATAAAAGTAAAAGTAGTGGTCAAGGCAGTTCAAGATTTTAAGGTATATTAAAAGTAGGGAGGGTATTATGTTTAGTGCGAGTGAAATGAATCAAGCATTAGTAAAGGCATTTAATATTAGTGTTTGTTATAACAATATTATTAATACTAATCTAAAAGTACAAAATGTACATCGAGGTTTACGTAACAAGGATCATATTGTTATCTCATTTGATAAAAGTATGGATGCTGATCAATGCATGAAGTATTTAGACAATATGAAAGGAAGGATAGTAGAAACATTCTGTGGAGATGAAAGTACTGCTAGTTTATCTTTTGATATGAAATCTTTTCCTTTTAATTTCAATCGGAGCCAATTGGTAGATAGTAATGGAAAGTATAGATTTTCAGTGCCGATAGGTCGAAGTATAGTTTTCAATCTAAAATGTTTGCTAGCTAATGGGCTTGCGAGAGACATCACAGGTGCTATGGGAAGAAATTTTGGTTTAGAACATGTAGAAGAGTATACATCTGATGAAAGCTTTGACAGGAAATCTTATCTATATTGTATGCGTTTCTATGATAAAAGGTTACAAGAGTATTTTATAGAGTCATTCTCAGCGACAGTAAAAGGTTATAAAAATAGTCCTAAAAGAACTGATGATTTCTTGAAAGTCAAGGACAATTGTGTATATATAAAGAAAAGCCTCTTTGATAAAACTAAGTTCATTAATGAGATAGAAGAAAGTCAAGCATGTTTGATAGGACGTGATCTTCAAACTTCTAGCTCAGATGATCCAGCTATTGAGAAGATTAAGTATTTAATAACTGGCTTCATTCGTAAAGCATGCCCTCCTCTTTATTATGTCTTTCATACTTCTTATTCAGGAAATAATGAGGATTCAATTTTAGTTCCTATTGTAAGTTATGATAACTATTATAGATTTTTAACCAAAGAAGAAGTAGATACTATTAATAGTAGCTTTGGTATGGTTGTGTTAAATAATATTGAAAGTTACACTTCACCAAAACACCTACCAGTATTTGGTAGTAGAGGAATATACGGTATAGACTTTTCTAATAAAGAAATTTCTCACTGTGTGATAACCAAAATAATAAAAAACTCTGTAATCAACAAAGACCATGAACTGGCCATTGACCCTGAGCTTCCTCGAACGCTATTAGCTGAAGCATCACAGACAGAGGAGGTTCCCAAGCGAAGTCGTGATGAAGGGTTAGAGAGGCCTCGCAGGGAAGGATCAGAAAGAGAGGGAGGAAAAAGGGGGCTGTTTCAGTTGGTGCCGGAGGAAATAGATTCAAGTCAATCCACTTGTGGTCAATCACAGCTATCTTCCGGAGAAATAGGTCCAAGTCAATCCACTTGTGGTCAATTACAGCTATCTTTGACCTGTGGATCATCATCGATTCCTTCTCTTAGAGCATGGGATAGTTCAACATTCTTAAATCTTGAGGTTTCTAATGAGGAATCTGAAAAACAGCAAGTTACTGATGAAAGTGATCGAAAAAGTAGTGATGAGTGTTCTAAAGCGAAGCCACAAAAGCAAGAACGTGATTCGGTGTATTCAAGTGCAAGTACTCCTGAGGGTTCTGTAAGTAAAAAACCATCTTTAAGTAATCCACCCTCAGGAGTGACTTCTCCTGTTACTGAACCAGATGATGGCGGATTTCTCAATAGACCAAAAATACGAGCATTACGTTCTAAAACGAATGGTGGTATTCCAGAACCCTTGCCACAAGATGCCGTAAGCAAGCCAAATGTGCCCGGGGACCGTAATTCTAAAATTTCTAAAGATAGTGGTTTCGAGTCGCTTGAGCGGCCACAGTCGAATTCTTCTATCACTACTAGTACTGTTCCAGGGATATCTGAATCAAGGAAAGATCTAAATCCTCCCGTAGACAATAAGCGGCCACAGTCACTGCCACTTGCGGGTTTTTCTACTTGTGCTAGTAATGAAACAGTAAAAGCTTTTTTGTGTTTTCTAGATTATTTTTCTTCTTCTGAAGGGAAGAAGCAACTACCCTCACTTCTTTCTTCTGAGGCGGGAAAGCAGTTATCCTCGATTTCTGATCCTTGTGAACAGGAAAACCTACTAGACTTTCTTTTTTCTACTGAGAGGAGTAAGCAACTATGCTCGCTTTTTTCTTCTGAGAATAAACAACAACTGCATTCACTTTTTTCTCTTAAGGGAAAAGAGCTACTGTTTTCACCTTCTCCTGAGGGGCAAAAGCTGATACCTTTAGTTCTTTCTCCTAAAGGGAAAGAGAAACTACCCTTACTTTTGTCTCCTGAGGGAGAGCGAATATCCAAACCTTTCTCTCCTGAGGCAGGCAATATAATATCCTTACTTATTTATTCTCGTGTAGAACCTAAAAATATGTCACACCGTTCATTTCGTGACAAATTAGCAAAATGGCTTCACCGTAATTCTTCACTCTCAAAAGTGGCTTCTCCTCAAGAAAAACCTCTTACTAATGACGAGAAGAAGGAACTACGCCCATTTCTTTGTCCTAAGCTGCAGAAGAAACTAGATTCCAACTCTCTTGAGGATGCACAGTTAAAATACTTGCTGTATACTCCTGGTGGGAAAGAGAAGCTAGACTTACTCCTTTCTTCTCCTGAGAAAGAGGAGAAGCAACTACTCTCAGATTTACAAAAAGTTGGTGGTAACGCTTCTACAAGTTTTGCAGATAGTGGTTGTTATTCAGGATCGTCTTCACAAAAATCGACTAGTGATACTGGAAGTGATGAAGATGAACTAGAAGCTAGTGGTAGGTCGTCAGTCTCATCGAACTCCAGTACTTCCACTGTTAGAACTAAAATGGATGCTACTAAGATCGAGCAATACTTGCAGGAGAAAAAAGTTAACAGTCGTACCTAATCCACTGCTCTCAGCCACCTAAGTGTTTTATTAGCTGACCCTGAGAGCACTGGTGTTGGTTTTTCTTGTCCATTGTAAGTATTGCATGGTACTAAATGTTTAAAAAGTATTAATATAAAGATATCAATAAAATTATTTACACTTTCATGCTATGCCCATAGCATCATATATTACTTAACCTTACAATAATTTTTTTATTCTTGCTGCTTCTTCAAACTCCAAATTTTTAGCATGCTCTATCATTTGCTTTCTCAAATCATCCTTATTAGTATTTACTTTCGGTTCTGCTATTGCCCTCTCCTGTAAGGTGTTTGATATAGGTTTTATTATAGTCTTCGGGATAATATTGTGCAATATATTATGTTCTTCTTGTTTTTTTCTTCTTCTTTCGGTCTCTCTCAATGCACGATCTAAAGAACCAGTGATTTTATCTGCATACAAAATTACTCTACCTTCAGCATTACGTGCAGCACGACCAATCGTTTGAATTAATGAAGTTTCCGATCGCAAAAATCCTTCTTTATCAGCATCCAAAATTGCAACCAACCCACACTCTGGAATATCAAGACCTTCCCTCAGCAAGTTAACACCTACTAAAACATCGATTTCTTTAGATCTCAATTTGTATATAATTTCTATTCTCTCCAGCGCAGCAATATCAGAATGCAAATAACTCACTCTCATATTCAATTCACTCATATATTCAGCTAAATTTTCAGCCATTTTTTTCGTCAATGTAGTGATTAAAACACAAAATCCCTTCCCTATTGTCACTTGTGCCTCATGAATTACATCATCAATTTGACTCTCTATTGGTTTTACAATGCAGATTGGGTCCGTAAGCCCTGTTGGACGGATAACTTGCTCTATAAATACATTACTGGTCTTTGCCAACTCATACTTTCCGGGAGTGGCTGAAATGTAAACAGTCTGCGGCCTAACTCCCTCCCACTCTTCAAATTTTAATGGACGATTATCAAAAGCGGAAGGGAGCCTGAAGCCATAGTCAATCAATTTCTTTTTACGCGCCTCATTACCACTGTACATCGCACCAACCTGAGGAACGGTGACATGACTCTCATCAACAAATAAAATTACGTCTTTGGGTAAATATTCAAACAAAGTAGGTGGTGGATCCCCAGCTTCCATTCCATAGAGATAACGCGAATAATTTTCAATACCTTTACATATTCCTGTTGTTCTCATCATTTCGATATCAAAATTAGTGCGTTGCTCGAGGCGCTTTGCTTCAACAATCTTGTTTTGCGAGTAGTAATAATCCAAGCGTTCATGCAGCTCTTTTTTGACTAGTTCAATTGCCTGCAACAAAGCCTCACGCGGGGTTATGTAATAGCTATTTGGAAAAATGGTGATTTTATTTACGCCTTTGGTAACATTGCCCGTTATAGCATCAACTTCAGAAATTTCTTCTATTTCATCGCCAAATAACGATAAACGCCAAGCTTTATTTTCATAATGGGAAGGAAATATATCAATAATATCGCCGCGCACTCTGAAATATCCTCTCTCAAACCTGGCATCAGAGCGCTTGTATTGAAGATCAGTTAAGTTGCTCAGGAAATCATTAATACGAATTTTATTTCCAACACTAAGCGGTATGATCATGCTGCGGTAGCTCTCAGGCGAACCAAGACCGTATATGCAGGAAACACTGGCAACTACGATCGTATCCCTGCGCTCCAAAAGGGAGCAGAAGGTGGAATAACGCAGCATCTCAATTCTTTCGTTAATTGCAGAATCTTTTTCGATATAAGTATCAGTTTGTGGTAAATAGGCTTCAGGTTGATAATAATCATAATAAGAAATGAAGTATTCAACAGCATTATGGGGAAACAATCCTTTCATTTCCTCATAAAGCTGTGCTGCTAAAGTTTTATTGTGTGCCATAATTAATGCAGGCCTGTTTGTCCTTGCAATAACATTTGCCATAGTAAAAGTTTTCCCAGAACCAGTAACTCCAAGCAAAACCTGATCTCTTTTATTGCTATTTAGCCCTGCAATTAATCTATCGATTACCTGTGGTTGATCCCCAGCCGGTTGAAAATGTGTAGCGATTTGAAATTCCATAGACTTTACTTACTATCTTTGATTCATTGTATAGTAAACACTATATTGCTTTTAAGATAAGTTGTATAGCTATCGTAAAGCCATAAAACATTAACCAACAATGTCATGCAAGTAGCTGACACTGGAATCTTGTTTCAATGTTAAACAAAATACCATAGAATTCAAGAAGACAATTCCTAAAAAATCCCTACATCCAAAAAAAGGCAAAATGCTGCTTGAATAAGCTAAATTTTTTTAGATGCAAAAACAATAAAACATAGTTGATACTAAAGTTATAGTACTCCTATGACAACGTTACAAAAATTAAGGAAATGGATAGCTCTGATCAATTGGAATAGTATTTTCAGGTACCGGTGGTCAATATGACATTTTTAAAATAAAGATTTAGAACCTGTTTAAAATCTTCTCAATAGAAGAGAAATGAAGGAAAGAACGACCATTTGTAGGCTAGTGTTAAGTTTTCGCTCGCAATTTTTCCACAATCGTCTGCATTTTTCTAACCAAGCGAAAGATCGCTCTACAACCCATCTTTGTGGCAATACAGCAAAGGAATGTAATTCACTTCGTTTTATTACTTCTACAGTTGCTCCAATAATCGTTTTTATTTGAGTTGCAAAATTTTCTCCTGTATAACCTGCATCGACCAGTATATTTTTAACTTCCGAGAGGTTTTCTTTTGCGCTTTCAACCATTCTCACAGCACTGCTAACCCCAGTTGTAAATTAGAAAAAATAGAAAAGGTAAGGAAATAGGGTAAACTCCAAGGTATTTGATATTCATTCCTAAAATAGGAGGTTACCAATGAAAGAGAAAGTAACAGAAATCTTTTGTATAGTCGATGATTTTTGCAATACAGTCGATGAAAATTTTGCAGAAAAACTTCTACCAAGTGGCAAAAAACCAACCAGGACGCCAGAGATTACGCATTCAGAGATTTTTACCATAATATTGCTATATCAAGTGCGACAATTTTAAAATTTTCTATGTGCATTATTTGAAATTATTATACGAATCAGCGTTTCCAAAATTGCCATCCTATAGTAGGTTTATCAGGTTAAAATCGAGGGTTTTATGGTATTTAGCGCTCTTAATGCAATGGTTTTGCGAACAGTCAAAAGTGACAGGGATTTCGTACATAGATGCAACATCTATCGCTGTTTGCCATCCAAAAAGGACCTCGAGAAACAAAGTTTTCAAAGGGTTGGCAAAGATTGGAAAGACTACTTATGGGTGGTTTTTCGGTACATCTAGTAATCAATGAAACTGGCGAAATTCAAGGGGTTAAGGTGATAAAAGGCAACGTTGATACCTGTGCCAAATTTAACTAAGAAATTGACTGGATTATTGTTTGGAGATAAAGGATATATCAAAAAAGATCTTTTTCACGAATTATTCGATAGAGGGTTAAAGCTTGTAACCAGTATAAAAAAGGGTATGAAAAACTCATTAATGGCGCTAAATGAGAAGATTTTGTTAAGAAAAAGATCGATTATTGAGACAGTTTTTGGCTCTCTGAAAAACAAATTTGAGATTGAGCATACTCGCCACAGATCACCGATAAATTTTTTGGTACACATTTTTTCTACGCTTGTTTCATATTCCATACAGCCGCTGCATTTCTAAGCTTTACTTCGTTGGCTAATCCGCAACTGGGGTATATAGGGTTGACACCAAGGCAATATTCTTCTGGAGAAGTTGATCGGCATGGCAGCATATCAAAGATGGGACCAGCGGAATGTAGAAGTATGTTATATGAAGCTGCACAAACAATGCTTACAGTTACCAAGAGGACATTTAAATTAAAAAACTGGGGTTGCGAAGAAAAAAGGAATGAAAAAAGCAATTGTAGCAGTAGCAAGAAAATTAGCTGTAATTATGCATAGGATGTTGGTTGATAAAACAGAATTTTATTATCAATAAACATCAAAAGAGCATAGGACAATAATTTTATTGAAAATAAAGATAGCAATGCCGATGGAAGGGACAAGCAAGAACTTAGTTAGACTTCGTGGTAAACATGTTGCCGTCCACTTCCGCCTAACAAGTATGATGCGGCTTGACAAATTTATTGTCATCTCAGACCGCGGAGAGAACCATATGCTACTTTTAACTTATGTAAAATTACCAAGGATTATGGAGAAGATATGCTGTTTTGATTTGTGTGAAAATTATTGTTGACTTATGTGCAATTAGAGAACCTAAGTCACTTTAGCTATATATAAAAGGTTTAAGTGGTTGTATTGATGTATCTTTGTATTAAAAAACACCCAATAAGCAGAGTTGTAAGTGGAATAAACCACAAAATGTAAGTGCTAGATTTTATAGGTGGTACGATTATAATTGAATTGCCGTAAGAATTTTTTAACTCTGAGATTATCTCTTCATCTGTGTATCCATCATTGATTTTTTTACGAATTGCTTCTCGCATATCATACGCGATCTGAGATCCAGATTCAGACAATGATTCGCCAGAACATATTGGACACCTTATTATTTCAAATAAACTGGTTGCTCGTTTTTCCATGCTTTTATCTCTGAGTTTATTATCCAGAGTAAAAGCGTTTACGCCTGAGTGGAATATCAATATGAAAAGTAAGCTAATTACTATTCTCATTCTTGGTTAATTGGATTATTTTACTGAGTTGGTTCATAAAATCAGTGATGGATAACTTTCCAATAAAGCTTGACCCTACATCATCATCGTACTTTATTGAAAATTGAATGCCATTATCAGTTGTTTTTTCTGATAAGGAAGGTACTAATTTTTCGAACGCATCTGAAGTTTTTGAGTCACCAATCATAAACGCGATTAATTCTTTATAATTTGATATAGCCACGTTGATTTTGTCTTTAAATGAATATGTAACTAAGTTGTAATTGTTTACCCCACCATCTGCAGCAAAAGAAAAATTATTACTTTGAATCAAAAATTTCTCTATATTGAAATTAATTCTGGAAGCTGAGATGTCGTTTACAAATTCATAATCAAATTTAGTGTCGATACTAAGGTAACTTTCAGGACTTGCAGTATTTTTATACCGATAAGTATACAAATCAAATCCTAGCTTAGCATTTCCACTCAGTTCTTTATCGAGGTAAAATTGAATGTAATTACTTTTATCATTCACTTCAGTTATAACACTTTGCTGATTTTCTGAAACATCACATTTTAATCCATAATCTTCGTAACGAAGTGTATCTATATAGTCTATCACGGTACTATTTTTGTTGAATCGCAATGAAGATGGTAAATCGTTTAGTCTAACAACAAAGCGGCTGCTATCGTTTGTGTGGCATTTTATATTCTTTTTCTCATCACCATGAACAGCAATATTGACTTCATTGCTTGGTATGTAGATATATACTGATTTATCAAACAATCTATTTTTTATCAATAAAGCATCAGATGAGATGGTTAATTGCTCATTGGAAAATTTTGGGTTTGTCACACGGAAAATTAGGTTAGAAGGAAATCCACTAAAATCATGTGAAATATCAAATTTTTCGTCGTTAATGTATAGTATTGTTTCAGCTAAAAGATTTTTTACCTTACATGCAGAAAAATACCAAAAACCACTATACGCTACAGGAATAAACAAAAGTAAAGAGACGATAATATAGATAAAAATCTTACGCATGATTCCCCTGTTTATCTAATGATATGTTTCTTGTACCCCTTGGTATGGTTACACACAAGCCGTCGATATCTTTTGTGATTTTTATTTGGCATCCAAGCCTCGACGTCTCTGTTAAGCCGAAAGCTAGGTCTAACATATCATTTTCCTCATCAGATATAGGGTTATGTATTTCTACAGCATTATAAAACTTTGGATCAACAATTACATGGCATGTAGAGCAAGCAAGAGAACCTTCACATGCACCTTCAAGCAGATCTGGATCACTTCTGTGGGCTAAATTGAGCAGAGTTTCTCCCTCTGCAGCTTCATAGCTTTTCTTACTCCCATCAGGTAAAATAAAAGTAACAGATGGCATATTATTCCTATTAAAATCCTTACTAATTTCTCTATATCCTACAGGTAATAACTAATATTTGCAAACTCTTTGCAATTCCAGTGCCTATATTTCTTGTTATCCAAGTAGCTCTTTGTTGTCATCCGAGTAGCTGACACTGGTTCCTTTATGACAGCAGTGCCCTCTTCTTGTCATCCCAGTGCCCTGATTACTTGGATCCAGAAAAAAGAATGGTGTCATGCAAGTAGCCTCCTTCTCCTGTCATCCGAGTAGCTGACACTGGGATGACACCCCACTTAACCGTCATACTGCCGCGGTATCTCTTAGCCGCTAACAAGCAGCGGGATAACGAGCTTATCGTCACGCCGTCGCGAACCGTCATACCGCCGCGAACCGTCATACCGCGATTCATTCGCGGTATCTCAGCCGCTAACAAGAGATCCCGCTAACAAGCAGCGGGATGACGATTGTCGTTTAGCCATAAATATTAAGAAATTTACCAAATGAAAAAAAAGGCAAAAGAAACCCCGTGGTGGTTGGCTATTTACCATGTACTAAAATATCGGCGTTTTTTTATTCTAAAACGCTTGATTAAGAGCGATTTAGCTGCTTTTAACTTGCAACTAACCTACACCGCAAGTGTTTAAGAAATTTACTAAGCAGGAAAAAAGGCAAAGAAACCCCGTAGTAGCTAGCATTCAAATTCTCCCTTGTCAATTTGACGTTTTTTGCTGTCTTAAACGCTTTGTAAGCGCGTTTCGGCTTATATAGGTAAAAACCCAGAAATTTTTAAAGACATGCGATGCACGTAGTGCGAAAAATTAAACATGAGACGCCAAATACCCTAAGTTTTTTGTCATTAACCTGCACAGATTGCGAAGATAAATAAATAGCTTCAGTTTCATGATAAGGGGGCTGGCGGAGTTTGTCAAGGAAGTTTTTTGTTTCTATTGAATGACAGTTGTAACCTACGAAAGAAGTCTGTTGTAATTTGTACGATATCTTTATAAAATGGTTCGCATAAGTTATCTAGCAGTGCAACTAAACAAATATAAAAATCAAAACGTCGCGGTTTTTGGTCTTGGTAAAACTGGTTTATCCGCCATTAACGCTCTAACAAAGAGTGGTGCAAGAATATATGCATGGGATGATCATGAAGAGCAAATAGCAAATGCAAAAATGATGTATAAAAAATGTAATTTTATTCATCCCAAGGAATACAATTGGCATGAGATCAGTGCATTGGTTTTAAGCCCTGGAGTGCCAACAGAGCCACATTGGATAGTAAAACTTGCAAGGAGATTTGATTGCAAAATAAAATCAGACATTGAGCTATTTCTTGAAGCTAAAACTACGAACCAGAAGGTAATAGGCGTCACAGGAACAAATGGTAAATCAACCACTACATCACTAATAGGGCACATATTAAAATCTGCAGGGAAAAAAGTAGCTATTGGTGGAAATTTAGGCGTTCCTGTTTTGGATCTAGAAAGAGATGCAGAAATTTATGTAATCGAACTCTCCTCTTTTCAATTGGAGTTGATGAATGAAATTAACGTGGACATTTCAGCACTGCTCAATATTACACCAGATCACATAGATAGGCATGGAAGTATGGAGAACTACATAGCAACTAAATTAAAACTGATAAACGGTAGTGAGGTTGCCGTAATAGGATGTGACAATGAGATTACTGCTGATATATTCAACAAATTCACTGGAGACAAAATTCCAATCTCAGTAACATATTCCCCGATGTCATTCCAGCGCGTGACGCTGGAATCCAGAAAAGAAAAACCATTGCCAACTACTCAGATGACAGAGGGTGGTGCAAGAGATCTAATATCATTGGCAGGTAACAATTTGCTTGATTATAGTGAACAGATTACTGGTATAGATCGAAATTATCTGGATCCCAGTGTCAGCTACTTGGATGACAAAAGGGGCACTGGGATCCAGAAGATCTCGTTAAAACTAGAGAATCATAGCTTATCAGTAAGCGACGTGAAAATAAACCTAATATCCAACGCAGAAAACATAGCAGCCACATATGCCGTATGTAAGGTACTTGGAGTAGATAGCAACACTATTATCAATGGAATCAAGTCCTTTTCAGGACTGAGGCATAGGAATGAACTGCTTGGCAAAATAAGAAATGTGTTTTTCGTGAACGATAGCAAAGCAACTAATGCAAAATCGAGCGAAAAGGCGATCTTATCTTATGAAAACATAAATTGGATCGCTGGTGGAAGAAGCAAAAAAGGTGGAATAGAATCATTAAGCAAGCATTTTACAAGGGTTAGAAAAGCTTTTCTTATTGGAGAATCAACCGAAGCTTTTGCAAATGTTATGGAGAATAAAGTAGATTATGTTAAATGTTGCAATCTAGAAGATGCATTCAGATTGGCTTTTGAAGAGGCCTTAAATAGCGCAGAAGAAGTAACAATATTACTTTCTCCCGCGTGTGCTTCTTTTGATCAATGGAAAAATTTCGAGGAACGTGGTGAAGCATTTTGTAGAATGTTTGAAAATCTCAGGTACAATCACACATGCTGTTTAGTATGATGTTGCGTGGAACAAAAGTTAATAATAGATAAGCTAATTAGGGTTATTCCATTTGAAGGGATAAGCGATGAAACCCTATTAAAGGTGTGCACTGACCTTAATCTAGCTAATAGCTTTTGCAAATTTCAGAATGGAATATATAGCGCTTTGGAGCACATAGCAGAGGACTTAAATAGCTCAATGGAAGCTGAATTAAGAAATTCTAATTTAGAAGATATGAAAGTGCGAGAGCGAGTAAAGTTAGCTATTCAAATACACCTTTCAAACTATGCTAAGCTACCGAATTATAGAGAACTTTTAAAAAATGTTTTATCATTCTCCGTATCACCAAAAAATACATATTTTTCTAGTAAACTTTTATACAGAACTATTAGTGCGATTTGGTATGGCATTCATGACCAATCAACAGATTTTAACTACTATACAAAAAGAGCAATATTAGCTGGAGTGTACTTAAGTACGATACTTTTTTTTATCAATGATTATTCAGAAGATTTTGTGGATACTTTATCGTTTCTTGATAACCGTATCAACAATGTCATGACATTTCAAAAATTCAAAACTCGCTTAAAAGGAATCATAGGAAATTTCTTATAAGCTATTGATTGTTGGTAGAAAAGTACTTGAGCACGATCCTGAAAAGGTTTGTGAAAATAAAAATATTCATGCTGATCATAAAGAACATTTAGTTTATCGTGAGGATAATAATGGTACAACAAAATACACCAGTTACGAAGAAAAAGAAAATAAATTTATTGAAGAAGCACATGAATATTTAATAGACTCTGAATTTAATAAAAATTTTGATCTAGGGCAGTACAGAATAAGTAATTTCTCCGGAAACTTGACGAAAATAGAACTGGAACTCATCAATGAAAAGTATATGCAAGTTCAAGTTAATAGAGAAAGAAAAATTATTCTCGCTATACCGTAGGTGCGTTCCAAGATTATACTGAAGTTTTTATTGCACTCAAAATCTTCGTTTTTCCTAATCTCTAGAATTATCAATGCATCATCACTTAACCAGCCTGAGTGAGCTAGTCCATTCAACGTTGATTCAACTAGATTGCTATTGTAAGGTGGGTCTATAAAAACTATGTCACATTTTGAAATAGGTTGTGGTAAGCAGTTAGCACTGCAGCAAATTAGCGTAACATTGTCCGTAATTCCAAAATCTTTTGCTGTTTTTTTAGGCAATTGCAAATTGTAATAATCTGAATCTACCATAAATGCATGTTTAGCGCCGCGAGAAAGCGCTTCAAATGAAAAAGAACCACTACCACAGAATAAATCAAGTACATTCAAGTTATAAATAGGTTTTCTTGAGGAAAGCATATTAAATATTGCTTCTCGGACAATACTCATAGTTGGCCGTGCAGCTAAATGCTTACCTGTAGTTATTTTTCTTCCGCGATATTTGCCTGCAATGATGCGTAGCATATTAAATAAGCTCCAAAATAATTAATTATTTATACTATATGATTAATGTCAATATGGCTTTAGCAGTTTAATAGAGAGAAGCTATCGAGTCGCTTGTAAGAAAAACACAAACACAAGACTCATCAGTTATCTTTTTCTGATTTGCCTGCTGCATTAATTGCTTGACCAATCTCATCTTGTAAATCATCATGATCATTTTTTTCATCATGATTTAGCCCTTCAATTCTGCTTTCTAACTCTAACTTAATTATAGTATTGATTTTATCTATATTATCAAGAAAGCCTCTACATTCTTCTTCACTATACTCTTCACCAGATGCTTTTTTTTCAATAAATAGGTTTTTAAATCCTGCTAGATCAGAATTCTGATCGGTATTTAGTACAACATTTCTCTCTATGAAGCTAAGATCTGACAGCAGTAAGCTAACCTCTAACAGATCTTCACTTTTCACGCTTTTAAGGTCTTCAAGACTTTCTAAAATACTAAACACCTTAACCCTTTCTTGTACAATCTCTTTGTCTTCCTTATCAAATTCAGACAATAAACTATGATTATCTACAAATTTCTCACTCAAAGCTTTATTCAATTTAGCAAAATTGACATCCTTGTCAAGTGATGTGTTATCCCGCAACAAGTCTACCCTTGCCCTACGCGCATTTAAAATGTCGTCGTAGTCATTTAACTTTATGTTGCCATCTTTGTCTTGCTGCAATTTATAATAATCAAGGCCTTTGAAATTTTTATTAGTCTTCATCTTCAATCCTCTTCTCATCTCCTTTTGCATCTGGTTTCCTCATTGGTTCCGGTAATTTCCTTTTACTGTCTTCTCGATTTCTTTTTTCCTCTCTTTCAGCACGTTTTTTTATAGCTTCCTGGGTATTCATTTCAAAAAGTGCCTTAACGTACTCTTCTGGATTTTTTGGTTCTTTAAATAAAGGCTTAAGATTATAAACTTCGTCTTTTCGATCTCTTTCTTCTTTTCTTCTAGCTCTTTCAGCACGTTTTTCTACAGCTTCTGGAGTGTTCATTTCAAAAAGTGGTGAGAGGTTGTAAACTTTATCTTGATTTCTTCTGCCTTCTCTTTCAGCACGTTTTTCCATACCTTCAAAAGCAGATCCAAAATCATCAATTTCATCTGAACCTTTTGATTCCGTGCCTAAATTTCGTGTCACTTCATTTGATTGATCAGGCTTATCTTCTTCTGTTGGCTGATCATGCTGTAGTTGATTAGGCTTGTCTTCTTGTTCTGTGCTTAGTTCTCGTACTACCTTATCTGGCTGACCTCCCCCTCGTAGTCGAAGAGGGTCGCCTTCTTCTAGTGGCTGATCATGGTTATCTCTTACTAGTTCCGTGCCTAACTCTCGTTCTACCTTATTTGATTGATCAGGATTGTCTTTTTCTGGTTCTCTCTTACGGCCTATGGTGTCATCATGAAGCTTATTCAAGAAATCTTGCCTATGCGATTTTGCTCTAAAAAGTAAGTTATTTGGATAACCATCTTTTTCTCCTGTACGGCGGCTAACTCCTATAGAATCAAGGCCATGCTCCCAAGTAAACTTCATAGCATCTTCTATTGTATAGCCCAAATGTGATCCTACATACCCTTTGTAATATTCTAAATATCTATCAATTCTTCTATGCACAATATCTTCTTTATCAACTCCAAATGCCCTGTAGATCTTTTCCTCAAGTTTATCAACGTCATTTTTAGGTGATGTTGCAAATTTTGTTGCTTCAATAGTAGCACCTACAAATTTACGTGGCACATCAATAGCGTATTTCAGCACTCCTCCAACTCTTGGTACTCTCCCCAGCAGATTAGCTGCACCTCCGGCTAATCTATCCGGTAAATGAGTAGCCCAACTGCCTAAAGACTCAAGTCCTCTACCAGCAAAATTTTGCCACTGCTGTTTGAATCCTTCCATTATGCCAGTCAAAGGCGATGCCTGATACATACTAGATATATTGTAAACGCTGAATCCACCACCAGCGATACTTGAGCCCATTTGTTGTACGAACGTGCGTAAGGAGAACATTAAAAATGAAAGCAAGAATAGTATAAAGATTTCCCCTGCATTGATTAAATAACCTCTCTGTATGTCTTGCACCCTTTGGTAATCGCTATTTTCTTGATAATTTTTGCAATCCTCACAATCTTTACATTTCTGACAGTATTCACTGTTGGGATCCTTATATAAATCATGAAGTTTCAGTATTCTACAACCTTGTTTTTCTACCGCACTCCGCACTAAAGATCTTATTTCATTAATTATTTCCCTATAACTATTGCATTTATTTATATCTTGACAGTAGCGTTTTATTATTTCACTAACATCACCTATCCTTTTCTCTATATTGTTGATCAGTAATATAATGTCAGCCCTCTCTGATGCATGGGATAAACTATTTGTTAAGCGTACTAGATCTTTTGCACTGCAGCCATTACTAACTACCATATCACTTTCTGCAATATAGTGGTCTGCTGGATTATCTTTAGTTCCAGGCATTGGATTAAAGAAAGGATAATCTATATAACGAAACCCTTTTATATGTTCACCATTTTTATCTTTAGGGTAATCCGGTGGAAGCGGGATATATCCAGCGCCTCCAGTAAATTTTATTGTACCACCTTCTCTGCTTATCTTTTCTATACCTTCTATACTTTTATCTATGTTAAGAGAAGAAGCTTCTCCAAGAGTGTAAGGTACAAAAATTTGCCCTGGGGTCCAACCAAAGTACTGCTTATCAACGATACAAAAACCACCAAACACCCATTTTGGAGCACATAACCTTACCTCAAACCATTTATTGTAGCATACAGTAAAACCTAACTGCCTATAAAAGGTATTCATTATAATGGAAGCCAGTAATGACAAGAGAGCAAATATCATAATCGACTGTAAACAAAAGCTGATGCAGAATTTTATCCAACCTTCAAATAGACTTTTCAGCGGTGAAAATAAAATAGAAATTAGAAACAGTGGCATAATGGCTATAAGAAAAGCTATACCCATAAAACCAGAGAGAAATATTATGTAAGCATATAAGCACAGCAAGAAGTATAGCACAATCCCTATGAAAATTGCCGGTATCATAAGAAGGCTTGCCCACATTTGGTAATGTAAAAACGCTGCAAACTTTTTCCAAACAGAATAAGCAAAAAATTTATTGAACATGTCCTCCATGAAGCTAAACAACTTAGCTTCATCTCCTTGAGCAATACTTCCGGTGTTCATGTTGGGAGCAAAGTTAGTAATTACACTTATTAATTGTTCAAGACCTTTAACGAATAAAACAAGAAAATGATCATAGAAAAATCTAAAACTTCCAGGAGATATAAGCACTATTACTAGAGTGATTTTCATCATTCTGATGAGCATATCATGCTTAGTTTCTCGTATCATGCCAAAAAGATAAAGAAGCGATGAAATCATTACAAATAGAACAAGCAAGGAAAGAACAAAATTGTGAAAGCTCGTACTTTTTTCAGCTATATTTTCGAACATAGCTTGTGCAACTGCAGGATCATTGCTATTAAAATGTTCTTTGCAATTTTCGTTAATCAATAATACACATTTTAGATAGTTATAAATGTAATCAAAAAACCCAAAACTACTTGGCTGCTGCACTCCACTTAAGAACTCAAAAGAGTAGCCACCTACATTATCTAAGTAATATCTATCTAATATTTTTACATATATTTTCCATCCCTTTTTTAATTTCACCGGGTTACAATTTCTGTCTTTTAATTTAGTGCTATCTCTGTCTAAAGTAAAAAGACCGCTCCCATTTTCTGCCACGGAGTTGTAACCTAGATGTACAGTAGGATATTGAGGATCGCGCATTAACTTTAGATTTTCGTTAGGATCATCTTTCCCCGTTTGAAACAAAAGATAAGCACCATGACCATTGGTAAACCAACATGGAGCACCACGTGATACTGTATTTGCGCTATCATCTTCATTAATGCACTTGCAATTTACAGTGCAACTTGTATCAGACTTACTTGAAAATTTTTGTATGCTAGGTTTATAATCATTACAAACTAAGTGAAAATTAGGTAAACTATTATCACTTTGTTTACCTTCAAATTTAGTTGCATATTTTAACTGCTCCAAGCTTTGTAAGGTATAACTGCCTTTTTTAGATTCCTTCTTGTTATTATTACTCCAAGATGTCCATGCACCATTTACTCGCACTATTAAGCTATCTCCATTGGTTTCTAATCCAGTATCTTTCCACTTCACCACTTGGTTATGGTGAAAACCAGAATTAATTTCACCAGTGTCAGGATCAATAACGCTTTCATCTTCACCTTCTGGAATAAAAGCATCATGATCGCTTGAAAAATGAGCGCTTACTGCAATAGGTTCAGGACCAAAATAGTCAGCAGATATGCACCTTGGAAAAGGCATATCGTTCTTACTACAACCTGTGATCAGCACATAAGCTGCAAGAAGTAATACCCTAAACCAACATTTGCCTAAACGTGATTGCATATCTAAACTTTTTCCAAATACAGAATAAATTTCTAAAACTTTACTTAAAATATCTTTTTAATTAGTTACTCCATAACATCATTCATATCTTACTCCTCTCCATTTTCTTCCTTGTTTTTAGCTTTAGCACTAGGATCACTTCTTATTGTTTCATCAGAATTTTTTTGCTGATCTGATTGTTTTAATGTTTTAGGTCTATCACTCGTTGTTTTATCAGAACTTCCTTTAGAATCTTCTTTTTTGTCTGGTTGCTTTGGTGTGTTAGGTAATTTAGCCTCAATTTTTCCCCGATCTTTACTCATTTTCTGCTTGATACTCTGTATCATACTTTGGGTCTTATCATCAAGGCCAACGGTTGACAGCATAGCTTGCGATGCGCTCTTAGCAACTGTACCAACACCGCCAGTAACTCCATAACCAGAGCTAAATAGTGTTTGTACCATAGTTTCCGGTATAGAAACAAAAGCTTCCATTGCACCGGCAATAATGAGGTATATAAACGCCTGGATTAGGTCTATAGGTAATGCTGCAAAGTGTCCACCAGCCCTTTCTCCGGTACTGAGTGCAACATCAACGCTAGTGCCAGGACTGTATCCAAGAGGCAGTATTGATTTCATCAAGCACAGATCATACGATAAGAAATTTACGCTAATTAAACATTGATAGCATGCAGAAAAATTTGTGAGGTTATATAAAACTGAATACATCAACTGATTTAAAAGAGATAAAAATGAAAATAAAATGACTGGTTCTAATGAAACATGAGCCAACGTTTTTATCCAATTATCAAACAAGGGTTTAGTCTTTTGAAATAGAATAAATACGATAAATAAAGGTGTTAATGACAGTAAAAACGCCACTAGAACAGTAGATATTACATATTTAAACGTAGCGCTAATAATGCATTTTAAAAACGCATAAGTAGCGCAGAATATTACCCAAAATGCAATAAAGCCAAAAGGACCAGAGAGCATCAATGATAAAAACTTTAACCAAGTTTCTGCTGTGAATAATACTCCTGCTGTCAAGTCTAAGAATGCAAATTTTCTCTCCCCTTCTCCTACATAGCCAGAAAAACTATCAACTAAATAAATGCTACCATCTACAAAAAGTCTGGATAAAGTTGTACCAAAGAGTTCCCAGCTTCTATCGCTAAAGGCAAAAGCTATAAATGCTATCTTGAACATCCTTACAATGAAATCAAATTTACTTAGCTGTATTGTTCCAAGCATATAGCCAATGACAGTAAATATAACGTATAGAGTAAGCAAAGCTCTTACTCCCTGAAGAAGACCTTTTATATATCCTTTGTATGAATCTTTAACGCTGTCACCAATTACTTCTTTTTTCATAAAATCAAATATCTTGTTTATATTCGATGAAATAAAATCATTAATTTTTCTTTTGACAAATAAAGTTACACTATACTTATTGTTTTCGTAATATTTGCCATTTTTGTCCGTAATGTCATCTTTCTCTACGTTGCTTACATTGATGCCGAAATATATCTTCTTAGGTTTGCATTCATCTGTTATAGGTTTTTTGTCTTTGCATTCATCTGTTAAAAGACCTCCATCTATTATATAATATACCTTATCCTTTGTTTTATCTAAGTTCTCTACTTTTTTGAAATCATTAGTCTTTGGAGCAGATGGATCCCCTGGCGGGCTATCACCCAAATACACATACAGTTTTTTGCCATTGATATATTCACACGATCTAGTCACTTTAACATGGTACCCACCTCTATTAGCTCCATAGTGACCATAATCTGCAATGGCAAGCATCACACTGCTACCGGGCGTTACCTCGTCATTTACTGGATAATCATTGTTCAATTCCAGAGAAAAATCCTCGAATTTATTGTTATCGCCAATTTGCGAACACATATTATCCCCTTTTGCACCCTCTTTCTTTGGAAGACATTGAATACCTTTAGCGGTATTTTTATCATCAGGATCACCAATTTTTGCAACAAGAGCCTCAGCCCAAGATTTATCATCTTCAGTAAAACTACCTGCTTTAACATTCCCTTCCATTTTTTCTAGATAAGAATACATATCACATTTATTTCCTTTATCGTACTTCTTATACCTTATAGAGGAGACACAGTTCCGTTCTCCTGCTTGACCTAAACCATAGTTCCATATACCCTTCTCAGTATAGCATATATTTTGATGGTAACAGTTAAGCTCATAGGAGGAGTACTTTTTTCTCTCATCAAGACTACAGTTTTTTCCATCACATAACTCGTTCAATCCTATTTTAGCGCGGCGTAAATCAAGTAGTGAACCATATACCCATGGTTCGTTGTCTTGAATATAACCTTTATTAAAATGCACCTTATTATCATATGGGGTATACCCATTGCCAACTAGCACTTTGCTTTCCTTTGCTTTTGTTTTATCAAGAGGTAAAAATTGTATTTTATTTTTTGTACCATCTTTACCATCACAAAAAAACTCTCCCCCCTGATGTACTTCACTCACTGTAGCTTTCTTATATACAGTTTCCTTACGATCATTTTCTACAGCTTTATAACAATTGTCATCAAAATTGATGCCTTTCCCTTCTGGATTGTCGTAATCAATTGTTATTTTTCTGGGAACTAAGCTGAAGCTTAACTTGTCACCAGGATTTACTTTAATTCCAGTGTCCACATAACGTCTATTGCTGCCAAATCCTTTGCCACCACATAGTTCGTTTTTACTTTCATTAACACCATAATTGTTAGGTACACTATTAATATCCGCAGCCTTACTATAATTTGGTTCTGAGCCATCAGCACAAAAGCTAGCTGGCACAAGTACTTTCCTTGGATTTTTGTCTTCTTTAAAAGGGCAAAAATTTACTGATCCATCGAGGGTGAATTTGATTTTCTCACCCTGACTAATTACCTGACCAGAATCAACCCAATGAATTTTATCGGCTTTACGAACTGGAACATCCACATTAACGCTGGTGTTTTTGCTCTGCAACCCAGGCTCGACACAATCCATATTACAACCAGTGATTGCAAGACACAGTATCAATAATAGTGATCTTTTACTTATCATTGCTGTCTTCCTGGTTGTGGTATCTGAGGCGTTGACCTTTGAGTCCCTTGTGGTATTTGAGGTCTTGACCTACCTGATTGTTGAGAGGCATCTCCTCTTTCTCTTCTTTGAACGCTTTGTTCATCTAACCCTACTGTTCCCATTAAGCTTTGTTGATACTGTCTTCCAGGTTCGCTTGCTACATAAGCACCAAACAACGAGTCAGATATTGCCGAAGAAGCTTCAACTAAAGCTTTCATAGCGTGTCCCAAAATAACAAAAGCCATCATAGCGGTAATATTAGGTGTATATTTGGAAGCATAACCATAAAAAATACAAGGGTTAAAAATCTTTAGGTTAATATTAAGTATACATGTAGAGCAGACCTCAAAATCAAATACTGAATACACAATATAATCCATAACCTGACTTATCAGTGATATAAAAATTAAAAGGACCACTGGATGAATTGCAAATCTTGCTAAATTTTTAACCCAGTTTTGAAACATCTGCCTAGTATACGCAAATAAAAGACAAATAATAAAAATAGGTGCTAAAGAAAGTAATAACGCAACTATTGCTATAGATGTAATAAAAGAAAATAAGGCATTAAAAATAGATAAGCTCACTGTGATTAAACCCCAAATCACCAAGCAAAAAGATACAATGCCCAAAGGGCCAGAAAATATAAGAGATACTATTAACAATACTGAATGCGATGACAAGAACCTATTGAGCGGCAAATCAAGAAACTCAAAAACATTTGAAGTAGTGCCTCTAAAATTTGCTATTTCTATTAGTTGTTTTGGAGTGTTAATAAATATAGAGAATGCGTTGTTATAAAAAAAGTCCCAGCTATTATCCTGCAATAGCTGGGCGATGATTCCTATCTTTACGCATATAATTAAAAACTCATATATAGAAATATGAGTTAATCCAAAAAAGTAATAAAGAGTATATAAGATTATATATAGTACTAATAGTGATATTATAGTAGATCTAATGGTATTTGTTCCGCTTGATTTTATAAAACTTTCGTAAAGAGACTTTACAGGACTAGTATCAGAGTGAATTGCGTTAGGGTCTTTATAATTAGAGCCGAAAAATGCAGTTTTCACTTTTTCATCAAAGAAATTATATATTGCACTAAAAGTTTTTGTAGGTGGCTCTTGAGTTGTTAGGTTAATGCTAAACTGACCTTCATTTTTGTAATCGCAGCCATGGTCTCTTATTCCGTAATATATGGTGCCTGTTTTGTCTTTTAATTTTCCTTTCAAGTTTTCCATGTCATGAACTTTGCTGATATCTACAGATATATCCGCTTGATTTTCACCAGGCTTATGCTCAGGGAATTTATCGGAAACACTTATATACAAGCTATTTTCCAGACTATGGTTCTTCGTTACTCTTATGTTGAACCCGCCTTTGTCATTTGTATTGTAGCAGCTCTTGTCATTTCTGCTACATAGACTAAAAGTTAAACTTGGTATTTGATGGTCATTCTCCATCTTATGATCACAACTAGTACATAAACCACCACCTGGAATGTGTTCAAGAGTTTCATTATCCATACCAACTTTTAGAAATGTAATGTCAGTTTTTACCTGTTTTCCCTTTAATACGTTACTAATAATTTCAGCAACAACAGATTCACCACTAGAATTTAAAGCATTGAATAGCTCAATTTCTATATTATTATATTCAATATACACGCAATCCTCGCCTCTACGACCAGAAGAAAATTTACATATACGTCTACAGAGTGAATTTAAAATGTGCGTATCTATCTTACTTGCACTGCTCTCTGAAAGCTTGCTGCAATCTATATTCTCTCCTTGTTTTATAGAGTTAATAATATTTTCAATTTCCTTTTTTCTTTCATCTTGATCTAACTTCGAAAACCAGTACTCTCTTCCACTCAACCATTGCGCATCGCCTATTATATATTTATTAGGACATATCCCATCCTTGCCACCTTGGCATTTCTCTTGATTTAAAACATGTGCAAAATGTTCCGTTTCTTGCTCGCTACACTTTTCGTCGATTTTCAAATACCTGATTTTTGTCTCACTCTCTTTATCTTTACACACTTTACTTCCAATCACACTAAAGCTTATCGTATCGCCTTTTTTAAGTGCAAATGGTAATGCAACGTCATTTCTCCCAGGCCCAATTGCAAAATCTGCATACTGCTTAGGACAAAAATTAACCTTACTAGGCACTATATCAATCTCTGTTACTCTTATTCTATCTGAGATATTAACACCAGAATCAACCCATTTCTGCTCTGTTGACACTATATCTAGTTTTTCACGCAAACCCGATAAATTTTCTGGCTTAATACAGTGATGTTCCCCGCAGCCTGACAGAAAAAAAAACGGTATTATCAGCAAAAATTTTAGCATAAATCCAACTCATTCAGTGCTTTTGTTAACACTCTCGGAGCTACTAGAACCAGAACCTCGAGATTTACTCTTGTCTCCACCACTCAACTTCTTAGCAGCAGCACCAGCAACTCCAGCAACACCCCCAGCAGCAGCTTTGGCAGCAGATAAAGCTTTGCCCACCATTTGTCCAGGTGTCTGACCTGAGCCAAGTGCTGCTCTATGGTTACCAGCAAGTTCAGCAGCCATGCCAGGAAGAATGTTTAAAAAGTGGTAAAAGAGGAATAATACTAAACACAATTTTAATAATTCTCCGATGAGAGAGCTGCCAAACTCCATGTATGTAAAGTCGAATAGACCAAGTATGCTGCTCTTTTTAAAGCTATAATTTTGCATCATACATGCAAGAGTAGTTTCATTTTTATCACATTCCCCATCTTTCAATTTAAACCACTGTTTTTTCTTACTATATGAGATTTCTGCTTGTTTCTTTTCATATGACTTGTCCGGTTGTTCATTTTTATATGACTCGTCCAGTTCAAAATTTAAATTTTTAAAATAGATTTTATCACATGCTATGAACATAAAGGACAAAAACGCAAAAAGGATAACCGGGTATAAGCTATAGGTAATCAACTCTTTCACCCAGCCTTCAAAATATCCTTTGGTGTGTTGGAATAAAACCATAGGAATGAACAAAGGTGATAAAATGATGATTACACTTAAAGCAACTAGAGATAAAATAAATACATAGCACAGCCACAAAATAACCATCATCATCAGAACGGCCATAAATATACAGACAAGAGCTACTAAAATTTGTCCACCAGCAAAAATAATACCGATTACCGAACCTGCAACTAATAAGACAGGAGCAGCACCAAGCAAGACTGCTAACGTTGCAACACCTCCAGTACCAATTTTGCCACCAATTCCATCTAAAGGGGCACCTAAATAAAATAAAATTCTACAATCAAGCCTATCCCAAGGTGCAAGATAACTGTAAGATACCCTCTTTCCTGCACGAGTATATTCATAATCTGTACCTGCTTTATAATTACATATGCCTTTACTTTCAGATGATGCTTTTAGCACTATCTCTGACAAACCATTTGAGAGACGAGTTAATTCTCCATAATAATGAGACATGGTACTGCCTGTTGTGAAGTAAATCACTAAAGCGAATTTTATGATCAACATATACATTTCTTGAGGCCTCTGAACTCCACCAGACATGGCTTTTATAGAGAACAGTATTAAAGCTAAAACTAAAACAGCAGTTACAGTGTTTTTCAGCCTTTTCTGTGCTACAGATATAAAACTCTCACCATTTGGTGCACCTTTACCTGCAACTAAATTATCTAACGATTCCTTAATGCATTGCACTATCATAGAAGTTACGGGAATAGGAGCTAATGATTTACTCCCTGCCTGGTTATAACAAGCTTCAGAAACATACGAGCTAAAACAGCCAGCATTATCATAACCTACAAAAATTTTCCCCCCTTGTCCGTTGAGTCTTTTTTCTTTAGATCTGATAATAGTTTTATAGTCATCATTATTACCAATAGGAACTTTTTCCTCTCCTGTACCATCTTTATTTTTGAATATCATCACAGATTTTTCACACATAGGAGCAAGTGGGTCAGGTGGCAATTCCGTGCACCCCATATCAACCCCTTGCGGCCAAGGAGTCATTTCGATACCAAGCATGCTAACACTGGCTAACTCCACACATAATCTGCCCGTTTTTCTCACTGCTTTGAATGTAGCTCCATGTATGGGTTCGCTCTGTCCTGCTTTGAGAACTCTACATTCCAGACCACCATCAACCTTCGAGGACCATGACCCATCTACGTATCCAGTGTCTTTCTCCCTGACATCAAAGTCTATGTATCCAGGTTTTCCTCTGGAATTAAAGTCTACCTTATTAAAAAGATTACCAAAAGTTAAAGGGTTTCGATGACATACTTCTATATATTCACTGTATTGCACACCATTTTTTGGCCAGTAATAACTCTCTGTACTCTCCTGAACGTTAGAATTTAAGGCTTCTTTTTCTGCTCTTTTCCCGTCATAATCTTTTTTGTTCACGTCTTCCCGAGCTTTATTTTGCAAACAAGAAAAATATTCCTCTTCTGTTTGGTAATTTTCATTGGTGCAGCCACTATAACCTGTGTCTTCTAATTTAAAATTTTTGTATTTTCCATCATGATCACGTGCAACTGGGTGTTTAACAAAACTATGTTCACAAACAACAAGCCCTCCTATCGCTTTCCAGACTCCAACAATTGCAGCTATCATTCCAACAATAACAAGAGCGGTAAACAAACCAGCAGAAGAAACGATCAAAACAATGCCAGTAAATATTGCGCCAACAGCAATCGCTATTCCAGCAAGTGCTGCAGCTGTTTTAAACGCTCCACAATCAGGATTAGAGGCACGACTAAAACTGCCAGTGGAATTAAATCTGCTAACAAATTCTGTCTTGTCAGTACCACTTACTCCATCTGCAAGCACTGGATATGAGAGTAAAAAGTCTATATTTAGTAAAAATATCGCAATTAATAGCAATGACAGCTTAGTCTTAAACATTTTTTACCTTCTGATAAAATATAGGCAACCATACTTTTGGGTTGTCCCCAACTTCATTTAATATATCGTGTAACAATAGAACACTTTCTGCACGTCCGGATAATACGTTGATTATATCATCCAGGCCTTTTAAGTCTATTCTAGCTACTACAGCATTGACTCCTTGTTTCACCAAAAAGAATCTAGTACTCGGATCTGTGTGCTTAATTAATATATATTCACGTTCAGTTAACATAAAAACATCCCGATAGACACTAGTAGCTTTCAGATTTGGTAAAAAAATCTGTGTCGCTGTTTGTTGTACAAGCGTATCGCTAATAGTACTTTTACTTGCATCCTCAACACTCTGAGTAGCAAAAATCACAAAAGCATTTAGTTTTCTCAGTACCTTCAACCAGTCTTTTATCTTGGGTGCAAAAACTGGATTATCTATTAACGCCCATGCCTCATCAAGAACGATAATAGATGGAGTGCCATCAAGAGATATACTAATCCTATGAAATAAATAAATCAAGACCGGTCCAAGAGCAACAGGATCTTTGAGCAAGCTAGCCATCTCAAAACCAAATACTCTTGCTCGTGAAAAATCTAGCAAATCTTCTTTATTGTCAAATATTGCAGCATGAGAACCATTATCATGCCACATAGATATTGCCCCAGCTAGAGTATCAGGACCTGCAAGCCCTAAAAACGGTACGAGGTTTCTCAAGAATCTGTCTTCTTTTCTTAATTTAAAATTTCCTTCAATTGCATCATTAATTCGTGCAATATCTTCTGAAGTAAATTTATCATTATATACCGAAATTAAAGACTTTATCCACTCCATTAAAAATGTTCTATTATCAGAGGTATCATCAAGTTGTAAAGGATTAAAATTTGTTTTAGTTCTTGGTTCTATTACAGTATAGATACCACTAAGTGCTCTTAAGAAAATCTCTGCACCGCGATCTTTATCAAAAAAGAATATCCTTGGAGAAAACTTCATCGCTTGGGCACACAGGAAATTCATTAAAACAGTTTTACCAGCACCAGTTGGGCCAATTATCATAGTGTGTCCAACATCCCTTATATGAAAGTTGAAAAAAAATGGAGTACCAGATGTCGTGTCAAAAACTGTAACGGCATCTCCCCAGTGGTTATTGAATTTATTACCAGTAGGATAATTATGTTGAGATGCAAATCCAGCCAAATTAAGACTACTTATTGTAGCTTTTCTCACTATATAATCGAAATTACCAGGAATTTGCGCCCAAAATGCTGGTTCAAGGTTAACTCTCTCACGTATAGGGTAAACACCGCAATTAGAAAGCTCTGATTCTACCAACGACAGAGCGTTATCCAATGATTTAGGACTTTTTTCTATACATAAAATAGTCAGGTGATGTTGACCAAACGCAATCTTACCACTCATTGCGTCATCAAGCGCTTGAGAAATTTCTGCTATTTGAGAAATAGCTTTATCTGCAGACTGTATCATTCGATTTTGCTGTATCTGTATTTTTCCAATCGCCATTTGCCTGTTTATAAATTGAAAAGATTGCGTAATTATAAACTCGTAAGGAAGTTGTAAAAACGAATCAAGCATTCCTGCAGAAGTATGATTTCCATATTCTTTGATACTAATTATTCCAGCATATTTACTCTCATTATGAGTCACAACCTGTATCATCTTACGGCCAAAGAATAACCTATGTACTGGTAAGTATCTTGATATTTCAGTTCTTAGCGGAAAAAGCGTATTTGTAACGAAGCCACAATTTACGATTCTAGATAGAAACTCCATTATTTCGCAGAACAAACCATCTGGAGTTTCTTTTACTCCAAGAATTTTAGGCGAATAATTTCTAAGGCTTGTCACTACACGATTTGTCGTTTCCTCTAAATCTTCATACGTGGCACGTATATCACTTTCCCAAGCATGTTTTGAAGTTACATGTCCGAATTTTTTTAGTAGATGTGACAAAAATTCTACTCCTTTTGTGTCCGCTCTACGGATAATCGTAATGTATAGGTCATTAATAAATGATTGCCTTGTTGCGTGTTTTTCTCTCCATTTTAGATTTACGTGATTAGCGAAAAAATTCGGCAAACCTTGACTTGCAAATTCATCAGAAAAAATATTTTTCTTACGTCTGATAGTATGAAAATACAAACTAAATGCCGGAGATGAAATGCTTCTTAGCATCTGATTCCTGATGTTGTTCTGTATGACTAAATCCTCGTCATCGGCAGTTTCAAATGCAAAACCACTTAATTTTATAACCTTAACCAACCAATTTTCTTTTGTCATCAAGGTTGTGCTATTCCAATAGCAAGAATAAGGAATAAATTCAGCAGCGTGAACTTCCCTGTTCAGAGTAGATTTATTCTTTGATTGAATAGCCCTAAACCTCAGCATCACACAACGTTAAGCAATATCATAAGAATTGGCTCCATGGTAAAAACGATTTAAACATTTCGAGCACTTTCCCAATTTTACCATAAATAATTCAATAAACAACGGTTCTTTTGCAGAAGCTATATAACCAAGTCCATGTATACCTGGTAACATTAAGAGAATCACTCTTAAATCATTTGAATTAATGAAAATTAGCATGCAAATCAGGACGTTTAATATTGCAAACATATAACTCACACCAAAGAGCATTGCAGGTCTTGTAAGACCTTTAAATAATTGATCTGTTTGTATACTACCTGTGGACATATCTTTAACCTTCTAATAATAGCTCTAACACTAACACTATATCATTATATTAAAAATCCATTGAAACTAGTAGCACTTTAAGTTAAGATACATTATTTAATCCCGATAATGACAAATTGGCCATTTCAAGAAGCAGAAAAAGTATTGCAAGAGTTTCCTAATAAAAAAGAAATAATATTTGAAACTGGTTATGGACCCTCTGGTTTACCCCACATAGGAACCTTTGGAGAGGTTTTCCGCACTACAGTTGTTGTAAATGCATTAAAAAAAATAGCTCCTGGTATAAAAACCAAAATCATTGCAATTTCAGATGATATGGATGGTTTGCGAAAAATACCAGATAATGTGCCAAATCAAGAGATGCTAAGAGAGCACTTAAATAAACCATTGACTATGATACCTGATCCATTTGGCACTCATCAGAGTTATGGTCATCACATGAATTCATTGTTGTGTAAATTTCTTGATTTGTTTGAATTTGAATACGAGTTCAGGAGTGCAACAGAGTGTTATAAATCTGGCGTTTACGATGAAAAACTTTTACTACTGCTGAAAAATTATGATAAAGTGATGGACGTAATGCTTCCATCATTTCGGGAAGAAAGGCAGCAGACTTATAGTCCATTCTTGCCAATATGCCCAAAAACTTCTCAAGTTTTACAAGTTCCAGTAATTGAAACAAATACAGAGAAAGGAACAATCACATATGAAGACCCAAACGGGGAAAAAATAGAAGTTCCAGTGACAAAAGGAAAATGTAAACTGCAATGGAAACCTGATTGGGGAATGAGGTGGGCCGCATTTGGAGTAAATTACGAAGCTCACGGAAAAGATTTAACTCCATCTGCTGTGCTTTCAAGTCAAATATGTGAAATACTTGGAGAAAAGCCACCACTTCTGTTTTGCTACGAGCTTTTTCTTGATAAAGAAGGAAAGAAAATATCAAAATCAAAAGGAAATGGCATTTCAATTGAAGAGTGGCTAACTTACGCACCAACAGAGAGCTTAGCATTGTACATTTTTCAGAGTCCTAAAAAAGCTAAACGTTTATATTTTGATGTGATACCAAAATCAACTGATGAATATTTAGAATTTGTAAAGCGTTATCATGAGAACAAAGAAAAGGATATAAATAATCCTGCTTGGCACATTCACCAGGGCAATGTTCCCAGTATAGAAACTTCAGGCATAAATTTCTCACTACTTTTAAACCTAGCAGCAGCTTGTAATGCTGAAAACAAAGAGATCCTATGGGGTTTTATATCCTCTTATGCACCAAACGTTACACCAGAAAATAATAAAATGCTTGATAGACTTTCAGACTTTGCAGTAAAGTATTATCACGATTTTATCAAGCCAACAAAATCATATAAAACTCCAAATGAAAAAGAAAAAGCAGCGTTACTAGATTTGAAGGACACTTTACATTCTCTATCTACAACTGCTACTGCTGAAGAAATTCAATCTCAGGTATTTTCTATTGGAAAAAAATATGATTACACCAACTTACGTGACTGGTTTCAGCTATTATATGAAACGTTACTTGGCCAAAAAACCGGTCCAAGAATGGGATCTTTCATAAAGCTTTACGGAATAGGTAATACGATTTCTCTCATAGAAAGCGCTACTAAATGTATACTTTAGAGTTTACCTCCTTTCATTTGAGCTCTTTAGTTTTAATAAGAATTCCTTGACAAACTCCGCTAGCCCCCTTATCATGAAACTGAAGCTATTGTATTTGCTTTCGCCAATCTGCAGATTAAAAGGTAAGGATTACTTAATGTATCGGCGTCTTATGTTCAATTTTTTGCAGTATATAGATACTGTATGTCTTTACAAAACTTCATCTACATCTAGATTTTTATCTAAATAAGCTGAACGCGCTTATAAAGCGTTACAAGACATCAAAAAATGCCAATACTCGACAGAGATAGTAAAAGACTAGCTAACTCGGGGATTCTTTGTCTTTTTTTCTGCTTAGTAAATTTCTTAAACATTTGCAGCGTAAGTTAGTTGCAATTAAAAGCAGCTGAATTTCGCTTGTCAAGCGTTTAAAACATAAAAAACGCCAATATTTTAAAGCGGATAATAACCACGGGGCTTCTTTTGCCTTTTTTTTCATTTGGTAAATTTCTTAATGTTTGTGGCTGAACGACAACCGTCATCCCGCTACTTGTTAGCGGGATCTCTTGTTAGCGGCTGAGATACCGCGAATGAATCGCGGTATGACGGTTCGCGGCGGCATGACGATAAGGTTTATACCTTGTCATCCCAGTGCTTGACACTGGGATCCAGCTTTCTTTATAAATTCACCAAAAGTGCTTCATTCTATAACGCAAAACCCATACTCACCAAATCCAATGCATTACTTGCAATTAAGTTTCCTGGATCCCAGTGTCTGGGCACTGGGATGACACCATCATAAAGGAATCAGTGTCAGCTACTTTCATGACACCATTCTTTTTCCTGGATCCAAGTAGTCGAGCTACTTGGATGACAGCTAGCCTGACAACCGTCATCCCGCTACCTGTTAGCGGGATCTACGCTAAGAGATACCGCGAATGAATCGCGGTATGACGGTTCGCGGCGGCATAGTAATTCGTCATCCCGCTGCTTGTTAGCGGGATCTCTTGTTAGCGGCTAAGAGATACCGCGAATGAATCGCGGTATGACGGTGTAGACGATGGTTAAGTATCCCGCTGCTTGTTAGCGCCGCGGCGGTATGACGGTTCGTGGTGGTATGACGTAGAGTGCTTAGAAGCTGCTATTTTGCTATAAATGGCTGTAATGGCATCATCTATTTTATTGCTATCACAGCCTGTTTGTGCAAATTCAGCATTCCCACCACAGTTCTTTTCAACTGCTATGGATATTAGTTCTTTTGCGCTAATCTTATTGATTAAGTCTTTACTTACTTTAATAATCAAGACTGTTTTATCTTTTTCTGTTGCCGTGAAAGCTATTATCGTTTTTGGTTTTTGTTGCTGCAAAACAAACTCTCTTATTACATTTGCTGGAATATCAGTGAAAGTGTGGCTTATAAAATTTATTCCATTTATTTCGGTGCTTTTTATATTCTCTGCACTCACAAGCTTTTTATATAGGTTTTTTATTTTGGTTTCGGATTTTTTGTGTTCTTGACTTAAAATACTTAATCTGCTTGTTATTTCACTCACTGGCGCTTTTACGAATTCTGCAACTTTTTTTAAGTTAATTTCATTATCACGTACATAATTGATTGCTTCCTGACCAGTTAAAGCTTCAATTCTCCTCACTCCAAAAGCAACAGAACTCTCTGTTACTATCTTAAATAAACCGATTTCTCCAGTATGTTCAACGTGCGTGCCACCACACAGTTCCCTTGAATCTCCAATCTTCACTACTCTTACTTGATCGCTATATTTTTCGCCGAATAACGCCATAGCTCCTTCGTCTATTGCCTGATTCATGCTTTGAATTTTTGTAGATGCGGAAAGATTTTCTCTGATTAGAGAGTTTACCATATCCTCTACCCAAAACAACTGATCTTGAGTCATTTGAGTGTTATGGCTGAAGTCGAATCTCAGTCTATCTGGTGCAACTAGGGAACCTTTTTGAGTGACATGATCACCTAGAATTTTTCTGAGTGTAAAGTGCAGAAGATGTGTAGCTGAATGATTTCTTCTTAAGGTTTGCCTTCTTTCCTTGTCAATGCTTGCTGCAACTGTGTTACCTTTACAAATTGAACCGAACTTAACTATGCATCTGTGCAAATATAGGTCATTAACCTTATTGGTATTCTCGACTATAATAATACTTCTATCAGATTTGATCAGACTGCCAGTATCTCCCACTTGTCCACCTGACTCGCCATAAAAAGGTGTTTTATCAAGTATAATGGTTATCTTTTCTCCCTCCTTTGCAGAATCAATTACTTCATTTTTAGAGGAAACTATAGCTAGTATTTTCGCATCACTTACTTCATTGAACTCATAACCAACAAATTTTGTTTTGCCAAATTTATTGATCAAATCAAACCATACTTGCTCAACAGATTTTTCACCAGATCCAGCCCATTTAGCACGTGCTCTCTCTTTTTGTTCTCCCATTGCATCATCAAAACCCTTCTGGTCAAAATTTATTTTTTTCTCTTTTAAAATATCAAGTGTAATATCCAAAGGAAATCCGTAGGTGTCATATAGCTTAAACGCTGATTCTCCAGGCAAAGTATCGCCCGATTTTAAATCTGTAGTGAATTTCTCCAGGAGATTGATACCTTTCATCAAAGTGTCTTTAAAGTTTTCTTCCTCTGATTTTAACGTCGTTTCTATTAAGCTTTTAGCTCTGACTAATTCAGCTCCCATATAAGCCGAACTCGTGCTATCTATCAACACTGGAAAAATACGATGGAGTAGGGAATCATTATATCCAAGCAGGTGAATATAACGTGTGGCTCTCCTAATTAATCTGCGTAATACGTAATTCCTGCCCTCATTTCCAGGAAGCACTCCTTCTGCGATGAGAAATGCAGCCGCGCGAAGATGATCTGCTATGATCTTATGCGCTATTTTATTTTCCGTTCTTCCACAGTACTCTTGTGATTTACTTATCAGAGCAGAAAATAGATCAATATCATAGTTATCATGGACGTTTTGCATAACAGCCGCTATTCTTTCAAGGCCCATTCCAGTATCGATGCATTTTTTTGGCAATTTGTGTAAATTACCTTCTTCATCTTTGTTAAACTCCATGAATACCAGATTCCAGATTTCAACAATTCTATCGCCCTCTTGTAAATTAGGACTCCCATGGTCATAAAAAATTTCAGAACATGGACCGCACGGACCAGTGCTTCCCATACTCCAAAAGTTATCATCCGTTGTAATTCTTATGATTTTATCACTTGAAAAGCCACTTATCTTACGCCAAATCTCGTACGCCTCATCATCAGTATGGTAGACGGTTATGGATAGTCTGTTTTTATCAAGAGATAACTCTTTAGTGATAAATTCCCACGCAAATTCTATCGCAGTTTCCTTAAAGTAATCACCGAAGCTAAAATTTCCGAGCATTTCAAAAAATGTGTGATGCCGAGTTGTATAGCCAACATTTTCCAGATCATTGTGTTTACCGCCTGCTCTTAGGCACTTTTGACTTGAGACAGCACGTTTCATTTCAGTTTTTTGAGCACCAGTAAAAATATTTTTAAACTGCACCATACCAGCATTTGTGAACATGAGCGTTGGGTCATGTTCTGGAATCAAAGGAGAAGAAGAAACCTGCTCGTGGTCATTATTTACAAAAAATTTTATAAATCTTTCTCTGATTTCGTTTAGCTTCATCGTTTTTATTGAGGTTATCTATAAATAATAAGTTGTAATGGAAATAAAATCAATACCACTCTCTAGATCTCAGAACTTCTAGTGACATGCACCTTGTGGTAAGAAAAAATCAATATATTCACGATAAATTTACCTCATATCTGTGTTTTATATGTGGAAATTGGAATGGAAATTTATGTAGGCAAAGAAAAAAGAATAGCAAATGTGGTGACTCAACACTGGAATGACATAAAAGGATCAGACAGAGATTGGCCAGAAAGGCATGAAATAGACACTGCAGAAATAATGGAATCATGGCAGCATTGTTTTGTCATTGAAGTCAAGGATCAAGGTTATATTTGTGAAAATGCAGGAGAAAAGGCTGTTGAATTCTATGGTTTTGAGAAAAAGACGCGCATTGATAATAAGTATGCAATTGATGCACCATTTTTGCGACTATATAAAATAGATGCAGTTATTGATAAACTTGATACTGTAATAGAGAGTAAATGCCCGATCAATGAAGAGGAAGAAAGTGAAAGTGTTAAAATGAGGCAAGTATTGTTGCCACTTGGGAATAAAGAAGGTATAACACACATATTGGGCGTAATTACTTTTAAACTCCTTTAATATACAATTTTAATTTGATTCTTTAATAAAATTATTTATACTAATGCTTAATTACTATTAAAGAACTCAATAGTAGTGCTTGTAAATTTATTTGGAATATGAAGAAAATAAAATTAAAAACCAAATCTTCTGTGAAAAAGCGCTTTCACCTTACAGCTAAGGGTAAAGTTATTTCTACTCAGTCAGGCAAAAGGCATGGCATGGTCAAGAGAAGTAAATCTAATATTCGTAATCAGCGCGGTACAACGATTCTTGGTAAATCTGACTCGCGTATAGTTAAGCTTCATATGCCTTACGGTATTTAACAAAATGGAGGTAAAATAAAATGGCTCGGGTAAAACGTGGAGTCACTACTCACGCTCGTCATAAAAAAATATTGAAACTGGCAAAGGGTTATAGAGGGCGCGCAAAAAGTTGTTATAGAATTGCATTACAAAGAGTTGAAAAAGCACTGCAGTATGCTTATAGAGACAGAAGAACCCGTAAACGTGATTTCCGTAGCTTATGGATAATACGTATTAATGCAGCAGCAAGAGAGCATGGGCTTACTTATGGTAGGTTTATGCATGGTCTTACACTTGCCGGCATTGATTTAAATAGAAAAATTCTTGCTGAGATGGCCGTTAATTATAAGGATGATTTTGCCAAATTAGTAGAAGCTGTAAGTGGTAAATTAGCAGAGAATTCTTAAAGCAAAGACACCATGAGAATTATTTTCATGGGGTCACCAGGATTTGCTGTTAATTCTCTGAGCTTGTTACTGAAATCAAAGAGCGAAGTGGTGGCAGTATACACCAAGGCTCCAAAACCTTCGGGGCGTGGACAGAAGCCAACGAAATCTCCAGTACATGTTATCGCTGAAGAAAGTAACATAGAGGTATGTACTCCTATCTCTCTAAAGTTTTCGGCAGAGCAAGAAAAATTTAGAAATTTCAAACCAGACGTTGCAGTTGTAGCCGCGTATGGGTTGATACTTCCAAGAGAAATTTTGAATATTCCAAAATATGGTTGTATTAATATTCATCCTTCATTACTACCAAGGTGGCGTGGTGCAGCCCCGATACAGCACACAATTTTAGCAGGAGATCAAGAAACCGGGGTTAGCATTATGCAATTGGATGAAGGATTAGATTCCGGCCCTATTTTAAAACAGGAAAAATTTCTTATCGAAAAGAACGATAATTACAAGACATTGCATGATAAATTATCTAAGCTAGGCAGTGATTTACTGCTGAAAGTGCTAAACGAAATTGAAAAACAGCTTCCCTTAAAACAGAACGATAACAATGCATGTTACGCTGACAAAGTGGAAGACTATAAAATTTATGCAAGTGATGCCTGTGAAGTTGCTTATAGAAAGGTTAAAGCGTTTTACCCAAAAGCATTCATTAAGATAGAAAGTAAACGTATCAGGATACTTGATGCTGACTTTGAAGCTCTCGCTTCAGAACAAGGTAAGATTGTTAACGATAATATGCACATAAGTTTAAAAGGTGGCACTTTAATTCCTAAAGTTGTACAAATGGAAGGGAGAAATCCTTGCAGTATTGAAGATTTTATTCGTGGCTTGAAATCAAGCATGGTAAAAAAATTTATAGAATAGACTGCTTTAAATTAGTGTAGAAATGTAATAGCTAAATTTCCTTTTCTTAGATATAATCTTAAAAAACTTTCCATATAAAAATGAAAATAAAAAGAGCTTTAATATCAGTATACGATAAAACGAATATAATTGATCTTGCATCGTTTTTAACGCAGCAACAAATAGAAATTCTTTCAACGGGCAATACTTATAAAGTGCTATCTAGTGCAGGAATAAAAACACAAGAGGTCTCAGATTACACACAATTTCCAGAGATACTGGGTGGTAGAGTGAAAACTTTACACCCTAAAATTCATGGAGGAATACTTTATGATCGAGAAAAGCATAAAAAGGAAGTGCAAGATCTAGGTATTGAGCCAATAGACCTGCTTATAACTAACCTATACCCATTTTGGGAGACAGTAAGTAGCGGCTCAAATGAAGAGCAAATTATAGAACAAATTGATATCGGCGGAGTGGCGTTAATTAGAGCTGCAGCAAAAAACTTTCGTTTTACTTCAGTTATTTCTAGCATTCAAGACTACGAAGCACTAAAAGCTGAGATGATAAAAAATAACAATGAAACAACATTGGAATATAGAAAACACTTAGCAACCAAAGCATTTGCTCTCACTGCACACTACGATTCTAATATTCACAGTTGGTTTTTATCCCAGAGTAAAAATAATGAGTTACCAGAGTTTTTCGCACTATATGGGCATAAAGCACAAGAATTAAGGTATGGTGAAAACCCTCATCAAAAAGCTGCATTTTATAGCAATCAATTCACCAAATATCCGCTGGAAAAAATACATGGAAAAGAGTTGAGTTATAATAATATAGTAGATATAGAGTCCGCACTTAACATAACTGCTGAATTCGAAGAACCTGCAGCAGTGATAATCAAGCATAATAACCCATGTGGCGCTGCTATTGGTAATAATGCTTTGGAGGCATATGAAAAAGCTCTATCGTGCGATGAAGTAAGCAGTTTTGGTGGTATAGTTGCCTTAAACCGGGAGATAGATTTAAAGCTAGCAGAAAAATTAAACGAGATATTTTTGGAAGTAGTGATAGCACCATCGGTAAACAATGAGGCACTAAAAATTTTACAAAGAAAGAAAAATTTAAGAGTGATTATTCATAAATCTTTTCAACAAAATGTGAAATACCAAACTAAAAATGTTGTTGGTGGGTTTTTGGTGCAAGAAAATAATGACCACACAATAAAAGCAGAACAAGTAACAGAATGCACTGCAACGGACAAAGAAAAAAAAGATCTTATTTTTGCCTGGAAAATATGTAAGCATGTGAAATCCAACGCAATAGTTATAGCAAAAGATGGTTGTGCTATTGGCATCGGTGCAGGGCAAACAAGCAGAATAGATAGTGTGAACATTGCAGTGAAAAAAGCAGGTGAAAAATGTAAAGGTGCAGTGCTTGCTTCAGATGCATTTTTTCCATTCCCAGATAGCATAGTAGAAAGCGCAAAACATGGAATTACAGCTATAATTCAGCCTGGTGGCTCGCTGAAAGATCAAGATGTGATAAAAGCTGCAAATGAAAATAAAATTGCTATGTTTTTCACCGGCATTCGTAGCTTTTTTCATTAGGCTTGTATCTCATGTCAATGTACACTTTTTCGCGCATTTAACATTGTTTTGATCATAATTGTATACAAAAACCATTTACAATCAGCGCTCAATATGATAAATTGAAACCAGTTTATTCCTCGGTAGCTCAGTGGTAGAGCAGTTGGCTGTTAACCAATTGGTCGCTGGTTCGAATCCGGCTCGGGGAGCTCTTCTCTGTGAAATTCTAGTATTGATTTTGTATGAACATTAAATCAGTCGTTTTATGTATACTAGATGGCTGGGGAAATGGAGTAGAAAGCAGTAAATACAATGCTATTAGCAACGCAAATCCACCCTGTTGGCAATATATTAGCTCTAATTATCCAAAATGCAGTTTATCCGCCTGTGGAGCTGATGTGGGGTTACCTGGTGGTCAAATAGGTAATTCAGAAGTTGGCCACATGAATATTGGCAGTGGTAGAGTAGTAATGCAAAGCCTTCAGCGCATTAATCAAGAAATTGCAACAATAGAAAACAATGCAAATCTACAAAGTTTTATTAGTAATCTAAAAAGTAAGAACGGAGTATGCCATATAATGGGATTAGTGTCAGATGGCGGTGTTCATTCGCATCAAAAGCATATTTCAACTTTAGCAAATAAAATATCACAGCATGGAATAAAAGTGGTGATACATGCATTTTTAGATGGCAGAGACACATTGCCAAATTCAGGAAAAAAATGCATTCAAGAATTTACAAAGAGTATAAAGGGAAATGACACAAGAATTGCTACTGTTTCTGGGCGTTACTATGCTATGGACCGTGACAACAGGTGGAAGAGAACAATCGAAGCTTATGAGGCTATCGCATTTGCAAAGGCACCTTGTCATGATAATGCAGTATCGTTGATTGAGAATAACTATCAAAATAACATAACTGATGAGTTTATCAGGCCCGCAGTAATAGGTGATTATCAAGGTATAAAACCAGAAGATGGAGTGCTGTTGGCTAACTTTCGTGCTGATCGAATGATACAATTAGCAAGTATTTTGCTTGGCAAAACAGATTACGCTAAGGTAGCAAAATTCTCTTCAATTTTAAGTATGATGAAGTATAAAGAAGATCTCAAAATTCCTTATATTTTTCCTCCTACTTCTTTCGCTGATACTCTAGGACAAACAATAGAAGACAATAAATTACGACAATTACGTATCGCCGAAACCGAGAAATACGCTCATGTGACTTTCTTTTTCAATTGTGGAAAAGAAGAACCTTTCTCTGGTGAAGAAAGAATACTCATTCCCTCACCAAAAGTTCAAACTTACGATTTGCAGCCCGAAATGTCAGCCTTCGAGCTCACAGAAAAGCTTGTAGAAAAAATTCACTCCCAAGAATTCGCGCTGATAGTTGTAAATTACGCTAATCCTGATATGGTAGGACATACAGGTAATATAAAAGCAGCCGAGAAAGCTGTGCTAGCTGTAGATGATTGTCTTGCAAAAGTGCTGAGTGCTGTTAAAAAGTCAAGCAACACCGCGTTAATTGTCACTGCAGACCATGGTAATGTGGAATGTATGTTCGATGAAGAAAATAATACACCTCATACAGCACACACTCTAAATAAAGTGCCATTTATTGTGTCTTGCAATAATCTAAAACTAAGAGACGGAAGGTTATCTGACATTGCCCCTACTATTTTACAGCTACTTGGAATTAAAAAACCAAACGAAATGACAGGCAGTTCGTTGATTTCTTGCATTACCCTCTGTCATTCCAGCTAGGCAGCGTTATGCACCGGAATGACATCAAATAGATGTGTTTTAACTTAATCCAACTTTTAAATTTTTCGCTGTTAGTACTAATGATTCATTAAAGAAGCTGTCAATATCACCAATACTATCTATATTTTTTGTACTGATAGATTGGTCAATTCTTTTGACCAAATTAGATAAAACTTTATTAGGGCCAATTTCAACAAATTTGTTAATGCCACGGCTTGACATATACAAAACCATTTCTCTCCATTTCACTCTGCTTACAACTTGCTTGGCGAGTAAAGTTTTTATAACTTTGGGATCACTCTCCTCTTTAGCTGTAACATTTGATATCAAAGGAACTATAGGACGGGTTATTTTAATACCCTTCAAAAACTCCAAAACTTTTTCATCAGCAGGTTTCATAAGAGATGAATGAAAAGGCCCACTAACCTGTAATTTAATTAGTTTCCTCACACTCGAGTTTTTGAATAAATCGGGTAACATTTCAAGAGCTTCTCTAGTGCCACTTATAACCACTTGTCCGCCACCGTTATCGTTTGCAATTTCACAAATTCCGTCAATTTGAACTGATTTCAATATATCTTCCACTTCATTTATCTCTGCTCCAAGCAACGCAACCATTCCGCCTTTACATTTCAGTGAAGCTTCATGCATTGCTTCGCTGCGAACTTTCAGCAGCTTGATTGCAGACTCAAGCGTTAACGCTCCTGCAGCACACAGCGCTGTATATTCGCCAACTGAATGCCCACAAACATATTTAACATTGTGATCAGTGAAAAGAGATTTGCCAAACACATGCTCCATAACACGTAGCATTGCAATTGATACTGCCATTATAGCTGGCTGAGCGTTTTCTGTAATGGTTAATTCTTCAATAGGACCGTTGAAGATTAAATGAGACAGCTTTCTATCCAATATGCTATCTACTTCATTAAATACTTGTCTTGCAACGGAAAACTCACTATATAAGCTCTTTCCCATTCCTACAAACTGAGAGCCCTGACCAGGGAAAGCGAAAATCATGATAATTATTACTTATTCCTTATTAAGTATAAGATTTTATTTATTTTTTGTCAATATTTTAGAATAATGATTGACTTAGTGAATTAAGTTCACTAGAATGTTAACTGACTAAAAGTTTATAAACAACAATGAATTATCATAAAATTATTATAGTTATGACAGACGGTCAAGAGTTTGAAACTCGTTCCACTTATGGAAAGGAGGGAGATAGGGTAAAACTTGATAGAGATCCTCTTACTCACCCTGCATGGACTGGAAGTTTGACAAGCGGGTTAGCAAGTAAAACTAGCAAATTAGCTAAGTTTAACGATAAATATGGAAGCATTTTCTAATTCTCCTCCTCTTTAAGTTTTAGAGAGTTTACTGAAGCATGCATAAATACAAAAATATAGGCTATGTTGCTTCTCCATCACCAAAATCGCAGGAAGTATCTAAACTATTAAAGAAACTTAATTTTATCAATATAACAGAAGAAAATAAGTCCGAAATCGATCTATTGATAGTTGTTGGCGGTGATGGCTTTATGCTACGCACTTTGCACAATTACGTCATAGAAAATAAAAACATGCATGTGTATGGGATAAACACTGGCAATGTTGGGTTTTTGATGAATAAATGCTTTAGCTGCAGTGAAGATTTAATTGATCATATAGAGCATGCAACTTCAACTCAGTTAACTTTGCTAAAAATGGAAGCAACAGACACAAGTGGCAAGAGATATCATTACATAGCAGTAAACGAAGTATATGTTTTTAGAAAAGCAAACCAAATAGTAGAAATGAATATCACTATTAATGATAAGCTAAAAGTAGAAAAATTTAGAGGGGACGGAGTAATATTATCTACTCCCACAGGTAGCACTGCATATAACTTCTCTGCCGGTGGCCCAATCTTGCCGCTAAATTCAAATTTACTTGCATTAACCTCTATCAATAGCTATTACCCCAGGCATTGGAATGGAGCGTTAATATCAAACGATACAATCGTACAAATTGACATTAAAGACACAAAAAACCGTCCAGCACTTGTAGTATCAGATTACAAAGAATTTCATGATATATCACAGATAAAAATACAAAAAGACCATGAGAACACAATCACTTTGCTTTTTGACAAAGATTACCCTCTGAATGAAAGAATCTTTGATAGACAATTTCTATACTAATAATTATCCGTAAATTGGTATTTACTATATCTTAATAACTATAGCGTAATCAATGCAGCATAGTAATTAATTTTGGAGTGAATATGCCTGGACCAGTAAATGAAGAACAAACAGTAACATTAATTTCTTCCACATCAATAAGTGAAGATGGCGAGATAACACCAGGAATTTTACCAATACCAGCACTTAGGACAAGTACTCCGAAAAAAAATGATGAAAATACAGCTTTAGAAGCTTTGTTAGAGGAAGAATTTAAAGAGAAAAAAAACAGCAATGCTAATTCAAGAGATCCGTTAACTCTTGAGACTCAAGTATCACCTCCTTCCCTAGAAGAAACAAAAGGTGAAGAAACTCATGTTGACGTGCCACAAAATTCAACTCTAAGCAGATCACCTTCTCAAGAGACAGTATTTAGTCCACCTTGGAATAGTGAAATATTAGAAGATTTACAAAGAACTAACAGCTCAAGTATACCTCCAACTGGCTCACTACCATCATACACAAGCGCAGCAGATGGCTCTAAAAAGTCTTTGCTTACAAATAGTAAATTTAACATAAATGACGATGCAATTTTAAAAAATAAAAAAACAAACAGATTCTTGCCAAGAGCAAAGTATGCCATGCAGCAGAAGGGTTTTATAATTTTTGGTGCAAGTGCTATTATACTCAGTATATCTGCAGCTTTATTATATTTACAAGATAAAGCAAAATTTATTGCATTTTTTACAAACAGCCCAAAATATATCACTATACCAGTTATCGCACTTGCTGCATTGCTTGCAATTGGTCCAATATTTTTTGCAACAAGGCAATTTATAGATACTGAAGAACATTCCATTCAAAAAAAAGATGCGGATAAAATTTTAGCTGAGGTGTTGGAGCACCAGCCAAAAGATAAAGCTATAAAATCTGTAAGACTGGAATATAGCAATGGCACTCATTCAAATTTTGTACTTAATGCTTGGGAAGCTAAACAAGGCTTCACTAACATTGACGAAAAAGTAATTACTAGAACTAATAAAATAAAATCAGTAATTAACGACAGACCAATATTTACTGCATTATTTACTGGTGTAGTTGCTGCAAATATAGCGTTTCCTCTAGGGCTACTTGCAACACATGGTGTTAATGGTGTACAAAAATTTTACCAAAACCCTTTGACTAATAACATAGGATTATCATTACTTATAGGTTCTGGTATACTTGCATTATCAATTATATGTCTTGGCGTGCATTATTATAGAAAAACAAATTGCACTAACCTTATATATTCTGAAGAAGAGATTGATCCTAAAGATGTTAATGGGAAATTCATTGAGGAAATAAAACGAGAAAGAACAAATGTTCTTGGGGAAAATCACAGTAAAGACGCTAAACGCAGCAGCTTAACGCTTGAGCAAGTTGTGGTTCAATCTCATAATTGTAAGGATATTGTTTATAGTGTCGGTTAATAAAATGCATGATATAGCTAGTGCAGCCCTACGTCATACCGCTGCAGACCGTCATACCGCGATTCATTCGCGGTATCTCTAGATCCCGCTAACACGTAGCGGGATGACGATTGTCAGGGTAGCACCTCCCTCCCCTGTCATCCAAGTAGCTGACTGACCTTACCCAGAAAAAGTGGAGAGAAAGTTTGGAATGTTTTTCACAAAGAGAATGATGAATCAAAATGCTCAGGAATGCAATAGTTAATAGTGACGTTGTTTGTTATAAAAAATTTCTATGTATTCAAATATTGCAGTTCTAGTTTGTTGAGCAGAGTGTTGTGAAGTATCAATAAGTATTTCTCTTTTCAATGAGCTAAAGAAGCTTTCCACAACAGAATTGTCGTAACAACAACCTTTATGACTCATCTATGTTTTTTATGGATAAGAGATATTGATAACCTTGCGAAGTATATTGTGAACCTTGATCACTATGTAATAGTAGATTTTTGGCAGGTTTACGCTTGTTAACGGCCATTAATAAAGAGTCCATAACCAATTGTTTATTTATTGAACTGCTCATTAACTACCATGCGTGAATATAGATCGATTATTGTTGCCAAATATAGCCATCCTTCTTTGGTTTTTATATAAGTAATCCCATACTTTATTTGGTTGATCGACAATAAAGTTTTGGTCTAATATATTGGGAGCTACTGTCCGTTTGTTGTTTCTTAATTTTAAATTTTCTTCTCAATATAGCCTGAATACCATTTTTCTGCATAATACTTTGCACTGTTTTTAAGTTGCAACTTTTACCCAAAGCCTTCAATTCAGCATGAATTTTAGGAGCTCCATATCTACATTTAGAAACTTGATATATTTTTTGAATAGCTGCGAGTAGCTCTTTATTTGCTGATTCTCTACTGCTTATTTTTCTTGTGGTCCACTTATAGTAGCCACTAGCAGAAAATCCTACATAATTCCTGTACTTTATAGCAGTTACTATATAAAAAAATATTTTACTCTTTTTGACTGGCCAGGGCTTTTTTTTAAATGTCTCTTTCCCTTGTTACTCTTGCTTTGTAAATCAAACCTCTCTTTGTCGTAAGGAGCCATGTTACCTCTACCTGGAAATGCATTTGCCGCTGACTTTTTTTCGTTATATTTCTTCATCCATTTTCCTAATACACTATCCCTTATTCCTAGATCTCTTGCTACTTTTGCAACTGGTTGACCTACCTTTCTTTGTTCATTTGCCAGCTTAACAGCTTCCAATTTGAATTCTGCCGTATATTCTCTTGCCATTTCTAATCCTCCAAAATTTTATTTTACCCAAAAAAACTCCTTTCTTTCTCTCCACTTTTTCTGGGTAAGGTCAGTCTGTCCAGGTTCCAAGATCGGTGTCAAAAATTGCTCAAACCATCCATTAAAAACATCCATATTACAGTGGCCTTCAAAGGTTAACGGAACAACTATCTTTCTTCCACTTAAGGCTGCAACCATACTGATTCGTTGAGTTTTCTTTCCAGATTTTAAGGCATAAAACCGCTGTCCTTTCTGGCAATATCCGTAGGGGTAGTCTTCGGTGTTATCAATGCCAGACTCATCTATATACACTAAGTTTTTAGGTTCTTTTGTCGCTATAATTTTCAAAAATTCAGCACGTTTTTCTTCGTTTCTTTCCTTGTATCCATATGTCTTTTTTTGCGCGTAAATCCAATTTTTTTAAGGGCTCGATAGATCGTTTGGATACTAACGTTGTTCCAAAGTTTAGCCATTTCCGATAGAGTCTTTCCTCCGTGTTCTCTGGCAAATTTGGCAAAGGTATCCCAGTCGGTAATTTTGTGATTGTAACCCCCATTTCCAAGTTTTTTTGATTGAAAGTCTCCTGTTTCTTTTCTTCTTTGCTGCCACTCCCATAAAGTAGTTCTTCCAATCTTAAATCTTGCTGCCACTGTTTCTCTGCTTTCTCCTTCGTCTAGCGCTTCCATTGCTTTTTTTCTTAAATCATAACTATATGCTGCTGGCATTCAACCTCCTTATCATCATCTACCCTTATCCTATCACATCCGGACTTTTATGGAAAGAGCTATAATATGGAAGATATCGAAATTGCTATAGACAGTACAGGAATTAGTATATACAACAACACACAGCAAGGAAAATAGCACTGACAGAAAATATCGTGGCTATGAGCAAACGAGAAAATTGCACGTAATGTTGAATATAAACAACAAAAAAGCCATAGCTGTAAAATACAGTAACGGCTGATCACTATGGAGCTTGTGATTTGCTAAAAGAAGTTGATTTTCAGCATGCCATAAAAGCACTATATGCAGATAGAGCATGTGATAGGCACAAGTTTTATAAGTTGTGTAACGAATATGATATAAAGACAAAAATTCCACCAATAAACAATGCGGCAGAACATCCAGAAATAGATTATATGTCTAACAGGAATGCTGCTATTAGGTTAATAAAATTATACGGTGAAGATGGCATGAAAGAATGGAAAAAAGAAGTAAATTATGGGAAAAGATCTTATATTGAAGGGTTTTTCTCAAGATTAAAGCAAATATTCGGATTTAGTTTTAGGAATAAATCTGAGATAAATCGAGAAAAAGAACTAAATGCTATTTGCTTAATAAATTCACTGATATTGGTATGGCTAAATTTGAGATAGTTACATGAATTTACCATAAATCACCATCTCATAAAGTGTGATGCAACAAAGCCATCCCAGTGTCAAGCACTGGGATGACATCATCCTTTTTTGGATTCCAGACTGGAATGACAGCAGTCCTACGTCATACCGCCGCGGTATTTCCAGATCCCGCTAACACGTAGCGGGATGATGGTTGTCAGGGTGTTGTCCAAGTAGCCTCCTTCTTCTGTTATCCAAGTAGCCTCTTTCTTGTCATCCCAGTGCTCCTTTCTTGTCATCCCAGTGCCCAGACACTGGGATCCAGGAAACTTAACTTTACACCAGGTAATAAGAACTGGATTCCAGCGTCACGCGCTGGAATGACAGCAGTCCTACGTCATACCGCGATTCATTCGCGGTATCTCAGCCGCTAACAAGAGATCCCGCTAACAAGTAGCGGGATGACGGTTGTCGTTCAGCCACAAACATTAAGAAATTTACCAAATGAAAAAAAAGGCAAAAGAAGCCCCGTGGTTATTATCCGCTTTAAAATATTGGCGTTTTTTATGTTTTAAACGCTTGACAAGCGAAATTCAGCTGCTTTTAATTGCAACTAACTTACGCTGCAAATGTTTAAGAAATTTACTAAGCAGAAAAAAAGACAAAGAATCCCCGAGTTAGCTAGTCTTTTACTATCTCTGTCGAGTATTGGCATTTTTTGATGTCTTGTAACGCTTTATAAGCGCGTTCAGCTTATTTAGATAAAAATCTAGATGTAGATGAAGTTTTGTAAAGACATACAGTATCTATATACTGCAAAAAATTGAACATAAGACGCCGATACATTAAGTAATCCTTACCTTTTAATCTGCAGATTGGCGAAAGCAAATACAATAGCTTCAGTTTCATGATAAGGGGGCTAGCGGAGTTTGTCAAGGGATTTTTGACGAAATGATTTTGAAAGCAAAGAGCGGGAGAAGGGGTTCGAACCCTCGACCTCAACCTTGGCAAGGTTGCGCTCTACCAACTGAGCTACTCCCGCAATTAAATTAACCTAAATTTACTTAATTATAGGCATATACAGCGATTTGTAAACCCCGTGTACATGAAAAATGTGAGAGCCCATAAATTTGCGTGGTTCCTTCTATGATCTTTTCGTATACTTAAGGCTCATTTTTGATTATCATAAGTTTTTAATTATTCCACAAAGCTTTATGGGAATATTTTTATATAAAGACGACTTGCCAGCTAGTTCAATACCAGATGATGTAAGGTCTATAGCTGTTGATACCGAGGCAATGGGGCTACTTCATAGCAGAGATAGATTATGCCTTGTGCAGCTCTCTTTTAATGATGGCAACGCTCACTTAGTTCAACTCAAGAACGATTATACAGCGCCAAATTTGAGAAAAATATTAGAGGATAAAAATATAACTAAAATATTTCACTTCGCGCGATTTGATGTGAGCATAATACGTTATTACTTGGAAACTTGGGCACTTCCGTGCTATTGCACAAAGATAGCTTCACGTTTAGTTCGCACTTACACAGATAATCATAGCTTAAAAGAGTTGTGCTTAGAGCTGCTTGATACCAAACTAAATAAGCAGCAGCAATCTTCTGATTGGGGAAATGAAAATTTAACAGACAAACAAAAAAGTTATGCTGCATCTGATGTTTTGTATCTCCACAGGATAAAGGAAAAGCTAGACTTAATGCTGGAACGTGAAAATAGAAAAGAATTGGCCCAAAAGTGCTTTGAATTTCTTCCTACTCGTATTGAGTTAGACTTAATGGGTTGGGAAAACGTGGATATCTTTAACCACCAGATGTAATAGAAGTTTTTTGTTTGTGCAAAACACTTTAGGGCAATTTTTCAAGCTCTGCGGTAAGAATTTAGTTGATTAACTGCTAATAGATACGCTATATTTTACAAAAATTTAGGTATTTTATGAGTGATGATATTACATCGGTAAATGATCAAAATTTCAAATCTGAAGTCACTGACTATAAAGGGTTCGTGCTGGTAGATTTTTGGGCAGAATGGTGTGGGCCATGCAAAAGTCTAATGCCACGTATAGAACAATTGGCTAAGGATAGAAAAGGCAAGATTAAGATCTGCAAATTCGACATAGATGAAGGGACTGAAGCGCCAAGTAAGTATGGAGTGCAATCTATACCCACTTTAATCATATTTCAAGATGGTAAGGAAATTGCACGCAAAATTGGTGCAACAAATGATTTGTCAAGTTGGGTTGATAGTGAAATAAGCTAATAGACAAATTTGCTTTTGTGTGTATTATAAATATTGATAAAAGGGATTGTAGCTCAGTAGGTTAGAGCAGTTCGCTCATAACGAATTGGCCGTAGGTTCGAGTCCTACCAATCCCACCATTGTATTGATCTTAGCATGATCGTAACAATGAGAAAACTATAGTATATGAACTATATATTAATGTAATGGGGGAAATGATGGAATTTACTAAGTCTCTAAATAACAAGTTAGATGAATTGCACTTACTAAATCATCCATTTTACCAGTCATGGAATACAGGAAGCTTAAGCTTGCAAGCTTTACAAACCTATGCTAAAGAATATTATCACCACGTTGCTGCGTTTCCTCGTTACATCAGTGGTATACATTTTTTGTGCCCAGATCTAAAAATGCGACAGGTTTTACTTGGTAATTTAATAGAAGAGGAACAAGGTGATGAAAATCATCCAGAATTATGGCAACGTTTTGCTGAAGGGCTTGGCGTTGCGCGATCTGATCTTCGTGAAAGTGCACAGATTAAAGAGACACAGGAGTTAGTTGATGGTTACTTTGATATTGTAAGATCAGGTTTTGCGGCAGGTCTTGGAGCCTTGTACGCTTACGAACGTCAAACTCCAGAGGTTTCCAAGTCTAAAATTGAAGGTTTAAAAAAACACTATTCAATAAGTGATGAGCGTTCTCTTCAATTTTTTACGGTCCATATGCATGCTGATGAATGGCATTCTGAGGAATGTGCAAATCTTATTGAAGATCTAGATGAAAAAGAGCAAGATAAAGTTATGCAGGGTGCTCAAAAGGGAGCAAGGCTCTTGTGGGGTTTTCTTGATGGAATGATGAATGCTAGCGTGTGTTAGTAGTTGTAAGTAGCTTAAACTGAGTGATGTTGGAATGCAATGTCTGCATGTAATCTTCTTATATCTGACTTACGGCTTTGGGTTCATTTAGGCTATAGTGCAGAAGAGAAGTATCATTCTCAATTAGTTAGTGTTAATATTGATTTTACCTTTAAATCCCCCCCTTTAGGACTTACAACTGACCGGCTTGAGGATACTATATGCTACTTGGAGGTAGTTCAGAGTATTCAATCTCTCGTTCAAAGCAAGCAATTCAACTTAATCGAGCATTTAACTCATGATATATACAGGACCATTAATAACCTTGTGATGCAAAAAAAGCTTATTATTTCTTCTATAGGCGTAACTATTCACAAAGTTGCACCACCTGTCCCCAGTGTGCATGGAGGTGTTTTCTTTACTTATCGTAATGCGTTGCAAGAATGATTTACATTTCTATTGGCTCAAATATGGGGAATCGCTTTTCCCATTTACAAAAGGCTGCTCAGTTACTGCAGGAACGCTATTTTAAAAATTTAAAATCTTCAATTATTCTGGAAACTAAGGCTATTTTACCAAATGATGCTTCACCTGGGTGGGACAGGCCATTTCTAAATATGGTTGTGTATGGAAGTTGTTCTTCTTCTCCTGAAGAGCTGTTAAAGGGCCTTAAACAAATTGAATGTGACATTGGCCGTCTGCAGGTCTATGAAAAATGGGCACCTCGCGTTATTGATTTGGATATTTTGTTATGGGATGACCTGACACTTGATACACCCTACCTTAAGATTCCTCACCCAGAATTGATAAACAGACCATTTTTGCTTCACTTGATGACAATGCTGAACCCTATGGCAGTAGTTAACAAAACGTTTGGTACTGTTAACCCTAACCATACGCGTCAAGTTAAGGAAATATCGTGAAATATAGCAACATTTGAGATGGGCATTTTATTTGTTACATTTATTTTTTTAGGGAGTTCTTATCTAGAAGAAGATAATTTTTTCAGAAGAATCTATAAATTAATAACTTTATTACTTAATATATAAAATAGTTTTTTCGTTTCCTTTCTTCCTTATACCACTTTTCCTTAACTTGACGCGTATGGTAGAGGGAACAGAGCTAATATTAGAGAGAGGGGAAGAGACTCACGCAGTAATGGTAACAGATAAGGGTTTAATCTACAGAGAAGAATTTTTCACATCATTATCAGCAGTAGCCGGAAAAATAATGGGAATGAGTTACAATGGGCCGCTCCTATTTGGTTTGCGTGATCAAAAGGGAAGGGAAAATGTGTAAAGGGATAAGATGTGGAATATATACGAGAAAGTCAAATGAAGACGGTCTAGAGCAGAAGTTTAACAGTTTAGATGCGCAACGAGTAGCATGTGAGAAGTACATAAAGAGCAAAGAAGGCTGGGTAGCATTGGCCAAAAGGTACGACGATGGAGGTTTCTCAGGAAAGAATTTAGAAAGACCAGCAATAAAGGAATTATTTGAAGATGTAAAAAAAGGAGAAGTAGATTGTGTAGTAGTATATACGCTAGATAGATTATCAAGGGAAACAAAAGACAGCATCGAAGTAACATCATTTTTTAGAAGACATAGAGTAAATTTTGTAGCAGTAACGCAGATATTTGACAATAATACGCCAATGGGAAAGTTCGTACAAACGGTGTTATCAGGAGCCGCACAACTAGAAAGAGAAATGATAGTAGAGAGGGTAAAAAATAAAATAGCAACATCAAAAGAACACGGACTATGGATGGGAGGAACTTTGCCGTTTGGGTATGATGTAAAAGATAAAGAATTAATAATAAATGAGAAAGAAGCAAAAATAGTAAAGCATATATTTGCAAGATATTTGGAGCTGAAGTCAATGGCAGAGTTGGCAAGAGAGTTAAATAGCCAAGGGTACCATACGAAATCAGATATCTTTAAAAAAGCGACGGTGAGAAGAATAATAACAAATCCAATATATGTGGGAAAGATAAGACATTATGACAAACAGTATGAGGGAAAGCATGAAGCAATAATAGAAGAGGAAAAGTGGAAAAAAGCACAAGAATTGATAAGTAATCAACCGTATCGAGGAGTAAAATATGAGGAAGCGCTACTAAAGGGAATAATTAAATGTAAGAGCTGTGATGTAAATATGACGCTGACATACTCAAAAAAAGAGAATAAGAGATATCGATATTACGTATGCAACAATCATTTAAGGGGAAAGGGTTGTGAATCAGGAAGCCGAAATGTAATAGCAGGAGAAGTAGAAAAAGAAGTAATGAAGAGAGCAGAAGATTTATATGAAAAATGGGAAGAAAAAGCGGAAGAGTGGAAAAATTTAAGTTTTGGAAAGCAAAAAGAAGTAGTGAAAAAGTTAATAAAAGCAGTATTTGTGAGAGAAGATGGAATAGAGGTGCATTCTGAATCAGAGGAAAAATTTATACCAATAAAAAAGAAAGGGAACAAATGCACAGTAGTAGAACCAGAAGGAAAAACAAATAATGCGCTACTGAAAGCAGTGGTAAGAGCCTACCTGTGGAAACGGCAACTGGAGGAAGGAAAATACGAAAGTGTGAAAGAGCTGAGTGCCAAAATTAATATAGGTACAAGACGTATACAGCAAATTTTGAGGTTGAACTATTTAGCACCAAAGATTAAAGAAGACATAGTAAATGGGAGACAGCCAAGAGATTTGAAATTAGTTGATTTGAGAGAAATACCGATGCTGTGGAGTGAGCAAAGGGAGAAATTTTACGGCTCAGCGTCGTAACGTTTATAAAAACAACAATATGAAAAAACATCGAAAAAAGTATGTGCCAGAAAATTAAAAGAGGTTATTGCAAAAGGAGCTACTACAAAGGGCCACACAAAAAGATGTTGAAATTGATATAGAAGAGCAAATAAATGTTACAAAATCAATTATGTAGAAAATCAATATAAGTGATGAAGATTTTAGCATATTAGGTGCAACAATGGTAGAAGATGTATCCAATTTTAGCTGCATATTTTAATAGTAGATTTAGAGGAAAATTCTTTAAACATCAAAAAAGGCAATACTCTAAACTTCAGCACACAACTCCAGGAAATAGTACATGTCGAGCAATCTATAGCCCCTTTTGAATCTGAGAGTGTACTTGAAAATCCATAAACATTAAGTAAACTTTTTAAATAAAATAGTTTCTTTTTCAACTTACTAAATAAACTTCTCCCATCATTGCTGTGTAACAAATCATATACAAAGCTATGGTCTACTTACAAGCAGTGCCTTCTGTTGATGAGATGCTTTTTCTATCTTTAACTCATCCATACTACAGCTTGGCAAGCTTGAATAGCATAAGGAATCTTTTTGTTCTTGCGTTTGTTTTGCCAAGGCCTTATTTCTATAAAGTAGGGGTTGAAAATGATCATGGCCTCCATTTACCATATGTAAGACACTATTGTGACTATAATCTATCTTACCTGCTTTTGATCCTGAGCTATCTATTAACTGATGCAAGAACGGATCTTGTTGCTTATCAATAGTGTGCAATGGGTTACTTTCTGCAACATGCAATTTCACACCATACTTATCACAAAGTATTCTGCCCTCGATATCGGAACGTCCCCAAAATTCATTCTTTCCAATGCTATTGATATATTGGTTACACGTAATTCCACGATTTACGAACTCACCTTCAACCTCATCAAAGTCATTGCCAATTTTACTTATAAACCACTCTGGAGGATTGTCTTGCGCAAATCTCTTACACTCATTCCTTAACTGCTCTACAGTAACTTTGATTCCCTTCTGTTGTTCCAGACTTTGCCTGAATGAATCAAAAAAACAGCTTCCATTATTGATTGCGTGCCCTAAATAGAAATCATCAGGTATGTTTGATTTTTGCTCTTTATCACCTTGTTTTTCTGCCTTTTCAATAATTTCTTCCTCTAAACCAAAAATCTTACTCCAGTTGTATTTACCTTCTAACCCCAATTTTTTACTTTCCTTTTCTGCTGCTTTAGCTAAGTCTGTTTTAGAAATATCCCCTTTTTCTTCATAGAACCTAGATAAAATTTTAAAGATATCTATCAGGTAAGTTTTTACGTCAAAATTCTTCTCCTTTTTTACAATATTAGACTCAATATTGCGTAAATCTTGTAATAACTTATGCCTTCTAGCAATTTCCTCCATAGAATCCCTTCTTAACTCTTCACGTTCTGTCCATTTGTTGTTAGACTCGCTTATTACTTCAGGATGCATTAATTTTCCAGACCTTTCAAAATATCCCTGTTCAATAGCACAGTAGACACAATAATCACCAAGTGCACAATCCTCGCCTAATTCTTCTTCATGACCTTTGAATTTTTCCAATACTTCCTCTCTATTACTCACTTCTACTATAATTTTGCTTTTATCTTGTACGTCAGGATACAGTCTAACGTCTATATTTCCCAAACTGGTATAGAAAGTTAATACTATATCGCTGCCTTCTGTAAGATCTGTGTAATTCCTTATGCCATCTTGGGTTATAATTTCCACCTCACTTTTGCCAATTTTTATTACACTCCTTCCATATCCTTTTTCTCCTTGAGGTATTCCTAAATTCCTTGTTCTATCTGTGATTTTTGCAACATCTATTATACTATCCTCTGAGTATTCTAAGTAAGATACACTGTTATCGATTTTTCCATCACACAGTTGACCACTGGTAGCATCCCTTGCAACTCTAAAAAATTCTTCAGCATAATTAATGTACTCTACATGAGCCTTGATTACATTAGCTTTATGATCTTTAAACTCTCGTTCTATTGTATCAATGACTTTTAAACTATCTGAGTTTTTTAACTTTGCTCCTCTCGATATTAATGCACATACTATATCACTGGCAATTCCATAGCTTCCTTCTAACTTAGCAATTTTTTCTAGTACGTGATCTGCAAAGTAATAATCTTTGTCTTTAGCAAAATTTAATCTCATTCCAGAAGCTATAATCTCATTTACAACTTCCTGTAGTTCAATCATGCTTTTAGCTTTTACTACCTTACTCAAAAACTTATTTAGCTTAGCAAGTTGATTTGTTTGATACATCTCTGACAAGAGACTATCACATTTTTCACAATTATCTTGCTTATTACCTACAAAGTCAGTTGCTCCTGCTTTTAAGAGTAAAGCTTTTACATCAGGAAATTGACAAAACGGCCAAATTGAACTATCACCCTTAACATTTAAAACTATCTTTAAATCTTGGTTATTTTTATGTTTATCTAAAAATTTTTTCAGATCTTCAACACCTGGACCATAAGGATTATCCCAATCTTCATCAGAATCTGTAGCTTTAACCATTTTACGTAGTTGGTCTCTTAACTTTTTTTGGTTGTCAGTTAAAAAACACTCTATAATATTGTTGCTATCAATTGCAATTTGCAGTGGGGTTTTTCCATTGTTATTTTTTATGTTTAAATCAGCTCCTTTGCTTATGAGTAAATCCATAACCTTTCTGCTATAATCATTACAATTAGCAGCATAATAGTGTAAAGGTGTATTACCTTTTTTATCTTGTATATTTGGATCAGTTTTTGCATCTAAGAGATACTTTAGACCTTCATACTCACTGGAATAAATAGCAGTATCATGCAAAAGTGTTTTACCTTTATTATCCTGCATATTTAGATCAGCACCAGCTTTGAGAAGAGGATGAATGGCTTCATCGTGTGCGACAAACACATTCAATACTGTTGTTCCTAGATGCCCTCTTTTTAGATTAAGAACGTACTTCAGGTCTTTATTTTTCTCGTTACTTTCTAAAAATTGCTTAAGATTTGAAAATGAGTCATAATTTCCCATATTAAAATCTTTTATAATACTATTGAGTAATTTTTGATTTAACTCTTTTTGACTCTCTTCCAGTTTTAAGTGAGGTGCATGAATAAGCCACTCATCTATTAAATCCTCTAAGTATTTTTTATCATCTATCAAACTTCTATCAGCCCAAAATAAATCTCGCTTAATGAATTCATAATAACTATCTACTGGTAATTCAGTTGCTTCTGTTTTTGGGCTACCTATTTCTGAACACTCTTGTCCAGCGCTTAGGTCACACTTCAGTTTTTGCTCATCAGTGTGTTTACTTTGTTCACTGATAGGTTCTGAAATATATTTTACTGACCCTATACCCATATTACCTCCTAGCCCTAGATATAGAATATATTATATAGAATGTGTAGTATGTGTCAAGCTAATTTCAACATAATCTTTTTACTACTCATATTTTTGTTAAGTTTTTATGGTGAGTACTGCTAGGTTAAAAGTTGTTTATTACTGGAAGTTTTAGCCAATTTTACTATAGATCAACAAAATTGAGAACACCAGCTATATTGAATATATAGGAATATGATGCTTTAAAGGAGTACGGAAACTGCTGAAGTTTTTACAGCAAACCTGTATAGAGCAACTTCAGCAGAATAAACAAATACATGCCAATATTAGTAGAGAACTATTTACAGGTCAACTAACTTTTTCAAAACATATTTTAGTGAAAGTACCATGCTAGTTAGTGTTATAAAAAATTCAATTGTTTACTCCTTCAAAAAAGGGCGTATCTTTGTGAGAACAAGCAGCTTAAAAATAAGGTTATAAAAATAGAAGTTTGAAATCTTTGCAATAAAGTTAGGCAAAATAGTTCGTATGTAGATGTGGGTGAAATGGGCTAATGTGGTTAGTTTTAGCGTATAATAAAATTACCGTATAAAAAAGTTCGTACGGTACACATGGTAGACCAACACATCCCAAAACAAACTCTTCTCACGGCCCTTGGTTTTGAGCGCTGGAAATGGCTGTTTTATTTAAGTTCTTAGTAAAATACATTAATAAATCATTATTACTCCACTTGCAAATGTATAGAATGCAATTCTTTTTATTAATACTTGTATAGAAATATTCCAAACTCCTCTACAACTTTTTCTGACTAAGGCCACTATGTTCTACAATAAATATTTGACATATACAGCGTATCTTACGTTTAAATTATCTGACATCCAAAAATCAAGGAAGGCATTTTTAATGAAACATAATCACACATATGGAACGAACAATTTGAGGTTTTTTATAGTTAAGAGATCGTTATTTATTGGAGTAGTATCAGTCTGGTACTGCATGATCACTCAACATAAAAACGCCGCAAAACTATATAGAATTTATAAACCTACTACCAGTGACATGGTAGGAAAACGAAATTAATATAGTATTCCCTACCACACACTTGTAAAACCTTAATAAAACATTGAAATTTACTACTTACCCTTAGAACTACCTGCAGAATTAACCTGAACTATGTTAAGGGCTTCTGTTATTTTAGTAGATACTCCATCTTTTTCAAGATCTATATCTTCCATTTTTTTTAATTTCTCTTGTTTATCTTTTAACAAATCATTCAGATTCTTGTGCATAGTGTCATCTCTTTCCAAAGACCCTCTTGCCATTACTATTGCACCTGTCAGTACTTCACATTCTTTTATTTTTAATTCTTTATAGCTATCCTCATTTTTGAACTTCTCATTATGAACCGCATCAAGAAGAGTGACAATACTACCAAACTTACCCTCACGAATATACTTCCTAATTAGTGATTTTTCTGCCTCATAAAAAGCAGTTCTTGATGTTTTACCACCTCTTATTTGGTCGTCACCTTTCATTAGGTTATTTTCCACCCATTGTGTAATCAAGTCAGGGTTATTATTATTCACTGCATCACATAAGAAATCTGAGTGTGCTCCTTCAAATGCCACCTGTAAATTACTTTTACGTTTTTTCATATAACCTCCTTTATATATATTTTCCTTAATACCTTTTCCTTTTAAGCGTTGTTCAATATCACTGACACCGCCTTCTCTTGGTAGTTTTTCAATATGAGTCTCATCGATACCACCTTCTTCTGGCGGTCTTTTAGTATCACTTTCCTCTATAATGATACTGCTTGCTTCAGAAAAAGACTGATTTTGTTCTTGATATTTTTCAAGTGTTCGATTTACCCAATCATCATTTAGTACTTCTCCAATTCTTTCGTGAAATGGCGCATTAATATAGTCTTGCTGTACTAAATCTATAAAAGACTTTAGTATCTTTTGCATTCCATTTCCTAATCCTTCTTCCACTGCACTTTCCATAAAACCATCCTTCAAGTACCTGTATGGCACTAGATGAATAATAACATGAGAAACAATTTTACTAGATAGTATTTTTCCTATTAATTTATTAGCCATTCCTGAACGAAATATTGCTTTATCATTATAACCTTTTGCTTCATTTATTTTTAACCTTCTATATTCATCTCCTTCTTGTACTAAATATTCTGCTTCTCTTATACCACCAGCAGAAGGATATACTTTGATAGCATCCCCTGCCTCTCTTCTTGGCGCTAATACTCTTTTTTCCAACGGTTTAAAATCAAATACTTCATACAAATGTTTTGCTACATGATTATAAAGAACATCATTTAGATTATTTTTATTAATCTTCCCATTATAATTACCTAAATCTTGACTATGTGTTCTAATAGTAGAATTACACTTTTCATTATAATCATCCAAATATTTCTTACTTTCTTTTTCATTGATATTATATGAAGTAGTTTTTAGTAAAGAATTTAAAACACTCAACGCACATGCTGTTCTCTTTACTATATATCCTTCATTATTCACAATTCTAATACGAAGATTATAATCTCCGACTATCTCTTGAGTGATTTCGTCATGTAGCAATACACTAAACACCTTTGCTTTAGTTTCTTTTGCATCGTTTTGGCTCTCATATAAACGAATTTCTTCTGATAGAGTATTACCTTCTTCAGGAAAAGCAGCATGTATGTCTTGATTAAACATAGTTAATATTATTCTGGCAACTCCCTCACACATTATTGTAACAGTGTTTATATCTTCTGCAGCTAATCCATCAGTTAGATAATCAATTCCATGGCTTATGTATTTTCTAAGTCTTGCATTAAAATCAGAGCGAGCTTTTTTTATTTTTTCTTCTGTAAAAATTTTTTTGCTATTAATGGCTTCTATAATCTCTTTATCGTATATTAAGTGATATTTTTTACGTTGTCCTTTTTTAGTTTCAGTCGTGAGTTTAAATTCATCATATTTACCAGAAGAAATAACCTCTTTCTCTTTAAGATTATTATACTGTTCTTCTGTCAAACACAAACCTTCTCTGCTCATTACTAGTGGAGTCATAACTTGTTCTACCATGTTTTTCACATATAACTCGTAGTCACCTTCTGCTTTTATTACACTTTCAATAGCACTCTTTACCGAAGAATATGATATAACATGACGCATTTGTTTTGTAGAACTTCCCAATACCTTTGGACGTCCTACTACAGCGATTTTAGTATCATCTTTACTATCAACTATAATATCTACTAGCACATCAGGACTCATCTCTATTCTAAGAAGATTTTCTAAAAACTTATACGCGTAAGCCTTATCATGTCCTTTAGGTATATTTCTTCGGGCAATTGGTGTAGAAGCACGTACAGGAGAAAAAAGACTACGTGAACCAAAGCCCCTGATTGATGCTACAAATTCATTATATGGACATTTCAACTCTCTAGTAAATTCTTGCTTTTCAGAAAATGATTTACAGACTAATTCTCTATCATTCCCCTTCCTTTCTTTTCCTGTGAACATTTTATACTCTTGAAACACAAATGCTCGTTTTTTCCCTTCAGTATCGCTATCAGGTAGTTTGTTTCTTACCAATTCCATCTCTTCTTCACTGAATCTTGAGTCAGGACTGTTTATTCTATAAGAAATAGTATAGCACCTTACAATTTGTTGACCTTCTGAGTCTCTTTTATTAGTTAAAACAGCAAACTTCAAATTTCTTTCTTCAACGCAGTCTTGATTATTGTAACGACCTAAATAAATTACTTCAACGTTCCCAAATATATCAACAAAATGCGAAGATTCGCCAAGGTAACCTTCGATCTTTTTTTCAAGATCATTAAGAGGCTCACCACTTCCTCTGTCGTTTTGTTTTCTCAATATTGGAATAAAATGACCATGGCCTCTATTTATTATGTGTATAGTATTTTCCTCATTATAATCTATGTTGTCCACATTCTTAGAACCTTCTTCACTATTTATGATCTGATTTGTCCATACCTCTTTTCCATCCACAACATGTCTTTCCATAACATACAGTTTTACACCATACTTTCCACAAAGTATTCTACCTTCAACTTCGGAATCACCCCATCTATTGTTATTTAGAATATTTTTTGCATAAGAATCTGGAGTTTTCCTACGCACTACACCATTATTGTCATAACTGTTAGCAATAGCATTTATGAACCATTCTGGTGGGTTATTTTGTGCAAACTCTTTACAATATTCTCGCAGTTCCTCAACAGCAGCGCTCATTCCTAATTGTCCTAGTCCTTGCTTAAACGAATCAAAAAAACAGTTTCCATCTGTAGTTGCTTTTCCTACACGAAAGCCTGGAGGCAAAACCATACGCGTCAAGTTAAGGAAATAAAGGTATGAAAGAGATAGAATAATAAGGTATAAGTTCTCCCAGATATACTTTTAGTGAGAGAACCAATGAATAAAATAACTTGCTTATCAAAAAAGCTCAAAGAATTTTTTAATGAAAAAGCAGAGAAAATCTCAATTACAACAAGGTTTATAAAAAGAAAGAGAAAGCTAAAAGGTTCATCATTCGTAAAAGCCATGGTCTTGGGTAATATAGGAGTTGATAATTGTAGCGTAGAAACAATGTGTCAATTACTAAACGAGGACTCGATAGATATAACAAAACAAGGTTTGGATTTTAGATTTACTGAAGAAGCAGTGGAATTTATGAAAAGGATGTATAATGAATCTGTGATTCTCTTTAAAAATATCTTGCAAGTTGATTGCAAAATCTTACAGCAATTTAATAGTGTTAAATTATTGGACAGTAGCTATATTACTCTACCTAACAGTATGGAAGAGATGTATAAAGGTTATGGTACTAGCTACAGTGGCTATGAAAGCAATACTAAGTCTGGAATAAAGTTACAATTAGTTTTCGACTACATGAATCAGATAATAGACCAACTTAATTTAACGGAGGGGGTAAGATCAGACCAGGGATATAGGAAACATTTAAGTAATATATTAAGCAATGATTTGCTAATATCTGATCTCGGTTATTTTGTGCCAAGTTCTTTTAAACAAATCAATGAAATAGGAGCTTATTTCATAAGTCGTTATAAATCCGATACCAACATATATGATGTAGAAACAAATCAAAAAATGGAGTTATTAGAATGTTTAGAGGATAAGTTATTTTTAGAAAACGAGGTATTGTTAGGAAAAGAAGCAAAAATTAGAGTAAGAATTATATGTCAGAAACTAACTGAAGAACAGTCTATGGCCAGAAGAAGGAAAGCTAATAGATTAGCAAGATCGCAGGGATATACATCCTCTAAAAGAAATCAAAAATTGTTGAACTGGTCAATATTTATAACTAATGTTCCAGAAAATAAAATTAGTGCTGAGCAAGTATTAACGATTTACAGAGTAAGGTGGCAAATTGAGTTATTATTTAAATTGTATAAAAGCCATATCAGGCTTGATAAGCTAAAAGGAAAGCCATGCAGAGTATTATGTGAACTATATGCTAAATTGTGCGCAATTCTTATATTTCACGGCATAGTTGGTTGCACAGAAGTGAAAAAGAATACAGAACTTAGCTTAACAAAGGCATTTATTGAGCTAAAAAGGCGGGTTAGAGAGTTATTTTTAGTATTAACCAAAATTAATAGTTTAAAAGCATTTCTTAAAAAACTCACTATAACTTGGTCGCGATTTTCATTAAAAGACAAACGTAGAAGGGCTAGAGTATCCACTTTAACCTCTCTAAATTTGCTCACAATCTCTTAACTTGACGCGTATGGGAGGCAAAACTGGCTCATTTTCTTGCATAAACACCCTCACAAATAAACATACAAAAACTTACTTCAACCAATACAACAACGAAATCACTATCATACAATCAACACCACGATTAATTAATTGCCTACAATACTGCAAGCCACTTACTTATAAGACTACGATATCAACTATGCTTTTATTGTCAAAAATTATTTGACTAAAATAAGGATAAAAATTTTATTTAGGTTTATATCTTCTATGAAAGTGTAATTGTATATAAGTTCTCTAATTGCATAAAAGTCAATAATAATTTTTTATATCATGAAAAATATTTTTTGATGTAAAATTCAGCTCTAATACAACCTTTTATTTACTATCGTATTATCTTATTCAATCAAAAGGTATCCGTTCAAGCAATGGCGTTAAGTTAAGGAAAGATTGTCTAGTATAGCAAAATTTAAAGTAGGTGTTTTATTTGTTACATTTATTTTTTAGAGCATTTTTATCTAGAGTAATCGTATAAACCACTAACCTTATTAATTACTATCTAAAGTGGTTTTTTCCATCCCCTTTTTTTCTTTATGCCACTTTCCCTTAACTTGATGTATATGCTTTTTTGAACATTTTCGTATTAATCCTTTAATTTTCGGATCTCATCTAAAGAGAGGCCAGTGATTTCAGCGATAACATCAATAGAGACACCGGCCTTGAGTGAGTTTTTTGCAACTTCGATTTTTTCTTCTTGTCTACCTTTTTCTTGACCTAACCTAAGACCCTCATCAAATTTTTGAGCTAAAGCAGCTACCTCATCCATTATACGTTTTTTCATTTGTTCATATGCTAGTAACTCTTCTTCTGACCAATTAAACTTATTCATTTCTTCATAAGCTCGTTTTATTATTACGTCACTACCAACTATCTTATCTAGATCCTCTTCCCTTGTTTCTGCTGCATATCGGAAAAAATAACACCATTTTTCTACTATATTTTCTAGTTGGTCTTCTTTTGTCTTTATAAATTTAGGTAGTTCTATGAATACGAAGTAAAAATCCTTTAAGTCATGTTCAAAGCTATTTTGATCTAAAATGACATGATTAGATTTGTACTCAGTCTTATCTGGAAAAATAATACAATCAGCAACAGCTATGAAGATAATTTCCTTGAGATTATGATAATTATCACCTTGATCAGCTTGACTTGAGTAGGCTTTAGCAGCATAATATTGAGCACGTTTTTCGAAGCCTTTGGTCCTAGTGAACTGCATTTCTATAATATATCTGGAACCTTGAGAGTCTTTACAAAGAACATCAACAATACTCTGCTTTTTAGCGGCAATTTCAGGGTCCAAAATGGTAGCTAAGAATTCAACATCGTGAATAGCAGCTAAACCAGTAAAGCCTAAAATATCGTTCAAGAAATGAATGAGGATATCTTTATTCTTTTCAGTGCCAAATATTCTTTTAAAAGCATAATCATTGCGTGCATCAAGAAATTTCGAAAGAGCCATGAGAAAAAAAACTAAAAAGCATTAATAATTATACACAATTATGAAGAAATATTCAACTAAAATTCAAACATAGAAAGAAGCATCCCTCTTGTATATCTTTATTTGGTAGTATAGCTCTTTTTACAATAATCCGAACAGATCATAATATGCTACTGCTCTACCATAGCCATAAGCACATATCTTATCCTATTCGGACTATTGCGAGAAGTGCTATATTAACCTGTATAATATTTATGGCAAATATCTCGATAAGGTACAAAATAGCACAAAAAGTAAGGAGCTGGAGGTTAAAGAGAAAATATACTCTGAAAGACTTAGTAGACAAAACAAGCATAAACTACCACACGCTGCTAAGATGTATTAAACAAGATTTAATCTGACACTTTAAAAAAGTAAGTTATAAAATAATAAAAGAAAGGAGTGTTAGAAATGAATACAATACAAACAAAAATATTAAAACCAAAACTAGGTTTATTAGAGCTAGCAAAACAGCTCGGGAATGTATCTCAAGCCATACGCGTCAAGTTAAGGAAAAGTGGTATAAGGAAGAAAGGAAACGAAAAAACTATTTTATATATTAAGTAATAAAGTTATTAATTTATAGATTCTTCTGAAAAAATTATCTTCTTCTAGATAAGAACTCCCTAAAAAAATAAATGTAACAAATAAAATGCCCATCTCAAATGTTGCTATATTTCACGATATTTCCTTAACTTGACGCGTATGCTTCATTGAACGCGGAGGCATATTGAATATTATTCGCCTCATTTTGCCAACATTTGCCGCTTCAAGTCTGTCTGCTATGACTTTTATATACTGATAATCATTATACTCACACCCCGGCACCACCGTTTGAAAGCACAGTTCAATGAATTTTAGAAAGTTCATGATATAATGTTGAAAGATGTCATCCAAGTAGCCCCTTTCTTGTCATCCCAGTGCTTGACACTGGGATGGCTTTGTTGCATCGCTCTTCGGATAGTAGGTAACGCACAATAAATTTATGAAGCTATCTCAAATTTAGCCATACCAATATCAGTGAACTTATTGAGCAAATAGCATTTAACAAGTAGTTCCTTCTCTCTATTTGTCTCAGATTTATTCCTAAAACTAAACCCGAATGTTTGTTTCAGTCGCGAGAAAAAACTTTCTATATAAGATCTTTTTCCGTAGTTTGTTTGCCTTTTCCACCTCTTCATTCCATCTTCGCTGCATGATTTTATTAGTCTAATTGCAGCATTTCTCTCAGCCATATAGTCTAACTTTGGATGCTCTGCTGCGTTGTTTTTCGGAGGAATTTTCGTTTTTATACCATATTGATTACACAGCTTATAGAGCTTTTCTCTGTCATATGCCCTATCTGCATATAGTACTTTTATGACATACTGAAAATCGACTTCTTTTAGCAAATCACAAGCTCCATAGTGATCAGCCGTTACTGTATTTTACAGCTATGGCTTTTTTGCTGTTTGTATTCAACATTACATGCAATTTTCTTGTCTGTTCATAGCTGCGATACTTTCTATCTTCGCTATTTTCTTTGCTATGACCAGGAGTGTTGTTGTATATACTAATTCCTGTACTGTCTATAGCAATTTCGATATCTTCCATATTATTTTCTGCAATCATTGATCTTAATATTGAGTTTCTTAAACCTTCTTGATGATTGTGAATAGCTGATAACTTGCAAATTTTTCCCAATTTGCTCAAGGTATCCTGCTATAAACCCAACTGTTTGCCTCAGGCCTATTCTAAATAAACAAGTTATTATGTGCACCAAAATTACAACTTTATCGCTATAAATATTGTTGCCACCTGGTATTTTTGGACCATTCTCGTACCACTTTTCTATGGCTTCGTTGATATAATGAAAAATATTTCCTCTTTTTTCTAGAAATTTGTTATATTCGCTATGGTTACTGACCCTCATTTTTTGTGGCATATTTTTTCTTCAACAGTTAAATCGCTATTTATAATGAATTTTGTCAGTAATCACTAATTTTTCTGCTGCTATGCAACAAAGCCCACTGGGATCCAGGAAAAAGAATGATGTCATGAAAGTAGCTTTCCATCCAAGAGAGTGTCATCCCAGTGTCACGCACTGGGATGGCTTTGTTGCATCGCTACTTATGAAAGGCTAACTATAGTTAGGATTATAAGTAACCTATTGAAAATCTTGTTTTTTTGCAATCAATCTGATCAAATTTAAGAATAGTAATTTATTATTTACATTAATAAATTTAATTCTATTGAAAATAGCTAAAGCATTGAAATTCTTGAATTTTAGCCGGATTAGTGAGTGGTAGTGAAATTTCTTTTACTCAAATTTAGGTATTCACTGACCGTTCTTGTTATAAATACCAGAATAATAAGCTACTGATATTCTCCATCTTTTTTATCTTTAATCCATCATAGCTAGCGATGCAACAAAGCCATCCCAGTGTCAAGCACTGGGATGACAAAAAAAGGAGCACTGGAATGACATCATCCTTTTTTTGGGATTCCAGCGTCACGCGCTGGAATGACACCTCTCTTGGGCTCTCTTAGCTATAAATATTAAGGAATTTACCAAACGAAAAAAAAGGCAAAAGAAGCCCCGTGGTTGGCTAATTACTTACATTATACTTTCAAGTATGGCGTTTTTTTATTCTAAACGCTTAATAACCGCGATTTAGTTGCTTTTAAGCCGCAACTAATCTAAATTATAAACATTAAGAAATTTACTAAACAGAAAAAAAGGCAAAAGAAACCCTAGGGTAGCTAGTTATTCACTATCCATTTTTTAAATCGGCGTTTTTTAATGTTTTAAATAGCGCATTTCAGCTTATATTAGGTAAAAACCTAGAAATTTTATAAAGACATAAGGTGCACATAGTGCAAAAAATTAAGCATGATTTACGCCAAATACATTAAGTTTTTTGTCATTAATCCACTGCAGAGATTGCGAAGATAAATAAATAGCTTCAGTGTTATAATAAGGGGGCTGGCGAAGCTTGTCAAGGAAGTTTTTATGATTTATCTAACGAACTTTACACTTGCTAAAGTTGTACCATCTTGGTAACTTTAACTGAAAGAAGTTATTTTTTATCCAATATGAAAAAAGCCTTTATATTCACATCCTTAATAGCAATTATATTGATAGTTATTACTTATTTATACAGAAACGACGGAACTAATGACTCACAAGTGGTAAATGTTTATTCATCGCGCAAAGAAGAATTAGTACGTACTTTGTTTGATGAATTCACGAAAAATACAGGTATTAAAGTACGTTACATCATTGATGATTATTCTCAGCTACTTTCACGAATGGAAAACGGTGGTGAAGCTGACTTATTTTTGACTGCTGATGCAATCAACTTAATTCTAGCAAAAAAAAGAGGACTTTTATCTCAAGTAGATTCAGAGGTTTTAAAAAGTGTTATACCTGCAAGATTTAGAGACAGTGAAGATTATTGGTTTGGTCTTACAAAAAGAGCTAGGATATTGGTTTACAATAAAGAGTCAGTAGACCCTAAGGACTTAAGTACTTATGAAGATTTAGCAAATGAAAAATGGAAAGGAAAAATATTAGTGCGTTCTTCTACAAGTCCATATAACAGATCGTTAATTGCTTTTATGATTGCAAATAATGGTTTTGAAAAGACGAAAGAATGGGTAAGCGGAATTGTGAGCAATATGGCAAGAAAACCAAGTGGTGGTGATACTGATCAAATTTACGCCGTAGCAGCGGGTGAGGGAGATGTTGCAATAGTAAACAGCTACTACTTTGCGAGAATTCTTTCATCAGAAAATAAAAAGAATGTTGCAGACAAGCTAGGGGCTTTTTTTCCTAATCGCAACGATCACGGTGTAATGGTAAACATCAGTGGTGCAGCAGTAACAAAAAACGCAAAAAACAGGGAAAATGCTATAGTCTTATTGGAATTTTTAGTAAGCAAGCAGGCTCAAGAGTTATACGCTAAAAAAAACCAAGAATATCCTATTATTGAAGGCGTTGAAACTTCCGATATACTAAAATCTTGGGGAAATTATTCACAAAGTGATTTGCCTCTAAGTGAACTTGAGAAGCATCTTTTTGAGGCTGTTATGATAGCGGATGAGTGTAAGTGGAAGTAATCCCCAGCGCCACTAAACATTGGGATGAAAGATTTATGCTAATATACCTTACTCTTGACTCGCTGAACTTTTTCTTCCTTCTAACTTAATTTTGACTTTACTATCTTTTTCCGTTCTTTCACCAAAACAATTGCTGCACAAGAAGTCTATTGAAAAAAGGTAATAAGAAAGTAGAATAGGTTCAAGTAGTTGAAAAGGAAACTATGAACAAGAGAAGGAATTTGTTAAACATCTCAGACCTTACAGTCGATGATGTAGAAAATATAACTAAGTTGGCCAACCAGTACCTTAAAAAAGAAGTTGCAAATAGTCATATCTTGGAAAATAAGACAGTAATAAATTTATTCTTTGAAGATTCAACGCGTACACTTGCGTCTTTTGAAATAGCAGCAAAAAGCCTTGGAGCAAATGTTGTAACTTTGCCAATAAGATCTTCTTCTATTAACAAGGGAGAAGATCTAAAAGACATGATCAAAACATTAAATGCAATGAATCCTGATTACATAATAATCAGGCATAAAAGTAGTGGTATCATTAATACACTGGCAAAGTATGTTAACTGCTCGCTAATCAATGCAGGCGATGGAAGTAGTGAACATCCAACTCAAGCTCTTGCAGACTATCTTGTAATCAGCAATCACAAAAAGCAAATAAAGGACCTCAAAGTTGTGATATGTGGAGATATTCTGCACAGTAGAGTTGCAAGATCAAATATAAGATTGCTAAAAATGTTTGGAGCAGAGATAAACTTGGTCGCACCACCAACTTTGATTTGTAAGCATTTTCCTGAAGTAGATTCAGTCCATTATTCATTAATTGAAGGTATAAAGGATGCTGACGTAATTATGCTTTTGAGATTGCAGAAAGAGCGCATGAATAATAGTTCTTCAGAGAAAGAATATTTTTATTTGTATGGACTTGATTCACAAAAGCTATCATACGCAAAACCAGATGCGATTGTTATGCACCCAGGGCCAATAAACAGAGGGATTGAGATTAGCAGCGATGTAGCAGATTGTGTTATTTTACAGCAAGTAGAATTTGGATTGGCAATACGTAAGGCAGTGTTGCACTATTATAGGCCTTGCTAATATTAAAAGATGCTACACAACTAATGCAAAAAGGGGGGGCATGAAATGACAAGGCTTGTAAATGGTTTGAGAATGGCCATTAAGATGTTAAGGCCGAGGATATGGTGTGGAAGTTTTTACGAAAGCCTGAAGTCAATCAACAACCTTGCAGAACGGCAAATTAGACGGCTATCGTAAAAACAGCTTTTTCACCTGGTCGGAACATGGAGAAAGATTTGTGGAAAGAATGTTGTCGATATTTTTGACATCACGTCTCAATGGCCAAAATCCCTTCCAAAAGTTACGACTGCTTAGTTCTTTATTCATTCTCACAATCCGTGAACGGTTACAACCTGGATTCCAGTGGGCTTTGTTGCATCGCTAGCTATGATGGATTAAAGATAAAAAAGATAGGGAATATCAGTAGCTTATTATTCTGGTATTTATAACAAGAACGGTCAATGAATACCTAAATTTGAGTAAAAGAAATTTCACTACCATTTACCAATCCGGCTAAAATTCAAGAATTTCAATGCTTTAGCTATTTTCAATAGAATTAAATTTATTAATATAAATAACAAATTACTATTCTTAAATTTGATCAGATTGATTGCAAAAAAACAAGATTTTCAATAGGTTGCTTATAATCCTAACTATAGTTAGCCTTTCATAAGTAGCGATGCAACAAAGCCATTCCAGTGTCAGCTACTTTCATAACACCATATTACCTTAACAAAAGCAAATGTTCGTACAGATGTGCATCAGCTACTTTCATCTGCCACCTGCAAATTGCAATGTTCGTACAGTTATGTGTCACGCTACTTGGATGACACCGTTGAAAGAAATGAACCGCCTTTTCAAAATCGTTTTGAATAGAGGAATAACATTCACAAGTAAAATTTCATATTACCATTTTTTAATTTATGTATTATAATAAGCTTAATCTATAAGAAAAACAAAGTTGGAAGAACTAAGCAAAAACTGGGTGATAAGAACGGGAAGATTTTTATCTTCATTGTTTTTTTTACTGTTGATTGCGCTGTCAATACGTAGTTTTTTATTCGAGCCATTTCATATACCTTCTGGTTCAATGAAAAGCACCCTACTTGAAGGGGATTACATTTTTACTAGTAAATATTCATACGGTTACAGTAAACACTCATTTCCATTTTCTCCAAACATTTTTAGCGGCAGGATTTTTTATACCCCTCCAAAGCGTGGCGACATAGTAGTTTTCAAACCCACAAGAAATGACAGCATCAGGTTTGTTAAGCGAGTAATAGGAACACCAGGTGACAAAGTGCAAATGATAGAGGGAGAATTATACCTAAATGATCAGAAAGTAGAGCGAAGGCAAATTGAAAGTTTTTTTGATTATGAGTCAAATCGTAACATACCAAGATATATAGAAACGCTTTTAAGTGGCAAGGAACATGAGATTTTGGTAGATGACATTTCTAATAAGCTATCATATAACACTCCGGTTTATTATGTACCTAACGATCAATTTTTCGTTATGGGAGACAATAGAAATAATTCTTTAGATAGTAGGTTTCCTGAAGTTGGTTTTGTACCAATGGAAAATATCATTGGGCGTGTAAGCATAGTTGGTTTATCATTTAAATTAGGAAAGGTCGATTGGTTACCATTTAATTTCAGGTTACCTGTTGCTTTGAGATTAAATAGGGTATTGCACAAGGTTGTGTAAGCTTTTTCTACCTATTTGTTAATTCACACAACTCTAAAGAAGAATTTTCTAACTCGGCGATAGTGTTGTTAATTTCATTCAAGTCATTGCCTTGTAAAGCGTTTTTTGCATTTTGTAATAGGTTTTTCAACTTTTGATCAGTGGAAAGGTTATTATTGTTTTCAACCAAGTGTATGAGTTTATTTCCATTAATTTTAGCACCTGCAAGGGAACGAGCCTTCATATCTTCGTCAAAACTGTTTATTGACTGGTTAACCATATTTTGAACATCAGCTTCACTCAAGCCAAAACTTGAATTTACTTTAACTGTCTGCTCAATTCCAGTAGTTTTTTCTCTTGCAGTAACAGTCAAGATTCCGTCAACGTTAACTGTAAATTCTATTTCAACTCTTGCAGAACCTGCAGGCAGTGGCGGTATACCTTTTAGTTCAAACTGCGCTAGAGATTTGTTATCCTCTATCATTTCACGTTCTCCCTGACAAACATGAATTTTCATTGCTGTTTGCCCATCAATATAAGTTGTAAACTCTTTTGTTTCTGAAACTGGCAGTGGCGTATTTCTTGGTATGATTTTTTCAACTATGCCTCCCATAGTTTCTATGCCAAGTGATAGAGGTAAAACATCCAGGAGAATATTCCTATCTTTTGAGCTCGAAGTTAAATCATGAGCCTGCAGAGCTGCCCCAATGGCAACTGCTTTATCTGGATCCACGTCATTTAGTACTTTATTTCCAAAGAGTTTGACTAGTGAATTTTGAACCAATGGTGTTCTAGTTGCACCACCAACTAAAATTACTCCTTTTATATCATCAATTTTAAGATCTATATCACTTATAGTACGAGTGACTATATTGATAGTCTTATTGACCAAAGAACTGATTGCCTGCTCGAATTCTTCTCTGGTAATTTCGCACTCAAATGGCTTGCCGTTAACATTAAATTCGAAGATACCTATAGTGTGATTGCTTAGGTACTCTTTCGCAGAGCGTGATTCGATAAGTAAGGAATTTAGTTGCTTAGCCGTCTTTTCTCTATACTTATCAATCACAATTGAACTCAGCAAATGATCAAAATCATCACCGCCGAGGTTGGTGTCACCACCAACCGCAAGGACTTGAAACACTCCTTGGTGCAATTTCAATATCGAAATATCGAACGTTCCGCCACCAAGGTCATACACTGCATATATTCCACTGCTATTGTTCTTTTCAATGGAGTAAGAAAGCGCTGCAGCGGTTGGCTCGTTAACGAGGCGAAGAACTTCTATGCCAGCTAATTTTGCCGCATATTTAGTTGCGTTACGTGCTGAATCGTCAAAGTAAGCTGGCACAGTAATCACTGCTTTTTTTACTTCCAGCCCCTTAGACTTTTTTACCCTCTCACGTAAAGCTTTTAATATCTCAGCAGAAATCTCAACAGGAGTCAGATACTTTTCCTCTGCGCATTTTATTCTAATAACTTTTTCGCTTTCATGATCTATTTCAAAATTGACGCCTTCTTTATTTAATTCTTCAACACTTTTACCCATTAAACGCTTTATTGAGTAGATTGCATTTTGACCGACATCGTAGCCAGTTTTCAATGTATTATTTTCATATGAAAGAGCAGAAGGCAGCAGTTCTCTTCCTTGTTCATCTTTAAATATCTCCACGTTGCCAGCTTTATTCACCATAGCAATCAAAGAATTGGTGGTGCCAAGGTCTATACCAAAAACTACTTCATTTGAATTTGGTTCAGAAATTTGAATTGGTTGCATTTTTCTTCACCTCCTCAAATGACTTATATAAATATTTCAATCTTAAGACTTGTGTAGCAGCTCTATCAAAATTCTTTACAGCAAAAGTGTTAATTAGGTTTTTAACGCAATCTTTTATTTTTTCATCAATCATCCTGCTTGCAAATTGTAGATCGTCGCAGTCTAGTAAGTACTCTCTTATTTCCATTGATTCACTTAATATTTCAGAATTTAAGTGGTCCTTTTGGCTTTTCACATTAAAAAAATCCAGCAAATGCTCAGCACGTTTTAGCGGTGACTTTAGTATCTGATAAGCTCTGTTAATATTTTCCATGTTTTGGGACTGTCTTTCATTTATATCAGTCCTGCTTAGCTCAATATATTTTTTCTCTAACTCATCAAAGCTGATATTGAAAGCTGGTTCAATTTCAAACAATGCAAAATAGTTGCTAGACATGAAAACTCTCTCCACAACCACATTTTCCTTTCTCATTAGGATTTTTGAAAACAAAACCCGATGAAAATTTTTCTTCTACATAATCCATTTCAGAGCCAAGAATAAACATGACGGATTTTGGGTCGATCAACACTTTAACTTTTTGGCCATCACTACAGTTTTCTTCAATTACCGACTCTAAAGGACGAGTATCATATGCATATTCAATATCATATTTTAAACCAGAACATCCTTTTTGCTTAATTAGCACTCTTATTCCTATTGCTTCTTCCGGTTTCTCAAGGTTAGTATGCTTCTTTTGGTCCAATAAATACCTTATCCTTTCTACTGCTTCCGCAGTTATAGTGATAAGTTTTTTATTCTTTTTTACAGTTTCACCTCCGCCTACTTCTTGATATTCACTCATGCTTCTTAATTCTTTTGCTTACTTTGATAATCATGAATAGCGGCTTTTATAGCATCTTCAGCAAGTACCGAACAGTGTATTTTCACTGGAGGTAAAGACAATTCTTCCACTATTTGAGTATTCTTTATCTGTGTAACGTCACTGATGGTTCTTCCCTTTATCATCTCTGTTAACAAGGAACTTGAAGCAATGGCAGAACCGCAGCCAAAAGTTTTAAATTTTGCATCTTCAATAACACCTTTGTCATTGACCTTTATCTGCAATTTCATTACATCACCGCACGATGGTGCACCAACTAAACCAGTGCCAACACTTGGATCATTTTTATCCAGAGAGCCAACATTCCTTGGATTTTCGTAATGATCTAAAATTTTCTCATTATAACTCATAAAATTACCTGTAAACCGCTATTCTACATTATAACATATTTAGGTTAAAAACTAAAGTAAAATACACTAGTATCACGGGAATTTTACTTTCAAAATTCCCGTAAAACGACTATTTAACTTTACAAATACACATAATACGTGTATTTCTTTACAACCAGCGTCTCTATGTTGTCGTTAAGTTTATAATTTAAAAGGAGTATTCCCTTGAGTTTATTTGGTAATCTTTATAAAGGCCTGTTAAAAACTTCTTCTCGCTTTAGCGACGGGGTGAAAAGTATTTTCTCTGACAAAAAAAAATTAGATCAGTCGCTTTTAGATGAGCTAGAAGAATTGCTAATTAGCATGGACATTGGTCATAAAACTTCCAAATTAATTATTGACAGGCTCACAAGCATCAAATTTGACAAGGAAGTTGAACATAACATTATCACACAGCAGTTAATGAACGAAATAGAAGCTATATTTAGCCCAGTTGTACAGCCGTTAATTTTAAATAAAAAACCACATATAATAATGGTATGTGGAGTAAACGGTAACGGTAAAACCACAACTATAGGTAAGCTTGCATATAAATATAAGAAAATGGGAAAATCCGTTATGCTTGTTGCATGCGACACATTTAGAGCTGCTGCTAGTGAGCAATTAAACATTTGGGCAGAACGTTCTGATTGCTTGATTGTTACTGGAGAGTATGGTAGCGACTCTGCAAGTGTGGCATATAGAGCTGTAAGTCAAGCTATAAAAGATAACATTGATGTTGTTCTAATTGACACAGCAGGAAGGCTGCAAAATAATGTGAACCTTATGGAGGAGTTATCAAAAATATATAGAACGATAAAGAAATTGGATGATACTGCCCCTCATGACGTTATTTTAGTTCTTGATGCAACTACCGGCCAAAATGCTTATAGCCAATTAGAAGCATTTAGCAAAATGGTTAATGTTACCGGGCTAATCGTAACAAAGTTAGATGGCACTGCTAAGGGCGGAGTGGTAATTGGACTTGCAGAAGCTTATAAGATAAAGTTACATGCTATAGGAATTGGCGAAAGTATAGAGGACTTAAGGGAGTTTACTAGCAAAGAATTTGCTGAAGCGTTATTTAATTGTAATTAAAAATTTCTCTTAATTCCCTTACGTGACCAAGCTTAATTATCTCAATATCGTGAGAAGAGTAATTACCATTTTTAGGCATAATTGCTTTTTTGAATCCTAACTTTTGTGCTTCTTTTAGTCTGAGATCAGCATGCGAGACATTCCTAATTTCTCCTGAAAGTGCAACTTCACCGCAGATTATTGAAGAAGTTGGCAGCGGTAAATTTACTACACTTGAAATAAGGGAAGCAGCAACAGCAAGATCAGCCGATGGTTCCTGTATTTTGAGTCCCCCTGCAATGTTTAGGTATACCTCTTTATCATGCAAAAACATTTTGCAACGAGCATTTAGCACCGCGATGATCATAGCCAATCTATTAATATCCCACCCAACTACTGCCCTTCTTGGGGTTGCCATATTAGTTCCTGCTATTAACGCTTGAACTTCCATTAAAATTGGTCTTGAACCTTCAATTCCTGCAAATACGGCGCTGCCAACTACTTCTCTATCATGGGCCATCAGAAACAATGATGATGGGTTATCAACAGGCACAAGTCCTGCTTCAGACATCTCAAAAACACCAATTTCATTTGCAGGGCCAAATCTATTTTTAATAGTGCGTAAAATGCGGTATTGATTGCTATTTTCACCTTCAAAATATAATACCGTATCCACCATATGCTCCAAAGTTTTAGGTCCAGCTATTTGTCCATCCTTAGTTATATGACCAACTATTAAAAGAGAAACACCATATTGTTTCGCAAGAATGGTTAATTCATGAGCGCAAGTGCGGACCTGAGTTACAGTGCCTGGTGCTGATGTAATTCTGCTATCATACATTGTTTGTATAGAGTCAATTACTAAGAATTTAATACTTTTGTTTTCCTTTATTGTTGCTACTACATCAGTTAAAGACACTGTAGACAAAAGCTTAATTTTAGGTTCATTTATCTTAAGACGCTTTGCTCTGAGACTCACTTGCTCTAAAGATTCCTCGCCAGATACATAAAGACATTCAAAAGAGGAAAGTTGCACAACATTAGCTGCAATTCTAAGCAAAAGGGTGGATTTTCCAATACCAGGTTCGCCTCCAATTAAAATGCTAGCACCTTGAACGATACCCCCACCAAAAACTCTATCTAATTCTTCTATTCCTGTTAGAAAACGACTTGGAGTGATAATTTCGCTACCCGATAACGTCTTTATTAAAATTGGCGCAGATATACTTCTTTTGCCCGTTTTTACTGCTATTTCCTCAACAATTGTATCCCAATTGTCACATGCAATGCACTTCCCTACCCACCTACCAGTGCTATGACCACACAATTGACATACATATACAGTTTTCATCAAAGCCAAAATTATTTTGTTGTAATTGTAATAAAAATTAGCTGAATATGCGAAGTAAATCTATAGCTAACCCAAGAAAGGGTTCCCTATGTCATACCGCGATTCATTCGCGGTATCTCAAAGCATAGATCCCGCTAACACGTAGCGGGATGACGAGGTCATGCCACCGCGCGAACCGTCATACCGTCACGGTATCTCTAGATCCCGCTAACACGTAGGGGAATGACGAGGTCATGCCGCCGCAAACCGTCATACCGCCGCGGTATCTCTTAGCCGCTAACACGTAGCGGGATGACGGTTGTCGTTTAGCTACAAACGTTAAGAAATTTACCAAATGAAAAAAAAGGCAAAAGAAGCCCTGGGGTTATTATCCGCTTTAAAATATTGGCGTTTTTTATGTTTTAAACGCTTGACAAGCGAGATTCAGCCGCTTTTAATTGCAACTAACTTACGCTGCAAATGTTTAAGAAATTTACTAAGCAGAAAAAAAGACAAAGAATCCCCGAGTTAGCTAGTCTTTTACTATCTCTGTCGAGTATTGGCATTTTTTGATGTCTTGTAACGCTTTATAAGCGCGTTCAGCTTATTTAGATAAAAACCTAGATGTAGATGAAGTTTTGTAAAGACATACAGTATCTATATACTGCAAAAAATTGAACATAAGACGCCGATACATTAAGTAATCCTTACCTTTTAATCTGCAGATTGGCGAAAGCAAATACAATAGCTTCAGTTTCATGATAAGGGGGCTGGCGGAGGGTGTCAAGCAAGTTTTTTCGTTTCTATGTTGTCAGCTACTTGGATGACGCCAATCTGAGTTAACTACACCAACTCACATTCAGCAAAAAAGAAAGCTATCTCCTTACGAGCATTTTCTAGACTATCCGAGCCGTGGACTCTATTTTCACTAATATCATCAGCAAAATCACCCCTGATTGTGCCTTTATCTGCCTGCTTTGGATTGGTAGCTCCCATGATTTGTCTGTATTTACTTACTGCATTTTCACCAACTAAAACTTGAACTACCACAGAACCAGAGGTCATAAACTCTACTAATTCCCCAAAAAAAGGCCTATCTTTATGAATTTCATAAAACAGCTCTGCTTGTTTTTTTGTTAGTAACATCATTTTTTGTGCTGTGATTTTCAGCCCAGATTGTTCGATGTAGGAATTTATATTGCCTGTAATATTATTTTTTACTGCATCAGGTTTTAAGATTGAAAGTGTCTTCTCAATTGCCATATTATTTCCTTATATAGAATAGTACATTTATAGATTTATTTTATTACAAATTTTAATTTCATAGAAGTGATTTTTTATCTATAATTAAGGACAAATCATCAAGGAGGTATTGTATGGGTGAATGTTGTAAAAATAACACTACTAAACAAGCTGAATCTACTACTAAAAAATTAGTAAGTAACTTTAAGTCATCACTTTTTTGTGGAACAAAAGGATTTTTAACTTTTAATTTGGCCTTTTTAAGCTTTTTGGAATATAGCTTACATCATAATACAGAATTAAAAAAAGGTGCTGCTTTTGCAATGAAAAGAAACACTATTCCATTTCTTGAAATGACAATCATAGCACCGCTTGTTTGTTTTGCACTGCCAGCTATGCTAGGCAGTATGAGCCTCATGCAATGCGCACTTTTATGTGCTTCCTTAATGATTGCCACATGTTTTATTGTCAGAACTTTTCATCTGCGTGAGAAGTTAATGGAAAAAATCACTAACCATAGTAGAAAAGAAATAGACGCGGAATTTAAGAAAGATACTATAAAATTTCCTATCTTTGATCAAAATAGAAAACACACCGAGTATAATTCGCCTAACTCAGGGCGACTACTGGATGAAACAAGTAGCACCTCTCTTTTCGTTAAAGTTTTACTTTTTCCCCTCAAGGTTCTTCTGAATGTCCTGCAAAGTTGTATAATGCTATCTTTAGCTGCTGTTGAACTTCTTGAAACGGTACCAAGTCTTTTTGTCGATACATTTTTCGATTGGAACTTCACATCCACCAAGAGTAACCTGAAGAGATCAGGCCACTTATTGTATGCCAGTGTAAGAAATTTAGTGCCTATAACTAAATTTGATGAGTGTGTAGCTAATTTTATAGGCACCCCAGAAGTAACTTGTTGTAGTAGTGCGTAGGTGAAAAAGGCAGTTATCTTATTTAATCTTGGCGGGCCTGATTCACTAAATGCGGTCCGTCCTTTTTTATTCAACCTTTTTTATGACAGGAGAATAATCAATCTACCGAATCCCTTTCGGTTTCTTTTAGCAAAGTTTATATCTGCGAAACGAGAAAATACTGCACGAAAAATATACGAGGAAATTGGAGGTAAATCGCCAATTCTAGAGAATACAAAAATGCAAGCTAATGCTTTAGAACTAAAATTAAACGAAAATAGAAACCATGTACACAAGGTATTCATCTGCATGCGCTATTGGCGTCCATTTGCTGACGAAGTTATTGAAAGTGTAAAACAGTTTGATCCTGACGAAGTAATTCTGCTGCCACTGTATCCACAATATTCAACTACCACAACTCTGTCATCCATCGAGAATTGGCAAAAAAATGCTAAACGGTATGGCCTAAAATGCAATACAAAAATGATTCACCGTTATTATGATAACCAAGATTTTATTGAAGCTCACACTAATCTGATAGCTAAGTACTATAAATTGGCTAGAAAAATCGGTAAACCAAGAGTCCTATTTTCAGCCCATAGCTTACCTCTTAGTATCATTAAAAAGGGCGACCCTTACGCTTCACAGGTAGAAAGAAGCGTAGAGTTAATAGTAGAAAAGTTAGCTATCAATAACTTAGATTGGTCAATATGTTATCAGAGTAAGATTGGTCCTGTAAAATGGCTAGAGCCAAGCACTGAAAGTGAGCTATTACGCGCAAAAGCTGATGGTGTACCTGTAGTTCTATCACCTATATCTTTTGTTTCTGAGCATTCAGAAACTCTAGTTGAACTTGATATAGAATATAAAGCAATTATTAAGGATGGATATTACTTTCGTGTGCCAACTCTCAGTACCGATCCCTTGTTTATAAAATGCCTGGCCGATTTGTGCATAAATCTCCCTTAAAGTCCTGATTCATAGGGCTTTTCTTTTAGGATTTTATGTGATAGAATAACAGGAAGTTATTAACTATTTCATGCCAAACAAGCTAAAAAAGAAATCTAACATACTCGCACAAAGGGTGCATGATATTTATGATCATGATTTCAGGAAGGTAATCTGCATCACAACAGGTTTAACAGCCCTATTGTGTAAGATTTCACTGCAATTTTGCTGCGAGTTCATTGACAATAATAGATCCAATATCTTTCTTATACGGAATGTTGCTCGACTAGTAAAGTTTCCGACATCTATTCTATACATTGCCCATTCTGCATTTACTCTACAGGATCTAATTAAGGATTACAGAAACCCTGAGAGTAAAAAAGAGCTGGCAAAAATTGTGGGTAAATCGGCTAATCTTGCAAGCAGCACCATAGAAGCGCTAATGATGTTGAAAATCATCCATTTTTGCACTGGAAGCAATACAGACATAATAAGTTATATTAACTTAACCTCAACGATCCTATTTTTGTTCATTTCAGAACCTATAAGCTATTATTATACATGCAAGGAATATCTGGATAATAAGGATCCTGAAAAGTCTGCTGAGTGTAAGAAGGACCTTATTATTAGCACATTAACTTTGTCGTTAGGTTTATTAAACTTCATATTAAGAAGGATAGAGACTCCAACTATACCAATAAACTTAGGTAGTGGTATAATCTATAATTTCAACTTAAGCGTAACAGTCAGCATAATATATAGTGCAGTATTTCTTGCAGTTCAGCTTGACAAATTGTTTCAACAACCTGTCAATGATGATCCTTCCACTGAACTTGATGATGTTCATAATATAAACGGTCATTCTAATGACAGCACTGTAGAGGTATAAGAATTAGGGATGAAAAGATTTTATTTCTACTGCCAACGCTAGTACTGCTAATTTGCTAACAATACTCCAAAGTGATAGAATTTTACCTTCTACAACCTGGCTAACATCATGAAACTCACAGTCAGTGGCATTCAAGCTAGAATATACATCTTTTCTGCTATTACATCGGTATAAGTAACATGTTGGAGTATCTCCTATATAGTATATTAGCGGTTCTGCAGAACTGCTTTTAAACATGTCAATGGTTGGTACACCTTCTTGTATAATAACGCTATTGATTGCTATTCCTTCTTTTATCTTTTTCATTTTATGACGCTTTTTTTTATTGAGGTTTAATATTTCCTCTCCACTTGTTGCTGTTATAATGCCCATCCCATATGTGCCATTGCTTGCTTTGATAAAAACGTAAGGTTGTGTTTTTATTTCATATTCCTCATATTTTTTTTGCACTAGAGATAATATTTGGTCAACTTTAGTTGCTACTGCTCCTAGTGACAAATCATCATCAAAATCAACTCCATCACAGCTCTCTGTAAGCACAGAAATTAGCCATGGGTCTATTTTAAATTTGCCACAAAACTCAGATGCTAATTCTTGATAGATTTCAAAATACTTAAATTTCTGCCTGCTATGCCAACCGTATAGTGGGCTTGGTACTATATCTTGCTTTACGTCTTTCAGCGTGTCTGGAATGTGGCTCGTCATATCACGGTTCAGTATAATAACATCAGGCACAAATCCTGAAGTTGTCTTTAGCAGAGAGTTTTCTTTCACAACAGTTTCATACTGTTCTATTAAATTGTATACTTCATTATATAAAAGGCCAATTCTAGTCTCAAAACCTGCGAGTTGTAGTATTTTCTCTATAACAAATACGTTTTCTATATACATTTTATTGCGTGTATAATTTTCCGGTATTATAAGAACCTTTTTGTATTGATGTCTTTTAAAATAGCTTTTTATCAATCTTGCTGCCATCGTTCTTGATTCTTCACTTAAGTTATTGAACCCCGCAGGAAATAAATTAGCGTCTACTGGAACGATTTTATAGCCAGAGTTTCTAAGATCTATAGAGCTATAAAATGGCAATGTAAGGCCGTTAAATTTTGCTCCGAACCAATTATTTATACTTTTTTCCAAATCTGGGTGAATTATGTTTTGCATCTACACTTTAAATGTTATAAGGAAGGTATTATATTATAAGCTATAATTAAACATATTTAGCAAATTTGACTAAAGATTAAAGTATAATGAGATTCTTATTTAAAGTGATAGAAAAATGATTCAACACGACAACAGTAAAATGTATGGCACTACTATATTATCAATTAGAAAGGGTGAAAGCGTAGTGGTAATAGGTGACGGACAAGTTTCACTGGGCCACACTGTTATAAAATCCGGAGCAAAAAAAGTTAGGCGTCTTTCTGGTGATTCTGTAATTGCCGGTTTTGCTGGAGCAACAGCCGATGCATTTACTCTCTTTGAAAGACTAGAATCTAAACTTGACAAGCACCCAGGGCAATTAATGAGGGCATGTGTTGAACTTGCAAAAGACTGGAGAATGGATAAATATCTAAGAAAATTAGAGGCTATGATGATTGTTGCAGATAAATCTATTTCATTAGTAATTACGGGAACAGGTGATGTTCTTGAACCTGAAGATGGAATTGCAGCTATTGGCTCTGGGGGAAATTTTGCTCTATCTGCAGCAAGAGCTTTAATTGACATTAAAGGAATATCAATAGAGGAAATTGCGAAAAAGGCTATGAAGATAGCTGCTGATATATGTGTTTATACAAATCATAATATAATTATTGAAAAAATAGAGGAGTGATATGTCTTCTGAACAAAAAACTTTGTGCACCAATTTTTCCAATCAGCCTATAACCCTTTCAGAAGGGCGGTCTTGTAGTAGTGACACCTACGATGAAAAAGATAACCTCTATAAAGATACTAAGAGTGGTTTTGATTCAAATAACAGCGATGTTCAAGTTAATGACAGCACTCAAGTTTTGTTAGATGACCTGCCACCACAGAAGATAGTTAAAGAATTGGACAGATTCATAATCGGACAGGATGATGCAAAGCGTGCTGTTGCTATTGCGCTCAGAAATCGTTGGCGTCGCAATCAGGTTCCATTTCCATTGCGTGATGAAATCATACCTAAGAATATATTGATGATCGGTCATACAGGGGTTGGTAAAACTGAAATAGCTCGTCGCTTAGCAAAACTTGCCGGTGCACCGTTCATAAAAATTGAGGCAACGAAGTTTACTGAAATAGGGTACGTTGGACGTGACGTTGATTCGATAATACGCGATTTAGTTGATGCAGCAATAGTTTTAGTTAAAGAGAAAGCCCGTAAAGCCTTAGCTAAAAAGGCTTTAATTTTAGCTGAGAAAACAATAGTAAACTCTATGGTAGGCGAAAATGCAACCGAAGAGAGTAAAAAAAATTTTAGAGAAAGGTTGAGGAATAAAGAGTTTGAGGACGGAGAAGTTTCTATTAACGTCAGAGAGAGCAAGAGTATGTTACCTACTTTCGATATACCAGGCATGCCAGGTGGGCAAGTTGGTGTGATGAATGTAACAGAAATAATGGGCAAGATGTTTAACGGGAGCAAAAAAACAAAAACTATTACGGTGAAGGTAAAAGAAGCGCGTGAAATATTAATTAATGAAGAAAGTGAAAGGCTAATGGATGAAGATAAGATAATCAAAGAAGCCATTGATCTTGTTAGTAATGACGGTATAGTATTTTTGGATGAAATAGACAAAATTGCAGCGCGTACAGAAGTAAAAGGTGAAGTAAACAGAGAAGGAGTGCAACGCGATCTGTTACCATTACTTGAAGGAACAACTGTTACAACTAAGTATGGCCATGTAAAAACAGACTATATATTATTTATTGCATCTGGTGCTTTTCATCAGTCTAAACCATCTGACCTCTTACCGGAATTGCAGGGCAGATTACCGATCAGGGTAGAACTTAAGGCACTTACTCAAGAGGATTTAATAAGAATATTAAAGGAACCAGAATCTAGTTTGTTAAAGCAGTACATAGCTTTAATGAAAACAGAAAATGTGACACTTGAGTTCACTGATGATGGTATAAAAACCATAGCTGAAATAGCGTTTACAGTTAATAGGCAAGTGGAAAATATAGGCGCAAGAAGGCTTCACACTGTCATGGAGAAGCTTTTAGATGAAATAAGTTTCATTGCTTCTGAGAAAAATAGCGAAAAATTCATTATAGACAGCAAGTATGTAAAAGATAAACTTGAGTCAATTTCGAAGCAGCTTGATTTATCTAAGTTTATACTTTAGGAAAAACGAAAAGCCTACTTTAAGTAGTATAGAGAGTGTTCAGAAGATTAGCCAGTAGACCTAAAATTTCAGCTATATTCTTTAGGCTGTTTTTCAACAGTAGAATGGTGTGCTGCGACCTCTTGCTTAACATCTAAGCTTAAGTCAATTATTGAGATATTTTCTTCATCATAATCTATGTCTTTTATTAACATATCGTCAGTAATAGTCAAAAGGTCAGGCGGAGAAAGAATAGTTCTTTTATTACCAGCTCTCATTCCCACAACTCCAAGCTCTATAGCAAGTGGTATTTTTTTATCGCCAACCCTAAATTGCACTGTTTGATCTTTGACTATATATTCCCCATTATGCTCCTTTACGCTATATTTAACCGATATCTCATCACCGCACCTTACTTGTTTTCCAGTCTTGTTAATTAAGTCATTAAAAACCATCAGATTATTTACTGAGTCGGGATATTTATCCTTTACTTCGATCAGTTTGACGTAATAAGAATTAAAATTCATTTTGTTCTCATTGGCAATAGTAACTACACGCTCTCCGCCTTCTTTCATACCTATTACCCCTAAACTCACTTCTTTTAGGTCATCTTGACCTATTTTCAAAGTAACATCAGAAACTTTGCTAGGGAGTGTTGCTGAGTTATTATTAGAAATTTTATATATTTGCAATAGGACTTCCAGGCCACAAAAAGCCTTGCTGCCACTGCCTTCAGTAATTTCATAAAAATTTATTGAATCTTCTTCCTTTTGCTGCGTTATTTCTTCTAAATATTCTGTCAGCCCATGCTTTTCAATATAGCGGTCAAGTGCTGATTCAAGTATTGGCTTCACTAGGTAATGTGCTATCGTCTGTATCAAACCACCATGCGTGGCATTTATCTCATAAAGCTTGTCCTTTTTTTCCGGTTTACCTTTGTTTATATAGACAATAGTAAACACAAAAGCAGAAGTTAAAGTGAGAATCATTACTACGGAAATAAGCATTTGTAATATAATTTTTCTAACCATCTTTCTTTACTTGATTCAATAAATCATATAAATAATTAGTATCCCCTGAAAGCGCACTCAAATTATCCAAGCCTTGTTTAAAGAGGCCGTCTATATAGTCCTCTACTTCACTTTTACCAAGCACAGACATAAGATTATTTGTTTTATCTTGTTCGTAGTCTTCAATATCATCCTTAGCTTGAAAGATAAGCCCTAGATTTATTCCATAGTTATATAACGCTTTACGTTGCTTGTCTGTAGCACCCCCGATTATAGCACCTATTTCACATGAAGCTGCAAATAGTTTTGCGGTTTTCATCAAATGAATTTCTTTTATTTTATCAGCTTGGCCCGACGTCATTCCAGCGTCATACATACAGCCGTACGAATGTTGTAGTTTTAAGGTAGAAAGGGTGTCATGCAAGTAGCTGACACTGGAATCCATTTCATGTTCAGCTCCACTATCGCATGGCTTTTTGCACGAAATGCTTGTAGGCAAAGCCTTCTGGATCCCAGTGTCAGCTACTTGAATGACAGAGGGTTGGGGGCTAAAATCTATATGCTCACTGTTAATATCTAAAGCCTGTCCTCCCACCATTCCCCTAATTCCTATTGCCTGAGAAAGAACTTTTATGATCTCACAGCGTTTCTCATTTAACGAAGATAATACCTCAAAAGCCAGAGTAAGTAGTGCATCTCCGGCAAGCACTGCTGTTGCTTCATCAAATTTTTTATGGCAGCTTAGCTGGCTTCTGCGAGTATCACTGTTGTCCATGCACGGTAAATCATCGTGAATTAGAGAGTAAGCATGAACAAATTCAATTGCTGCAGCAACTGATATTACTTTTTTAGCTTCCGCGTTAAACACTCGCGATGAAGCTACGACTAAAAAGGAGCGTATATGTTTTGCAGGAGCAAGGAGTATATAACGCATAGCTGATATAAGCTTATTCTCGCTATTTTCGGGTAAGAGTTTATTTACTTCTACAATAAGCAAATTTTTTGTTGTTTCGTCTAGCATTTTTGAATTGTTAATTGTTTAGCACGTAACGCTAGCCAGCTAGGGCAGTAGAAAACTTTACTGTAGTTTACCAGTTATAAAAGATATTGCAAACATAAAAATTTTTTATAACATCAAAGAATAGGTTATTTTTTTGGTAAGAAATGTGAATAGCGAACTAGCAAAGAGCACTAGAGAAGACATAGAAGAAAAAGTGAAAAAGATTATACTAGAGCATATTAGTAAGGATGTAGAGAAATTCAACAGCTCTTCAAAGCTTTCGGAGCATGGTACAGACAGCTTAGATGCAGTTGAAATCATCATGGCAGCAGAAGAAGAGTTTGGAATAGAAATTCCAGATGAAGACGCACAAAAAATGGAAACTATGGAGCAAATAGTTGAGTACATTAATAATAAAAAAGGCTAATAGTTAGTGTTAAATGAGCAGAAGAGTAGTAGTCACTGGTGTTGGTTTAATCACTTCACTAGCGGCAGATGTTGACAACACTTGGTCAAGGCTAATAAAAAGTGAGTCTGGCATAAAAGCAATCAATACGGATAGATTTGACTCTTCTGATCTTGCTTGCAAAATTGCAGGGCAGGTGCCGTTGCAATCAGACAACATTGAGCACCATTTCAATCCACTAGATTATATTTCTGAGAAAGACTCAAAAAGGACAGATCGTTTTATCCATTACGGTATTGCAGCAGCTATTCAGGCAGTAGATGATTCATTAATTTTGGAAAGCCAAAATATCAATCGGGAACGTGTTGGTGTGACTATTGGCTCTGGTATAGGTGGTCTTCCGTCAATTCAGGAAAATGTTATTACCATGCAGGAAAAAGGGCCCAGACGTGTCAGTCCATTTTTTGTCCCTGCAAGTCTAATAAATTTGATATCTGGCCATATTTCTATTAAATACGAATTTACAGGTCCAAACGATTCAGCAGTAACCGCATGTGCAACAGGTGCGCATGCAATCATAAACTCAGCAAGAACTATAAAACTTGGTGAAGCGGATGTTATGATTGCAGGTGGAGCAGAAAGTGCACTGTGTAGAGTTGGAATTGCAGGTTTTGCATCTATGAAGGCGTTATCAACTAAATTTAACGATAAACCGGAAGAAGCTTCAAGGCCATGGGATGAAGAACGCGATGGTTTTGTTATGGGTGAAGGAGCAGGTATATTGCTGCTGGAGGAATACGAACATGCGAAAAAAAGGGGGGCAAAAATACATGCTGAACTGGTTGGGTACGGACTCACAGGAGATGCGCACCACATTACAGCACCACATCCAGAAGGAAGAGGCGCATTTAAGGCAATGCAGCTTGCTTTAAAGAGCGCACAAATTAATCCCAATCAAGTAGGGTATATCAATGCACATGGAACTTCAACGCCACTTGGAGATAAAATTGAAGTAATAGCAATGAAACAGTTATTCGGTGACTACGTTTATAAAATACCTGTTTCTTCAACTAAATCTTCTATAGGACATTTACTTGGTGCTGCAGGGAGCGTTGAAGCAATATTCAGTATTCTTGCGTTAAATAATGGAATTATTCCGCCAACCTTAAATTTACACAAGCCTTCAGAAGGATGTGATTTAAATTTTGTACCGTTTAAAGCTCAGGAGCATAAAATTCAATATGCACTTTCTAATTCGTTTGGTTTTGGTGGCACTAATGCATCGCTCATATTTGGACAAGTTTAGTTGATGTCACCCCAGTGTCTTCCTCTTGTCATTCCAGTACCCTCCTCTTGTCATGCAAGCAGCTCTCCTACTGTCATCCCAGCACGTGACACTGGGATGACAAACGGTTGTGAAAGGGAATACATATAAAAATTAAACTATCAATAGCAATTCAAAAAGAAAAAATATTCTATTCATCCCTGAAGAAGTATTTTATTGACAATTTATGAATAAAGATCAATAATGCAGAAAAGGAATTGATGGGCGTATGCATGAATTTAACCACTATTAATTGTACATTATTTTTTGTAATTACATATTTTTTGACGTGCATTATAGCTTGGTGCTTACCTTTCAAAGACATAACATTATTAACAACATTTGTTCCGGCTTCAGTTGCAATTTTGCTAACCATTTATAATAAACAGAAGGTAAGGGATCTTTTTAAACTTAGTTCGCCAAAAAACTGTCTATTAGGGTTTATACTTATTCTGGTAAGTATGCTAATTTCCAATGGTCTTTTGTCAATTTACTGCGGTTTTTCATTTTTCCGAGAGTCTTTTACGTTAGACCGTGTAAAGGATTTGAGTGCAGTTTTGAGTCCATTAGTGATGTTATTTGTTTTATTATCAACCTTTGTGATGTGGATCATTATGTCTCTTGGTGAAGAGATCGGTTGGCGTGGCTATCTTTTGAAAAATCTTAAAAGCAAAATATCAAATTTTTATATCAGAGCAATTATTGTCGGTATTATTTGGTCAGTATGGCACATACCAACTTATGTGGTTGCTGGCTCAGCTTTGTGGAAGGATGGCTTTACCATACGCGTCAAGTTAAGGAAATAAAGGTATGAAAGAGATAGAATAATAAGGTATAAGTTCTCCCAGATATACTTTTAGTGAGAGAACCAATGAATAAAATAACTTGCTTATCAAAAAAGCTCAAAGAATTTTTTAATGAAAAAGCAGAGAAAATCTCAATTACAACAAGGTTTATAAAAAGAAAGAGAAAGCTAAAAGGTTCATCATTCGTAAAAGCCATGGTCTTGGGTAATATAGGAGTTGATAATTGTAGCGTAGAAACAATGTGTCAATTACTAAACGAGGACTCGATAGATATAACAAAACAAGGTTTGGATTTTAGATTTACTGAAGAAGCAGTGGAATTTATGAAAAGGATGTATAATGAATCTGTGATTCTCTTTAAAAATATCTTGCAAGTTGATTGCAAAATCTTACAGCAATTTAATAGTGTTAAATTATTGGACAGTAGCTATATTACTCTACCTAACAGTATGGAAGAGATGTATAAAGGTTATGGTACTAGCTACAGTGGCTATGAAAGCAATACTAAGTCTGGAATAAAGTTACAATTAGTTTTCGACTACATGAATCAGATAATAGACCAACTTAATTTAACGGAGGGGGTAAGATCAGACCAGGGATATAGGAAACATTTAAGTAATATATTAAGCAATGATTTGCTAATATCTGATCTCGGTTATTTTGTGCCAAGTTCTTTTAAACAAATCAATGAAATAGGAGCTTATTTCATAAGTCGTTATAAATCCGATACCAACATATATGATGTAGAAACAAATCAAAAAATGGAGTTATTAGAATGTTTAGAGGATAAGTTATTTTTAGAAAACGAGGTATTGTTAGGAAAAGAAGCAAAAATTAGAGTAAGAATTATATGTCAGAAACTAACTGAAGAACAGTCTATGGCCAGAAGAAGGAAAGCTAATAGATTAGCAAGATCGCAGGGATATACATCCTCTAAAAGAAATCAAAAATTGTTGAACTGGTCAATATTTATAACTAATGTTCCAGAAAATAAAATTAGTGCTGAGCAAGTATTAACGATTTACAGAGTAAGGTGGCAAATTGAGTTATTATTTAAATTGTATAAAAGCCATATCAGGCTTGATAAGCTAAAAGGAAAGCCATGCAGAGTATTATGTGAACTATATGCTAAATTGTGCGCAATTCATATATTTCACGGCATAGTTGGTTGCACAGAAGTGAAAAAGAATACAGAACTTAGCTTAACAAAGGCATTTATTGAGCTAAAAAGGCGGGTTAGAGAGTTATTTTTAGTATTAACCAAAATTAATAGTTTAAAAGCATTTCTTAAAAAACTCACTATAACTTGGTCGCGATTTTCATTAAAAGACAAACGTAGAAGGGCTAGAGTATCCACTTTAACCTCTCTAAATTTGCTCACAATCTCTTAACTTGACGCGTATGGATGGCTTTACATTCCCGACTATTTGTGCTTATACCCTTTATATTTGTGCAATGTCTATAATGTTTACCTGGTTGTTTGAAAAAGACAACTCGATTTGGCCAGTAACTATTGCTCATGCAACAAATAATCTTGTGTATAGTGTTTTGAGCATTCTAATGCCGTCTCCTCCTCTGTCAACTTTCGATGCAGTAATTCGCCTTACATTAGGAGCAGCTGGTTATTTCATTGTTGCAATTGGTGTTATTTGGTTTGATAAAGCTCGAGAGCGTCATTTGAGTAATTCATAGTATAAAATTTCGGGGGCAATTCGCATCAGGTGTCATGCAGGTAGCATGACACTGGGATGATGAGGAAGAAAAAGCAAATTTTGCCTTTTACGGTCAATCTATTATACTTAGTAAGACTTCAATAAACTAATGAATTATACTTTATATCTAATTAAATGCACAAGATATTAATAAGAAATAACTACAAACCTTTGGTCGGAAAAATCAAGATTAATGGCTCAAAAAATGCTGTTTTACCAATAATGGCAGCAAGTCTATTAAGTAGCTCCCCGGTAATTTTGCATAATGTACCTGATTTAATTGATGTGCATCTAATGTCTAAGTTGCTTGAAAGTCTTGGAGCAGAAGTGAACTTTATGCACAATAAAAATTATAAAGCGAACCATACTTTGAAAATTGACTGCAGCAATATCAACAATCACGTGATGCCATATAAAACCGCAAGTAAGCTAAGAACTTCTTTTCTAATATTGGGTCCAATGCTTAGCAGATTTGGCAAAGCGAGAACAGCATTTCCTGGTGGATGCAACATTGGAAAGCGTCCCGTTGATATGCATATTAAAGCATTAGAAGAAATGGGAGCTAAAATTGAAATTGACGGCTATAATATAATTGCAACAGTGAAAGGAAAGCTACAAGGAAAAGAAATCACATTTGAGAAAATAAGTGTTGGCGCAACAGAAAATGTAATAATGGCAGCAACATTTGCAGAAGGAGTGACAACAATAAACAATGCTGCAACTGAGCCGGAAGTTCTTGATTTAATAGATTTTCTGAAGAAAATGGGTGCTGATATTGAAATTGATAATACAAAGGTCATAATAACAGGAGTTGAAGCACTAAATGGATGTGTTCATAAAATAATACCAGATCGCATAGAAGCAGGCACCTATGCACTAGCTGCTATAATAACCGGTGGTAAGTTGGAGTTGGAAGGAATAAATCTATCTGATATAAGGTGTATTACAAATGAGTTGGAGACTATAGGAGCTATGGTTGAACTGTATGATGGAGGCATTGTTATTTCCAGAAAAAATGGCTCTATTAAGTCTGCTAACGTTGCGACAGATCCATATCCCAATTTTCCCAGTGATATGCAACCACAACTGATGTCTGCAATGTGCATCGCTGATGGGATATCAGTAATTGAAGAGAACATTTTTGAAAACAGATTTACACATGCAGATGAATTGAGAAAGTTAGGTGCTAATATCAGCATCGAGAAAAGCAAAGCTACTATAAGTGGAATAAAAAGCTTATCTGGAGCTAATCTATATGCTACTGACTTAAGATCAACAGCAGCTTTGGTGCTTGCTTCTTTGGTAGCCGGTGGAGAAACTATAATAAACAATTCACATCATTTATGGAGAGGATATGAAGCAATGCATGAAAAACTCAATTCATGTGGAGCTGATATCTCCATTTCGTCTTGAGGATATTTTATGAATGAAGCAACCAAACGAACTATAGTAAAAGAAATAGATGCAATCTTATATGAAGAACATAAGGTATTAGACCATGGATTTATTCGAGTAGTGGATTATATGGGCTCTGATAGCGCTATAGTTCAAGCTGCTCGTGTTTCTTATGGCAAGGGAACAAAACAGATAAGTCAGGATGAAGCACTTATAAAGTATTTAATGAGACATCATCATACAACTCCATTTGAAATGTGTGAAATTAAGTTTCACGTGAAACTTCCAATTTTTGTTGCAAGGCAATGGATAAGGCATAGAACTGCAAATGTGAATGAATATTCAGCAAGGTATTCAATACTTGATAATGAATTTTATACACCTAAACCAGAACAAGTTGCAAAACAATCTGACAATAATAAACAAGGTAGCGGGGAAGCTTTTGATCCAGATACCTCAAAGGAAATAATAGATTCTCTAACAAATGACTCTAATTTAGTATATTCTCATTATGAAAAATTTATTGAGCAGGGGCTTGCAAGAGAAATTGCCAGAACTAACCTAATGCTTAATTACTACACGCAATTTTATTGGAAAATAGATCTGCATAATCTCCTTCATTTTTTGAAGCTTAGAGCTGATAAGCATGCCCAATATGAAATCAGAGTTTATGCAGAAGTTATGCTGGATATAATAAAAAAATGGGTTCCACTGGCCTACAATGCCTTTGTTGAATATTGCCTAGAATCAGCCTGTATTTCAAGAACTGGTCTAGAAATAATTCGCAAATTAATTAAAGGGGAAAACGTTACTAGAGAAGAAAGTAATATTGGTAAAAGAGAATGGGGCGAGCTGATGTCTATACTTGATAAACAATCTTAAAGATAAAGGCATACGTGTCAATCTCCTCTGTCAGTTAACTCTCGTTCACCAGATTGAATCTTGCTTTTTACATCACATTAACTCATCACTTTTATAGAACATCTCATTAAAATCATTTAGAGTTCCAAAATCCTGACCCTTGATAAACAGGTGATCATTAGCAACATGTGCTTCATCAAGAGTAAACAGCTCGTAATGATGATTGTGAGCGGGCCTAACAATTTCATTATATAAAACCATTACTTGTTCGTAGTTATATCCATCGCCAGCATGATATTTACCACGTACGGTATCATAAAAATTCTTTACATCATCATATGTCACTTGCAGCTCCACCTTATACTTTCCCACTTCAAGAGGACTTCCTGTCTTTATTTTTAAGGGATGTTGTGAATTTGCAACACTGTTAGAAGTTTCTGCTTCAATATCAGAATTTTTATCCATATTTTCTATCACACTTGCCATAACAGTTTCTTGTTCATCTTCTGTTGGTTTTGTTTGTTTTTCAGTCTTATTACTGCTACTGTCAGTTTCCACAGTTACTTTTTTTACTTCTATATCTTTTTGAGCTTTCTCATTACTTTGCTTGTGTATTTCATCTCCATGCAATTTTTCCTGCAGAGCTTTTTTCGTATCAGCATAATCATCACGATTGCTTTGCAAAGCTGGTTTATAACTGCTGCTATCATCCGCTTGCATTTGATCTATATAGTTAGATTCTTCTTCCTGTATAGTATTTTTTGCGTTATCCTCACCAACCGTTCCTTTCTCCCCAGACTTGGCTTCACTCTCTACCACAACTTCTTCGTCTACTTGCTCATCATCAATTGTAAATTCAGTACCTATCTGATTGCTATCTTCCTCCAATTCATTAGATAATTTTTCAGATAGCTGGTCACCACTCAAATATGGTTCCTTTGAATATTTAGCATAATTATGGGGATCGGTTCTGTTTTCTGAATAAAACCCACTTTCAAAGTCTGAGTAGGAGCTTTGATTGAGCACAAAAAATAAGTTTTCATAATTAACCAGCATATCACTATCAGGGCTAACAAAATTTAAATATTCATCGCCTTCCCATTCTGGGTGGTGTCTATACTCTGCTATGTAGTATTTACTAGAGTCGAGAGGTATCTTGTCACCTTCTTCCCCATCAAGTTGTAAAACTACTGCTGAATGCCCATTACCTAAATCATTACCTTTTACCACTTTGAATATTTTAATCTCATCCTTTTCTACAAGTTCTTTTAACTCCTCGTTCTTTTCATTTAACTCTTCCTCCCTTTGTCTTTCTGCTTCTCTCTCTCTTGCCAATCTTTCTGCTTCTTCATCAGCTTTCTTCTGCAGTTGTGAGAATACATTTTGTAATATATCTTGTGTGGTTAAGCTATTTGTGTTGCTTAAAAAATTATCTAACACATTTGATGCAATTGGTGACAATTCACCGTGATCATCAAATACTTTTTCCTTTGCTTTATCATAGTGATTTGGGTTATAGATTGCATACAGAGGATAAAAACCATAATCTGCAATTGACGCTCCGTCAGGTGATAGTTCCATTGAGAATCCATAGTAATTAAGTGGAAGATTGGAGGTTAAATATTTACCGTTATCATCCCTAACGTGTAGCTCACTTCTACCATTGTGCTCACTATATTTGTTGTAGTAGATATAAAAATTCTCATGGTTAAGATTGAAGTGATCATCTAGATTATCGAATTGAATTGTACTGCCAAGCTTCTCGCGCAAAAGATTTTTGCTTTCATCTGTAAGCTTTATATGTGCAGAAAAGTAGTATCGATCTATAGGTTCGCCTTTTTCTATTTCAAAGTTCAAAGTAATCTTGTCGTTGACCATTGGTAGCCTCCACAAATTCTATAAATCATTTTATTTATCAATCATACGGTCTGTACTATGAAAAATGTGTTAAACGTTAAGATTTTCTCTGTACCGATTCATCTATATTGCCAAGCTTAATAAAGTTACAAGCTCTTTAAAACAATGTTAAACTCAATCACTATGGCAAAAACAGTTGACGTATTACTATCACTTCCAATTGATCAGTTATTTTCATATGCAATTGAGGAAAATACTGAGATTTTACTTGGAGATTACGTAGTGGTGCCATTTGGCAAAAAACGCTTAATCGGAATAGTTTGGAAATACAGTGATAAAAGTAACCGAGAATTAAAATTTATTGAGCAAAAAATCGATTTACCAAATATTAGACCAAAATTGATTGCATTTGCAGAGTGGGTTGCACAATACAATTTAATACCTATTGGTATGCTTGCCAAAGTGATAATGGGAGGAGTGTTAAAAGTAAATCACATAGATAAATTAGTTTGTGTTGAACAAAAGCAGGAAACAAGTGAAATAAGTTGCCAATTAAGCCCTGAACAGCAGATAGCTAGTGATAAAATAATCAGCAATTTGAACGAGTATTCAGTGACTTTGCTTGACGGTGAGACAGGATCTGGAAAAACGGAAGTTTATCTCTCTGTGATTGCACAATTGATTAAGAATTACACTGCCGTTCCAAATGCTGCTCAGACTTTACCATCCCAGTGCCCAGAGACACAACTGTACGAACATTGTGATTTGGGTCTACCAAGAGGGTGTCATCCGAGTAGCCTGACACTGGGATCCAGTTTTTCATATAACCTCATTACAAATGTTTATTTTAACTTAAAACCAATACCTAATTTACAATCAAAATTCCTGGATTCCAGTGTCAAGCACTGGAATGACACCTTTATACTCAAGGCAAAACCCACTGTAACATTTAGCATACCGTCTTTGCCACGTACTAGTATGACACCAGAATATGTTGAAATGACATCAGGAGAAGGTAATACACAAATTTTAATCCTCCTACCTGAAATTGTTTTAACTTCACAATTGGTAAATCGTGTTCGCGGTCAGATATCAAAAAACTTAGTTGAATGGTACTCAGGGCTCACTCCAAAAACTCGCCGGAATAATTGGCTCAATATAGCAAATGGAAATGCGCAGATAATTATTGGTGCACGGTCAGCGCTTTTTTTGCCTTATAAAAACCTAAAATTGATTATCGTTGATGAAGAGCACGACTCATCTTTTAAACAAGAACAGGGAATTATATATAATGCTCGAGATATGGCGATAATCTTAGCCAAATTTGAAAATATTCCGATTATTTTATCATCAGCTACTCCACTGCTTGAAACGATTCATCATGTTAAAAACGGGAATTACAATCATGTAAAGCTAACTAAACGATTTGGTGGTGCAGAATTGCCACTCATTAAAGTAGTAGATATGAGGAACAACAAGCAATGGATCTCCTCTGAGCTTTTTGAAAGCATCAAACAAACCATAGAGAAAAAACAGCAGGTTATGCTTTTTCTAAACCGCAGAGGGTATGCACAACTGGCAGTTTGTAAAAAGTGTGGATATAAAATTTCCTGCTTAAATTGTGCTGTTTGGCTTACATATCACAAGAAAAAAAATGCTCTTTTGTGCCACCACTGCTCTTATCAATTGAAACTTCCAGAAAAATGCTCTAATTGCCAAAGTGAACAGCCGTTGTCCCTCTACGGCATAGGAATTGAAAAGTTACTTGAAGAAATGGTGAAATTAATACCAAACGCAAAAACTGCGATGATAAGCAGCGATCAAAAGTCGGTTAGTAACGTAATTGACTTAGTGTTGAAAGAAGAGGTGAACATTATAATCGGCACACAAATAATTGCTAAAGGGCACAATTTTCCCAAATTAACTTTGGTTGGAGTAATGAATGCAGATTTGAGCCTCGAAAATTCTGATTTGAGAGCAGCGGAAAAGACGTATCAATTATTGCACCAAGTTGCAGGCAGGTCAGGAAGGTTTAATGAAAAAGGAATGGTAATAGTGCAAACCAATAACCCTGAAAGTTCAATAATAAAAGCATTGCTGCATCAAAAAAGGGACTCATTTTATGAAATTGAACTTAAGTCAAGACGTGAAGCCAAAATGCCACCATTTAGCAGATTAATAGCGCTTATCATTTGTGGTAAGAATCAGATTGCAACACAAAAAGCAGCGAATGAAATAGTAAAATCTCTTCTTTGTCATCCAAGTAGCTTAACTACTTGTATCCAGGAAAAAAATGTAGGTGTAGACAAAAAGGAATTTGAAATTCTTGGCCCATCACCAGCAGCGATAAATTTTTTAAATAATAAGTATCGGTATAGGGTATTATTAAAAATACACAATAAACACAGTTTATCTATACAAAAAAAGCTGAAATATTGGATTAAAAATTGTAACTTGAATTCGAGTATTGCAGTGATAATAGATGTTGATCCTGTGAGTTTTTTTTAACGAGTTCCGTTAAGCCTTCTTGCCAATTACCACAACATTCTCACTGGGAAAAAAATAATCAGGTACAACCATATTTTTTGGTGCAGGACCCCCAATCACTCGGCCTGATGTATCATAATATGAACCGTGGCAAGGACAGAACCAACCATTACCATCTCTTGTAGCGTGGTCAACCGGTACACACCCAAGATGTGTACATATTCCGATCATGATTAACCATTCGTCTTTTCCTTCGTATACTCTCTGCTCATCTAATTGAGGATCCCTCAAGCTCTTCACATTCACAGCTCTTGCAGCCTCAATTTCTTGCTTTGTGCGTCTACGAATGAATACTGGTTTACCTTGCCACTTTACTTTTACTCCATGTCCTTCCTGAATTCCAGACAAATTCACTTCCACTGTGGAAGTTGCTAGAACTTCAGCAGAAGGATTCATAGATTTAACCAGTGGCCAAAGTCCACTTGCAGCTCCTATACCTGCCATAGCGCATGTAGTTAATGTTATAAAATCTCTCCTACTCTTATTTTTAGTAAGATCTTTAACAGGAGGTGTTTTTTTATCCTCTTTGTCTGCCAGTGGTTTTTTATTTTTAGTTAAATTTTTGTCCATTGATCTTTACTTAGCCATAAGTATATATTTTAATTTAAATACTGCGTATTAATCAACAAAAACTTGCGCTTTTTGTTTAACCTGTACTACAGTTGAGAAGAGATAGAGTTTTCAACTTCAGAAATACTATCTTCAGTGGAATCAGGATCTTCAATTTTCGCTACTGACACCACCTTTTCTCTACTTTCTGTTTTAAATAGAGTTACTCCCTGAGTGCTACGTCCTGCAATCCTGATATCATTTACTGAAATACGAATTAACTTTCCTTTATCTGTAATAAGCATTATATTATCACCCTGCTCAACTGGAAAACTAGCAATAACATTACCATTTCTGCTAGTAGTAAGAATATTGGTGATACCAACACCACCCCTGTTAGTTATTCTATACTCATACGCAGAAGTTCTTTTACCAAAGCCATTTTCAGTAATAGTTAATATAAACTCCTCATTCACTGCAAGTTTTAAGAATAATTCGTTATCTATTCCTAAATCATTTAAAGTCTTTTCCAATTTAGAATCAATGGAGTTATTAATTGCAGTTCCCAGTCTTTTTGCAAGTGGAACTTTTAAGTAAAGTTCTTTTGTTTCTGTTGCTACACCTATCCCATTTAATATGGTCATGGATATCACGCTGTCATTCTTTGCAAGTTTGATACCTCTTACGCCATCTGAATTGCGACTTTTAAATTGACGCACATCACTTACAACAAATCTGATACTTTTGCCGAATCTTGTTGAAAGAAAAACATGATCAATTGCATTGCATACTTTAACCGATATTAATTTGTCTCCTTCATCGAGCTTTATTGCTATTTTTCCATTGCTTGGAATATAGTGAAAGTCCGCTAAAGAGTTACGCCTTATGTTTCCATGAGCAGTAGCAAAAACTATGTTTTGATTTTCGTCATTTTCACTTGGCAATGGCATGATATTAGTTATAGTTTCACCATCGCTAAGCGGAAATATGTTAACAAGTGCTCTTCCACGTGCAGTTGGTTCTGCAAGAGGCAACTTATAAACTTTTAATCTATAAACTCGACCAATATTAGAAAAGAATAAGAGGCTAGTGTGGGTATTCCCAACAAATAATTTTGTGATTACATCCTCTTCTTTTAATCCTTGTCCTAGCTTTCCTTTTCCACCACGACGCTGAGTTCTGTAGTGAGAAAGCTTCACACGCTTGATATAACCATTCATAGTTACGGTTATCACCATATCCTCTTGTGGAATTAGATCTTCAGCTTCAATGTCCGTATCTGATTCCTCTATTGAAGTTTTTCGCGGCACAGCAAATCTGTTCTTTATTTCTTGTAGATTGTTTTTTATTTCCTTCATCAACTTCTCTTCTGAGCCAAGAAAAGCGATATATTCTTTTATCAGGTTGATCATTGAACTTAGCTCAGCTTCTAATTTGTCTTTTTCAAGGCCTGTTAAACGCTGCAGTTTCATATCAAGGATAGCTTTAATTTGTAGCTCAGTTAATCTATACACTCCATCTTTCAAAAAGCTTGCGCTATCTGAAATCAACTCGATGATAGTGTTGATTTCATTCGAAGTTTTCCATTCTTTATTTAAAAGTTCTCTACTTGCTTCCGCAGGATCTTTTGCACCGCGGATGATTTTTATCACTTCATCTATGCTGAGGACCGCAATGTAGAGCCCTATATATATATGAGCTTTTTCTCTCGTTTTTCTTAGACGAAATTCTGTTCTCCTGATTAACACTTCTTTTCTAAAGTCAACAAAAGCAGCTATGATTTCTTTTAACGACATCAAAGCAGGTCTGTTGTTATTGAGTACTAAAGTGTTAACACTAAAACTACTTCTTAGTGGAGTTAGTCCCAATATTTGATTAAGTATAAAACTTGCTTCAGCATTTCTTCTGAGGTCAATTACTACTCTAATACCAGAATTATCGGACTCATCCCTAATTTCTGTTATGCCATCAATTCTTTTTTCTTTTACAAGCTCACCTATCTTCTCAATTAATTTTACTTTATTTACCTGGTAAGGTATTTCATCAATCACTATTGCTTGCCTATCTTGTGGCAGGTCTTCTATGTGAGTCTTGCCTTGCACAACAATTGATCCACGACCAGTTGCAAATGCTGATTTTATTCCAGACCTTCCAAGAATCGTTCCCCCAGTTGGGAAATCCGGCCCTGGCATCACTTCAAGTAACTCATCCAAAGTAACTTCAGAATTATCTACATATAATATACAAGCATCTATTATTTCTCCAAGATTATGAGAAGGAATATTGGTTGCCATACCAACTGCAACACCACTTGCACCGTTTACCAATAGATTCGGAAACTCTGCAGGCAGCACAACTGGTTCTGTTTCATTTCCATCGTAGTTTGGCCTAAAATTAACTGTATCTTCATCAATATCATTCAGTAAAAAGTGTGACACTTTTTGAAGTCTTGCTTCTGTGTATCGCATTGAAGCTGGTGGATCTCCATCTATCGAACCAAAGTTACCTTGCCCATCAATAAGCGGTAAAAGAAGAGAGAAATCTTGAGCCATCCTAACCAAGGAATCGTAAATAGCTGCATCACCATGTGGGTGATATTTCCCCATTACGTCCCCAACTATACGAGCCGCTTTTTTATATGGCTTACCGGCATCGAATCCAGCTCTCGACATTGCATATAATATACGCCTATGAACAGGTTTAAATCCATCCCGCACGTCAGGTATAGCCCTGCTTATGATAACGCTCATTGCGTAGGAAAGATAAGAATCTTCCAGCTCTTTTACTATTGAGATTGGTACTATATTATCCTGCATTTTCTATACTTTAATTGAAGTAATTAATAATACTAACATTCAGTTAAGCAAATGGGCAATGACAGACTTGAACTGCCGACCTCCTCGGTGTAAACGAGATGCTCTACCAGCTGAGCTAATTGCCCCTTTAGATCTAATTCTATAGCTCAATATTATTATTGTAAACAAAAATAGCGATAAATTAGCTTTAGGTAAGCTATAAGCTTTTATGAAATCTTTGGGTGCGTGCTGTGAAGTTTTATAAATTTTAGTCTTGCTGTCACTTTGTATAAAGGTATTTTTTCACTCACATCTTTCGAAGTTGTAGCCATGTTTAACAACTTTAAGTAGAATATTGTAGCATTTTGAAAATCTGAAAGTTTATCTAGAATAACAGCTAAATTATAAGTATAAAAAATATTGTTTTCATCGAGGGAAATAGCAGTTATCATATACTCTTTACCTTTTACATAATCCTCCTTTTTCATATAGATCAGACCTAAATTTGCTAATAAAGGAGCATAATTTTTATGTATATCATACAATTTTAACATTTCACTCAACGCCAGATCAGGATCATATTGTGAGATTATCGTCAGAAAATTTTTTAATATGTAAGGGTTACTAGGGTGTTCTTTTAACAGTCTTGTGTAAATCTCTACAGCTTTTTTGTATTCTTTATTAGCGTAATAAATATTCCCTAGTCCAATCAAAGCATTTTTATGATAAGGAAACTTTGCGGTAATCTGATTAAGGAGAGAAATAGCTGTTTCATTATCTCCTAACTCAAAGGAATCTTTTGCTTTTTTTAAAGTAGAGTATATGTCAAAACTCTTGCCAGAATTCTGCGAAATTTTGATATTAAATTTGTCACTTTTTCTCTCAATAACATCAAGATCTTTATATTTTTTATCAGCTTTTATATCCTTGACAACACTATCAAAGGCCTTCTGTATCTCCAAATTTTCACTAGCATAGGTAACAGAAGACCTCCATAAAATCACAACGCAAATTAACATGCAGATAAACATAGGTCCTAGTGTTGTGGCATTGGCTGCAGCGTGTAACCAGTAAACCTTATTTCTTTTAGCTATGCGCAACACATTACAAATTCATAAATGCTAAATTACCTATCTCATACAATAATAAAGATATTATTAATTAGCGGGACGAATATGCTGTGTAGAACGCACTTATCTTTTGTCTTCTATATTTCGCTTCATTTCCACAAAAATGCTTCGATTTATCTTAACATTTTGTCAACTACCTTTGTAGATTTAAAAGGGCATTTTTACATATTCCATATGGCTGCCAATTGCACCCCTCACATGCGTACTCGAATTTCTCTAAAGACATTTTCTCTCTAATCTTTTTTACTGCCTCATTCCAAGTTAAAGTCTCGCCAATTTTTACTCCTAAAATTTCCATATGCCTTCTATCTAGCTCTAAAACTTTAGCTTGTGTGGTGCATTTACCTTGTTTAGTCTGATTTGGACAAGCACTACAGATACTATCAAGGTTACCAACTACTTCGATTTGAGTACTAATTACTTTGCTTGCTATCTTTTTATAATTTTCTACAAAACCCTGAGAATACCCATATCCCCGAAACGCGAGGGTGCACATGAAATGATGAGGGCGGAATTTTATCATTTTTTCAAATATTGCAAAGCTGCTACAAGTAGAAAAATTTTTATCAAACCAGGAAGGATAAATGGCAAAACACCCACCATTATTGCTTGTCTCAGACCCAAGTAAACAGCAAGCCAACTAACACCACAAATAAAGATTATAACTGTACCAGCCAGACAACTTAAAGAATTACACACAAATGATTTATACTTAGAGTTCAGTAATTCATTTACTTTGCTCATTACCATAACGGCAGCTAAACAGCCAATTAAATATCCACCTGTTGGTCCGAGAAAAATGTGATAACCACCAGAAAAATTCGCAAGAACAGGCAATCCTGCTGCACCAAGTGATAGATATGTAAGCACAGAATAAAATGCTGTTCCGCGGTTAAATTTAAGCCCAATAAGCATTACTCCTAAAGTTTGCAATGTGATAGGCACAGGCTGCAATGGTATGCTTATTTGAGCCATCAAGAATAAAAGTAAAATGCAAGACAATATTTCAGCCAGTGTTGATCTGCTGCTAGATTGTGTTATAAACATACCTTCCCAATAAAAATAACTTATTAAATGTAATATATGTGTATGAGAGGTTTTGCAATTTAAATTTTGCTTATATTGTGCTACAATGAATTATTTATGCACTATTAAATTAAAAATGATGAGTAAACAAGATCTATTATCGTTGATGAAAGCAAGACACAGCGGACGTTCATACGATCCTACAAGAGCAATATCTCAGGAAGACATGGATATTTTAATGGAAGCTGTAAGGCTGACTCCCTCATGTTTTGGTGATGAACCCTGGAGATACGTAATATGCAACAAACAGAACAATCAAAGCGCATGGGAAAAGCTGCTAAATTGCCTTGATGAATCTAATCAAAAATGGGCAAAAGATGCACAAGTGTTAATCATATCTTTAAGTGCTAAAAACTTCCGTAAACAAGGTAAAGGAGAAAATCTTTGGGCTAATCATGATACTGGTGCAGCAAATTATGGACTTATGTTACAAGCTGCAGTTATGAACTTAATGGCCCATCAAATGGGTGGATTTGATAGAGATAAAATAGTGAAAGAGTTCAATATACCCAATGACTTTAACGTAATGTCAGTGATAGCGGTTGGTTACGAAGAAGAGGGCGCTGAAACAAGTAAGAAAAAAAGGAGACCAATAGAAGAAATGTTTTTTTATGATGAGTGGCCAAGGTCCTGAAAATTTTATCAAAATGCACGGAACTGGTAACAACTTCGTTATCATAGACTCACGTTCAGCAAATGATTTAAATTGGAACTATAAAAAAATTGCTAACCAAAACGGTTGCGATCAAGTCATAGTGATAACAAACTCCAGTTTAGCCGATTGCTTTATGCATATCTATAATGCTGATGGTAGCAAAGCTGAAATGTGCGGAAATGCAGCACGTTGCGTTGGATATTTGCTAATGTCAGAAAAAGGTACTGAGTATATCACTATTGAGCTGGTAAACAAACGCATTTTAGAGTGTTTTAAAGTGGGTGATAAATCCATAAAGGTTAACATGGGTAAACCTTTGCTAAAATGGCATGAAATTCCCTTATCTACTGAGTGTGACACTCTTTACTTACCTATAGAGCTTGAAATGCTAAAAGAGCCCGTTGCAGTAAATATTGGTAATCCTCACATAGTTTTTTTTGTTGATAACGTAAATGAAATACCATTGCAAAGTTTAGGACCAAAGCTGGAAAATCACGTATTATTTCCTCAGAAAATTAATATTAGTATTGCACAAGTTGAAAAGTCTGGAGAAATAACTTTAAGAGTTTGGGAAAGAGGTACAGGCATTACTGCATCATGCGGTAGTGCAGCCTGTGCGGCACTTGTTGCATCCACACTACGTGGATATCTGACTGCCCAACAGACTTCAGTAGATTTACCAGGAGGTAAGTTATTAATCGAATGGGCAAATAACGTATTCATGACCGGTGATATAGGATTTTTGTAACCCTAATTCTAGTGATGCATTACTTCCAAAACTTTTTTACCAATCACCGCAGGAGTCTCTGCAATTGCAATTCCAGCGCTTCGCATAACTTCTAGTTTTGCACCAGCACTTCCACCGCTGGAAGAGATGATTGCTCCAGCGTGTCCCATACGTCTTCCTGGAGGTGCCGTTTGGCCTGCTACAAAACCAACGATTGGCTTTTTAGTTTTTTCTGTTTTCACAAAATGTGATACATCTTCTTCTTCGTTTCCACCTATTTCACCAATAACTACAATACCATGAGTATCGTTATCTTTTAAAAAGAGCTCCATACAGTCGACAAATGTCATACCATGAACTGGATCTCCCCCAATTCCGATACATGTGGATTGACCAAGACCAACAGCGGTTGTTTGCGCTACTGCTTCGTAAGTTAAAGTTCCAGAGCGAGACATAATTCCTATGTGTCCACGCTTATGGATATGACCAGGCATAATTCCTATTTTGCATTCTTCAGGTGTAATAATTCCCGGGCAGTTAGGACCAATCAATCGACTTTTTGAGCCGATAAGCGCACGCTTAACTTTCACCATATCAAGTATAGGAATGCCCTCTGTAATACAAATTATCAATTCTATTTTTGCATCTATTGCTTCAAGTATTGCAGCAGCAGCAAATTTAGCAGGTACATATATAACTGTAGCATTTGCACCGGTTTTTTCTTTGGCTTCTGCTACAGTATTAAAAACCGGTAAATTAAGGTGAGTGCTCCCACCCTTTCCAGGAGTTACACCGCCAACCATTTTCGTCCCGTAGTCAATAGCTTGCTCTGAATGAAACGTACCTTGTGCACCAGTAAAACCCTGGCATATTAATCTTGTATCTTTATTTACTAAAACGGACATGCTTTATTTTACCTCTTTTACTATCTTTTGTGCAGCATCACCCAGTTCATCTGCAGCAATAATATTTAATCCCGACTCTTCTAAAATTTTTTTTCCTTCTTCAAAATTAGTACCTGATAATCTAACCACTAGAGGAACTTTAATGCTCATTTCTTTTGCAGCAGCAACAATTCCACTTGCAATAATATCGCAACGCATTATACCACCAAATATGTTAACCAGAATTCCTTTTACGTTGCTATCAGACAATATAATTTTAAATGCTTCAGTTACAGTTTCTTTACTCGCTCCACCACCAACATCCAAAAAGTTAGCAGGCTCTGCTCCGTAGTATTTTATTATATCCATTGTTGCCATAGCAAGACCTGCACCATTTACCATGCAACCAATACTGCCATCCATTTTGATGTAACTGAGCCCATACTTTGAAGCCTCTATCTCTTCTTTCACTTCTTCATCATAATCACGAAGTTCCATAATTTCTGGGTGACGATATAAAGCATTATCATCGAAATTAATTTTCGCATCGAGCGCAATAAAATCTCCAGAATTTGTTTCAACCAGTGGATTAATTTCAATTTGGCTCGCATCAGTTGCAATAAACGCATCATATATATTTTTTGCGACATTTGTTATTTTTTCTATTTGTTCTGAACTCAAATTAAAACTGCTGCTCAACTTGCTGCTATCAAAGCTTGTAGCAGAATCAATATCAAATTTCACAATTTTTGCGGGAGAATTTTTCGCCACTTCTTCAATGTCCATTCCACCTTCTGAGGAAAATATGAATATTGGCCTACTGAGCTTCGGGTCGATTACCAGGCTTAAATAATACTCTTTCTTAATGCTTGAGCCTTCTTCAACGTATACTTTTCTTACTTGCTGCCCGCTTGGCCCTGTTTGATGAGTAACTAAGGTCATACCAATCATGTCCTTTACAAACTGTTGAGCTTCTTCAGCTGACTTTGCTAGCTTTACGCCACCGGCTTTACCCCTACCACCTGCATGAATTTGAGCTTTAACTACAAACACGTCAGATTTTAATTGACTTACTTGAGTCTTTACTTCTTCCGCAGATGTAGCAACAAAACCTTTTGGCACTGGGACATTAAATTTATGTAAAACTTCTTTCGCTTGATATTCGTGAATATTCATAAAATAACCAATGATAAACTATTAACTTGAGTATAAACTACCAACCATAACGCTGCCTTCTGCACTCTTGTTGGTACCTCTTTTTTTTAGCTTCAGCTTTCTTTTTAGCTCTTTTTTCTGATTTTTTTTCATGATATTGTTTTTTCATTTTCAACCCTCTTCCTTCCTTTTGAATTGTTTTTTTCAATACTGGAAGAGCTCTGTCTACATCACCATAATGGACTGATACTTCTATCAAACTCTATACCTCCTTCGGTAATCATTTCAAAATCTATTTATAAATTAGAAAATTAACATTGTCAATTATTTTATAAACTTGAGCGTTAAAATGTAATATGCCGTAATTTACATGACAAATGATGTCATTCCAGTGTCCGCTACTTGCTTACTGATGGAGATTGCTCTTATGTTACAGCGTTCTTACAATTATACTAACATCGGGGCGGAGAGATTTGAACTCCCGACCCTTTGGTCCCAAACCAAATGCGCTACCAGGCTGCGCTACGCCCCGACTTCTTTACTCAGAGTATCAATAACTCAGGCAAAATGCAAGATTCATTTGTTTACTTTAGAAAAAATATAATACGAGATTTAATATTATCTTAGAATATGTTTTTTATTAGCTACTCTTTAACAACAGACTGCTTCGTAGAGCATACGCGTCAAGTTAAGAGATTGTGAGCAAATTTAGAGAGGTTAAAGTGGATACTCTAGCCCTTCTACGTTTGTCTTTTAATGAAAATCGCGACCAAGTTATAGTGAGTTTTTTAAGAAATGCTTTTAAACTATTAATTTTGGTTAATACTAAAAATAACTCTCTAACCCGCCTTTTTAGCTCAATAAATGCCTTTGTTAAGCTAAGTTCTGTATTCTTTTTCACTTCTGTGCAACCAACTATGCCGTGAAATATAAGAATTGCGCACAATTTAGCATATAGTTCACATAATACTCTGCATGGCTTTCCTTTTAGCTTATCAAGCCTGATATGGCTTTTATACAATTTAAATAATAACTCAATTTGCCACCTTACTCTGTAAATCGTTAATACTTGCTCAGCACTAATTTTATTTTCTGGAACATTAGTTATAAATATTGACCAGTTCAACAATTTTTGATTTCTTTTAGAGGATGTATATCCCTGCGATCTTGCTAATCTATTAGCTTTCCTTCTTCTGGCCATAGACTGTTCTTCAGTTAGTTTCTGACATATAATTCTTACTCTAATTTTTGCTTCTTTTCCTAACAATACCTCGTTTTCTAAAAATAACTTATCCTCTAAACATTCTAATAACTCCATTTTTTGATTTGTTTCTACATCATATATGTTGGTATCGGATTTATAACGACTTATGAAATAAGCTCCTATTTCATTGATTTGTTTAAAAGAACTTGGCACAAAATAACCGAGATCAGATATTAGCAAATCATTGCTTAATATATTACTTAAATGTTTCCTATATCCCTGGTCTGATCTTACCCCCTCCGTTAAATTAAGTTGGTCTATTATCTGATTCATGTAGTCGAAAACTAATTGTAACTTTATTCCAGACTTAGTATTGCTTTCATAGCCACTGTAGCTAGTACCATAACCTTTATACATCTCTTCCATACTGTTAGGTAGAGTAATATAGCTACTGTCCAATAATTTAACACTATTAAATTGCTGTAAGATTTTGCAATCAACTTGCAAGATATTTTTAAAGAGAATCACAGATTCATTATACATCCTTTTCATAAATTCCACTGCTTCTTCAGTAAATCTAAAATCCAAACCTTGTTTTGTTATATCTATCGAGTCCTCGTTTAGTAATTGACACATTGTTTCTACGCTACAATTATCAACTCCTATATTACCCAAGACCATGGCTTTTACGAATGATGAACCTTTTAGCTTTCTCTTTCTTTTTATAAACCTTGTTGTAATTGAGATTTTCTCTGCTTTTTCATTAAAAAATTCTTTGAGCTTTTTTGATAAGCAAGTTATTTTATTCATTGGTTCTCTCACTAAAAGTATATCTGGGAGAACTTATACCTTATTATTCTATCTCTTTCATACCTTTATTTCCTTAACTTGACGCGTATGATTTATGCAACAGTTCCTAAAGAACATATAGAAGCAAAAAGAGAACGTAAGCAGAAACAACAACCTCAATCCCTCGTACCACCAAAACCACCGCAAGTGCCAAAAAAAATGTTTACTACTGGTCAAGAAGTTAGACAAGAATCGAAAGTGGTAATCAAAGATAAACCTGCAGTACCGCCAAAGCCTAAAAATCTAAGCCGTGCTAATCAAAAAGTAAGCACAGAGCCAAAAGTAGTAGGAGTAATTCTTAAAAAATCAGCTGAAAGAGTACCACTAAAATCTGAAAATCAAGACAATAGGAAATCAGCACAAAAAGCTGCTGGTAAGGCGATACCAAAAGTAGCAGCAGCTACTATGAAAGGAGGAGCTAATCGCGAGATGGGCAGTAAAGTAAAGGCATTAAAAGAAAAATTTGAGCAAAATCAAGCAAAAGGAAATGCTAATGTACAGCTTGCTGAAAGCAAAACCACTCCAGCAGCACAAGCGGATATCGGTGTGAAGAAAAAACAATCTCATTCATTTCTAACAGAGAATAAAAGATCTGCAACGAAACACGTAACAGCAAAATCTGATCCAAAATCTCATATCAGCAAAAATTCCCTTCTCACGCATGCAAATGTAAAGGAAATGGTTGCACAAATTGAGAAAGGAAAAGGAGGAAGATAGTAACATTTGGGAAAAAAACATATGTGTCAAGTCAAGAGATTGTGAGCAAATTTAGGAAATTATAGCTAAACTGACTTAGATTTACCGACAATTTGAAAAACCGTCATTCCGCTAACTATAGTATTTTCAAAAGCGAATGATAAAGGTATAATATGTTTTTTTAAAGTAGGGAAAGCGATGGTATATAGTGTAGATTTAAGGGAAAAAGCAGTGTCTTTGGTAGAAAAAGGAAAGTCAAAGGTTGAAGTTGCAGAGGTTTTTGAGATAGACACTATATAGATGGCTAAAAAAGAAAGCTACTGGCCAAGGTCTCAAAGCGGTAAAAAGTACTGGTTTTATTCGAAAAATAGATCCAGAAATACTCAAAGAATATGTCAAAAAACACCCAGATCACACACTAGCAGAAATGAAACAAAACCTTGGCTTTGGGATAAGTGCAATTTGGTATAGATTAAGACAGCTAAAAATAACCTTTAAAAAAAGTCACATTCTATCAAGAGCGCAATCAAGAAGATAGGCAGCAATTTATCGATAAAGTCTCAAAAATAGACCACTGTAGCATTTTATATATAGATGAAGCAGGAGTGACTATACCGAGAATATGCACGAGCTCCAAGAGGAGAAAAAATATATGCTGATGTTCCAGGAAAAAAGCGGGAAAGAGTGAGTATAATAGGTGGATGAGAAGTTTATTGCACCAATGACCTTCACAGGAGGGTGTAATAAAGATATATTTAATGTATGGTTAGAGCGAAGATTACTTCCACAATTACAGCGTGATACAACCATAGTTATGGATAATGCTACATTCCATAAAACTCCCAAAACAAAGTCATTAATAGAGTCTTTTGGCTGTCATTTGCTTTATCTTCCAACATATTCACCTGATCTAAATCCGATAGAGCATTGTTGGCACACCATCAAAAGTTGCCTCAGACCTCTAATGCATCAATGTACAGACTTACACCTTTTAGTTGGTAATACCATTTTAGACGTTTATCATTCGTTTTAGAAAATACTATAGTTGAAATAGCGCAGTTACTCACCCCATAAATTTGGTGCTCTCTTTCAATCAAAGGTGTCTTGCTGCTTGAAATGTTTTCTTTGTAAAAATTTGGCTTATCTTTATATCATCTCATTCAAACAGCATTAACATAACTTATGCCTTTTTTGGATGTAGAAATTTTCTAGGAATTGTCTTTTTGAATTCTATGGTATTTTGTTTAACATTGAAACAAGAGGCCAGTGTCACGCACTGGCATGACACCCATTTGTTCCTATAGTTGTCTTTTCTCGTCTACCTTATTTTGCCACTCTGCTGAACAGATACATAAAGAAAGTGGAAAATTGGACATTCTCAACTCGGCTCCTGCAGATTAAAAATTAAGTTGAATAAAAATTGGATTTGACGCAGTTTTTTCCCATAGTTTAAGAAATTAAAAGTTTAACGATTAGAATTATAATTACAAACCACAGCAAAAAATAGACTTTTCCATTTGATTTATTTTTAATTTGGATGTTTTCTAATTTTTTATCAGCTATTAGGTTCAATTTTTCTATAAGGCTAAATATTCCTTGGATTGTTTTTATGGGATAAGAACTTCTAATTTTTTCCCTATACCCTATTTTATTTTCATGTTGACTGCTTATCCACGCTTCAACTACTTTCCACATATTGATTTCTGGGTAGATCTTTCTACATGTCCCTTCCAGTAAAATCATAGTTTTCTGCAGCAATAACAATTGTGTTTGAACTTTCATATCAAAATCACCAGTTATTTTTAATAGCTGAGCAAGTAAACTAGCAAATGAAATCTTCTGTATAGGCTGCCCAATAATGGGTTCACCTATTGCCCTGCAAGCTGTGACAAAATTTCTATGCTGTGATGAAACGTAACCAGCTTTAAAGTGCATTTTTGCAACGTGATCATAATCCCGATTTAAAAAGCCTTTGAGTATCTCTATAACGTAATAGCATGTCTCACGATCTATTCTACCCATGATTCCACAATCCAGAGCAATAATATTGTTATTACTATCAACCATTAGATTTCCAGGATGCATATCAGCATGAAAAAAACAATCCCTGTATACCTGATTACAAAACGATTCTATAAGATTGATAGCTATTTGCTTATGATTATTCAGTTTTTCAACTTCGTATATTGGCGTTGCTTCTATCCATTCTAATGTTAAAACCTTTTTCGAAGTTCTATTCCAATCTACTTCAGGTACGTAAAAACCTCTGTCATTTTTTGTGTTTTCCTTTAGTTCCGAAGAGTGAGCAGCTTCAAAACGTAGATCTAACTCTAATCGGCAAATTTCAGCAAAAGTTTTAACTAATTCAATTGGCCTCAGCCTTTTTGATTGTTCGCTAAATTTTTCTGCAATTTCTGCGAGCCAAGAAAGCATTTTTATATCCCTTGAGAATGTTTTCTCAATATTTGGCCTTAAAACCTTCACAGCAACTTCCTTACCCTCAGTTGTAACCGCTCTATGCACCTGAGAAATCGATGCTGCTGCAATTGGCTTTTCAGAAAAGCTTGAAAAAATGTCGCTCAATTTACAATTAAACTCACTTTCTATAGTTTTAACTGCTATTTTATGTGAAAACGATGGCAATCTATCACATATCAATAACAAGTTATTTGTTATATCTTCATTTAAAACATCAGTACGTGATGAGATAGACTGCCCAAACTTAATGAACACCGGACCTAATTTTTCAAGAGCACACTTTAGCTTGTGGCCTTGTATTTTATTTATTGATTTTTTTGATGGTGGAAGTAAATAAGGTAATATATTGTAACGCGTCAGCACCGTAGTTATGTGCAGAAGACGCAAAATATTTTGAATCATTTCGCTGCGTAACTGCTAAATATTTCATTTGGGGTTCTATTTTTCATAATCTCATCAGGCTTGCCTTGGCAATAGATAGTATTATTTATACAAATTATGTAATCTGAGGATGGTAGAGCAGAGTTAAGATCATGAGAAGTCATAAGAATCGATACCAATCGTTTTTTTGCTATTTTATTTATAATATCATAAAATTTAGCCTGTGCGTTAATATCCATTGCACTAACTGGCTCATCTAGAATGATCAAGTCAGGCTCTGCAATTAAACAACGTGCAAGCAGTAATAATTGTGTTTGCCCTGCAGAAATTTCTAATACTTGATTTTTCAAAATGTTACCGATACCAGCCAACTCTATCGTTTCTGTAATAATGGATTGATTTTTCTTTAGTCTTTTCAAGGAGCTATTTAAAAGAAAATATTCAACTGTTATTGGCATCAAATTACTAATACTAAAATTTTGCGGCATGTAGCTAATTTTTGTGTTCTCAGCTAACACAATATTTCCAGTATAATTTTTATTTATACCAGCAATTGCTTTCACTAAAGAGGTTTTACCTCCACCATTTGGACCAAGTATTGTAATTATGTCTCCTCTTTCCATGAACATATTGATATTGTCAAGGATTCTTTTACCATCATATGCGAGAGCAAGATTTTCTATTTTTAGAACACGATTATTGACATTATTCAATTTATTGACAAAATTTAACTTCTTCTCAACGTTTATATGAGACATTTACTGGCTTTTTTTCTATTACTTTCACTTACACTATACTATAATATTGCCTTTTCATCCAATTTAAAAGTTGTAGCTACAATCAAACCTATCCACTCACTTGTAGCTTCTGTTACAGAAGGGATTTTAGAACCGGAATTGCTTGGCTATGCAACATCTGCACATAATTATATATTAAAGCCATCTGATGCGAGTAATTTAGAATCAAGTGACGTTATATTTTATGTTGACGATAACTTAGAGACGTTTGTTCAAACTTTCGCCAAAAATAATAAAGAACTAGTGCAATTGTCAAAGGCAATCAACCTACTTCCTACTCGGCCACATTCATTTTCTAGAAAAATCACTCACATTCAAGATGAAAAAGATTTACACATGTGGCTGAGTCCCGAAAATGCAAAGAGCATGATACTTTCTATAAGTGCAACATTGTCTGACATAGATAAAGGAAATTCCCATCGATACAGTTCTAATGCAACAAAAGCTATAAAAAAAATAGACCAAGAAGTAAAAGAAATCATGAAAGAACTGAATGATTTTAAAAATCAAAAATACATCGTTACTCATGATGCTTATCAATATTTTGAAAAATATTTCGGTCTAAATCATCCAAGCGCTATTCTTTCCATAGAAGAGGATTCTTACATAGGTATGAAGAGTTTAATGAAGCTAAAAAAGATAATGAAGGAAGAAAACGTTAAATGTATATTTGCTCATTCACAGGAAGATAGCATAAAGCCTAACGCCCTTTCTAATGACGCAAAAATGGTAGTTCTTGATCCTATTGGATCAGACATAGAGCCTGGAAAAGATGCATATCTAGCTATAATCAATAGCATTGCACAAAATTTTAAGTCTTGTTTTGTTGAGTAATAAGTTCCCTTTTAGCTTACTGTTTTATTGTTCTACAAATCAAGAAGAAGTGAGTTTACAACAAATGGTGTCATTCCAGTCTGGAATCCAGCTTTTTCATAATCATCAAAACGTTGTATTTTAACATAAAACGGCTACTTTTATGCTTACTAACTTAATAAAATTCCTGGATCCCAGACTGGGATGACATCGTAGGGGTGCTGGCCTGATAACCGTCATCCCGCTACTTGTTAGCGGGATCTAGAGATACCGCGAATGAATCGCGGTATGACGGTTCGCGGCGGCATGACGATAAGGTTTATACCTTGTCATCCCAGTGCTTGACACCGGGGTTGATTTATCTTGTCTACCTTATTTTGCCACTCCGCTGAACGGATACCATATTATGCAGGTTTAGAATTATGCTTTATTCTTACGTTTATGTCTTGGCCCAATACAATCAATAAGTTAAGCAAGTATTCTAAGGAGAACCCTTCGATTTTTGACCTATTGATTTGAGATAATTTAGGTTGATCAATCTTTAGAGCGTTTGCTGCTTTTTTCTGTGTTGTGTACTTCTTACTTATTAATTGTGCAATGACCTTTATTAATTTCAGTTTTGTATCTTTCACATCCCCCAACTCTACTATTATAGGATAACTTAATTGTAAATTTTGCATAATAATAAAATTCCTTATAAAAAAATTACTTTAGTTTTTCTTCTTTAAATAACACATGCCTTCTGACTACTGGGTCATACTTCCTAAACTCCAGTTTTTTGGTGAGCTTTTTTGGATTACGCTTTTTTACATAAAAATAGCCAGTTGATTTTTCTTCACCAGTTTTTGTTATCTTGATTGCAGTGCTGACTAACTTAACGAGCAAAGAAGCATTTTTTTTCGCCATACTTATAATGATATAATAAATTCTATGCGAGTTTATTACGCAAAATACTAAAAGTCAATCGAATAATGCAGATTGCAAAATCCTTGACAATCAACAGTGCATTAAGTAGCATAAAGTTAACTTCAGAATAAAAAGCAAACGGTAAATAAGTGACAAATAGTGGTAAAAGGGTATTGTTGATAGAAAATTCTATCTGTTCTAATGAGGTAAGAGTTGCCTTGTCAATTAATAACAAGGTTGTAGAATTTGAACAAGAATTCAAGGAAAAAAAACAATTAAGAGGTAATATATACGTTGCTTATATAAAGCGTATAGAGCCTTCTTTGCAAGCCGTATTTATTGAATATGGGAAAAATAAGCAAGGTTTTTTGTCTTTTTCCGAGATATCTCTAGATTACTTCAACATTCCAGAAAAAGAAAAGGAAACTATCTTTGAGGGCTACTCAAATGACGATTGTATAGAAGAAGCCTCAGCAAATGTTTCTTCAGATTCTGCAGCTAGTAAGAATGTCAACGGATCAGGTAGTGGTTTTGTAAGAGAGGTACCTTTATATAAAAAATACAAATTACAAGATGTTATTTCAGTAAATCAAAAAGTATTGGTCCAGCTAACTAAAGAGGAACGAGGCAATAAAGGAGCTTCATTTACAACATACATAACTTTAGTGGGTAGATACTGTGTTTTCATGCCAAATTCCATGAGTAAAGGTGGAGTGTCTCGCAGAATTGAAGATGCTAATGTCAGAAAGCAGTTAAAGGAGATACTGAGTTCAATAAACTTGCCAAAAAGATCAGGTTTAATAGTAAGAACTGTTGGTTCAGGAAAAAATAAGAAAGAAATTGAGCAGGATTACAATTACTTATCCTCATTATGGCAGAGCATTCAAAAAAATGCCTTCTCTGTAAACGTTCCATCATTAATTTACAATGAAGCAGATGTAATTATGAGATCTGTTCGTGATTTTTGTAGCGATGGTATAGAAGTTATAGTGTCTGGAAAGGAAGCTTTTGAGGCAGTTAGGCAATATGCTAACAATGCACTAAAAGGTAGTAAGTTGCGCTATAGATTGTATAGAGGTTATGCTCCGATCTTTACTTACTACGGAATCGAAGATCAAATTTCTGAGTTATATAGCAATAGAGTAGAATTGCCATCTGGTGGGTCTTTGATAATAACTTTAACTGAGGCGTTTGTTTCAATAGACGTAAATTCAGGAAAGATGACAGGAGAAGATAGCATAGAAGAAACAGCTTATAGAACCAACATGGAAGCAGTACCTGAAATATCAAGACAGGTGAATCTTAGGGGCCTATCAGGATTAATAGTAGTCGATTTTATTGATATGTTGAAATATCAGTATTGCAGAGCTGTTGAGTCTGCTATAAAGCAAGCGTTTAAAGATGATAAAGCTAAAGTTCAATTTAGCTACATAAATGACTTTGGTTTAATGGTATTTTCAAGACAAAGAATTAAACCAAACATACAAGAAATTAATACTACAGAGTGTTTACACTGCAAAGGTACTGGAAGAGTAAAATCAAACGAAGTAATTGTTTCATCAATACTAAGGGATTTACAACATATTGCTAACAAGAATCGAAATAAGTCTTTTGATTTAGTAGCACACAGTGCAGTTATAGCGCACATTTTTAATAACAAACGCAATACAGTTTCTACAATCGAAAAAGAGTTTAATATTACATTGAACGTTAGTATTGATAACAGTTTAGATGTAAATACATTTGTTTTAAAACAAGGAGATGATGTTAATTTAAACGGTTATAAGCCATTACAGAACTCTGGATACCAAATTGGGGATAGCAGCAATGAAGAAGCTGATAATTCAAATAAACTACGAGGCAATTTTTGGCTGACTAAGTGGCTTTCGCGCCTTTTAAGTTCTAATAACTAATTAGAAACCTAAATTGGGCTTGTAATTAATGAGCCCTATACTTATATATTCTTATATCAGATAATATTTACAATGGGGTACTCATTATGGGAAGAGCAATAGGCATAGATCTCGGAACAACAAATTCTTGTGTTGCAATAATGCAGGGCAAGGATACAAAGGTAATAGAAAATAAAGAAGGGGCAAGAACTACTCCATCTATAGTTGCATTGACTTCTTCAGGAGAAAGGTTGATTGGTGCTCCAGCAAAAAGGCAAGCAACCACCAATGCAAGTAATACCTTTTTTGCTACTAAGAGATTAATAGGCCGTCAATATAGTGATCCTGAGATGAAAAATCTAAGTGTACCATACAAAGTATTTGCAGCAAAAAGTGGTGATGCATGGGTTAAAACAACTGATAATAAAGAATATTCTCCTAGTCAAATTGGTGCATTTATACTACAAAACATGAAAGAGGCAGCAGAAGCTTATCTTGGAGAGGAAGTAAAAGATGCTGTGATAACAGTGCCAGCATACTTCAACGACTCTCAACGTCAAGCAACAAAAGATGCAGGAAAAATTGCCGGATTAAATGTACTCAGAATAGTAAATGAACCGACTGCTGCAGCACTTGCTTATGGTCTTGATAAGAAACATGGGCACACAATAGTAGTATATGACCTTGGTGGTGGTACATTTGACGTTTCAATACTTGAAATAGGTGATGGAGTTTTCGAAGTGAAAGCAACAAACGGTGATACCTATCTTGGAGGTGAAGACTTTGATAATGGAGTAGTGAGTTATTTACTAGATGAATTCAAGAAAAGTAATGGCATTGATTTGAAAAATGATCCAATGGCTATGCAAAGAATCAAAGAAGCTGCTGAAAAAGCGAAAATTGAATTATCAAGTGCAATGGAAACGGAAATAAATCTACCGTTTATTACAGCTGATGCAAGTGGTCCAAAACACTTAAATATGAAATTAACGAGAGCAAAACTTGAAAGCTTAGTGAATGATTTAATCGAAAGAACTATGGCTCCTTGTAAAAAAGCTCTTGAGGATGCTGGTTTATCTGCTAGTCAAATTGGCGAAGTGGTTCTTGTTGGTGGCATGACTCGTATGCCAAAAGTCATAGAGAAAGTTAAAGAATTCTTTGGCAAAGATCCACATAGAGGAGTTAACCCTGATGAAGTTGTAGCAATTGGAGCTGCAATGCAGGCGGGGATCATTCAAGGTGATGTAAGAGATGTGTTACTACTTGATGTGACCCCACTTTCTCTTGGTATTGAAACTCTAGGAGGAGTATTCACTCCACTTATTGAGCGTAATACTACAATTCCTACTAAAAAATCTCAGGTGTTTTCAACTGCAGAAGATAACCAAACAGCTGTTACAATTAAGGTGCATCAGGGTGAAAGAAAACTGGCAGTTGATAATAAGCTACTCGGTCAGTTTAGTTTGGAAGGGATACCTCCTGCTCCGCGCGGAAGGCCACAAATTGAAGTGACATTTGATATAGATGCAAATGGAATAGCACACGTTTCTGCAAAAGATAAAGCTACTGGAAAAGAGCAAAAAATACGCATTCAATCTTCAGGTGGTTTATCTGATGATGAAATAAATCGCATGGTAAAAGAAGCTGAAGAAAAAGCGCAAGAAGATGAAAAGCGCAAAAAGTTTATTGAAGTGAAGAATCAAGCGGATAGCTTAGTCCATTCTACAGAAAAGTCTCTGACAGAGTATGGTGATAAAGTTTCACCAGAAGATAGATCTGCTATTGAAAATGCAGTTAACGAATTAAAAGAAGTTAGTAAATCTGATAACATTGATGACGCTGATTCAATACAGCAGAAAGTCACTAATCTTTCTCAATTATCTATGAAACTTGGAGAAGCTATGTATCAAGCATCTCAACAAAATAGTGCTGAAAATGGCTTTTCATCAGAAGGAAATCCAAATGATAAAGAGGAAAAAGTAGTAGATTCTGATTATCAAGACATAGATAATAAAGAAGAGAATAAGTAATTGCGATTGTCATCCAAGTAGCTGATACTGGGATGACAAGAGGAGCATATTGTTGCTTAAAGAAACCATTATGGATATTATTAAAACAATAGAAGAAAAGATACGCGATTCGATAGATGTAATTGATATCAACATTATCGATGAATCAGCAAAGCATGCTGATCATTATTTTGCTTCATCTTCAACATTACCTTCGCACATTAAATTAATATTAATATCTGACGGCTTTATTGGAATGAGCGTTCTAAAAAGACACAAGTTGATTTATGAGTTATTGAAGGGTGAGATAGAGCTAATACATGCAATTTCTCTTCACTTGTATACGCAAGATGAGTACAATTTAAAAAATAAATAATAAAAATGTGAAGGAAGAGTCTATATTAGTTAAAGCAGGAAGAAAATTTAATGACTATAAAGGTTCTATGAACCCGCCAGTTTATCATTCTTCTACCATATTATTCCCTACTTACAAGGACTACTTAAATGCAGCAAATGGAGAAAGTATATACGATGTAATCAACGATGATGTTGCAAGAGATTACAGCTATAGTAATGTTGGTACTCCCACTGTTCATTATTTTTCAAATGCACTGGCTGAAATTGAAGGGAGTGGACAAGCGCTTATTTTTCCTTCCGGACTATTTGCACTTACTTTTGCTATTTTGACTTTCACTAAAGCAGGTTCTCATGTTTTAATTCAGGATAACAGTTATTACCGACTCAAGAGATTTGCCGAAAATGAGTTACCAAACAGGGGAATAGAAGTAACTTTTTATGATCCAACACAGGATATAACTGATTTAATTCAGAGTAATACTTCATTGATAATGATCGAGACTCCTGGTTCTGTAACGTTTGAGATTTCGAATATAGAGCATATAGTAAAAGTTGCTAAAGAACGTGGAATCGTAACCGTTTGCGACAATTCATGGGCCACTCCTTTGTTATTTAAGCCGCTTGATTATGGAATTGATGTTGCACTATATGCGGTAACAAAGTATCTAGCCGGTCACTCAGATTTAGTGATGGGAGCTATGGTTGCTGAAGGTGAAACTTTTAAATTGCTTTATGAGAGCCATAAAAATTATGGGGTAACCATTCAATCGCACGACTGCTACCTTGCACATAGGGGACTAAGAACACTGCACACACGTATAAAAAGGCACCAAAATACAGCAATGGAAGTGGCAAAGTGGCTAGAAAAACATTTAAAAATCAAAAAAGTTTTGTACCCAGCACTTCCCTCCCATCCTCAACACGAATTATGGAAAAGTTACTTTAAAGGAGCAAGCGGCGTATTCAGTATAGTATTGGGTAGAGAATATTCATGTGAAGAACTAAGCTGCATGGTTGATCACATGAAAATTTTTGGTATCGGTGCTTCTTGGGGAGGGTGCGACAGTTTGATATTACCAATAGATCGTAGATCTATGTCAAGATCTGTAATGAATTCAGATTATGGTGGAAGTTTTATACGGATATTTTGTGGACTGGAAGATCCTGAAGATTTGATCTTTGACCTTAATGACGCACTAAAAAGGTTACCATGTTTAGACTTTCAAAACGATGAAGTAGGACATGAAACTGAGAGAATTACTGCATAACATTATTGATGTTAACTTTGATATTGAAATCAAAGGCGTCACATGTAATCCCAAGAAAATCAAGGAAGGTTATCTTTTTGTTTGTGTGTCAGAAAGGGATAGGATTTACATAGATCAGATATTATCTTGTGGAGCTAAAGCGATAATTGCAAGTGATTGCATAACAGAAGCTTCAAGCCTTGGTATCATTCCAACGCGTGATGCTGGAATCTGTATCTTCCACCCAAACCCTCAAGAAATATACAGCGAAATAGTCAGCAGGTTTTATCAATTCAAACAGCCAAAATATGTTGCTGCTGTAACAGGCACAAATGGCAAGACTTCAGTAGTAGAATTTTGCCGCCAGATCTGGCAAAACGCTGGCTATAATGCTGCGTCTATTGGAACACTTGGAACATGCATCAATAATGGTAGAAAAGGTAATAGCAACAGTCTTACCACTCCAGGTGCAGATGACCTTTACGCAGCATTACGTGATATAGATAATAAAAACGTAGAGCACTTAGTGTTAGAAGCATCAAGTCATGGGATTGATCAATATAGAATCCATGGATTAAAGTTGAGTGCTGCAGCTTTTACTAATTTCTCGCAAGATCATTTAGATTACCATAAAAGTCTTGGTGGATATTTAGAAACTAAAAAAAGGTTATTTTACGAAGTATTACCAGAAGGAAAAACAGCGATTTTAAATGCGGATATAGATGAATACGGCGCATTGCTTAAAATAGCTGAAAAACGCAGTAATAAAGTTGTGACTTATGGAAAAAAAGGCTCTGATATTACTTTATTAGAGCAAACATCAACCCCTAATGGTCAACATCTTACAGTAAAAATTGATAACCAAATTTACAATACATTTTTCCCAGTTTTAGGAAAATTTCAAGCATATAATCTGCTATGTGCAATTGGTATATCTGGATTAAATTACAGAGAAATATGCGTAGAAAAACTCGTTTCTCCACCAGGAAGAATGGAAAAAGTGAAACCTTTTGCATTCGTGGATTACGCTCATACTCCAAGTGCGCTTAAACAAGCCCTATTGTCTTTAAAATGGCATATCAACAAAAAAATAATTCTAGTTTTTGGATGCGGTGGAAATCGCGATCAGACGAAACGTTCAGAAATGGGCAAAATAGCACAAATGTATGCAGATAAAGTAATAATTACAGATGATAATTCGCGTGATGAAGATCCGGCAAAAATTCGCCACGATATTTTGCTACATTGCCCTGATGCACTGGAGATAGGAGGTAGGAGAGAAGCTATAGAGAAAGGCGTAGATATTGCCTATAACGAGGGTATGATTCTGCTAGTTGCAGGAAAGGGAAATGAGAAATTTCAAATTATAGGCAACCAAACTTTTGAATTTAGCGATGTTGAGGTTATTAAAAATCATGCCTTAACATACTGATTTTCGCAATGGGCTTACCTCCGCTAATGTGCGAATATTGAAGCAAAAGTGATGTCATCCCAGTGCTTGACACTGGGATGGCTTTGTTGCATAGCAACTGAAAAAATCTGGTGGCTACTGACAAAATTCATTATAAAATAGCCATTTAACCTTGAAAGAAAAAATATGCCACAAAAAATGAGGGTCAGTAACCATAGCGAATATAACAAATTTCTAGAAAAAAGAGGAAATATTTTTCATTATATCAACGAAGCCATAGAAAAGTGGTACGAGAATGGTCCAAAAATACCAGGTGGCAACAATATTTATAGCGATAAAGTTGTAATTTTGGTGCACATAATAACTTGTTTATTTAGAATAGGCCTGAGGCAAACAGTTGGGTTTATAGCAGGATACCTTGAGCAAATTGGGAAAAATTTGCAAGTTATCAGCTATTCACAATCATCAAGAAGGTTTAAGAAACTCAATATTAAGATCAATGATTGCAGAAAATAATATGGAAGATATCGAAATTGCTATAGACAGTACAGGAATTAGTATATACAACAACACTCCTGGTCATAGCAAAGAAAATAGCGAAGATAGAAAGTATCGCAGCTATGAGCAGACAAGAAAATTGCATGTAATGTTGAATACAAACAGCAAAAAAGCCATAGCTGTAAAATACAGTAACGGCTGATCACTATGGAGCTTGTGATTTGCTAAAAGAAGTCGATTTTCAGTATGTCATAAAAGTACTATATGCAGATAGGGCATATGACAGAGAAAAGCTCTATAAGCTGTGTAATCAATATGGTATAAAAACGAAAATTCCTCCGAAAAACAACGCAGCAGAGCATCCAAAGTTAGACTATATGGCTGAGAGAAATGCTGCAATTAGACTAATAAAATCATGCAGCGAAGATGGAATGAAGAGGTGGAAAAGGCAAACAAACTACGGAAAAAGATCTTATATAGAAAGTTTTTTCTCGCGACTGAAACAAACATTCGGGTTTAGTTTTAGGAATAAATCTGAGACAAATAGAGAGAAGGAACTACTTGTTAAATGCTATTTGCTCAATAAGTTCACTGATATTGGTATGGCTAAATTTGAGATAGCTTCATAAATTTATTGTGCGTTACCTACTATCCGAAGAGCGATGCAACAAAGCCATCCCAGTGTCAGCTACTTGGATGACAGAGGGGGGTGGGATGACAGAAGATGATGGAGTGACAGGGAGTAATACAAAAAGTTTCGTCATCCCCATTGAATCGGCTTTAAAATCGATGTTCAAAGTTGAAATTTCCCTAGAAGATGCGGGGAAAATCAGAAAAGGTCAGGAAGTTGTATTAAATAACTTGCGTAATTTAAAGAATCATGATATTTGTTGTACGGTGGTGGGTAGTGTACCTATTGCAATCTGCAGTTTTATTTATGGTTGTGTGAAACCTATTCGTGTTTTTAATATTTAAAATGAGGTTTAGATGTCGATAACATCCGAAAAGAAAAAGAGTTTGATAAATATATATGCAATTAAAGAAGATGATACAGGTTCATCTTTTGTACAATGTGCAATTTTGACCGAGAGGATCAGTAATTTAACTGAGCACTTTAAAGTGCACAAGCATGACCATCACTCTAAGCGTGGTTTACTTATATTGATAGGTAGAAGACGCAAGCACTTAAATTATATAAAGCGTAAATTTGGTAATGAAGCCTATCAGGAATTAATAGAGAAGTTAGGCATTAGAAAATAATCGAGGAATTTAGTATGTTTAAAATTATAAAAAAATCTATAGAGTGGGGTGGTCGTACCTTATCTTTAGAAACAGGAAAAATAGCACGCCAAGCTCATGGTTCAGTAGTTGTAAATTACGGTGATACTTCTGTTTTAGTAACTGTTGTAAGTAAAAAGAAGGAAGAAAATGTTGATTTTCTTCCTTTAAATGTACAGTTTATCGCAAAAAGCTATGCCATGGGTAAGATCCCTGGCGGCTTTTTTAAAAGAGAAGGCAAGCCATCTGATAGAGAAACTTTAATCTCAAGGGTAATAGATAGAAGTATAAGACCACTATTTCCAGAAGGATTTAATGATGAAGTTAGTGTGGTGTGCAATCTATTAACTTATGATACAGTCAATCCTCCTGAAGTGCCAGCATTGATTGGTGCTGTTGCAGCTCTTGCAATTTCTGGTGTTCCTTTTCACTTTACTATAGCTGGAGTGATGGTTGGTTGTGATGAAAATAATAACTATATACTCAACCCTTCTGTTCAAGAGATGAAAGCAAGCAGCTTGGATCTGTTTTTGTCCGGTGATGAAAATTCAATTTTAATGGTTGAATCAGAAGTGAAAGAGCTCTCTGAAGAAAATGTTTTTAATGCAATAAAATTTGGCCATGAACACCTTAAACCTGTCATTAAGCTCATAAAAGAGTTTGCTGATACAATTGGCAATAAACCTAAGAGCTTTGCTCCTATTGATACATCAGATATAACACAAGAGCTCGAAAAATACGGTAAAGATTTTGAAAAAGCATATTCGCAAACAGTAAAACAAGAGCGAGTTCAAGCTTTAGAAGCGATCAGAGAGAATATATTGAATACTCTTAAAGAAACTGGAAAAGACGAAAAGTTAATTATGTATGCAGTAAAAAACTTTGAAAGATCTTTAGTACGTGAAATAATTAGGAAGAAAAGTGTAAGGATAGACGGTCGTAAGCATGATGAGATACGTCAGATAGAAGTTGAAGTTGATATTCTGTCCAAAACTCACGGTTCTGCACTATTTACAAGAGGCAATACTCAGGCACTGGTTGTTACTGCTCTTGGCACCACTCAAGATGAGCAAATTGTGGATGATATTGAAGGGGATAGACGTGAGCATTTCATGTTGCATTATAACTTTCCCTCATTTGCTGTTGGAGAAACTTCTGCTGCGCGTGCACCAGGAAGAAGAGAAATCGGTCATGGCAAACTTGCTTGGAAAGCAATTCATCCTGTTTTACCCGATAAGTCTGAATTTCCTTATACAATAAGAGTAGTGTCCGAAATTTTGGAGTCTGATGGTTCTTCTTCTATGGCAACAGTTTGTGGGACTTCTCTTGCTTTAATGGATACGGGTGTGCCAATAAAGGCCCCTGTTGCTGGAATTGCTATGGGTCTCATCAAAGATAAAGACGAGTATGTAATACTTTCCGATATACTTGGTGATGAAGATTATCTTGGTGATATGGACTTTAAAGTAGCAGGAACTAGTGAAGGGGTTACGGCGCTACAAATGGACATGAAAATTTCTGGTATAAGCTTTGAAATTGTTGAAAAATCTTTAGAACAGGCAAAAGCTGGAAGATTACATATTTTAGAAAAAATGAATGCAGTGATTTCAGAACACAGTGATGATGTCAAAGACCATGCACCAAGGATGTTATCATTTTACATAGATAAAGACAAAATTTCTGCTGCTATAGGTTCTAAGGGGAAAAATATACGCAGTGTGTGTGAAAGAAGTAATGCAAAAATTGAAATAGGAGATGATGGTAAAGTTTCTGTTTTTGCTACGAGTGGCACTGAAGCTGAAATTGCAAAGAGTATGATGATTGATTCAATAACAAAACTAGAACAAGGTTCTATAGTTGATGTCAAGGTTGTAAGAATAGAGAAGTCTATTGTAGAGCTTGAATTTCTTAATGGCAGAAAAGGAAAAATGCACATAAGTGAAGTAGCTAATGAACATATAGATTCTATAGAGAGCGTACTTAAACAAGATGATACTTTCAAAGCACTAGTAATTGACTTCGAAAAAGGTGGGTGTCCAAAGTTGTCAAGACGTCGGGTTGACCAAGAGACGGGAGAGTTTTTTGAAGGTGAGCTTTACAACGAGGAAAGGAAAGATGGTCCAAATGACAGGGATAATTATTACAATAATTCATTTAGTAGAAAACCTGGAGGAAGTCACCATAAGAGGCCTCCTCGTCCTCGTTCTGGTTTCAGCAACAGAAATAGGCCGAAATTTGGTAATAATGATTCATCATCAGGTTTTTATTAAGAGTAAACTTCTTGCGTTACCTCTCGTCATTCCAGTGCTTAACACTGGAATGACACCCTTTCTGGTGAAGGTTGTTCTCAAATCACAATGTTAGTACAATTGTGGTGTTAGCTATAGCTAACCCAAGGTATCCGTTCAGCGGAGTGGTAGAATAAGGTAGACAAAGTGATCTAAAAAGATAATCATAGAGCAAAAGTGAGGTAATGTGGTAAACCTTTTAGAACTTTGCAAAAATTTACAGCAAAAAATAGAAAAACTGAAAGCAGAGATAGAAAACTTAAAAGCAGAAAATAAAGCTTTAAAGATAGAGAACGCTGAATTAAAGGAAAGGCTTGGTTTAAACTCGAAAAATTCATCTCTACCGAGCTCTAAAGAATTGTACAAAACAAAAAAGGACAAGCCAAAAAGCGAAAGGAATGTTGGCGATCAGGTTGGGCATAAAGGAAATTTTCATGCTACAATGGAAGCGGATAAAGTAGTAAAAATAGAGTTGCCTAATATTTGCGAATGCGGAGGAGAGCTTGTAATATGCGAAAAACCTTATGTTCACCAAAAAGTTGATCTTCCGGAAATTAGGCCTTATGTAGTATAGCATTTCTCATAATAGTCCGAACAGGTCATAGGAAGGCAGAATCAACAGCACGACGAAAGGATTCGAATAGAGGAATGTTTTTCCTGGCTCTGTTTTTTATAGCAAACCAATGATGCTCAATTTTGTTGAAATCTGGAGAATAAGGCGGCAGATACAAAATTTCTGCACCAACCCCTTTAGCAAGCTCGATAATCTTATCAGACTTATGAAAAGTAGCATTGTCAAGAATGACAGTCTGTCCAGGTTCCAAGATCGGTGTCAAAAATTGCTCAAACCATCCATTAAAAACATCCATATTACAGTGGCCTTCAAAGGTTAACGGAACAACTATCTTTCTTCCACTTAAGGCTGCAACCATACTGATTCGTTGAGTTTTCTTTCCAGATTTTAAGGCATAAAACCGCTGTCCTTTCTGGCAATATCCGTAGGGGTAGTCTTCGGTGTTATCAATGCCAGACTCATCTATATACACTAAGTTTTTAGGTTCTTTTGTCGCTATAATTTTCAAAAATTCAGCACGTTTTTCTTCGTTTCTTTCCTTGTATCCATATGTCTTTTTTTGCGCGTAAATCCAATTTTTTTAAGGGCTCGATAGATCGTTTGGATACTAACGTTGTTCCAAAGTTTAGCCATTTCCGATAGAGTCTTTCCTCCGTGTTCTCTGGCAAATTTGGCAAAGGTATCCCAGTCGGTAATTTTGTGATTGTAACCCCCATTTCCAAGTTTTTTTGATTGAAAGTCTCCTGTTTCTTTTCTTCTTTGCTGCCACTCCCATAAAGTAGTTCTTCCAATCTTAAATCTTGCTGCCACTGTTTCTCTGCTTTCTCCTTCGTCTAGCGCTTCCATTGCTTTTTTTCTTAAATCATAACTATATGCTGCTGGCATTCAACCTCCTTATCATCATCTACCCTTATCCTATCACATCCGGACTTTTATGGAAAGAGCTATAATATGGAAGATATCGAAATTGCTATAGACAGTACAGGAATTAGTATATACAACAACACACAGCAAGGAAAATAGCACTGACAGAAAATATCGTGGCTATGAGCAAACGAGAAAATTGCACGTAATGTTGAATATAAACAACAAAAAAGCCATAGCTGTAAAATACAGTAACGGCTGATCACTATGGAGCTTGTGATTTGCTAAAAGAAGTTGATTTTCAGCATGCCATAAAAGCACTATATGCAGATAGAGCATGTGATAGGCACAAGTTTTATAAGTTGTGTAACGAATATGATATAAAGACAAAAATTCCACCAATAAACAATGCGGCAGAACATCCAGAAATAGATTATATGTCTAACAGGAATGCTGCTATTAGGTTAATAAAATTATACGGTGAAGATGGCATGAAAGAATGGAAAAAAGAAGTAAATTATGGGAAAAGATCTTATATTGAAGGGTTTTTCTCAAGATTAAAGCAAATATTCGGATTTAGTTTTAGGAATAAATCTGAGATAAATCGAGAAAAAGAACTAAATGCTATTTGCTTAATAAATTCACTGATATTGGTATGGCTAAATTTGAGATAGTTACATGAATTTACCATAAATCACCATCTCATAAAGTGTGATGCAACAAAGCCATCCCAGTGTCAAGCACTGGGATGACAAGAAGAGAGCACTGGAATGACAGGAGAAGGAGGGCTACTACCGTCATAAAGGAACCAGTGTCAGTTACTCGGATGATACCTTTTTCTACTTAATTTGGGTTATGCAAGAAGTCTATTCGCGGTATAGATTCCGCTAACACGTAGCGGGATGACGGTTGTCGGTAAATCTAAGTCAGTTTAGCTATATGCTTTTAATTCCCCCAAAAGGAGAATTAAATATGTGAAGTTCTAGTTGATATGACTTAATGAATGGTTAGTTTAAATTACTAATTTATTTAAGAGATTTTGATAATATTTAACCCACTCGCTTTTCTATTTTCCATATCACGATGTGCTTGAATTATTTCATCAAATTTATATTTTTTATTGATCCGTACAGTTAAAAGTTTTTTTCTTATCATCTCGAAGATTTCCATTGTGGTAAGCACTAATGTGAATCTATCATGCTTATAATGGTATATTGAGGTTCCAGTTGCAAATAACGAACGTGAACTAAGTAAAGAAAAACTAATAGGAGCGTTACCTGATATCTGCCCATAGGAAACGTATATGCCGAACCTGCCTAAAGATTCAAAAGAGAGCTTGCTTGTAGCGTAACCTATGGGGTCATATACTGCACCTACTCCTCTGTTTTGCGTAATCTCCATAATTTTAGAAACGAAGTCTTTATCATTGTAGTTTATTGCGTATGTGCAGCCACTTTGTAAAGCTATCTTCATTTTTTCATCAGAGCTTACAGAACCTATCACTACACCTTTTTTATCCTTTGCCCATTGGCATATTATTTGTCCTAAGCCACCATTAGCCCCATGAACTAGCACGAAAGCACCAGGCCTGATTTTATAAGATTGATTAACTAAATAGTGAGCTGTCATACCTTTAAACAGCACTGCAGCAGCAACTTCATCAGATATGTCATCTGGAATTTTTATCAGATATTTCTGGTGTATAATGCGCTTTTCACAATATGCCCCTGGAGGAGCTGTGCAATATCCAACTCTATCTCCGACCTTCAACCCATCACTGATTTTTTTACCAAGCTTTTCAATAACTCCCACTGCTTCCACTCCAAGCACTGATGGTAAATTTTTAATTTTGCGTGTACCTTTTCTGTGCTCTAAATCATAACGATTTAAGCCGATAGTTGTGTGACGCACTAAGACTTCCTCGCCTTTTGGCTCACCTATGCTCTTATCTACAAATTCTAATACTTCTGGTCCCCCAGTTTTTTTAATTTGTATAGCTCTAACCATGATGAATATTAAGACAAAAACTTTGATTATGTTATCTAACAATTAATATTTTGCAAAGTTATTGTTTTCACAATCAATAGACTTCTTGCGTTACCTCTTGTCATCCCAGTGTCAGCTACTCGGATGACACCCTATTGATTACTGAAATGACACGGTTTGCAAACCATACGCGTCAAGTTAAGAGATTGTGAGCAAATTTAGAGAGGTTAAAGTGGATACTCTAGCCCTTCTACGTTTGTCTTTTAATGAAAATCGCGACCAAGTTATAGTGAGTTTTTTAAGAAATGCTTTTAAACTATTAATTTTGGTTAATACTAAAAATAACTCTCTAACCCGCCTTTTTAGCTCAATAAATGCCTTTGTTAAGCTAAGTTCTGTATTCTTTTTCACTTCTGTGCAACCAACTATGCCGTGAAATATAAGAATTGCGCACAATTTAGCATATAGTTCACATAATACTCTGCATGGCTTTCCTTTTAGCTTATCAAGCCTGATATGGCTTTTATACAATTTAAATAATAACTCAATTTGCCACCTTACTCTGTAAATCGTTAATACTTGCTCAGCACTAATTTTATTTTCTGGAACATTAGTTATAAATATTGACCAGTTCAACAATTTTTGATTTCTTTTAGAGGATGTATATCCCTGCGATCTTGCTAATCTATTAGCTTTCCTTCTTCTGGCCATAGACTGTTCTTCAGTTAGTTTCTGACATATAATTCTTACTCTAATTTTTGCTTCTTTTCCTAACAATACCTCGTTTTCTAAAAATAACTTATCCTCTAAACATTCTAATAACTCCATTTTTTGATTTGTTTCTACATCATATATGTTGGTATCGGATTTATAACGACTTATGAAATAAGCTCCTATTTCATTGATTTGTTTAAAAGAACTTGGCACAAAATAACCGAGATCAGATATTAGCAAATCATTGCTTAATATATTACTTAAATGTTTCCTATATCCCTGGTCTGATCTTACCCCCTCCGTTAAATTAAGTTGGTCTATTATCTGATTCATGTAGTCGAAAACTAATTGTAACTTTATTCCAGACTTAGTATTGCTTTCATAGCCACTGTAGCTAGTACCATAACCTTTATACATCTCTTCCATACTGTTAGGTAGAGTAATATAGCTACTGTCCAATAATTTAACACTATTAAATTGCTGTAAGATTTTGCAATCAACTTGCAAGATATTTTTAAAGAGAATCACAGATTCATTATACATCCTTTTCATAAATTCCACTGCTTCTTCAGTAAATCTAAAATCCAAACCTTGTTTTGTTATATCTATCGAGTCCTCGTTTAGTAATTGACACATTGTTTCTACGCTACAATTATCAACTCCTATATTACCCAAGACCATGGCTTTTACGAATGATGAACCTTTTAGCTTTCTCTTTCTTTTTATAAACCTTGTTGTAATTGAGATTTTCTCTGCTTTTTCATTAAAAAATTCTTTGAGCTTTTTTGATAAGCAAGTTATTTTATTCATTGGTTCTCTCACTAAAAGTATATCTGGGAGAACTTATACCTTATTATTCTATCTCTTTCATACCTTTATTTCCTTAACTTGACGCGTATGGGGATGACAGCAGTCCTACGTCACACCGCGATTCATTCGCGGTATAGATTCCGCTAACAAGTAGCGGAATGACGAATTTTTGTTTTTCAAATTATCGTAAGTCACTTTAGCTATATCAGAGCAATAGAGGCAGTGCGTAGAGGAGCTCACCAGACAAGATTTGCTCAGGAGGCTCGAGTGTGAGCGTCAGGCTTCTAGTTGTATCGATGAAATATCATCTCAAGCAGAGCTACATATCGGAGAAGGTGATGATGAGGATTACTTCACTGGTGAAAAAGGAAGAGTACTCGGAGATTTCTGGAATTTCTTTGAATCTCTCTTTACCCTTTTTGAAGTAGATGTAGATGATCCGAAAATCTACCAAATGCTCAAGGAGAAGAAAGAAAAAAATTGGCTTCTTTCGATAATTAAATTTATGCGTGACAAGCTTAAGGAGTTAATCAAGAAGATTTTTGCACGCGATTTAAGTTTCAATCAGAGGTTGGACAAAGAGATAAAAGAATTGCAGGAGAAATTAGGCAGTGGTGAGTTATCAGAAGAAGAGTTTGCAAGGGCGTTAGAAAGATTAACTGCATTGCAAGATCTGAAACTCAGGTTACAAATGGCCGTTGTCGGATGGATTGTTACAATGTTCGCAGAGATGTTTGGAGTTGAGTTGGCGGCTGCGGTAGAGGCATCTACAGAAAAAGAAGATAAAAAAGCAGAAAAAACATCATTAAAGGAAGAAAATAAAGAAGTTTGCGAAAACGTAGAAATGAAAGTGGATGAAAGAGAAAAACCTAAAGTGCCAGTTTTCCTTTTTGAAGTTTCACCAGGATTTGTAAGACCGGTTGTTCTGAGCAAACCAGAACTTGATCTTTTACCAAAACCTATAATGCCTCCTATATTTAAAGAGGTTATAAACAATGAGAACCGCGAGGTAAAAGAAACAAAACCAAAAGTGGAAGAAGAGAAAAAAGCGAAGCCGGAGGAACCGAAGAAAGAGGTGTGTCCACCGAAGAAGCCTGCAACGGAGACGGGGCAGGAACAAATAAAGCATAGTTATGGATGCGATAGTGGTTGGAGAAGTGATAGCGACTTAGGTTCAAACCAATCTGCTCCAAACTTTATTTTCAGCAAAGAAGCTTCGAATCAATCTGCTAAGAGTCCTGTCTCTAACCCAGGGCAACTTAACGGAAGTGCTCCAGGAAAACCTGTTCGGGAATCTGCAACAAAGCAATCCATTAAAAGTTCTGTTGCTGATTGTGAATTTGATTTTAATATAGGTACTTGGAACGGTGCTGAGCATGAAGGTTCTGTGGGTGATGTTCAACCACCAAAAGAATTGACTAATGATGTAAAAGTTGAGAAATGTGTAGAAGGTCCGTCAGTAGGAAAGGCGCCATAATGAAGGTAGTTAGATCCCAGTGTCTGGGCACTGGGATGACACCCATAACCTTGTCATTCCAGTGCGTGACGCTGGAATCCAGGGGCATATAGATAGGTGTCGACAGTTCGTCATTCCGCTACGTGTTAGCGGAATCTAGAAAATTGAATTTTATGAAAAAGAGTGAATAAAATTTTTTGAAAAAAAATATAAAAAAGTGCTTGCACTTAATTTTATTTTTAGTATATTAATTACATAATATTTTTACTTATGGGTCAATATGCATAGTGGTAATGATAAAAAAGGTTTTGATGCTGAAAAGTGGAAGCGTGATAATACAGCACCAGGTGGTGGTATAGTGCAGGGAGCAAGAGGAATGAGGTATGATGATCATAGTGATAAAGCCAAGGAGCTACTAGAAAGGAGGCGTCAGTCTGAGCAGAAAAAAAACGAACCTGGTAGTTCTATGAAACGTTAAGTGAAAGGTAGTTGTTGTAATTTAAAAATGGGGAGGTTGGTATATATGGTAGAAAAATAGTGAGAGCGTTGGTTAGTGCTTTTAATGTACATAATTATGCTCGTAATACAGTTAAAACTAATTTTACGCTGCAAAGCAGGGGCGGGGAGGACTATATTGTAGTCTCATTTGATAAGGGTATGAAGGATTATCAGTGTAGCGAATATCTGGACAGTATAAAAAGGAAGATAATACGTGAATTCTATGGCATTGAAGAAAGTAATGATAAAGAAATATTGGATACAGCCAAGAAAGATTTTGATGTTACGTCTTTTCCATTTAACTATATCTATAAAGGGGACTGGTCCGTAGATAAGCAAGGTAGAATTGAGTTTGTAGCACCTGTAGATCAAGGTGTAATTTTTAATTTAAAGTCTCATTTGGCTGCTTCACTTGCAAAGGGTGTTCTAGAAGATATGCGAGTTAGTAGCACAGCCGTACCATTCAACAAGAAAAAGTATTTATGGTGTGGTGAATTTGATAATAAACAATTACGTGAGGAATTTGAGCGTGAGTTTTTGTCAAGGATGGAGAATAGATATGGGTATAGGAATGGTTTTAAGAACCCTCTGAAGGTTAAAGGCAATAGTGTATATATCAGGGACGTTTTTGATGACGCTCGTTTTATCGATAGTGTAGCACGGTATATTACATGGCTTAAAGGTATGGGTCTCCAGGCTGATAGCAAAGTTCGTGGTGATGTAAAAGCATTTAAAGAGTTGATAATGGAATTTATTGATCAACCAACGGAAATAATAATAGCTGGCTTTGTATGTGCTTCTCCTCTAGGTAGAGAAGAGGCCTCAGTTCTTATACCTCTTGTATTAAATGGCGGAAGAAAGCGGATATTGACAAATGAAGAAGCTCTTAAACTAAATCATGCATTTAATGGTGCTGTATTTAATGATCTTTATGGTGGAACCCAGGGGGAATTAGCAATAAATGGAGGTAATGGACTGTATAGCATAGACTTTTCCAATCCATACATTTCTCACTGTGTGATAACTAAAATAATAGAAAGCTCTGTAATCAACAAAGACCATGAACTGGCCATTGACCCTGAGCTTCCTCGAACGCTATTAACTGAACCATCACCGACACGGGAGTTTCCCAAGCGAAGTCGTGATGAAGGGTTAGAGAGGCCTCCCAGGCAAGGATCAGAAAGAGAGGGAGGAAAAAGGGGGCTGTTTCAGTTGGTGCCGGAGGAAATAGATTCAAGTCAATCCACTTGTGGTCAATCACAGCTATCTTTGAGTAGATCATCATCGATTTCTTCTCCTAGAGCATGGAAGAATTCAATGTCCTTAAATTCTGGGGTTTCTAGTGATGAGTGTTCTGAAGCAAAGTCACAAGATAGTAAATCTCCGAAGAAACATGGGGGTGGTGTTCAAAAAATGAAAAAATGGCTCTCTTCAACTTTTAGTAAGCAATATGACGTAAACCTTAAGCGACATGATGAAGGGCGTGGTACAACGCGCAGTACTCCTGAAACTCCTGTAACTAAAAAATCATCTGTGTCTAGATTATTTTCTTCATTGTCAGATATAGTAAGAGCAGAAAATAATTCACCCTCAAAAGAGACTTCTCCTGTAAGTTCTCTAGATGGTGATCCAGGCCCGTCACAAGGTACTATTTCGGGGAAAGGGGAGGTACTACCTGTAGAGTATAGATCTGATAACTCTAGTTCTAAAACAGCAGTTGATAGAGATAGTGGTTTTTGTTCTACGGGTTCTCCTGCTGCGCAACATAAGGGAAGTGTCCCTTCAAAGGAAAGTGTCCCTTCAGAGGTTAAAGAGTGTGAGGTAGAGCCTGTATCAGAGGCTTTGAGAAAATAAATTTAGGTTTTTAGATATCCACCCAAGTGTTTTATTAGGGTTGGAGCCAAAATCCCTGACCCTGAAAGCACTGGTGTTAGTTTTTCTCATCCATTGCAGATATTGCACCGTACTATCCACTTGATCATCGTGGCGAGTTTCTGGGAACATTAAAATTTCATATTCGAAATCGCTGAGCCATACCGCTTGCTGTGGCAGAAAAACCCTGCCAGACTCTATCACCGGAACAATTTGATAAAATCGAGTGAGTTTGTCATTGTGTGGAATTATTTCGATAATCGGTAGATCGCTATTTGCCTTTAGCTCTTGTGTTAATTGTTGACCACTCGTTTTTGCTTCGATCAAAATTGCGTGTGGCGTCCATCTTGCAGCTAGTGACAGAACTTGCTCTTTAAGCTTTGGGTACTCAAGCTTTGCTCGATATACATCAAGTAAATAGAATTTATTATCTATTTTTGCCCAGGTGGTGCAGACGTTAAAGTCGCTGGAATCGTTTGTTGAAACTGCAGTGTCCCAGCTTTGAGTTACATGTGAGAGATTATCAGGGAAATTTTTATAGCGCTTTAACCACTCTTGTTTTATTATACCACTTGAAAGCGGCAGGGGGTTTTGTTGATATTGAGCAGCAAAAGCGTAACTCCCGAGTTCAACTTTTATCATCTCAACTTCTTCTCTTCCTCCCTCCAGGGGATATAATAACTCATTCTCTTCTCTTGAATATAAACCTTTTTCTTGTGTCGTAATTGAGTCGATTATCTCCACTTTTTCAGAAATCATTGGCAAACAAATGTGATGCCATATGTTTTTTGGCTTAGATAAGAGGTGCCCAGTTAAGTCTTCCAGGTGGAGCCTATGCATCACAAGCACAATTACTCCTTTTTTTCTATCGTTGAGTCTCGTTACCAAAGTCTGATCGAACCAATTTGTGGCACGTTTTCTAAATGTTTCACTCAAAGCTTGAGCAGGGTTAAGCGGATCATCCACAATAATAAAGTCACCACCTTCACCGGTTAATGTTCCTCCAACTGATGTTGCGATTCTGTATCCTCTCTGCACTGTTTGGAATTTATATTTAGTGTTCTGGTCTTTGGATAGTTCTACCTCTGGAAATAGTTCTTTATACCAATCAGATTGCATTATGCACCTGGTATCGAGCGAATGTTTTTCACTAAGCAACTTAGAATAACTTGCAACTATTATTCTTGCAGTTACCCAGTATCCATGCGGGCCACGCAACACTCATACATATGGACTTCATTGAACGCGGAGGCATATTGAATATTATGCGCCTTACTTCGCCAGCATTCGCTGCTTCCAGCCTGTCTGCTATGACTTTTATGTACTGATAATCATTATACTCACATCCCGGCACCACTGTTTGAAAGCACAGTTCAATGAATTTTAGAAAGTTCATGTTAGACCTCCTATAGTATCACCCAAGTAACCCCTATGGTGTTATCCAAGTGGCCGACACTGGTTCCTTTATGACGGCGTCATGCAAGTAGCTGACACTGGAATGACATCCTTTGATTTTTTATATGGTTATGCAAGAAATCTAGTGTAGATTTTTATTTATTTTATAAGATTGAAGTGTTACAGTAGCGAGCTTACAACACTACTGTTTTGTAAATTTAGTGAATAAAATTACTTCTTTAACTTTATTGAAGCGAAAAATTGATTTCCATTGCGGTAAATGAGCAACATTATTGAATCTTTACCGTTTTTCTTTACTGCTAAATCAACTTGTTTTTGAAAATCGTTAGTATTTTCTATATCAGTTCCATCCAATTGGATAATGATGTCCCCTTTTTTAATACCACGCAGCGTGGCATTACTGTTACTATCTACATTGGTAACTATCACACCTTTTGTAGGTACATTATTTTTACTTTCTTTTGATTCTTTTGGCAGATTTGAAACAGTTAAACCGGTTACATAATCAGATGTTGATTTATTTTCTTCTTGATTGTTATCTTGGCCATCATTTGTAGATTCTCCGATCACAACTTTAATATTAACCTCTTTGCTCTTTCTAAGTAACTTAACTTGCACTTTTTTCTCAGGTCCAGCTCTTGAAACCATTTGAGGTAATTGTGTCATTCTATCGATTTTTTTACCGTCAAATTCTAATAATATATCACCTACTTTAATCCCACCTTTTTCTGCAGGACTATCCTTTACTATACTTGCAACCAATGCGCCTTTTATATCTTTTAAACCCAAGGACTCAGCAAATTCTTTCGTTATAGGCTGAACTTGCACACCAAGCCAACCATGTTTTATTTTTTTGCCACTTTTTAATGTGTCAATAATTGACATAGCTAAATTAGATGGTATGGCAAAACCTATACCCACGTTGCCGCCAGACTCAGATGGAGAATAGATAGCAGTATTAATACCTATAACTTTTCCATTTAAATCAAATAACGGTCCTCCAGAGTTACCCCTATTAATTGCAGCATCAGTTTGAATAAATTCATTCATAGTGCCAATACTAATGTCCCTGGACCTTGCAGATATAATTCCTGTGCTTACAGAGCCACCCAAACCAAATGGGTTACCTATTGCCATAACCGTATCACCAACCCTTGCTTTATCAGAATCACCAAATGCAACAGAAGAAAGATCTTTATCAGAATTAATCTTAAGCACAGCAAGATCAGTTCTTGCATCATAGCCTAAAACTTCTGCTTTGAAATAAGTATTATCGTTCATAGTAACTGTGATATCTTTGGCGTTTTTAATAACGTGATAATTGGTTACTATAGTTCCACCTTTATCTATAATAAACCCAGAACCAAGCAACACCACCTCTTTGTTAACACTAGGGCCCCTATCCATAAAAAACTGATCAAAATGCTCAAAAAACTCTCTAAAATCATCAAAAAAATTATTTCCTGGCATAGATGGAACTCTAGTTCTGCTGTTATTTTCTTGTTTGATGATTTGTTCACTTGAAATATTTACAACCGCAGGAATGAGTTCTTCCACTAAATCGGCAAGTCCTTGATTACAGTTGCATGCAGTAGTGCTAGCATCAACGACCTTTTTTGCATTCCAATCAAACATATTAGCATACGAAGAAAACGCAATTAGAAAATATGCAAATATAGATAAAATAAATGCCTTACTTTTCATAAATTATTTCCATCCTTTATTTAAAATATCTAAAAAGTTATTGTTTGGTGAAAGTACAAATTTAGTATTATTTTCGGCAAATGATTTACTGTAAGCGCTCATAGAGCGATAAAAGTTAAAGAACTCTTCATCAACCTTAAATGCCTCATTATAAATTCTAGTTGCTTCAGCATAACCACGGCCCCTTATTTCGTACGATTCTTTTACTGCACTGGAGATAATTTCCCTTTTTAATTTATCAGCTTTTGATCTAACTTCCTGCCCAGCTTGCTCTCCTTCTGCTCTAATTTCTTTTGCTTCTTTTTCCCTTTCAGTTTGCATACGGCGAAATATTGCAGAACTATTTTCTTCTGGTAAATCTGCTCTCTTAATTCTTACATCTATTATTTCTATGCCAAATTTTTCAGCTTCAGAATAAACTCCACGCTGAATCAATTGCATAACCTCTGATCTTTTTTCATTCAACAAACTAATCAACGAGAATCTGCCTATATTTTCTCTTATGTGTGCTTCTATAACCGGATATAATCTTCTAACCAGACCTGATTCATTCCTCACAGCCTGGTAAAAAGTAACAGGATTTGTTATTTTATATTTTGCATACGCATCTACTATAATACGTTTTTGATCCGCTGTTATCACTTCCCTTGGGATCTTATCAGGACTTAAATCTAAAACTCTTTTATCAAGAAACTCTACACTATTTATGAATGGTAACTTAAAATATAAGCCACTTTCCCTAACATCTCTTACAACTTTACCGAGTTGTATAACTATCGCTTGCTTTGTTTCTTGCACAACAAATATTGAATTAGATAAAGCAATCAATAAAACAACAAATACAGAAACAAAAACAATTTTAATATTACTACTCATGGTTATTTTCCTAAATTTGTAAGAGGTAAATAAGAAAACATACCTTTCAGATCATCAGTTACAACAACTTTGTCTACCTTACTGAAAATATTTTCCATAGTTTCAAGATAAATACGATTCTTAACGAGAGAAGGATTCTGTCTATATTCCTCATAAAGAGATAAAAAGCGATTTGCATTACCTTTTGCTTCATTTATTATTTCATTTTCATATGCTTGTGCATCTAATTTTATCTTTATCGCTTCACCCTTTGCTCGAGGTATAATATCATTATTATAAGCATATGCTTCGTTTATAGTACGCTCTTTGTCTGCACGAGCACTTTGTACATCTCTAAACGAACTGATTACTTTTTCTGGTGGATCAATTTTTTTCATTTGAACAGATAAAATCTCTATACCCATTTGGTATCCATCAAGAATCTGCTGCAATAGAATTCTAGTATCTCTAGAAATTTCTGGTCTGCCTTGACCAAGTGCAAAAGAGATCGTATTTTTACCTATTATTTCTCTCATGGCACTTTCAGCAGCATTTTTAACACTGAAACCTGGTTTGTAATCCCGCACTTTGAATAAATAGTCCTTAGCATCTCTAACGCGCCATTGAACCTCGAAGTTAACGTTGACTATATTTTCATCTCCAGTTAGCATCACGCCTTCACCGCGATCTGTATCTCGCCCATAAGAACTACTTACCCCAATTTCTTCACGATTTACTTCCTTAACGTTCACTTTAAAAACCTTGCCAATAGGGTAGGGGAAGTGATAACGCAAACCAGGTGTTTCTGTATTAGAATATTTACCAAAGGTAAGTTCTATACTTTCTTCACTAGGATGGACAATATAAAAGCCAGTGCAAGCATAGAACAGCAAAATAATGAAAATGATGAAATAAGGTTTTTTGCCCCTGTTTCTGGTTAATCCATTAAGAAAGAACCTTATATCAGATACAGCTTTACTTAAAATATCTTCATTATTAGGAGTTTTGTTCCCTACCGGTTTCTTTCCCAGATTCCAAGGATTATTATCATCAAACATAATGATTGATTCTATAATTAATACGCTAATATTACTTCTTTAATAAGAAAATGCAAACATAAATTGCTATTTTATTTACAAATTAATCATCAGGATGGAAAACATGATCGTACACTTCCTTTTCTCTATGTAATATGGTCGACTCTATGGAATTTTCTGGCTTTTTTTTGAATTCTTTGTTGTCACTCTTTAAGTGCACTACGTCTTTGTGAAAATGGGAATTATACCTAAATAGTAAAGCTATTATTATTAAAGTTATAACAGCCAAAAAGATGAGTGTTCTTTTTCTATACTTCATAAATGCTGCAGCTTCTTGACCTAATTTTCTATGTTACCACAAAACACGTCAAGCGAAATTATTTGAAGACAAATAAATACTGGCAATCAATTTAACACTAACTTAAGAATCAAGGAATACAATTATAATATATTTAATTAATAGTGAGGTTTAAAATGTTACATAATGAAAAAAATTCAAATTCTGTTGGAACTCAACAAAACCAACCAGAAGATAGTTTTGATTTGAATAAAACGATGCAAAATCTACCAAATTCAGATATTGCTAATGATCCCAAGAAGCTAAAAGAAAGAATTACTGACCTGTTAAAAGGGGATACAAAATTCTCTAAGATGAAACAAGGAGATAAGATTCTTGTAGTAAGTGCAGCAAGTGGATTATTTACGGCAGTACTACCACTTTTGGCAGTTGGTGCAACACTTGCTATACCAGGTGCTATAGTTGGTCTTGCTTTATATTTCGCTGTAAAAGTCGCTGTAAAAACAGTTCAATCTGGATATAAAGGGCTCAAGTGGTCAGCAGAAAAAACAGTTGATGGGGCGAAATATACTGCTGGGAAAGTTAAGGACGCATCAACATACGCTGCCGGAAAAGTTAGAGATGGTGCTGTGCATGTTAAAGATAAGGTGAAAGAAGGTTATGAACATTCAGTAGATTCACTGAAAAAAGGCGCTAGTTTTGTAGGCGAAGGAGTGGCAAATAAATTCCATAAGGCATCTGGTGAGACGGACTATTTAGATAAGGTAAAAAGGTTTACTCCAGATGCAATTAAGAAATCTGACGAAATAAGAAATGATATGAAAGCAATTTTTGCTGATAAAGGAAATAATTCTGGGTTAGTGAAAAATGTACTTTCTGGAATATCGTCAGAAATTGATTTAAAAATGGCAGAGAAGGCAAAATCAGGGGAGATTGAACATACTTCTGGATGGCAAGTACAGAAAGAATTCATTAATAATTTAAATGAAAAAAGCTTGCATAACTTGTTAACACAAAGGTCATTACCTAAAGGTAGTTATTTCATCGACAGTGTTTTCTCTGAACATTACGATGAAATTAAGAAGGTTATTAAAGAATGTAGAGAAAATCATTTGTACTCAAGCGTAAGCAATATGTTTGACAGAGCAGAGAAAAAAGCTAACAGTCCTTCTGTCAAAAGTTTAACTAGGTCTGTGTCATCATCATTCTCTTCACTGGGAAGAAAAGGCTCTGAACAATCTAACAGCTTGTCAAAAAGCAATTCACTAAATTCTATAGGAACTGAAAGTACTGCTACTGTCTCTGATTCAGATTCTCAGAACTTTGCAACAGTCCGTAGAAGCAATTCATCTAGTAGCTTAACTCCTAAGCTTACTCCAGTTGCTCCACCAGAACTACCTAGAAGCGCCTCATTGACTAACTTAAATGGACAAAGTTCTTTCAGTGAAGATGTTCTCAGTGATCCTATTGTGGAGCAAAACCTGGATAGTTTGAGTAACAGAACTCTCACTCACAGTAATTCTACTGATAGTGGAATGGGTTCTGGTTCTTCTACGCTAACAAGAAAACAAGTTCTTCCTTTAAAAGAAGAATTTGACAGAGAACTCGAAGAAAAGTTGGCAAAACGACGCGCATCTCTAGATCAACCTAGTGCAGAACCTGTCAACTCAAGAGCTACAGCAACTCCAGGAACAGTGTAATAAGTAAAACTTCTACCTTCTCCAAAAGGATGTTACTCAATGAGTAACGTCCTTTTTTTGTTTTTAAACTATAGAAAAATCCTAGATCCCAGCGGTATGCGTACAACCGTATGAACATTGTGATTTCTCTGCTAGGAAAGGTGTCATGCAAGTAGCTGACACTGGGATGGCTTTGTTGCATAGCAACTGAAAAAATCTGGTGGCTACTGACAAAATTCATTATAAAATAGCCATTTAACCTTGAAAGAAAAAATATGCCACAAAAAATGAGGGTCAGTAACCATAGCGAATATAACAAATTTCTAGAAAAAAGAGGAAATATTTTTCATTATATCAACGAAGCCATAGAAAAGTGGTACGAGAATGGTCCAAAAATACCAGGTGGCAACAATATTTATAGCGATAAAGTTGTAATTTTGGTGCACATAATAACTTGTTTATTTAGAATAGGCCTGAGGCAAACAGTTGGGTTTATAGCAGGATACCTTGAGCAAATTGGGAAAAATTTGCAAGTTATCAGCTATTCACAATCATCAAGAAGGTTTAAGAAACTCAATATTAAGATCAATGATTGCAGAAAATAATATGGAAGATATCGAAATTGCTATAGACAGTACAGGAATTAGTATATACAACAACACTCCTGGTCATAGCAAAGAAAATAGCGAAGATAGAAAGTATCGCAGCTATGAGCAGACAAGAAAATTGCATGTAATGTTGAATACAAACAGCAAAAAAGCCATAGCTGTAAAATACAGTAACGGCTGATCACTATGGAGCTTGTGATTTGCTAAAAGAAGTCGATTTTCAGTATGTCATAAAAGTACTATATGCAGATAGGGCATATGACAGAGAAAAGCTCTATAAGCTGTGTAATCAATATGGTATAAAAACGAAAATTCCTCCGAAAAACAACGCAGCAGAGCATCCAAAGTTAGACTATATGGCTGAGAGAAATGCTGCAATTAGACTAATAAAATCATGCAGCGAAGATGGAATGAAGAGGTGGAAAAGGCAAACAAACTACGGAAAAAGATCTTATATAGAAAGTTTTTTCTCGCGACTGAAACAAACATTCGGGTTTAGTTTTAGGAATAAATCTGAGACAAATAGAGAGAAGGAACTACTTGTTAAATGCTATTTGCTCAATAAGTTCACTGATATTGGTATGGCTAAATTTGAGATAGCTTCATAAATTTATTGTGCGTTACCTACTATCCGAAGAGCGATGCAACAAAGCCCACTGGGATCCAGGAAAGTTTGCTTGTTTACAAGCAAACTAGCATAGAAAGTGGTTACAACGTTTTCGATGAGATTATATGGAAAACTGGATTCCAGTGTCAAGCACTGGAATGACATCACAGGGGCACTGGGATGACACCTTTACGTTTGAGGCAAACTAGCTATAACACTTAACATACTACCTTTGCAAACAAATGTTCATACAGTACGCGCTGGCGTTATTTTCTCTTGATGAATAAATCTCGGTAGAGTATAGTAGCAATGCATTTATGTAGCTACTAATGAATAATTTAGTTTTGGTTTATACAACTTTTTCAAATTTTGAGGAGGCTAAAACTGTTTCTGAAGAATTGTTAAACGAGAAATTAATTGTATGTGTAAATATATTTCCCGAAGTGAATTCTCTGTATTTATGGGAAGGTAAAATTAGTAATAGTTGTGAAGTAGTGGCAATTATGAAGAGCAGGAATGATCAAGTTGATAAAATTGTAGAAAAAATCGAAGCAATGCATTCTTATGATCAGCCAGCTATTGCTGTGATGCCCATAGAAAAAGCAAATAAATCTTTTACTAATTGGGCTAATAGTGTTATTGATGTAAGTAGTATTGGGGTGTAGCCAAGTGGTAAGGCAGCGGTTTTTGATACCGCCACGCGAAGGTTCGAATCCTTCCACCCCAGCCATATTGAAGTGGGTGTGAAATGATATCACTTTTCTATAAATTAAGATTATTGAATTATATATTAGGTAGTCTAAAAGATATAATTGTGAAACTGTTTCTCTTCACAATGTATCTTTACACATTCAGCATTGTGCTCATGTTTCTCAGCAATGGTTTTTGGTATGCTGTAGAATTTTGCTCTTTCAAAAATGCGTTTTACCGTTTGTTTCAATATTGCAAGTGGTATTATGAAAATAGGGAAGATCTCGGTTACGGAATTTCTATTCGAATATTAGTGGCGTTTCTTACTCCGCATTTTCTCTATAAATTATTACTTGGCACAGGCTGGAAGTCCTTTTTAAAGGAAAAGATAATACAGATACTCAACACAAGAAGAAAAAAGGGTAGTGAGTTCAGTAACAGTAGCAAACCAAGTGGCAGTAGTTATAGTGATAAGAATAATTACAGCAATAACAGTGGTAACAATGAGCGTCAAGCTCAAGATGCAAAGCGAAAAGTAAACATGATAAAGCAGCTATTAATCAAAGATATAGAGGCAACTATAGATAGGAGATTGAATTATATTTTTTTCGGTAAAAGGAGTAAACCTCATTAAGTATATAAAAAGGCTTTATCTAGTAAGGCTTTTTAAGGTTGGCTGTATTTTATTTTTTACGTATACCGGATCACAATCAGCCAATATACATGTGTGCACAAAATCTTGACTAAAGTCTGACAACCAAGAAATTGCCTTACGTTTTTCTACCAAGCTTTCTGTTTTTTTACAGTTACTTGCTGCATCAATCATTGCCTGCGCTATTACTGATTTCCACAGCAAATAATACCTTTGTATATCATCTGACGTACTATTTGTTTCATAGTGGTTAAAAAATTCTTTAAAATTGAAGTTGTTTGACATAATGATACCTCTTTGGATTAAAATTTGAATGATTTGAGTTTATGTCGCCACAGCAGATTCCGCTAACAAGCAGCGGGATAACGAATTACTTAACCGTCATTACACCGTCATACCGCGATTCATTCGCGGTATCTCGCTAACAAGCAGCTGACCGTCATACCGCCGCGGCGCTAACAAGCAGCGGGATGACGGTTGTCAGGCCAGCGCCCCTATGATGTCATTCAAGTAGCTGACACTGGTTCCTTTATGACGGCAGTGCCCCTATGGTGTCATCCCAGTGTCCCTATGATGTCATCCCAGTGCCCAGACACTGGGATCCAGGAATTTTGATTGGACACTGGGTTGGTAAGCATAAAAGTGTTATGTAAAATACAACGTTCTTGATGGGATTGTGTGAAATGCTGGATTCCAGACTGGAATGACATCACAGGAGCACTGACCTCTCTTGGGCTCTTTTAGCCATAAACATTAAGAAATTTACCAAATGAAAAAAAAGGCAAAAGAAGCCCCGTGGTTATTATCCGCTTTAAAATATTGGCGTTTTTTATGTTTTAAACGCTTGACAAGCGAAATTCAGCTGCTTTTAATTGCAACTAACTTACGCTGCAAATGTTTAAGAAATTTACTAAGCAGAAAAAAAGACAAAGAATCCCCGAGTTAGCTAGTCTTTTACTATCTCTGTCGAGTATTGGCATTTTTTGATGTCTTGTAACGCTTTATAAGCGCGTTCAGCTTATTTAGATAAAAATCTAGATGTAGATGAAGTTTTGTAAAGACATACAGTATCTATATACTGCAAAAAATTGAACATAAGACGCCGATACATTAAGTAATCCTTACCTTTTAATCTGCAGATTGGCGAAAGCAAATACAATAGCTTCAGTTTCATGATAAGGGGGCTGGCGAGGTTTGTCAAGGAAGTTTTTTCGTTTCTGCGGGCTACCTGGTTTTCCTACTGAAATTTTGAAAAATGTAATCTACTCCTATATTCAAATATATCAAGCAGTAATTCAAAATCAGCCATTGCGCCTTTTGCGTTATTATACGCGAGATTGAGCAGCTCTTTGTCCTGATATAAATCAGCAAATTTAAATTCCATACATCCTGATTGTTTTGTGCCTAAAATATCTCCACTGCCTCTTAGCATCATATCCCTTTCAGCAATGTAAAATCCATCTTGTGACTCACACATGATCTTTAACTTTGAAGATGAGCTTTTACTTAAATTATCGTATAATAATACACAAAAAGATGGCTTGTTTCCTCGCCCTACTCTGCCTCTTAACTGATGCAATTGTGATAACCCAAATTGCTCTGCATTTTCTATAATCATGATGGTTGCATCTGGCACATCTATACCAACTTCTATCACAGTGGTTGCAACAAGCAGAGAAAATTCATTCCTTTTGAAGGAAAACATAACTTGATCTTTCTGCTCCTGAGTCAATTTTCCGTGTATTATCCCGACTTTATCAAGAAATGTTTTTTGTAATTCCTGAAAACGCATCTCTGCTGCAGCAATATTGGTCTCTTCGTTTTCTTCTATATATGGACAAATCCAATATGCTTTTTCGCCCCTGTTTATAGCACCTTTTAGCTTTTCAATAACATCTGGCACCCTACTAATGTTCATAGTTACAGTTTTTATTGGCAATCTGGATTTTGGTTTTTCTTTCAAAATTGAACATTCAACGTCACCATACATAGCTTGCTGCAAAGTTCTTGGAATGGGAGTTGCAGTAACGAAAAGTATATCGGCATTTTCTCCTTTTCCTACCAAGCGATTTCTCTGCATCACTCCAAATCGCTGTTGCTCGTCTATGACTGCAAGCCCTAAATTTTTAAATGTAACGTTAGCTTGAAATAGTGCATGAGTGCCAATCACTATATTTAAAACACCACTTGCAAGTTCGTTCATGATAATCTTTCTTTCCTTGCGCGAAGTTTTACCAGTAAGCAGCGCAACTTTTATATCGGTACAGGATAAAACTTCCTCAATCCAATTATAATGTTGCTCCGCCAAGATAGTAGTCGGTGCCATTAGAGCTGCCTGCATGTTGTTTTCTACCACATTTATCATTGCAAAAAGTGCAACTACGGTTTTGCCACTACCAACATCACCTTGCAGCAAGCTTATCATGCGATACTTGGATTTTTGTCTCTCTGAGATCTCATCTATTGCACGAGTTTGATCATTTGTTAATTGAAACGACAATTCATTTAAAACTTGCTCTTTATATTTACTCAATATTATAAATTCTCTTCCCCTTTCTTTCACATGATTTTTTCTTGCAAGTTTCAGCGCTAGCTGATACGCAAACAATTCATCATAAGCAAGCCTTTTTCTACAAACCTCAGCTTCCACCAATGAGCTTGGTCTGTGCAACTTTATGATGCTTTCCCTCCAACTTAACCATTTTTTTTGCTTGATTAATGTATCATCTATCCACTCTGGTAAATCAGGCAATTCCTTTAGATTAGAGCTTATTATGTTCCCAATGCGCTTATTGGTAATGCCACGGCATAATTGGTAAACTGGCTCTATGCAAGCTATTTCTTTAAATTGGTTGATGTCAAGCGACACGTAATCTGGATGAGTAATTTGCCAATGTTCAGCAAATTTTTCGAGTTTGCCACTGATGATCACATTCGCTCCAATTGGAAATAGTTTATATAAATACTTAACTGAGTAATTAAAAAAGACTATGAATATATACTGACTCTCACTTTCAACGACTATTTTATATGGTCTACCTCTAAAAGTGGGCGACTGATGTTCATAAACTTTTGCAATGAAAGTTGTAAATTCTCCAACTCGAGCATCAGATAGTAACTTGCTTCTATCCACATAACTAAGTGGCTTATAAAACAGCAGATCCACCACCTTGTCCCCACCACAAAGTTTAGGTAATATTGCGGAATGAAACTTAGGTATATTCTCCAGCCTGCTATTTAGAAAAATCTGATTGCTCATTGAGATTCATACATGTGTAAAACTGTTATAGAGCCTTTTTAAAATCTTGTCACCTTATGGTCAGGTATGCACTATAGCTAGCACAGCTCTCTAACGTCATACCGCGATTCATTCGCGGTATCTCAGCCGCTAACACGTAACGGAATGACGAATTTGTTGTTTTTAAAATCGTCGGTAAGCCTAAGTTACCCCTAACTATATTTGCTATCATAGGGCTTATAGTAGGTATTTTATTAACTTATTAATCATTTTTATGTATTATTATACTATCAGCAGTCTATATCAAGGTATTCATAATGAGTAGCTCTATATCAGAAGAAAAGGAAAATCCAGTAGTTACATTAAGAACTCAAGCAGAAAAGTTTGGTTTTAGCAAGTTAAGAGCTGGTAAAGACAATGCTGAAGCGAATTCTGGTAATACAGCGTTCTTAGATTTTCAGAGAATGGATTTTGTTATTAACGGCAAAAGTATAAGTAGAGATTTGATTGCCGAGCTATACAAAGAACATGATAGTTTACTGCCAAAAAGTGAAGGTAAAAATGAAGACTACCGCCCATTTGCAAGAAAAGTTTTTAAGGAGATGTTCAAATACGCTAAGGCAGAAGTTCCAAGTGACTCTATCTTGGAAGAATTAGTTATCAATTGTAATCAAGCAGGATATGAAGCTGGTGTACATATAGAGTTTCAAGGTGCACTTAGCCAGCATTCATTCATAATAGAAAGCCCTGAAAAAGTAATAAGTATTGACTGTGTTAGCCAAAATAATGTGAGTGTTAAATCTGATATGACATTACCAATATTTTTCCAAAGGAGTGACGGTACATTCGGTGACAAGGTGTGTGATCTATCCAGCTCACTAGAATTCACGCTTAAGTCTCAAGATGATAAAAATGTAACATACACAAATGGTAACTTGTCACTTACTGTTCCTGAGAGACTGAAGGACTATAATATAGGTGATAAAAGCTTATTTGACATTATAAAAGAATACTTTCAGAAATTGTGCGAGAGGCTTGGATTTTTTAAAATAAAAATAGAGCATGGTTTAGGCGATCCACTAGAAGTAAGCGACCATCTGGAAAATATGGAACCCCCTATTCGTAGTAATGAGCACGGCCTGAATTAAAATATCTTGAGCTTGTTTGCACAATCAATCACTTCAGCATTTAGAAATTGTTTTTTAAACCAGGTATACTGACGTTTCGCGTAGTGTCTTGTGTTTGTTTGAGCAATTTGTATCGCTTCGTCTAAAGTAATCTCACCTTTCAAGTACTTTATAATTTCTGGCACTCCGTGTGCTTTCATAGCTGGCAAATGTGGGGCTAGGTTCATGCTAAGTAGCTTTTTTACTTCATCAATTGCTCCATTTTCAATCATTGTAATGAAACGAGAATTTATTTTTCGGTATACATCTTCACGTTTAGGCAGAATTGTATATATCTTAAAATTATTGAATAAAGGAGGCTGTCTATTCTCTTGCCATACAAAAATTGACTTGCCAGTTTCAGTGATAACTTCAAGTGCCCTTGAAAGGCGGTGCGAGTCATTCATGAACACTTTACCTTGAATCCTTGGATCTTTGCTTAGCGCTAATTTGTAAAACTCCTCTTTACTTAAATTTTTCCTTAATTCGCTTACATTTTTCCTCACTTCCTGACTTATTTGTGGCATTGATGATAAGCCTTTGATTAAACTGCTGATGTAAAGCCCGCTTCCTCCAGTGATGATAGGTATTTGAGCATTTTCTAATGCGTGATTAACTTCTTTTTCTAAATCTTCTAACCATAGACCCACGGAATAATTTTCTTTTGCTGAAACATAACCATATAGTTTATAAAATACTTCTTGCTTTGGTGGTTGAGCAGTAATTATGGGAATTTCTTCATATACCTGCTTTGAATCACAATTTATTATACTAATATTTCCATATTTTTCTATCAGGTTATCGCATAATTCTGATTTACCTGAGGCCGTAATTCCTGTAATAATTACTATATTATTTTTCATTTATATTAATTTAATTAACATATGATAAAGTGTAGTAAAAGTTTGGATTCTACAATCTAAAGTTTGGAGATTTTTATGGCAGAAAACAACGACAATAATTCATTTACTAAGCGTTTCACAAACAGGACTCCTGGCGGTACAGGGGAAGGTTTTTCCAGTAAGTATTCGTCTCAAAACACCAAAGAACGGGCATTAGGGGAAAAAGGAAAAATTTCTGAATTAGCAGGCAAAAAAACCGAATCCAAGGAAGCTTTTTCTGAAAGTGGCGGCATAAAAAGTAAAAGCAGAACTGTCAATGAAAGATCTTTTGCTGATGCAACAAAAAGAAGTAGGTCAGATCTTATATACTTAGTCCGTGGTAAAGATCGTGGAAAATCAGCGTGGCATTATGTATTAGTTGATAAAGAGAAAAGAGAAATGTTTCTAGCAAAAAGCAGAACTGGCTCTATAGATGTTGCAGACTATGGAGAGATTTTGTATTCAGGATGGGGAGAGGATCCACCACAGGCAATAGTTGATAAAGTCAATGAAGAGTTTGGGTTGTAGCAAGTCTGCATAACAAATGGTAAGCTGCGTTGTATTATATTCACAAAAACTAGCGTATCTGTTTAGAGGAGTGGCTAATGTGCAAATATTGAAGCAAAGTGCGTGACACACAGCTGTACGAACATTGCAATATGGTACATAGTAAACGATGTCATTCCAGTGCTTGACACTGGAATCCAGCTTTTTCATAATCATCAAAATGTTGTATTTTAACATAAAACGGCTACTTTTATGCTTACCAACTTAATAAAATTCCTGGATCCCAGTGGGCTTTGTTGCATCGCTCTTCGGATAGTAGGTAACGCACAATAAATTTATGAAGCTATCTCAAATTTAGCCATACCAATATCAGTGAACTTATTGAGCAAATAGCATTTAACAAGTAGTTCCTTCTCTCTATTTGTCTCAGATTTATTCCTAAAACTAAACCCGAATGTTTGTTTCAGTCGCGAGAAAAAACTTTCTATATAAGATCTTTTTCCGTAGTTTGTTTGCCTTTTCCACCTCTTCATTCCATCTTCGCTGCATGATTTTATTAGTCTAATTGCAGCATTTCTCTCAGCCATATAGTCTAACTTTGGATGCTCTGCTGCGTTGTTTTTCGGAGGAATTTTCGTTTTTATACCATATTGATTACACAGCTTATAGAGCTTTTCTCTGTCATATGCCCTATCTGCATATAGTACTTTTATGACATACTGAAAATCGACTTCTTTTAGCAAATCACAAGCTCCATAGTGATCAGCCGTTACTGTATTTTACAGCTATGGCTTTTTGCTGTTTGTATTCAACATTACATGCAATTTTCTTGTCTGTTCATAGCTGCGATACTTTCTATCTTCGCTATTTTCTTTGCTATGACCAGGAGTGTTGTTGTATATACTAATTCCTGTACTGTCTATAGCAATTTCGATATCTTCCATATTATTTTCTGCAATCATTGATCTTAATATTGAGTTTCTTAAACCTTCTTGATGATTGTGAATAGCTGATAACTTGCAAATTTTTCCCAATTTGCTCAAGGTATCCTGCTATAAACCCAACTGTTTGCCTCAGGCCTATTCTAAATAAACAAGTTATTATGTGCACCAAAATTACAACTTTATCGCTATAAATATTGTTGCCACCTGGTATTTTTGGACCATTCTCGTACCACTTTTCTATGGCTTCGTTGATATAATGAAAAATATTTCCTCTTTTTTCTAGAAATTTGTTATATTCGCTATGGTTACTGACCCTCATTTTTTGTGGCATATTTTTTCTTTCAAGGTTAAATGGCTATTTTATAATGAATTTTGTCAGTAGCCACCAGATTTTTTCAGTTGCTATGCAACAAAGCCATCCCAGTGTCAAGCACTGGGATGACACCATTTGTTGTAAACTCACTTTTACTCTATGGTCTTGCCGCTATCCTGAACGGATACAAACTAGCAGTTATAGCTCTTTTTACAATAATCCGAACAGACCGTAATATGCTACTGGCCTGCTATAGCCATAAACACATATCTTATCGCATTCGGACTATTATAAGAAAGGCTATACTATATAAGATACAATGCAACAAAACTGATCTAGTTGTTATAAATAAGTTTTGAGCTATATGGTATCTAAAATAATAAATGCAATACAGAACAACTTGTTAGTGTGTTTTCCAACAGAAACAGTGTATGCTCTTGCTTGTAATGCACTAGATAATGAATCTATAGGAAAAATATATCAGATAAAGAAACGCTCTCAAAATAAACCACTGTCTATATTTGTTAGTGATATTTACAATTTGACAAAAATAGCAAAGGTAAAGGAAAGATATATTGATTTAATAAACCACTTTTCTCCTGGACCAATTACCTATATTTTACCACTTAAAAACAACAATATATTGCCAAACGAATTCTTTAAAGATAGTATAGGCATCAGAATCCCTAAGCATCCTATTGCAATTTCAATATTAAATAAACTGAAAGTTCCAATAGTTGCAACTAGTATAAATATTTCAGGAGAAAAAAGTGTATGTAAGGCAGACGATATACCACAATCCATTAAGCAACATTTATCTGTAGTGATTGAAGATGATGAACTAGTTTCTGGTACAGAATCTACTATTATTGACTTAACCGAAGATAAGATTAAGGTTTTAAGGGAAGGTGCAATTTCATTACAAACAGTAAACAACGCATTTTCAAACTAAGATCTATAGGAGAAAAAATGAAAAGAGTAATAGGTCACAACCAGGCCAAAAAAAAATTAATGAACAACTTATCTGTTCAGTCTTGGCTGATCTGTGGTAAAAAAGGTATAGGAAAAGCAACGCTTGCAAAATCCTTCTCCAATTGGTTACTCATAAAAAGCTATAATGAAGTAGCATTGGACTTACACATTGTTGAAGGTGATACTATCGGAATAGAAAAAGTCAGAGAAATGAAAAACTTTCTACACTTAAGTCCCATTCAATCAGAACACAAAATAGCTATAATAGATAGCTTAGAGGCAATGACTAATAACGCTAAAAACGCAATATTGAAAATATTAGAAGAGCCGCCAAAAAATTCTAAGATATTTATAATTAGCCATAAGCCATATGATATACAAACCACTATCTTGTGTAGGTGCTTTCAGCTAAATTTACTTCCATTAACTTATGATGAAACAAAGCAAGTTGCTTCATCTCAATGTAAATTTGATGATCAAACGTTTGACGAAATGATTACTTTATTTCCTGGAATGCCAGGAATGATAATAAATGCAATAAGTAGTGATGCTTATGAAGCATACAAATGCTTTTATAAATTTCTTCATGATTTAAAGAATCCCAATATGATTAATAAAGTAATTAATAGCGAAATCGAACTAGAACTAGCATCATATATAATTCAGGCCTTCATTTTAGAAAGCATAAAGAGAGAGGTAAATGATGTTGAAATTCTGCTAAGTCAGTGGAAAAAAATAGATGAACTTTTCGTTGCCGCAAAGCAACTCCACTTAGATAAAAAGCATGTTTTAGCTAATGTAGTTAATATCATGACATAAGTTTACAAAGTATAATACTTTTAACATAAATTCATGATAAAATTCTGTTAATTTAATACTCGAAGTATATAATTTGACTGATAATAAATTAACTGTATGGCAATCAATAGAAGTTTTGACGAAAGCCATATTGAACATGCAGAAAAAATTAAGCTTAATTAAGAATATAGCTTCAGATCAAGACATAACCCTAGAAAAAGGAAAGGAGTTGTTAAGTGGCATTTATGAAGCAAATTTTAAGCTAAACAAGGCAATCAATATAGCCACTTTGCCAAAAATTGGCTATCATATGCTAAATGGCGAGCTTGTTGTACGTAATCATATTACAGAAGAGGAAGTAAAGATTCCTAGAGATTTTCATTACCTTAAAGTCGTTAAATCTGATCATGATGATTATAAATTAACGTTTTGTAATTTTTTAGGTAACGAGTTTTTTGAATATAAAAAGTATGATCCACAATATTCTGGTATTTCAGATGAATATAAATTTGTGAATTTTGGTAGTGTAAAAAAGACTCATAATCTAAAATTTAAGGAATACGTTGGTCATGCACCTAAATTTTTTGCTGCAGAAGGGCCTATTGAGCCTGGATCCCAAAACCATGCAATTGATCTATTTGAGCTAGTCAAAAGTGGTAAAGGTAGAAAAGTGGGAGCCTTTGCTGATGAATTTGGTTATTTTGATGATCAAAATAAATTGCATTATTATAATTATCACAAAAGTGCAGAAAGTAATACTTATGATCCTGAAAATTTCAGTGTAAAAATGATAAATATAGATGTGAGCAAAATCGATAAATTCTACCTCATTGCAGAACAAGGTGATATAATCATTCATCCTATTTGGGAAAATTTAGACATATTTTAAAGTTTTTTTTAGAGTATCTAAGCTTATTGTTATTATAATGATCCGATTAGGTCTGGTAGTATTGTGTTATGGAAGATAAATTACTTGAATCAGTAAAAAACAAAAGTTATTTCAGTAAAGCAGTCGAATGGTACTGCCATAGGTATCTGTTTTGTGTAGCAGAAAGATCTTGGATGGCATTAATAGTATCGCTTCTCCTAGTATGCTTATGTTTATCAACATTAAACATATACCTGTTATTTCCTATTAAAAAAGATTTAAATTTTGTGAAGTATATGAACCACACAGAAGATGAGTTCTCCGCAATGCATAAGCTTAGTTTCAGTAAAAAGGAAGATGAATACACTTCCACAGCGAGGTACTTAATAAGTAAATACATCGAAATATATGAGTCCATTAAGACCGTTGAACCGAAGTACCAAGAAAATTTTATAAGAAACAATTCTATACATAAAACCTATCAAGGCTTTCAGGAAAAAACGAACAATGAAGCTGTTTCATCCAAAAGAAAAATTGCCAACATAAATGTAATAACATTATCTATTGATCGATCGACCAAGGACTTAGTTACATTTGCTGGAAATGCTACTGTAGTTTTTGCAACCGAGCAAAATAAGGAGGTGAAAAATCAGGCTGTTGAGATTAGCTTCACTTTGTCGAATATAAAAGCAACTCTGGCTGGTATAATACCATTTAAATTTATTGTTAATGGTTATAAATACAGATTTTAAAATATTACTTGGTAGCTAAAAAAAATAACCAAAGTGCACATAGCAGTAATAACTGGAGGTAAAACTAGAAGAATTGGTGTTTTTTTAATAAAGTAATTCTGAGAAGGTTTTAAGAAAAAGGCGTTGTAAATTATCGGTAAAAAGTACAGAGCGTTGAGTATAGTACTAACAATTAACACTAGAGTTACAAACACAGAAAGTATTACATTGCCAGAGTTGAAAACAGCTTGAAAAATGAGAAATTTACCCCAAAAAGTTGGAGCAGGCGGCACCCCTATCATAGACAACGCACCTATAGCAAATGCTGTCATGCTAATTGGCATACTGCGTCCTATACCGTAAATCTTATCTATATATTTCTCACCTGCTCTCGTTATTATTGCTCCGGCAACGAAAAACAAAGTGATTTTTGCAAATGCGTGGCAAACTAATTGAAAAATTGCAACCCTCATGCTGAGCTCACTAAAAATTGAAGCGAACAATATAATATATGACAATTGAGAGATGGTAGAGTAAGCAAGCAATTTCTTTAATTCTTTTTGCTTTAGTGCAATCAATGATGCAGTAATAATAGTAAATCCAGCAGCGTACGGAAGCCACCCTCCAGCAAACCAATTTTGCTGCGCAAAACGTTGCATGTTATCGACGCCAAAAGTGTATAATATAACTTTTATGATGATGAAAACTCCGGATTTCACAACAGCAACAGCATGCAGTAGTGCACTCACAGGAGTTGGTGCAACCATTGCTTTTGGTAACCAAAAATGCATTGGCATTAATGCAGCTTTTCCTATTCCGTAAATTAGCATAGCAAAACACACTGCAATAAAAGTGATGAGTGAAGTATCAAATTTGAATATTCCACCACTTACAAAGTCTAAAGTATGAAATTCATTATATAAAAGGCCTATTGCAGGAAAAAATAATACCAAAGAAGAGAAAAATAGCACGCCAAAGTAATAGCGTCCTGCAATCATTGATTCATTTGTTGAGTTGTAAGTAACCAGAGGGTATGTACTAATAGTTAGAAGCTCATAAAAGACAAATGTAGTGAGCAAATCTCCAGAAAAAGCAATAAACATTGCACAGCTAATCGATATTGAAAAAAAGCATAGAAAACTTGAGTGATTGCTATCAGCATAGTTATTCTGCATATAACATATTGCATATATACTGGTCAGCACCCATAAAAACGATATTAATAAACTGAATATTACTCCGGTAGACTCTAGCTTTAAACTAATGTGCAAATTATTACCAAAATCCATGAGAATAAATTGAGAATGATCACCATATACCCAATATAAAGTGCACAGACACGTATACGTAAACAGAAGTACAGAAGAAGTGACAGTAATACTATTGTTCACTCCGGGCCATTTACCAGTAAAAAAAATAACTAACGCACTTAAAAGTGGAATCAACGCAGTAATTAATAAATAATTCTCAGTAATTGAAAATGGTAAGGAAAGAGACGTTAAAACACAGTCCATTAAATAATTCATCTTTTTGTTTAGGTAAAGCTAGAATTATACTAAAATCATAGAAAAACCGCTATGTTTTTTTGGCAAACTAGTCGTTTGTGTATGCTATAGCTATACTGCGATTCATTCCACAACTGTACGAACATTTGTTTTTGTTAAACACAACAAAGATGTCATCCCAGTGCCCTGACTACTTGGATCCAGAAAACTTAATTTCAACTAAGTGGCTGCATAATAAAGGCTGGATTCCAGTGCCAAGCACTGGAATGACAGCAATCTACGTCATACCACCACGAACCGTCATACCGCGATTCATTCGCGGTATCTCATCCGCTAACTAGTAGCGGGATGACGAGCTTATCGTCATGCCACCGCGAACCGTCATACCGCCGCGGTATCTCAGCATAGATTCCGCTAACTAGTAGCGGAATGACGGTTTTTCAAATTGTCGTAAGTCAGTTTAGCTATATAGATAGCACAAAGTCAACTGCATAAATTGAAAATATCTGCTAGACGCAAATTACAACAAATGCAGTAGCGTAATCTCCATCGTCACTTAAAGAAAGATGAATTTTGGAGATAAAATCCTTGCTAACGGTAAGATATGGCTTGCCTCTTACATCATTGTATATTTCTATATCTTTCATTGTAATACCCTGACCACTACCTCGTGCTTTAACAAAAGCTTCTTTTGCTGCAAAGCGTTTAGCAAAATACCTTGCTCGCATTTCTTGACTATTATACTTTCTACTTAGCTCTATTTCCTTTTCAGTGTAGATTCTATTGAGAAATTTTTCCCCGTATTTTTGTAATATTCTCAATATTCTTGGTATATATACTATGTCAGTGCCGATACCGTGTATCATTTTGCGCTAAAGTGATTTATTGCTTCCTCAATCTGCATTTCCTTTACCTCTCCAGTTGCTCTATTTTTTACTTCAACTATATTTTCACTTACTGCTTTCTTTCCGACAATTATTTGCCACGGCAAGCCTATCAGATCCATTCTAGAAAATTTTACTCCTACACTCCCTTCCGTATCATCGTAAAGCACTTCATCGCTTTTCAAAGCTTTGTATATTTTATCTGCAGCCTCCGTTACTTTCGTTTGTAAATTGATTAAACCAATTCTGAAAGGAGCCACCGATTCTGGCCAGATAATTCCTTTATCATCATGAAAAGCTTCTATTATTGCACCAACAAGCCTTGAAACCCCAATGCCATACGAACCCATATGTATATTGACATTTTTTCCATCTTGAGAAGTAACACTTGCCTTCATAGGCTTTGAATATTTGTCGCCAAAATAAAAAATATGCCCTATTTCAATACCTTTACTAACATTTAACTGCTCTTGTGATATAGGGCAAGTCTCAGGATCATGCATATCATCTGCAACTGCGTATATACTCTTTAAACTTTCAATATCTTCACTCTCTAGTAGTTCAGAAAATTTATTGTCATAATATAAAGTGCTCTCACCAGTGTTTGCCAATATATGAAACTCGTGGCTCAAATTTCCTCCAATTGGCCCCGTATCAGCTCGAACTCCAATTGGAGTAAATCCCATGCGTTTGAAGATTTTTATGTAAGTTTTGTACATCAAATTATATGAATTCAGTGCACCTTCGTAATCTACATCAAAACTGTATGCATCCTTCATCAAAAATTCCCTGCCCCTCATAACACCATAACGTGGTCTTACCTCATCACGGAATTTCCATTGAATTTGGTATAAACAAAGTGGCAAATCTTTGTAACTTTTTACCACATCTCTAATTAAATCAGTTGCTATCTCCTCATGCGTTGGACCAAAAAGCATATCTTCCTCATGCCTATCCTTTATGCGTAGCATTTCCTTACCGTAATCATCGTAACGCCCTGATTCTCGCCAAAGACTTGCTGGTTGCACACAAGGCATTAATGCTTCAATAGCACCGGATTTGTTCATTTCATCTCTGATAATATCTTCAATATTCTTAAGCACTAAGAGACCAAGTGGTAACCACGTATAGATGCCAGATGCTATCTGCTTTATTAAACCTGCACGCAAAGAATATTGATGGGAGATAATTTTAGCATGGGCAGGCTTTTCCTTTAGAGTTGGCAGGTAATATTTGGATAAGCGCATATAATAGATCTGATTGTATTAAGTAATCTTAATACAATCAGACCTGTAGGTAAACTTATTTTGAAAAGGAAGGGAAGTGCATGGCTGACCATTTCATAGTTATCATAGTCCTTGTACAACATTTTCCTTTTGGCATCGCAACGCTTTTCCACCAAACTGTGCTATGCGATCCTCAACAGAAAGAGGAGGTGAATCTTGCACCTCATTATCCACTGAGTCAACATTATTTACTTGTGGTGAATCAACACACGAACTTGGCGGTACCGGTGACTCCTCTGTTTCTTGTTCAGGATGTATCGGAGATGTGGCTCTAGATCCTATACCACTGTCAAGACCCCCGCTTCCTTCTTCCTTGCTTGATGGGGAATTTGTGTGTTTTGTCTGCTCCTCTTTTTCCTGCTCTATCTCTTTCTGTGTGTCTTTGCTTTCATCTGTAGTCCAATCTGAATCGCTAATAGAATCAGAATGCTCACTTTCACTATCTGAGAGTTGCATGACTGCTGCTCTCTCCTTAAGTCTCTTTGTCCAATCTGAATCATTATCATCCGACTTCTTTCTCTCTGCTTGCTCCCTATCTATTCTTGCAGCAAACTCTTCTGGTGTTTCTTTTTTGTCAGTGCCCCCACTACTTTCTAATTTTGCTTTCAATTCATTTGTAAAATTTTGTTGCTGCCCACTCTTGTTGCTGCTCACTCTTTTTAACGTAGTACCTCCTCTTATCTGTTCAAACAGAGTAGAATGATTATTATCTCAGGTTCACCAGCCTTCTTCGGTGCATCATTCTTAGGTTGCTCCGTACGCTTGGAAGCTGTAAAAAAATGCGGAGGCGGAGGTGGTAGTGCAGCATCTTGTGGCAATGGAGGAGGTGGTGGCGGTGGTACACTGACACTTGGATTTGGTTGTGTACCCAATGTTACTGGAGGTGATTGAGGAGTAGGTACATTTGATTTATTCTCCAGATTAGTACAATTTTTACACACAAATTTTTGTGGTTCTTGAGATGGAGTATGGCCGAATTTCTGTCCATTAAGACCTACTTCTTTCTTATTATCATCTCTAGAAATAGCCAGTTTAACAAGATATGTCACTGAAATAAGTGCAACAACCGTAGAAACAGCAAAAATTGCTAAAGGAACTGCTGCAATAGGACCAGAACCAGAAACTGCTATAATAACATAAGGAAGATATTGACCAGATATGAAACTAAATATAGATAATAATGAAACAGCAATTAAAGGTTTCCATATAGTCTGCTTAGTTTTAGTAAGCTCCTGACTATCTTTTAGCAATGAAGAATTATTGGATATCATCATTTCTTTGCCTCACTTGTTAACGATAATTTAATAATAACCCAATTAATAATTTCTGTCAATAATTAATTATGAAAAACAAAGTTGCAATTTGAATAGATAAGCTATAAGTAATATACGACCAGCAATAGCCATACAATAGACTTCTTGTATAACCCACACTAAGTAGAAAAAAGGTGTCATCCAAGTAGCTGACACTGCTCTCCTTTGTCATTCCAGTGCTTGACACTGGTTTCCATCCAAAATGGTGTCATTCCAGTGCTTGACACTGGAATGACACCGAAGGGGCTACTGCCGTCTTGGATGGAAACCAGTGTCAGAACTAGTTAACCATGGGGCTTCTTTTGCCTTTTTTTCCATTTGGTAAATTTCTTAAATATTTATGGCTAACATGAAGCTAAGTACGAACTTTGTTAAACATAACAAATGGTGCCATTCCAGTGCTCCTTTTTTTGTCATCCCAGTGCTTGACACTGGGATGGCTTTGTTGCATCGCTCTTCGGATAGTAGGTAACGCACAATAAATTTATGAAGCTATCTCAAATTTAGCCATACCAATATCAGTGAACTTATTGAGCAAATAGCATTTAACAAGTAGTTCCTTCTCTCTATTTGTCTCAGATTTATTCCTAAAACTAAACCCGAATGTTTGTTTCAGTCGCGAGAAAAAACTTTCTATATAAGATCTTTTTCCATAACTCATCTCTTTTTTCCACTTCTTTATACCATCTTCATCATATGACTTTATGAGCTTGACTGCAGAATTTCTCTCAGCCATATAGTCTAACTTTGGATGCTCTGCTGCGTTGTTTTTCGGAGGAATTTTCGTTTTTATACCATATTGATTACACAGCTTATAGAGCTTTTCTCTGTCATATGCCCTATCTGCATATAGTACTTTTATGGCATGCTGAAAATCAACTTCTTTTAGCAAATCACAAGCTCCATAGTGATCAGCCGTTACTGTATTTTACAGCTATGGCTTTTTTGCTGTTTGTATTCAACATTACATGCAATTTTCTTGTCTGTTCATAGCTGCGATACTTTCTATCTTCGCTATTTTCTTTGCTATGACCAGGAGTGTTGTTGTATATACTAATTCCTGTACTGTCTATAGCAATTTCGATATCTTCCATATTATTTTCTGCAATCATTGATCTTAATATTGAGTTTCTTAAACCTTCTTGATGATTGTGAATAGCTGATAACTTGCAAATTTTTCCCAATTTGCTCAAGGTATCCTGCTATAAACCCAACTGTTTGCCTCAGGCCTATTCTAAATAAACAAGTTATTATGTGCACCAAAATTACAACTTTATCGCTATAAATATTGTTGCCACCTGGTATTTTTGGACCATTCTCGTACCACTTTTCTATGGCTTCGTTGATATAATGAAAAATATTTCCTCTTTTTTCTAGAAATTTGTTATATTCGCTATGGTTACTGACCCTCATTTTTTGTGGCATATTTTTTCTTTCAAGGTTAAATGGCTATTTTATAATGAATTTTGTCAGTAGCCACCAGATTTTTTCAGTTGCTATGCAACAAAGCCATCCCAGTGTCTGGGCACTGGGATGACATCATAGGGACACTGGGATTACACCCTGACAATCGTCATCCAGCTACTTGTTAGCGGCTAAGAGATACCGCGAATGAATCGCGGTATGACGGTTCGTGGCGGCATGACGATAACCTCGTCTCACTGCCATTAAGTTAAGGAAAAAAGATAGATTTTATGGGATAATGATGTATACCAATAAGTTTAAAGGTAGTATGAGTAAAAAAGGCAGTAATAAAATTTATTCAAAATGAATTGGCAAGTCTAGAATTTATAGAATCCCATAAATCATCTTCAAAAGATTTTATGAGAAAGAGGAAGTTATCTTTTATTGACATATTTATCTTAATTTTAAGAAAAAGTGTAAAGTCGCTGCAAGTAATACTAAACGAATTTATTTTATATAGTAAAAAAGACTATACCGTTACTGCTAGTGCTTTTAGTCAAGCAAGAAAAAAAATGAAACACAGTGCATTTTCAGAAATTAACGAAGGTGTGGTTTCCTTGTACTACCAAGACCAAAAATTTAAAACTTGTTTTGGCTTTAGAGTGTTAGCTCTTGATGCCTCCAAAATCATTTTACCAACAAGCGTTGAAATAAAAAATGAATTTGGCTCAAGAAAAATACGTAACCAAAAACCAAAAGATTTAGGTGATTATGCAAGTGCAACCTTTGCGGTTTGTTAAGATGTGCTAAATAATGTTGCCATAAGGTCAGTGTTAGATAGAGGTAACACTCATGAAATTAACTTAGCAGATGAAATGCTTAAAGTTGTAAATACTAATGACTTACTGATTTGTATATTTATCTTATAAATTTCTTTCTAGCCTTACAAAAAGAAAAATTGCTTATGTCATTCGATGTCCCAGATCATCTTTTAATGAAGTGAATGCTATGTTTGAAGAAAAAAGCCCATCTAGTGTTAAGGTTACCATATGTGCTCAGCGTAAGATAAAACAAGAAAATAGTGGAATAACGCTTCAAAGTGGTACTGCCATCTGGTGAAATTGAAGTGTTAGCTACATCATTAATGGATGAACAAAAGTTTCAAACTGGAGGATTTAAGGAGTTATATTTTTTACGCTGGGGAGTTGAGACATTTTTTGCAAAACTCAAAGGAAGACTAAGTCTAGAAAATTTTACAGGAAAAAGTGTTGAGTCTGTTAAACAGGATTTTTGGTCAGCTATCATTATTAGCAACCTAGAAAGTGTTATGACAGAAGATGTAGAAGAAGCGTTGAATATGGACTTAACCGATGATAAGCTTAAGAGGAGCATTAACAAATCTGTCTCATTTAACGCGATCAAAAACTTGGCTTTCGACATTTTTGCTACGGAATCAGATACTGACTGCATTATGGATCAATTATCAAAGCTATTTTTGATGAACACTTTGGCGGTAAGAAAGGGAAGGAAAGTTGATCGTCATAAGGTACCTTATCTTCGTTCGTTCAATTACCAAAAAAGGGTTAGAAAACACATATTTTGACTAGAGGTAGTATTCATATCTTCTGATAATAACTGGGTAGCTTATTGCCATAGCTCCTGTAAAATGACTTCTAAACAAACTGTTTCTTAAGTAATTTACACTTCAGAGTTTATCTGCTTTAAAGTTTACTCTATTCTGTTTCAGCATTTGTCATAAATCCTTAATTATTTCTGACTTTTTAGTTCAGTTTTTAACCATTCTTTCCTTAACTTAATGGCAGTGAACCTCGTCATCCCGCTACTTGTTAGCGGGATCTCTTGTTAGCGGCTGAGATACCGCGAATGAATCGCGGTATGACGGTTCGCGGCGGTATGGACGTAGGAAAACCTTTCTTGGGTCAGCTATAGAGACTCTCATCTTTAGCGAGCTTCAAGGTATAGCCTTTCTTATAATAGTCCGAATGCGATAAGATATGTGTTTATGGCTATAGCAGGCCAGTAGCATATTACGGTCTGTTCGGATTATTGTAAAAAGAGCTATAATTGGTTGCTATTTGCGAAAATATTCGCATAATTTAAGTAACATTACTTAATAAAAATTAACTATGGAGCTTAATAAGATTGCAGCATCGATTTTACTTTCTGGGCTAATCATTATGATAGTTAGTAATGTAGTTGATATGCTTTACAGTCCAGAAGAATATAAGATTGAACACCAAACGATAGTAGCTGCTGGCAGCAATGAGTTCCAGCAAAAAATCGAGCAAGTGGCGCTTGATATTGGAGCGCTCATGCAGAATGCTAGCTTTGAGAAAGGTAAATCAGCAGCAAAAAAATGTATAGCCTGCCATAGTTTTGAGAAAGGTGGAATGAATAAAGTAGGACCAAACTTATGGAACATAGTTGGAAATAAAAAGGCCCATCTTGGTAACTCATTCAATTACTCAAAAGCAGTGCTTGAAAGAGGTGGAAAATGGGGGTATGAGGAGCTATTTGCCTTTTTAAAGAACCCAAAAGCCTATATAAAAGGTACACGTATGGCATTTGCAGGTATTTCCAATCCACAAGAAATTGCAGATCTAGTTAGTTATTTGCATCAATTGAGTGATAGCCCGGTTGCTTTGCCAAAGTAGTATGGATTATTGTAAATTGTTTGATGGAAATAATGGTCACATAGCATATCGAAAGCTACAAGGAAAGAAAGCTTCTGTAGTTTTTTTCGGTGGATTTGCATCCAATATGGATGGAACTAAAGCAACTGCTATTTACAAATTTTGCCAAGAAAATGACGTAGCACTTGTGCTATTTGATTATTTTGGTCACGGTCATTCAAGTGGTAATTTTATTGATTACACGATAAGTGATTGGCAAAAAAATTGTGCTAAAGTAATGAGTGAATTAACTAGCGATAAACAAATAATTATAGGTTCAAGTATGGGAGGATGGCTGATGTTGCTCACTGCCCTTCAATTTCCAGAAAAAATTGCAGCACTAATTGGTATATCGTCTGCTCCCGATTTTACTGAAGATTTGATATTCAAGCAATTGTCAGGCAAGCAAAAAGAAGAACTAGATTCTAAAGGTGTAATAGATTTTACTTCAGAGCATTGTACATACAAAATAACTAAAAATTTGATCGAAGATGGCAGAAAGAACCTTCTTTTAAACAAAAAGACAATAGATATAAACTGTCCTGTGCGCTTGCTGCATAGCATTAATGATAAAGATGTTCCTTATCAAACTTCATTGAATTTAGCTGAAAAAATTAAGTCAACCGATGTTGAAGTACACTTAATAAAATCAGCAGAGCACAATATGTCTGACAATCATTCACTGGAAGTTTTATTTAAGACCATTAGAGAATTTTGTAACCAGAATGCATTCTGTGATTTTTAGCAAAACACGATTTTTCATTTGAGCTTTCTTCAACTTAAAATAAATACAGAAAATTGCTGCCTATAGCTAAACTGACTTAGATTTACCGACAATTTGAAAAACCGTCATCCCGCTACGTGTTAGCGGCTGAGATACCGCGGCGGTATGACGGTTCGCACCATCACACTTTGGAACCTTACAGATATTGAGCAAATCCAATAATATCCTTGATTTCTTTTATATTATGGGTTGCAATTTCTGCTGCTTTCTTTGTGCCTTTTTTTAATATTTCATGTAAATGGAATTGGTCTTTTAAAAGATCATTCATTTTCTCACGTATGGGTGATATAACACTGATAATTAAATCAGCTAACTCTTTTTTGAAGTGCTTCATGTCATGTTTGTTCACTTCTTCACATACTTTTTCTGCATTTACATTACTAAGCACTGAATAAATGTTTATCAAATTGCTTATTTCTGGTCGGCACTTTAAAGTAGCAAAGCCTAGAATTGAATCTGTTTTTGCTTTTTCTATTTTTTTGACAATTAAGTCATCCGTATCATCAAGGTTAATGCACGAATGTTCTGAAGGATCAGATTTACTCATCTTGCTTGTGCCATCCCTTAAGCTCATTATCCTTGATGTGCAATCCAAAGTTAAGATTTCAGGTACGATGAAATAATCCAGCTTATAATGATTGTTAAAAGCTGATGCAATATCACGTGCAAGCTCCAAATGCTGTTTTTGATCATCACCAACAGGAACGTATTTAGTTTGATACAACAATATATCTGCAGCCATAAGTACTGGATAACTATATAATCCAAGAGAGGCTTTTTGTTTATCGCTGCCAGCTTTATCTTTAAATTGAGTCATGCGATTAAGCCAACCAATTGGTGTATAGCATCCAAGCAGCCAGCCCAGTTCTGCATGACCACTAACTGTGGACTGACTAAAAATAATGGACTTTTCTGTATCTATTCCGCATGCAATATAAGCTGCTGCTGTTTTGAAAATATTACTTTTTAATTCACTTGCGGGAAGCTTATTTGCTGTGATTGCGTGTAGGTCGACAATACAAAAAAGAGATTTGTATTTATCCTGTAAGTCTATCCACTGTTTGATTGCACCAAGATAATTACCTAAATGTAGTACGCCACTTGGCTGGATACCTGAAAAGACAATACTTGTCATTATACATTTACCTCATGCTAATCGCTTCCACAATCAGCAGATTTCTTAGAAAGAATAACCATTGCAGGACGGAGCAACCTATTTTTGATAGTATAACCAGTTTGTAGTACTTCTACAATGGTGCCAGGCTTTTTTTCATTGTCTTCTCTTTCCACAACAGCTTGGTGTAAATTACTATCAAAAAGCTCACCAAGTGGATCTACTTCCTCTATTCCATGTTTTTTTAGATCATTTATAATTTTTTGATAAGCTACTTTAATCCCCTCATGAACAGGATCACCGTCTTTCAAAATTTCCATTACTCTTTTTAAATTGTCGCACGAGTCGATCATATCACGTGCAAGTTTTGTGACTGCGTAGTCACTTGCATCGCTAATTTGCTTTTGCATTATACGTTTGACGTTTTCATTATCTGCAACAGCACGGCGTAAATGATCTTCAAGCTGAGCTGCACGTTCTCTTAATGTATTGAGATCTTCATTTAAATCATCAGTTTGCTTATGGTTATCACTTTGTTGGTCGTCACCTTTCTGCCTACTTACCATATCAGCAAACTTCTTCTTTTTCTCCTTACTGCTATCTGACATATCATTACCCTTAAGAATCTAATAAATATATAACAATTAATCTGAAAATATCAAGCGCCAGCTACATTCGTCTTTCTATGCTCGCATTTAAAAAGTTAATTAAAGTAGTTTTATAAAAAGAATCAGAAAAAGTACTAATATCATTTTGTGCCATATTAATGTAGTGTCTAGCTTTTTCCATAGAAAGCTGAATGGCATTATGGTGATTAATATAGTGTAATGCTTGGTCAAAATTGTGTCTAGCTGAAGAAAAGCATTTTTCCCAGAATTTTTGCTCTGCTGGACTGCCCTTTTCGTATGCTATAATAGCAGGTAAGGTGACTTTACCTTCGAAAAAGTCTTTTCCGATTTGCTTTCCAGAAGTGCCTTGACTAGCAGTATAATCGAGCATATCATCAACTATTTGAAATGCCATACCAAAATTAAAACCAAAATTCTTTAGCCTCTCTGTTTCGTCATCTGTTGCACCAGATACTGTAGATGCAGCTTCACAGCATGCAGAAAATAAAGACGCTGTCTTTTCTCCAATGATATCAAAATAATTTTCCCTGATTGTGTGGGGGTCAAAACGTGTTGTCATCTGCTTTATTTCACCCTTCACAAGTAAATACGATGCTTTAGATAAAATAGAGAGAATATTTAAATTTCCACACTCTATAAGCCATCTAAATGCTAGTGTCAACAATAGATCACCAACTAAAATGCTTGATTTATTTCCCCAAATCTTATTCGCTGTTTTAACTCCATGGCGTGCCTCACTTTCATCGAGCACATCATCATGAAGTAAAGTAGCATTGTGTATAAACTCTACCGATGCAGCAACATTGATCCTATTCTCCCCAGAATAGTTTAGCATTTTACATATAATAAAAACTAGTTTAGGCCTTATTTTTTTTCCACCTGACCTAACAAGATGAGATATAATATCAGTAGCAAGCTTAGCATCTTCATCATTGACATTTTTGAAGACAAAGTCATTCATAGCTGACAAATCAGAAGATACAATATCGTCTAATTTATCGCTGTTTGTTATTAGCATTTTAAGAGACTTATGCCTCTTGCCCTTGTGCTTTCTCGTTCTCTACTTTCTTCTTTTCTGTTTTCTTTGGTTCTGTTTCTAAAGTTACTATGCCTTTTTTGATAAACCACAGTACTCTTTCAGTTGCTTGCGCGCCTACGCTTAGCCAATGTTTTAATCTATCAGCCTTCACCACAACACGATTTTTATTGTCTTTTGGTAACATTGGATCATATTGTCCTATTTTCTCAATAAAACGCCCATCTCTTGGTGCTCGTGAATCAGCTACAACTATCCTATAAAAAGGGCGTTTCTTTGCGCCAAACCTCGCCAACCTTATTTTAACTGCCATGTTAACCTTTATTCATATATTAGCCACAATTTTATACAATGAGCCGTTTTAAGTCAAATGAATTATACAACTTTTGCACCTTATAATATAATTACCAATAATGTAGGGCAGTGCCGGGCGCACAGCTATACGAACATTCATTTTTGAAGGTAAATTGCACAGCAAATGGTGTCATTCCAGTGCTTGACACTGGAATGGCTTTGTTGCATCGCTCTTCGGATAGTAGGTAACGCACAATAAATTTATGAAGCTATCTCAAATTTAGCCATACCAATATCAGTGAACTTATTGAGCAAATAGCATTTAACAAGTAGTTCCTTCTCTCTATTTGTCTCAGATTTATTCCTAAAACTAAACCCGAATGTTTGTTTCAGTCGCGAGAAAAAACTTTCTATATAAGATCTTTTTCCGTAGTTTGTTTGCCTTTTCCACCTCTTCATTCCATCTTCGCTGCATGATTTTATTAGTCTAATTGCAGCATTTCTCTCAGCCATATAGTCTAACTTTGGATGCTCTGCTGCGTTGTTTTTCGGAGGAATTTTCGTTTTTATACCATATTGATTACACAGCTTATAGAGCTTTTCTCTGTCATATGCCCTATCTGCATATAGTACTTTTATGACATACTGAAAATCGACTTCTTTTAGCAAATCACAAGCTCCATAGTGATCAGCCGTTACTGTATTTTACAGCTATGGCTTTTTTGCTGTTTGTATTCAACATTACATGCAATTTTCTTGTCTGTTCATAGCTGCGATACTTTCTATCTTCGCTATTTTCTTTGCTATGACCAGGAGTGTTGTTGTATATACTAATTCCTGTACTGTCTATAGCAATTTCGATATCTTCCATATTATTTTCTGCAATCATTGATCTTAATATTGAGTTTCTTAAACCTTCTTGATGATTGTGAATAGCTGATAACTTGCAAATTTTTCCCAATTTGCTCAAGGTATCCTGCTATAAACCCAACTGTTTGCCTCAGGCCTATTCTAAATAAACAAGTTATTATGTGCACCAAAATTACAACTTTATCGCTATAAATATTGTTGCCACCTGGTATTTTTGGACCATTCTCGTACCACTTTTCTATGGCTTCGTTGATATAATGAAAAATATTTCCTCTTTTTTCTAGAAATTTGTTATATTCGCTATGGTTACTGACCCTCATTTTTTGTGGCATATTTTTTCTTTCAAGGTTAAATGGCTATTTTATAATGAATTTTGTCAGTAGCCACCAGATTTTTTCAGTTGCTATGCAACAAAGCCCACTGGAATCCAGCCTTTTTTTAATCATTAAAACGTTGTATTTTAACATAAAACGGCTACTTTTATGCTTACCAACTTAATAAAATTCCTGGATCCCAGTGTCTGGGCACTGGGATGACATCCTTTCTAGTGAAGATTGCTCTCAAATCGCAATGTTCGTACAGTTGTGTGTCTGGGCACTGGATGCGTTTGAAGCAACTTATAAGATTTTTGACTATATATCATCAAGTATAGCGTGATTAACTTCGACTTTATACTTTGATTCCAGATAGCTAATTAATTGCTCTTTTAGCGATATCATCACACGTTTTCCAGTGTCAAGCATGTTTAATTTGCCATTTGATGAATGCATTTCTTTTAGAACACCTATTATAATTTCATTATTGTATTGAATAGGATCTGTCACTGAACCAGTTGTTTTCATATTGAAAATCTCTTCTACAAAAGAAAAGGGGTAGTTTTGTTGATCCACTTTATTGCGGTGCATCTGCTGACCTTTAACTAATTCCACACCTTGAATTTCTTCCAAATCTGTTTTTTCTCTTAGTTGAACTGCAACCTCTTGCCCGAATTTAAACATTCTTTCTTTTATAAACTCACTACGCCAAAGCTCTACCGCTAATGCCCTGCCTTCTTCAAAACTTTGTGATTTAGGTGGAACGATATCGATGATTTTTACACTAACAACAGCGTCCCCAACGCCCTTAAAATAACCTTTCTGATCCTTTTCTCGCGAAAAAATGAAAGAAATCAAATCACCAGAATCTCCTACGTTATTACCGCTTTGATCTTTTCCACTCGCATCTACTGGACCAATAGTTTGTATAGGTAAATTATATTCACTCAATATTTCTTCAATTTCTGAACCATTGTATATCTTATAGTTCACTTGGTTTATGAAATCATTGACTCTTTCAAAAGACTTTTGGTTAGTTAGAACTGACTTTATGTCTTTTTTTAAATCAACTAAGTCTTCATCAGAGATTTGATGCGCACTTTCCACTTTTACTATGTGCCAACCAAAACTGCTTGCTAAAACTTCACTTACTTCACCTACTTTAAGAGCAAACACCTTCTCTCTCACGTCTTCTGGTAAAAAATCCTTAGTTATATTATTTACTCTAGTTTCCTCAAGTTTTGCTTTGCCAAACTCTTCTACTATCTGTTCAAAGCTTGTTTTACCCTCCTCAAATGCTCTTCTTGCTGTCTCAGCTTCTTCTTTGGTAGAAAATATTGCATTGAATATATCTCTTTGATTTTTAAGTTCTTGTTGTTCTATTATACCATCAACTTCTTCATCTGAGATCTTGATTTGATCTTCAAAATACTTTTGGCCTAGGGAAATATATTGCGCAGTTCGATACTCAGGATAATAAAAATGGGATTTATTTCTTTCGTACAAATCAAGTAAGGCTTGATCATCTGGTTCAGGAATGTTTGTAACTGCATCTTCAGTTATTTTAACAATATCAACTACTCTAGTTTGGTAGCGACTTTTGTATATCTGCTCATCAATTTTCTCGCCAAAAGTTACTGGATAATTATCTTTAAATAATGAAGTCATGAACATCATTGCAGGCAGGACTTTCTCTAGCTTTGCTATATACTCTTTCTCTGTCATATGCAGGTCATTTAGCGTTTCATAGAATTTATTTTTGTCAAATTCACCTTTATCATTTTGAAAGTATTTGGTGTTTTTAATATGGTTTTTTATAGATTCTTCTCCAACTGTCAACCCCAGCTCACTAGTTAGGTTAAACAATAGTTTTTGCTCTATAAGTGCGTTAAGCAAATCATATTTCAGCTTTTTTACTTGTTCTCTACTCGCATCAGATCCAGAAATTTGTTTTCCATAATTTTGATATAGCGACTTATACTCATCTGACGTTATAACTTCTTTTCCAACCCTAGCTACCTCTTCTTTTTCATCATCACCTGATAAAAGGTTGCCAACTCCCACAAAGATTAACAAGCAAGCTAAAAGGACAACGGTTATTTTAGTGAAAAAATTTTTAACATTCATTTTAAACTCAGTTAATTAATGGTTAATTATAGAATAGTGATAATTTAATACTTGTAAACCTGTTGCTTTATTAGATAATATATATAATATATTAACTTAAAATTTAACTCTCTAATCTTAAATAGGAACATATGTTTAACTGAGTTATACTATACCTTAGAAAGGGGAAATATTTTGTTTGAAATATGCTTAAAGGTAAGCGCATTTAATTAACTTAAGAGGTGGGAAGTGACAAACAAAAAGTTATTGAATGACAAAATTAATGCTTTTTTAGTTTTAATAGTTTATATTTTAGCTCTGTATAACAGTAAGGGATACTTTAAATGGGAGATGCTTTTTTGATGTCAATGGAATCTTCTAAGGGCAATAACGATAGAAATAAACAGTTTCTAGTGCAAATAGCTGCTTGGTTAGTAGACAACACTGGTTTAACTTTTAATCAAATAGCACAATGTTGCAGATTGGCCCTTGAAGAAGTACAAGACATAGCTGATGAGGAAATAGAAGTAGAAAAATATAACCCTATTATTTCTGGAATAATTACTGAAAAAGAAATCGATGATTGCAAAAAAAATCCAAATCGTGTACCAAATTTGATTATAAAAAATATAAAAAAAAGGAGTAAAGCGATTGGTAGCATTCTTGCCTTTGCCTCTACGGCAAGACGTAGAGATAAACCTGATGCGATTTATTATTTAGTAAAAAAATTTCCTATCTTGGACAATAACGTTATAGCTAAATTAATTAGTACAACAAATTACACAGTTGAGCAGGTAAGAGATGGATCTCATCATAACATGCAAAATATAAAACCCCAAGATCCTGTACTACTCGGCTTATGTAGTCAAGAAAATTTAGAAGCAGAAGTGGAAAAAGCAAAAGTAGAAGAGGAGAAGCAAGAAAGGTTAAAAAAATATAAAGAATAGCTATTGAAAATCCTCAAATTTTTGTGTTTTGTTAACATTAAATTAACTTGACTTGCTAGTGTTTATTAGTATAATGTAAGTAAAGTACGGGGTTTAATGATAATTAAGCTTAATACGCACTGAAACTAACTCAGCCTAATTTATTATCTTATAGTCACATTTTAGGTTAGTAAGCATCAATTAAAATTTTTGGAGGATTATGACAACAATCAATGAAGATGTTTTGGCAAAAGGAAAGGTTACAGCTCAACCTGAAAAAAGTGAGCAAATTTACAATAACGATACAGTAAAACAGATGGTCAATGAAGGTACTGAGAAAAACAGAAAAACATTAGATCTGAGCGAATTAAAAGAGAAAACAGCAGAAGAATTGTTAGAGTTAGCTGAAGAAAGAAAAATTTCAACTAACGGTAAAAGCAATGGTAGAATGCTAAAGCAGGAAATAATATTCAGCTTAATGAAAAAAATGAGTGAAGAAGGAGGCATAACCACAGGGAGTGGAATAGTGGAAATATTGCCTGATGGTTTTGGTTTCTTACGTTCAGCAAGTGCAAATTATGCCCCAAGTACCGATGATGTTTATATTTCTAACGGGCAAATAAAGAAGTTTAATTTACGTACAGGAGATATGGCATATGGAGAAATAAGGCCACCTGGTGATAAAGAGAGATATTTTACTTTAACTAAGGTTCAAAGTATAAACTCTACTGAAGTAAGTGAATTAAGAAAGTACGTCCATTTTGATAATTTGCTTCCTCTTTATCCTGAGGAAAGCATAGTACTTGAGTGTAATAATGGTGATGATAAAAAAGGCTTAAGCATGCGTGCTATAGATATAGTAGCTCCTCTTGGAAAAGGGCAAAGAGCGTTAGTAGTTGCTCCACCTCGCACAGGAAAAACAGTATTGCTTCAGCAAATGGCTAACTCTATAGCTATAAATCACCCTGAAGTAGAATTAATAGTGTTACTTATAGATGAAAGACCTGAAGAAGTAACAGATATGATACGTTCTGTAAAAGGTGAGGTAGTAAGTTCTACATTCGATGAGCCTGCTTACCGTCACGTACAGCTTGCTGAAATAGTAATAGAAAAAGCTAAAAGAATGGTTGAGCATAAAAAAGATGTGGTAATTCTACTTGACAATATTACTAGACTTGCACGTGCTTATAATGCGGTTATTCCTTCGTCTGGGAAAGTTCTAACTGGTGGTGTAGATTCAAACGCACTGCAGAGACCAAAACGCTTTTTTGGAGCAGCTCGTAATATTGAGAATGGGGGTTCTTTAACTATAATCGCCACAGCTCTTATAGAGACTGGTTCAAAAATGGATGAAGTTATTTTTGAAGAGTTTAAAGGTACAGGAAATGCTGAGATCATACTTGATAGAAAACTTTCTGATAAACGTATATTTCCAGCTATTGATATTACAAAATCCGGAACAAGGAAGGAAGAGCTATTAGTTGATAAGGCTATACTAAATAAAATATGGGTGGTGCGTAGGATACTCAATCCTATGGGACCCGTTGAAGCAATGGAATTTTTACGTGACAAACTACTTTTAACAAAGAGCAATGCTGACTTTTTTAACTCCATGAATCACTAAAAGTAAGCCAGTTATGATGGATATGCTGAGCAAAAAGTAAAACGCTCTTATAGCTAAAATAATTTGGATTTACCAAAATATATTTATAGTTAAGTTGGCAATTTACCTTAAGTTAGCGCGTGACACTGGAATGACACCCTTGGTGGCAGACAGCTAAAGGAAAATATCAACTAGGTTTATAATCTATCACTACCGTGTTTGCAATTTTGTCGTGAAAAGCTTGTTTATGTTCATCACCTACTGCACATACTAAAACTAAGATTAGTATAGCTAAGAATAAAATGGGATTACAAAGTGATATGCAATAAATTATAAAAAGAGCTATAGTCCTTTTCATTGCTTGCATTGTAGTGATTGACTCAAATGTATCTTTGTCTTTTACACGCATGCTAAATAACAAGTGTCCTGGAGTGCCGCCAAATTTTACTAGCATGAATATATGAAATATACATGGTATCATTAAAAATAAAGAAAATACAATCGTGGTGATTACAATTATTGCACCCATGATCCCTTGTATTGCGTGTGTAAGTGAGAAACCCACCGCCATTAAACCAAATGGTATTGCGATAAATAAAATACAATCAACTATAAATGCTAGAGTACGTCTTGTCATCGTTGAGTAGTTTACTTTTTTATCCATGTACTACCTATAAAGAAAAATATCAACTAGATTTATAGTCTATCACTACTGTTTTTGCAATTTTATCGTAAAAAGTCTGTTTGCGTTGATCAAATACTGCAAACAAAAATAAAATTAGCACAATTAAAAGATATAGAAAAGTATAACCATGATAATGCAGATGAAGCAAAAAGCGAAAAATAATCCAGATGCTTCCCTTAGAAATACATCTTATTGTTGCTTGCATAAGGGTAACATTTGTAAATGTATTAGCATCTTTAATATGCATACCACACAATAGTTTTCCTGGGGTACCACCAAGTTTTGTTACCATTAATATTTTGGATATTGTTAGTACTAATGTTGCGACCACTGTAGAAACTATAAATGGTATTTCTGTTGCTAGTTGTGCAAGTTCCTGAAAAGAGTCTTTATCTTTATCTTGATCTTGTAATGATACGATGAATACACCATAGATAAAACCGAAGATAAAATGAGGGGAAAATATGATGAGGTCAAGTATTTCTGCTACAATACGCCTTGTAAATCCTACATAATTTACTTTAACATTTATTTCAGTATTCATAACCCCACCTATATTTCATAATATCATCATATGATATAAAAATACGTTATTAAATAACCGTAAATATACTAACTTGGGTAATATTAGCTACTTGTGCCACTCTATTATTTAAATTAATATTAAATCATTTATAACTAGGGAAGTTATGTCAACACTAATCACAGTTGCATATGGGGACGGTATCGGACCAGAAATCATGGAAGCGGTGCTGTCGATATTGCGCGAAGCAGAAGCGGAAATCTCAATAGATATTATTGAAATAGGGGAGCGTGTTTACAGTAAAGAATGGTCTCACGGAATTTCTCCAAGTGGTTGGGAATCAATTGAAAGGACAAAAATATTATTAAAATCTCCGACAACAACTCCTCAAGGTAAAGGGCACAAAAGCTTAAACGTTGCACTCAGAAAAAATCTAGGGTTGTATGCAAATATCAGACCATGCATTTCATATCATCCTGTTATAGAAAATAAATTCGATAAGTTTGATATCGTAGTGATACGTGAAAATGAAGAGGACGTTTACACCGGAATAGAGCATAGGCTCACTGGTGACTCTTACCAATGCACTAAAATTATTACTAGATCTGGCTCAGAGAAGATATGCAGGTACGCTTTTGAATATGCAAAAAAACACAACAGAAAAAAAGTAACTTGCCTGACTAAAGATAACATCATGAAAATGACTGACGGAACTTTCCATGCCGCGTTTGATCGCATTGCAAAGGAATACCCAGATATAAAGGCAGAACATTATATAGTTGATATTGGAATGGCGCGTGTTGCAACAGAACCGGAGAATTTTGATGTTATAGTAACCGAGAACTTATATGGCGACATATTATCAGATATAGTCGCACAAACCTCTGGATCTGTGGGGCTTGCCGGAAGTAGCAACATCGGGAATGAATACGCAATGTTTGAAGCAGTGCACGGTTCTGCCCCTGATATTGCAGGAAAAAACATAGCCAATCCTTCTGGTCTTTTAAATGCTGCAGTGCATATGCTAATTTACATAGGTCAAGTGGGTACTGCAAAACTAATCTACGATGCATGGCTCAAGACTTTGGAGGATGGAATACACACTGCCGATTTATATAAGGAGAAAAGAAGTAAACAGAAAGTTGGTACCAAAGAATTTGCAGAAGCTGTTATAGATAATTTAGGAAAGAAACCTGCTGAGCTTATAATTGGCAGTGGTTCGGATAGTAAAATAAATTTGGATAGTAAAATAAATAAAGTACAAGACAATTACGAACAAGATTACAAAGTTAAAAAGCTAGTGGGTAGTGATATAACTCTCGCTTGGGACAAATCCAGTAATGTTGATCAAATAGTAGGATTATTTGAATCAAGTAATCTGCAAATGATAGCAATATACTCAAAAGGACTTGCGATTTGGCCAGGAAACTCAAAACCTTCAAGTGACCAAATAACCTATAGGTTTATCGCAAATAATGAAAAGCAAGCTATTACAAATAGTGATGTAAATAACTTGCTAATCAAACTCGAAGAACACAATTTTGACGTGGTGAGAATGGACAAATTGTATTTGTATGATGGGAAAGAGGGGTTTTTCTCTTAATGATCGTTTGACATTCTTATGATTGCATAAAACATTTAAATAGATTATACTAGAGATATAATTTATTTATGTGAGATGTAGTAATGGGTCAACATTTTAAGTTAACTGGTCAGGAGTTTTGTGATAATGCTGATCTGTTCAACGTATTGGAAATAGAAGCTAAGCAAGTTATAGGTAAGGATCATCAAGAGCTTAGTAGCGTTTTAAAAAAACAATATAGAAAATTGATTCTTGTACACCACCCTGATAAAGGTGGAAATGAAGAAAGATTTAAAAATCTTGACAAAGCTTATAAAGAATTAAATGCATATATTGAACCTTTAAAGTCAGGGGACCCTTGTGTTAAAATTAGCGTTGATGCTGAAAGTGATGGGCATTTAACAGCGCGTGAATTCCATTATAGGAAGAAATTATTTGAAAAATTGAATATCACTGAAGAGGAAGTTAGAGGAAGGAATTTTGCTGAGCTTGCTTCTATACTTGAAAAAAAAAGCAGCTCGCTAATACAGGATCTGCAACACCAAAATAAATTAATCCATTATATAAATTCTTGGACAAGATATAGCTCACTTTTCGATGATAAAGTCAAAGAGCTGAGAAATGAGCTTGACGAACACTTGCTTAAACCTAACATACAATTATTTAGTTATATCGCCCCTTTAACAAAGAATGGAAGTTTAATAAGGGAAGACAAACAAGCGCTAATGCAAAAGTTTATAAAGCGTAGAGACGATTTGCTATCTAGTACTTTAAAGAAAAAAGTAAATACTTTACTTTTTTTAGCTTTTGCTGAAGCAATTTATTGCTATTGTTTCTTGCCTACTTGGTTAATTGCCAGTGATACCTTGATGTGTTTATGCTTGCCACTAGTAGCATTAAATCTTATTATGACAGAGATTTTATCTGCTTTAACACAACATTACGAAAAAAAATACAAAAACTCTGAAATTTCTACTGATCAATATGTAAATAGAATAAATTGTATTTACTTATGCTATAAGCTTTTTGTTTTTTACCCTTTGCCTGTCTTTTTTACTTCTTTAATGATAGAGGGTTTTATCTCTGGCAGTTTTTATGTTGATGTGACAATATTTGGTACTTTGTCATTGTTAGCACTGCTAGCTACTGAGATATTTAGTCCTACATTTTCAAAGGCTTGTGAAATATACACTGAAAAACACATGAAAGATTTACTTGAGGAAGATCTAAGAGATAGAGTGCAAAAGGAAACTGATCTGTTAGGACGGTATGATCCACGAAGGCTATTAATGCCAATAATTATGCCTCTTGTTAGAAAGTGTTTTACAGAGGTGGCAAGCGAATTTGCTGAGAGGAATTTCGATGAAGTGAACACTAATATGTCTGATGTTAACACTGAACAGCCACCTAGACCTCAAGCGGTTGAATTTGCATAGTAGAATATTACGGTATAGTATAAACTTTTAGCTCTATGCATGGACTCAAAAAAAGTAGAACTAATATTTGAAAAGTTTCAACAATCAAATCCTGCGCCAAAAATAGAGCTAAATTATACCAATCATTTTACGTTACTGGTTGCGATAGTTTTATCAGCGCGGACAACTGATGTAAGCGTTAATAAAATTACAAGAGAACTATTTAATATCGCTGATACGCCAGAAAAAATGCTGAGCTTTGGGCAGAGTGAGCTGAAAAAATGCATAAGCAGTATTGGTTTATATAATTCCAAAGCAAAAAATATAATCGGGCTTAGTAAAATATTGGTAGAACGATACAACAGCAAAGTACCTACTAATTTTGATGATTTGGTGTCTTTGCCTGGAGTGGGGAGAAAGAGCGCTAATGTGTTCTTAAATTCAGGGCTTGGCATTCCAACATTGGCAGTTGATACTCACGTTTTTAGAGTGAGCAATAGAATTGGGCTTGTGAAAGAAAAAGATGTGTTTAAAACAGAGCAATCTCTTTTAAATGTGGTTCCCAAAAAATACCTGCTTTATGCTCATCATTGGCTAGTTTTGCATGGTAGATATGTTTGCAAAGCACAGAAACCTTCGTGTGAAACGTGCATAATTCATGATTTATGTGAATTTGAGTGCAAAAGGTATAAAGTCTAGTATTTCTTCTTTTGTCATCCAAGTAGCTATAGAAACGAAAAAACTTACTTGACACATTTTGCTGGAATGATACAAGTTATTATTCAAACAACAGTTATGCAAGAGATCTGATTACATCTAAGCTAACAATGGACCACTAGATATATTACTAACCACGTTGACCTGATTCAATATTTTATTAGTGGGATTGAAATAATTTTCTATAAATTCCTTATATATAGCTGTTAACTTGTGTATATCGTTTACTGATACGCATTCGTTTATCTGATGTGCAGTTTTGTTGATTATACCAAATTCAATCACTGGACAAACATCTTTGATAAACGCAGCGTCAGATGTGCCACCACTTGTGCTAAGTATAGCATCAATGTTGGTAACCTTACTTATTGCATCAAGCATAATATCAGTATTCCTATCGGGAGTAGAGAGTAAAACGTCCCTGCTGCTATGCATAGAAAGCTTATAATCGTTAGTTACACTAGAGCATATTTCATCAATCAGCTTATATAGGCCACCCGGTGTTTGTTCATTGTTATATCGAATGTTAAAACATGTAGTTGCTGAACCAGGTATTAGATTGCTAGTATTATTTCCAACATCGATAGTAGTAACTTCGCAATGTGAAGGCTGAAAATATTTATTACCATGATCAAAAGTAGTATTTTTTACCTTACTCAATATCGATATTACCTTATATATTGGATTATCTGCTAGGTCTGGATAGGCAACGTGCCCTTGTTTTCCATGGCAAATTAATTCAAATGTTACAGAACCTCTTCTGCCTATTTTTATGGTATCACCTAATTTCTCACTACTGGTTGGTTCAGCAACCACACAGAAATCCACCTTTTTCTGCTTACTTTTCATCCATTCCAAAACTGCCTTTGTTCCATATTCTTCCGTGCTTTCTTCAGCACTGGTAATCAATGCACTTATCGAACCATTAAATTGAAACTTCTCTGCAATCAAATTTACCATAGCAGCAATAAACGCAGCTACTCCGCTTTTCATATCAGCCGCCCCTCTTCCATATAATATGCCATCCCTCACTTCTGGATTAAATGGACCAAATGCCCAATCTTTTAACTGACCCGGTGGTACAACATCAACATGCCCAGCAAAGCACAAATTTGGTACTCCATTTATATATTTCGCATAGAGGTTTTTAACTTTAGTTCCATTATCACCAAATTCTAAAATCTCACAGTCAAAGCCACTCTTCTTGAAGATTGTTGCTATATACTCTATTGCCCCGCCGTCCCTTGGTGTTATACTCTCAAAAGAGATCAATTTCTTAGTTAGCTCTACAGGGTCAATTTTCATGTCAATCTTAAAATACTTATATTGCTATATTGTAAACACTCTATGCACTATTTAAAACAAATATTACATCAAGCCGAACAAACTTTTCTAAGGGAAGTAATAACAGATTACCACCTTGCTGATGATATCTATGAAATATGCACACGACACGGAAATGACATCTTTCTAGTTGCAGATGAAAATACAGCAAAACTTTTAAACAAAAACGTATTTAATAAAATTTCTCATTTAATTATTCCAACCCCACCTGCCATTCCAGTGTCACGCGCTGGGATGACATCAGGTAGAGAAATGACACCAAGCAGAGCTGCCTCTCTTGAAACCGTAAATCTAGTGAGAAACAAAGTAAAAGACAGTGACTTAATAGTTGCATTTGGTAGCGGCACCGTTAACGATATCTGCAAATATGTAAGCTACCTCGAGAAAAAAGATTATATATCCTTTCCAACAGCCGCTTCTATGAATGGATATACATCCGCAAATGCTTCAATATTAGTAAATGGATATAAAAAATCGTTCAAAGCACATCTTCCAAGAGCAATATATATAGATATAGACATACTTGCCAATGCACCACTGCGCCTCATATTAAGCGGATTTGCAGATTTCATTTGTCGTTCAACAGTTCAGGCTGACTGGCTACTATCTCATTTGTTGCTTAGCACAGAATACAATGAATTACCTTTTACACTTGTTCACGATTTGGAGCAAATTTTGCTAAGAGAATATATGGCGCTTACTAAAAGAAGTAGAAAAGAGGTCCTATTACTTATGGAAGTTCTACTAATTTCAGGACTTGGAATGGTGATGTCAAAAGGCAGCTATTCTGCAAGCCAAGGAGAGCATATGATAGCTCACGCAATGGAAATGGTAACAAAAGATTATTCCTCACTACATGGTGAAAAAATTGCTGTCACAACGATTACTATGGCTAATTTACAGGAAAAGATATTATCAATACAAAACCCAATAATTAAACCGACCACTTTAGATGTAAAACATATAACTCAGTGCTTTGATAATATTGAATTTGTAAGAACTTTTGAACAGAAGCAAATTCTGCAGCAAAAAATCCAAGAGATTATTCGCAAAGAATGGCATAATATTTCCAGTTTAATTAAGCAAAATTTACTACCTGCAAAACACCTGCAAAAAATATTTGAAGATCTGTCAATTCCACACTTACCAGAGCACCTCAATTGGAATAAAGAACAATATTGTAAAGTGGTCGATCTTGCGTTTGCAACAAGAGATAGATTCACCTTTCTTGACTTAGCTAACTGCATAGAAGAAAGTTAAGTTTTGTAGTGAAATTCTGTCATTTAAAGAGATCATAGGCCAAAAGCTAAACCCTTTTCACAATCTCTTATCCATTGTCTCCTCACCTGAGTGGATATACAACTCATTCCAAGTAACTGACACTGGGTTTCACCAATAGCACTGCTTTGCTAAACATAGTTTAGTTCGAGTGGCTGAGGAGGGACTTGAACCCCCGACCAAGAGATTATGATCCTCCTGCTCTACCAACTGAGCTACTCAGCCTAATTGAAAACCTTGCTATACATGTGACCTACATGTTTTGTATAATATTTCAAATCAAACAAAGATTCAAGTTTTTCCGAGTTAATAACCTTAAGTAAGAGTTTATCTTGTTTCAATTCGGCCAGAAAATCACTGTTGTTTTGTTTCACTTTCATTGCATTGCTCTGAACAATTTTATACGCCTCTTCCCTCGCCAAACCACTATTTACTAACTCAAGCAATACACGCTGTGAGAAAACTAAACCTTTTGAAGAATTTAAGTTCTTTTCAATGTTTTCCTTATTGATCACCAATTTATCTATCAAATCTGTTAATCGCACTAAAGCAAAATCCATTGTTATACAAGCATCAGGAGCAATGCATCTTTCCACAGATGAGTGTGATATATCACGTTCGTGCCACAATGCAACATTTTCTAACGCAGGAAAAACATAACTGCGTATTAAACGTGAGAGTCCAGTCAGATTTTCACTTAAAATAGGATTACATTTGTGTGGCATAGCAGAGCTTCCCTTCTGCCCAGTGGAAAAATGCTCAGAAATTTCGCCGATTTCAGTTCTTTGCAAATGACGAATTTCAACAGCAACATTTTCTATTGAGCTTGCAATCACTCCCAAAACTGAAAAGAACATAGCATGTCTATCACGAGGAATGACTTGAGACGATATGATTTCAGGTATGAGTCCTATTTCTTTCGCTACATATTCTTCAACAAACGGATCAACATTTGCAAAATTGCCTACTGCACCTGATATTTTACAAATTGAGATCTCTTTTTGCGCGCTAATTAATCTCTGATAATTGCGTTTAAATTCAGCATAAAATCTGGCAAATTTTATTCCAAGAGTTGTTGGTTCTGCATGCATTCCGTGACTGCGTCCAACACAAACAATATCTTTATAGTCCTCAGCTTTTTTTTTCAATGCTGCAAGTAAATTTTTTAGATTCTCGAGCAAAATATCACAGGACTCTTTCAGTTGCACCGCAAGGCATGTATCCAAAACATCAGAACTTGTCATTCCATAATGAAGATAACGAACATCAACTCCCGCTTTTTTAGCAATATATGTCAGAAAAGCTATAACATCATGTTTTACAATGGATTCAATTTCGTTGATACATTCAACATCAAATTCAATAGCACCAGAGAGGTTCTCAGCAATATTATTCGGAATCACTCCTAACTTTGCTTGAGCTTCACACGCTAATTTTTCTATTTTAAGCCATATATTAAATTTATTATTTTCCTCCCAAATGGAAGACATTTCTTTTCTGCTATAGCGGGGAATCATTTTTGATTTATTCCAATAATGGTGTCATTCCAGTGCGTGACACTGGAATCCAGGTATAAAAGTATTTGCAAATTATTCAATGGACAACGGATTCTAGAAGCATAAAATAATGTCCATGATGAAATAAACTGGATCCCAGTGTCACGCACTGGGATGACATGAGGGAAGCACTGGGATGACACCAGCTTAGCCATGGCAGACATTTCTTTACGACTATAACAAGGGATCATCTTTGATCAGCTATCATCACCATCAGTAGCTTCTTTATTCGCATCTTGCTCTGCTTCTTGTTGCTCAGACTTCTGATTTTGCAATTTTACTTGCCTTAGCTCATTTGCATCTGTTTCGGATTTCACGACGTATATAGTAATTGGTACTACTACTTCACTATGTAATTCTACGTTTACTTGGTATTCACCCAAGTTTTTGATGCTTACTCCACCAAAAGATAAACTACGGTGATCTATCACATGTCCTTCTTGTAGTAAAATTTTCGCAATTTCACGTGTTGTTACAGAACCAAAAATTTTACCATCCTCTGAAGCTTGCTTTATCAATACCACAAACTTATCATGTAGTGACAATGCAAGCTCTTTTGCTACATTTAATCTTTTTATATTCTCTTCTTCCAGTAATAAACGTTGCTCCTCTAGCTTTGTTAAATTTTCCTTGGTAGCTTTCACCGCTTTTCTTTGTGGAAAAAGAAAATTACGTGCATAACCTGGTTTAACTTTGACAACTTCACCAAGCTTACCTAAAGTCCTTATATTTTCCTTTAAAATTATCAACATAAATTACCTAAACTTTTTTAGTACAGTAAGGAATAAGAGCTAAAAAACGTGCCCTTATGATCGCTAAGCGTAACTTCCTTTGTTTTTTTGCACATACGCCTGTTAATCTTCTAGGTAATATCCTACCATAGTCAGAGGTAAACTTGGATAATAAATCTATATTCTTATAATCTATGTCTTCATCTTTAGACGCAGCAAGAGGGCAAACTTTAGAACGCCTAAAGCCAGTCCTATTATTTACAGATACGTAAGAATTATTAAAACTATTTCGTCTTTTCATCATTATGCGCTTTGCTCCTCAATTTGTTTATTCATCATATGAGATTTACCTTCAAAAATTTTATCAACCTGCACAGGAAAGTGGCGAATAACGTTCTCATTAAGTTTCATTCTACGCATAAATTCATCCAGAATGCTTGCAGTAGAACTTATGCACATTATACAATAATGACCGCTCTTCATTTTATTTTTGTGATATGCAAAATCCAAAAGACCCCAATGTTCATACTTGATTAATCCTGATGCTTCAATGTTTTTCAAAAGCATTTCCAACGCTTTGCTCGATTGAGTTGGACCGTTTATTCTAAAATCTTTCAAAATATCTTGAAAAATCTTTATTAGATGTTCTGAAATATTTCTCTTCAAAGCATTTACTGCGTTATGGATAAACGCACTTTTAGTACTGCCTCCTAGAAATTTTGTAAAATCTTGCGTTATTCCTAAATCTTTTAGGTCATCTTTCAACTCTTTATCGATTTTTGACTTCACTTCTTTCAAATTTGAAAGATCTTCTTCTAATTCAACCCATAAAATTTTTGTAAGATCTTCCAAGAAATCAGAGTAAGCAACTAGACTTTCTTTAATGTCCTCAGCACGCACTTCTAACTCTTGTTTTGTAAGCTTGTCATTTCCTTTTTTCAGAATATCCCTGATTTGCTGGAACATAATATCTGCTTTAATATTTTTCAATGAAACAGCTAGCTCTTGGACCATCTCCTCTACTTCTTGCTGTAACAATCCTTGTTGTGCTATAAAAGTAAATTCATAAAGATTCACTATATCTTCCTTTAATACCGATTAAATATTTCATTATATAAAGCTTTTTTATATAAGCAAGTTATTTGTATTAATTTCTACGCCTTTAATCCAGCTTAAGTTAGATATTTCATAAATAACTTGAGGAGCAATTGAGTATGCACCTGGTAATAAGATGCTCACTTTGTGTTTTTCGAGAAGAAGTTTTAGCATTATTTTGGTTCTGCCTTCATCTTTCAATATTGCGTTTAATTCCATAGCGGCTTTTTGCGAATCCGTGCACTCAGTGGTGAGAACTAATTCTTTTATTGTAGAAGTGACTCTTTTTGTAAACTCAGATATATCTTTGCCTGCCAATCTTGTTGTATTTTCCGAAGCTTCAAGATCAATTATCACAAACGTTCCTGGTGAAAATAAATCTCTTTTTTCTTCTATTATTTCATTATTATAGAATGCTATTTCAGAAACGTTATGGGGATCAGAAAGTGTGAGTATAACAAACCTTCCACGCTCTGAGGTTCTCATACGTGCATTTAATATTACCCCAGCAGTTTTTGCTGTTCTATTTTCTCCGATAAACCCAATATTTAACTTTTCCAGAAGAATTCTAAATTTTTCAAGTGGATGATTAGTTAAATAAAATCCTAGTGAAAATAACTCATGCTCTAATTTTTTCTCTTCATCAAAATCTTCCACATTCTCAAGTTTCGGTTTGAGGACATCAAGACTACCAAACAAAGCAGCTTGACTTGATTCTCTATCCTGTTTGTTTTTATTTGCAAAGTAAATCAGCATGTCCATTGACTCATATAGCTGCTTTCTGTTCTTATGCACGCTATCGAATGCTCCGGATTTAATCAGGCTTTCTAGCGCTCTCTTATTTATTATATGACCTGAATTTTGAATGAATTCCCATATGTCCTTACAAGCGCTTGAACGTACGTTCACTATTCCTTCCGCTATAGAAAAACCAACATTCCTCAAGGCAGCAATACCATAACGTATGCGTTCATCCTCTATTGAGAATTCAGCTTGAGACTTGTTTATATCAGGTGAAAGAACGGTAACGCCACTAAACTTTGCTGCATGATAAAATAAATTCAGTTTATCTCTATCATCAATATTCAGATTCATTAGTGCTGTAAAAAATTCTAATGGATAATTAGCTTTAAGGTAAGCCGTTTGATAAGATATAACCGCATATGCTGCAGCATGAGATTTATTGAACCCATAACCAGCAAATTTTGCAACAAGGTCAAAGATATAACTTGCCCTGTCATAATCAACGCCATTCTTCGTTGCCCCTTGGACGAAAAGTGTACGTTGTTTATCCATCTCTTCCTTGATTTTCTTACCCATGGCACGTCTTAGCAAATCTGCTTCTGCGAGACTATATCCAGAGAGAATACGCGCTATTTCCATCACCTGTTCTTGGTAGATTATTACCCCAAACGTTTCTTTTAATATTCCCTCAAGTAATGGATGAATATAATCTGGCTTCTCAAGTCCATGCTTTCTTGCAACATAAGTTGGAATGTTATCCATAGGTCCTGGACGATAAAGGGAGATTAAAGCGATGATGTCCTCAATGCAGTCCGGTTTTAGTTTAATTAAAGCTTCTCTCATTCCCGAACTTTCAAGCTGGAACACTCCAATTGAATCACCGCTTGAGAGCATCTCATAGGTTTTTTGGTCATCTAAAGGAACTGAAGAAATATCGATCTTTTGTCTATCACGATTAATTAAACGACACACATGATCTATTAGCGTTAGCGTACCAAGTCCAAGAAAATCAAATTTTATTAGCCCAGCTTTCTCCACATATTTCATGCTGTATTGAGTGATTGGCAAAGCTGAATTTGGATCATAATACACAGGAACAAAATTTTCCAACTTTTGATCACATATTACAATTCCAGCAGCATGGGTTGAAACGTGACGATATATTCCTTCAAGCTTAAGAGATATATCAAGAAGCTTTGCAATTACCTCATCACTATCCCGTTCTTTCTGCAGATTTTGATCAAACTCTATCGCTTGCGATAAAGTTACAGGATTTACTGGATTAAATGGAACCATTTTAGATATTTTATCCACTTGAGAGTAAGGCATTTGTAATACCCTCCCAACATCACGCAATACTGCCCTTGCCTGCAATTTTCCAAAAGTGATTATTTGAGCAACATAACCGTACTTTTTCTGAACATAATCAATAACCAGGTCCCTTTTCTCTTGGCAGAAATCGATATCAAAGTCAGGCATCGATATACGATCAGGATTCAAAAATCTTTCAAATATTAGGCCAAACTTTATTGGATCAAGGTCTGTAATCTGTAAGCCCCAAGCAACAATTGAGCCTGCACCAGAGCCTCTTCCTGGACCAACTGGAATGCCATTTGCTTTGCTCCAACGAATGAAATCAGAAACTATCAAAAAGTAGCCAGCGTAGTTCATCGAAGTTATCACACTCAGTTCGTAATTCAGCCGATCGTAGTATTGTTTAAGGTCTATGTCTGTCTCATTCGCAATACGGAATTCTAATCCTGCAACTGCCTGCTCCCTCAGTTCTTCATTCTCAGTTTTATTTTCTCGACAAGGAAATTTAGGCAAAATAGGCTGCCTGCTTCTTGGCATGTAAGAGCACCGCTTAGCTATCACTAAAGTGTTATGAATTGCTTCGGGAATGTCGCTGAACAGCTCCTCCATTTCTGCCACAGATTTGAAATAATGCTCAGTGGTTAGCTTTTTCCTGTTATTTTCGAGAGCATAACTACCCTCTGATATACACGTTAATATATCATAAGCTTCATAGTCAGATCTATTTGTAAAGAATACATCATTTGTTGCAACCAGTGGTATATTGCGCTGATAAGCAAAATCTATTAAAGTTTCTTCAAGCTCTAGCTCCTTGCTCAGCCCATGACGCTGCAATTCAACATATAAATGACCATTGAATGCTGAAAGCAGTTTTTCAACCGTTTCTTTATCTTGCCCCAACAATAGTTGAGCCAAACATCCACCGGTTAAAGCGATCAGACCCGTACTTAAATTCAATAGCTCATCAAAATCAACGTAAGGAATATCGCTGTTATTCTTGCGCTTTCTAAAAGACTCACTCACCAAAGTGACTAAATTAGTGTACCCTTGCTCATTTTTTGCAAGCAATAATATAGGTAAATTTTGTTCTGAATGTTTAACTATAATATTGCATCCTATTATTAGCTGTATTCCCCTACTTGCCGCATATTCTGCAAACTCAAGTGAACCAAATAAATTACCTGAATCAGTAATTGCAACCGCTGGCATTTTATTTCGCAAACAAAGGCCGATCAGCTCCTCAATTTTAACCGAGCTTTCAAGCAGCGAATAAACACTATGAACACGTAAGTGTATGAACATAAGAAACTTTAGATCAACAAAAAAGGATAACATTAATTTACTCATGAGAACATAATTTTCATGAGAACAAAAGCCTATAAAATTCTAAAATTAAAATACAAAAACTTACTTGACAAACTCCGCCAGCTCCCTTATCATGATACTGAAGCTATTGTATTTGCTTTCGCCAATCTGCAGATTAAAAGGTAAGGATTACTTAATGTATCGGCGTCTTATGTTCAATTTTTTGCAGTATATAGATACTGTATGTCTTTACAAAACTTCATCTACATCTAGATTTTTATCTAAATAAGCTGAACGCGCTTATAAAGCGTTACAAGACATCAAAAAATGCCAATACTCGACAGAGATAGTAAAAGACTAGCTAACTTGGGGATTCTTTGTCTTTTTTTCTGCTTAGTAAATTTCTTAAACATTTGCAGCGTAAGTTAGTTGCAATTAAAAGCGGCTGAATCTCGCTTGTCAAGCGTTTAAAACATAAAAAACGCCAATATTTTAAAGCGGATAATAACCACGGGGCTTCTTTTGCCTTTTTTTTCATTTGGTAAATTTCTTAATGTTTATGGCTAAACGACAACCGTCATCCCGCTGCTTGTTAGCGGCTAAGGGATACCGCGAATGAATCGCGGTATGACGTAGGGATTGCATTAGCTATAATTCTTTAGTTTTCACTTTTCTTTTAACCTTGCAATGATATTTTCTTTGCCGATAAAAATTAATAGTTTAGCGAGCTCTGGTCCTGTTTCTGTTCCTGTTAAAGCTGAACGCAACTGCGTAAATAGGTTTTTTGCCTTTATATCCACTGTTTGTCGAATAGTTTTGACCCATTCTGACAACGTGTTTTCATTACAATCACCTTGGGGCAATGCATTGAACGCAATTTTTATAAGCTCCTTATCAAGAATCACAGGCTCTATATCGGATTTGCATATTTTCCACCACTTGGCCACCTCAGAAAACCTTTCTATATTGTTCTTTATAAAATACCAAAACTCTGAGGAGTCCACTCCAATTTGATTTAAACGTTCTTGTATAATTTCAAATGGCATTTGTTGCAGCACTTTGCTATTTAGCTTGTATACTTCACTCAAGCTGAATTGTACAGATGCTGAGCTAAATTTTTTAATATCAAATGAGTCAATCAAAGATTGCATACAGGCGCAAGCTTCAATTGGATTGGATGTTCCGAGCTTTACTAAATAACTAACTAGCGCCATCGGTTCAATTTCATCTTCTTTTATAGATTTGATATCTAGCACGCCGGTTCGCTTGGATATCTTGCTATCATCAAAATGTAGCAGAGAAAGGTGAGCAAATGTAGGGATTTTCGCTTTTAATGCTTTAATCATTTGGAGCTGAACTGCGGTATTAGTTACATGATCTTCCCCGCGTACAACATGGGTTACATTAAAGTCAACATCATCAATAACAGAAGGTAACATGTATGTGTAAATTCCATCTTCTCTTTTTACCACAGGGTCACTTATGCTACTGGTTGCAATATTTATTTCACCTTTAACTTCATCATTCCATTTAACAACTTCATTTCTATCCAACTTAAATCTAAAATGTGGTCTTCTTCCTTCTTGCTCATAACTAATTTTCTCTTGCTCAGTTAGAAGTAACGCGCTTCTGTCATATACAGGGGGAAGTCCTTGTTTTAACTGCAATTTTCGTTTAATGTCTAACTCTTCTCTTGTTTCATAGCATGCATAAATATGCCCTTCTTTTATTAACTGCAAAAACACCTCATTGTAACGCTCAAAGCGCTCTGATTGCTTGAAATTTGCATCCCAATTGATACCAATCCATTTCAAATCTTGTATGATATCATTTATATATTTGACATCTGAACGCTGAAGGTCAGTATCATCAAAACGGAGTAAAAATTTTCCATTTTGATTGCGTGTGTACATCCAACAAACCAAGGCAGTTCGTACGTTTCCTACGTGGAGGTAGCCAGTTGGGCTTGGAGCGAATCTTGTTAGCATTTAAATAGCAATATTGTTTACTCTAATTTATTTTAATTTTATATAAATATATGGCTAGAGCAAGCGAGATCTGCTAATACAATTGAGCAAGAGAAGAATAAGTATGGCTATAGCATTGTGGCACCTTTGATATTTGATGGATTAAGACCATATGATAAATTCAAGAAAATTCACAGCTTGACGACAAAGGCTAATGTAGCATTATATTGGTATCATGACTAACTTAGAAAAGATGAGAGAAAAACTGCAAGATCAAATAAATTATCATAATGTTTTGTATCACCAAAAAAATAAGCCAGAAATAAGTGATGCTGAATATGATGAACTGAAGAAAAAGTTAGCTGAAATAGAGCCAGAAATTTATGCAACACAAGATAGTGTTGGTGCTCCACCTGATGAGAGGTTTTCTAAGGTGGAACATCAAGAACCTATGCTTTCCCTTGAGAATGCTTATGATGAACAAGGTGTAGAGAAATTTTTGTCTAAAATAAAGAGGTTTTTAATTGAGGACAAAATAGAGATATTATGTGAACCAAAAATTGATGGGTTGTCGTTTTCTGCAATTTATGAGGATGGAAGATTTATTAAAGCTGCAACTCGAGGTGACGGTTTTGTAGGGGAAGATGTCACTCACAATGTTGCAACAATAAAAGGCTTTCCTAAGTTTTTGCAAGGTGTGCAAGGAAGACTAGAAGTAAGAGGTGAAATATACATCGGTAACAGCGACTTTTTAAAGTTAAATGAAAACGATGAATTTGCCAATCCTCGAAATGCAGCCGCTGGTTCTCTAAAGCAATTGGATGCAAACATTACAGCAAGCAGACCTCTTAGATATTTTGCTTATTCTTTGATTGGTGGAGCAGAGAAAAGTCAAAGTGAGGTACTAAATAAGCTTGAGGCACTTGGTTTTTGCGTAAATGAGCATCAGTCCTTAACGAGTAGTTTAGATGGAATGCTGAAGTTCTATAACGAGGTCTATAACTGTCGCTATAACTTGGATTATGATATTGATGGAATAGTCTATAAAGTAAATGATTTGGTACTACAAAATCGTCTAGGGAATACTCACAAAGCACCGCGCTCAGCACTTGCATACAAGTTTTCTGCGGTTTATGCAAAAACAAAGTTAAATAAAATATTTATACAGGTGGGCAGAACAGGGGTTTTAACTCCAGTTGCAGATTTAGTGCCAGTCAATGTTGGTGGGGTGCTAGTTAGTAGAGCAAGTCTGCATAACCAAGATGAGATAAAACGTAAAGACATAAGAGAGGGAGATATTGTAACAATCAAAAGGGCAGGGGATGTAATTCCCCAGATCGTTGAAGTAAGCAGAGATTCTCGTCTTCCAAATACACCTGAATTTGTGTTTCCTGAAGTATGCCCTGAATGTGGTAGTAAAGTACGTCAGGTTGAGGGAGAGGCTGCAGTAAGATGTCCTGAGGAATTTGCCTGTAAAGCTCAAATAATAGAAAAACTAAAGCATTTTGTATCGAAAGATGCATTTGACATTGTTGGCCTTGGTGATAAGCAGATAGAGTTTTTTTACGACCTTGGTCTGATAAAACAAATTCCCGATATTTTTACTTTAGAAGAAAGATTGGATGAATTTAATCTGGAAGAACAGTCTGGTTGGGGCAAGAAATCAATAGCTCATTTATTAAATGCTATACAAAGCAGAAGGGTAATAACTCTAGATAGGTTTATATTTTCTTTAGGTATTAGATTTATTGGCCAAGTTGCAGCAGAATTGCTTGCAGATTATTATGTTTCTTATGATAATTGGTATAATTCGATGATTGAACTGTCATCAGATAATACTGAGCTAGTAGGTATAGACGGCATAGGAAAAAAAGTAGCTGAATCTTTGGAATCATTTTTTTCTAAGGAACATAACATCAAAATGTTAAATGATCTTACTGCTTGTCTTCAAATTCTTTCTGTGAGCTCCAACTCTAGTGACTCTGTTTTAAATAATAAAATTATAGTGTTTACTGGTAAGCTACTTGCTATGAGTAGAGGAGAGGCAAAAGTAAGAGCCAAAACTCTAGGAGCAAAGGTCAGCTCACATCTTTCTGCTAAAACTGACTACCTAATTGCAGGAGAAAAACCAGGATCCAAATATAAAAAGGCAGTGGAATTAGGTGTAGAAATTTTAGATGAAGACCAGTGGCATAAAGTGATAAGTTTGGGAGTGTTCAAATGAAACTTGGATTGTATATTAAATCAAAGTTGCAAGACTATTTAGAGAGTAGCCAATTCTTTCCATCCAAGAATCATTTTATTGACTTGCCTCAATTTTTCAACAGAAGGCAAGTCTTCTGTGCTGAGTGGTAGGCGGACAGTTTGATGTTCTATGAGCCCAATATCATGCAAAAGTGCTTTAGTGGGTATTGGGTTGCTGGCAATAAATAACGCTTCGCAAGCCTGTTGCCAGATATCTGCCTGAGGGTTCCTGCCATTGAGGCACTTCTTAACGTATTCATGCGCTATGCGTGGCCAAACATTGGCAGCAACGGAAACCAGGCCAGCCGCACCATAAGCGGCCATATCAGATATCATATTATCATCTCCGCAAAAGACCTCAATATTTGGTGCAACTTTCTTATACTGAGTTAAAGTATCAACAGTGCCACTTGAATCTTTGATAGCCCAAAATTTTTCGTGACTAGATAAGTTGCGTACAGTTTCAGCGTGAAGACTCACTCCTGCTCTCGATGGAATATTGTAAAACATAGCCGGCATATGTGCTTTCTCAAGCAGCTTTTCAAACCATAAAGTCTGCCCCATAATTCCGGGCTTTGCATAAATGGGAGTTGTCATTAGATAGCCATGAATAGGCATACCCTTGCAAAAATCAAGCCATTCAAGAGTCTGATATAGATTCACTCCTGGTACGCCAATTATAATTTTTGTATTTAATTTTAGCTCACATACAAATTCAACTAACTCGCGTTTTTCAGAATCAGTAAGCGATAGGCTTTCACCGGTGCTACCCAGCAACACTACACCATTTTCAGCTTTAACTTGCATTGTCAGTAAACGCTGCAAACTGCTATAATCTATGCTATCTCCATTGCAATTAAAAGGAGTAATACAAGCAGTCCATAAAAATGTAGATTTCAATTTAAATTGTTAAAATGGTATTTCATCATCGAGTAGTTCATCTTTTATATCGTTGTCAAAACTTTCGTGTTTATCTTTTTGTCCTGTTTCACCTTGTTTGTATTCACTTGGCTTGTAATCAGGATTTGGCGCACTATTTCGTGAATCCAAGAGAGTAAGAGCGCTATTAAAATTATATAGAACCACCTCTGTTGTGTATCTTTCACCACCGTTTTGGTCAGTCCATTTTCTAGTTCTCAAAGAACCTTCAACATAAACTTTACTGCCTTTGCGTGCAAAATCTTTGACGATTTTTACTAATCCTTCACTAAAAATTACGATATTATGCCACTCTGTCTTTTCAGAGCGCATACCGGAAAGTTTGTCAGTCCAACTTTCAGACGTGGCTATTGAAAAACTTGCCATTTCTTTTCCATTTTGTGTAGTCCTAATTTCAGGATCTTTTCCTAAATTACCAACTAGTATGACTTTGTTTATGGTACCACCAGACATAATTATGCTCTAAATAAATCCTTTTATTATCTTATGTGAAAATACTATTGTCAAATTTAATTAAAAGTGCGCTTGGAGGGATTCGAACCCACGGCCTTTGCCTCCGGAGGGCAACGCTCTATCCAACTGAGCTACAAGCGCATATATATTTAAGTTATTTAATAGATAAGCCATCCAAGTCAAATTTTTGTTTTGGATAAAGCGTAAACATAATACTCCCATATCCAAAATATACATTTTGAGAATCATTCGCATGCTTTTTTATTGCTTTTTGATCTACGGTCCATACAAAAGTTACATAATTTTCAGTGACTGAGTGCACTTTTAAATCCTTGGTATTTATAAACAGTTTTCCATTTACCCATATTTTCCATGTATCGGGAGAAAGATATAAAATTGAGTCTAAACTCACTACCTTACAGTTGAAATTATCTGATACCTCCTCTTTTGCAGCTCTTGAAGATCGTAAATTGAACTTTTCCATTTCATTGACCATTCTATTAACTGGCTCTTCATCAAAAAAAATGCTTTTTACGTTACTATATTGTGACAAAACGTCAAAGTCACTTTCCACTGCTTCTCTTATTATATCGTCCCGATCTGTATAGCTTAGTTTTTGATTGTTGATAAAGAAACACTCTTTTGCACGCAAATTTGCTATATCAATAAAATCGTCGATTTCTTGATTGCCAACTTTAAGAATACTTTCAAAATATCTTTTTTCTATCATCATTCCATACTGAGAATGATGACAAACCATTTCATCATTACCTTGTTTTTCTATATATACGCATAAATTTCCACTATTTAATCCTAATATTTTATGCTCAATAAAATCTTCATTGCCAATATATTGTCGGCAAGAATACTCCTTACAAATTTCTATGCTTTCTATGATATCTTCACAACTGCAATATGCATTAACATTGGAAATGAGTAGCGTAAAAATAAAAAACAGCTTTATGTTCATCACCTTATCTACTTAATATAGTATACCAATCAAAGACTATATTAGCTCTCACTATCTCTATCATATTACCATTCAAAATCTGATTCATAGTTGCAGCATCAATATTTCTCTGCTTATTTAAAATAAGAGATTTGATCATAACATAACCGGGCAGATTTGGAATAGACTGTAGAAATAAAAAAATATGCTTATCGCTGATTGAGCTTAAATTTAGGACCACTTCACTTTTTATTACTTTTGTGCGTTCACTTTTGTTGTGGAGCTCAACTTCTTCGGGTATAGAAATTGATATTTCAGGTTCTAATATATAGTGCTTTTTATATAACTTGCTAAGCTCGAAATTTAAATTTGCAATGTATCTGCTACTATGTAAATTTGAAGAAGAAATTTTTTTCCATAAATCTAGGTTTTTATTTAGAACAACTTCCTTTTTTTGAATTCCAGTAATCTGTAAATTAATAGAACGTATTTTATCAATCGCAATTTGGTTTTTATTATAAATCTTTTCGTTATAGATAACAACATATGTTAATAACCCTATTAATCCAACAGATAATAACAAATACGATATAAACTGAATTGTAGCTTTTCTTTTTAATTGAGAGATAGTCATTAATCTACATTGCCTCTCCTATTTCAACATCAATAGATAGATTTTGCTCTTTAGCAGCAGGTAAGCTAGAAATATTAATGTCATAGGTACGAAAATTATCGTTTAAATTTTTTCGTAGTTTCTCGTATTGATGAGAAATATTTTTACCGGATTGAAAATTAAACTTTAAAGTTGTGGTAATATAACTTTTTGCCTCATTATAATTCCATTCAAATGATCGAAGCTCTATACCTGGTATTTTTAACTTTTCTACATACTTAACTTGTGTAAGAGGAGAGTATTCTATTTTTGATAAAATATTATTGATATTAATAAAATCATAAATTTCATCTATTTTTTTTACATTATAGCTTTGGCTAAGTTTTGTTAATTGGTTATTTAAGGTGTTCTGCTTTGCTGATAAATTATCAGCGACATTGAAATTTGAATACAAATTTAGCAAACAAAGGGTGTTTGTTATAACTAAAACCAGGGCGAAGTATAGAAAAATTCGAGGAGAGTTTAAATAAAGGTAATTGAATAGATAAAATTCTTTAGTTTCCTTTGTATTAAAAATAGCTGCTAATTTATTCTTAAAGCTATGAAACAAAATTATGGTATCGCAAAAGTTATCTTTTTCACTTGTAGCTAGTTCTGCTCCTAATAGTTTGCCTAACTCATATGGAGTTAATATGTTCACACTGTTCTCTGAAAAATTTATGACTGATAAACTAGCTTTGATATCTTCTGACACTATGATACAAAGGTCGATAGGGTTATTTTTTTCAAACCCAAACTTAGTTAAGGATCGAATAGTATCTTGCACTTCCTGATATATTCCACCAGCGATAATTCCTGGTAAATTATCATTAGTAAATGATGTTAAGCGCGTAAATACCATTTTATTCTCTTTAAGAACCACTTGTCTATAGCCTCCCGTTTTAGTTGCAGCAACTATAATTTTCCAATTATTAGGATCTTTATGTAGAATCTTTTTTGTTATATTACTTATTTCTATAGGAAACATTAATATTCCCTTAAAGTTGGAGCCTATCTCAATAAACACATTCAACCAATATTCTACTAAATGCTTTGCTTTTGATGAAACAAGAAGATAGCACCAGTTTTGATTGAATTTGTTTGGCTTCTCAACCAAAAAAACTGAACTTATGTCATTATTACGAGAAAAATGCTCCATCTTTGTTTTTGCTGATAGATAGGCACTAATCTTGTTTGCCCTTGTAATAAACTGTAGCGAGTAATTTTGATCTGCATGATTAAGCACCAGGTATAAAGGTGCTTTTTTATCTGACGAAAGACATGAAATTAAATCGGAAACTGCTTTATCGTTTTTGCCCTTAACAAAATACCTTTTATTTAAAGTATTATTTTTAAAATATAGTAACATTATGCCTTCTTCTCCAATAGAAAGCATAAACTTACTTTTGGATTTTGAACTAAACATATTAACAAAGCATATACTTATCTAGAATTAAAAAGGCAATTTATTGAAATTCATTAAACGTTAGAGGGAAATATTGTTATAAATTTTCGCAGCAACATTATTTATATTATAATTTTTTTATAAAATTACCACTAATATTAAGTTATTTAGATAACAAATTAAGAAAATTCATTAAGACGAATTTGTTGTTTTTCAAATTGTAGGTAAACCTAAGCCACTTTAGCTATATCTGCCGATTGACTTTAATTAATAAGAGTTATTAATCTATTTACTATTCTTGTAATATTATTTCTAATGGTAAAGAAATATATATTTTTCTGGAACAGTTGTTATTTCAGATACAGAATTTATTGTAAGTAAACTAACCATTTGCTGAAGAGCGCTCATCTTCTGTGGTACTTGATGATGGAGCAACTAATTTGCTCAAAATCTCATCTTTTGGTCCCATAGCGTAAATGACACCATCTGACATGAGGATCACCTTATCAACTACGGACAATAACGGTAGCTTGTGAGTGATGATAACAGTAGTAGTATTTTGTTTTCTTGCAATGCCAATTGCATTAATTAAGCATGCCTCTCCATTGCTATCTAAGTTAGCGTTTGGTTCATCAAGTACTAAAAGTTTTGTGTGACCATAAAAAGCTCTGGCAAGTCCAAGAAGCTGTTTTTGGCCGCCAGAGAGCGTTACTCCTCCAGGACCTCCTATTGTTGTATCATATCCATTTGGTAAGCTTAGTATTAGTTCATGTATTCCTGCAATTTTTGCTGCTTTGATTATTTCTTCAGGATTTGGATCTGGCCTCATGCGAGCAATATTAGCTTTGACACTAGTGTTAAATAACTCAATATCCTGAGGTAAGTAGCCAACATAATTACCAAAATTTTCTCGATTCCAAGTATATACATCAGCGCCATCTAGTCTGACTACACCAGATATTGGCTTCCATACACCAACAGTTAATTTTGCGATAGTGGATTTACCAGAAGCACTTGCACCAATAACACCAACTACATCTCCAGGATCTATAATGAATGATATTCCTTTTACTGTCGGCTTATTGCTTCCATAAGGAGTAAAAAATACTCTATCAAATTCCAATTTTCCTTCAGGTTCTGGTAGAGCCATCGTTTGCTCTCTTTTTGGCGATGTTAATATAAGTCTTTGTAGCCTTCCATATGACATTCTAGCCTGATTTAAAAACTTCCAAGTATGAACCGCAGCATCAAATGGTGCTAATACTCTACCCATTAAAATTGAAGCAGCGATGATGCTACCGGCAGTCTTATGAGCTGTGATTGCAAGTAATGCACCTGTTCCAATCACTGATATTTGCAGAGTTGAGCGCAAAAATTTAGTGATTCCAGTAATTACATTAGAGCGATTTTGTGCTTTAATTTGCATTGCTCGGTTCTGATCATTTCGTTTACACCAATCAGAGACTATGAATTCTGACATGCCCATAGCTTCAACCACTTCTGCATTTCTTGTTGCAACATCTATAGCATTGATATTCCGTATAGTTTCTTCGTTGGTTTCTTGTAATATTCGTTTAGTGGCAAGTTCATTCCATATTGCCATAGAGACTAATATAATAATTCCAGTAATAGCTATAAACCCCGTGGAGGTATGTATCATGAAAATCACAACAAGGTAAATTAACGACCATGGAGTATCAAACAGTGAGAATATACCATTTCCTGTAATGAAATTTTTTATCACTCCGAGATCTCGTATTGCTTCACCACTTGAAGTTGAGCTCTGCACTGACGTTAGCCTGATTGACCTTACTATCAGATCTGGTGTTGCAGTTTTATCGATCCAATCACCTATTTTTGCCATGGCTAAATATCGACAAGTTTCAAGCATTGCAGAACATGCAAATGCAGATAAAGTGATAATTGTCAGCATAGTTAGTGTTGATACACTTTCGCTCGATATCACCCGATCAAGCACTTGAGAGGTATAAAGTGGTAGGAATAACATTAATAAATTGATTCCCGCACTAAACCAAAAGATAAACCAAAATGCACTTTTGCATTTTTCTAGGCAAATATATAGAGTACTTTGCTTCAATTCTTTTTTTATTGATGGCGTAATTTCCACAATCTTCCTCTTAATTTGATTACATGCACCATATACAATTTTTATTACAAAAATATTAATAACGGTAGTTAGCTTACTTTAAGTGAGTAAAATATTAATATATGTGAATAGGAAATATAAACAATGGTAAAAAGAAGTATAGTTAATATTTCCTTCATTGCCTATAGCGAAGCTACGTCATACCGCGATTCATTCCATAGCTGTACGAACATTCATTTTTGAAGGTAAACTGCACAGCAAATGGTGTCATGAAAGTAGCTGACACTGGGATGGCTTTGTTGCATCGCTACTTATGAAAGGCTAACTATAATTAGGATTATAAGCAACTTATTGAAAATCTTGTTTTTTTGCAATCAATCTGATCAAATTTAAGAATAGTAATTTGTTATTTATATTAATAAATTTAATTCTATTGAAAATAGCTAAAGCATTGAAATTCTTGAATTTTAGCCAGATTAGTGAGTGGTAGTGAAATTTCTTTTACTCAAATTTAGGTATTCACTGACCGTTCTTGTTATAAATACCAGAATAATAAGCTACTGATATTCTCCACCTTTTTTATCTTTAATCCATCATAGCTAGCGATGCAACAAAGCCCACCGATTCATTCTACTGCAACGCAGAAAATTCGTACAATTGTGCATAATGTGGGGCTTCTGGCTACATTTTTCTATTGAACTCACCTTTTCTCTATGTGACAGATTTCGTATTAAATTTTAAATTTAATGCGCCTAGATATACAAGCATTCCTAGCAAAACCATAGGTATAGAAAGCAACTGCCCCATAGTTAAATCAAGCCACAAATAGCCAATTTGATAGTCTGGTTCGCGAAAAAACTCAACGAAAAAACGTGCTATTCCATACCACATAACTGCAATACCAGTTAACGCACCGTGATACAGTCTTATTCTAGTTAAGAAAAACAGTGAATTTGCAACTGCAAAAAGTAGCAGTCCTTCAAAAAGTGCCTCATAAAGCTGGCTTGGATGATGCAGCAAATTATCACCACTCTCTGGAAATACCATACCCCATGGCATAGTTGTAACTCTGCCAAATAACTCTCCGTTTATAAAATTGCCTATGCGACCTAAAAATAAACCTATGGGAACTCCGCAAGAAACTAGGTCCAGTGCATAAAATATAGGAATGTTATGTCTTCTGCAGGAGATTATTACTGCAAGCAAAACTCCTATAGCACCGCCATGAAATGACATCCCTCCTTCCCAGGTCTTCAATATCTCGATAGGGTTGCTTATATAAAGAACTGGATCATATATCAATACGTAGCCAAGTCTACCTCCAAGGATAATACCTACAATAGTGGCTGTTAATAACGAATCGTAAAAATTCTTAGTAAATATTTTTTGGTCATCTAGCCTATGTAAATACCAATATGCAAACACTATACCCAAAACGTAGGCTAAGGAATACCAATATATAGAAACAGGACCGATGCTGAAAATTACTGGATTTAAAGACATATTTTGCTATAAATTATTTTTAGACAATCTACTTTTTTCACGATCCCACTCTCTCTGTTTTATGGTTGCTCTCTTATCGTAGAGTTTTTTTCCTTTTACAATGGCAATTTTAGTTTTTGCAAATCCTTTATCGTTAAAATAGACCGAAAGCGGCACAACAGTTATCCCAGCAGTCTTGATTTGACCAATTAGTTTATTTATCTCCTTTTTATGCAAGAGTAATTTACGTTCCCTTTTTGGTTTATGATTTTTTCGGTTCGCAGCTTTATATTCTGCAATATGCATATTGTGCAGCCATACTTCGCTATTCTTTTCAACAACGTAGGCGTCGGAAATATTTACTTTTCTTTCTCTTAGCGATTTAACTTCACTGCTTAATAAGACCACACCCGCTTCAAATTCTTCTAAGATGAAATATTCAAACCTTGCTTTCCTATTTTCTGCAATAACTTCCATATCTAAAGATATCTTTAAGCTTCAATATATTACAGAGTTTTTGACTTAATTCATAATAAAACAGTTATCCCAATAAATATAAGGTGCCAGGCTAGTCTGATAGCAACAGGATAACAAAAATCAAGTAAGTGCTTTTTCTGTCTCTCTAGGCACAAGTTCCTTTACTTCTTTCATTTCAGTTTTAGGCTTTGACATTATATATTGACCAGCACCAACTATGAGCGCAGATCCTGCAGCTAGTCCAATTATTGCTGGTACAGATAGGGCAGTAGCAAATGCAAGTGCAACACCAACTATCACTGCAGTTACAAAACACACAATAACACCTTTTACAATTGCATTTTTTGCAGATTGTTCTTTTTCTTTCACAATTGCATTTTTTCCAATTTGTTTTTCTTCCTTTTTCTCTGGAAGCTGCATTACATCTTTATTTTCAGTAAGATCCTTTGGCGTTTTTTTATTCTCATTTTTTAACGTTTGCTTTTTTTCCGCTTCCTCTAAAAGCTGAATTATACCTTGATATTTAGTAAGGTCTCTTGGCGTTTTTCCATCAACATCTTTTAATGAAGGGTCTGCTTCAGTGTGTCGCAGAACTTCCACCACTTTTATTTTGCCATTTTCAGCAGCAAGATGTAAAGGAGTACGTCTATCACCATTGTTTGCATTAACCTCTGCTCCTTTTGCGATTAGAGTTTTTACTACATCTTCGTGGCCATTTTTAGCAGCAAGATGTAAAGGAGTACGTCTATCACCATTGTTTGCATTAACCTTTGCTCCTTTTGCGATTAGAGTTTTTACTATATCTTCGTGGCCATTTTCACCAGCAACATGCAAAGGAGTCCATCTATCAGCATCCTTTATGTTAACATCTGCTTTCTCAACTAGAATTTTTACTACCTCTATGTGGTTATTTTCAGCAGCAAGATGTAAAGCAGTACATCTATTATCATTTTCTGCATTAACCTTTGCTCCTTTTTTGATTAGAATGTCTACTACATCTTTATGGCCCTCTCTGGCTGCAAGATGTAAAGGAGTACATCCATCATCATCTTTTGCATTAACGTTTACTCCTTTATTTAATAGGTTTTTCACCTCCTCCTCATTATTATGTTTAACAGCTGAATGCAAAGCTTTGATGTTCTCTTGTGCCTTTAATAGAGCTTCTTTTACCGCTTTATGGCCTTTTTGAGAAGCAAATGTTAAAGGAGTCCATTTATAATGGTCTTTCGCATTAACATCTGCTCCTTTTTCAATTAGAGTTTCTACTATATCTTTGCGGCCATTTGCAGCAGCAAGATGTAAAGAAGTCCACCCATCACTATTTTTTGCATCAACGTTGATTCCTTCTGCTTTTGATAGAACTTGTACTATCTCTTTGTGGCCATTTGTAATAGCAAGATGTAAAGGAGCCCATCCTTTATCATTTTCTGCATTAACATTTGCTCCTTTTCCAATTAGAGTGTTTACTACATTTTTGTGGTTCTTTTCAACAGCAAAATGTAAAGAAGTCCATCCATTACCATTTTTTGCATCAACAATTGCTCCTTTTCCAGTTAGAATGGTTACTACATCTTCGTGGCCATAGTGAGCAGCAATATGTAAAGGAGTAATTTTATTATCATGTTCTGCATTAATATCTGCTCCGTTTTCAATCAGAGCTTTTGCTACATTTGCACAGTTCCAATAAGAAGCAAGATGTAACAATTTGACTTCCTTAGAATTTTGACCACGAGATATAGTAAATATGTAATTTATGCCAGATCCATTATCATTGTCAGGTTTACTCTTTTCCCACTCTTGACATAAATCTGGATCTTCTTCTTGTAACTTAGCTTTTATTTTTTCAACTATATTGTCCTTGCTCAAATCTGAAAGGTCATTTATTTTTTTTAATATTTCCATAAATTTATCATATTCCATAACTTCCTCACTTAAAATACATAACTTAGTTGTTATATCTTTTAACATAGAAGTCAAGAACCTAAATATTCGTTATTATCTTTCCTTAAAGAGTCATTTTAGTTATATTACAGACTATGAAAAACCTCAACTTTAGGAAGGAAATCAAGTTTTTTTCTCTGTCATTTATAATTTTATTTGTTCTATGGACTGTATTGTCTGGTTATTTTGAGCCGTTTTTTATTTTTTGTGGAGTGTTTTCCTGTATATTCACATCGTTTATCTTTAGAAGGTTGATAAACGCTGAAAGAGCTCTTAGCCAGATTTTAAATAGTACGAGTAGACTGTCGTTTTATAAGTTAGTAAGTTATATACCATGGTTAATGTACCAAATCATTTTATCAAGTGTTTATGTAACAAAAAAGGTGCTACAACTCAAATCTAAGCTTGAGCCAATCATTATCCTAAGAAAATGCAAAGGGCATAATGATGAAAGCATTGCGTTATTTGCCAATTCAGTCACAATCACTCCCGGAACTTTAACTATCAATGTTGAAAGTAAGCAGAAAACATATTTCTCTACCATGTATTTGATAGATAAAGATCTTGAAAGCGGCATTTCTGAAATAGAAAATAAAATCTTAAAAATACTACGTTCAGTTAAGTAATTGCTTTAAATAAGTTAACAGCATCCTTATATTCCCTTACAAGACTTTCAAGCATTTCTTTTGGAAGGCTATTGTTAACAATAGAACATAAATAATTATACAAATCTTCTAACCTTAATACGTTATTTCTCTTCTTGCTGTTGAATTTATACGGAAAAATACCTTCCATAACTTCAATAGTAGTAGCCTTGTTTAAAAATACATTTTCACTTGTCACGCTTATTCTTGCTAAAACAGTGTTAATTTCAGGTTCGTCACTCGTATAAAAATCTGATAGCTGAGTTATTCTAATAACGTACAAAGTTACTATTTTTGACAAGCAATTATCAGCATATTCACAATTTTTTATTACCTCCCACTGAGTAACCTGAGATTTACCTATTTTTGCATTGTTCGGTAATTTACTCATTGAACTTTCTCCATTTAATCCAGTGTAATAAATTATACTAATACTTTGTTAAATAAATAATAACGCGATTACAAAAATATATACTTATAGTAGTATATTATACAAAAATAGCACAATATCTAAGCATTAAAGCTAGTTTTAGCTGGGTACATGGGGCTATTCGTTATTTTGTGTTGTCCAGTGAGGTCCAAAATTAGAGGTCCACTTATATAAAGAGTTTAGTCTGCCTTCTTTGCTATAAAATAAGTTTTCCTTTTGAGCTGTTTTGTTAGTATTAACTAAATTCTAAACTAACTGTGCTATAATGAAAAAGATAAAACTCGGAATACTAATTTCAGGTAGGGGGTCGAATATGCAGGCCTTAATAGAAGCATGTCAAGATCAGAATTTTTCCGCAGAAGTTGCATGTGTTATCACAAATAATAGCGAAGCTGCTGGTCTGAAAATAGCAGAGCAAGCAGGAATCTCAGCGTTTATTGTTAAAGATAAACCGCTTGATGCTGGTAAAATTCACGAAATACTTGTTCAACATAAGGTTGATTTAATTTGCCTTGCAGGGTTTATGAGAATTCTCAAAGCTGATTTTCTGAGTAAATGGCATAACAAGGTGATAAATATTCATCCCTCTTTACTTCCGTCTTTTAAAGGCCTAAACGCTCAAGAGCAAGCTCTAAAAGCAGGTGTAAAAATTACAGGTTGTACTGTACATTATGTCACTCCTGAAGTTGATGCTGGAGCCATAATTGCTCAAGTTGTTGTACCAGTGTTACCAGCTGATGATATTCAAAGCCTCTCAGAACGCATTCTAGCTGAGGAGCATAAGTGTTATGTAGAAGCAGTAAGGTCAATAGCAGAAGATATATGACTGTAATAATTATTGACCTTGAGCGTTTTTTCCAACTTCAACAAAAAATAAATTTTCAGGTTCCAGTAAAGAACTTGCCAGTTCGTTTACTTCCTCTAATTTAACATCATTAATGATATTCGCATAATTATTTATACGGTTAACATCACGATCATTTATCTGCATATTATCTAGCAGCGTTGCTGTATTTGTGTTATTGGACAGGAAAAGGACAAGATTATTTACCAAGCCAATTTTTGCATCCTTGAACAATTGTTCGTCAATTCCTTGCTTTTTTATTCTGCTAAATGTATCTTTTACTGCTGATATAGCTTTGCCAGCAGTAGAACTATCAGTACTTATAAATCCAGATATAATATTTCCATGTTTATTGGAAATAATACTTGCATAAACACCATAAGTAATACCCAAGTTTTGCCTCAGTTCTGTCATTAATATTGAATTCAGCCTCATGCCACCAAGTGCATCAATTAAGACACCAGCGTTATAATAATTAGGATCTTCATAAGCTATACCTTTTTGAGCAAAAAGTATCACACTCTGTGGTATATCCATAAAAATATTCTTACTTTCTGCAGAACCAAAATTATTTTTTACAGGTATTTTTCTAACTTTTGATCTTTTTGACGGCAATTTAGATAAATATTTATCTAATAGCGTAATAATTTCTTCTTTTTTTGTACAACCAGCAACACTGATAACTATGTTATCTTTAGCAAAATTACGCTTTATGTATGTTAAAACATCGTCTCTAGTAATGCTCATTATAGTATCAAGAGTACCGTACACACTTTTTGAGTAAGGATGTTTTTTAAACAATAACGTATCTAATTCTTTTCCAGCAACAAAATAAGGATTTTTTTCAAGATTATTAAAATCAACTTTGGCTTTCTCGAAAACTCTATTCAACCCTTCAGGGTCAACTTTAGGACGCATTATAGTATCGCTCAGTAATGAAATTGCTTCCTCTAGATTGTCAGACAAAGTATTTAATGAAACCCTAAATGCTTCTAAATCAGCAATAAAATTTAAACTAATCCCTTTATCTTCAAGCTTTTTCGCAAAATCTTTGGCATCATTTTTTCCTGCCCCTTCTTGGATTACAAGAGAAGTAAACCAAGCAAGCCCCTGTTTTTCCTTATTCTCATACACATAACCTGCATCCTTGAACGATATATTTAGTGAAACTTTTGGCAAATCATGATTTTCTACAAATAAAAACTTAAATCCTTTACGGGTAGTGACCTCCTCTATATTTAGGTTACCACTTGCTTGTAAATTAAAGCCTAGACAGAAAAAAAATAGAAATATAATTTTACTTATTCTCATTATTATCTCCTTTTGGTAATAAACGACCAATTAACTTATTAGCAGAAAAAATAGCACGGATTTTATTATTTACATCCTCTAGATTGACATCATTAATCTTGCTATATGAAATATCTATTTCATCAAGTGGAGTACCAAGTGCAAGGTGTGGCACATAGAACATCGCTATATGAGTTAAGTTAGATAGATTATCAAACTGTGCTGCCTTATACCTATATTTTGAGCTTTGTAATTCCTCGCTCGTCACCCCTTTAGATACGAAGCCATTAATAGCATTATCTAACTCTCTTTCAACAATATCTAAATTAGCGCCACTTTTTGGAATTATCATAATATCAATGTAGCCATCACTAAAAGCTAGGCTATTATAATAAGCAAACACTGATACTGCCACATCTTTATCTAAAACCAAATCTTTATACAGTTTGCTGGATTTGCCGCCACCTAAAATGTCAACCGCTAAATGAGCAGCAGAGGCTTCATTTATGTGATCAAATAAGGGAACACGATAACGAAAATATAAAACTGATTCTTTTACTTCAGTGCTCTCTAAGGTCACCGATAGACCTGCATTATGCACTGGATCCTGATTTGGGTAATGTCTCATTACAGGCTTAGCTTTAATTTCGCCATATTTTTCTTCTGCTAATTTCACTACTTCATCAAACTCCACATCACCCACAATCAGCAATATTGCATTACCAGGGTGATAATAACTATCGTGAAACCTCACTATGTCATCCTGATTGTAAGTTTTGATATCGCTCTCCCAGCCAATAACAGATCTACCATAGCCATTACGGTAAAATGCACTATCCATTTCTTCCCACAACAAGTTATGAGGTTGGTTATCAAATCTCATTTTTCTTTCTTCCAGTACAATGTTTTTTTCTCTATCTATTTTGTCTTGAGTAACATGAAAGTTTCCCATTCTATCTGCTTCAACTTCCATTGCCAGTGGTAAATCTTTTTTGGGGACCAACTCATAATAACAGGTATATTCTTTAGTGGTAAACGCGTTAAATTGAGCCCCAATGCTACTCATAGTGGCTTCTATATCTGTGAACTTTCCTGTAGTTTCAAACATTAAATGTTCAAAGTAGTGAGCCAATCCTGCTTTGCCGATTGGATCATCCATTCCCCCAACTTTGTATATTACTGCATGTAAAACGGCTGGAATCCGATGATTAGAAACAACATAAACATCTAGTCCGTTACTGAGTTTAGTATATTTTATGTTGTGCTCTATGTTTAAAGCATTCGAAGAAATTGGGTAAGTAAAAAAAAGTACAGGTAGTATAAGAAAACTAAAAAACTTATGAAGCATTATTTCGACCTAATATAAAAACAATTATTTTATTCCTCATTTTGTTTAGAAATAAGCATATCGTATATATACCACTTATATAACAATGTAAACATTCCACAAACTATAGATAAATCTGCTAAATTAAAGGCTGGCCAATACCAATCATCAATATGAAAATATATGAAATCATATACAGCTCCCCAATAGATCCTATCAACTACGTTTCCGATTGCTCCACCAATCATCAGAGAAAAACCAAGGTAAGTTGACTGATCGTCAGACTTGTATATCAAATATGCAAGTATACCAATTATTAGTATTGAAAATGCTGAAAAAAAGAAACCGCCATGTGGTAAAGCGCTACACATTCCAAAACTAATACCTGAATTCCAAACTTCAACTAGTTTTATAAAACTAGCGATCTCAATTGATTCTCCTGCATCAATCAATGAGTTTATGTACAATTTGCTCGTTTGGTCAATCAATACTATAATTAATATAACAACTAAGCATAACTTTTTCATAAATTTGCCTTTAACCTATAAACTTTAAGTATATCATAATTTATCTGTTTTGTTAACTCCTCAATACTATGGAATTTTTTTTCTGACCTTATGAATTTTAAAAGTTGTATATTGACTTTATGACTATATACGTCTTCATCAAAATCGAATATGTGCATTTCTATTATAGGCTTTTTCAGATCCTTAAAAGTAGGTCTCATACCAATATTGACTACTCCATATAACCAATTTGGATTACTATCAGGAAAAGTCACTCTAGCGTAATATGTGCCAAATTTAGGTTTTATCATGCAATCTTCTATAGGAATATTTATGGTTGGAAATCCTATTTCTCTACCTCTACATGCACCTTGTGTCACAACACCAGAAACTTGATAAGGCCTGCCGAGCAATTTATTAGCAATTTCTATTTCGCCCCTTTGTACATACTCCCTTATTGAAGAAGAAGAGCAAATTTTGCCGTCAATTATTAATGGCTCTAATTTAGTCAAAGAGTATCCATACGTTTCAGAATATTTCTCTAGAGTTAATATATTACCCAATCGTTTATGACCAAAAGTGCAATTTTCTCCGACAATTATGTGTTTAGCGCCATATTTATCTATTAAAATCTTACTGATAAAGTCATCGCAGCCAACCTCAGAAAAACCTCTATTAAAATTAATAATATACAAGTAATCTATACCATAGCTGCTGATCAGTTCCTTTTTTTGTTCTTGGTCTATTAACCTAAAATTGTTTCTACCAAATAAAACAGTTGATGGGTGAGGCTCAAAAGTTAAAACTGCAGAGGGTAATCCTCTTTCTTGTGCTACCTTCTTTAGAGTAGAAATTGCAAACTCGTGTCCTAAATGAATGCCATCGAAATTTCCGAAGGTTAGTGCTATATTATTTTCTATTCCTTGCTCACAATTATAAATAATTTTCATACAATTTGATGTTTTTACATGTTTCTTATATATAATAACTATATTTTAGTAAGCTACGGAGATAAATTGTGAAAAATGTTGTGATATATGTAAAGAAGGGCTGTCCATACTGCATAAGGGCAAAGGATTTACTAGATAAAAAAGGTGTGAAGTATGAAGAAATTGATGTGCTCAAAAACTCAGATCTATTTAACGACATAAAATCAAAGTATAACGTTAGAACAGTTCCACAGATTTTTATCAACGATAAGCACATTGGGGGGTGTGACAAATTGATGGATCTTGAAAAAGAAGGAAAGTTGGATGATATGCTAAATAATAATGACAATCACACTGATGTCACAACCTACACAAACAGCAATGATGAATGTGGAGAGTGTGTTATACCACATGATGATTTTATGTAACTTTTTATCTTGTTTTGTCGTGTAATACGTAAATGAAAACTAGTATGCTCACTTTAAACAATTCTTAATGAATTAAAAATACAATTCATTCAGTGAGTTTTTTTAGTGGGAAAAAATGACAAAAAATATTTCAATTATTAGCAGAAACTTAATTAGTATCGAATTAGTTAACAAACAAGATTTAGAGAATTTCATCAAGATTTTCACAGTGCTTGATAAACATATAGCAGCTAAAACACTTTTTACAGAAGAAGTGAGAATAGAGTATAAACAACACAACGGCATAGAAGTTGTTGAATTGCTAAAAGATACAGACTTTACATATCATGAGGTTGAAAATGTATTGAACCACCTGAGTAAACATGGAATGAAGGTGCCCAGCAGTGTTATAGCACACACCCTTTTTGCTGCATACAATCATGCACTTGAATTTAAGGATGTAGCATTTTCCTTTTCTGAAGGCTCTCCACAATTTAACATCAGAGTGAGTAAGAACACCTTCATAATAACTCCTATGAGTGAGGAGAATTTGGAATTGAATTCACAAAGTAGCAAGAAATTAATAGAGTCGTTACAGAGCGAAAAAAATATTTATGATTGTATAGTAGAAGAAAATACCATTAAAGTTATAGTGCATTCTGAAATACATCAAGCTATAAATTTGATTATAAAATCACTGATAAAGTCTCGCCTTTTAGCAAAAGAGGAAGAAGGAAAATTCAAAGAGAAATTGAGACAACTTGCTTTTAAGGATCAAGCTTTTGTTGAGTATTCCAGTATCAAAACCATCAGTAGGTATCCACATAATCATCCTCTGAGAAAGCATGAAAGTGTTACTAAGGATATAGAAAATATTTTATGTGATTTCATAGCAAATGAGAATAGCGAGTTCGCTATAGAGCGGTTAAATAGGCTGAGCTCAGCAGTTTCTCCGGATACTCCAAGAATCATCACTAAAACTATAGATAAACTTGTTAAGTTTCACTAAGATATACGAGAGCCAATAGATTTCTTGTATTACCTTTTGTCATCCAAGTAGCCTTGGCTACTTGGTTCTTTTTTTGGGTTCCAGCTATGTACATAGCTGTATGAACATTGTAGCCGTTATTCAAGTAGCCCGCAGAAGCGAAAAACTTACTTGACAAACTCCGCCAACTCCCTTATCATGAAACTGAAGCTATTTATTTATCTTCTCTGTACAGATTAAATGACAAAAAAACTCACGTATCTGGCGTCTCATGCTTAATTTTTTGCACTATGTGCACCTTATGTCTTTATAAAACTTCTAGGTTTTTACCTAATATAAGCTAAAATGCGCTTATAAAGCATTTAAAACATAAAAAAACGCCAACTTAAAAAATGGATAGTGAATAACTAGCTACCCTAGGGTTTCTTTTGCCTTTTTTTCTGTTTAGTAAATTTCTTAATGTTTATAATTTAGATTAGTTGCGGCTTAAAAGCAACTGAATCGCGGTTATTAAACGTTTAGAATAAAAAAACGCCATACTTGAAAGTATAATGTAAGTAATTAGCCAACCACGGGGCTTCTTTTGCCTTTTTTTTCGTTTGGCAAATTTTTTAACATTTATAGCTAAACGACAACCGTCATCCCGCTACTTGTGAGCGGCTGAGATACCGTGGCGGTATGACGGTTCGCGGTGGCATGACGTAGAATTTTATACTCACCAACTCAGTATTCCAACCTGGATTGTATCTTATCGGTAAAAAAGAAGAGCTATTTTAGGAAGTTTTTATAGGACTAAAACCAAAGAAAACTTGCATATAAGTTTATCAAGATGTAAAATTAAAGTTATTTTAAAAGAATAGGTTAATTATGAATCTTGTAACAAAATCTGCTATCGATTTTACTGCTTCATCTGTTCTCTCTGACGGAGAAATTGTTGATGATTTCTGTCTGAGTAAGCGCATAAAAAATAAGTATGCTGTCCTTTTTTTCTATCCACTTGATTTTACTTTTGTTTGCCCAACTGAATTGATATCGCTCAATAATAGAATAAATGAGTTTGCAAAGCGTGGTGTTGAAGTGATAGGAATAAGTGTAGATTCAAAATTTTCACATTATAAATGGCGAAACACTCCAGTTAATGATGGTGGTATTGGAGAGATTAGCTACACTTTAGTGTCTGATATCAAAAAGTCTATATCAAGAGACTATGGGGTCTTATATGATGACTCAATTGCGCTGAGAGCAACTTTCGTTATTGATGATAAATTTATTGTACGTCATCAATCGATAAATGATTTGCCTTTAGGGCGTAATATCGATGAATTCGTTAGAATCGTTGATGCAATTAAACATAATGAGGAGCATGGTGAAGTATGTCCAGCAGGGTGGAAGAAAGGTAAGCCAGCAATGCAGGCAAGCGATGAAGGAGTAGCTGATTATCTAAACTCATACAGTGAAGAATTATAAATTTAGTACAAAAGTTCTTATTATTGGATCTGGGGCAGCGGGCTATGCTGCCGCTATATATGCAGCACGTGCAAACTTAGAGCCAATTGTAGTAACGGGAATGCAGCCTGGTGGTCAGCTTACAATTACTACAGATGTTGAAAACTATCCTGGTTTTGTTTCAATACAGGGTCCAGAACTAATGGAGCAAATGAGGTTTCATGCAGAAAAGGTTGGAGCAAAAATAATAGATGATGAGATAAAAAGCGTTGAACAACTTGAGGACTTTAATGAGTATAGATTTAGATCTTCTGGTAATATCAATGACTACTATTCAGATGCAATTATCATTGCATCTGGTGCGCAAGCGAAGTGGCTTGGTTTAGAAAGTGAAAAGAAATTTCAGGGTTATGGGGTTTCAGCTTGTGCGACTTGCGATGGTGCATTTTTTAGGAATAAAGTTGTAGCTGTGATTGGTGGTGGAAACACTGCTGTTGAAGAAGCAATATTTTTAACTCGATTTGCCAAAGAAGTGATATTAATACACAGGCGTGATAAATTAAGAGCGGAAAAAGTAATGCAAGATAGGCTCTTTAAAAATGATAAAATAAAAGTAATGTGGAACCATACCGTAGAGCAGATTCTTGGAGAAGAAAATCCAAAAAGGGTTGCTGGTATTGCGATTAAATCAGCAGAGATCGATAAAACCCAAGAATTAAAAGTGGATGGAGTGTTCATTGCAATCGGGCATGCACCAAATGCGGGTATTTTTAAAGGCTTTGTTGAAATGGATGAGCAGGGTTACATCATTACAAAACCTGGAACAACTTTAACTAGTAGGGCAGGAGTGTTTGCTGCAGGTGATGTTCAAGATAAGGTATATCGTCAAGCAGTAGTTGCAGCAGGAACAGGATGCATGGCTGCGCTTGATGCAGAAAAGTTTTTGGAGTCGTAGTTAATTCTAGGATTTTAGATAAATTGCTTGCAATTTTCCTTTTCTTTTACATAATTATATTAGTAAATCATTAATAAAGAGGGTTTAGTATGCCTTATAGAAACGGTGTAGCATATTATAGAGCTTATGGAGGTGGTGATAACACGGCATCGCAAGCTCGAAATCCGACAACTTCAAGACAGCTAAGTGAATCAACAAAACAGCTATTTAAGGCTATTGATGATGGAAACCTAGAAGATTTTAAAGAAGCTCTGGCAGAGGGTGCGGATGTTAATGCGTTTGATAAAGAAGGCATGACACCTTTGATGTCCATAGTTACTAATTTGTCTGCAGGCTCTGAAACAGAAAAAGAATATCAGAATATGATTAGGTTGCTCCTACTGCACCGGAGCATAGATGTTAATATTTCTGAACAAAATAATAACAATACAGTTTTGCATCTAGCAATGTGCTTTCAACAAAAGAAAACTTTACAACTCTTACTAAGTCATCCAAACATAAACACTTATCTAACCAATAAAAACCATCAAAATCCTGAGGAATGTGCTAGACAAAATCGTGCTGGGCATTTGATAATAGAAATACAAAAAGCACAGAAAGGAAAAGAATTATTAGCTGCTCTTTCTAGCGGAAATATTTGCCAAGCGAAAACACTATTGAATCAAGAGCTTCATCCTAATTGCTGGAGAAGAACCCAAGATGGAAGAATAAAAACACCACTTAGCTTAATTATTCGATTATGTTTACGAACGATAACAGAAGATGAAAAAGAAGTATTGACAAAACTTTTAAAACATAAAGACCTAGATTTTAGTTACGAGCAGTATGCACAATTAAAGCAAACAATTGAACAAGCTATTCAGAGCCGATTAACTGATACTATTAATAGAAAAGATTTAGATGATGTGAAAAAATTAGTAGAAGATAATTGTTTTTATAAATCGTGCAGTTGTTACTGCTGCATTGGGGGGTGTTGATAATCCAGTTAACTCTATTAAAGATTATTTAAATGAAAAATTTCCTGCAAATACGAATAATATACCAGAAGATTTTGAGAAGTTTTTACAAGGGCTTGAAAGAACAAAAGCTCAACTTGTAGAGAAAGAGCAAGAGCTAACGAATAAAACTAGCAAAATTTCACTATTAGAAAGAGATTTAGGGCAAGTAAGACAGGAAAAATCGGCTCAAAAAACAAAAATCAATGATCTAAATAGTGAAGTAACTCGACTTAATAGAATTGTGTATGGAAGAGCAAGCGACACTGTCGAAATTTTACAATTAAAAAGAGATTTGAAACAAGTAAGGGAAGAAAGAGATAGGCTTTCATCAGAAAATAGACTACTCCGTAGTAATAAAAACGAAAAATCCTCGCAAGCAATTTCTTCTGGTAGAAAACTAAGCAACTACGCTTCTGCATGTTTTATATTGCTTGGAGTATATACTGTTGTTGCATGTTTAGTAATAGAAGATTATCCAGGGATAATAAGTGCTTTCTTTACAGCAGTTGCACTGGCTTTTTTTTTATTAGGATGTTGTAATTTATATAAAGCAAACACAATACTTAGTGATGTTGAAAGCACTCAGCTTGGTGGTTTAGAACGAAGTTAAAGTTTTGATTTCTTCTCCAGGCCCTGCTGAAAATTTTTGTACATGTTAAAAACATCTTGATAATTGAGGTGAGTGTAAATTTGAGTAGTTTCCAGGCTTGAGTGACCAAGCAGTTGTTGTATTGATCTTATGTCAATATCTTCCTGAAGCAAATGAGTAGCAAAACTATGGCGAAATGCATGTGGAGATAAAATTTCTGGTAAATTTAACATTCTCCTTATTTTTTGCAAACGATTGGCCACATAAGTTCTTCCCAATTTTTTTCCTCTTACTCCCAAAAAAAGATATTGTGCTTCATCATTAATGCCAAGATAAGGACAGGCTTTTACATATTCCTGTATACATTTTTTTACTACCGGAAGAATGAATACCTGCCTTTGTTTATCTCCCTTACCTGTTACTATTAAACTTTCATTGTTAATATCACTAACCCTAAGGTTCAACGCTTCACTGATTCTTAAGCCTGTACCATATAGCAGGACGATAATCGCAATTTCTCTTTTTACCACCCAAGGTTCACCCAGGTCGGATAGTTTCATTTCTTTCAATAAAGTTTTTATATTAGGTATTGATAATGCTTTGGGCAGAGTTCTTCTCTGAATTGGCCTTGATAAGGAAAATACAGCTTCATTGTCTATATTGTGGTTATTTTTTATGTACTTGAAGAAATTTCTGATTACTGAGAGTGCTCGAGTGTTGGATCTTGCGTTTACACCTCTTGCGTAACGAGAGGTAAGCCAACTTCTTAACTCAGGTATGCTTAAATTTTTCAGAGTACCAACATTTACTTCTCCACCAATGTGAGTATTTAGGAAACTTATAAGATCCTTCAAGTCCCTCATGTATGATTCCAAAGTGTTTGGTGAATAAGATCTGTTGCACCTCAGCCACTCATACCATTTTTCAATGATTGAACCGAGGTCCACAATTATTTTTTAAAGAAAGCATCGATGCACGCATCTCGAAAGGCTTCATTTATATCAGGATGAGAGTGACAAATTCTGTATATATCCTCTGCTGCTGCGCCATATGCCATTGCAACCGCTGCTTCGTTGATTAGCGTGTCAGCGTATGCTCCTATGATATGCACACCTAGTATTGTATCTGCCCTGCTACAAGTCAGCACTTTCACGAATCCTTCAGCATCATCAGTTATTTTTGCTCTGCCGTTTGCAGCAAATTGACATTTACCAACTTTGTACTTACGGCCAACACTTTTCAACTCCTCTTCAGTTTTACCGATTGAAGAAACCGCAGGGTGAGTGTAAATGACAGATGGTATGATTCCATAATCAACGTGAGGTGACTGTCCTGCTATTATCTCTGCAACTGCCACTCCTTCTTCCTCTGCTTTATGAGCAAGCATTGCTCCACCGATCACATCACCAATAGCAAATATTCCTTTCACATTAGTTTCATATCTGTTGTTAACTTGAACGAAACCGCGATTATCTTTTTCTATTTTTTCATCAATACCAAGATTCTCAGTGCATGGTTTGCGTCCTGCTGCCACCAATACCTTATCCGCCTCTATAGTGTTTGTTTGATTATCTTTTACAGAGCAAACTTTCACACTCAAAGAATTACTACTTTGTTTTATCTCCTCAACTTTAGTGCTAAGTAAAAATTTTATTCCTTGTTTTTGTAGACTAGAAAGTAGAGACTTACTTAATTCTCCATCCATTGCTGCAGCGATTCTGTCAAAAAATTCTACTACAGTGACTTCAGACCCTAGCCTCCTCCATACAGAAGACATTTCAAGCCCTATTGCCCCAGCTCCGATTACGACAAGTTTTTTTGGTACTTCAGTTAAAGATAGTGCACCGGTGGAAGAAATAATGTCTTTCTCATCGATATTAATTCCTGGCAAAGAAATAACGTCAGAACCGGTTGCAATTACTATATTTTTTGTCTTCAGCACCTTACCTTCAACTGAAACTTCAAGATTACCTTGGTCAAAAGAAGCAAGCCCATTGATTTTAGTGATTTTGTGAAGGTTAAACAGATATTCTATACCTTTTCCAAGTTCCTGAACTCTGGCGTCCTTATAACCTAGCATTTCTTTTAAATCGAAACTTGCGTCCTTAATTTTTATGCCAAGCTTCGACAGATCATTTTTCGTGTGAGCATACTGATAGGAAGAATGGAGCAATGCTTTGGAGGGTATGCACCCAACTCTGAGGCATGTGCCACCAAAAATGCTATTTTTATCTATACAGGCAACTTTCAATCCAAGTTTTGCAGCAGCGATAGCGCACTTATAGCCTCCTGGGCCACCACCTATAACAATTAAATCATAATCAGTCATAAAAAACAAACCTATTTTCTAAAGAATAAACACCTTTTCCCTCAGTTGTTACATATATCTTATTGCGAGTAAACACTGGAGTGTGAAACACATTACCAGGTACTTTTACTACCTTTCCTGCACTTTCAGATCCCGGAAAAGCAAACATTGAACTTTTATTGCTTGTCACCCACAGTGTATGGGCATGCATAATTGGAGCAAATAGTTGCGTATTTTCTATTAAATCAGATGCCCAGACTATTTCTCCATTTTTTATATCCAGGCCAATTATTTTATCATCTTTAGTAACTATAAAAATTCTTCCGCCTTCTTTTTGTTTCTCTGCAGGAATAAGAGGACTATAATATGACTCAATGTCTGATACACTTTTTACTTGCAGTGACTTTGACCATAAAATATTTCCTGATTTTACGTCAATACCATAAATATAAGAATTATTTGTAGCTATTAAAGTATCGCCAAGCACTCTCGGTGTAGTAGTTACATCTGTGAGCTGTGTATCCAAAAGGTTTGTAGCCAATTTTTGGCTCCACAATTTTTTACCATCTTCATTAAAAGCTATTAACTCACTATTTGAAAATGGTGCTATTATTTTATCGTTAGAAGTTGTTGGCGATATGGAATACAAACCTCGAACCTCATTGATACCGTTTTGATAAGCCCAAGCGGAGCTGCCATCTTTTATATCAAACACGTACAGATAATTATCAATAGTCAATACTACCAATTTATTATTTATTACTGCTGCTTTTCCTCTTACTGGAGCTCTCAATTCTTTTTCCCACTCAATCTTGCCAGTTTTTGCGCCTATTGCGTGTAAAGTGTTATCCACTATAAAGAAAACATTTTTTTCATAATGTGATAGGCTCATGTTACCAATTTTTTTCCTATGTGAGAGGTGTAATTTCCAATTCATAGCCTTTGAGTTATCAATATCAAAGGAATATAAAGCGCCGTGCTTGTCTGATAAAATAACGCTATTTTCTATAAGCACTGGAGCTACATATCCTTGAGATAGTTTTTTATCCACTAGACTTATTCTCTCGCTTGCCATTGTGTAACTGCTACACAATAACATTATCATGACAATTATTACTTTCATTATTTATTGAAAACAAGATTCATTAATATACATCTTAAGAACCTTAATTACAACGGAAATGTTCTTGCTGCATGTTAAAAACGTTGATTTATGAACGAAATATTATATTATTATGTGAGATAATGTATATTCTTAGGGGTAGTACACCTCATCCACTATGCAGCAACGTGCATAGCTGTATGAACATTGAGATATAAAATAATTTATACCAAGAAGAAAGATGTCATCCAAATAGCCTCTTTTCCTGTCATCCCAGTGCTTGACACTGGGATAGCTTTGTTGCATAGCAACTGAAAAAATCTGGTGGCTACTGACAAAATTCATTATAAATAGCTATTTAACTGTTGAAGAAAAAATATGCCACAAAAAATGAGAGTTAGTAACTGCCATGAATATAACAAATTTCTAGAAAAAAGAGGAAATATTTTTCGTTACATCGATAAAGCTATCGAAAATTGGTATGAAAATAGTCCAAAAATGCAGGGCGGCAACTATATTTATAGTGATAAAGTTGTGATTTTAGTGCATATAATCGTTAATCTTTTTAGAATTGGCTTAAGACAAACAGTCGGGTTTATAAAAGGATATTTGCAACAAATAGGAAGAGATTTGGCAGTTATCAGCTATTCGCAAGCTTCAAAAAAAACTTAATATTAAGATCAATGATTGCAGAATTGATAAAAATAATATGGAAGATATCGAAATTGCCATAGATAGCACAAGCATCAGCATTTATAACAACACACAGCAAGGAAAATAGCGCTGATAGAAAATATCGTGGCTATGAACAGACAAGAAAATTGCATGTAATGTTGAATATAAACAGCAAAAAAGCCATAGCTGCAAAATACAGTAACGGTCTGATCACTATGGAGCTTGCGATTTACTTAAAGGAGTTAATTTTCAGCATGCCATAAAAGCACTATATGCAGACAGAGCATATGACCATACGCGTCAAGTTAAGGAAATAAAGGTATGAAAGAGATAGAATAATAAGGTATAAGTTCTCCCAGATATACTTTTAGTGAGAGAACCAATGAATAAAATAACTTGCTTATCAAAAAAGCTCAAAGAATTTTTTAATGAAAAAGCAGAGAAAATCTCAATTACAACAAGGTTTATAAAAAGAAAGAGAAAGCTAAAAGGTTCATCATTCGTAAAAGCCATGGTCTTGGGTAATATAGGAGTTGATAATTGTAGCGTAGAAACAATGTGTCAATTACTAAACGAGGACTCGATAGATATAACAAAACAAGGTTTGGATTTTAGATTTACTGAAGAAGCAGTGGAATTTATGAAAAGGATGTATAATGAATCTGTGATTCTCTTTAAAAATATCTTGCAAGTTGATTGCAAAATCTTACAGCAATTTAATAGTGTTAAATTATTGGACAGTAGCTATATTACTCTACCTAACAGTATGGAAGAGATGTATAAAGGTTATGGTACTAGCTACAGTGGCTATGAAAGCAATACTAAGTCTGGAATAAAGTTACAATTAGTTTTCGACTACATGAATCAGATAATAGACCAACTTAATTTAACGGAGGGGGTAAGATCAGACCAGGGATATAGGAAACATTTAAGTAATATATTAAGCAATGATTTGCTAATATCTGATCTCGGTTATTTTGTGCCAAGTTCTTTTAAACAAATCAATGAAATAGGAGCTTATTTCATAAGTCGTTATAAATCCGATACCAACATATATGATGTAGAAACAAATCAAAAAATGGAGTTATTAGAATGTTTAGAGGATAAGTTATTTTTAGAAAACGAGGTATTGTTAGGAAAAGAAGCAAAAATTAGAGTAAGAATTATATGTCAGAAACTAACTGAAGAACAGTCTATGGCCAGAAGAAGGAAAGCTAATAGATTAGCAAGATCGCAGGGATATACATCCTCTAAAAGAAATCAAAAATTGTTGAACTGGTCAATATTTATAACTAATGTTCCAGAAAATAAAATTAGTGCTGAGCAAGTATTAACGATTTACAGAGTAAGGTGGCAAATTGAGTTATTATTTAAATTGTATAAAAGCCATATCAGGCTTGATAAGCTAAAAGGAAAGCCATGCAGAGTATTATGTGAACTATATGCTAAATTGTGCGCAATTCTTATATTTCACGGCATAGTTGGTTGCACAGAAGTGAAAAAGAATACAGAACTTAGCTTAACAAAGGCATTTATTGAGCTAAAAAGGCGGGTTAGAGAGTTATTTTTAGTATTAACCAAAATTAATAGTTTAAAAGCATTTCTTAAAAAACTCACTATAACTTGGTCGCGATTTTCATTAAAAGACAAACGTAGAAGGGCTAGAGTATCCACTTTAACCTCTCTAAATTTGCTCACAATCTCTTAACTTGACGCGTATGGAGCATATGACAGACATAAACTCTATAAATTGTGTGATGAATGCGGCATAAAGACAAAAATTCCTCCAAAAAAACAATGCAGCAGAGCATCCAAAGTATGGCAGAGAGAAATGCTGCAATTAGACTAATAAAGTCATACAGCGAAGATGGAATGAAGAGGTGGAAAAGGCAAACAAACTACGGAAAAAGATCTTATGTAGAAAGTTTTTTCTCGCGACTGAAACAAACATTCGGGTTTAATTTTCGGAACAAATCTGAAATTAATCGTGGGAAGGAACTGCTACTCAAGTGTTATTTGCTTAATCAATTTACTGACATTGGTATGGCTAAATTTGAAATGGCTACATGAATTTATCGTAAATTACCACCGCATAGTTGTAACATTGTACCATATTACAATGTTCGTACAGTTGTGTGCGCGACCGGGGGTTTTATACTATTCTAGAAGTAACATACGGAAAAGGGGGGATTCGAACCCCCGACATATTTTCATATGTGCACGCTTTCCAAGCGTGTGCTTTAGACCACTCAGCCACCTTTCCATGCTTATTCATAATATTGAAAATTGTACTGCTAAACAATATAAAAACCTGGTATATAGGGTTCACCACGAAAATTCACAGTATTGTTAAACTTGCTTCTGCAAGTTGGAAATGTTTTATCGCAACCTGCGAGTATTGAATATTTATCTCCAGCAAAAATTTGGTATGGAGGCGAAGTAAACAACGTAACTACTTTATTTTTATATTCTTTTACTACACCTTCAAACGCTATTGAGCCAAAGAATTTTACTACTCCGTGCTTATAATATTCATCACTCTCAGTTAAATTCGTGTCTTCAAATCTTCTTTCGTCTATTACTTTAGTGATTGTACTTATTTTACTAAATTTTTTAGTATCGGCTTTACATTTATCATCGCAAAATTGTGCTCTGCATGCAGGAGAGTATAATTCTGCTATGCTTCTCTCAAGCTTTGCTGAAAGCCCTCTAATTTCAACAATAAATCTTCCACTACTTAATGTCACTTTACCAAAAATTCCTGAATGTAGATTCATTGTTCCCTGAGTCAAGTCTTTATAATTCACAAGAAATATTTCAATATTTGCAAAGTCGTACTTTCCTGATAAAACATCTTCTTCTTTAATATCAGCACTATTTAATATCCCTTCAATTTCTAGATTATCAGTTTTTAAATCGCTGTTTAATATTATACTACTGGCTGTAAATCCACTTGAAGATTTATAGAGTATATTATCAATATTTAAATCTTCATCATAGTCAGTGAATCCCATTACTTCTCCACCTGCGAGCTTTAATTTCCAGCACGTAGCGGTGGTAAGTAATTCTCCAGCTAAATGATTTTTTAGTGTGGTTTGCATAGGGGCCTCCTGCTTAATTGATTAAATTTGAAAGTAGCTATACGGCCAGTAGAATAAGGGCAGTGTGTTCTTTTCTCATCATCTAAGTAGCCATAAAGCGTCATTCCGGTGACCATAGGGTGTCATTCCAGTGCTTGACACTGGAATCCAGGAAATTTTGCTTGTAAGTAAGCAAACTGATTTGGTGAGCATAAAAAGTGGCTGATCTTATGCTGAATAAACGCTTTTGATGAAGTTGCATGGAAAGCTGGATCCCAGTGTCTGGGCACTGGGATGACATCCTTCTTGGTGGAGTGTCCTCAAATCACAATGTTCGTACAGTTGTGTGTCACGCACTGGGATGACAGGAGAGAGGACACCATATGTTTATTTGATCGACAAATAAACACTAACAGACAAGAATACACCACAGTTAACTGTGGTGTGTACTGGCTGGTTAGAAAGAAAACTTCACACCAGTAAGAAGGAGAATTCCTTGGTTAGAAGGTACATCAGCATCAGACTCATCTTTCAGCTTACCTGTTTCGTTAGTCATAAAATAATGGAGAGCTGCGTAAGGAACAAATTTGTTCTTACTGCATGCAGGAGACAGATCATATTGAACGCCAAGTGCACCATCATGAAGCATATCTTTGTCATTCATTCTGCTGCCAAAATACGTCAAACTTGTGTAGATATTCTCATGTTGATACCCAGCTCCTACAGTCCAATACATGGTATCTATACTATCTTTACCAAATTGAGCTTTCAGCCCTTCCACTCTTTTGCCATCAGTAGCATCTTTACTATCAATTTCCGTATAGGTATCACCAATTAATTTTTTAATACCCTTCGGTTGACCAGATTTGCCCAAGTATGCAAAAGAGGCAGCAAACTTTACGCCTTGATCTTCATTAATCTTATAATCAGCGCTTACACCAAAATTAACACCCATCAGGTCATTATACTCCACAAATTCCTTATAAAGATGCTTATCTTTACTTGGTTGCTTTGGAAAGCCATACTCACCAACTGCAGAAGTTTTAACTTTTACATTATATTTATCAAAGTCATATTCATATGATGCACCAGCACTTACTATGTGCTCATAGTCTGGACCGACATGCCTTATCTTATCTTTTACCTTACCGTTTTTCTCTTCTTTTTCTTTCACAATAAACAAGCTACTATCATAACGAGGTGCATAACTGATGCCAAACCTTGCGCCCATATAATTTGGTGAGTAGTAGGCAACTCTAAATGGCAGTGTAGTCATAACGCCTTTGTTATATTTCCCTGCCATGCGGAAAGAGAATTTTTCACTTTCACTCGAAAAACTTTCAGTGTAAAGACGTGGTGTTACATAAAATGGAAAGCTAGCAGCGCTTCCTTCTAAGTTCACTTTTCTGAACCAGTCACTATCTGCAGCTCCGTCAACAGTCGCAATTCTTGTTGCATCAAGCCTCATCAGAGCCTCAGGACCAAATTGGTAACCAAGCTTCACGTCACCATATTTTGAGTTAACAAACACATGCGCACTTCTGCCTTTTGCAGCATAAACACCCTGTGAAGCTCCCTTACCTTCGGTCACTGGAACATGAAACTGCACGTCAGCACCATAAAGAAGACCTAAATCTTCATTCTTATTTTCTGCTCTGAGGTGCAATATCGCGTCAGCAATCATACCCATATCGTTGCTGTAATCACCAATATTTCCTATTCCTTCATAGAATATTGGATTTGCTCCTCTTGTTATATCTGGAGTGGCATTATAATACTCTGTAGATCTGTTTGGCATAACGTTATAACGTTTATAATCTGCGCCACTTGGTCCAGCTTTGCCATAACCTTGAGCATCAACAACACCACCAAAAGTTATTCTTAAATTACTTTGCCCTTGATTGGTATCGATAATATCAACTCCACCAACTGAAACAACAGGACTTGCCTTACCTTTTTCCTCTGTATTTTTGTTAACAACTTTTATATCCTTCTTTACATCTTTAGCTTCAACTTTAGCATTCTTAGTTTTAGAACGCTTAGTTTTTGAAACTTTACCTTTTTCTATATTAGAATTCTTAGCGTTTAGAGCTTTCGCTTTTGAATCCTCTATAAGCTTTGCTTTTTTCTCATTTGCTAGCCTGATCTCCTCTTTTTTCTTCTGCTCGGCTGCTAATCTTAGCTCCTCTTTTTTCTTAAGCTCTTCAGCTTTTTTTCTTGGATCAGCATTACATATTCTGTCCATCTTTTCTTTCAGTTTTTTATTTGATGTTTTCATAACTTCCACTTTTCCAGAAGTTTTTGTGCTCTCTTGCTTTTTTATTTCCTTCATACTCTCATCAGGAAAGTCAGCTGCAAAACTGCTGAAAGAACATAAAGTTAATAAAGAAACTAGAGCAGTTCTAGTATACATAGACTTTTTCATGAAGTGCCCCCAAAAAATTTCGAAATCATATCTTAAATGTAAATAGTATAAAAATGTTGAAAATTCAACTTAAAGCAACCTTATAACGAAAATAAAAGTAAAATGCAATACCTTAAAAGCAACTTTCTTAATATGCTCAACGTGTATATTAACCAAAATTTAGTACAGAGGTTCGCTTGTTAGTGCATTATAACTCGACTATTTATTCTATGGAAGTAAAATTTTCCACCACAAGTTATTTGCCATTCTTCTTTAAATTTCTTTAGGTATTCTTTTTTTTCGCACTCTAAAAGCAGCTCTTCCACACTTTTGTTGTAGCTTTCAGTAGTAATCCTTCCCTGATGATGCATGAACCTTAAGTAAATCAAATAAGTGTTAATTACATCTGTTTCACAATAATCTCGAATCTCTTGTATCTTGCCGCTATCGTATAAGTCCATAACTTGTGACCCATCAACTCCAATCTTACCAGGAAGATTAAATGCTGCACAAACTTCGTTCATTTTTACTCTCGCAGAAGCTCCAAAATCAGAGAGGGATTCAAGCAAATCACAATGCCAATCACTGCTATATCTCTGATTGTAACTATTCCACTTATCGCCAGCTTTATGAAAATATTCTGCTTGAATGCCATGGACCATAGCACGATACTTCAGCACTGGTATATCAAAAGTGCGTCCGTTGAACGAAACTAATCTTGGCTTTTTCTCTGATATGTAGTTAAAAAATCCTTTCACTAGCTCCTTTTCACTGGAATTTAGTGTGCCTCCAGATCTTATTTCTTGCAGTGTGAACACCTCATAACCACTCTGGTAGCTTATATTGCAAAGTAAAAAACTAATAACTACAACAAGGTGAAAAGGCTGACGCAGAAAAGAGTTTTGCCCGTTTGTTATTTCAAGATGATATTTTGTTAATGCATCCCTCTTCTCTTCTACACTACTATCATCACTAATATTGAGTAAATTTTTGCAGGAATTTACATCTGGTATAGTTTCAATATCAAATACCAATAAAGAATTAAGCATTGCCTATATACTCCTCCGGACGGTCGATCCAAGGTCGCACTTTCACAAATAAAAAGAGGTGTACCTTGCACTCAAATAATTTTTCTAGTTCAGCACGCGCTTCGATATTAATTTTTTTAATATTACTGCCATCTTTTCCTAGTACTATTTTTTTATGACTATCTTTCAACACAAATATGATCTGTTTGATGACTAAACTCTTATCTTTTTTTTCCTCAAATTGTTCAGTTATAACAGCTGTAGAGTATGGCAATTCTTCACGCAAGTTCAAGAATAATTTTTCTCTCGTAATTTCTGCTGATAAAAAATTTGTCGAGGAATCGGTTATTTGATCTTCTTCATAAAACCAGGGGCTCACCGATGCAACTTCAGACAAGTAATTCATCAAATCAGAAAGTCCATCATTCTTTAATGCTGATATCATAAAAACCTTTTCAAATTTATAAAGCAAATTCAGATGCTCATGCGCCATCTTTAATTCAGGCCTTTTTACCAAATCAGTTTTATTGATAACCAAAATGCATCTGCCTTTTGTGCGCTGCAGCCGCATAAATATAGTCTTAATTCTTTCTATATTTTTCAAATAATTGCTTACATCAACAAGCAACAAAGTGATGTCACTATCCTTAACTGCCGACCATGCAGATTTGACTAAAGCTTTTTCAAGTTTTGTTTCTGCTGAGAAAATTCCTGGGGAGTCAGTAAAGACAATTTGTGTGTTGTTGCATGTTGCAACACCCCTTATTTGCGTCCTTGTTGTTTGCACTTTAGGGGTGACAATTGCAATTTTCTTGCCTATGATGCTGTTAATTAATGTAGACTTCCCAGCATTTGGTAAGCCAGCTATGGTTACAAATAAGCATTTTTGTTCTTTCACAAAGAAAATTATAAAGAAAACTGAATGCCCGCGTCAAGCTACTTATATGACAAGAAGGATGACAGAACCCTTTTTGGTTAGCATGCAAAAAGGGAAAAAACTTATTCTACAAATTAAAAATACAATATACTCAAAAACTTTTCAGAAAATCCATAGGAGGGTTTGCTAATGAAGGTTCTTGAGTTGACGCCATTGCCTGAACGACTGCTTGATTTAAGGGTAACGTTTTAACCATAAGGTCACTAACTCCTTAATATGTGTGTTCATAATTTGATTTTCCACGAAAGACATAATAGCAATAACCAGTGTAAGTTAAAATGATTGGTAAAAGCGGTATTATAACAATGAGCATTAAAGATAAACTTGGCCCAGAAGCGGCTGCATCCAGAATGGTATATTGAAAAGGTATAATCCATGGGTAGATACTAATTCCTAAACCTAAATATCCCATAAAAAAAATAGCAATACTGAGAAAGAATGGACGGTACTCCTGTTTAGTATTCTGAAGATCAAACCACAGCATGAAAAATAGCCAAGATGTGAGTAATGGAATAGAAAATAAATAATAAAAATTTGGCATGCTAAACCAAAAGTTTTTAATACGTTCATTTAAAAATGGTGTCACTACACTCACTAGTCCCATGAAAATACCTACAAAACCAAGCGTATAAGAAGCAACCTTGCGTGCCCATTCTTGTGTTATATTTTCTGTCTTCATTATGAGCCATGTAGAACCTAAAAGTGCATATCCAAATATCACAGCAATGCCTGTCATTACACTAAAAGCACTTGCCCAATCAAATTGGCCACCAGAAAAGTTGCGTCCGTTTACTTCTACACCATGTATAAATGCACCTAAAATCATGCCTTGGCAAAATGCAGCACCAAGTGACCCAAAATGAAAGGCATAATCCCATAATCGCCTGTATTTTCCTTCTGCCTTAAAACGAAACTCAAAGGATACTCCGCGCACTATAAGGCCAAGCAGCATAATAATGATTGGAATATAAAAAGCAGGCATTAATATTGAATATGCAAGAGGAAAAGCAGCAAACAACCCTCCACCACCCAATACCAACCATGTTTCGTTTCCATCCCAAAATGGTGCAATTGAGCTTATCATGTGATCACGGCATTTATCTGACGGTGCAAAAGGAAGTAAAATACCAATACCTAAATCAAACCCATCCATTAAAATATACAGTAAAACAGCTATGGCAATTAGTAATCCCCAGATTAGGGGTAAATTAATTAAGGAAGAAAAATCAAACATGATTGTTGTCCTTTCCAGATGTACCAGCATCAATCACTGAAGCTCCAATACCGTGTTTATAAAATTGCTCTTCTTCTTTAATGACAGGAATTCCTTTGTATATAAGTTTCAGAATATAGTAACTACCTGCTCCAAATATAAGGGTATACATAACGATAAATGCAATCAAAGACCATGCAACCTGAGGACCGGTAATCGCAGATGAAAATGATTCAATTGTGCGCATAATTCCATATACAGTGTAAGGTTGACGGCCAATTTCAGTAGTAAACCAACCTGCAAGTAACGCTATGAACCCAGACGGCATCATTGATATCCACCATCCATGTAAGAAACAACTTTGGAATAATTTGCCACGAAGATACTGTATAACACTTACTGACCCAATTATGATCATTAAAATTCCAACTCCAACCATTATACGGAAGGACCAGAATACCCATACTACAGGTGGTCTATCTTCTTTTTTCCATTCCTTTAATCCTTTTACTTCTCCTAAAAAATCATGTGTTAAGATCAAGCTGGCAAGATTAGGAATTTTTATCTCGTAGTGATTAATTTCATTTTGCTGATCCGGATAAGCAAATAAAAGTAAGCCAGCCCCTTTTTCGGTTTCCCATATACCTTCCATTGCAGCAATCTTAGCAGGTTGATGCTTTAGTGTATTTAATCCATGCCTATCTCCCATGAACAGCTGAAATGGTGCAGCTAAAGCTACCATAATGGTTGCCATACCAAGCATAATTCTTGCTTGAGGAGCATGTCGTTTTCTCCAAAGATAAAATGCTCCTACACCACCAACCACAAAAGCTGTTGTAAGATAGGCTGCTGTTACCATATGAATAAAGCGATAAGGGAAAGAAGGATTAAAAATAATCTCTAACCAATTGGTTGGATATAGGAGACCATTCTCACCAATCGTGAATCCAGCGGGTGTTTGGATCCAACTGTTGGCCGCAATAATCCAAAAAGCTGAAATAAGCGCTCCCACTGCAACAATACAAGTAGAAGCAAAGTGCATACGAGAACTTACTCTATTCCATCCAAATAGCATAATACTCAAAAAAGATGCCTCCAGAAAAAAGGCTGTTAAAACCTCAAAGGAAAATAGAGGGCCGAGAACATTGGCTATGCGGTCAGAAAAAATCGACCAATTGGTACCAAGTTGATATGACATTACAACTCCAGATACCACTCCCATGCCAAAAGCAACGGCAAAAATCTTGATCCAGAATTTATAAACATCACGGAAACGTGTATCACCAGTCTTAAGCCAACACCATTCCAAAAAGGCTAGAAAACTTGCAAGCCCGATCGTGAAAGCAGGAAATATAATGTGAAAGCCTATTGTGAAGGCAAACTGAATTCGAGCTAATAATAAAGGATCAAATTTAAACATTTTACCTAATACCCATGTATTACAAATAATAGCCAAATCTGCCTATAATTCAATCCATTTTTTCACAAAATTGACCTTACCCAGAAAAAGTAGAGAGAAAGTTAAGACGTTTTTGTCATGAGAATAAATTGTGCAGGAATACAACTGTTCTCCCTTGTCATACCGTCACGGTATCTCTAGATCCCGCTAACACGTAGCGGAATGACGATTGTCAGGCCAGCGCCCCTATGATGTCATCCCAGTGCTCCTTTTTTTGTCATCCCAGTGTCAGCTACTCGGATGACATCATCCTTTTTTTGGGATTCCAGCGTCACGCGCTGGAATGACACCTTCCGTATAAACATTAAGAAATTTACCAAGCGGAGAAAAAGGCAAAAGAAGCCCCGTGGTTGGCTAATTACTTACATTATACTTTCAAGTATGGCGTTTTTTTATTCTAAACGTTTAATAACCGCGATTCAGCTACTTTTAAACCGCAACTAATCTAAATTATAAACGTTAAGAAATTTACTAAACAGAAAAAAAGGCAAAAGAAACCCTAGGGTAGCTAGTTATTCACTATCCATTTTTTAAGTTGGCGTTTTTTTATGTTTTAAACGCTTTATAAGCGCGTTTCAGCTTATGTAGGTAGAAATTTTATAAGACATAAGGTGCACATAGTGCAAAAAATTAAGCACGAGACGCCAGATACGTGAGTTTTTTTGTCATTTAATCTGTACAGAGAAGATAAATAAATAGCTTCAGTTTCATGATAAGGGGGTTGGCGAAGGGTGTCAAGTAACTTTTGCATTTAATCCATTTCTATGGCTTATATAATAATCGTTATTGTAGTATAATTTAGAATAATGCAATAGATACCTAAATGTTTTAGCTATTAATTATATGTTGCACAAAAGCATATATTGCCCTACCATCCAAGTAGGTTAGAAATAAAGAGGTTTTTATGAGTTTTACTTTACCTGAATTACCATACGATAAAACAGCTTTGGAGCCTTATATATCTGCAAAAACCTTAGATTTTCATTATGATAAGCACCATAAAGGATATTTAAATAAACTCAACGAGCTAGTTGAAAATACAGATTATCAACATGTAAAAATTGAGGAATTAATAACAAAAGTGCATGGTAATAGCGGCAACTTGCCTATATTTAATAATGCAGCACAAGTTTGGAACCATACTTTTTATTGGAATTCAATGAAAAAAAATGGTGGTGGTAAGCCTAAAGATGGTAGTCTTCTAGCAAAAAAAATTCAAGACGATATCGGTGGCTTTGATAAATTTTATGAAGAATTTTCGAGTCATGGAGTAAGCCAGTTTGGCAGTGGATGGGTATGGTTAGTGCTCGAAAAAGGTAGGTTAGGAAAGCTCAAAATCACCAAGACTCCAAATGCAGATTTGCCAATAATTTATGGCCAAGTGCCACTACTCACTATGGATGTGTGGGAGCACGCCTATTATTTAGATTGTCAAAACCGTAGAATTGACTACATAAAAGTTTTCCTTGATCATTTGATTAATTGGGATTTTGCAGAAGAGAACTTAGAAGAATATATGAGATGAATATACCCCGGGTAACAAAATTAGATAATGGTCTGCGCATAATAACTGAGCAGGTGCGTGATATTGATTCCGTAGCTTTAAGCATACGAGTTGGTGTTGGCAGTAGAGCAGAAAGTGCAAAGCAAAATGGAATATCCCATTTTTTAGAACACATGGCTTTCAAAGGGACGAAGACAAGAACTGCCTTTGAAATTGCAAAAGCTTTTGATGACATAGGTGGAGTTTTCAACGCTAGCACCGGTAGGGAAAGCACCACCTATTATGCAAAAGTCCTCAAGAAAGACATAAAAACTGGTATTGATATATTAATAGATATATTGATGAATTCCACGTTTCCAGAAGATGAATTGGAACGTGAGAAGGGTGTTGTAATACAAGAGATTTTTCAAACTAATGATTCACCAAGTGACATTATTTTCGACAAATATTTTGAGGCAGCTTATAAAGACCAACCATTTGGTAGGTCAATCTTAGGCACGCAAAATACTGTAAAATCTTTTACTCGAGGAGATCTAGATAATTACATAAATGAGCATTACTTTGGTGAGAATATGCTATTTGCTGTTGCAGGAAATGTTGAACATGAAGAAGTTGTTGCATTAACCAAAGATTTTCTCTCAAAGATTCATTCTAAAAAGCTGAAAAAAAGCCAAAATGCGAGCTGTACTGGTGGTGAGTATTTAGAACATCGTAAATTAGATCAGGTACACTTGCTAATTGGTCTACCTAGTGTTTCTCGCCATGACGATAAATATCACACGTTTCAAGTGCTTGATTCTATATTAGGGAGCGGAATGTCATCACGTTTATTCCAGGAAGTAAGGGAAAAGCAGGGATTAGCTTACTCTGTTTATTCATTTAATTCCAGCTATACTAATACAGGAATGTTTTCCATTTTTGCTGGTACAGACAGTAGTAACTTAGATAAGCTTTTAAAATCTATAACGACAGAGTTGAAGAAGTTGTCTACAGATGATCTGAAGGAAGAAGAAGTAAATAGAGTGAAAGAGCGAGTAAAATCCCAAATTTTAATGTCACGCGAAAGTGTTAGCTCACGTGCTGAAACATTGGGACACTACTACGGTAACTATAATAGGTACATCAGTAAAAATGAATTAATAGAAAAAATTAGTGCAGTTACCACTGCTAACGTAAAAAAAGCAGCAGAAGAATTGTTATCTCAGCATGAAAAAACCACTCTAGCTGCAATTGGAGAAATTGAATCATTGCCAAGTTACGATAAAGTGGTTTCTATGCTTAAAGCTTAGTGTACTTTAATTATGTTGCTTAAGCTCACTAAAAAGTTCAATGAACGGTTGCAAAATCCTTTCTATAAAAAGTTTACTTTCTGGTTCATCGCGTATATTACTTATCAGTTTATTCAAAGTTTTCTCGCTGTTTCGTAAAAATAAATAGCTTTCTACTGCTTGCACACCAGACAAGACAGTCAAAATTCCTCCTATCACTAGACAAGCAGCTATAGCAGGTACGGTACCCACTGCAATTGCAGTTGCGATTAATGATAACCCAGCTAAGAATGTAACGGCTGAAACGCAAAACGCTATTTGATGTTTTTCTTTATTGTTAACCATAAATACCTCACAAAAACTATATTTTTAACATACCAGTGTTGTCATGTATTGTCAAGTTTTTAAAGAAGATTAAAAAATGCAACGCACATGTGCAAAAGACGCTAACTATGGATTAGCCAAGGAAGAAAGAGTAGGAAGAGGAAGGCTTTTTCTGTTTTAGGGAATATAAAATAAGCGTAGAAAAATATGAACTAGGTGTATAATTCACAGTGTAGTGGTATCCATACGCGTCAAGTTAAGGAAATAAAGGTATGAAAGAGATAGAATAATAAGGTATAAGTTCTCCCAGATATACTTTTAGTGAGAGAACCAATGAATAAAATAACTTGCTTATCAAAAAAGCTCAAAGAATTTTTTAATGAAAAAGCAGAGAAAATCTCAATTACAACAAGGTTTATAAAAAGAAAGAGAAAGCTAAAAGGTTCATCATTCGTAAAAGCCATGGTCTTGGGTAATATAGGAGTTGATAATTGTAGCGTAGAAACAATGTGTCAATTACTAAACGAGGACTCGATAGATATAACAAAACAAGGTTTGGATTTTAGATTTACTGAAGAAGCAGTGGAATTTATGAAAAGGATGTATAATGAATCTGTGATTCTCTTTAAAAATATCTTGCAAGTTGATTGCAAAATCTTACAGCAATTTAATAGTGTTAAATTATTGGACAGTAGCTATATTACTCTACCTAACAGTATGGAAGAGATGTATAAAGGTTATGGTACTAGCTACAGTGGCTATGAAAGCAATACTAAGTCTGGAATAAAGTTACAATTAGTTTTCGACTACATGAATCAGATAATAGACCAACTTAATTTAACGGAGGGGGTAAGATCAGACCAGGGATATAGGAAACATTTAAGTAATATATTAAGCAATGATTTGCTAATATCTGATCTCGGTTATTTTGTGCCAAGTTCTTTTAAACAAATCAATGAAATAGGAGCTTATTTCATAAGTCGTTATAAATCCGATACCAACATATATGATGTAGAAACAAATCAAAAAATGGAGTTATTAGAATGTTTAGAGGATAAGTTATTTTTAGAAAACGAGGTATTGTTAGGAAAAGAAGCAAAAATTAGAGTAAGAATTATATGTCAGAAACTAACTGAAGAACAGTCTATGGCCAGAAGAAGGAAAGCTAATAGATTAGCAAGATCGCAGGGATATACATCCTCTAAAAGAAATCAAAAATTGTTGAACTGGTCAATATTTATAACTAATGTTCCAGAAAATAAAATTAGTGCTGAGCAAGTATTAACGATTTACAGAGTAAGGTGGCAAATTGAGTTATTATTTAAATTGTATAAAAGCCATATCAGGCTTGATAAGCTAAAAGGAAAGCCATGCAGAGTATTATGTGAACTATATGCTAAATTGTGCGCAATTCTTATATTTCACGGCATAGTTGGTTGCACAGAAGTGAAAAAGAATACAGAACTTAGCTTAACAAAGGCATTTATTGAGCTAAAAAGGCGGGTTAGAGAGTTATTTTTAGTATTAACCAAAATTAATAGTTTAAAAGCATTTCTTAAAAAACTCACTATAACTTGGTCGCGATTTTCATTAAAAGACAAACGTAGAAGGGCTAGAGTATCCACTTTAACCTCTCTAAATTTGCTCACAATCTCTTAACTTGACGCGTATGGTAGTGGTATCTCACTAATCCAATTATTTTTCTCCCGATCTAGCCTATCATCTAATATAGCCTGCCTTATTGATGCCATTAACTTATTCATAAAGAAAATATTATGAATGGTAACGAGCGTGTAAGCCAGGAGCTCTTTAGCTTTCAGTAAATGGTGTATATAAGCTCTTGAATGTTTTCTGCAGGTAAAGCATAAACAGTCACTTTCAATTGGGTTGTTGTCCAGCTCAAATCGTTGATTCCGCAAATTAATATGCTCTTTGCACTTTGAAGAAATAGAATTTCTGTTTTTTACTTTAACAAGTGCGCCACCATGCCTTGCTAAGCGGGTTGGATGCACGCAATCAAACGTGTCAATTCCAAGCTCTACTCCGCGAAAGATGTCCACAATTCCACCAATACCAAGCAAATGAGTAGGCCTGTCTTTTTTCAGGTGGTCCATAGTGAAAGAAACTACATCATGCATCTGCTCTTTACTTTGACCAAGTGATCCACCTATTGCTTGACCAAAAAATGGCAAATCGTTGATAAAATCACAACTTTCTCTACGTAAATCTTGATACACTCCGCCTTGACTAATTCCATACAGTGCCTGCTTGCCATTATTGTTTTTTTCAAATTCATTTAAAGAACGTTCAGCCCATCTGTGGCTCATGAGCATTGATTTTGCTGTGTATTCTTTGCTTACGTGAAATGGAGTGCATTCATCTAAAACTAGGATTAAATCTGCACCTAATTTCTGTTGAATTTGTACAGATTTTTCAGGAGTTAAGCAATAAATTTTACCATTAATGTAAGAACGAAAAATTGCCCCATCCTCATTAATTTTGATCAAAGTTTTTTGTTTTTTTCTTATTCCTTTTATCTCTTCCGAAACTGATCCGTGGCCTAAGCTAAATATCTGATATCCACCTGAGTCAGTTAGCATTGGCCCATTCCATCCTATCATCTTGCGCAAACCACCAAGTTTTGCAACAGTATTCTCTCCTGGTTGAAGCATTAGGTGATAGGTGTTGGAAAGTATGATTTGGGTACCAGCTTCACTTATTCTTTCAATATCTGCAGCTTTAATTGCAGCTTTTGTTGCGCAGAATATAAAAGCGGGGGTTTCTACGCTTCCATTTGGAGTTTTAATTGTTCCAACTCTTGCAGAACCTGATTGCTTGATTCTCTTGAATGAAAATTCTTCTTTCATCTATTTGCCTGAAAGTTCTGTTATGATGTTTTCTACTTTCTCAGGAGTAAGATTTTCATAGAAGTCATTATTGATCTGCACAACGGGAGCATTAACGCATGCACCTAGGCATTCAACTTCTTTTAAAGTGAACAAATTATCTTTAGTAGTCTCACCGATATTGATTCCAAGTTTTTTTTTAAAGGTATTTAAAACTTCTTCACTATTGCACAACCAGCAAGGAGTTGTTCTACAAATTTGTATTAGATATTTGCCTACTGGTTTTAAATTATACATGGTGTAAAAATTTGCCACTTCATATACACGAATATGTGGAATATGCAGCATATCAGCAACATAACGCATAGCAGATTCAGAAACCCATCCGCATTGCTCTTGAACCAGATATAGTAAAGGCATAACAGCACTACCTTCTCTACCTTTGGGATACATCTCTATAAACTTTCCCGCTTTCTTGAGGTTTTCTGATGTAAAACTAAACTGCTCTTCTTTTTCTATCATTCATGAGACTCGTGTAAACTTTAACAGATTATACCTGTAGAACCAATGATTGCAATTGTTGGTTTTTTGAGAAATAGCATAAAGCTTCTTAGCCCTCTTCAAGCTTATATTTACCTTTTAGTATAAAATATTATATTAATTTTTTAATTTTAGTTAAAATTTTCATTGACATTAACACACAGGAGTAATCATAATAGCATTTTATTAATATTTTAAATAAAATTATGTCTACATTAAGAAGATTGCTCGGGATCAACTCAAATACACCGGAAATTAAAGAAGCGATAGGTTTTAATCCAACAAACGTAGAATTAATTGAGGGGAATGGAGTTGCTTACGGACTCAGCTATCAAGATAATGGTAATGGGAGCAGTAAAGTAAAATTACTTATTAGTCCATTATATCAATCAAAAACATACGAATGTGGTACAAATATCAGCGTAGCAAATGAATTCAAAGATCAATTATCTCTCACATTAATAGAAGATTCAGCTGAAATAGATAAAGTTGGAGTTATCTTTCCTGAAGAAGGAATTAGCGAAGAAGGAGAAAAATGCGTTAAAGGCTTATCTTTTAACACTTACGGAATTAAACAATCAGTTAATACTCCTTCAGTTGAACATTTAGATAAAAGAAAATTACAAAAGAATATTGATAATAATAGTCTTGCAAATGTGGGCAATAGTTACTTTCAACCAAGAGCAGTGAAAGTTGGTAATGGTGACGTAATTGTAATCGCCCATAACTTAAAGGATCAAACTTTAGTTTCTTGGTACTTAAAGTCAAGCGAGAGCGGAAAATTTAAGGTATTGACTGGAGAAAAAGGTGTTACAGAAAGAAAATTGTTCAATTTTGATAATCAGGGGCAATTGGCATTAAATGGAAACACGATGCTTTATTCGCAAGTGAGCAAAAGGATTACTAAGGAAAATCAAGAGGTGAGAAAAACACGTATTTTTAAATTTGATATGGCTAAAGTGATTCAGGGTCTGAAGGATGGAGTTAATGGCTTTTTACTTGGTAATCGAAAAGGTCAAATAGATAATAAAGCACTATCTCTTTCTAGAGAACATGAAATAAGCTTTTTGCAGTATGTTGAACAAACGGAAGGAAATGATCTAGTTGCTTTTCTTGAAAATGACCAATCAGCTAATGAGCAGAGGTTACATATAGCAACTCTACTTAAAAATGGATCAGTGTCAGATTTTCCTATCTATCAATTTACAGATCCTATAGAGCAATTATATATTAAAGGCAACGGTCAGGGTGGTTTTATCGTAACTGCGGTAAGTGGAGAAAATATTGTAACTTTTAATCAAAACGGCTCTGGAAAATCTTCTGAAGCAACAATAATACCGGCAAATAGCATCAAAACTCTCAGTGATTTTGTTAATATCATTAACGGTCGATTAACGCCAGATATTATTTCTAGTAGTACCGTGGCTCCTATAACTGTTGCAGAAACGGTTGTGACTTCTAAGAAAACGCCGACTGCTGCAATTACTAGCACAGCAGAAACCGACGCTGTGAAGACTACTAAATTGACAACGGAAGCCGTTGCACCTACTTCTACAATAAGTAAACCTTCAACGGAGTCAACGACAGTAGCAAAAACAACTACTACTTCACAAGCGACCACGGTTGCTACAACGTCAACTAGTGTGCCGATAGTAACTTCAGGGACTGAGACAAGTACTGTAAAACCTACAGCAGCGACTGGTGCGTCGACTTCTACGATGAGTAAACCTTCAACAGAGTCAACGACTCAAACAAGTACAGTAACAGTGAAGCCAACAACAGAAGCCGTTGCACCTACTTCTACAACGAATAAACCTTCAACAGAGTCAACGACTCAAACAAGCACAGTAACAGTCGAACCAACTGCGCCAACAACAAGCTCAGAGAAAACTACACAAACAGTATTTAGTATACCAAGTACTAGAACAAAAGAGTCAACAACTCCTATATTCACCACGACTTTACTTCCTCAGTCTACTTCTTCACCACAACCTACTCAACTTGCTATAGGGTCTAATAAGGCAGGAATGATAGGGGGATCTTTGGTTGGAGCAATAGGTATTGTTGGAATTATAGGATTCATAGCATATAGATATGTTAAGGGTCGTAATGCTGCTCCTGTATTAGAACTAACTGATTTGGGTTATAGAAGGCGATCATCTTCAAGTAGCGATGAAGAAATTTTTACCACTGGTAACAGAATGCGAACTATATATCAATCTGAAACAGTGCTAAATAGTATATCAGTAGAAAGTAGTAGTCGATCAAGAAGTAGCTCATCGTCTTCAAGCGGTGGACCAGGCTCTTGACTAACTGAAGCGGAGTCTAAAAGTGAAAAAAGCTTATCTTGGGATAGTGATGATGTGCCGGAATATCACCTTTAGCTATTTGTCTAAATGTTTTTAATATGTAGACTGTTAGGAAATTGTCTTTTGCTTTTGTGATTTTCATGTTAAAGTATAATTCCTAGGTGAAATAAGTAGCTGCTGTTGTGTGATAAACATAGCAGAGGAAAGTCCGGGCTCCAAGGAAAAATAGTGACGGGTAATGCCCGCCGGAGGTAACTCCAGTTATAGGGCTACAGAAAATTACCGCCTAAAATATTTTTAGGTAAGGGTGAAAAGGTGTGGTAAGAGCACACCATGGCAATGGCAACATCGGTAGTCGAGTAACCAACACTAGGAGCAAGATTAAATAGAAGTAGATTTTATGTTTTCCTCATATCTACTCGGGTAAATCGCATGCGGTAAATGGTAACATTTACTCCAGATAAATAGCTACATAAACAGAACTCGGCTTATATTTCACCTAGGCGTTCACATGATACGTGCGATATAAGCCATGCTATATTTAAATGTGTAGGCATTTCATGCGTTGTCCTTCACTTGTTCTGCTTGATAGCCATCACTACTTTCGCCTACATTAACATTAGAATATTCATCATCATCAATATACTCTTTCAGAACATACCCTCTGCCCCAAACGGTTTCTATGTGGCTTTTTCCATCATTTGCACTTTCAAGTTTCTTACGTAATTTGCACATAAAAACATCAACTATCTTGTTATCTGAAGGTTCATCCAAGCCATTGTAAAGATGATTTAAGAACATTTCTTTTGTTAGTACTGTTCCTTTACGCAGTGCTAGCAATTCTATCATAGAATACTCTTTATTAGTAAGGTGAACCGTTTTACCTTTCACCTCAACAACCCTGTGATCAAAATTGATATTTATATTACCAATCTTTATCACCGATTCAGGATGGCCTTTAGTACGACGCACTATGGCCTTAATTCGAGCTAATAACTCGCTTTTATGAAATGGCTTGGTTAAGTAATCATCGGCACCATACCCGAGTCCTTTAGCTTTGTGATTGACAGCGGATATGCATGAAAGTATTAAGACAGGAACTTTGATTTTTGCACTTCTTAGTCTTAACAATATATCATATCCGTCAATATCACCAGGTAAGTGTATATCTAAAATAACTAGGTCATAGTAATCTCCGTTTGAGGAAACCATATTATTGTTATAATCTTGTGCAGAAGTAACAACGTCACAGAAGTGTCCATCAGAAGTTAAGGCTTTAACCACAGTCTTTGCACTTACTTGATCATCTTCAATTAATAATATACGCATATTTTACACCCCATAAATAATTTATAATTTTAGTAATATATATAACTAAGGAAAGTAATAAATCAAATTTTTATTAACAAATGATCAAAATTACACTTATTAATTAATAGTAAATATATTGTTCCAAAGTTATATAAATAGATCTAAAATATAATAGACATACCATGATAGTAATAATATTTTTAGTAAATATTGAATTAAAGTTACTATTATTAAAAGAATACTTCGGTTAATAAATATTTAACTATTCTATATGTCTGTGTTATATTTTTAATTTACTTATCCTACTATTTTAAAGTATAAGTAATATTTTCAGGAATATTGTGTGGCAATATCAATTTTAGGTGCTGGTGCATGGGGTACAGCAATCGCAATTTCATTAGGTAGTAAGAAAGATGTGATTTTGTGGACTCACAATGAAACTACATTTGAATCAATCAACGGGAAAAGAGAAAGTGACAAGCTACCCGGTTGTCGAATTTCTGATAATGTGTCAGTAAAATTGGCTATTGAAGACACAATTAATGCTTCAGTAACAATCCTCGCTGTTCCCACTCAGTCTCTGAGGAAGGTATGTCAGCAATTGCATAATTATAATCTGAAAAAAGATGTAGCAATAATTTTAGCTTGTAAGGGAATAGAAAAGTCTACATTAAAATTACCTAGTGAAATAGTAAATGAAATTTTACCTAACAATCCTATTGCTATTTTTTCAGGTCCTAGCTTTGCTGTAGAAGTTGCAAGAAAATTACCCTATTCAATGGTTCTTGCATGCCAAAATAACACATTAGGTTCAAAGCTAGTATCAGAGCTGCAACAAGAAAATGTTAAATTGGAGTTTAGTAACGACATTATAGGAGTACAGATTTGTGCAGCGTTAAAGAACGTTTTTGCTATAGCGTGTGGGATTGTTCTAGGTAGTAAACTTGGGTTTAATGCTCATGCAGCATTGATTACGAAAAGTATGAGCGAAATTAAGGCTTTATACTCAGCAAAAATTGGTGACGGTAGTGTGGATATAAATACACTACTTGGGCCAGCATGTCTGGGTGACCTAATTATGACATGCACATCCTTGAATTCAAGAAACTTATCTTTTGGGTTTAAAATAGGTAATAGTGACAATGGCTTTAATGTTCAGCAGATTTTGTCAGAAGGCAAGTCAGTGATTGAAGGTTTTAGCACTGCTGAGTCCATATTTAATTTAGCAGGAAAGCTAAAGATAAAAATGCCTATATGTGAAGCGGTCTATAGATTATTGTATGAAAGCGCCTCTATAGAGGATACTCTTTCTGTTCTTATAAGTTAATTTTGTATTTGGATATATTGTGAAATTTTTATATAAATTAATATCAACGTGGTGGCTGTCTGGAACAGTAAAAAAAATGCCAGGTACTGTGGGTAGTTTGGCTTCTTTTCCGCTTGTTCCTGTAATCCTGAGCAACAAAATTTTAGGTGCAGCAATTATTTCTTTTTTATTCTTAATTGGATTATGGTCTACAGGTAATTATATAAAACATTACAAGACTTCATGTGATCCAAAAGAGGTAGTAATTGACGAAGTGGTTGGTCAATTGCTGACGATACTTTTAGTTTCGATATTGTTAAGCCAAGAGATGAATTGTTCTTCATTGTTGTTGTGCTTTTTTTCTTTTAGGTTTTTTGATATAATAAAAACGTGGCCTATAAATTTAATCGATAAAAATACCAAAGGTCCTTTAGGTATTATGCTAGATGACGTTATAGCTGCAATTTTAGCCTGTGTTCTTATAGGAGCCTTTTATTGTTTATTGTTGGTGTATGCAGGATAAAAAAATTTATTATTCAAGCTTAATTGTTCAAAATCTAAAGGATTATATACTGTACACAGCGAATTTATCTGAGTGGGAAGTACACGATGAATTTGATAACATCATATTTACAATAAATGGTACCAGGGAGTCATTATTTAATTTTGTGTTCTGTGGAGATCAATGTACTGAGCTTTCTATACAAAAAACTCTAGATTATCTCAGAACAAGAGATATAGAAGCAACATGGGTAATAAATTCACATATGAAAATAAGAGATATTTTAGAAAAGTGTGAAATAAAACACGTTAGCACACCAAAAAAAGCTTTACTTAATATGAAAAATTACTTTTTACCTGCTGATGTTATTCCAAACTTGAGGTTAAATGCTGTGAATGGTAGCAACCTCTTAGAACAGTTAGATCTACACACTTCTAAAATTTTTTATCATGGCGTTGGAATTGTCAGCACATTTTTTCGCGGATTATCAAATTATGATGATAAGAACTCAAGATTAAGATTTTTTCTTGTAACACTAAATAATGAAATTATTGGGACATGCGGTCTTTATGTTCAAGATAGCGTAGCTGGTTTTTATAGTGATGGAGTTTTACCAATTTACAGGAATCGTGGAATAGGTACCCAAATGGTTTTAGAAAGAATAAAGATAGCTAAACAGCTTGAATGCAAATATATAGTAGCACATTGTATGAAATCTTCTGTGAACCTTTATAAGAGATTGGGCTTTCAAATGTTAGGCAATCTTTACTTATATACCTCTTCAGCATAATTCTGAGCGGTTACAAATTTTTACATTTGTTTTAAAAGTGCTATGTTTTTTTTGTATGAAGTGGTTTTAATATTGATTCTAATATTATTCTTTCTCTCTTATTCTAAATTAAAAATTAGTAATAAGATTAAGAACTTACAGCATCAAAATGTTATCATAAATAATTTAATTGATACTGTGAATGATGGGTTTTATATTTGGGATGCAAAAAAACGTATAGAAAAGTTCTCTCCCAATTTACTAATTTTGCTTAATACTGTTTTTTACTCATTTAATGAGTTTGTGAATTTTTTTGAGCAATCAGAAAGCTTAATCAAAGATTTTGTTGAGGCAAAGGAAATAAATAAATCTTTTACTCTAGATTTAAAGTCAAAAGACAGTGAGGTTTATTGCATATGTTACGGTAGAAGCATAATAGATGATTCTAACAATGTGATAGGTGTGCTGTTATGGATAAGGAATGTCTCAGACTGTAAGATAAAGGCTAACGGACTTGAGTTAGAAAATAGTAAGCTTACACAGGAAGTGGAGAGCTATAAAAACGTTTTCAACTCTTTACCATTTCCAATACTAAGATATAACAAGAGTAGAAAGGTGGAATTTTATAACTTGTTTTATGATAAATATGTAGATGGTTCTAAGAAATTTGCTATTACCGGTAGCGCTCATAGCACAAAACCAGGAAGACATGTCATAACTTATAAGAACGAACCTAAGGTTTTCGATTTTGTTAAAATTCCAATACAAGGTTCTGGTAGCATAGTAATGTATGGGAAAGATGTTAGTGATGCAGAGAAATTATATACTGAATTAAACAGTTATTTAGCTACACAGAAAAATTTGCTTGAGAGGTTACCGGTTGCTATAGTAATATATAGTAAGAATCAAAAGCTAAAATTTTATAATAATGCTTTTATAAAAACCTTTCAATTTGACCCAAAATTTTTGGCATCTTACCCAACTTATCACGAAGTTATGCTTTACCTCTTCGAATCTAAAAAGCTTTTAGAAAAAGAGGATTTTCAAACTATTAGTAACCAAAGACATGAGTTGTTCAAAAAATTATTTGAATCGTACGATGATACGATGCACTTCACAAACGGAAAAGCGTTCAGGGTATTAACAATACCCTACGCTTCGGAAGGTTTGCTGTTCTCTTACGAAGAATGCAAAAGATAAGACTTAAACTCCTTCTCTCTCTACCATGAGCTGTTTTACTTTCGCTATTGCTCTTGCTGGATTAAGTCCTTTAGGACAAGTTTTTGTGCAATTCATTATTGTATGACAACGATACAACTTGAATGGGTCGTTTAAAACATCAAGTCTTTCACCTGTCTTATTATCACGGCTGTCAGCAATCCATCTGTAAGCTTGTAATAGTATTGCTGGTCCTAAAAATTTATCACTATTCCACCAGTAGCTTGGGCAACCAGTCGAACAGCAAGCACATAATATACAGTCGGACAAGCCATCTAATTTTTTTCTATCTTCAGAAGATTGAGAGTATTCTTTATTTGGTAGGGCAGGCTTATCTGCTTGTAACCAAGGTTTAATTGATTTGTATTGCTCATAAAATTGGCTCAAATCCGAGACTAGGTCCTTTATTACATACATGTGAGGTAATGGATATATTTTTACGTCACCTTTTATATCATGTATAGATCTAGTACATGCAAGAGTATTGGTTCCGTCAATATTCATGGCACAAGATCCACATATGCCTTCTCTACAAGAACGTCTGAAAGTTAAAGTCGAATCTATTTCATCCTTTATTTTTATTAATGCATCAAGTACCATAGGGCCACAACTATCCATATCAATAAAAAATGTGTCTATTCTAGGGTTTTTCTCGTCATCAGCAGACCAACGGTAAATTTGAAATCTTCTGATGTTTTTTGCTCTAGCAGGAATAGGATAAATTTTGCCCTTTTGATTAATTTTAGAATTCTTTGGCAAAGAAAACTGAACCATATCACTTACCTTTTATTGTTTATAGCTAAAACCCTTTGTAGATAACATATTTTATTATCATCTACTATATTTTTATTAAATTCCTTTTAAATCGCACACATATTGTAGCCAAGCGAAGCTAAAATCTCTCTTTCTAGATTTTTCATTATAATTTCTTCATCTTTTTTTTGGTGATCATAACCAAGTAAATGCAGTAATCCATGCACTAACATGTGTGCAATGTGAGCAAGAATGGGTATATAATACTCATGCGATTCTCTTTTTATTGTGTCTATTGAAATTGCTATGTCTCCTAAATCGCACTCATTAGACAATTGTTCATACGGAAATGATAGTACGTTAGTTGGCTTATCCATTTCTCTAAATTTTAAATTAAGTTGATGTAGCAAGTCATCATCAGCCAGAGCTATTGATATATTTGGTTTATAGTGGTCTATTTTTAATTCTTTTAGAGAAGCATTGATGACACCTAATACAAAATTTTTAGGATTTTCTATAATGCTGCACCATTTCTTGTCAAGAATATTTACTTCTAACATGAGTGACACATCAGTAAGGGTGTCATGCAAATAGCTGACACTGGAATCCAAAAAAGAAGAGTTATAGACCCTTGTGTCATGTACACAACTGTACGAATATTGTACACTAGAAGGATGTCATCCCAGTGTCTAGGCACTGGGATCCAGGAATTTTGATTAGACATCAAGTTAGTGAATATAAAAGTAGCTAATCTTATATTAAAACACAACGGCTTTAATGTGGTTGCATTAAGGCTGGATTCCAGTGTCAAGCACTGGAATGACACCTTTATGTTTGATGCAAAATCGGCTATAACGTTTAATGCACTGCCTTCGAGACAAATATTCATACAGCTGTGCGTTGTGTGCTGAGATGACATCATTTAGGAACTGAAATGACAGGTATTACACATCACTCATCCTTATTATTTCATTCCATTCAATTTCCGAAACTGGGGCAATTGATAAACGTGGTTGTTTTAATATAGTCATATTTTTCAAAAGTGGGTTTTGTTTTATATTATTTAACGTTACTTGGTTATTTAAAGGTTTCAAAAACTTTACATTCACTAATCCGAACTTGGGATCATTAACATGATAATACTCTTTAAATACTTCAACGATTCCAAGTATTGCTTTCTCTTTACCTGTATGATAAAAAAACGCAAGATCTCTTGCTTTCATAATTTTCATGTAATTTTGAGCTTGATAATTGCGCACACCATCCCACTCAACTACCTGCTCCTTTTCCATTTTTTGCCATGAGTATTCACTTGGCTCTGACTTAAGTAGCCAAAATTGCATTATTTTTTTCTTCTTAAGTAAGCTGGTATATCATAGATATTGCTGCCCCACTTAGCTCCTTCGCTTACCTGTTCAGCTGGTTTTGTTTCCAGTGTTTTGTCTTGTGTACTTTCACTTTGACTATATGGCCACTTAAATTTCTCTTTCTCTGAGTCTTCGCTCTGACTTATAGGTGAAGTTTCTGATTTATTATTGCGACCATCAATGCCAGTTGCAAGAACAGAAACTCTAACTCTTCCCTCCATCGCTTGATCAAAAGTAGCACCAAATATTATATTTGCATTTTCATCTACTTCTTCACGCACTCTATTGGCTGCAGCATCAACTTCAAACAGAGTCATATCTCCGCCACCAGTAATGTTAATTAATATTCCTTGCGCACCTTTCATTGATACATTATCAAGCAATGGATTAGATATTGCAGCCTCTGCAGCACTAATTGCTCTATCTTCTCCTTCTGCCTCTCCGGTGCCGATCATCGCTTTGCCCATCTCGCTCATTACTGTTTCTATATCAGCGAAGTCAAGATTGATAAGCCCTGGCATGACCATCAAGTCAGTTACTCCTCTGATGCCAATGTGCAGAACATTATCAGCAAGTTTAAATGCATCAGAAAATGTAGTTTTTTCATTTGCAATTCTAAATAAATTCTGATTTGGAATGACAATAAGTGTATCCACGTATTTTTGCAGTTCTTCAAGTCCAAGCTCTGCAATGCGCATACGGCGCACACCTTCAAAACCGAACGGTTTAGTTACAACTCCAACAGTCAATATCTTTTTTTCTTTTGGTGCTCTATCCTTAACTGCGGCTCTTGCTTCTCTGGCTGCTTTTGCAATTACCGGTGCTGCACCGGTTCCAGTACCACCGCCCATTCCTGCTGTGATGAAAAGCATATGACTATCTTTTATATGCTCCATAATCTCATCAATTGACTCTTCTGCTGCACCTTTGCCAACATCAGGCAAAGCACCAGCACCAAGCCCCTTAGTTAAATTAATGCCAAGCTGAATTTTTTTATCACATAACGACTTTTCTAGTGCTTGAGCATCGGTATTTGCGACAACAAAATTCACTCCTTGCAAATTAGATTGGATCATGTTATTCACAGCATTTCCACCAGCACCACCCACTCCCACAACGGTAATCCTTGGGTGCAATATAGGTAACTCCGGCAGACTAAGATCAATAGACATTTAAATTACTCAAATTTAGCGAATTCACTTGATAATAAGTTACCGCTTTTTTAATAATATGCAAATACTTTTCACTTCTATAGGCGTAAACAGTAAACGGGATTTACTTATTCTTAACATTTATACTAATAAGTGCCGTTAATTATAATAACTAGATTCTTAGATGACATCACTTAACCGATGCAAAAAATAGAAAACGTTTATAAAAAGGGACAGAAACCTATCCCTTTTTATTTTGTTAAAGATTATTAGCTTCCTTATCTTTCTCTTCCCCTTTCAATGCTTCAACCGCAACATCTTTTAATTTTGAGGCAATTTGATATGTTCCATAAAGAACAGCAGCTGCAGCAATTGCCATTATGGCACCCGCAACTATCTGACCAGCAACACCTGTTCCGATAAATCCAGGTAATGAAGCAGCTATTGCTTGATTTGTTCCAACAAAGCAACTGGCAGTCTTAGCAAGAAACCCAGAAGCTTCTGCTGCACTAACAAAGCCTGCTTTCATATGCATTGCTGTAAAGACAACACTTGCAACTGCAAGCGGAAATAATGCTGTTCTCCCTTTATTATGCATAGCGTACTGACCAGCTCCACCAGCAGCACCAGGAATTCCCCAGTATTTTTCAGCTCGTATATATCCTTCTGAAATAGCATGAAAAATGCCATCCCCTTTTCTATACTCATAATTTGTTAATGCCATAACTCTACTCCTTAAATAGAATGTTAAAATTTCATTAAGGAAGCATATAGTAAAAAAAATTGCCTGTCAAGTAAACTAATTTTTTAATATACCTTTATTCTGTAATTGAGCGCTTCAGCAATGTGTGCTCTTTTTACTTCTTCACTTTTTGCAAGATCTGCAATAGTTCTTGCAACTTTTAATACGCGTGTGTAGCCTCGATTGGAAATGTAATTTTCTTTCAGTACGTATTTTAGCAATTCTAACCCTGCCTGATCTGGTTCAGTAAATTTATTAAATGCTTCACCGCTTACTTCTGAATTGCAACGAATATTTAATTCACTATAGCGCTCAGTTTGAACTTTTCTTGCTGCTATCACTCTTTCTCTTATGATTTTAGTACTTTCTCCCTCCACAGAGATTTCAGGAGAGAGTATGCTAACGTTTGGCATTTCAATGCATATGTCTATTCTATCAAGCAATGGGCCTGATATTTTGTTTTTGTAATCTGTGCCACACTTTGGAGCTTTGTTGCACGATCTGCTTGCATCACCTAAATAACCGCACCTGCAAGGGTTCATTGCAGCAATCAGTTGAAAATTTGCAGGGTAGGTTATGTGAGCATTTGCCCTTGCAACGGTAACTTTTCTATCTTCAAGTGGTTGGCGCAGAGAATCAAGCACAAGTCTTGGAAATTCTGGCAACTCATCAAGAAATAACACGCCATTGTGAGCCATGGTAATTTCTCCAGGTTTTGCATTCTTTCCTCCCCCTATCATCGCTGGCATAGAGCATGAATGATGAGGTTCACGAAAGGGACGAGTTACTTTGAATATTTCATTACCAGTTTTTGTTATGCTGGAAATAATATTAACATCAATCATCTCCTGTTCGGTTAAATCAGGCAGCAATCCTATAAAGCGCTTAGCAAGCATTGATTTTCCAGTACCAGGAGGGCCAACAAGAAGCATATTATGCCCACCTGCTGCTGCAATTTCAGCTGCTCTTTTTGCAACAACTTGGCCTTTGATATCCTTCATATCGGGAACCAATCTTTTTTCTTTGGGTGCATCACTATAATTAAAAATTACTGGCTGAATTAATTGCTCACCCTTAAAGTGTCTAATAATATCAGTTAATTTCTCTATAGCCAGAATTGAAACATTCTTCACCCATACAGCTTCTACACCATTTCCTCTCGGGCAAATTACTCCTTTATTGTCCTTTTTTGCATTAATTGCTGTTGGCAGCACACCTGAAACTGGAATAACTCTGCCATCAAGGGCAAGCTCACCCATAATGATATAAGACTGAACTTTTTCAACTGGTATCACATTCATTACAACAAGTAGTCCAATAGCAATAGCCAAGTCATAATGACTGCCTTCTTTCAGCAAATCCGCAGGGGAGAGATTAACTGTAATTCTTTTTGGAGGTAGTAGTAGATTGATTGAATTTAACGCTGCTCTGATGCGCTCTCTGGATTCTGCAACAGTTTTATCCGGCAAGCCAACAATATTGACTGCTAGTACAACATTGCATAATTCTATTATGCCTATTTTGATCAAAATTTGCAAGACTTTTTATGCGAAATACTATGTATAAGTGGTTGTGGTTGATTTCAATTTGATGAATTAACATTCTAATAATATTTTGTTTAGTCTGCCAATCTACCAGATCAAGTTTTGATTCAACACTTGAGGAAAAGTTTTTCAAGCTATCTGTAACAAGGCTCAATTCTTGTTGTAACTTCTTTTGATCGAGTGTTCTTTCTTTCTCTTCTTCAATTTCTTTCAAATGTTGTTTCATTGTTGTGATTCTTGGTTCAAATTCTTCTTGGCTTATAAACCCTTTGGCATAGCTATCAATAAATTTTTTGATACTTAATCTTAGCTTACTTTCTTGCTTTTCACGTGTTTGATTATGTAAAGGCTTTTTGTTCTCTGACAATCTACGTTGATATTCATTTGCAATCCTATCTGGCTCTTTCAGGATACTCTTGACTTCTTCCCATATAACTCCATCTAATACATCAGTGCGTATTGATTTATTATCGCAGATTTTATTGCCATTGAATTTGCTAGAGTTTGTACCAGAGCAACGATAGTAATAATATGTCGACTTTTTATGAACGTGGTTTGTACCGCAATAAGTATATTGACAACGTTGACATACCATTAAACCTTGCAATAAATATGTTTCTCTTCTTTGTCGTACTCTTGCTCTTTGCCTATTTTCAGTTAGTTGTGCCTGTACTGAATCAAATAAAGGCTCATTGATTATTTTTGGTACTGGAATATAAGTCCAGTTCTCTTTATCACTGTTAAAGCGACCACTTTTAAGTTTACCACAAGTTCCTTTTTTTGACTTTTTTACTTGTGGTTTTGAGCATGTCCTAGTTTTACCATAAGCTGCTTTTCCTATATAAGCAGGATTTCTTAACATGTTCCAAATAGTGCTCCTTTTCCAATACCTTTTTCCTGTTCGTGTTATTACCGGTATCTTATTCAGTTCATGTACAACTTCTCCTATACTTGCTCTTTCTTGGCCAACCCGACTAAATATTTTACGCACTATATTTGCCTCTTCTTCATCAACCTCAAATTGAGCACTTCCTTCACCTACATGTTTTGCTATGTAGCGATAACCGTAAGGCGCCCTACCCATCACACTTATACACCCAGCTTTGGCCGCATGAAGTTTACCTCTACGGTTTCGTTCCATAATCTTTGCACGTTCATACTCTGCTATTGCTCCCTGAATCTGTAGAAATAAATGGGAATCCGGATTATCATCAAACTTATGATTCAAAAATACTATTTCAGATCCAGCCTTTTTAAACTCTTCGAGTAAGATCATTTGATATGAAAATTTACGTGATAGCCGATCAGGTGAATGAATGTATATCTTATCAATCTTACCTTCTGCTACTCTATCACGTAAACTCTCTAAGCCAGGACGTTCTAAATTTGATCCACTGTAACCATTATCGATGAACCTATGCTCATCTAACAATTCATGTCCATCACTACTAATGCGACGCTCCAATTCTACAATCTGACTCTCTATTGTATTCTCCTGTGCCTGTTGTCTTGATGAAACTCTTGCATACAAGCTTACCGTTGTCATTTTCTTCTACCTCCTTTGTTTTACATTTCAATAATTGTTCATAAGCATTTGCCAAATATGTACCCGCCAACCTGTGAGGTTCATAACGGCAATTAATAGTTAATTCCCCTTTTTGCATGTTTTTCTTCCTGTGAATTTTTTTATAGGTTAGGAGACTTCTATTAAACTAAACCAATGCACACCTTATTGTAAGAAAGCTATCTAGTTTACACAAATTCTCCCTAATTAAATATACAAGATTTGAAAAAATTATGTCCAAAAAATCTTTGCTTAAATTATCATATTATGTATGATATAGCTTATTTAAAGTATCATGAATGTTTATCCAAGTAATGAATTCTGGGAGAGTGATTTAGAAGTTCCTGTTAACCTTTTACTAGAACGTTTTCAGGATTCTAATGTACGTCAATTTTGGTTAGATTCGCTTTCTGGTAAACAACTGAGCATCATTTTTCAGCATTGCTTTAAAAAGCATTTAAATGGGCAACTTTTTCAGGACGGAGATTATGACGATAGATCCACTCAACAAAAACGTAAGATACTTACCAGTTACTCTGACTCTCTTTTTGACTATTATCTCATTAGCTACTTTGATCGTACAAAACTTGAGGCTACAGTTAGTGAAGTAGCAAGATTTGCTCTGACTGAGAAGTTAATGAGATCGTACCTGGTAAAAAACAATACCAAGTATGATAAAAGATCCTTATTGTTTTTACTATTTCACATAAATTGTGAACTTCTAAAATCTGTCTATCACTTTGATAAAGTACAAAAGAAAGGTTTCGTATCATTTGCTTTACAGAAATCACCAAGACAAATACATACTTCATTTAAGGAATTTATGTCACAAGAAGCTGTAGAGCAGATACTTAAGGATGATGACCAGTTGCAGGGTTTTTTCCATCACCAAGATCGAATATATATGTTTGTACGTCGAGGAAGTGACATGGATTTACTGCTTAATTCAAATAAAGTTGTTCATGGTCATAAACCTGAGTGGATGATTTTAGATTTTTCGCTTGATGGTACACAGGTTAATCTCTGTGCTAAAAATACTAATAAAGCTGTGGAAATAGCAAATAGCATTGTAAGTGGGTATTTTAACTGCGAATGTACTTTCGTAAATATAAAAGATAAGAACTTTCCACTACAAGTGCATAAGTTTCTTCAAGCATGTATAGATGGTTCTGACCCTGACATTTGTATATTTGAGTTAAATTTTAAGTCAGATTATTTTAAAAATAGTAATACATATCTTACTTTAAGTGTAAAACCGTATGATCCTATTGCACCAGAGTTACATATTTTAAAGCCAGCTATTGGCAACATACTACAATCTATTCAATCAGCTAAAGTAATGTTCCAAAACAAAAAGGTAACATTTTCTTTCAAAATAAGTGGGGAAGTTTATTATTCAGAGCATCCACTCAATAAAAAAGAAAGAGAGGACCTGAAGAAACATATGGAACAATCTTATGGTCTTAAAATTCTTTCACGAGCAAATTGCTGATCTTTTAAGTTCAAATGGTTCCTGGATTAATCCAAGCCAAAATCATATTAAAGCAGCAAGATACTTATTCGATCTTGGATTGATAAAAATGCAAGAAAGGTATTATATTGTTTGCTCTCGTGAAGAAGATCATCTTGATTGGCCAAATGTAATTGATTCAAGTTGTAGCAATGAGATTTTTATCGATTCAGACTTTGATGAAGCATGTGATGACGCTATTTGTGAAAACTGTTCTCGTCATATTCTGCCTAATACTTATCAAAAACAGAGATTTCATCTCTTATCCATATACTTAAATACAGAAAAGGTCATAGACTGGTTTGAAACAAAGTTGAATGATTCAAAACTTATGTGGGAAAAAGTGGAAAAAGGAGTTTATTATATTTGTAATCAAGGTCGTATTGTAAATCTAATAATCCTTGATTTTTGTACTGATGCGATATTTTTAACTATAGATAAACTTAGAGTCCACCCTACAGTTCTCATCACTCTAAAAAAAGATATACCAAATCTATTACTGAATCTATATGTAGTGCCAATGGTGAAACTGTTTTGTCAGCTTAAGACTGTAACTGAGATCATACGCGTCAAGTTAAGGAAATAAAGGTATGAAAGAGATAGAATAATAAGGTATAAGTTCTCCCAGATATACTTTTAGTGAGAGAACCAATGAATAAAATAACTTGCTTATCAAAAAAGCTCAAAGAATTTTTTAATGAAAAAGCAGAGAAAATCTCAATTACAACAAGGTTTATAAAAAGAAAGAGAAAGCTAAAAGGTTCATCATTCGTAAAAGCCATGGTCTTGGGTAATATAGGAGTTGATAATTGTAGCGTAGAAACAATGTGTCAATTACTAAACGAGGACTCGATAGATATAACAAAACAAGGTTTGGATTTTAGATTTACTGAAGAAGCAGTGGAATTTATGAAAAGGATGTATAATGAATCTGTGATTCTCTTTAAAAATATCTTGCAAGTTGATTGCAAAATCTTACAGCAATTTAATAGTGTTAAATTATTGGACAGTAGCTATATTACTCTACCTAACAGTATGGAAGAGATGTATAAAGGTTATGGTACTAGCTACAGTGGCTATGAAAGCAATACTAAGTCTGGAATAAAGTTACAATTAGTTTTCGACTACATGAATCAGATAATAGACCAACTTAATTTAACGGAGGGGGTAAGATCAGACCAGGGATATAGGAAACATTTAAGTAATATATTAAGCAATGATTTGCTAATATCTGATCTCGGTTATTTTGTGCCAAGTTCTTTTAAACAAATCAATGAAATAGGAGCTTATTTCATAAGTCGTTATAAATCCGATACCAACATATATGATGTAGAAACAAATCAAAAAATGGAGTTATTAGAATGTTTAGAGGATAAGTTATTTTTAGAAAACGAGGTATTGTTAGGAAAAGAAGCAAAAATTAGAGTAAGAATTATATGTCAGAAACTAACTGAAGAACAGTCTATGGCCAGAAGAAGGAAAGCTAATAGATTAGCAAGATCGCAGGGATATACATCCTCTAAAAGAAATCAAAAATTGTTGAACTGGTCAATATTTATAACTAATGTTCCAGAAAATAAAATTAGTGCTGAGCAAGTATTAACGATTTACAGAGTAAGGTGGCAAATTGAGTTATTATTTAAATTGTATAAAAGCCATATCAGGCTTGATAAGCTAAAAGGAAAGCCATGCAGAGTATTATGTGAACTATATGCTAAATTGTGCGCAATTCTTATATTTCACGGCATAGTTGGTTGCACAGAAGTGAAAAAGAATACAGAACTTAGCTTAACAAAGGCATTTATTGAGCTAAAAAGGCGGGTTAGAGAGTTATTTTTAGTATTAACCAAAATTAATAGTTTAAAAGCATTTCTTAAAAAACTCACTATAACTTGGTCGCGATTTTCATTAAAAGACAAACGTAGAAGGGCTAGAGTATCCACTTTAACCTCTCTAAATTTGCTCACAATCTCTTAACTTGACGCGTATGGACCACCAAACAGGCTGCGAAGTAGTAAATAATCCCAAAAATCTAAACCTCTATCATTGTATACATGTATATGTGTAGTCTGAGGGCCTGTAGGTTGTGTGTTATTCCCTGCGTTATATTGATCATTTCTGCTTCCTGTATCGTGCCTATTGCTTGAATTTGGATATGTAAATTCTTCATACACATTTTTAAAATTCTCCTTGCTCCAAGTTAAATTCGGTGTATTATTACAATACTGTAGAAACCCTTCAATATTATTATTATTACCTAATTTCTTTATATAGGCTAACGCATACCTTTTTAAAACACTATCACTTGCTACCATAAATACCCTCTTAAGTTAAGATTAAATTAATAGATATTTATTATAACAAGATAACATCTACTTGTCAACTTGAGCCTGATTCAAGTATCCGTTCAGAGTGTGGCAGAAGAACTTATTCAAATAAAGTAGGTGGTAAAATATAAACATTTTATAAAGTGAAAAATGGACTTTTCAGACCACTGCCGAGCTAAAAAAGCCCTGAAAAACGTGATACTTAGGCCACTTCTTGCTTAAGCTGTACAATTTCAGCTTGAGAAAGGCCAGTGGATTCAGCTATTAAATTAACAGATACACCAGCTTTAAGTAAATTTTTTGCAACTTCGATTTTTCCTTTCTCTATACCTTCCTCAAGTTTGTATTCAAGAATGGCTTCTTCTTTCCGCAGATCCATTATTCTTTCTTCATATGCTACTAAATCTTTTTCATTCCAGCTAAACCTGTCTAATTCATCGTAGGCTAACTTTATTATTGGTGCTTTTTCTGCTATTTTCCTTAAGTCTTCTTCCGTAGTTTCATCTGCATATTGTTGTCTAAGTGAAGAAGGTCGCCCCTCCTCACTCGACTTCAAAACCGTACGTGAGACTTTGCGCCTCATACGGCTTCTCTCCAATTTGGTGCTTTTCATGCACACCTCCTGTATAATTCATCGTGACAATGTCCATGTAACAAAGATAAGTTTTTGATCATATTGTTTCGTCTATTCCGGTCTTTGTGATGTATTTCTATTGTATCATCACTTTTAAACCATAGTCTACAATTATCACATTTACTTTGTTGTAACTTCAATAGTTTTATTACTCTTAATGGCTTATCTGGTATTTTTCTCAGACGTTTACCCCAATAAACCCAATCACCATCATATGGAGATCTGGTTTTTTGCACTTTGATATGTCGTTTAATATCATGATCGCTGTGTATAATAAGATGTATCTTGTTACTTGTCATAAAACGCCAGTTATCGTTATTATACTTTTTAAAGTATTTTCTTTTTATCCAGCATTTCCCTTTGTTTGGGTGCCTAAAGACTGCCCAATTCCAGAGCTTTCTATGTATAGTATTATCCAATGAGCTAAAGATTTTACATGAAACTACCGAAGAGTAATATTGACTCCATCCTCTGTTTATTGGATTGAGATTCCTTATTATTACTTCCTGTGGCGCCCCACGCATTTCTCTAAGTTTATGTTTAATAGCAAATGTATGCTGCTTTATAGAATTACGACTTGGTTTTATTAATAATGTGTAACCTTTTTTACTTTCTTTTGTTGGATATTGTCTTATTGAAAATCCAAGAAAATCAAATCCTGGTTTTGTTTCGTCAATGGTTCTTAATGTATGAGAAATTCTTGTTTTAGAGGGCTTTAATTTTAGTCCAATGGTTTCTAACCATTCTTCAACTAAAATTTTTGCTTTAAGAATAATCTCTTCGTTTTCATGTATGATGACAAAATCATCACAGTAGAAAATTACACTAATAGACTTTTGCGCGTTTTTATGCGATATCCTACCATATTTTCTTTTCATGCATTGAAAGAGTTCGTTTGTTAATGCTTTTTTGATATGTTGCTCTAATCCGTGTAATGCAACACAAGCTAGCAACGGTGCCTCCTTGAATTGTACCACGTTTTGTGGATTGAAACTTTCCATCTTCCATAACGCCTGCCCTTAACCATCTTCTTATGATTTTCTTTAACGTTGGTGTGGTTTTCAAGCAGTTTATTATGGTTAATATTGTCAAAACATCCAGAAATATCAGCATCTAATACATATGCTGTTTTCTGTTTTAGCACATCAAATATGGCTTCAATTGCATCATGACATGATCTACCAGGTCTAAAACCATAAGTGTTTGGCTCAAGTTTTGCCTCCCATTCTGGTTCTAAAGCCATTTTTACAAGTGTTTGTGATATAGTAGGTATACCAAGCGGGCGATGCTCCGATGGCTTACCAGGTTTTGGGATTCAGACGCGTCTTGATGGCTTTGCTTTTTCTTTTATATCTAAAGAATATGATAGTTGTAATCTTTCTTTTTGATTAAGATTAGCCTTTCCATCAATACCTGCAGTCTTCTTCCCCCTATTGTCCTGTGTTACTTTCCTAACAGCGAGTGTTTTTGCACTTGTTGATTTGAGCAATAATTTTTGAAGATTATGCATCTTTTTGATGTCATTACATTTAGAAGCTTGGTAAATTCGTTTTTGTAGCTTAAATGAAGATTTCTTCAGCTTTCGCCAAGGAATTCCATTCCATTCATACCTAGCTTTTTGCTGGTCCATAACATATTCACTACTATTCACCACTTTATAGCATTTCTCATAATAGTCCGAACAGGTCATAGGAAGGCAGAATCAACAGCACGACGAAAGGATTCGAATAGAGGAATGTTTTTCCTGGCTCTGTTTTTTATAGCAAACCAATGATGCTCAATTTTGTTGAAATCTGGAGAATAAGGCGGCAGATACAAAATTTCTGCACCAACCCCTTTAGCAAGCTCGATAATCTTATCAGACTTATGAAAAGTAGCATTGTCAAGAATGACAGTCTGTCCAGGTTCCAAGATCGGTGTCAAAAATTGCTCAAACCATCCATCAAAAACATCCATATTACAGTGGCCTTCAAAGGTTAACGGAACAACTATCTTTCTTCCACTTAAGGCTGCAACCATACTGATTCGTTGAGTTTTCTTTCCAGATTTTAAGGCATAAAACCGCTGTCCTTTCTGGCAATATCCGTAGGGGTAGTCTTCGGTGTTATCAATGCCAGACTCATCTATATACACTAAGTTTTTAGGTTCTTTTGTCGCTATAATTTTCAAAAATTCAGCACGTTTTTCTTCGTTTCTTTCCTTGTATCCATATGTCTTTTTTTGCGCGTAAATCCAATTTTTTTAAGGGCTCGATAGATCGTTTGGATACTAACGTTGTTCCAAAGTTTAGCCATTTCCGATAGAGTCTTTCCTCCGTGTTCTCTGGCAAATTTGGCAAAGGTATCCCAGTCGGTAATTTTGTGATTGTAACCCCCATTTCCAAGTTTTTTTGATTGAAAGTCTCCTGTTTCTTTTCTTCTTTGCTGCCACTCCCATAAAGTAGTTCTTCCAATCTTAAATCTTGCTGCCACTGTTTCTCTGCTTTCTCCTTCGTCTAGCGCTTCCATTGCTTTTTTTCTTAAATCATAACTATATGCTGCTGGCATTCAACCTCCTTATCATCATCTACCCTTATCCTATCACATCCGGACTTTTATGGAAAGAGCTATACCTTCCAAATTAAAGTGTTTACGTCTGCATATCCCAGATATTACTTTGGGCATTAGCTTCTTCTTCCACATAGCAGCTTGTGGTTGGCTACCTACTTATATTTAATGAATATAAGAGCTTTTATGTGGTTACTCCGTTCCATAGCTTCGTTTCACGTTAAACTTAGATTCCTACTATTTGCCGGAAGCTGGGAACATCAATAACTAAAGTCTTCAATCTTTAGTTCCCCTTTTGCTTCGTACCATTTTGGTCTATGCGTAGTTCAACCTCTTTTCGCATACTATGCTTTGACGACAATTCAAACATAGGTTCCTCTCGTAATCATATCTAACTCTGTTTGCAGGATGAGGTTTAGTGTTACCTGCTTTTATCTCATGCTTGCATCCCAAAGGTTGCCATCCTTTGAAATGTGAGACATACATTATCCCCGATGTCTAGGGAAGATGGAATTTAACCATCACAAAACCACGGCTTTCCGGGTCGCACTGAAGAAAAATAACCAACGATCCACTATGCTTTCTAGCTGTTCTTCCTTATTCTTAGGAAATTTAGGTAGTTCAATAAATACAAATTGAAAATCTTTTAAGTCATGTTCATAGGTAATTTTATCAAAAGTAACGTGATCAGATTTGTAAGCCAGCTTGTTAGGAAATAAGATAAAATCGGCGATAGCAATAAAAATAACTCCTTTAAGATCTTGATCACCTTTGTGAGCTTGACTTGAATAAGCTTTAGCAGCATAGTATTGAGCGCGTTTCTCAAAACCTTTATCACGAGCAAACTGGTCAGGTAAGGAAGCAGTATTACTACTACTCCCTCCCTTAGAAACCTTACTATTACCCACAAATATGAGGTTCGTGAGCAAGTCGCCATCCTTCTGCTAAATCAAAGAGACGTTTATATCCTTTCCAAAGAGTAATTGGTCCTGGTTTTGGGTCATTTTTTCTTGCTAAATGGCCTCCAAGTTCATGAAACAGCTTCTTTTATGTTGGGAACTACACTTGGACATGGTTTTCTGTGTATTTTAACGTATAAAACTTTCCATTCTTCTTCAGCTAATAAGGTAGTACATGGTAATGTTGGGTTAGCTCTTGCAATTGATGTAATAAAGAAGATCCTCCAAGCAATAATACTCATAACTGTTAGATATCTCATTAGTCTTTCTGCTATTCCAAGCCTACATTCTTCAACTTTGAGACCGAATTTAAAATTTTATGTAATATCTCTATTTTCCATCTAAGGCAATACCAACTAATTTTTTCAACAGCTTCATCGAAAGTATTAACTGAAAGATTCATTAATAGCATCCATTCTAGCGGTTTTTTTTTAAGGGAAGGGGAGTTTTCTCAACAACATAAACTGCATAAAGTGGTAATTTAGGTAGTTCTTCCGTCTTATGCCTAATATTATTCTTAGATGGATTCATCATAAACTTTCCAAATCTAACTTCCAAACGTGCTGTTCTTTTTGGCTTATTATCTTTTACAGGAACTTCAACTTCTACCGTACCTGTACAATGAGAGGATTTAATAAATGCCCATAACTTCTGCTCACCTTTTTCAGGATATCGAGATTTTCTATTTACTGCTCTATCTCTGCATGCTCTAACTAGCACTGCCGAATTAAGATTATGTGCAAGCTCAAAAAAGTCATATATATCTGCTTCTCTATCGCATACAGTTATAGTCTCAGTTTGAGTTGGATCAATAATATTATTTGTTTTTCTTAAAGTTTCCAACCACTTTACGCTTTCTTTATCTTCAATGCGATCGCTCTTTTTTTTAAGGTTCTCAGTTTCTTCAGGTCTTGAATAAACTTTTTGATCTAGTATCCCTAGTACCAAACCTTCTATACTAACGGCAAGAGCTGTATGCATTATAATACCTTTTGCAGTATCATAACTGGACAAATTTGCTAATCCGCTTGTTTTTTTATGGTTATTATATACAATGTAACTGGTATCTTGAATGACAAGAACCCTCTTGTGAGCTTTTGTTCTCTCAACCGTCTTATTAATATGTGTAGCTAAAATATCACTTTCTTTTACATTCTCATTTTGAAAAAAACGGTATGCTGCTTTTGCTTCTGACCAACTTCCGCATGCCTCATTAATTGAGCTTTCAGGTAAACTTATCAAACTATCAGCAATCTTTACTAATCGGTCAGTTAATCTTTTATCTCCAAGTACAGCATCTCCAAATTCATTTTTAGCCCATTCATTACTCTCGTTTGCCATTTTTATACCCTCAATATTTGCAAACTTTAATATTGTAATACTTTATTTATAAGTACATTTATATTTGTGGGTAATAGTAAGATTTGATATGCTGCCAACACTTATGTTCAAATTAAAAATGTCATTTATGATACTAGCCACTTCACGCTTTGAGTTTTTGTAAAATCCGCTGAGTGCTGCAATTATAGACTTAACCCTTGGACCAAATGTATCTGGCGTAACACCTTCTGGTAACTTGCTACTTTTTCTTTTTCTGCATCTCCAACAACGACCATGTTCCAATTACTACATAAGGCCTAATTTCCGGAAGATCAACTTTTTGGTGAACATAAGGTTTTTCGCATATTACAAGCTCTCCTCCGCATTCGCAAATATTAGGCAACTCTATTTTTACTACTTTATCCGCTTCCATTGTGGCATGAAAATTTCCTTTATGCCCAACCTGATCGCCAACATTCCTTTCGCTTTTTGGCTTGTCCTTTTTTATTTTGTATAGCTCTTTTGAGCTGGGCAGGGATGAGTTTTTTGAATTTAAACCAAGCCTCTCTTTCAACTCAGCGTTCTCAATCCTCAAGGCCTTATTTTCTGCCTCTAACTCTTCTATCCTCCCTTCCAACTTTTCTATTTTTTGCTGTAAATTTTTGCAGAGTTCTCAAAGGTTTACCACATTACCTCACTTTTGCTCTATGATTATCTTTATTATCTTGCTTTGTCTACCTTATTCTACCACTCCGCTGAACGGATACAATTTACTAAACAGAAAAAAAGGCAAAAGAAACCCTAGGGTAGCTAGTTATTCACTATCCATTTTTTAAGTTGGCGTTTTTTAATGTTTTAAATAGCGCGTTTCAGCTTGTGTAGGTAAAAACCTAGAAATATTGTGAAGACATAAGGTGCACATAGTGCAAAAAATTAAAAATAAGACGCCAACTACGTTGTTTTCTTGCTGTTTAATCTGCACAGATGAAGATAACTGAATACCTTCAGTTTCATGATAAGGGGGCTGGCGAAGGGTGTCAAGCAAGTTTTTTCGTTTCTATTTCCAATAAAAGTTTGTTATATGGTTATGCAAGAAGTCTATTATAAATGAAATGAATGTGAAAAATATCTTGTTAGCACTTTTAGTACAAATGATATTCAGTTTGCCGCTATTTGCAGCTGATCCTGTTTTGCTCAACTGCATTAAAACTCCGGAAATATATGACCTTGATGCAAGGCCAAAAAATTTTAGCTCTTCAAACAATTTAAGAAGGAAACCTGGTTCTCCAAATAGTGCAATAGGGGAATTAATACACATAGTGGGTAGAATTACTGATATAAACTGCTTACCAATACAAAATGCTGTAGTTTCTATATGGCACGCGAATTCACGCGGCGTGAACCATTACGATAAGAATATAGAGGATGATCCGAATTTTGCTGGATCAGGAAGGTTTGTAGTGAATAATCTTGGCTATTATAATTTTATTACGATAGCACCTGGTAAAATTGGTGATAGAGCTCCACATATCAACTTTCTAGTTCAACATCCGGATTTTCCGGAATTCACAACGCAAATGTTTTTTGTTGACCATAATTGCGATAATTGTGCTGATCCTGTTCTTGGAGATTTTGTTAGTAATGGGCTTGCAAGCCTTCTCATAACACCATTTACTTACAGTGATCAGGTCATAAAAACCTATACGTTTAACATTACCTTGGGCGGATATAATAAGTTCTCTAATAAAAGATAAAAAACCCTTGCATGTAAGGGAGTCCATAGTAAACTTGAGTGTTATTGTACTTAGGATGTATATGAAAAATATCTTACTGATGTTTTTGCTGTGTTTTATGTACAGTTTACAATTATTTGCAACGGAGATGCCAGCAATGAAAATAACAATTTCTAAAATTTCGCCCGATTTTAAAACAATAGTAACGGGTTTATTTGAGGACAACGAAACCGTAAATGATGGCGGAGTTTTGCAAGGAAAACAGATCATGGATAATATAAAGCAATTTAGCAATTTCAATGGAAGTTTTGGTGAATTTTTCTCTACTACTTTGCCAGAAGAAAAAAATGTCATAGTTGTTGGACTTGGTAAGAAGGATGAATGGAATGAAAATAAAGAATTAAATATTGGTGGTAAAATATATTGTGAGCTAAGCAGATTAAAAATTAAAAAAGCAGCGGTTTTAATCGAAGGTAGTGCAGCAAATGTTGCATATGGTGCGTTTCTGCGTAGTTTTAAGTTTGATAAGTATAAAACTAAAAAGGATGAGAAAATTACAGAGGTAGAGGAGATTACCGTATTAGTAAAAGATGAGCAATTAAGTAATGCTGAAAGATCATTTGAGCACTCAAGGCAAGAAGGTGAGAGTATATTCCTTGCGCGCTCTTTTATAACAGAGCCTCCTAACATTCTATATCCAGAATCCTATGCTGATCATATAAAAAAAGAACTTACTAAGCTTGGCCTTGAAATCGAGGTGCTTGATAAAAAGCAGATGGAAGAGAAAAAAATGGGAGCCTTGCTTGGAGTTGCACAAGGAAGTAGTAAAGAACCAAAATTAGTAGTGATAAAATGGAATGGAGCTGCTAAAGAACAAAAGCCAATAGCTTTTGTTGGTAAAGGCATAACGTTTGACACTGGTGGAGTATCGCTCAAACCTTCACGTGGTATGGAGTCGATGAAATATGACATGGCAGGCTCTGCTGCTGTGGTTGGGGTGATGCATGCTTTAGCAGGACGAAAAGCAAAAGTAAATGCGATCGGTGTGGTCGCACTTGCAGAAAATGCAGTGGGTGGTAATGCTCAAAGACCAAGTGATGTAGTAACTTCAATGTCTGGACAGACAATAGAAGTGTTGAACACCGATGCAGAAGGAAGGCTCATACTTGCAGATGCTTTGTGGTATACGCAAGAGAGATTTTCACCACAATTTATGATTGATCTTGCAACTTTAACTGGTGCTATAGTGGTTGCGCTTGGAAATAACGAATATGCTGGTCTTTTTTCAAATAATGATGAATTAGCAAACCGTCTGATTGATGCAGGAAATGAAGTAAATGAGAAGTTATGGCGTTTTCCTATGAATGAAACTTACGATAAAATTATTGATTCACCGATTGCTGATGTGCAAAATATCGCTCCTGCGGGCTCTGGCGGAGATAGCATAATGGCTGCACAGTTTTTACAGCGTTTTGTGGATGAAACTTGCTGGGCACATTTAGATATTGCAGGCACTGCTTGGCACGAAAAAGGTACTGACATTTGTCCAAGAGGAGCAGTAGGTTTTGGTGTAAGGTTACTTAATAAGTTGGTTGAAAAGTACTACGAAGCCAATGATTAAAGATCTTTATCTGGATTTATGGCTTGACTTACAGCTACATGAACGTTTATTTTTGAGGCGCAGCAAATGAAAGTAGCTGATACATATTTCTTTTTTTCTGGATTCCAGTGTCAGCTACTTTCATGACACCCTGACAACCGTCATCCCGCTACTTGTTAGCGGCTGAGATACCGCGAATGAATCGCGGTATGACGGTTCGTGGCGGCGTGACGATAAGCTCGTCATCCCGCTGCTTGTTAGCGGGATCTAGAGATACCGCGGCGGTATGACGTAGGACTGCTGTCATCCCAGTGCTCCTTTTTTTGTTATCCAAGTAGCCTCCTATGGTGTCATCCCAGTGCCCAGACACTGGGATCCAGTTGAGCTATTTCAACAAAAATACTGCATTTTGAGATGAACGTTTATTTTCACCAGATTATTTACAAGTATAACAATTAAAGTCTGGATTCCAGTGGGCTTTGTTGCATAGCAACTGAAAAAATCTGGTGGCTACTGACAAAATTCATTATAAAATAGCCATTTAACCTTGAAAGAAAAAATATGCCACAAAAAATGAGGGTCAGTAACCATAGCGAATATAACAAATTTCTAGAAAAAAGAGGAAATATTTTTCATTATATCAACGAAGCCATAGAAAAGTGGTACGAGAATGGTCCAAAAATACCAGGTGGCAACAATATTTATAGCGATAAAGTTGTAATTTTGGTGCACATAATAACTTGTTTATTTAGAATAGGCCTGAGGCAAACAGTTGGGTTTATAGCAGGATACCTTGAGCAAATTGGGAAAAATTTGCAAGTTATCAGCTATTCACAATCATCAAGAAGGTTTAAGAAACTCAATATTAAGATCAATGATTGCAGAAAATAATATGGAAGATATCGAAATTGCTATAGACAGTACAGGAATTAGTATATACAACAACACTCCTGGTCATAGCAAAGAAAATAGCGAAGATAGAAAGTATCGCAGCTATGAACAGACAAGAAAATTGCATGTAATGTTGAATACAAACAGCAAAAAAGCCATAGCTGTAAAATACAGTAACGGCTGATCACTATGGAGCTTGTGATTTGCTAAAAGAAGTCGATTTTCAGTATGTCATAAAAGTACTATATGCAGATAGGGCATATGACAGAGAAAAGCTCTATAAGCTGTGTAATCAATATGGTATAAAAACGAAAATTCCTCCGAAAAACAACGCAGCAGAGCATCCAAAGTTAGACTATATGGCTGAGAGAAATGCTGCAATTAGACTAATAAAATCATGCAGCGAAGATGGAATGAAGAGGTGGAAAAGGCAAACAAACTACGGAAAAAGATCTTATATAGAAAGTTTTTTCTCGCGACTGAAACAAACATTCGGGTTTAGTTTTAGGAATAAATCTGAGACAAATAGAGAGAAGGAACTACTTGTTAAATGCTATTTGCTCAATAAGTTCACTGATATTGGTATGGCTAAATTTGAGATAGCTTCATAAATTTATTGTGCGTTACCTACTATCCGAAGGGCGATGCAACAAAGCCATTCCAGTGTCAAGCACTGGAATGACACCGTCTTGGATGGAAACCAGTGTTGGCTACTCGGATGACATCATAGGGGCGCTGGGATGACACCCTGACAATCGTCATCCCGCTGCTTGTTAGCGGCTAAGAGATACCGCGGCGGCATGACGTAGGGAAACCGTTTTTTGGGTTAGCTATAACAGTAGTCAGGAAACAATAGCTTAAAAAGAGACTTAGTGTTAAATTTCTAATAGATTACTTATAAAAACAAATCTTATGGAAAGCAGAGCTAAGGCTTGGTTCATTTGGCTGATTAGTAACTTGGTTGTTATATTCAGCAACATGCAGATAATTTATACCTTTATAAGTGTAAATCTCGAAAAGGAACTTGGACTTACAATCGCGCAAGTTGCACTGGCTAATTCAGCATATACTTGGACTTTCGCCATCTTACAATTTTTTAGTGGAGCAACGTTTAATGTTTTTTCCAGTAAAAAAATTTATTTTTTCTCGTTATCAACTATGATCTTGGGGTTTTTTGTCCTTATTAATAGTGACAATTTCTCCCATTTGATTTTGTCTCAAGTGTTGATTGCAACTGGAGCATCATTTGGTTTTATTGGTGCTGCTCACACAAGTAGCATATGTTTTTCCGCTGCCCAATTTGGACTAATGTTTTCACTAGTGCAGACAATTTCAAGCCTTTCTGCTTTGGTAATTCAAATACTGTTCTCTAACTTGCTTGCCGAAGATGCATATTGGAAAAATCTGATTGTATGCATAATACTATTTGGTGTGTTGATATTTGTACTTACGCTTTTTTGTCCAAACACACTTCCAGAAAGCAGCTCAGAAAAGCGCACAATAAAAAGCTCTATGAAGACAGTAATGTGCTCTATATTAACAGTGCTAAAATTAAGAGATATCTGGATAACTTCAGTGGTGGGTGCTATTACTTTTGGAACATTTTTAGCACTTAATACCTTGTGGGCTCCAAGGTTACTGGGCAACTCAGAACTCAATGCAATGGAGTCAGGTATAGCAACTGCAATACTATGGCTTGGTCTTGCAGTTGGTGCTCCAATTGCAGATCGAATCTCAAACTTATTTAAAAATAGGAAACATGTAATTTCTGCTTTTGCTTTATTGCAAGGCGTCTCAATTATTATTTTACTATACAGCCATTTAACAGTCCACGTTGTGTACTTTTGTATGTTAATGTTCGGGTTTTTTGCGGGAGGACATATGCTTAATTTTACTGTCGGCAGCGAGATTGTGAAACGAAAATACATCAGCACATCATCATCCATTATCAATGGATTTATGTTTATTGGCAGTGGAGTTATAGTGTCAATGTTAGCACTTTTTACAGATCATAAAATGGCACTTTTTGCAATATTTGCGATATTGATAGTTGCCGGTATTTTAAATTATGCAACAAAAGAGACATACTCTAAAAAATAAAGTAGCTGAATCTCGAGTCGATTGCTATATTATATTTACGTATTGTAATATTTATCAATAATGGATCACGTTACAACAAAAGACACAACAGTAACTAAGGCAACGATAGCTGGAGATATAAACCAAGAAATAGGATTATCAAAGGAAGACTCTGTTTCGATAATAGATGATATATTGGACGAAATAAAGACAAGCTTGGTAAAGGATGGAATAGTAAAAATATCGTCATTTGGAACATTCTTGGTTAAGAAAAAGAAGGAAAGACCAGGAAATATACCAAATACATCGGAGAAAGTGATGATTCAGGCAAGAAATTCAGTTTCTTTTAGGCCTTCAAAAATTATAAAAAAATCAATCAATAATTAATGAACAAGGAAAAATTATTTTATACGATTGGGGAAGTAGCTGAAGAGCTACATTTGGAACAGCATGTTTTGAGATTTTGGGAAGGTCAATTTCATCAAATTAAGCCTACAAAGCGTAAAGGAAGAAGGCTATATGATCGCAAGTGTATAGAGGCCATAAAGAAAGTAAAATACATGCTATATGATAAAGGATATACAATAAAAGGAGTGCAAAAAGAATTTGGTAATGATATAAAAGTCACAAAGAATTTGTTGCAAGAACTCACCGATTTGAGGGACTATTTAACTAGTAAAATAAATAACGAGGAAAGTAACAAGCAGGCGTGAAACACTACGTCTCGCTAAAATTTTGGAGTTTTGTGAGAGTTTAAAATGTGGCATATAGCCTCATTTCTTATGTTATTAGCAATATTAATAGGCTGTGGCCTGCAAAAACCTGCACCTGTGCTGCTTAAAGGCGAAGAATTTTACGGAAAAAGAGATCTGGAATATACAAGAGAGTACCATTTAATTAGGGAGCCTTCAGTGCAAAAAGAAAGTAGAAAAGCCATCATAAATAGGATATACAAAGATAACAATAATACACAAAATGTGGGGGTAAATTGTAAATTTGTAATGCCAGTTAAAGGTTCAGCTACCTCTTCTGATGAAATGTGTAAGGATGGCATAAAAATTGCTGCTCAAAATGGAACGAACGTAGTTTCCTCTGCACCAGGCAAAGTGATATATGTAGGCAAAGGGCTGAGATGGTATGGGAATTTAATTATAGTGGAACACAAAGATAATTACATGACTGTGTACTCCTATTTAAAAAACATACATGTTGAAATTGGCGATAAAGTAAAGCAAGGTCAAGTAATTGGATCTGCAGGTAAATCAAGCACACAAGATAAAGATCCACAGATGTGTTTCACAATACGACATAATGGCCAAGCGGTTGATCCTTTGATGCATATGAACTGTAATTGAATTTGGATTTATATGAAATATGATTTTAAAAGTGTTGAAAAATTTTATCAAGATAAATGGGATTTTTCTGTAAGCAAGAGTGGTAAACAAGAAAAGTGTTACGTGTTGGAAATGTTTCCATATCCATCTGGTAAAATTCATATGGGACACTTACGTAACTATGCAATAGGGGATGTGATAGCGCGTTACAAGAGAGCTAATGGATTTGAGGTTTTGCATCCAATTGGCTGGGATGCGTTTGGATTACCAGCTGAGAATGCAGCAAGGGATAACAATATTAGCCCCGAAACATGGACAAAAGAGAATATAGATAATATGCGTACACAGTTGAAATCTATAGGTCTTTCTTATAATTGGGAGCGTGAACTCTCCACATGTGAGCCTGATTATTACAAACACGAACAAAAATTTTTCCTGGATTTTTTAAAGCATGGGCTTGCCTATCGAAAAGAATCATGGGTTAACTGGGATCCAGTGGACCAAACAGTGCTTGCAAATGAACAGGTGGTTGATGGAAAAGGATGGCGATCAGGTGCAGTTGTTGAAAAACGTAAGTTGTCCCAATGGTTTTTAAAGATTACTGATTTCGCTGAAGATTTACTCAAGTGCCTGCAAAGTTTGAAAAATTGGCCAGAAAAAGTCAAAACAATGCAGGAGCGTTGGATAGGAAAATCTGAAGGAGCAACTATAGAGTTTGAAGTAGTTGGCCTGAATAAGAAATTAAAAGTTTTTACAACTTATCCTCATACTTTGTTTGGGGCTTCTTTTTGTGCAGTGGCAGCAGAGCATCCTATTGTGCAGGAATTAAAGAATGGTTCTTCTGTTGTCATCCCAGTGCTTGACACTGGGATCCAGGAAATAAAATCGAAAAGAGAGAACGATGAAAAAATAGTAGTTTACACCGGATTAAACGTCAAACATCCATTTCTTGATAAGGAATTGCCGCTTTACATAGCGAATTTTGTGTTGATGGAATATGGGGAAGGCGCGATTTTTGGTTGCCCTGCACATGATCAGCGTGACTTTGAATTTGCACAGAAATATAATTTGCCGATAATTCCCGTTATTTCTTCAGCCCACTTAGGTGTCATTCCAGCGCGTGACCAGAATTCTTACAATGGATCCCAGTGTCAAGCTACTCAGATGACAAAGGAGGCGTATACTGGAGACGGGACAATGTTTAACTCCGAATTCTTAAACGGATTAATGGTTAGTGAAGCAAAGGAAGCCATAGTTAAAAAATTTGAAGAAAAAAAAATAGGCAAAAAAACAATAAACTATCGTTTGCACGATTGGGGAGTTTCAAGGCAGCGTTATTGGGGATGCCCTATACCTATCATATATTGCAAAGATTGCGGAACTGTTCCAGTGCCAGAAAAAGACCTTCCTGTAGTTCTACCAATAGATGTAGAATTTACAAGTGGTGGCAATCCGCTGGATAAGCACCCAACTTGGAAATTTGTTGATTGTCCAAAGTGCGGAAAGCAAGCAGAGCGTGAAACTGATACATTCGACACCTTTTTTGAATCTTCCTGGTATTTTGCTGCATTCTGTAGTGAAGATAAATCAATAGACAAAGATGCATGTAATCGTTTTATGCCTGTTGATTATTATATAGGTGGGATAGAACATGCAATTCTGCATTTGCTTTATTCAAGATTTTTCTGCCGTGCTTTAACCAAATGTGGCTATTTTGATATTAAAGAGCCTTTCTCTACTTTAATCACTCAAGGAATGGTCTGCCATGCAACTTATAAAGACGAAAATGGTAAGTGGCTATTTCCCGCAGAAGCAAAAGAATTAATAGCGCGAGGTGCAAAAGTTCAAGTGGGCAAAGTTGAAAAAATGAGCAAATCGAAAAAGAATACAGTTGACCCAAACTTTATCATAGAAAAGTATGGTGCTGATACTGCTCGCTTGTTTGTGTTGTCCGACACTCCTCCGGAGAAAGATATGGAATGGTCCGATGATGGTGTGGAAGGTTGTTCTCGTTATGTAAATAAATTGTGGCGTATGGTCATGCAGCTAAGACCTGTAAATATACACTATGATAATGAAAATGTTACGGGTGGACTTCTAGAGTACAGAAAAAAAATTCATAAACTCTTACACGGACTTACAGATGACTTGGAAAACTGCAGATTAAACTGTGTAGTGGCAAAATTTCGTGAGATGACGAATTTAATAGCTGAAATAGACGTAAAAACTGGAAAATCTCTTATTGATGAAGGTATATGTATATTAATCAGAGTAATCGAACCATTCATACCACATCTAGCTGAAAGCCTATGGCAAGAAATAGGAGGTCAACCTTGGCCAAAAGCTGATGAATCATTATTAGTTGACGATACGGTAACTATAGCAGTGCAAATCAATGGAAAATTACGTACAACAATCAAGGTGGCAATTAACTTACCTCAAGAAGAATTGAAGAAAATAGCGATAGACTCTGTGTCCAGTAAGATCGATCAAAGCAAAGTTCGCACTGTATATGCTGTACCAAATAAGATAGTAAATATAGTTATATAAAAGACCTGAGTAGTACGTTTTATATAATCTGATTTTATGGCTATACTTTTTTTGACATGTAGTTATATCTTTTTTAATATAAAGGATATATACTTATGCATTATATATTTTTTTGTATGAGGAGTTATATGAAAATAAAGAGATTGTGCGTTTTGGCTGTGTTGCTTACTTCATCTCTAGCAGGTGCAGCTAGTAATAGTGCAAGTAAGTCAGAAGATAAGTACTATGCAGGTTTAAACTTTGGTGCTGGTTGGGGTGGTGGCTTTAAAATGAAACCTGGTGTTGTTCTTGGTTACCATTATGACCAAAACTCTAAATTTGAACTTGAGGTTCTCAGTAATATTAAGTCATTAAAGAGCATAGGAGCTAGCTTATTGGCAAACTACCGCTTCTATCCTGACCTTGATATTGATCCCGTTAAACTATATGTCAGCGGAGGTTTAGGAGGATATCTCCAAATAACACCTTTTGGCTTTGGTGTTAGTGATACAGTTGATGGTGATGGCGATAGTTCACAAGAAGAAAAAGAAAAGGAAGAAGAAACACAAGGTGCTCCAGAATCAGGTGGTGAAGCTGCTGGTTCATCTGTAGTAGATAAAATACTGAGTTCTATTTCCTATAAACTAAAGTTAGGTGTTGATTATGAAATTACTCCGCAGATAATTGGTGCAGTTGGTATGACCATGGGTGGGCAACTAAGTGGTATAAAAGCAAAACAAATACCAGATGCAACTCTAGAGATAGGGGTACGTTATAATTTTTAATGCTGCTACTTAGTTCATAAAGGTAGAGACGATGTTGAGGATGAAATAAACAGCATTAAAAAAAATCCGAAAACGTATTTTCGAATATGGTTTTGAACGCTAGCTATAGATTAGAAAAATAACAAGAAAAAGGGTAAACATACTGTAATTGCTGTTGAATGATGGAGTCCATTATTTTAGCACGAAGTAACGAATTCAGTAGAATAAGTTCTTCAAAAATAATTTAAACTTTTATTAGTAGGAGCAGTCTCATGGAATATTATAGCGATCTCACTAAAAGAAACTTTTATAAGTATCGTTGATGAGAAAGGAAAAATTGTTAAGGAAGAAGTTGTTGCAAGAGAAAGTAAGGCAATAGCTGAATTTTTTCTTGGTCAAGGCGAAAATGACCTTACCCAGAAAAAGTGGAGAGAAAGTTTGGAATGTTTTTCACAAAGAGAATGATGAATCAAAATGCTCAGGAATGCAATAGTTAATAGTGACGTTGTTTGTTATAAAAAATTTCTATATATTCAAATATAGCAGTTTTGATATGCTGTTTAGAGTGCCGAGAGGTGTCTATTGGTAACTCCCTTTTTAGAGAACTGAAGAAGCTTTCCACAACAGAATTGTCGTAACAACAGCCTTTATTACTCATCTATATTCTTTACAGCTAAGAGATATTGATACCCTTGCGCAGTATATTGTGAACCTTGGTCACTGTGCAGCAGTAGATTTTTAACAGGTTTACGCCTATTAATGGCCATTAATAAAGAGTTCATAACCAATTGTTTATTTATTGCACTACTCATTATAGCTCTTTCCATAAAAGTCCGGATGTGATAGGATAAGGGTAGATGATGATAAGGAGGTTGAATGCCAGCAGCATATAGTTATGATTTAAGAAAAAAAGCAATGGAAGCGCTAGACGAAGGAGAAAGCAGAGAAACAGTGGCAGCAAGATTTAAGATTGGAAGAACTACTTTATGGGAGTGGCAGCAAAGAAGAAAAGAAACAGGAGACTTTCAATCAAAAAAACTTGGAAATGGGGGTTACAATCACAAAATTACCGACTGGGATACCTTTGCCAAATTTGCCAGAGAACACGGAGGAAAGACTCTATCGGAAATGGCTAAACTTTGGAACAACGTTAGTATCCAAACGATCTATCGAGCCCTTAAAAAAATTGGATTTACGCGCAAAAAAAGACATATGGATACAAGGAAAGAAACGAAGAAAAACGTGCTGAATTTTTGAAAATTATAGCGACAAAAGAACCTAAAAACTTAGTGTATATAGATGAGTCTGGCATTGATAACACCGAAGACTACCCCTACGGATATTGCCAGAAAGGACAGCGGTTTTATGCCTTAAAATCTGGAAAGAAAACTCAACGAATCAGTATGGTTGCAGCCTTAAGTGGAAGAAAGATAGTTGTTCCGTTAACCTTTGAAGGCCACTGTAATATGGATGTTTTTAATGGATGGTTTGAGCAATTTTTGACACCGATCTTGGAACCTGGACAGACTGTCATTCTTGACAATGCTACTTTTCATAAGTCTGATAAGATTATCGAGCTTGCTAAAGGGGTTGGTGCAGAAATTTTGTATCTGCCGCCTTATTCTCCAGATTTCAACAAAATTGAGCATCATTGGTTTGCTATAAAAAACAGAGCCAGGAAAAACATTCCTCTATTCGAATCCTTTCGTCGTGCTGTTGATTCTGCCTTCCTATGACCTGTTCGGACTATTATGAGAAATGCTATAACTACCATACGTGAGAATTATTGCTGCCAAATATAGCCATCCCTCCTTGGTTTTGATGTAAGTAATCCCATACTTTATTTGGTTGATCAACAATAAAGTTTTGATCTAATATATTGGGAGCTACAGCTCTATTATCTGTTTGTTGTTTTTTAATTTTAAACTTTCTTCTCAGTATAGCCCTGATGTCATTTTTCTGCATAATACTTTGCACCGTTTTCAAATTGCAACTTTTACCCAAAGCCTTCAATTCAGCATGAATTTTAGGAGCTCCATATCTACATTTAGAAACTTGATATATTTTTTGAATAGCTTCGAGTAGCTCTTTATTTGCTGATTCTCTACTGCTTATTTTTCTTGTGGTCCACTTATAGTAGCCACTAGCAGAAAATCCTACATAATTCCTGTACTTTATAGCAGTTACTATATAAAAAAATATTTTACTCTTTTTGACTGGCCAGGGCTTTTTTTTAAATGTCTCTTTCCCTTGTTACTCTTGCTTTGTAAATCAAACCTCTCTTTGTCATAAGGTGCTACATCTGGAAATGCATTTGCCGCTGACTTTTTTTCGTTATATTTCTTCATCCATTTTCCTAATACACTATCCCTTATTCCTAGATCTCTTGCTACTTTTGCAACTGGTTGACCTACCTTTCTTTGTTCATTTGCCAGTTTAACAGCTTCCAATTTGAATTCTGCTGTATATTCTCTTACCATTTCTAATCCTCCAAAATTTTATTTTACCCAAAAAAACTCTTTTCTTTCTCTCCACTTTTTCTGGGTAAGGTCAAACAATGACTATGCAAAAAACCTAATAACATGTATAATCTATAAATAATTTCTGAGGTAGATTGTGAAACTAGGTGTTAATATCGATCACGTTGCAACCCTCCGCAACGCACGCGGAACTTCTTATCCAGATCCATTGAAAGCAGCAGAAATAGCCATTGACGCTGGAGCAGACTTTATTACTGTACACTTACGAGAAGATAGAAGGCATATTAGAGATGAAGACGTATTTAACCTAAAAAAAAGCATTAGCACTGAGTTAAATCTTGAAATTGCAGCCACGGAAGAAATGCTTGAAATAGCAAAAAAGGTAAAACCCTATTCGATTAGTATAGTACCAGAAAAAAGAGAAGAATTAACAACCGAAGGTGGCCTGGATATCGTGAATATGCACAGTAAACTTTCTAGTATAATAGAGGAAATGCATAGCTCTAGCATAAAAGTCTCACTGTTTATCGATCCAAATATTGATCAACTAAAATATCTTGAAAAGCTAGGGACAAAACCTGACATAATAGAAATTCACACAGGGGATTACTGTGATAATCCATCAGAAAAAAAGTTACAGTTAATTACTAATGCTGCAGAGTACGTCAATAAATTAGGAATAGAATGCCACGCAGGACATGGCATAACTTATAAACATGCTAAGAAGATGACAAGAATACCTCACATCTCAGCTCTTAACATAGGCCACTATTTAATTAGCGAAGCTGTATTTTACGGCTTACACAGCGTAGTAAAAACAATGAAAATGACAATGTCTAACTAACTGCTGCTTTTTCCTTCTCATTTAAAATACTTAAAAGAGTTTGGCTTGCTTTAAATTTTACCCTTGTCTTTTTAGGAACAGTCATGATCTCACCACTTTGGGGGTTACGACATTGTTTTTCCTGACTGATAGCAGTAGAAAATGTTCCTATTCCATGCAAACGTATTTCACCTTTCCCATGCAGCTCATTCTTTATTATTTTAATAAACGCATCATGAATCTTGCTCAAATCAGATTTTGTTATATCTATATTCTGACTAGAACAATCTTCCTTTAATTGTTTTATTATATCTTCTTTACTCATAAATTACCTTAATATTGAAAAAATCACATAAATAGCATATTATGTTGACACCGATAGTCAACTAAATTCATCACAAAAATAGAGGATATCATACATTTTTGCAAATATTTGTATAATACTTACAAAAAAACACCCCTATAAAATAACTATCTCTTAGAAAATTGACACTTTTTCCGAGCTTTATGTTGACCATATTTCTTACGTTCAACAACACGTGAATCTCTAGTTAAGAACTCACCATTACGTAGTATAGAATGCAAATCTTGGCTTACACTACTTAAAGCTCTGCTTATTCCATGAGCTAGAGCACCTGCTTGACCAGATAGCCCTCCACCTTTTACAGTTGCAAATACATCGTATTTATCCAATGTGGAAGTTGCAACAAATGGCATTTTTACTATTTGGCACACTGACTCTCTTTTAAAATAAGAAATTAGATCGCCTTTTTTGTTAACACTAAATTTTCCACTCCCCGGCTTTATCCATACTCTTGCTACAGATTCTTTTCTTCGGCCTGTAGCATATAAACGACCAAGCGAATCAACTGCTGATTTAATTGTCTTTTCTGACCAATCATTGTTATTTATTGTAGAACTCTTCATTTTTACTCCATTACTTTTTATTTTTACGATTCAAAGAGGCAAAATCTATCTTTTCAGGTTGCTGTCCTTGATGCTTATGTTCTGAACCAGAATAAACATACAAATTTTCAAAGCGTCTACGTGCCATAGGCCCATCATCAAGCATCCTTTTCACTGCCATTTCTATTACACGCTCAGGAAATTTGCCATTTAAAATATTATCTGGAGTAGTTTTCTTCAAACCACCAGAATAACCTGTATGCTTATAGTAAATTTTATCTTTAAGCTTCTTTCCGGTGAAATGCACCTTTTCTGCGTTGATAATAATTACATTATCGCCACAATCCATATGAGGTGTATACTCAGGTTTATGCTTTCCACGTAATAGTGTCGCTACAAATGCTGCGAGCCTTCCTACCACTAATCCTTCTGCATCTATGACAAACCATTTTTTGTCGATTTGTTTCTCTTTTAAGAAAAAAGTTTTCATTGTAATTTAACTAAACAATAGTAAGCTACTATATACTTAATTTCTCAATAGTGTCAACAATATTAGTTATTGATTATTAAAGTAATTTATGTTAGTAATTGAGCTGCGCAACCAATATGCACAGGAAGTAGAATGTTTCGATTGATTATCACACTTGCGATCATTTTTGGTACTATAAGTTGCTATGCAACCGATGTGGGAGAAGTGATAAGCAAAGCCATCAAAAATAGCTCAAAAATAAAGTCTCAATTTTACCAATATAAAAGCGCAGAAAAACACTATAAATCTTCTGGGTTAGCTGGATTTTTACCTGACATTAGTTTGCAATACAATTTTGATAGTAATTTTAATATTATTAACAATTCACAAGGCTCTGGAAAACGCCTGATATTAAGCCAAAGGATAATAGATGGCGGTGGTACCTTTGCCACATTCAGTCGATCAAGCCATCTTCTCAAAGCAGAAAAGATGCGATTTCAGCAATTAAAACAAGAGCTTGCACTTAATGCTGTGAAAGCATATGTTAATGTTTTACAAAAGACAGAAATATTAAAGCTCAGAGAACATAAAGAACGCGTTTCTTTGGAACATTTGTCAGCTATGAAAAAACGCTTTTCCCTTGGAGAGGTAACCAATGCTGAAGTTTTGTTAGCAAAAGCAAAATTTTCGTCTTCTATATCCGAAAGAGTTGATGCTGAAGGTAAATTAAAGTTGGTAAATATTGCTTATTATCATTTGATTGGCGAAGATGCTGATGACCTTTCTGAAGCTAATGATAAACTACCTTCTGTTCCAGAGCTAAATGAATGTTTACAGTTAGCAAAAACCAATAATTTATCTCTAAAAGCAGCAGTTTATCAAAAAAGAGCAGCCGGAATGGAAGTGATTGCTGAAAGCTCCAAGTGGCTTCCTTCTTTAAATCTAAGTGCAAGCAAAAATTTTGGGGAGGATGGTATGAAGGTAGACAAACTATTAGAAAATGTTCATGTAGTTTTTACTCTTGATGTTCCAATCTTTAAGAGAGGAGTTAATGCTTTTGGTGTCAGTAAAGCTAAAATGGATGCAAAAAAATCTACCTACGATTATTATGAAACGGTAAAAAATATAGAACAAGCAGTTGTAAATGCTTGGAATAATGTGTTGACAGCAAAGGCCATTATCAAAGCAAGTCAAGAAGCGGAAAAAGCAGCAGCTCTAGCATTGGAAGGAGTTGAGCAAGAAGTAAACTTAAATTTAAAGAGTACATCTGACCTTTTGGACACTGAAGATGCATTATTTAAAGCACGTTCAGACTTAGTTGAAGCAAAAAGCAATTATGTGATTAGTGTTTACAACTTGCTTTTTATGATAAATAGTATAGACCTCTAAATTTAATGGTATTAGCACTATGCATGATGAACAAGGCAATCAATCTGTAAAAGATATCCTAGAAGATATAAAAAAAGCTATATCGGGTAAAAACGCGAGTAACGATAAAGCAGAAATAAAGGATGAAAATGATGATGTGCTATACCTTGAGGAAGAGTATCCAGAAGAAATAGAAGAAGATGGCAAAAAAGAAAATAATGAAAAAGAGGACATCGATAATGATGACCAAAGTGAGGAAATGGCTTGCAACAATAACCAATTTAATGGCCATAGCTACAATTCAGAAGAAAAAAAAGATATTTATTTGTACGATAATATCCAAATGAGTAATAACAAAGCGAGTAATAGCGGCTTACAAGCGCAAAATAACGATCATCTAATTTTAAAAGAGAATATGGAAGAGATCAAAGCGTTGCTTGGAAAAATGCAAAACGAATTACAGCATAAACAACAAAAAAAAGCGAACCTTACTGTTGAAGAATTAGTTACATCTCTTTTAAAACCTCAGCTCTCAGAATGGCTGAATAAATATCTACATGCACTGGTAAAAGAAGTAGTTGAAAAAGAGCTTAAAGATATAATCAATAATAAGTAGGGTATTAGCAATAAAAACTAGAGTAAAGACGGCTAGAGGCAGAAAACTATCTTCAACAAGGTGGCTACATCGTCATTTGAATGATCAGTATGTGCAAAAAACTAGCAAGGATGGTTATAGGTCACGCTCAGCATATAAGCTGGTAGAAATGGATAACAAATTTAAATTATTCCAAGAAGGGCAAAAAATTATTGATCTTGGTGCTTCTCCTGGTGGATGGTCACAAGTTGCATCTCAGAAAGGTGCAAATGTGGTTGCTCTTGACATAAAACCAATGAACGCAATTAATGGAGTAGAGTTTATACAATGTGATATTATCAATGAGTTTGAAATTTTAAGAGAAAAATTCAAGGATCAAAAATTTGATGTAATTTTATCTGACATGGCGCCCGAATCTTGTGGTTTAAAATCGTTGGATCATATCAGAATTATGCTTTTATGTGAGGCAGCGCTCAATTTTGCAAAGCATTTCTTGAGCCATGGTGGCACGTTTGTAGTAAAAATTTTCCAAGGAGAATCTGATAAAGATTTTTGTAACGAGCTAAAAAAAATGTTTAAAACAGTAAAATACTTTAAACCAAAGTCAAGTAGATCTGAATCTACAGAAATGTATTTGGTAAGTTTAGGCTTTATTGGCAGCAGACTTTCTATATAATATTAATCCAGGTAGCCCACAGAAACGAAAAAACTTCCTTGACAAACTCCGCCAGCCCCCTTATCATGAAACTGAAGCTATTGTATTTGCTTTCGCCAATCTGCAGATTAAAAGGTAAGGATTACTTAATGTATCGGCGTCTTATGTTCAATTTTTTGCAGTATATAGATACTGTATGTCTTTACAAAACTTCATCTACATCTAGATTTTTATCTAAATAAGCTGAACGCGCTTATAAAGCGTTACAAGACATCAAAAAATGCCAATACTCGACAGAGATAGTAAAAGACTAGCTAACTCGGGGATTCTTTGTCTTTTTTTCTGCTTAGTAAATTTCTTAAACATTTGCAGCTAAATCTTGCTTGTCAAGCGTTTAAAACATAAAAAACGCCAATATTTTAAAGCAGATAATAACCCCAGGGCTTCTTTTGCCTTTTTTTTTATTTGGTAAATTTCTTAAATATTTATAGCTAAACGACAATCGTCATCCCAGCGGGATCTGGAGATACCGCGGCGGTATGACGGTTCGTGGCGGCATGAAGATAAGCTCGTCATCCCGCTGCTTGTTAGCGGGATCTCTTGTTAGCGCCGCGGCGGTATGACGTAGGACTGCTGTCATTCTGCTACTTGTTAGCGGATGAGATACCGCGAATGAATCGCGGTATGACGGTTCGCGGTGGCATGATGTAGGACTGCTGTGACACCATTATAGAATGAACCAGTGTCAGCTACTTGCATAGAAAATGTTTATGACTAATTTTTAGATCAAACATGGAATTTCGACAAACTTAACTTTTTTGTGAGACTGTTCAGCAATAATAAATAAATTGAGAGGAAAGGTTATGGCAATAAAAAAGGAAAAGTTTTTTGAAATAATAAATGAGGTAAGCAAGAGTGAAGGTTTAAATGAGAATAATTTACTTGAAAGAATAGGAAGTGAGCTAAAAGATGCAGACTCAATAGTATATAGCACTTATAACAATTTGAAGATAGATAAGATGTTCCGTGTATCAGATTCATACAAAATTGTAACTTATACATTGTTACATCTTGCTGTGGAATGTAACAGTGTACCAATAGTAAAACTCCTACTAGCAAAGGGAGTAAAAGTTAATGAACCAATATATGAACTTGATGGAGCTAAGTCTCAATTAACTGCTTTGCACATTGCTGCTTTGCATGGTCATCAAGAGATAGTTCAGCTTTTATTGAATAATGACGCAAATCTTTTACTAAAAGATAGTCAAGGCCGAACTCCAAGGGATATTGTCGGTGATGTAAAAGGTAAAAAGGCTATAATAGAAATGTTAGAGGAAGGAGAACAACGTTATGCTGAGGCAGGAGCTACGAGAAGACAAAATAGACAAGGCACTTTACCGCAGCCTAATAATAAAACTCCAGGAAATTTAGCTGTGAACGGAAATAACGCAACTGCTGCAGTGCAAGCATGTAATGCAAGAGATCAGGAAGAGAACAACGGAACTACACCAAACAACAGAAAAATCTATGTACAAGATGAGGATGAACAGACTTCTTCAAACTCAATCATTAATGAAAACAATACAGACAAAGTAGATGATACATTAGAAAGAGAACAGGCTCTAAGAGAAAGAAATGCTGTGGAGCAAAAGTTGCAAGAGGTAGAACAAAGACTTGCCAATAATCAGAAGCGCATAGAACAAACCGGTCATAATCAACATTCGGAACAATACGGTGCTACATATAATGGTGAACAGACCTTTTTAGATTCGACTATTGATGAAAGTAATAGTAGCGACAGTGGAATAAATATAGCATTTCTCATAATAGTCCGAACAGGTCATAGGAAGGCAGAATCAACAGCACGACGAAAGGATTCGAATAGAGGAATGTTTTTCCTGGCTCTGTTTTTTATAGCAAACCAATGATGCTCAATTTTGTTGAAATCTGGAGAATAAGGCGGCAGATACAAAATTTCTGCACCAACCCCTTTAGCAAGCTCGATAATCTTATCAGACTTATGAAAAGTAGCATTGTCAAGAATGACAGTCTGTCCAGGTTCCAAGATCGGTGTCAAAAATTGCTCAAACCATCCATTAAAAACATCCATATTACAGTGGCCTTCAAAGGTTAACGGAACAACTATCTTTCTTCCACTTAAGGCTGCAACCATACTGATTCGTTGAGTTTTCTTTCCAGATTTTAAGGCATAAAACCGCTGTCCTTTCTGGCAATATCCGTAGGGGTAGTCTTCGGTGTTATCAATGCCAGACTCATCTATATACACTAAGTTTTTAGGTTCTTTTGTCGCTATAATTTTCAAAAATTCAGCACGTTTTTCTTCGTTTCTTTCCTTGTATCCATATGTCTTTTTTTGCGCGTAAATCCAATTTTTTTAAGGGCTCGATAGATCGTTTGGATACTAACGTTGTTCCAAAGTTTAGCCATTTCCGATAGAGTCTTTCCTCCGTGTTCTCTGGCAAATTTGGCAAAGGTATCCCAGTCGGTAATTTTGTGATTGTAACCCCCATTTCCAAGTTTTTTTGATTGAAAGTCTCCTGTTTCTTTTCTTCTTTGCTGCCACTCCCATAAAGTAGTTCTTCCAATCTTAAATCTTGCTGCCACTGTTTCTCTGCTTTCTCCTTCGTCTAGCGCTTCCATTGCTTTTTTTCTTAAATCATAACTATATGCTGCTGGCATTCAACCTCCTTATCATCATCTACCCTTATCCTATCACATCCGGACTTTTATGGAAAGAGCTATATCTGATTCATGTAGTCGAAAACTAATTGTAACTTTATTCCAGACTTAGTATTGCTTTCATAGCCACTGTAGCTAGTACCATAACCTTTATACATCTCTTCCATACTGTTAGGTAGAGTAATATAGCTACTGTCCAATAATTTAACACTATTAAATTGCTGTAAGATTTTGCAATCAACTTGCAAGATATTTTTAAAGAGAATCACAGATTCATTATACATCCTTTTCATAAATTCCACTGCTTCTTCAGTAAATCTAAAATCCAAACCTTGTTTTGTTATATCTATCGAGTCCTCGTTTAGTAATTGACACATTGTTTCTACGCTACAATTATCAACTCCTATATTACCCAAGACCATGGCTTTTACGAATGATGAACCTTTTAGCTTTCTCTTTCTTTTTATAAACCTTGTTGTAATTGAGATTTTCTCTGCTTTTTCATTAAAAAATTCTTTGAGCTTTTTTGATAAGCAAGTTATTTTATTCATTGGTTCTCTCACTAAAAGTATATCTGGGAGAACTTATACCTTATTATTCTATCTCTTTCATACCTTTATTTCCTTAACTTGACGCGTATGGTGAGTAAGATAGTATTGGCTACTGCAATGATGTCTAAAAATCAAGAGAAGAGAACACTTAAGTATTATTTTAGTGATGTAGGGGGCTACGTTGAGTTTTTCAATTGTTTGAATGCAATAAGAGTTGATGTTGTATACGAAGCTGGTTATGACAATGTTCCTGAGCAGATAAAACTAGGTATTATGCGGCATGTTTCTGCTCTTTACAAAAATCGTGAATCGGAGGTAAGTAGCCATTTATCTGAAGTGAAGAAGGTTTGTTCTCCGTTTCGCGAACCAAAGGTTGTGTTGTAGCTCTTTCTTGTCATCCAAACTGGGCTACTACGTCATACCGTTACGGATAGATCCCGCTAACAAGCAGCGGGATGACGAGGTATAAACCTTATCGTCATACCGCCGCGGTATCTCAGCCGCTAACACGTAGCGGAATGACAGCAGTCCTACGTCATACCGTCACGGATAGATCCCGCTAACAAGTAGCGGGATGACGAGGTATAAACCTTATCGTCATACCGCGATTCATTCGCGGTATCTCTTAACATAGATCCCGCTAACAAGCAGCGGGATGACGAGTTTCTATATATCTTTTGAGGGTCAATCATGGAAAAAATTCAAGCTATAAACGAGTTGTACAATAGCGTTTATGAAGCACTAAAAGCAAATTCTGATTTAAGAAAATATGTTACTAACATTTATGACTACTTACCTAAACAGGTCACCATTCCTTACTTGAGATTGCGCGCAGTGAATTATAGCAACCTGCATATGCTGTCCAATTTTGCTACAAAGGCAAGATTTTCATGCGACATATATACTTATCATATAAACAGTATGTTTGCCATTATAAGGCATATTAACTTGATACTTAAGAGCATTGAAGATTTTAATAATGAGGTCATTTTAGAAAGTAATTGTGCTATGGATCAGCACGATGAAATTTTACATTCAACAATTAATTTTGATATTTTAATAAAAGGAGGTGATAATGAGCAAATTACAGCTAAAAATTAAAGATCATGACAATAATTTTATTGTGTGAAATAATATACGAAACCTAAGGTTTACTTTGCGTAATAACAGAGAAGAGGTAAAAGATATTTCTTCTTTTGGCTGGAGAAAAGTATTGGATTCTGCTGGAAGCAGACATATTACGATAAAAATTAATGGAATTTTAGACTCTGTATTAGCTGATGAATTATTACGTAATTCTGCTATATTAAACTCTAATAATGATTATGAAATTAGTTTTAACACTAAGGAAAAAATCAGGCTTAGGTGTTCAGTTGAATTGTATGAGAGGTATTATGATCCTGTTACTTTTGACAGTTTTACTGTCGTTTTAACTAGTGCTGAAGTTGTAAAAGCTTTTCATTAATGTTAATTTAATTTTTTCATATACAATAGTAACTGGTGAGAATTTTAACTAAATTAAAAAAAATCATGAACGACAAAGACCTTTTCGAGGAAGACGGTGATAATATTGAAGAAAATAACGATGATAAAAGAGAGAGAAGTTTAGAAAATGAAAATCAGCAAAATCAAGAAGAACAACACAAAGAGGAAGATAAGCAATACATAATACAGTATATTCAAGAATATTTAAAAGCTTTTGAGGATATTCTAAATCAGATCGACGAAGGGATTGACAATTTAGATAGTTACGAAAGGACTATGCAAATAAAGCGAAGTATAGATAGGCTCATAGAGACTTTATATAGTCAGGCTGCGTCCGAAGATATTGATGCAGAATTTGAAACCACAAAGCATACTCGCGATAAATCAGAATCTATGAAAAGAGTTAGAGAGAAAAGAAGGAAGCAAGCAATAGAAGAAGTGTTAAGTAGCATGTTTGCCCAGCAACAGAAGGAGTTAATGAACGCTAAACACTTAAGTCATGGACATGAAACAACACATGATGATGAAGCAAAGAAACGAGTGAAGTCTTCAATCAGGGGAGTGTTGTTTTCGGTGATTGCTCATAGGATGGATCCAAGAAGGAGGGCAGGGGAAACTGCTGACGGTAACGAAAAGCAAGCTCATATACATGGCAGGGAAGCAGTTGGTGGAGTTTTAGGTGCATTGTTAAAAACATTTTTAACAGCAGTTACTGCCATTGTGCGCGAAATTGCTAAACCACTTCAGAAACAGGAAACATCTTTTGCAAAACAAGTTGAAGAAAGCAGAAACGCAGATTCACAAAAGGGTCGATCTGTGTAGATTTCTCCTTGTAATAATCTTTCGATTCTACTGTCTGTTATAGCTCTTTCCATAAAAGTCCGGATGTGATAGGATAAGGGTAGATGATGATAAGGAGGTTGAATGCCAGCAGCATATAGTTATGATTTAAGAAAAAAAGCAATGGAAGCGCTAGACGAAGGAGAAAGCAGAGAAACAGTGGCAGCAAGATTTAAGATTGGAAGAACTACTTTATGGGAGTGGCAGCAAAGAAGAAAAGAAACAGGAGACTTTCAATCAAAAAAACTTGGAAATGGGGGTTACAATCACAAAATTACCGACTGGGATACCTTTGCCAAATTTGCCAGAGAACACGGAGGAAAGACTCTATCGGAAATGGCTAAACTTTGGAACAACGTTAGTATCCAAACGATCTATCGAGCCCTTAAAAAAATTGGATTTACGCGCAAAAAAAGACATATGGATACAAGGAAAGAAACGAAGAAAAACGTGCTGAATTTTTGAAAATTATAGCGACAAAAGAACCTAAAAACTTAGTGTATATAGATGAGTCTGGCATTGATAACACCGAAGACTACCCCTACGGATATTGCCAGAAAGGACAGCGGTTTTATGCCTTAAAATCTGGAAAGAAAACTCAACGAATCAGTATGGTTGCAGCCTTAAGTGGAAGAAAGATAGTTGTTCCGTTAACCTTTGAAGGCCACTGTAATATGGATGTTTTTAATGGATGGTTTGAGCAATTTTTGACACCGATCTTGGAACCTGGACAGACTGTCATTCTTGACCATACGCGTCAAGTTAAGAGATTGTGAGCAAATTTAGAGAGGTTAAAGTGGATACTCTAGCCCTTCTACGTTTGTCTTTTAATGAAAATCGCGACCAAGTTATAGTGAGTTTTTTAAGAAATGCTTTTAAACTATTAATTTTGGTTAATACTAAAAATAACTCTCTAACCCGCCTTTTTAGCTCAATAAATGCCTTTGTTAAGCTAAGTTCTGTATTCTTTTTCACTTCTGTGCAACCAACTATGCCGTGAAATATAAGAATTGCGCACAATTTAGCATATAGTTCACATAATACTCTGCATGGCTTTCCTTTTAGCTTATCAAGCCTGATATGGCTTTTATACAATTTAAATAATAACTCAATTTGCCACCTTACTCTGTAAATCGTTAATACTTGCTCAGCACTAATTTTATTTTCTGGAACATTAGTTATAAATATTGACCAGTTCAACAATTTTTGATTTCTTTTAGAGGATGTATATCCCTGCGATCTTGCTAATCTATTAGCTTTCCTTCTTCTGGCCATAGACTGTTCTTCAGTTAGTTTCTGACATATAATTCTTACTCTAATTTTTGCTTCTTTTCCTAACAATACCTCGTTTTCTAAAAATAACTTATCCTCTAAACATTCTAATAACTCCATTTTTTGATTTGTTTCTACATCATATATGTTGGTATCGGATTTATAACGACTTATGAAATAAGCTCCTATTTCATTGATTTGTTTAAAAGAACTTGGCACAAAATAACCGAGATCAGATATTAGCAAATCATTGCTTAATATATTACTTAAATGTTTCCTATATCCCTGGTCTGATCTTACCCCCTCCGTTAAATTAAGTTGGTCTATTATCTGATTCATGTAGTCGAAAACTAATTGTAACTTTATTCCAGACTTAGTATTGCTTTCATAGCCACTGTAGCTAGTACCATAACCTTTATACATCTCTTCCATACTGTTAGGTAGAGTAATATAGCTACTGTCCAATAATTTAACACTATTAAATTGCTGTAAGATTTTGCAATCAACTTGCAAGATATTTTTAAAGAGAATCACAGATTCATTATACATCCTTTTCATAAATTCCACTGCTTCTTCAGTAAATCTAAAATCCAAACCTTGTTTTGTTATATCTATCGAGTCCTCGTTTAGTAATTGACACATTGTTTCTACGCTACAATTATCAACTCCTATATTACCCAAGACCATGGCTTTTACGAATGATGAACCTTTTAGCTTTCTCTTTCTTTTTATAAACCTTGTTGTAATTGAGATTTTCTCTGCTTTTTCATTAAAAAATTCTTTGAGCTTTTTTGATAAGCAAGTTATTTTATTCATTGGTTCTCTCACTAAAAGTATATCTGGGAGAACTTATACCTTATTATTCTATCTCTTTCATACCTTTATTTCCTTAACTTGACGCGTATGCTGTAAGCAACGATGTAGACTAGAGCGAGTCAAGTGTGGGATTGAGGTTTGGAAAGCGTAGAGACAATCATCTAATGGCAATAGAGTATGCTTACGAAATGCAACAATTACAGCCTCCTCTTCTAAAGTTAAAACAGTTGATCTTGCATGCTTCGGACCCATATCAGCGTCTTTGGCAAAAGACCGTTTTCTCCATTTAATGATAGTTTTTGGATTAAGGTTATAGTACCTGGAGAGTTTTGCTATGCTCTCTTTACTATTTTGTATTGCTCTACGAATTGTCTCTGTTGTTTTGGCGCACCCATGTAATATTTGTCCCATAATTCCTCCTTTGATGGTATTGTTTTCTCATATTTTATCATACCATCACACTCTGGGACCATACATCCCCCCCTCCCCCCCTAATTCCTATATCAAACCTTTCTTTACTAGATTATATAGTCAATATAAAAAGCCATATAAAATTGCTTCCACTGCTGCCATGAGGAAATTGCTTATTCTTGCTAACTCTTTAGTCAGAGATGACAGGGTTTTTACTGAGGAATATAACTCTCTGTCTGTTTCTATCTAAGAGCCAGTATAGCTGTGGATAAGCACGTTTATACAGATAAAAGTATAGCTCTTTCCATAAAAGTCCGGATGTGATAGGATAAGGGTAGATGATGATAAGGAGGTTGAATGCCAGCAGCATATAGTTATGATTTAAGAAAAAAAGCAATGGAAGCGCTAGACGAAGGAGAAAGCAGAGAAACAGTGGCAGCAAGATTTAAGATTGGAAGAACTACTTTATGGGAGTGGCAGCAAAGAAGAAAAGAAACAGGAGACTTTCAATCAAAAAAACTTGGAAATGGGGGTTACAATCACAAAATTACCGACTGGGATACCTTTGCCAAATTTGCCAGAGAACACGGAGGAAAGACTCTATCGGAAATGGCTAAACTTTGGAACAACGTTAGTATCCAAACGATCTATCGAGCCCTTAAAAAAATTGGATTTACGCGCAAAAAAAGACATATGGATACAAGGAAAGAAACGAAGAAAAACGTGCTGAATTTTTGAAAATTATAGCGACAAAAGAACCTAAAAACTTAGTGTATATAGATGAGTCTGGCATTGATAACACCGAAGACTACCCCTACGGATATTGCCAGAAAGGACAGCGGTTTTATGCCTTAAAATCTGGAAAGAAAACTCAACGAATCAGTATGGTTGCAGCCTTAAGTGGAAGAAAGATAGTTGTTCCGTTAACCTTTGAAGGCCACTGTAATATGGATGTTTTTAATGGATGGTTTGAGCAATTTTTGACACCGATCTTGGAACCTGGACAGACTGTCATTCTTGACAATGCTACTTTTCATAAGTCTGATAAGATTATCGAGCTTGCTAAAGGGGTTGGTGCAGAAATTTTGTATCTGCCGCCTTATTCTCCAGATTTCAACAAAATTGAGCATCATTGGTTTGCTATAAAAAACAGAGCCAGGAAAAACATTCCTCTATTCGAATCCTTTCGTCGTGCTGTTGATTCTGCCTTCCTATGACCTGTTCGGACTATTATGAGAAATGCTATACTTATCCACAGCTACATCAATTTTTCTATTGACTTTTAACACAACTGCTAAACAGATACATTCGTCATCCCGCTACGTGTTAGCGGCCAAGATACCGCGGCGGTATGACGTGGGAAACCTGACTTGCATTAACTATAAAATAGTGGTTTATATAAACCCCATAGCATGCCGAATGAAGCTTTTTTTGAGAAAATTTGAATTTTCAACTGCAATCAAGCCAAGATTTCTTAGTGCTTTAGCGCAGAATATTCTGTTGGAGAACATCCTATTTAATCCATCAGTTGCAAGCGCCATTGTAAAATTATCAAAGTATCTGTTACGTGAAATTTTCTTTAATAAATAACTACTGCCAACATCAATACCAGATGCTTTTGCGGCAACTACGTGCTTTATAATACTTTCTACATCTCTAATTCCAAGATTAAGCCCTTGACCTGCAACTGGATGAATTGAATGTGCTGCATCGCCGATAAGCAAAACTCTACCCTTATATAACTTTTTTGCGAAAACAAAACTTAAAGGATAAAGTTTTCTTTCACCCTCTAGTTTTATCTCTCCTAAATAAGAACCAAATCTTTTTTTAAGCTCTATAATAAATTCTTCTTCAGACAGATCCATTAGCATTTTTGAAATTTCAGATTTTTCTGTCCAGACTATTGAAGAAGTATGGCCACCCTTCATCGGTAGAATTGCAAATGGACCGCCAGGAAAAAAACGCTCTACAGCTAAGTTTTGGTGATGCAGTTCATGCTTTACATTAAATACTATGCTACTTTGTTTATAATCAAATTTCACTGTCGGTATAGAAAATAACTCTGGTAGTTTAGAGTTTTTGCCTTCAGCGCAGATAAGTAGCGATGATATTAATTCCTGGTTATTATCAAGAATAACTTCCACATATCCTGAATCACAAGCAATTGTTTTATAGGAATGTGGAGAGTATATATTTAGTTTATTCAGAAAATTATTGTTGATTGCATTCCATATAGTAGCATTGTTAATAACATAACCCATTGGCTCTTCACCAACCATTTTATGATTGTAATGCACAGTAACCGCATCTAATATGCATATATCAAGTATTGGCTCAGCTTCGCTTTCTATAAACTGCCAAATCCCTAATTTTTCCAATATTTTTTTCGAGCCTTGAGAAATAGCAAATGCTCGGTTGTCATCTACTACACGTGGCAAACTATTTTTTTCAATTACAGCTACAGACACAGAGTTACAACTGAGGCCAATTGCAGTAATAAGACCAAGCAACCCACCACCTGAAATGATTACATCATAATTCATTTTATTTACGCTAATTGTAAAATTATATTTTATCTATTTTGAAAATAGTTTAAACAAACTTTGTATACTATGAGTAAAAGACTTTAAGGTTTTCCTATATACAAATTAAGTCTCTTAGAACCTGTCTTGAAAATGGCTAAGCATAGAAGTAATCATATTAGATTTCTTGCATAACCCAAACTAAGTAGAAAAAAGGCAACTCCCCTGTCATCCCAGTAGCCCTCTTCTTGTCATCCCAGTGCGTGACACTGGGATCTCATTTTACTTTATAATGATGTCATGGAAGTAGCTGACACTGGAATTCAGAAAAAAGGATGATGTCATTCCAGTCTGGAATCCAGCCTTTCCATAATCATCAAAACGTTGTATTTTAACATAAAACAGCTATTTTTATACTTAATAAAATTCCTGGATCCCAGACTGGGATGACACCCTTCTGGTAGACAATGTTCGTACAGTTGTGGATTCATTCGCGGTATAAATTCCGCTAACTAGTAGCGGAATGACGGTTTTTCAAATTGTAGGTAAACCTAAGCCACTTTAGCTATAACATCTTTAGCAATGTCTTCATAAATCTCTGCCAAATCTTCACTTAGCATTAAAGGATTTCCACAATCAGAAGCATGACATATTTGTGGATCCAGAGGAATCCTGCCTAGGAGTTTGATGCTCAGCTCCTCAGACATTCTTTTTGCGCCGTCTTTTCCAAATATGTATATTTCTGAGTCATTTTGAATGAAATAACTCATATTTTCCACAATGCCAATAATCGGTATACTGAGCTTTTTAAGCATATCATAAATTTTGCGAGCATCGATTAAAGAGAGCTCCTGTGGAGTTGAAACTATTATCGCCCCGGTTAAGTTAAAATTTTCCATAAGACTTAAATGCACATCGCCAGTTCCAGGTGGTGTATCAACTATCAAATACTCTATATCGGACCATTTTGTTCCCATGAGCAGATTATAAAGTGCTTTTGTGATCATAGGTCCGCGCCATATTGCTGCACGATCCTTGTCAACAAAATAGCCGATTGAAATAGTATGCAGTCCATACCTTTCTATAGGTATTGCTTTTCCACCCTGTATTTCTGGCTTTAATTTTTCAGTGCTAAGCATTTTAGGAATTGAAGGACCATATATATCTGCATCAACCAGCGCAACTTTGTGTTTTAACTTTGCTAATGAGAGAGCAAGATTTAGCGCAACTGTGGATTTACCTACGCCTCCTTTACCAGAGGCCACAATAATTATATTTTTCACTCCTTCGATATGTAATTTAGCTTTTTGTTGCCCAGTTTGTTTTTGACAAGTAGCAACCACGATCACTTTTGTCACCCCCGGTATAGCTTTAACAGCTTGCTCACAATTTCTTCTTAATTCTTCGTTTGCTTGCGTGTCACCGGCAACTTCAAGCGCAAAACCAATGTCCCAGCCTTTAATAATGATTGAGGATATTATGCCAAGAGCGATCACATCTTTACCGCTTTTTTGCTCTATGACTTTTTTTAAGTTCTCTCTTACAATTTCTTCGTTGATCATTAGACCTCTGTTGTTTGATGCGCCAGGAAGGGTATCATTGCGACAATGTTACACGAAATAAATTCAAAAACCAACAAGCCTTTTAGGCAATTTCTTCCTGAAGTTGTTCAATTTTAGCTTGAGGAAGGCTGGTTGTCTGAGAGATAATATCAATAGAGATGCCAGCTTTAAGTAAGTTTTTTGCAACTTCAATTTTTCCTTCAATTTTTCCTTCAATTCTACTTTGCATGATGCAGGATAAATTATCATCCTCACGTTTCTTATCTTGATCATAAGTAAAACGCTCTTCTTCACTCCAATTATATTGATTCAACTCATTATAAGCCTTGCCAATAATTACATCACTTCCTACCACTTTTTTTAGATCCTCTTCACTAGTTTCACTTGCATGCTGTTGTCTAAGTGAAGAAGGTCGCCCCTCCTCACTCGACTTCAAAACCGTACGTGAGACTTTGCGCCTCATACGGCTTCTCTCCAATTTGGTGCTTTTCATGCACACCTCCTGTGTAATTCATCGTGACAATGTCCATGTAACAAAGATAAGTTTTTGATCATATTGTTTCGTCTATTCCGGTCTTTATGATGTATTTCTATTATATCATCACTTTTAAACCATAGTCTACAATTATCACATTTACTTTGTTGTAACTTCAATAGTTTTATTACTCTTAATGGCTTATCTGGTATTTTTCTCAGACGTTTACCCCAATAAACCCAATCACCATCATATGGAGATCTGGTTTTTTGCACTTTGTTTAATAACATGATCGCTGTGTATAATAAGATGTATCTTGTTACTTGTCATAAAACTCCAGTTATCGTTATTATACTTTTTAAAGTATTTTCTTTTTATCCAGCATTTCCCTTTGTTTGGGTGCCTAAAGACTGACCTTACCCAGAAAAAGTGGAGAGAAAGAAAGGAGTTTTTTCGGGTAAAATAAAATTTTGGAGGATTAGAAATGGCAAGAGAATATACGGCAGAATTCAAATTGGAAGCTGTTAAGCTGGCAAATGAACAAAGAAAGGCAGGTCAAACAATTACAAAAATAGCAAAGGATTTAGGAATAAAGGGTGGTTTATTAGGAAAATGGATAAAGAAACACAACGAAAAAAAGTCGGCAGCAGATGCATTTCCAGGTAGAGGTAACATGGCTCCTTACGACAAAGAGAGGTTTGATTTACAAAGCAAGAGTAACAAGGGAAAGAGACATTTAAAAAAAAGCCCTGGCCAGTCAAAAAGAGTAAAATATTTTTTTATATAGTAACTGCTATAAAGTACAGGAATTATGTAGGATTTTCTGCTAGTGGCTACTATAAGTGGACCACAAGAAAAATAAGCAGTAGAGAATCAGCAAATAAAGAGCTACTCGAAGCTATTCAAAAAATATATCAAGTTTCTAAATGTAGATATGGAGCTCCTAAAATTCATGCTGAATTGAAGGCTTTGGGTAAAAGTTGCAATTTGAAAACGGTGCAAAGTATTATGCAGAAAAATGACATCAGGGCTATACTGAGAAGAAAGTTTAAAATTAAAAAACAACAAACAGATAATAGAGCTGTAGCTCCCAATATATTAGATCAAAACTTTATTGTTGATCAACCAAATAAAGTATGGGATTACTTACATCAAAACCAAGGAGGGATGGCTATATTTGGCAGCAATAATTCTCACGTATGGTAGTTAATGAGTAGTGCAATAAATAAACAATTGGTTATGAACTCTTTATTAATGGCCATTAATAGGCGTAAACCTGTTAAAAATCTACTGCTGCACAGTGACCAAGGTTCACAATATACTGCGCAAGGGTATCAATATCTCTTAGCTGTAAAGAATATAGATGAGTAATAAAGGCTGTTGTTACGACAATTCTGTTGCAGAAAGCTTCTTTAGCTCATTGAAAAGAGAAATACTTATTGATACTTCACAACACTCTGCTCAACAAACTAGAACTGCAATATTTGAATACATAGAAATTTTTTATAACAAACAACGTCACTATTAACTATTGCATTCCAGAACAATTTGATGCATCATTCTTTTTGTAAAAAACATTCCAAACTTTCTCTCCACTTTTTCTGGGTAAGGTCAATTTTCATTGCACCCTATATTGTCCATTCCATTAGCTTTACTACGCTCGTTACCTCACGCAGCATAATGGTCTGTTCTAGGCTGTTGGCTAGACCATACGCGTCAAGTTAAGGAAATAAAGGTATGAAAGAGATAGAATAATAAGGTATAAGTTCTCCCAGATATACTTTTAGTGAGAGAACCAATGAATAAAATAACTTGCTTATCAAAAAAGCTCAAAGAATTTTTTAATGAAAAAGCAGAGAAAATCTCAATTACAACAAGGTTTATAAAAAGAAAGAGAAAGCTAAAAGGTTCATCATTCGTAAAAGCCATGGTCTTGGGTAATATAGGAGTTGATAATTGTAGCGTAGAAACAATGTGTCAATTACTAAACGAGGACTCGATAGATATAACAAAACAAGGTTTGGATTTTAGATTTACTGAAGAAGCAGTGGAATTTATGAAAAGGATGTATAATGAATCTGTGATTCTCTTTAAAAATATCTTGCAAGTTGATTGCAAAATCTTACAGCAATTTAATAGTGTTAAATTATTGGACAGTAGCTATATTACTCTACCTAACAGTATGGAAGAGATGTATAAAGGTTATGGTACTAGCTACAGTGGCTATGAAAGCAATACTAAGTCTGGAATAAAGTTACAATTAGTTTTCGACTACATGAATCAGATAATAGACCAACTTAATTTAACGGAGGGGGTAAGATCAGACCAGGGATATAGGAAACATTTAAGTAATATATTAAGCAATGATTTGCTAATATCTGATCTCGGTTATTTTGTGCCAAGTTCTTTTAAACAAATCAATGAAATAGGAGCTTATTTCATAAGTCGTTATAAATCCGATACCAACATATATGATGTAGAAACAAATCAAAAAATGGAGTTATTAGAATGTTTAGAGGATAAGTTATTTTTAGAAAACGAGGTATTGTTAGGAAAAGAAGCAAAAATTAGAGTAAGAATTATATGTCAGAAACTAACTGAAGAACAGTCTATGGCCAGAAGAAGGAAAGCTAATAGATTAGCAAGATCGCAGGGATATACATCCTCTAAAAGAAATCAAAAATTGTTGAACTGGTCAATATTTATAACTAATGTTCCAGAAAATAAAATTAGTGCTGAGCAAGTATTAACGATTTACAGAGTAAGGTGGCAAATTGAGTTATTATTTAAATTGTATAAAAGCCATATCAGGCTTGATAAGCTAAAAGGAAAGCCATGCAGAGTATTATGTGAACTATATGCTAAATTGTGCGCAATTCTTATATTTCACGGCATAGTTGGTTGCACAGAAGTGAAAAAGAATACAGAACTTAGCTTAACAAAGGCATTTATTGAGCTAAAAAGGCGGGTTAGAGAGTTATTTTTAGTATTAACCAAAATTAATAGTTTAAAAGCATTTCTTAAAAAACTCACTATAACTTGGTCGCGATTTTCATTAAAAGACAAACGTAGAAGGGCTAGAGTATCCACTTTAACCTCTCTAAATTTGCTCACAATCTCTTAACTTGACGCGTATGGTTGCTTACAGAGGCACAGCATTAGCAGACTACCAGATGTTGATGGCGAAGTTAAACCAAAAAAGAAATTCAAACAATATCCTATAGGCTATTTCCATATTGATATTGCAGAAGTCAGAACAGAAGAAGGAAAGTTATATTTGTTTGTTGCAATAGATAGAACATCCAAATTTACGTATGTTGAGTTGCATAAAAGTGCTACAAAACCTATAGCTGCTGAGTTTCTACGTAATTTGATTAAAATTTTACCATATAAAATCCACACTATTTTGACAGATAACAGTGTACAATTTACCAACCAAAAACGCCATAAATACGCTTTTCAACATATATTTGATAGAGCTTGTGAAGAAAATGACATTGAACACCGTCTAACAAAAGTTAGCCATCCTTGGACAAATGGGCAAGTTGAGCGTATGAACAAAACTTTAAAGAATGCCACTGTTAAGAAGTATTACTATCAGTCTCACCAGCAACTCAAAGAGCATCTTTATGACTTTGTTATGGCCTACAATTATGCTAAAAGACTCAAAACTCTTAAGGGTCTTACACCTTTTGAGTTTATATCTTTACAGTGGACAAAATCTCCTGAATTGTTCATACTAAATCCACACCATCACACTCTGGGACCATACACTCCCTGTGTTTCGTAATATTATACAATCAAATTGATAAAAGCTGTATTATCTCCTTGCAGCATTAAGTGTATATTTTTTGCTATTTTTTCCACTAAGGGAGTAACATTATCAAAATTTGAAAATTTTGATAACACATAATCTGCTAAGCTTCTTTGATCTTCAGGTCTACCCACTCCAAATCTCAAGCGCCAATAATCGTTGCCAATAAAACTATCTATGGATTTAAGTCCATTATGTCCAGCAGAGCTACCACCTTTCTTTATTTTTATTCTTCCAAGTTCCAAATCAGCGTCATCGTGTATGACAACAATATTATCTAGCGATAATTTGTAAAAATTTCTTATTTTTGCAACAGGGATGCCTGAATTATTCATAAATGAATAAGGCTTTATTAACATGATTTTATTATCATTAATTATGCCAGAGGTTATTAGATAATCGGCTTTTTTAGAGAACGACTGGAAATTCCAATATTTGCAAATTGTATCAACTACGATGAAGCCGATATTATGATAAGTTAACTCATATTGACCACCAGGGTTACCAAGCCCAACTATCAGGTGCACTATTCCTCTGTTTCTGCTTGAGGTTCTTCAACGTCACTATCGGCAGCAGAAATTGTAACAATGGTAAAATTTTCTTCTTCATGAGCTACAAACTTAACACCTTCTGGTAATTTTACATCATTGATATGTATAGATTGGCCAATCATTTTACCGGATAAATCAACTTCAATAACCTGAGGTATTTTATCAGGAGAGCATTTAACAGCAATAGAACGACACAAAACATTAAGCACTCCACCTAATTTGATTCCTGGAGCTTTACTTTCATTCACAAATGATAGAGGTATGTCTATTTTAATTTCACTGCCTTTATCAACAAACTGAAAATCAACATGTTGCACAGTATCCTTTACTACATGCAATTGGATATCGCGAACAAGAGCATATTCCTTTTTGCCCGAAATATTCAGCTCTATCAAATGTGCAGAAAGAGAACCTGATTTATATTGCTTCGTGAATTCCTTTGCAGACAATGTCAAATTTACATTATCATGGCCCTTTCCATATATTATTCCAGGGATGTTTCCTTTCTTCCTTAGAGAATGCATCGCTTTTGTTTTTGTTATATCACGTAACTCTGCATTAATTGTTACTATCTCCTGTTGCGTCATCGATTACTCCTATTCAGCTAATCCTTTTAATATAATTTAATAATAATATAACATAAAAATATTTATTTCAAACTTCATTCTTTCATACTAATTGTTTGTGAAAGGATTTATTTAGATATATATTTAAACTTATTTAACAAGAACTATGGGCATTGACGATAAAGTAGTTTTTAGGATTTATAAACCAACAAGAACTGCAACACAATCTGGTTTAGGTAATACAAATTTCTGGCACCTAAAAATTGAATCTGGCTCTTACTACATTGAACCTTTGATGGGGTGGGTTGGCTCAAAAGATCCAAAAAAACAGATTGTATTAAAGTTTGATTCTCTTGAAAAAGCAGTATTCTACGCAAAAAAACGCAACGTTAAATACATAATTGCAATGCCAAAAAATGTTAAGAGGCTGCCAAAATCTTACGCAAGCAATTTCATACTAAAGTAAGTTGCACAACAAATGGTGTTATGCAAGTAGCTGACACTGCTCTCCTTTGTCATCCCAGTGCCCAGACACTGGGATCCAGGAATTTTATTAAGTTGGTAAGCATAAAAATAGCTGTTTTACGTTAAAATACAATGTTTTGATGATTATGGAAAGGCTGGATCCCAGTGTCAAGCACTGGGATGACACCATTTGTTGTAAACTCACTTTTACTCTATGGTTATACTACCTTGCCGCTATCCTGAACGAATACAAAGTAAGTTTTATTGTGATGTGCTCATCTGTAAAAAATAAGACTTAATCTCACTGTTAATCATGGATTTTAAGTTGTGCTAGTACACTGCGGCCATTTAGAGAGTCAAGATTTTTAACCTGGCTAGCCAGTATTAAAGAGTTATTTTTCAGGTATTTCTTTACAAGGCTTGCAAGCCTTTTTGGATTATTCAAATAGCTCCATTCTGCTTGTAAAACTTTTATATCACTTTGCACTAAATTAATTTCACTTTTTATTTTTATTAGCTCTCTATTTAATGACTGAACATGTAATTTTACCTTAAATAGTCCTACAATGCTAAGAAAAAACATAACTATTGAGATGATGCAGAAAGTTCTCATGACAACCTCTGTATAGCTCTTAGTTTTGCTGAGCGTGAACGCGGATTTGCACTTACTTCTTCTATACTTGCTTCGATCACTTTTTTATTTAGAAGAGAGAATGTCTTGCAATCAGTAGCACATAAATCTTTAAAAAAAGTTTTGACTATACGATCTTCTAAGGAATGAAAGGTGACGACAATTAATTTGCCATTCTCACTTAAAATCTCAGATGCAGCTTTAATGCCCTTTTCAAGTTCTCCCAGCTCATCGTTTACCCATATTCTGATTGCCTGAAATGTTCTGGTTGCAGGATCAATTTTGCTTTTTCCACGAAATACCACGGAACGTACAATATCCGCAAGCTCAAATGTAGTTTTGATAGTTTTCTTCTTCCGTGCATTTACTATTGCTCTTGCGATTTTGCGAGAATGACGTTCGCCTCCGTAGTTATATATAGTATTTGCGATTTCTTCTTCGCGTAAAGCGTTAACAAACGTTGAAGCGTTTATATAAGAAGAGTTATCCATGCTCATATCGAGTGGACCATCATGTAAAAATGAGAACCCTCTATCTCCGTTATCAAGCTGCATAGATGAAACTCCGATGTCAAAGACCACTCCATCCACTCCGTTTGATGTCATTCCAGCGCGTGACCAGTTATTTTTTCCAGTATCAAGTACTGGGATGACAGGAGATGGCTCAACGCTGCTTAGTATACTTTTAATATTACTAAACTTCTCAATGAATAGTTTTATTCTATCTGGATATCTAACGCTTAAATCATCATAAAACTTAGTTACCGTTTCATCTCTATCAATTGCATATACTTTGCAATCAGCTGACTCCAATATTGCTTTGCTATACCCTCCAGCTCCAAATGTGGTGTCCACGTATATGCCACCATCCTGCGGTGATAGTAGTGATAGCATCTCTTTTAACAAAACTGGAGTGTGTGTCATATCAAAAAATTTAAGTACAGTTGGTGTAGATATCCTACTCTACTCTACTCTTCACATCAATTTTATTTATGTACATAGATTTTCTTGCCAAAATATGGTATCTTATCGGAATATATGAGCAATAATATTAAAATTAAGGTTTAATATTGTTAATATAATATTCACATAACGTTCACATTTTTTTTTATATATAAGATCAAACAGGCTATAGGGAAATTATGCAGCAAATAACAAAAGTAATATTTTCAAGTTTGATTTGTAACACTTTATTGTGGTATGACCACATGCTTTTTGGCCACTTAATAAACATAATAGGTGGTGTGTTTTTTCCATCGGATGATCAACTAACCAGCGTATTGAAGGCTTTTGGAGTGTTTGCAGTGGGTTTCTTAATGAGACCAGTCGGTGCTGCTATATTTGGTCACATTGGTGATAAGCATGGCAGAAGAGTTGCCTTATTGCTCTCGATTATATTAATGACTTTATCAACCATATTAATTGCTTTTGTTCCAGGTTATCAAAGCATTGGAATACTAGCGTCAATGCTGGTAGTTTGTTTAAGGCTATTGCAGGGTATATCCCTTGGAGGAGAAGCAGGAAATGCACCATTTTTAATAGAACATGCTCCTAAAAACAAAAAAGGATTTTTTGGCAGCATTGAAGTATTAAGTGCAATTCTTGGTTCAATATTAAGCCTGATGGCGGTACTCATATGCAAAAAAGTATCTGATTTTGAATCTTGGGGGTGGAGATTACCTTTCATTTTCAGTTTAGCAATGGGATTAATCAGCATATATATGAGATATATACTTGATGAAAGCCCAGAGTATAAAAGACAAAAAAATCCGTCTAAATTGCCATTAAAAGAGTTATTAAACAATTACAAAAAGCCTGTTCTAATATCAATAGGTATTGACTTGGTTGAAAATGCGTCTCTCTATATATATTTGGTCTTTTTCAATGTGCTTACGAATAAAATATTAACAGTAAATACTCATTTTAATCATATAGTGGAAATACTGAGTCAAATTGCACTTGGAGGATTGACAATATTGTTTGCAATACTTTCTGATAAGGTAGGAAGAGAAAAAGTTATGAAGTTTGCATTTATAGCTTTTGTAATAGTGAGTTATCCAGTTTTTTCAATGTTATGTAGTGGCAATTACTTGCTGGCACACATTCTTTTTATAATTCCAATAGCTGCATCGCTTGGTCCTCTCAGTGCACTTATGTGCGAATTATTTCCAACAAAGGTTCGGTACAGTGGATTTGGTTTATCAAGAAATATAGCTGCTGGATTTTTTGGCGGCCTTGCACCATTTATATGCACAACAATTATCAAGGTTACAGGACAAGAGACTTCAGCTAGTTTTTACATGATTTTCTGTGCATTAATTGGGCTAGTTGCTATATCGCAAATTAAGGGTGAGCTTTCTTCAAAATTACCCAAAGTAAACCAAGTATAGTTGCAGTATAGCAGAATTTAAAAAAATCTAATTATAAGGTGGGAAATGCCAATTCTTAGGTGATAATGTGAATATTTCAGCACCATCTTTTGTTACTCCAATCGTATGCTCAAATTGAGCAGAAAGTGAAAGATCGCGTGTTGTTACTGTCCAGTCATCGAGTTTACTGAGCAGAGTCTCATGTTTTCCAGCATTAATCATTGGCTCTATTGTAAAAAACATACCTTCCTTCAAGACGAGATTTTCATCTTGATCATAGAAATGCACTACATTTGGTGGAGCATGAAAGACTTTTCCTATACCATGTCCGCAGTAGCTGCGTACGATAGAATATCCAAAATCTCTAATATATTTCTCTATAGCAAGCCCTATTTCATTTAACTTATTGCCGGGCTTAACTTGTTTGATTGCTTCCATCAATGCATGATAAGTAGCGTCACACAAGCGTTTTGCTTTTATTGATGGCTTGCCAACCCAAAACATGCGACTTGTATCACCATGCCAGCCATTTAAAATCACCGTGACATCAACATTTAAAATATCTCCATCTTTAAGTGGTTTATTATCGGGAACACCATGGCACACAACTGCATTTTTTGAAGTGCAAATCGATTTTGGATACCCCCTATAGTTTAGTGGTGCTGGAATTGCACCTGCATTAATTATAAAATCATGACATAGATCATTTAACTCATTAGTTGTCACCCCTACCTTTACGTACGGTGCAATGAAATCAAGAGTTTCAGCAGCAAGCCTGCCAGCCTTGCGCATAAATTCAAAATCTTCTTGTGAGTGTATAGTTATGTTCATATTTTCCATGTCTTATTGTAATTGGTACGCTTACTCGCAAGTACATAAACATAATAATTTTACATATTATAAAAATAAGTCCTATGGATCCTAGTGTCAAGTCATTTGTATGAAAGGTGGTAAAACAGAAATCTAGACTGTAACTTTTGATTTAACCCAATTATACAATTTACTCATTTTACCATCCTGACCTAAAATACCAGAATTATTTTTATAAAAAGTGTCAACTATTAGCTTTATAGAGCCTATAGCAGCAGAAAATACAGGATTTTTATCATATTCGCCATCAAGACCGCTACAAGACTCAGGGCACCCAATTCGAACTTGCTTATTGAATATATAGCCTGCAATTTCCTTCATGCTTGTGAGTTGACTAGTTCCGCCTGTAATCACTACTTTATTAATTGGATCTTTCTGCTCTTGAAATTGCTCTCTTACCATTTCAAGTATTTCTTCAACTCTTGGTCTTATGATGTTAATAAGCTCAGATTTGAATACTTGGGTAGGTTCATCATTTTCGTTGTTTTGCATTGTAATGTACTCATTCTCATCTATTGAAGTTACGATAGTGCTACCATACAGTATTTTTATATACTCTGCACGTTCTATGCTTGTGCATAGCCCGTAAGCAATATCTCGAGTGATATGAACGCCACCAATTGGAACGCTGCTTGCATACACAAGTTTCCCTCTTTTGAAAATTCCAATTGCAGTGCACCCACCGCCTATATCAACAATAGCAGTCCCGAGCTCTTTTTCATCTTCACTGAGACACGCAAGACCTGCAGAATATGCAGAAGCAATACAACCTGCCATATTTAATCCACCATTATTGGTAATACAGTTTTCAATATTGGTAAGCGCTGGACGCGAAGCAGTGACAACATTAACATCAGCAGATAGTCTTTTTCCGTACAATCCACCAACTTCTTTTATGTCAGTCATGTCATCTAAGTGATATTTCAGTGGTATATTGTGAATGATAACATTTTCTTCAATATATTTCTCAAACGTCTGAAAAACTACACGTTTTATATCCCGGTCAGAAATTTCATGATTAGCTGCAATAATTTCATTATGTACATTGAAAGATGAGATGCCACATCCAGCAATGCTCACATATATCTGGTCTATAGTTTCCTCTGACACTTGCTCAGCTAAACCTATAGTTGATGAGATGGAGTAATTTGCGTGTTTTACATTAGTTATCGAACCACCGTTTACACCTTCTGCAATCTTATAGCCCGTTCCTGTTACTTTATAGCTGAAGTTGCCATTTATTTTAACGATTAGACAAATAATCTTTGTTGTACCTATGTCTAAAACAGCAAAAACATTTCTCTTTGGTTTTGCTATTACTGCAGAGTACATTAGTTAACCTTATTACGCAATTTCATTTAAATTGTAGCTTTCTTTAATAATTTATATTTCTATTATAGATATAGCAACATTTTAATATACACTAAATTCTGGACAAAAGGAAAAGCAAAACATAGAATTATAATTTTTATGTCCATATTACCAATTGTAATTGCCCCTGATGAAAGACTAATCACACGTGCCAGTGAAGTAACAGATATAAACGATAAAATTAAAGAATTAGTAAACGACATGTTCGAAACTATGTATGATGCAGAAGGTCTTGGCCTTGCTGCAGTGCAAGTTGGAGTGTTAAAGAGAATTTTTGTTATGGATATTCAGCTAGAAACGATTGAAAATGAGCCAGCAGGATATGGCTCAACTGGCAAATTTTACATGATTAATCCTGAGATTACAGAATTATCCGATGAACAAGTGACTCTCAAGGAAGGGTGCCTTTCAATTCCAGAGCAAAGCTATGAAATTAAGCGTCCAAAGTATTTAACTGTGAAATACAGAGACTTAAATAACGAAGAACAGACGCTAAAAGCTAGTGGTTGGCTTGCAAGGTGTATTCAGCATGAATTAGATCACTTAAACGGCATATTATATATTAGACATTTATCTAAATTAAAGTATGATATGGCCATGAAAAAAGCACAAAAGGTTAAAAAGCATTATGAGCAATAAAGACCTAGAATTATTAAAATTTTACCATGAAGTGGGCGTTGATTACACACTAATGGAGGGTGAAGAGGAAAAAAAATTGGAGAGCAAAGAGAGTGTACAACCCTCTGTTATCCAAACTGGGACCAAGAAGAAAGATGCAGATATGCGCTGGAATGACACTAAAGATGGAAAAGACATGTTTCCAAGTGATTGGATAATTGAAGCAAGGAAACTTGCAGGTAAATGTGGTAGTGTGGATGAATTAAGAAGTGCAGTTGAATCATTTGAAGGTTGTGAGATAAAAAAAACTGCAACTAATACTGTCTTTTCCGATGGTAATCCAAATGCAAAAATTATGCTCGTTGGTGAAGCTCCAGGAGCAAATGAAGACCTTCAAGGCATACCATTTTGTGGTGCAAGTGGAATGTTGCTCGATAAAATGTTAAATGCAATCAATCTTGATCGCACTAAGGTATACATAAGCAATGCTGTATTTTGGCGTCCACCTGGCAATAGAAAGCCAACCGACCTAGAGCTTGATATGTGCAGACCATTTGTCGAAAAACACGTTGCACTAGTTTCACCACAAATTTTAATTTTGGTCGGGGGAATCGCATGTTATAGCCTTCTTGACAGCACAAAAACTATATCGAATTTGCGTGGCAGATTTCATACGTACACTAACCAATATTTGTCCAATTCAATCACCACAGCCGCTATATTTCATCCAGCTTACCTACTTCGCCAACCGGCACAAAAACGTTTAGCCTGGGAGGATTTGAAGAAGATTAGGGAGTATCTTGATAACACCAATAACTGTACGAATACTTAACACCACTGGTGTCGGAAAGTAGCCTGCAGAAACGAAAAAACTTCCTTGACAAACTCCGCCAGCCCCCTTATCATGAAACTGAAGCTATTGTATTTGCTTTCGCCAATCTGCAGATTAAAAGGTAAGGATTACTTAATGTATCGGCGTCTTATGTTCAATTTTTTGCAGTATATAGATACTGTATGTCTTTACAAAACTTCATCTACATCTAGATTTTTATCTAAATAAGCTGAACGCGCTTATAAAGCGTTACAAGACATCAAAAAATGCCAATACTCGACAGAGATAGTAAAAGACTAGCTAACTCGGGGATTCTTTGTCTTTTTTTCTGCTTAGTAAATTTCTTAAACATTTGCAGCGTAGGTTAGTTGCAATTAAAAGCAGCTAAATTTCGCTTGTCAAGCGTTTATAGCACTTCTCGCAATAGTCCGAATAGGATAAGATATGTGCTTATGGCTATGGTAGAGCAGTAGCATATTATGATCTGTTCGGATTATTGTAAAAAGAGCTATAAAACATAAAAAACGCCAATATTTTAAAGCAGATAATAACCCCAGGGCTTCTTTTGCCTTTTTTTTTATTTGGTAAATTTCTTAATGTTTATAGCTAAACGACAATCGTCATCCCGCAGCGGGATCTATGCTTTGAGATACCGCGAATAAATCGCGGTATGACGTAGAGCTCGCGTTAGCTATACTTTTATGCTTACCAACTCAGTATCCAATCAAAATCCTGGATTTCAGTGTCAAGCACTGAAATGACACCAAAAGGGCTACTGCTGTTTTGGATGGAAACCAGTGTCAGCTACTTGAATCTGCCACGCAAATTGCCTGCAAATTGCAATGTTCGTACAGCCATACGCGTCAAGTTAAGGAAATATCGTGAAATATAGCAACATTTGAGATGGGCATTTTATTTGTTACATTTATTTTTTTAGGGAGTTCTTATCTAGAAGAAGATAATTTTTTCAGAAGAATCTATAAATTAATAACTTTATTACTTAATATATAAAATAGTTTTTTCGTTTCCTTTCTTCCTTATACCACTTTTCCTTAACTTGACGCGTATGGTTCGTACAGCTGTGCGTCATGCGCTGGAATGGCATCAAGGGGTAACTTTTTATTTAAACAATGATTGTAAAATGATTATAATAAGAGATCTATTGAAATTTTAAAGTTATTAAATATTGACGCTGTATACTTAAGTGTTAAAATAGAATGAAAAGTTTTTAGGAGTTTATATGGCAGCAGGTGGGAAAGCAAAGACAGCTAGTAAAAATAACCCTACTCAGCGTAAGAAGGCCGAGCAAAAAATGTATAAAGATAAACCGGTAAAACCTGTTAGATATATAGATCGTGACTCGCGCATGAATTATATGTCTGCTCAATATGACAACGGCAATCTGGTTGAAGATGAGGTAAGCGGCAATCCTATAAAGTGGGAAGCTGTATAATAGTTGTGGTTAAAGTTACTATTAATTCTAAGGAATGTGAAGTAGAGCATGGGCTCACTATAATTCAAGCTTGTGAAGTCGTGGGCGTTGAAATTCCACGTTTTTGTTATCATGAGCGTTTAGCAATTGCTGGTAATTGCAGAATGTGTTTGGTTGAAGTGGAGGGTGGACCTCCAAAACCAGTAGCCTCTTGTGCAATGCCAGTTGCAGAAGGGATGGTTATTCACACTGATACCCCTAAGGTTAAAAAAGCACGTGAAGGTGTGCTTGAGTTTTTGCTAATTAACCACCCGCTTGATTGCCCAATTTGCGATCAGGGTGGTGAATGCGATTTGCAAGATATCACGATGGCTTATGGGAAAGGAACCAGCAGACTTGATGAGCATAAGAGGGCTGTGCCAAAAAAACACTTTGGACCATTGATTGAGACTGCGATGAATCGATGCATTCATTGCACTCGGTGTGTTAGATTTTTGTCTGATGTTGCAGGTACAAATGAACTTGGAGGAATCGGAAGGGGAGAAAATGTAGAGATTAGCACTTACATAAAAAGGCATATTAGTTCTGAATTATCCGGAAATATCATAGATCTCTGCCCGGTAGGGGCTTTAACTTCAAAGCCTTACTCCTTTACAGCGCGTCCATGGGAGCTATCACATTGCGAAACTATAGATGTACTAGATGCTGTGGGAAGTAGTATTAGAGTTGATTATCGTGGCCCGGAAGTTATGAGGATATTGCCAAGGCTGAGCGAAGAGGTAAATGAAGAATGGATATCAGATAAAACCCGCTTTGCCTATGATGGACTAAAAGTTCAGCGTCTTGATCGACCTTATGTAAAAAAAGATGGTAAATTAGCCCCAGTTGATTGGAATGAGGCATTAACTGTTGCTGCAAAGAAATTAAAGAATACAAAATCAAATAAAATAGCTGCAATTGCAGGTGATTTAGCAGATTGTGAGTCTATGCTTCTACTTAAAGAAATGATGCAGAAGCTCGGCTCGGGGAATATAGACTGTAGGCAAGATGGTGCAAAACTTATACCAAATAATCGTGGATCGTATGTGTTCAATACCACTATTGAAGGTATAGAGAATGCGGATTTGTGTCTGCTTATAAATACAAACCCAAGGATAGAAGCACCGATCATTAACGTAAGATTGAGAAAGAGATATTTACAGGGCAACTTTCCTGTTGCAAGTGTTGGTCCTAACATTGAATATTTGTATCATGTTGAGAAATTGGGCGATAATCCTGATATTTTGAGTGAAATAGCAAATGGAAGTCATAAATTCTGTGAGCTGCTGGTAGCTGCTCAAAACCCTATGCTGATTATCGGTCAAGATGCATTAGTAAGAGATGATTCTGAATTAGTTCTAGTTCTGGCTGGCAAAATTGCAGAAAAATTTAACATGATCAGAGATGACTGGAATGGCTTTAATGTGCTGCATAAAGCTGCAGCAAGAGTTGGTGGGCTAGATATTGGGTTTGTTCCTAAAAAAGGCGAAAGGGATATTAATCAAATATTGGAACATGCAGAAAGTGGTGAAATAGAAGTTGTTTATCTTCTTGGTGCAGATGAATTTGACACATCAAAGTTAGAAAACACATTTGTAATTTATCAAGGTCATCACGGTGATAAGGGTGCACATGTGGCAGATGTTATCTTGCCTGGTGCTGCATATACAGAAAAATATGCAACTTATGTAAACACTGAAGGTCGAGTGCAAAGAACAAATTTAGCTGTATTTCCTCCAGGTGAAGCAAAGGAGGACTGGTTAATTATTAAAAATCTCTCGCAATATTTGGATCTCTCCTTACCATATGATAGTTTATTTGACGTGAGAAAAAAATTAGATACTATCGGTCCACAGTTTAGAAATGCTGATCAAGTGATAAAAAACACATGGGTGCCAATTAGCAATGGTAAAATAAATTTAAGTAATACACCTTTTACTTTAAAGGAGTGTAATTTTTATATGACGGATTCAATAAGTCGCGCTTCAAAAATAATGGCAGATTGTACTAAAGCTTTTTATGAACACGCTAGTTAATATTTTATTTATTTTAGTACCGCTACTACTTTCAGTTGCATATTTGACATACTTTGAGCGTAAGGTCCTTGCTGCAATTCAACTGAGGCACGGCCCAAGTGTAGTTGGACCTTTTGGGCTATTGCAGCCATTTGCAGATGCTATTAAACTACTGATTAAAGAGCCGATAATACCACTTAGAGCGAGCACCATACTGTTCATTATGGCTCCAATGCTTACCTTTATCTTGGCATTAATTGCCTGGGCAGTTATACCGTTTGGTGCTGAAGTAATTGTAGAAAATGGCCAGCAAGTAGTTATTCCTAAGGTTATAGCAAATATTAATGTTGGAGTGCTTTACGTGCTAGCTATATCGTCGCTGGGAGTATACGGCGTGATTATTGCAGGCTGGTCAAGCAACTCCAATTATGCATTCCTTGGCGCTATACGGTCGGCTGCTCAGATGATTTCATATGAAGTTTCAATAGGCTTAATAGTTGCTGCAGTCGTTATTACCACTGGAACATTAAATCTTGGAGAGATGGTGGTAGCGAAACACAATATGCCATTTTGGGTTGATTTGCTACTAATGCCTATAGGAATAATATTTTTTATTTCTTTGCTTGCAGAAACTAATCGTCACCCATTTGATTTACCAGAAGCTGAAGCAGAGCTTGTCTCTGGATATAACGTTGAATATTCATCCATGCCTTTTGCCCTCTTTTTTCTTGGAGAATATGCAAATATGATTTTAGCAAGTGCTATGATGACGATATTCTTTCTAGGAGGGTGGTATCCTCCGTTAGAACTTGGTTTGCTTTATAAAATTCCAGGTTTAATTTGGTTCGTTTTGAAGATAATTATACTTTTATTCGTATTTATTTGGATTAGAGCAACAATACCTCGTTATCGATATGATCAGCTAATGCGCCTTGGTTGGAAAGTATTTTTACCAATATCAGTGTTTTGGGTGATACTCATTTCAGGGGTGTTGCTCTTTACTGGGAATTTGCCTGGATCCAATGTTTAATTTCCCAAATACAAGATTAAGACGCAGGCGCTCGAGCAAATGGGTTCGCAATTTAACAAGTGAAAATAGTTTATCAGTAAATGATCTGGTTCTTCCTCTGTTTGTTCATGACAGAGAAGAAACAACTGAACCAATTTCTGGCTTACCAGGCGTAAAGTGTTATTCAATAGATGGATTAGTGTCTATAGTTAAGGAAGCTAAAGATTTAGGAATTAATGCTGTTGCAATTTTTCCTGTAGTTGATAGTAAACTAAAATCTGAAAACGCTGAGGGAGCATATAATTCTGACAACTTAATCTGCAAAGCAATCCGTGCTGTAAAATTAAAGGTACCTGAAATTGGTATTATTGCAGACGTTGCACTGGATCCATACACTATTCATGGCCATGACGGCATTTTAAAAGATAATCAGATGGATGTAGAAAACGATGAAACTATATCAGTGCTGTGTAAGCAAGCGTTTGCTTTAGCGAAAGCAGGATGTGATATAGTTGCTCCTTCTGATATGATGGATGGTAGAATAGGAAGAATCAGAAAATCATTAGATGATAACAACTTTCAAGACGTATTAATATTATCTTATGCAGTGAAATACTGCTCTAGCTTCTATGCTCCATTCAGGCAAGTCGTTGGTTCATGTGGGCTATCACATTCTATAGACAAAAGTGGTTATCAAATGGATTATAAAAATGCGCGCGAAGCAATGTGCGAAATTGAAATGGATATAAATGAAGGTGCAGACTTTATTATGATTAAACCAGGTATGCCATATTTAGATATTATCAAAACAGCAAGTGATAAGTTTAATTTTCCGATTTTTGCTTACCAAGTAAGCGGTGAGTACGCAATGATAAAAGCTGCTGCAAATAATGGCTGGCTAGATTATGACAAGGTGATTTATGAGTCTTTGATTGGTTTCAAACGTGCGGGTGCAAGTGCAATATTCACTTACGCTGCACTTGATATTGCAAAAAATTTAAGTGCATAAGCCCTATAAAATTATTAAATTTTTGGCGCACGTTCTTCTACTGTTGCTGCATATTACCTAAAATCTTCCAATACATGTTTTAAGTTATTGATAAGTCCGTTACAATACAGTATTATAAATAATATAAACCAAGTGTTACTTAGAACATGGGGATTTTTTTTAAATTTTTGGGGAAGATGCTAGGCAAGGTTTTTCCTGCTAAAACAGTAAGCTCTCTTTTAGGAATAGGATATTTACCAAGTTGGCAGAACTATTGGTCTTCTTTTTTAATATTATTTATTGTCGATGTTATATTAATTCTTACATATGGAGGCGAATACTTACTATATAAAATGCCAGACTCAGGAATAGTCGTAGCTGCTGTTTTTACAAAATTGGCAATAGTTATGTTAGTAATGCAATTAATTGGAATATTTATTTTTCATGCTCAAGACCCTTCAGCAAACAGTGGTGAAGAAATAGTAATACAAATAGCGTCAGGGCAAGTACTGACTGTAGCACTTTCAATGCCAGCAATAATGTCAATTTATTATGCTGTAAGTAAACTCTATGGGAATATATGTAAGCAGATGTTTCAATGCCCATTTTGGTTTAATGATTTTATGCACTTTTTCTTTTTTCTTATGATACCTTACGTATTTTTTAATGTCGTAGAAGTGATAAAACCATGGCCAATAAGTTCAATACAGCTCAGCTATAATAATGCAATGTCAATTACATTTGAGGGGATTTTTCACACATTTTATGCGGTGATTTTACTGTATTTAACAGCATTTATATTCTGCGATTTAACTATGCATGATGCAATTGTCCTAAATAAAAGCATAATTCAGTATGTGAGAGAAAGTTCAGCAGTCTTAGGTGATTATTTACATGATACTGTTAAAAAAATAGGTATTGAATAGTACTTATTTATTTATATATTTAGTATAAAAAGTGTGCAATTTGTGTGAACTTACAAAGTATAATAAAAGAGTTACAAGATTTTTGGGCTAGTGAAGGATGTGTTATACTTCACCCATACACATCTGAAGTTGGTGCTGGCACATTACATCCTGCAACAATTATGTCTGCAATTGATACAAAACCGACAAAAATTGCATATCTACAACCAGTAATTAGGCCAGCAGATGGACGCTATAGTGATAATCCTAATCGCTTGTATCAACATCACCAATATCAAGTTATAATAAAGCCATCTGGTAATAATTTACAAGACGTCTATTTAGATAGCTTAAAAGTTCTTGGCATATCTACAGAAAAATATGATATTAAGTTTGTTGAAGATGATTGGGAAAATCCAAGTGTTGGTGCATCAGGACTTGGATGGGAAGTTACATGCAATGGAATGGAAGTAACACAGCTTACTTATATACAGCAAGTTGGAGGGATTGACTGCAAGATGATTCCTGGTGAGGTGGCATATGGGTTGGAACGTTTAGCAATGTGCATACAAGGTGTAGATAATGTTTACGATATAATTTGGAACGATAACGGTGTAACTTACGGAGATATTTTTAAACAAAGAGAATATGAATTTTCTTATCTAGCGTTAGATTATTATGATACTAAAGTGGTACAGCAGCAATTCGAAGATACGGAAAAATTGTGTAAGTTCCTTATTGAAAAGGAGCTACCAATGGCAGCCTATGACCAATGTATTAAAACTAGTCACCTACTTAATCTGCTTGATGCAAGAGGTGTGCTTGGTGTGAATGAACGTACAGCTTATATTGGTAAAGTTAGAGAGCTAACAAAAAAATGTTGTGAATTGTACATGAGTAAATAGCGTATGTCGTTGCAGTTATTATTTGAGTGCCTTTCAGAAGAAATACCACCGAGAATGCAGAATGTAGTTGCAACTCAAGTTAAAAGCTGTATTGCCAATGTTTTTAACAAAAATAATGTAAAATTTACATCAATGGAGGTTTTTATAACGGCACGTCGCATTACTCTATTTGTTGACAACATAAATGCTTTGGAGCTAAAGGATTCCAATAACGAAGTTAAGGGACCAAACATTAACGCACCAAAAAGTGCTATCGAAGGTTTTTTAAGAAAATATCAGAAAAATGAAGAAGATTTGCTCGTTCGAAAAGTAAATAATGAGGATTTTTACTTCATTAAAAGAGAAAGCTGCTCATTTAACATCAGAGAATTCCTCAAAAATCAACTGGAGGAAATGCTCAAAAACTTTTCTTGGTTGAAGAGCATGAGATGGGGCAAAGGAAAAGAAAGGTGGGTTAGGCCAATCAAAAACATTTTATGCATTTTAAATGACGAAATAATACCTGTGTCTTTTGCAGGGATCACAGCATCTAACACAACATATGGCCATCGATTTCTCTCAAGTGGTACAGCGTTAACTGTTAAAGCACCTAAAGACTATTTTGAATTGCTAGAAAAAAACAGTGTAATTCTCCAAATGGACAAAAGAAAGCAATTTATACTAGATCAGATTAATAAATTCACAAAAGAGCAGAATTTACAACTTGAGAAAAATGATTATTTACTAAATGAATTGACAGGGCTTATAGAGTGGCCAATCGTACTGTTTGGTGAAGTGAATCAAGAAAAGTCATTTGGATTACCGAAGGAAGTAATACTTAGTATAGTTAATACACAACAAAAATACCTTGCTTTAAGTAATGGAAAGAGAATTTCACACTTTGTCACTGTTGTCAACGTCAACAATGGTGAAGTTGTTAAAGGGCACGAAAGAATATTAGAAGCACGTCTTGCTGATGCACAATTTTTGATATCTCAGGACAAAAAGGAGGATCTGGATCATTATGTCAAAAAATTAGGTTCGATATTATTTCATGCTTCACTTGGCAGCGTGGGGGAAAAGGTGAAGCGTATTACGGCTCTGTCAAAGTATATAGCTATATTTATTCCACATGCTTCGCTGATAAAAGTTGAACGTGCTGCATATTTGGCAAAAACTGATTTGGCAACATCGATAGTAAGAGAGTTTCCAGAATTACAAGGAGTAATGGGTGGATATTATGCTTCTTATTTTCAAGAAGATAGAGAAATAGTGGAAGCTATAACTGAGCATTATAAGCCAATCGGGCCAGAGCAGGAGTGTCCTAAATCTCCTTCTGCAATTGCTGTGTCAATTGCAGACAAAGTGGATAGCTTAGTTGGTTTAATTGCAGCAGGTGAGAAAATCTCTGGTTCGTATGATCAATTTGGTTTGCGGAGAATGACAATTGGTATAATTAGGACAATACTTGAAAATAATTTGCATGTTCCAATTAGGCTAATGATAGACAAGTCAGTATCTTTATATTCAAGGCTTCTATTTAATAAAAATACAGCGTCAGTTGATAAGCCGAATAGAAAACAAATTTCAGAACTAGTATTTAGATTTTGCTTAGAAAGATTCAAGGTTATTTTAAAAAATAGAGATATAAGGCAAGATGTTGTAGATTCAATACTATATAAAATCGATATTAATGATCTGCTGACAGCAGAAAAGCAAACTGTTATATTGGATCGTTATCTTAGTACTCCAGAAGGTGAACAAATTCTAAGCACTTACAAAAGAGTCAGTAACATGATGAGCAAAGCAAGGAAAAGTGATGGCACTACTTATAGTGCATCTTACGGTAAGAGGTTTTTGATTGAAAGTGAAGAAATTGCGCTATCAAATTGTGCTATAACTGCTTGTAAAAACATAAAACAAGCGATAAAAAATAACCACTTTAATGTAGCACTTGATGAACTTGCTGGTTTTGCTCCGTTTATCAATCAGTTTATGGACAGTATAAAGATTAACTGTGATTCTGATAAGCTGAGAAGAAACAGATTATCTTTGCTTGAAAATGTAGTTTCCATCTTTCATTTAGTAGCAGATTTTAACCTCATACAGGTTAAGCAATGGATAAATGCTCAGGCAATATAAAGAACAAATCAAATCATCTCCACAGTCCTGTGGCGTGTATAAGATGGTCGGAGATAAGAATAAAGTTTTATATGTTGGAAAAGCAAAAAACTTAAAGTCAAGGTTATCCGACTACCTTCAATTCGAAAACCTTTCTGAACGAATTAGAGTTATGCTCTCACAGGTTATTAAGGTTGAAATATTCATCACTGAGAATGAAATCGAAGCACTGCTTCTTGAAGCACAGCTAATAAAATCATTGAAACCACTTTATAATATTGTGCTTAAGGATGGAAAATCTTATCCTTATATAACAATTTCCAAGCACGATTATCCAAGAATAGCAAAATATAGAGGCAAATTTAAGAAGAATGAGTTTTATTATTATGGTCCCTTTACATCTGCCGCTGCTGTTAAGCAAACTATATTGTCATTGCAAAAAGCTTTTCTCCTAAGAGTATGTTCAGATCAATACTTTTCCTCAACAAAAAGACCATGTATTGAATATCAAATTAAGCGCTGCTCAGCACCATGCATAAACAAAATCACAAAAGACGACTACTGCCAATCAGTAAAACAGGCACGAAATACATTGCTTGGAAGAAATAAGGAAGTGAAAGAACAGTTACTTTTCACAATGAGAAAGTGCAGCAGTGAAGAAAACTATGAGCTTGCTGCTATATATAGAGATCGGGTAAAGTTTCTTGAGCAAATTCAAATACAGCACACGGATTTTTCTTTTGAAAAAGATGCAGATTTCTTCAGTATTGTACGTGAAGAGGATCTAGCATGTATTAGTGTGTTATCGTTTAGAAATAAAGACAACTACGGCAGCACTCCTTACTTTGCCGAGAACTGTGGTGATCACTCAAATGATGAAATTTTATCCACCTTTTTGGTCAATTTTTATAATTCAGCTAACATACCTCCAATACAAATTTACGTTCCAGATTCTATTGTGGATAAGGAAATTATAGAACAAGCACTATATAAGGTTGCTCAAAAGCCAGTAAAAGTTCTGCATGCAAAGAATAAAAAAGAGCGTGATTTATTGAAATTTGTTTATGATAACTCTCAGCATAGCTTAGAGCAGAAGCTTATCGATTATAGAAATAACCTAGAAAAGCTTGAAGAGCTTAGCAAAATCTTCTTGTTACCAAATATTCCAAAGCGTATTGAGGTTTATGACAATAGCCATATATTTGGAAACCAACAAATTGGTGTAATGGTTGTTGCAGGGCAGGAGGGTTTTTTAAAAAGTGAGTACAGAAAATTTACTATAAAGGAAAAATTTTCAGGCGATGACTATAAAATGATGAGGGAAGTGCTAACCAGACGTTTCTCCGGCAATATAAAAGGCATAATACCTGATTTTTTACTGATTGATGGTGGACCAGGACATGTTTCCATAGTACAGAATGTACTGGAAGTATTGAATATAAACGTTCCTTTTGCTTGTATGGCAAAAGGTCCTGATCGTAACGCAGGAAATGAAAGATTTTATATGCTGGGCAGGGAAGAATTCAGTCTGGCAAATGACAGCAAAGTCATGCTTTACTTACAATCGCTGCGTAATGAAGCCCACCGTTTTGCGATAACTTCACATAGAAAAAAACGCGATAAACAGTTTATAGTTTCACAATTAAGCAAAATACCCGGCATTGGCAACAAAAGAAAAAAAGCGTTGATGTCTTATTTTGGTTCAGTGAAAAATATAAGCAAAGCTTCTCTGGCTGAAATTCAAAACATACCTGGAATTAGTAAAGGTTTAGCAGAAGTTATTCTTAAACACGTAAATTATAAGAGAGGAGTACTGGAATGACACAAAACCCGTTTTATTATTAGGGAATTTATATCTTAAAACCGCAAAAAAAGGTGTGCGTATTTGTGAAAAAAAATCTCCATAAAATTTGTGAAGCAATGTGGTGGGACTAGTGCGATTCGAACGCACGACCTTCGGATTAGGAGTCCAACGCTCTATCCTGCTGAGCTATAGTCCCGTGTTTCCTACCATTCATGTAAAGTTATAGCAAAAAATCCTTTCTTTTCTAGATTTCTTGCATAACCAATTTATGACGACAAAAAACATTTCTGTACTTCTTGAGTATAATGCTATTATATTTAATAACATGGTTTAAGTAAGATTAATGCTAGTTAACAATATTGGTTATTTCTATAACAATCAAAACGACTTTGCTTTAAGCAATATAAACATTAAAGTAAAGAAAGGAAATGTTGCATGTTTATTGGGGCATTCTGGCTGTGGCAAGTCAACAATTTTGAAATTAATTGCGGGGATAGAAAATCCAAAATCTGGAACTATTTTTATAAATGATAGGTTAGTTGCAAGTAATAAGGCATCAGTCGCTATAGAGCATAGAAATATCGGATTGATTTTTCAGCATTCTGCATTATTTCCTCATAAAACAGTAGTAGAAAATATAACCTTTGCTATCCGCAGCTCTTCCAAGAGAGAAAAGCACCTAATTGCATTGGAAATCTTGAAGTTACTCAATATAGAAAAATATGAAAATATGTACCCTAACGCCTTATCTGGAGGACAGCAACAATTAGTTGCAATAGCAAGAGTGATGGCACAAAACCCTGATGTTGTGTTGTTAGATGAACCATTTTCTAATTTAGATATACTGCTCAAGTGCCGAATAAGACAACATATATTGTCCCTTTTCAGAAGTAAAAATATCCCTGTGCTAATGGTAACTCATGACCCGCAAGAAGCATTGAAAGTTGCAGATTTTATCTACGTAATGAAAAATGGTAAAATTATTCAATCAGGAGTTTCTAGCGATATATACCATAAGCCTAAAGATGATACGCTAGCAAAGTTTTTTAGTGAGCTCTCTTCTACTCTACAGTTAAGCGAAAAGTTTCCACTTATTCGCTGCAAGAAAATAATCTAGTTTGGGATTGTTATAAAATAATTAAAAAACCTTGATTTATAATTAAATAAAGGTGATATAATCTATGTGTTACTTGACTTCAGTCAAGTTTTAATATTTAAAGGTCAATATTTTAAATGGAGGTGAAAATGAGTTTAGGACCATGGCAATTGTTTCTAGTCTTAATAATAATTTTAGTTCTGTTTGGTGCAGGCAGATTACCGCAAGTTATGGGTGATTTAGGAAAAGGCATCAAAAACCTTAAACAGGAGCTTAAGGACTCAGAAAAATTATCGTCTAATGAACCAGATCGTTAGCGTCCTCATACTTCGTGACATGCACCTTAGTGCATGTCATCTGTTTAAAAACTTAGTCAGGTTAAAGAATGAAAGAGATGAAGTGTTGGTATGAAATAAATAACAAATATTGAAATACAGCAACAACTATGTTAGCTTAAGAGGAATATTTTATTAAAGGATAATTGTGCAAAAAAGTGAGAAACTAACTAAAGATAAAAAACTAGCTTCTGATATTCTAAAAGAGGTTGCAGATACCAATAACAATGATAGCAATAAAGTAACTTTGTTTGACATTAAAACAGCTTTGCATGAGCGCGGTTTTGGTATTTTAATAATCATCTTCTCCTTGCCGCTATCGGTGCCTATACCGGTTCCACCTGGTTATACAACTATTCTTTCTATACCTTTAATCTTATTCTCACTGCAGCTTCTATTTGGATTTGATTCTCCTTGGATGCCCAGTTGGCTAGAAAGAAGATCTTTTCAGCGTTCAACACTAGCTCTTGTGGTAGAGAAAACTTCCCCTGTATTAGAAAAAATAGAAAAATTCATGAAGCCAAGACTGTCTTTCATTTTCTATGGGCCTGGTGAGAAGATTCTGGCTTTTATGATGTTGCTTTGTGCAATAATAATAGCTCTTCCATTACCTTTTACTCACTTCCTTCCTGCAATTGGCACAACTCTTATTTCACTTAGCATTATGAGTAAAGACGGGTTTCTATCCATATTGGGAGTTTTAGTATCATTGTGCGCGTTGTTGCTTACTCTTGTTGTAATAGTCAAAGGACCACAACTTATAACCGGAGCACTTTCTCTTCTTAAAAGCTTTACAACACTTTAACAAAAGAACGAATTACTAGCGCAAAATGAATAATGCATATTGAAATAAAACAATAATTGTGTTAAGAATTATTTTTATCAAAGGTTTTTCGTGTCAAAAAATGATAAGTTGACTAAAAGTGATAAATTAGCTTCTGATATTCTAAAAGAAGTTGCAGATACCAATAACAATGATAGCGATAAAGTAACTTTGTTTGACATTAAAACAGCTTTGCATGAGCGTGGTTTTGGTATTTTAATAATCATCTTCTCCTTGCCGCTATCGGTGCCTATACCGGTTCCACCTGGTTATACAACTATTCTTTCTATACCTTTAATCTTATTCTCACTGCAGCTTTTATTTGGATTTGATTCTCCTTGGATGCCCAGTTGGCTAGAAAGAAAATCTTTTCAGCGTTCAACACTAGCTCTTGTGGTGGAAAAAACTTCTCCAGCATTAAAAAAAATAGAAAAGTTCATGAGACCAAGAATGTCTTTTATTTTCTATGGGCCCGGTGAAAAAATTTTAGCTTTTATAATGCTGCTTTGTGCGTTATCAATAGCTCTTCCACTACCTCTTACTAACTTCATTCCTGCAATTGGTACGACTCTTATTTCGCTTGGTATCATGAGTAAAGATGGGTTTCTATCCATATTGGGAGTTCTAATATCATTGTGTGGGCTATTGCTTACTCTTGTTGTAGTAGTCAAAGGGCCACAACTTATAATTGGGGCATTTTCTTTTCTCAAAAGCTTCGTATATGGTTAGGCTTTACAACACCTTAACAAAAAAAAAGGAACTTTTTACACCAATCGATAAAGATCATGTGAAAATGTATGTTTGCGGACCAACAGTATATGACACAGCACATATAGGCAATGCACGGTCTGTTGTTGTGTATGATGTGTTATTTCAGCTACTTAAGTTTTGTTATGGCAAAGTTACCTATGTGCGTAACATAACCGACATTGATGATAAGATAATTAATGCAGCAAGTGAAAAAAATAGCAACATAGAAAGTATCAGCACATATTACACCAAGGCTTTTCATGAAGATATGAGAAGCATAAATTGTGCAGAGCCAACACACGAGCCAAAAGCAACGAAAAACGTAGATTATATTATAAAATTAATTGAACATTTGCTGCAATCAGGCCACGCTTATGAATCTGACAAACATGTGTATTTTAATATAGAATCTTACCATGAATATGGTGCTTTATCAGGAAAAAAAACTGATGAATTGGTTCCAGGTAGCAGAGTTGAAGTTAATGAAAATAAAAAGCACCCGGGAGATTTTGTGCTGTGGAAGCCTGCAAATGATATTGACTACAAACTTTCAAGTTATTGGAATAGCCCATGGGGAGAGGGCAGACCTGGATGGCATATAGAATGCTCAGCAATGTCATATGCTTACCTTGGCAAAGATTTTGATATTCATGGTGGCGGCATAGATTTACAATTTCCTCACCATGAAAATGAAATTGCACAGAGTAAGTCTGCATTTGCTGGATCAATGTTTGCAAAATACTGGATACATAACGGTTTTCTTACAGTAAATGAAGAGAAAATGAGCAAGTCCTTATTTAATATAGTCAAAGTAAGGGATTTGCTAGATAGTGGAATAAAGGGTGAAGTAATACGCTATGCACTGCTCAAAACTCACTACAGAAAACCACTTGATTGGACAGAAAACGTTATTTCTGATGCACAGGAAACCTTAAATAAATTTAATCGATTATCACGTGGTTTAGATACAACAAATATTGATGAAAGTAACGCAGAGATTTCTAAAGATTTTATAGACGCTTTAAAAAACGACTTAAACATTCCTGAAGCTCTAGCTATATTACATGAAATGGCTGCAAAAATCAACAAAATGAGTAATGAAAGTGAAAAGCTTAAATTAACTGAGAGTTTTGTTAAGAGTGCCAGATTTATTGGTCTTCTTGAGTCAAGTTATGAAAAGTGGTTTGCTGTGGATGTAAATCATCAAGAAATAGAAAGGTTGATAGACTTAAGAAAAATTGCAAAAAAAAATAAAAATTACGATACTGCAGACAAAATAAGAAATCAGTTGAAACAAATGGGGATTACAATTTCTGACAATGAAGATGGTACAACAACCTGGTAAATTGATATGGAAAACTACTTCCTGTTATTCACAGATAGTCTAGTATCATCATTAGTCTTACCCATACATCAAGGTTTTGTGTTCAATACCATGCTTTATTTCAGGTCGTATCACACTCCACTACTTATGTTATTTTTTGGAGTACTAGGATCAAGCCTTGGTGGAATAGTTAACTGGTACTTAGGTAGAATAACAATCTCTATACGAAAATCATACCACAAATTAGAAAACGAATATACAACGCCAAAAGTTACAAAAAATTTGCTAATTTTTGCAACTTTATTACTTTCGTGGGTGCCAGCACTTGGAAGTGTGATTCAAATTTTATCAGGTTATTTCAAGTTAAACCTTTATATCCTTGCCCCTTTAATCATTCTATCTAATTTCTTCTATTTATTATATCTAATACTTACTTTTGGAGTATAACAGCTATAGTATTACAGCTATTAAAGCCCACTTCCGTCATTCTATGCCTTGATAGAAGCGGAGCTATAAATTAAATGCAAAATTCAGTAGTCATAGGATGCACCATGAGCTAAAAGCAATTCCACAAGCTCTTGGTGATTATTATTAGCTGCATAATACAATGCTGTTTTTCCTTCATTATTTTTAGCGTTAACATCGGCGTTGTGTTTTAGCAGTATTTTTGCCACAGCAACTTTTCCCATTACGGCAGCAAAGTGTAGTGGCGTATCGTCATCTTTGTTCTTGGTATTAACACCTTTTTCGGCAAGGTATTCTACTATTTCCAAATTTTCACGAAAAACAGCACAGTGTAATGGAGTCAAGCCATCTTTATCCATAGCATTGACATTAGCGCCTTTGTTTACAAGATGTTCTACTACATCTAAATCACTATTACTAGCAGCTAAATGCAGAGGTGTTTTATAATAAATATCCCTAGAATTAATATCAGCTCCTTTCTCTATAAACTTTTTCACTACAGCTAAGTAGCCTAGATAAGCAACCGAGTGTAGAGGAGTTGTACCGTCATTATCTTTTATGTTAATGTCTGTACCCTTTTCATCTATCAAGTATTCTACTACATTCAAGCTTCCACCCTGAGCAGCATAGTGCAACAGAGTACTGCCGTCTTTGCTCTTAGCACTAATGTCAGCACCTTTACTAACAAGGTACTTTACTACATCTAATCTTCCATTATAAACAGCAAAGTGTAATGGAGCGTGACCAGAATTATTTTCAACATTAACAGCCATTATCAATTTACCTGGGAAATGTGTTGATATACGTGTGAGTATAGCCTTAATTGCTTTAAAATCACCACTTGCAGCAAGCAAGTGCAAAGGAGTACTTTTCTTTATAAAAAATGGTTTCCTATGTATACAAGATGAGTTAAAGTAAAAATCATCAATCAACTTACCATATTTACTTGCATATTCCCAAATAGACACAATGTGACTGATTGCTATATCACCACTATTTATCAATTCCAGAGCTTTTCTAAGAACTTCTTCTTCCCGGACTGCCTTTTGTAAATTCAACTCAGTTACTTTCTGCACTAGTCTGTGAATGTTTGCCACTCCTTTTTTTAAGTCAATTATTGAATATCTATCGAGTAGCTCAACAGCCTTCCATAACTTTTCCTTATCCTCTGCTATTAACTTTGAAAAGACTTCTTCTATATGAATCTTGTCAGGAGCAAGATAAGCCATTACTTCTAGAATCTTCAATGCTTCTGGCCCACATTCTCTTTTTGCTATAGCATCAATCGTAATTTTCCAAGCTATGAATGTTGTTTTAGTATAACGGTCACTTTTATATTTAGACTCAAAGTCTAGCAGTTTCTCTGCTTCTTTTTCATACCTTTTTAGGTAGTCACTAACCCCAACTCTTTCTTCACCTCTGCGACTTAATACAATGTTGCTTTCATTTATATATGCAATTGCTTGCCCCAAAGCTAGTGGGAAATATTGTAACTCCTCTGTTAGTTTTTTTATTTCTTCATCTTGTAAATTATCTTTTATATTTAAAGCCCTCTTGACAAACCTTATAGCCTCCGTTTTTTTGAATACACCTAGCTGTATTGTTTTTATTTTTTCCTCGTCTTCTGCTATTCTCCAATCTTTATTACGAGAAGTAATTAAAATGTAAGGTTTTTTATGTCTAGGGTGTAAAGATGAAGGTAAAAACCTTTTAATGTCTTCATATCCCTCAGCATTATCAAAAATGAACAGGCTTCTCCTTCCCCTTCTTGCAAAAAAAGCATATACTTCTCTAACAATGTTTTCTATCGTCTTGTCCCTTTCGTGCCTATCTTTGGTAGGAATGCCTAATCTATTATTAGCTAAATCCAGGAAAGAATTTTTCATAGTTTCAGTGCTTTCAGCATCTATCCAGATAGCATTAACATAATAATCCTTTCCATATTTGTAAGTATATTTCCTAGCCAACTCACTTTTACCTACTCCTCCAAGACCGCTAATAGAGGCAACCTGCGATATCACCGCTTGTTTTTTTGCACTTCTTTGTAGCATATTATGCAGAGCTGTTAACACTCTGCCTCTACCAGTAAAAGATGCCACTGGCTCTATTATGCCAAACCAAACCGCCCCTAAAATTTCCTCTCTTATTTCTTCAAGAAGAGCTTTTGCTTTCTCATATGATAGAAACTCCTCTTCTTCTTTCTCCAGCAAAATCAGCACTTCTTCCTGGTAACGGCTGTAAAAGTGCTTTGCATCAGTATTGCTGAATTCCTTGCCCAATTCACTCTTAATAATTTCACTAAGTTCAGTTCCGCTTGGCAAATTGACTGCAAATACTAATTTATTTAAAAAGTCTTCTATTTCTTTATCGCTGACTTCTCTACCTACCTCACGCTTTATAAAATTCTTATTCTCCTGCAAATATGAGATAATGCTATCATCAAATTTATATCTTACACCATCACCTACATCCAGAAACTCATCTTGTGTGTCTATTCTTATGACTGAAATTTCCTTTCCTTTATTCTTCCCACTCGGCATCATTCTCAGCTTTCTTACTGGATGCGATGTCGAATCCGCGGAATCAAAATCATCATTTGTAATAATGACAAAATCCTCTATTTCACCCTCAAACTCTCCACTACTTTTGATCTTTAAATAAGCAATGAGATATTTTATTAAGCCAAACGCACCATTCTTTCCCGGTGTTAATAAGTCACCTATACTGATCTTTTTGTGTCTACCCTGCCTGTGCTTGACTTGTATGAATCTATGTACTATTTTCCCATCTTGTTCATACCGAAGAACAATATCATCAAAATCCTTAGCTGATTTTTTCTCTGTGAATAGGCGGAAAGAATACTCTCTATCTACTGCATGTTTAGGAAACAGCATTAGCCATCTCGCTTGATACATAATACCATGAAAGGTGCGCTTAACCGCCGAGCAGGATAATCTTACAGGCACCTCACTCTAATCTCTCACTCAAAATTGAATTCACCACATCAGGGCTGGCTTTTCCTTTGGTAAGTTTCATAACTTCGCCGACAAAGAATCCGTATAACTTTGTTTTACCGCTTTTGTATTCTTGAACTTTATCTTGGTTGTTATTGACGATTGTGTCGATAACTCCTGATATTTGACCTCTATCGGTTATTTGTTTTAGGTCTTGCTCTTCTATAATTAAAGATGCAGGTTTGCCAGTTTCAAACATAATATCAAAAACTTGTTTACCAAGTTTAGCAGAGATCGTTCCATCAACGATAAAATCTAAGAGCTCGGACAGGGCATTGGCTTTGATTGGAGAGCTCACAATATCAATATTTGCTTTATTTAAACGACCGAAAAGCTCTACAGTTAACCAGGTGACCGCGAGCTTTGAATCATGTTTTTTTATCAATTCCTCAAAATAATCAGCAATTGCTTTATCGGAGGTAATGACGTTTGCATCGTATTCGTTGATACCCAATTCCTCAATGTATCGCAGCTTTTTTTGATCTGGCAACTCGGGCAAAGATGATTGAATTAAATCAATTTTCTCCTGGCTTACCTCAACAGGTAATAAATCAGGCTCAGGGAAGTATCTATAGTCGCTTGCATCCTCTTTGTTTCGCATCACTTTTGTTTTTCCCGAAGCAACGTCAAACAATAAGGTATCTTGACTTATTTCTTCTCCACTTTCTAAAATTTCAATTTGTCTTTGTATTTCATAGTCTATAGCTTGCACAATATAACGTATCGAGTTCAGATTTTTTATCTCACAACGAGTGCCAAATGTGCTACTGCCTTTTAGGCGGACAGAAACATTTGCATCACAACGAAGTGATCCCTTTTCCATATCACCATCACACGAACCAATATAACGCAAAATCTGCCTCAATTTTTTCATGCATTCTGCAGCTTCCGCAGATGAACGGAGATCTGGTTCTGAAACAATTTCCATTAAAGCAACCCCTGCACGATTTAAATCCACATAAGTTTTGCTTTCCTCATGAACGCTCTTTCCTGCATCTTGCTCTAAATGAATTCTCGCGATTCTTATTTCTTTTTCATTATCGTTGATAAATATTCTACCATTTTTAACTATTGGCTCAAAAAACTGGGTTATCTGGTACCCTTGCGGTAAATCAGGATAAAAATAATTTTTCCGATCAAAGTAAGAATACTTATTAATTTCTGCAGAAAGTGCAAGACCGGTGCGTATTGCTTGCTCTATGCAGTAATAATTTAGTATTGGCAGCGTACCTGGCATTGCCGCATCAACTAGAGAAACTTGAGTGTTATGCTCAGCACCAAACTCCGTTGATGAGCTAGAAAATAGCTTCGTATTAGAAGAAACTTGAGCGTGCACCTCAAGCCCAATTACTGCTTCCCAATCCTCTTTCGTCATGTATTTTATTTAAATGATAATCTTAATATTCTGCAAAATTAGCACAAAAAGTCAAAACAAAACTCATGTTAGCTAAGTGGTATGCAGATTGTTTTACCCATAGAAACGGGTTAAATGCAAAAGATTACTTGACAAGCTTCGCCAGCCCTCTTATCATAAAATTGAAGCTATTTATTTATCTTCTCTGTACAGATTAAATGACAAAAAAACTCACGTATCTGGCGTCTCATGTTTAATTTTTTGCACTATGTGCACCTTATGTCTTTATAAAACTTCTACCTACATAAGCTGAAACGCGCTTATAAAGCGTTTAAAACATAAAAAAACGCCAACTTAAAAAATGGATAGTGAATAACTAGCTACCCTAGGGTTTCTTTTGCCTTTTTTTCTGTTTAGTAAATTTCTTAACGTTTATGATTTAGATTAGTTGCGGTTTAAAAGCAACTGAATCGCGGTTATTAAGTGTTTAGAATAAAAAAACGCCATACTTGAAAGTATAATGTAAGTAATTAGCCAACCACGGGGCTTCTTTTGCCTTTTTTTTCGTTTGGTAAATTTCTTAATGTTTGTAGCTAAACGATAACCGTCATCCCGCTACTTGTTAGCGGCCGAGATACCGCGAATGAATCGCGGTATGACGTAGGATTGCTGTCATTCCAGTGCCAAGCACTGGGATCCAGCCTTTATTATTTGGTTGAAATTAAGTCTTCTGGATCCCAGTGTCAGCTACTTGGATGACACCATTCTTTTTCCTGGATTCCAGTGTCTGGGCACTGGAATGACATCCTCCCTTGTGGAGATTGCTCTCAAATCACAATGTTCGTACAGCTATGCAAACACAAAGGTGTCATTCCAGCGCGTGACGCTGGAATCCAGTTGAGCTATTTCAACAAAAATACTACATTTTGAGATGAACGTTCCAGACTTATTTACGAGTATAACAATTGAAGTCTGGATTCCAGTGTCAAGCACTGGAATGACATCATAGGGGCACTGCCCTTTTGGATGGAAACCAGTGTCAGCTACTTAGATGATACCTTTTTTCTACTTAGTTTGGGTTATGCAAGAAGTCTATTGCATTCCTGAGCAATTTGATTCATTATTCTTTTTGTAAAAAATTTTCTTAACTTTCTCTCCACTTTTTTGGTAAGGTCACTTTAAAGGAAGTCTAATAGATGCTACATAGAAATCCAGATGAGTTTCTAAAGTCTATTCCAAAAGATAAGCGCATAATGTCCCTTGACATGGGAGAAAAGCAAATAGGCATAGCATTTAGCGATAAAACACAGCTCATAGCCACAGCTCATAGCATATATCACAGAAGAAATATGAGCAAAGATTTAGGTTATCTGCATAGAATATTCAAAGAAAATGAATCTGGATCAATGGTAATAGGACTACCATTAAAAATGGACGAGCAAGAAACTAAATGGTGTAAAACTATAATCCAATTCGCAAATAAAATAATAAAAAAATATAAAGTAAATATATACTTACAAGACGAAAGCTTCTCAACATCTATCGCAACTCATACACTAAAAATTACTGGAATATCAATCACAAAATCGAAAAAAATAGATGATAAAATCTCCGCATGTATTATTTTGCAACGAACGTTAGACAAGATAAATACAATCAAATAGTTTTTCCAGATCTGGAAATCTTCAAACTGAATCCCATATAAAAGTTACTCAACAAAACAAGAACCTTTCGTATAAGCATGACAAATTGCTACAGCAAGAGCGTCAGCAGCATGGTGGCATTTTATACTCAAATTTTTAACTATTTGCTTCACCATAAATATAATCTGATCCTTATCAGCATGGCCATTTCCGGTAATGCTTTTTTTTACATAGTTTGCATCATATTCATTCATAGTTAGCTTTGTTATTTTTAACGCTAAAATTACAACCCCTCTTGCATATCCTAAAGTTAGTGAAGATTTAGGATTTTTATTAACAAAAATTTTCTCCACCGCAGCTTCATTCGGAGAGTATAGGGAAATTACTTTCTTTAATTGTTCAAAAATTATATGTAGGCGTTCACCTGTACCCAATTTACCATCAGTTGATATGGTACCGCCGCCCAAAAATTCAATATTATTTTTTTCGTTCAGGCTGATAATGGCCCACCCAGTCTTGCTTATTCCTGGATCTAGACCTATTATTTTAACCACTTAATAAACGCTTAACCAATAGACAAACAAAAATAAAAATATCCAGACTACATCTACAAAGTGCCAATACCAGGAGGCAAACTCAAAGCACAAATGGTCCTGAAGTGTAAATTGGCCTTTCCGTGCTCTAAATAAACACACTGATAAAAATATTATTCCTATTATAACGTGTGCGCAGTGAAAACCGGTAATCATATAAAAATTGGATGTATAAATAAGCTTTTCTCCTGTTTCTTGTAGAGAAAAACTCGCTTCATGATACTCTATTGCTTGCACTATTATAAAAAAAACTCCAAGCAATATAGTTATGGACAGCATTTTAATCATGCTCTTTTTATCATTTTTAAGTAAAGAGTGATTTGCCCAAGTAATTGTTGTACCAGAAAGCAATAATATTAATGTATTCATGAATGGTAGTGACCACGGATCAGGTGGCAAAATTCCCTCAGGGGGCCATTCAACTTTTTTTGCAGGAGAAAACGCCTCAAATAAAAAAACTGGATCAAGCCAGGCTTTAAAGAATGAACAAAAGAACACTATAAAAAATACGACCTCCGAGAGAATAAACAAGTACATTGCAAATTTGAGTCCATGTTTTACAATGGCAGTGTGACATTTGTCATAAATGGCCTCCCTTATTACATCTCTCCACCAATAAAACAGCACCCCTGATACTGCGGAGATTCCCAAAACTAAACAAAACATTCCGACAATTTGTTTATGAAGCGCGCCAACTAATCCAAGTGCAAGAATAAGAATTGCTGCTGATACAGCAATTGGCCAAGGGCTTGGATCCACTAAATGAAAATCATGTTCTTTACTTTTCATAGCATTTTAAAAAATACTTATTAAGGATACAAATTAGCTTAAAATTGTCAATGTTCCTTAGGAAATTGGATTGAATCTTGAAAAATTATATGCACCGTTCAAAAAATCTAACACAAATTGTGCAGTTATTCTAAACAACTCAAGCATTCTGCTCTTTTCGTTTTCTCTTGCTCTGCTGCAATATCCATCAACAATATTTTCCAAAATAATGCATCCAGACTTTACTGAATCACTGTAACAAAAATTAAACCAATCCCTATATCTATTATTTTTCTTGAATCTATTTTTCATGCTATCAACGACAGTCTCGTATATAAACATGCAAGAATACAAAACCGTCATAGCCTCATAGGTATTACTATGCGAGATGGATAAAAGAAAATTAGTGAAATTAAAACACTCAAGAGATTTCTTTTCGCGACTTATACCGTACATAGTAAAGTAGTAGTCATATAGCATTCTATTAACAGTCACTACTCTTTGGGCTACTTCAGCAAGCGAGATAATACTACTATAATCTTCCATTTTGGATGCAGTAATTAAGGTGGTACGAATATAATCACCTAAGAACAACGTCTTTTGTTGAGCATAGAATTTGAAGTTCTCTATATTTAGGGTGTTATTCGCTAACTCAACATTAAAAGGATGCTCAATTATATCCTTTAAAAGATTTGACCCGTAACAGCTCCTAATTATGCCACTGAACACTGTAGTTACCGATAAAAGATCAAGTTAACGTAAATAATCCGCTGCTAATATTCTTTGCTAGATATATTAGAGTAATATGCCTCATCCCAAAACATTATTTCTAATTCCAGCCCTTTCTTAAAAAACTCATACATCCTCTTTTTTTCACAGTCACTAGCTTTTTTATATAGCTTATTTGTAATATCAGTAACCTCATCAATTACAGCATTTACTGTTTCGCTACTATAAATGTTGATCCACTCTTTGTATTTGTTATTTTTAACCCCTTTAGTTGTTATCTCATTTACCATATGGCGTATAACGATTTGGTATATGTTAAAGCAAGAATAAGATGCTACTAAAGCTTCATTAACAGAATTGTGATATGCGGCACTCATGAAAAAGTCAGTAAAGGCAGAACAAGCTCTTGACTTTTTGTGATCATCAGATAGATCACAATCTTCAAAATATTTTTTATACTGTTCTCGAACATAAAATGCTCCTTGTGCCAAATTGATTAAACTACTCATCATTTCAATATCATCAACTCTAGCTGCAACAATTAAAAAAGCACGAGCGCAATCTATACAATACAGAAAATCCTGCTGAAGGTAGAATTTGAATTTTTCATAATCTAATGTATTATTTATCAATTCAACATTAAAAGGGTGTTCTTTTATTTTATCAATAAGATCAGAAAACTCTTTTACAATTACGTTGTACAGTTCTCCTTCTATTTCGTTATACACTTTATAAGCCTCACAATAAAAATTGAATATAAAAATTATTACTAATGTGGTATAATTATTATGAAAAAGCGTGCTATGCTTTAACAATAAGCTAGTATATAAATATGGGGCTGTAAATCAAAAATTTTAGCAATCTAAAGAAATTTTACTATTACCTTCTATATTGAATTCTCTACAAAGATCAGCAGATAAGTCCATGTTTTCCCAAGAAAATCCACCGTCCCTTTCCGACTGTTTACCAAAATGTCCATAACAGGCTGTACGTTTATATATAGGATGATTAAGCGATAAATGCTTGATTATGCCTTTTGTTGATAAATCTATATTATTCTCGATAAACTTTTTAATTACTCTTTCCTCTACCTTATTCGCACCAAATGTATCAATATAGAATGAAGTAGGTTTTGATACACCAATTGCATAAGAAAGCTGCACAAGACAACGTTCAGCCAAACCTGCAAAGACAATATTTTTAGCAAGATATCTTGCCATATAAGCCGCAGATCTATCAACTTTGGTTGCATCTTTTCCGGAAAACGCTCCTCCACCGTGTGGAATATAACCTCCATAAGTATCAACCATAATTTTTCGTCCGGTTAATCCACAATCACTAACCGGTCCACCAATAACAAATCTACCAGTTGGATTGACTAAGAGATTTTCCTCAGGACACATCCATCCTTCAGGTAAAGATGAAACTATGTAAGGGTAAATTATTTCTTTTACTTTTGATTGATCCAAATCCTCAGGGTGCTGTATTGAGACAATAATACTTTCAGCACGTACCGGGAGGTTATTCTCATATGCCAAAGTGATTTGTGACTTTGCATCTGGACCAAGTTTTGCTTCTTTAACTGCGCTCATGATATTTTTCAGAATCGAGTGTGCATAAAAAATGGGTGCCGGCATAAGGTTTTCTGTCTCTGTTGTTGCATAGCCATACATTATGCCCTGATCTCCAGCACCTTGATCCAACCCTATTGCAATGTCATTTGATTGCTCATGCAGCAATATATTTACTTTCACTTTTCTCCAGTGGAACCCATCGTGCTTGTAACCAATATCTTTTATTGTATTCCGTACAATACTTTCAATCCTGCTATTTTTGATGTTAGGCCCAAACACTTCCCCAGCTATAATAACGTTATCTTTGGTGACTAAAGTCTCTATTGCAGCTCGCGCAAAAGGATCAGTAAAAAGGTACTCATCAAGTATTGCATCTGAAATTTGATCTGCTACTTTATCTGGATGACCAGCCGCCACTGATTCACTGGTTACTAAATTTTTATATAAACTCATGTTTTTGCTTATACAATATCAAAACCGCTATAGAAAACACAGTTAGTAACTACTAAATGGTGGGTCTGGGAAGAGTTGAACCTCCGACCTCACGCTTATCAGGCGTGCGCTCTAACCACCTGAGCTACAGACCCATGATTTATTCAAGCTGAAGCTTTCATATTATCTGTAGGCACGATATCAATAAAAGTCTTTTTGTTTGCTGACCTTCTAAAGCTGACCCAGCCTTCTATTTTAGCAAAAATCGTATGATCTTTACCTATACCAACATTCTTCCCAGGATGGAATTTTGTGCCTCTTTGGCGCACAATTATGTTACCAGGAATAACCTTCCCATTCTTCTTTATTCCTAACCTACGACCTGCTGAATCTCTACCATTACAGGAACTACCACCTGATTTTTTAGTTGCCATATCTTACCTCTTACTTTTGAAGACTAATTTCATTTATACGAAGAACAGTTATATACTGCCTATGACCAGTTTTCCTACGGTAATTTTTTCTTCTTTTCTTCTTAAAGATTATAATTTTTTCCCCCCTGCACTGCTCCAACACTTCAGCTTTAACAGTAGCATTAGATGAATAAGATAAGCCATTATTTGAAATACAAATCACCTTATTGATTTCCACCTCTTTTTTTTCTTCAGCTTCTAACTTCTCTACCTTTATTATACTACCTTCTTTTACTAAATATTGCTTTCCACCAGTCTCAATTACTGCAAACATGATAAATATAAATTATTGTTATTAACTTTAATCGTAAACGATGTCATATACGCTGTCAATATAAATAAAAAGCATGACTTAACGTTCTTTTTGAGCTACTAAAATACTTCTATCTGTTTTCATCTTTTATCTACCTTTTCTCAGACAGTAGACTTCTTGCATAACCTAAGCAGAAAAAAGGCAAATAGTTATTATAGCTCTAAGTTTACCGACACCGTCATGCAAGTAGCCCCTTCTCCTGTCATTCGAGTAGCTAACACTGGTTCCTTTATGACGATGTCATCCAAGTGTCAGCTACTCGGATGACAAAAAAAGGAGCACTAGGATGACATCATCCTTTTTTGGGATTCCAGTGGGCTTTGTTGCATCGCTCTTCGGATAGTAGGTAACGCACAATAAATTTATGAAGCTATCTCAAATTTAGCCATACCAATATCAGTGAACTTATTGAGCAAATAGCATTTAACAAGTAGTTCCTTCTCTCTATTTGTCTCAGATTTATTCCTAAAACTAAACCCGAATGTTTGTTTCAGTCGCGAGAAAAAACTTTCTATATAAGATCTTTTTCCGTAGTTTGTTTGCCTTTTCCACCTCTTCATTCCATCTTCGCTGCATGATTTTATTAGTCTAATTGCAGCATTTCTCTCAGCCATATAGTCTAACTTTGGATGCTCTGCTGCGTTGTTTTTCGGAGGAATTTTCGTTTTTATACCATATTGATTACACAGCTTATAGAGCTTTTCTCTGTCATATGCCCTATCTGCATATAGTACTTTTATGACATACTGAAAATCGACTTCTTTTAGCAAATCACAAGCTCCATAGTGATCAGCCGTTACTGTATTTTACAGCTATGGCTTTTTTGCTGTTTGTATTCAACATTACATGCAATTTTCTTGTCTGTTCATAGCTGCGATACTTTCTATCTTCGCTATTTTCTTTGCTATGACCAGGAGTGTTGTTGTATATACTAATTCCTGTACTGTCTATAGCAATTTCGATATCTTCCATATTATTTTCTGCAACCATTGATCTTAATATTGAGTTTCTTAAACCTTCTTGATGATTGTGAATAGCTGATAACTTGCAAATTTTTCCCAATTTGCTCAAGGTATCCTGCTATAAACCCAACTGTTTGCCTCAGGCCTATTCTAAATAAACAAGTTATTATGTGCACCAAAATTACAACTTTATCGCTATAAATATTGTTGCCACCTGGTATTTTTGGACCATTCTCGTACCACTTTTCTATGGCTTCGTTGATATAATGAAAAATATTTCCTCTTTTTTCTAGAAATTTGTTATATTCGCTATGGTTACTGACCCTCATTTTTTGTGGCATATTTTTTCTTTCAAGGTTAAATGGCTATTTTATAATGAATTTTGTCAGTAGCCACCAGATTTTTTCAGTTGCTATGCAACAAAGCCATTCCAGTGTCACGCACTGGGATGACAGCAGTCCTACGTCATACCGCGATTCATTCGCGGTATCTCAGCAATAGATCCCGCTAACAAGCAGCGGGATGACGATTGTCGTTTAGCCATAAACATTAAGGAATTTACCAAATGAAAAAAAAGGCAAAAGAAACCCTAGTCATTGTCTATTTTCAGTATTGGCGTTTTTTAAGTCTTAAACACTGCAATTTAGCTGCTTTTAATTGCAACTAACCTACGCTGCAAATGTTTAAGAAATTTACTAAGTAGAAAAAAAGACAAAGAACCCCCGAGTTAGCTAGTCTTTTACTATCTCTGTCGAGTATTGGCATTTTTTGATGTCTTGTAACGCTTTATAAGCGCGTTCAGCTTATTTAGATAAAAATCTAGATGTAGATGAAGTTTTGTAAAGACATACAGTATCTATATACTGCAAAAAATTAAACATAAGACGCCGATACATTAAGCAATCCTTACCTTTTAATCTGCAGATTGGCGAAAGCAAATACAATAGCTTCACTGTTATGATAAGGGGGCTGGCGGAGTTTGTCAAGGAAGTTTTTTTGTTTCTATTCCCAATAAAAGTTTGTTATATGGTTATGCAAGAAGTCTAATATTAAAAATGACACAACAACATAATTAAATTAGACTACTTTATTCTCTTAGTTACTTGCTTTTCTCTTGCTATTGCAAGGCTTTTTTCTGGTACATCCTCAACTATAACACTACCTGCTGCAATTACAGATTCATCATGAATATTAAGCGGCGCAATTAGTGAGCTATTGGCGCCAACAAAGCAATTGCTCCCTATATTCGTTTCATGTTTATTTTTCCCATCATAATTACAAACAATAGTGCCTGCTCCTATATTACTCTCCTGCCCTACTTTAGCATTTCCTATATAACTTAAGTGTTTTATTCTAGTGTTTTGATCAACTTCACTTGTTTTCACTTCCACAAAATTTCCTATTTTTGCCTTATTACCAATTGTTGTGTTTCCGCGTATTCTGGTAAATGGACCGACCTCAGCATTACTTTTAATTAAGCAGTTTTCTAAATGCGAAAATGGCAGTATTTTCGCACCAGACTCTATTTTCACTCCAGTACCGAAAAAAACATATGGGTAAATAACTGAATCTCTGGCAATTTGCGTATCAAGAGAAAAGAAAACAGTCTCTGGTGCAACAAGCGTTACTCCGGAGTCGGTAAAAATTTTTCTTTTATTTTCTTGAAAGTAAAACTCAGCTTTTATAAGGTCATTTCTGTTATTTATTCCCGTTGCTTCTTCTCCACCGGTAATAACGTAACCGACATTTAAATTACTCTTCACTGCAATGGAAACTATATCGGTCAAGTAATATTCATGAGTTGAGCTATTGCACTCTATTTTCTCCACCAATTCACGTAAATTCTTTGCACATGCAACCATTATTCCAGCATTTGCAAGAAATTCTTCATGATTATTTTTATCACTCTTTGCTTCTACGATTTCTCTTAAGGAACCATTCTCAATAATTAACCTACCGTATTCTTTATTGCTTGTCCTAAAACCTAGGCAAACTAGAGCCTTGCCTTCTAAATAACTAATCATTTTAGTTATTGTGCTGCTTTTTATGAGCGGAGTATCCCCATACTGCACAACAACTATGCTTGAATCTGGCAATTCTCTTAGGTTTCTCATCGCAGTTTTGACCGCATCTCCCGTGCCAAGTGTTAATTCTTGTGTAATTAACTGTATATCCTTAAAACACTTTAGTCTTTCAATTAAAGGCTGATCAACTACAACAGCAATATTTTCAGGATTTAACTGTTTTGCATTGTAAATGACATGCTGGAGCATGGAAAAACTGCCTATTTTGTGTAGGACCTTAGGCAAATCTGAATTCATCCGCCTGCCATGCCCTGCAGCAAGTATAACGAACGTATGAGTTTTACTTATCACTTATCTTAAAGATGAAAAATGAAAACCGTAATGATCAAGCCAGCTGATTTTGTTGTCATAAAAGCTCCTCAAGTCGCTAATTTGATATTTTAGCATTGCAAGCCTTTCTATACCAATGCCAAACGCAAAACCGTTGTATTTAGTATGGTCTATTCCAACATTTTGAAATACATTTGGATGCGTCATACCGCATCCCAGTACTTCTATCCATTTACTACCTTTATAACTTATGTCCACTTCCGCAGAAGGCTCGGTAAAAGGGAAAAAACTATTACGAAAACGTATCTTCAGCCCTTTATCGCCAAAGAACTTATTAAGGAAGTGATGAATAGTAAATTTTAACTGGCCCATATTGACATTCTCATCGACATATAACCCCTCTATTTGATGGAACATAGGGGTGTGAGTTGCATCAAAGTCGTTTCTGTATACTCTACCTGCGGCTACTATTTTAATTGGGAATTTTTTTGTTTTTTCCATGGTTCTAATCTGTACAGATGAAGTGTGAGTGCGCAGTACCATTCTTTTATCGTTTATTTTATTCTTTAAGTAGAAGGTATCTTGCTCCTCTCGTGCAGGATGATGACTTGGAGTATTCAGTGCATCAAATACATGAAATTCATCTTCAATATCAGGGCCATCAACTGCTTTAAAACCCATATGTGCAAAAATAAGCTTTACTTCATTTATAACCTTACTGAGTGGATGGACCTTGCCCATTTTTTCTGGTCTAACGGGCAACGTGATATCAACTGCCTCGTTCTGCAATTTAAAGTTAACTTCTTCTGTTTTTAGCACATTTTCCCTATTCATGATAAGATGATCTATCTTATCACGTAAAGCGTTAATCACTGCACCTAAATCACGCTTTTTCTCTGCATTTTCTATCTTTTTTAAGTTATCAAAATACGCTCTAACTACACCCTTTTTTCCCAAATATAATAGCCTAACTTTTTCTAAATCTTGCAAAGAAGAAGCATTCTCAATTTCGGAAACTGCTTTATCTTCAAGTGAAAGTATGTCATCTAATAACTCTTTATTCATCTTAAAAACGCTGGCTTAAACTTTCATTATAGTGAAATTTTAAATATCATCAACAATCCGAAAAATTGCCCTATTCTGATTATTAATTTATTGACTAATTAATCTTTTTTATTTACCTTTGCGTTGATGAATTTGCTGTATCAACTATGCACAACAGTAACACTGAAACTAAGAATAAGTATAAAATAGAGGATTTACCTAAGCTCTTTAAGGAAAAATCCAGAAACATAAGTAAAGCATTTTCTAGCGAAACAATTAAGATCAGTGCTATTCGCTCGAGAAGTATTGAAAGCAATATACAAAAATTTTCATTTGAGCTAACAGCAACAGATAAAGACACCTTTAATATAAGATTATTTCGAATAAACCCTTTAATTGATTTTTTCAAAATCTGCCTTTCCCGGGAAAAAAAATTTACAGCCAACATAAAAGTGCCCAAAGAAAGCAGTGAACTATATAATAACTACTGTAAAACTAACAGTTATAAAACTGTAGAAGAATTCGTAAATAGTGCTCCGCCTCAAATCCTTCTGCAGGGCGCAACGATAACGCTACAAACAGACGTTGAAAACATTAACCTGGACAACTTGTACCAAATCGAGTTATTTCTAAATGAAAAGCTACAACATGCAGAAAAAACTGAAAATGAAGACAAAAAAGAACAGAGTGAAACTAACCAAAAAAATGCACAAAATAAACAAATCGTACCAGTTACAGGCCTGTTTGGCTATAATTTAACAAGTAGTAAAAAGCAAGTGATGCGGGTTCCAATAGTTGTTGCTGCAATGCGTGACAATTTTTTTTGGTTTGGATCTTCTTTTCGGCTATCCAATTTTTTTAATACAATACAATTCTTCTTTCAACAGCCACCAAAACTGTCCATACGAAACCAGAGGGCTTTGACTTACCATCCAACACTTCAAGAGACAAAACAGGACAAGGTAACACAAAAAGATGGAATCGACGAAAGAAGAATAGAAGACGTCACAATGCTTATTTCTGATTTCGGTCAAACTACTTCGCACACAGAGTATTTTAAGGCTAACAGAAAAAAGAAGTCAAAAAAGCAGACCAAAGAACTATCAGAGAAAGAAAAACCATTAGCCATAAAACAAGCACAAAATGATGCTAGAGTAGCTATGATAGATAACCAAATTGAGCACAGGGGGAAAAAACTCGATAAAATATTTATTGAAGTGATGAGTGGATACAAAAATCAAGATCCAGAAACATTTTGCAATATTTTCAGCTCAGTATTCAATATTGTTTACTTTCAAGATAAACAATTACATGCAATATTAGAGCCAGGCGAAATATCAGAAGTATTACAGATACTCGAAAGGCCACAACCTCTTAGTAACTCACTTTTAGGTAAAGAATATTTACAAAAACAAGTATATAGAAAAAAAGAGCAATTGCTTAAATTAGTTTCAGGTGTTTATATACAACAACCTTCTCCACAACATGAAAATACTCCTCATAAATCTACAAACCCTTTACCAATTAAAGATCTTTCACCAGCAACAAATGAAGCTAAAACTCTACCACCTACTAACATTACACTCAAATCACCGTTAAAAACTGTATTTTCCTCAAAAAAGGCTTATTTTTGTCTATTTATAATAGTAGCATCTGCATCAACACTTTGCTTATGGCATTTTCCATTAGGAAAAGTGTCAATGTTAAAAGGATTAGTGCCACCAGAAAAAAGGGAAAGTATTGGGTTAGCATTGAACATAGGGTTGCCAATATTAATCGCGCTGTGTATTTTGAATTTAGCTCGCTTTATATATTCTGAATATTCTATAGAATCTATTGAACAGAACAAATCTCCTTCTCGCATTTAAACTTACCCAAAATGTAAACAAGTTGTCCTAAGAGATCTTTCATGGTAAAATTATTTATTTTCACCATATGTTTAAAGGAATTATCACGGATATCGGGACTATAACTGATACTACCACTCACTCCAACTCTGATCAAATTTTCCATATCAAGACACAAAATTTATCCTCTATAAATAAAGGAGATTCAATAGCTTGCTCTGGTGTGTGTTTAACTGTTGTTGATATAATGAGCGATATATTTACAGTCCAAGCATCTCAAGAAACTATGAAGGTTGCTAACTTAAATACGTGGAGAATAGGAAAAAAAATAAATCTCGAACAAGCAATGAGATTAAGCGATAAGATCGATGGCCACCTAGTTCAGGGTCATGTTGATGGGATAGTAAAATTTTTAACAATTAATCAAAATTTAGATTCTCATGAAATCAAACTATCGTGCCCACAAGAATTAATTAAATTTGTTGCAAAAAAAAGCTCCGTTACACTAGATGGGGTTTCCCTCACAGTGAATTCAGTTATTAATCAGGAATTTACGGTAAATATCACTCCCTATACATGGGAAAATACAACTTTTCAGTACAACAAAGTAAATGATTATTTGAATTTAGAAATTGACATGATCGCTAGGCATTTAGATCAATTGATGCAGCATAAATACAATTAATTTTACAACCTTGTTATTTACAACTATTATATCTTGAAAACCATATAGATATAAAACATGCTTTTCGATAGCCTAATTATCTTCATTGTTGTTCTATGCGTAATAATCTCGGTAACTAGAGGCTTTATAAAAGAGCTATGCGCACTAATGTTTCTATTTTTATCGGTCTTTCTGACAGCTAATCACTATGATTTTTTCACTCCAAATTATAGTAAATATTTTGATTCTAAAGTTACACTAAACATACTTTCTACAATCTCTGTATTTATTATACTTAATCTTATATTCATGATAATAAATAACTGGCTAATGTACATATTATTACCCATAAGGTTGGGGTTTATCGATAGAGTTACTGGAATCTTTCTCGGAGTGCTTAAAGGAATATTGCTCTCTTATGTATTATTTTTTGCTGTGCACTTATATTGCTACACAGTATATGACAAAAAAGAGGGAGAGTATAAAATAGAAGCAGAAGACATATTGCCTAATTGGATAATAAATTCACACTCTTATCAGGCTTTATTTGTGACAGCAGAAGAAGTAATTGACATGTATGTACCAGAGTCGTTGATACTAAAAATAAAAGAGATCGGTGGAGAAATGGTTGATCAAGAAAAACCTAAAAACAATAAAAAAGAAGAGTAAATATTTATTTATAAATATTTTCATTGGGAGTATTCAAAAAGCCATATGTGTCAGGCTAAGAGCACAGAATTTTTTACTGGAAATATTAATTTTGTTTTAGCAATAAATCAACTTAAGGTCATAATATCTTGACATTTATTTAATGTTGCTATATAATAGCTATGTACATTTTGTGTACTATAGCAATAAAATTACCTTGTAATAGGTGTATTGGACCCGAGGGCAGTACTCGGCGCCTCCACCATGTTTTTTAATTATACGGGGGCGATTAAGGATCGACATGCATAGTAAAGATGGTAGCTTTGCTCGGTTAGACACCACCGCTAAGAGTTCATAATTTAAATGCAAACGATAATTTTGCTGCTGAAGAATATCGTGTTGCTGCTTAATTTAGCACAACCGGTTTATTACTAAAGCACGGTTTAGGGAACGCCGGGTAACAGAAGTTCCCCCAAAATTTACGTATGTGAAAGTTATATGGAGCAAACAGATTACAAAAAACTGCTTAATTCTGCTAAGTTTCAAGTTATCAAAAAGACTTTAGATGTTATATCAGGTAATGGTTTTATCCCTCACTTAGAAATATTATTTTTCACATATTTTAATGGTGTGACCATGCCAGATCGTTTGAAAAAGTCATACCCTACTCAAATGCTTATTATATTACAGCATCAATTCTATGATTTAAAAGTTTCTGAGGATAAATTTAGCGTCAGTTTGAGTTTTCAAGGAAAACAAGAGCGAATTACTATACCGTTTTTTGCTATTAGTGAGTTTCGTGATAAAATTTCAGGAGATGTTTTAATATTTGACAAAATCAGTATCGACTCTGATAAAGAATACAAAAGTGAAAAATGTACTGAAAAACTATCAAACGGTAGTATTATATCCATAGATCAACTGCGTGATGAGTAACTGCTCATCTTTATAAACAAAAAATATTAATAGAAAAAAGTGGTCTAACTTAAGTAATAGAATAGAGGGTAGATAAATATGCTAAATCTTTAATTATTTATTAACGCAGGTGGCAAAATTTTTCTTACATATCATCAACTTCCTTTATTGAAAAATTCAGAAAAATGTTGTATAATTATTAGTAGACTTTGGTAAAACATATGACAGATTCAGGAATTAGTATAACTTTTGACCCAAAAACTTCACATAACCTTACTAAGTTAGCTGAAATCACCAAGGAATCCGTTCAAGAACTAGCAAAAAGGTTAGTCATCGAAGGAATCGAGTGCGAAGTAGAAGATATTGCGTTATATAAAACTATTAAGGAATGTGAGGATGTAGACTGGAACACAGTACTATCTGAAAGGGAGAGGACATAAACTGAAATACGATATTGTCTACTCAAAAAACTTTACTGAAAGAGATTTTCTAAATCTTCCAAAAACAATAAGATCAAGGATTACAAAAGCGATAAACGAGCGGCTTACAACTGATCCAATTAAATTTGGTAAACCATTACGTGGCAGGCTAAAAGGATATAGAAGAATAAGGGTTAGTGATTATCGAATTATTTATACTGTAAATATTGCAAAACATAAGGTGTTTGTTGCTACAGCAGGACATAGAGACACCATTTATGAGAAGGCTACTTGATAAACATTAAATATATTTTTATACAGCCCTCCTTCCTTTCTTTATTGAAAAATTAAAAAAAATGTTGTAAAATAGCTATAGTAGTAGACTTTGGTAAAGCTTATGGTAAATTCAAAAGTTAGTGTAACTTTCAACCCAGAAACTTCGCAGCATCTTGTTGAACTAGCTAGAGCCACCAAGCAGTCTGTTCAAAAATTAACAGAAAAGCTAGTCAAGGAAGCAATCGAACTTGAAGCGGAAGATATTGCATTTTCCAAAATTATTAGGGAGTTAAATTCTGATGATGCAGAAGAAGTAGAGGATAGTGAAGACATCTGGAAATAAGCAATACACCATTAAATATCTAAAGCATGTTCTTAAAAGAAATTTGCCTTCCTTGCCGGAAGATGTAAAGCCAAGTATTAAAGATGCAATAAAAGAGTATCTTGAGACTGATCCTATTGGTAACGGTGTGTTGCTACGCAAGAGATTAAAGGAACATAGAAGAATAAAAGTTGCTGATGATTATCGTATTGTCTACCGTGTAAATATTGTAAAACGTATAGTAATTATTGTTTCAATAGGACACAGGGACAATATTTACAAGCAGGCAATATTGGACCTACTGAAACATTAAATATATTTTTATACACCACTCCTTTCTTTATTGAAAAATTAAAAAAAATGTTGTATAATTATTAGTGGACTTTGGTAAAACATATGGCAAATTCAGGCATTAACATAGCTCTTAGCGAAGAAACTTTAAAGCATCTTGCTGAATTATCTGAATTTACTAAACAGCCCGTTCAAGAATTAGCAGGAAAACTATTTAGAGAAGCAGTTGAGCTTGAAATGGAGGATTTTTTAGTATCTAAAATTTCTGATGAGCGTGATGTTGAAGGTGCAGAAACAGTTGATTTTGAAGATATTAAGTGGGATTAGAGCGTTACAAGGTTAAGTCTCTAAAGAGTGTTGTTGAAAAAGATTTACCAAACCTTCCAAAGACAATAAGGCTAAAAGTTCAAAAGGCTATAAAAGAACGTCTTACAGTTGACCCAATAAATTTTGGTGAACCACTACATCATAACTTAAAAGGACGTAGAAGGCTAAGAGTTGGTGACTATCGTGTAATTTACAGAGTAAATCAATTAGATCATATAGTATAGCATTTCTCATAATAGTCCGAACAGGTCATAGGAAGGCAGAATCAACAGCACGACGAAAGGATTCGAATAGAGGAATGTTTTTCCTGGCTCTGTTTTTTATAGCAAACCAATGATGCTCAATTTTGTTGAAATCTGGAGAATAAGGCGGCAGATACAAAATTTCTGCACCAACCCCTTTAGCAAGCTCGATAATCTTATCAGACTTATGAAAAGTAGCATTGTCAAGAATGACAGTCTGTCCAGGTTCCAAGATCCATACGCGTCAAGTTAAGAGATTGTGAGCAAATTTAGGGAGGTTAAAGTGGATACTCTAGCCCTTCTACGTTTGTCTTTTAATGAAAATCGCGACCAAGTTATAGTGAGTTTTTTAAGAAATGCTTTTAAACTATTAATTTTGGTTAATACTAAAAATAACTCTCTAACCCGCCTTTTTAGCTCAATAAATGCCTTTGTTAAGCTAAGTTCTGTATTCTTTTTCACTTCTGTGCAACCAACTATGCCGTGAAATATAAGAATTGCGCACAATTTAGCATATAGTTCACATAATACTCTGCATGGCTTTCCTTTTAGCTTATCAAGCCTGATATGGCTTTTATACAATTTAAATAATAACTCAATTTGCCACCTTACTCTGTAAATCGTTAATACTTGCTCAGCACTAATTTTATTTTCTGGAACATTAGTTATAAATATTGACCAGTTCAACAATTTTTGATTTCTTTTAGAGGATGTATATCCCTGCGATCTTGCTAATCTATTAGCTTTCCTTCTTCTGGCCATAGACTGTTCTTCAGTTAGTTTCTGACATATAATTCTTACTCTAATTTTTGCTTCTTTTCCTAACAATACCTCGTTTTCTAAAAATAACTTATCCTCTAAACATTCTAATAACTCCATTTTTTGATTTGTTTCTACATCATATATGTTGGTATCGGATTTATAACGACTTATGAAATAAGCTCCTATTTCATTGATTTGTTTAAAAGAACTTGGCACAAAATAACCGAGATCAGATATTAGCAAATCATTGCTTAATATATTACTTAAATGTTTCCTATATCCCTGGTCTGATCTTACCCCCTCCGTTAAATTAAGTTGGTCTATTATCTGATTCATGTAGTCGAAAACTAATTGTAACTTTATTCCAGACTTAGTATTGCTTTCATAGCCACTGTAGCTAGTACCATAACCTTTATACATCTCTTCCATACTGTTAGGTAGAGTAATATAGCTACTGTCCAATAATTTAACACTATTAAATTGCTGTAAGATTTTGCAATCAACTTGCAAGATATTTTTAAAGAGAATCACAGATTCATTATACATCCTTTTCATAAATTCCACTGCTTCTTCAGTAAATCTAAAATCCAAACCTTGTTTTGTTATATCTATCGAGTCCTCGTTTAGTAATTGACACATTGTTTCTACGCTACAATTATCAACTCCTATATTACCCAAGACCATGGCTTTTACGAATGATGAACCTTTTAGCTTTCTCTTTCTTTTTATAAACCTTGTTGTAATTGAGATTTTCTCTGCTTTTTCATTAAAAAATTCTTTGAGCTTTTTTGATAAGCAAGTTATTTTATTCATTGGTTCTCTCACTAAAAGTATATCTGGGAGAACTTATACCTTATTATTCTATCTCTTTCATACCTTTATTTCCTTAACTTGACGCGTATGGTCAAGAATGACAGTCTGTCCAGGTTCCAAGATCGGTGTCAAAAATTGCTCAAACCATCCATTAAAAACATCCATATTACAGTGGCCTTCAAAGGTTAACGGAACAACTATCTTTCTTCCACTTAAGGCTGCAACCATACTGATTCGTTGAGTTTTCTTTCCAGATTTTAAGGCATAAAACCGCTGTCCTTTCTGGCAATATCCGTAGGGGTAGTCTTCGGTGTTATCAATGCCAGACTCATCTATATACACTAAGTTTTTAGGTTCTTTTGTCGCTATAATTTTCAAAAATTCAGCACGTTTTTCTTCGTTTCTTTCCTTGTATCCATATGTCTTTTTTTGCGCGTAAATCCAATTTTTTTAAGGGCTCGATAGATCGTTTGGATACTAACGTTGTTCCAAAGTTTAGCCATTTCCGATAGAGTCTTTCCTCCGTGTTCTCTGGCAAATTTGGCAAAGGTATCCCAGTCGGTAATTTTGTGATTGTAACCCCCATTTCCAAGTTTTTTTGATTGAAAGTCTCCTGTTTCTTTTCTTCTTTGCTGCCACTCCCATAAAGTAGTTCTTCCAATCTTAAATCTTGCTGCCACTGTTTCTCTGCTTTCTCCTTCGTCTAGCGCTTCCATTGCTTTTTTTCTTAAATCATAACTATATGCTGCTGGCATTCAACCTCCTTATCATCATCTACCCTTATCCTATCACATCCGGACTTTTATGGAAAGAGCTATAACTATCACAGAGATAGGACATAGAGATGATATTTATAAGAAATAAATATCAACATTAATATATATTATACACCCCTCCTTCCTTGTCCATTCTCTACTTTAGGTGGCTTTGCGCAGCTCAAAAAATGAAGTTTTTTTTGGTTCAGCAAAAACAACATTTTGAGTTTGAAAAGGCTAAATACTTGTCTTTTATATAACTTTCGTGTAATAGATATGTATGCATCCAATCATATATCTACTCAATACGTTACTTGATCTTTATAGCTTCATTCTAATATGTTGGGTTGTCCTAAACTGGCTGGTTAAACTTAATATGGTGAACATATATAATGAAACTGTCAGTAGCATAATGCACATCTTGAACCAATTGACATATCCACCACTAAAGATTATTAGAAGATATATACCACCGTTCAACGGATTAGATTTATCTATAATGATATTGCTAATAACAATTCACTTTGTAAAATATACAGTAGCTTACTACTTTAGGTAGATGTTAAAAAAATATCTAAAATCAGCAATATATCTATCCCTTTTAATATATATATATATATCAGTTTTTAGCTATAACTATAAAGATCCTTCCTTAAACACGGCTACAAATGAGGAAGTGACAAATTTAGGTGGAATAGTAGGTTCATATTTAGCTGATATATTGGTTCAATTTCTTGGATTAACTAGTGTTACAATAGCTACAACCATAGTTTACTTGTTGATCTTCAGGCCAGCAAAAATACTGCTGAAAATTCTCTATTTAATATTAATCAATTTAGGGGTATGTGCTATATTACCACAACTTTCGCTAGGCATCACAGCAAGGTACAGACACAGTGGAATAATAGGGAATGCACTCGTTAATAACTGCCCGTTTTATGTATTTGTGATAGTAACATTAATAGGTCTTGTAGGATCTGTTGGTTGGAAGAGAACAATTTACTCTCTATTCTTCTTATGTAAAAAAATAGCTTGCTTATTTGTAAATGTTCCATTCTTCAGATCACATAAAACTGCTGAATATTCAGTTGCACCATTAGTAGTAGAAGAAAAACATAAAACTAAAATCACTACTAAACAACAACCAAAAGAAAGACAGAAAAAAGCCACCAAAGAAATTTTCAGTGAGTTCGAATTTCCAAGCATTCATTTACTTTCCAAAGCAGAGGAGTCTTTGCAGAGAAAACAGCTGAATGAAATGGAGAGCAATAAAAATTTATCTCTGCTGGAACAAGTCCTGAGTGATTTTGGCGTGCAAGGAAAAATTATCAGTGTATGCTATGGGCCGGTTGTGACTTTATACAAACTTGAACCACAAGCTGGTACGAAATCTGCAAGAGTAATTGGCCTTGCAGATGACATTGCACGTTCGATGAGTGCACTCTCTGCACGTATTTCAATAATTCGTGGGCAAAATGCTATGGGAATAGAGTTGCCGAACAAGGAACGGGAAATTGTAATGCTGCGTGATTTGCTTGAATCACCAGAATACCAAAATGCAAACTTAAATCTTCCAATTGCGCTTGGCAAAGAAATAAGTGGAAAACCAGTTATTGCAGATCTAACTAAAATGCCTCACTTGCTCGTTGCTGGAACCACAGGGTCTGGTAAATCAGTTGCGATTAACACTATGATTCTTTCACTCGTTTATCGATTAAGTCCTGACGAATGCAAGATGATAATGATCGACCCCAAAATGCTTGAGCTTTCAATATATGATGCAATACCACATCTAATAACGCCAGTAGTAACAGAGCCAAAAAAGGCTGTAGTCGCTCTTAAGTGGATAGTGAAAGAAATGGAAAACCGCTATCGCATGATGTCGTATTTGAATGTACGCAATGTTATAAACTATAATCAAAAAATCACAGAAGCGATGAATAGTGGAATAGAATTGGAGCGCGTTGTGCAGATTGGCTTTAACTCAACAACAGGCAAACCTCTGTTTGAAAAAATACCAATCAAGATGGAAACATTTCCGTATATTGTAGTGATCGTGGATGAAATGGCAGATTTGATGCTTGTTGCCGGCAAAGAAATAGAGTGCTCTATTCAACGCTTAGCTCAGATGGCTCGTGCTGCAGGAATACACATCATAATGGCAACACAACGCCCATCTGTGGATGTGATCACAGGTGTGATAAAGGCGAACTTTCCAACGAGAATCAGTTTTGCTGTTACTTCTAAGATAGATAGCCGTACAATACTTGGCGAACAAGGGGCTGAACAATTGCTCGGCATGGGTGACATGCTCTATATGGCCTCTGGTGGTAAGATCATTCGAGTTCACGGCCCATTTGTAAGTGATAATGAGGTGCAAGATATAGTTGATCATCTGAAAATGCAAGGTGAGCCAAACTACATGGAGGAAATCACTAAAGAAGATGAAAATTCTTCTACAGAGTCACACGATGAAACGGAGGATGAAGAAAATGACCTCTATAACCAAGCAGTGGCCATCATTCAAAGAGATCAAAAAGTTTCAACCAGTTACATTCAAAGGCAGCTTAGAATAGGCTATAACAGAGCAGCAAACATCGTTGAAAGAATGGAAAAGGAAGGTATTGTCAGCGCTCCAAATTACTCAGGGAAAAGAGAGATATTGGTTGAATAACAATCTTGTAATACCTTAATTTAAGTTTCCGCACTTTCAAAAAGCAAGTCAAACAAAATTATTAAAAGGTCAATACATAATGACAGTTAATTTAATAATAATTTAAACATTGGGAATGTAAAATTATAATATATTAATTAACTAGGGGGTTAAAATGGTAAAAGGAATTTTGTGCAATTGGTTAGGTGTAACAGAATTGCAAGAAAGTCAAAAAATTGATGCTGAGCAGTTTGAAAAAGTTTTTGGTGCATTAAAAGAATGGCAAGAAGCTCAAAAGATAGATGCTAAACAGTTTGAAGAGGTATTTAGTGCATTAAAAGAATGGCAAGAAGCTCAAAAGATAGATGTTGAGCAGTTTGAAAAAGTTTTTAGTGCATTAGAAGACAAGATTGGTACTAAGCAGTTTCAAGCTATGCAAGAGCACTTAAACGGCCTGCAAGAAAAAGTGGAAACACTTGCAGAGGCAGTAGCAGATCAACAAAAAATAATGGCAATTTGTATCATAGTCAGTGCTGTTGCCGCAATAGCAATAACTAGTTTTGTTGCATTCTGTATCTATCAGGGAGTTAAGCTTGATAAAGAGAAGAAAAACGACTTATCTAAAGATACGCCAGACGCAAAACTTAGTAATGTAGATACTACCGATGGTACTGAAAAACTACAGAATAACTTAAAAGTTGCAAACATATAGCTGCATAACACTTTTCTTGAAAAGGTGTTACGCAACTTGTAACACCTTACTCTTCTCTTAGTCTGCGTAGGTTTTTTTGATAGCAAACATATCACTTTTTAGAAAAATATTTGTATTGTAAAGTTAGTAAAGATTCTGGTTTACTTAAAGTTTGTTAATTGCTATCTTTTAAAACACGATATTTACTATAGCACCATATGCTTAGGGTTTTTTCTAAAATTTTATTTATATTAATGTTTTTGGTTTCTAGCTTTTTTACTGTGCATAGTGCTGAAGCTAAATCTAAGCTCAGTAAGAGATACATACCTCCTGGTAACCCTGGTGGTGCAAACTTTCATACAGATGAGGATTTTGCTGAGTCATATAAACTGTATGAGAAGCGTAGGGAATTGCTCAAGAAAAAAAAATTACAAGATCGAGCTATAAATAAAGAAGATCTAATCAAAAAATTAAAAGAGAAAAAAATTGCTAGTCTTGATAATGAGCCAAATGACATGGAAGCTTGCATAGTCGACGATGAAGAGAGCACTATGATAAATCAGCATGGTATTAATATCGCACGTTTAAGGGGTGCTGTATTTATAGATCAAGAGTCAGTTTTCCAGTATGAAAATAAGCAGCATGAAAGTGAACAACAAGAAGAGAAGAAAGTTACTTCAACACGAGAAAAGAAAGTTTCTCCTATAAATGTCACTATAAAAGAAACTCCATCAAGAAGAACGTGCTCACATGATTCTATTGCTAATTTGGATAACGTAGATGCTTATAGTTTGAATGGTTCAAGTTCATTTGGCAGTGTAGCTGACACAGTAAAATAGTATCACAATATTGGCCATTAATAATATGCTAGATAAAGACCTGATATTGAATGATAATACATATGAATTATCGCAGATTTCCAGGCACAAAACTCATGTTGTAGAAGTTGGAAAAGTAAAGATAGGCGGAAATAATCCTGTAGTTGTACAATCTATGGCGCTTGGTGTGCATATAGATTCTGATAATATAAAAAGTAGCGCAAAACATTATGCAAAAGAAATAACAGAACTAGCGCGTACAGGTTCAGAATTGGTGCGAATTGCCTTGAACTCAGAGGAGGTAGCAAGAGCCATACCTTATATAGTAGAAGAGATAAATAAAGAAGGTTTTGACGGTAAAATATTGGTAGGCTGTGGTCAGTATGAGCTAGATAAATTAGTTCAAGATTATCCAGACAACATCAAAATGCTGGGTAAAATTAGGATAAACCCAGGCAATATAGGTTTTGGCAACAAACGTGATGAGAAGTTTGAAAGGGTTATAGAGTATGCAATAATGCACGATCTTCCGGTTAGAATTGGGGTAAATTGGGGTAGTCTTGATAAATACCTTTTGCAAAAATTGATGGATGAAAACTCTTCGCTTAGTAATTCAAGGCCTTCTGACGTTATACTGCGCAAAGCACTTGTAATGTCTGCTCTTGATAGTGCAAAAAAAGCTGAAGAAATTGGTCTAAATTCAAACAAAATAATCATTTCATGTAAAGTTAGCAAAGTACAAGATTTAATTTTAGTTTATATGGCACTTGCAAAATCTTCCAATTATGCGCTGCATTTGGGTTTAACTGAGGCTGGTATGGGCAATAAAGGTGTGGTAAATACCGCAGCAGGGCTTACTTATTTATTGCAAAATGGCATTGGAGATACAATACGGGCTTCTTTGACTCAACGTCCTGGTGAATCGCGTACTAATGAAGTGGTGGTGTGTCAGGAAATATTGCAGTCTATAGGCTTGCGACACTTTAACCCTCAGGTTAATTCATGTCCTGGTTGTGGGCGCACGAGTAGCGATCGTTTTCGTATATTAACTGAAGAGGTGAATGGCTATATAAAAACTCATATGCCGATGTGGAAGAAAAAAAATCCAGGTGTAGAGCATATGAACATTGCTGTTATGGGATGCATAGTAAATGGTCCTGGAGAAAGCAAACACGCAAATTTGGGAATCAGCTTACCTGGATATGGAGAAAAACCTGTTTCAGCAGTCTACAAAAACGGCAAATATTTCAAAACTTTACAAGGTGATAATGTCTCTGAAGAATTTAAGGCAATTATTGATAATTATGTGAAGAAGCATTACACGTAACCTTTCACGGTTAATTAATAGATAAATCGCAAATAAAAAAGAAAATTAAACCTTGTTTTTCTTTTTTCGTTGGGAATGTTCAAAAAAGCATACGCGTCAAGTTAAGAGATTGTGAGCAAATTTAGAGAGGTTAAAGTGGATACTCTAGCCCTTCTACGTTTGTCTTTTAATGAAAATCGCGACCAAGTTATAGTGAGTTTTTTAAGAAATGCTTTTAAACTATTAATTTTGGTTAATACTAAAAATAACTCTCTAACCCGCCTTTTTAGCTCAATAAATGCCTTTGTTAAGCTAAGTTCTGTATTCTTTTTCACTTCTGTGCAACCAACTATGCCGTGAAATATAAGAATTGCGCACAATTTAGCATATAGTTCACATAATACTCTGCATGGCTTTCCTTTTAGCTTATCAAGCCTGATATGGCTTTTATACAATTTAAATAATAACTCAATTTGCCACCTTACTCTGTAAATCGTTAATACTTGCTCAGCACTAATTTTATTTTCTGGAACATTAGTTATAAATATTGACCAGTTCAACAATTTTTGATTTCTTTTAGAGGATGTATATCCCTGCGATCTTGCTAATCTATTAGCTTTCCTTCTTCTGGCCATAGACTGTTCTTCAGTTAGTTTCTGACATATAATTCTTACTCTAATTTTTGCTTCTTTTCCTAACAATACCTCGTTTTCTAAAAATAACTTATCCTCTAAACATTCTAATAACTCCATTTTTTGATTTGTTTCTACATCATATATGTTGGTATCGGATTTATAACGACTTATGAAATAAGCTCCTATTTCATTGATTTGTTTAAAAGAACTTGGCACAAAATAACCGAGATCAGATATTAGCAAATCATTGCTTAATATATTACTTAAATGTTTCCTATATCCCTGGTCTGATCTTACCCCCTCCGTTAAATTAAGTTGGTCTATTATCTGATTCATGTAGTCGAAAACTAATTGTAACTTTATTCCAGACTTAGTATTGCTTTCATAGCCACTGTAGCTAGTACCATAACCTTTATACATCTCTTCCATACTGTTAGGTAGAGTAATATAGCTACTGTCCAATAATTTAACACTATTAAATTGCTGTAAGATTTTGCAATCAACTTGCAAGATATTTTTAAAGAGAATCACAGATTCATTATACATCCTTTTCATAAATTCCACTGCTTCTTCAGTAAATCTAAAATCCAAACCTTGTTTTGTTATATCTATCGAGTCCTCGTTTAGTAATTGACACATTGTTTCTACGCTACAATTATCAACTCCTATATTACCCAAGACCATGGCTTTTACGAATGATGAACCTTTTAGCTTTCTCTTTCTTTTTATAAACCTTGTTGTAATTGAGATTTTCTCTGCTTTTTCATTAAAAAATTCTTTGAGCTTTTTTGATAAGCAAGTTATTTTATTCATTGGTTCTCTCACTAAAAGTATATCTGGGAGAACTTATACCTTATTATTCTATCTCTTTCATACCTTTATTTCCTTAACTTGACGCGTATGGTTCAAAAAAGTGTGTCAAACCGAAAAAAAAGTAATAAATTGATATAAAAAAAATGGAGGTTTGACTGACCTTACCCAGAAAAAGTGGAGAGAAAGTTTGGAATGTTTTTCACAAAGAGAATGATGAATCAAACATACGCGTCAAGTTAAGGAAATATCGTGAAATATAGCAACATTTGAGATGGGCATTTTATTTGTTACATTTATTTTTTTAGGGAGTTCTTATCTAGAAGAAGATAATTTTTTCAGAAGAATCTATAAATTAATAACTTTATTACTTAATATATAAAATAGTTTTTTCGTTTCCTTTCTTCCTTATACCACTTTTCCTTAACTTGACGCGTATGGATGAATCAAAATGCTCAGGAATGCAATAGTTAATAGTGACGTTGTTTGTTATAAAAAATTTCTATATATTCAAATATAGCAGTTTTGATATGCTGTTTAGAGTGCCGAGAGGTGTCTATTGGTAACTCCCTTTTTAGAGAACTGAAGAAGCTTTCCACAACAGAATTGTCGTAACAACAACCTTTATAACTCATCTATGTTTTTTATGGATAAGAGATATTGATAACCTTGCGAAGTATATTGTGAACCTTGATCACTATGTAATAGTAGATTTTTGGCAGGTTTACGCTTGTTAACGGCCATTAATAAAGAGTCCATAACCAATTGTTTATTTATTGAACTGCTCATTAACTACCATGCGTGAATATAGATCGATTATTGTTGCCAAATATAGCCATCCTTCTTTGGTTTTTATATAAGTAATCCCATACTTTATTTGGTTGATCGACAATAAAGTTTTGGTCTAATATATTGGGAGCTACTGTCCGTTTGTTGTTTCTTAATTTTAAATTTTCTTCTCAATATAGCCTGAATACCATTTTTCTGCATAATACTTTGCACTGTTTTTAAGTTGCAACTTTTACCCAAAGCCTTCAATTCAGCATGAATTTTAGGAGCTCCATATCTACATTTAGAAACTTGATATATTTTTTGAATAGCTGCGAGTAGCTCTTTATTTGCTGATTCTCTACTGCTTATTTTTCTTGTGGTCCACTTATAGTAGCCACTAGCAGAAAATCCTACATAATTCCTGTACTTTATAGCAGTTATAGCTCTTTCCATAAAAGTCCGGATGTGATAGGATAAGGGTAGATGATGATAAGGAGGTTGAATGCCAGCAGCATATAGTTATGATTTAAGAAAAAAAGCAATGGAAGCGCTAGACGAAGGAGAAAGCAGAGAAACAGTGGCAGCAAGATTTAAGATTGGAAGAACTACTTTATGGGAGTGGCAGCAAAGAAGAAAAGAAACAGGAGACTTTCAATCAAAAAAACTTGGAAATGGGGGTTACAATCACAAAATTACCGACTGGGATACCTTTGCCAAATTTGCCAGAGAACACGGAGGAAAGACTCTATCGGAAATGGCTAAACTTTGGAACAACGTTAGTATCCAAACGATCTATCGAGCCCTTAAAAAAATTGGATTTACGCGCAAAAAAAGACATATGGATACAAGGAAAGAAACGAAGAAAAACGTGCTGAATTTTTGAAAATTATAGCGACAAAAGAACCTAAAAACTTAGTGTATATAGATGAGTCTGGCATTGATAACACCGAAGACTACCCCTACGGATATTGCCAGAAAGGACAGCGGTTTTATGCCTTAAAATCTGGAAAGAAAACTCAACGAATCAGTATGGTTGCAGCCTTAAGTGGAAGAAAGATAGTTGTTCCGTTAACCTTTGAAGGCCACTGTAATATGGATGTTTTTAATGGATGGTTTGAGCAATTTTTGACACCGATCTTGGAACCTGGACAGACTGTCATTCTTGACAATGCTACTTTTCATAAGTCTGATAAGATTATCGAGCTTGCTAAAGGGGTTGGTGCAGAAATTTTGTATCTGCCGCCTTATTCTCCAGATTTCAACAAAATTGAGCATCATTGGTTTGCTATAAAAAACAGAGCCAGGAAAAACATTCCTCTATTCGAATCCTTTCGTCGTGCTGTTGATTCTGCCTTCCTATGACCTGTTCGGACTATTATGAGAAATGCTATACTATATAAAAAAATATTTTACTCTTTTTGACTGGCCAGGGCTTTTTTTTAAATGTCTCTTTCCCTTGTTACTCTTGCTTTGTAAATCAAACCTCTCTTTGTCGTAAGGAGCCATGTTACCTCTACCTGGAAATGCATTTGCCGCTGACTTTTTTTCGTTATATTTCTTCATCCATTTTCCTAATACACTATCCCTTATTCCTAGATCTCTTGCTACTTTTGCAACTGGTTGACCTACCTTTCTTTGTTCATTTGCCAGCTTAACAGCTTCCAATTTGAATTCTGCCGTATATTCTCTTACCATTTCTAATCCTCCAAAATTTTATTTTACCCGAAAAAACTCCTTTCTTTCTCTCCACTTTTTCTGGGTAAGGTCACTTGGCAACAGTTGCTCTACTTTCTCCTTCATCCAATGCTTCCATTGCTTCCATTGCTTCCATTGCTTTTTTCCTTAAGTCGTAACTATACGCTGCTGGCATACAAACCCCTCTACCATAAATCCATTCTTACCTTATTGGGATTATTATGAGAAGAGCTATAACTCTATGGGAGGGAAGCAAAATCTGGGATTCGGCCTTAATGGCATTAGCGTCGCATCAGCTTCACCCTCCCTGTGAGGTATTTTAGCTCTAATGCCTCACATCATAAAGATACAAGTGTCAAGCTACTTGGATGACAGGGGAGGGAGGCACTGGGATGACAGGAGAAGGTAGTGGGATGACACCCTGACAACCGTCATCCCGCTGCTTGTTAGCGGGATCTAGAGATACCGCGAATGAATCGCGGCATGACGTAGGACTGCTTTCATTCCAGTGCTTGACACTGGAATCCAGCCTTTCTGCAATCTCATCGAAAACGTTGTAACCACTTTCTATGCTAGTTTGCTTGTGAGCAACCTGGATTCCAGTGTCAAGCACTGGAATGACACCGTTATAAAGGAACCAGTGTCAGCTACTTGAATGACACAGTCTTTGCTTAAACCCGTAACGTTCGTACATTTTGCTAAAAGTTCAAATATCAACATCATGCACATTAAGTGCATTGCTATTAATAAAATCACGGCGTGGTTCAACTATATCACCCATTAATATTGAAAATATGGAATCAGCTTCTTCACAATCTTTTATTTCAACCTTTAATAAAGTTCTAGCCTCAGGATTTAACGTAGTATCCCATAGCTGATCAGCATTCATTTCACCAAGACCTTTAAATCTCTGCAGAGTTAAACCTTTTTTACCATAGTCCATTATTATTTTTGCAAGCGTACTTGGAGAAGTGATTCTTATTTCAGTTTCTTGTGACTTTAAAAATGAATCACCATTAAATAAATTACTTATACCATCAAGCAAACTTAATATGTTTTGCATATCTTTGCCTTCAAGCATACTAAGTGCAAATATATATTTGTCTGCCAATCCTTGAAACAATTTAGAGATATGAATTTCTTTTTCTTCATCTTTTATTTCCACTTCCCAAGTGTATTCGCTGTACATTAACTTCAAATACTTTAATATCTCATCAGCCGATGATAGAGCATTCTTTTTGCTTAAAATTAGCAATGACTCTAGGAGATTTTGTGGTATTTCTCTATCATAATTTTTGCTAATATTAGAAGTGCTAACGCATTTATTCAAAATAAGGCGCAAGTCGTTAAATTCTGTAGCTGTACCACTTAGTGTTAGTCTTTTAACTGCTGAGTTTATTATATACTCTTCAAAAGTTTCGTCATCTTTAATATAAGTGTCTTTGGCATTCTTTGTAACTTTATAGAGGGGTGGCTGTGCTATGTATAAGTAACCTTTTTCAATAACTTCACGCATATGTCTAAAAAAGAAAGTTAGAATCAAAGTTCTTATATGTGAACCATCAACATCTGCATCTGTCATGATGATAATTTTATGATATCTAGCTTTTTCAATATCGAAGTGTTCACTCCCTATTCCAGCACCAATTGCAGTGATTAAAGAGCCTATTTCTGCAGATGAAAAAATACGATCTAAACTTACACGTTCTACGTTTAGAATTTTTCCTCTTAAGGCAAGCACTGCTTGTGTTTTACGATTACGCCCCTGCTTTGCAGTACCACCTGCTGAATTACCCTCTACTATAAATAATTCCGATAACTCAGGGGCTTTTTCCTGGCAATCAGCAAGCTTTCCTGGCAGAGTTGCAATATCAATATTGTTTTTGCTTTTAACTAACTCTCGTGCTTTTCTTGCGGCTTCTCTTCCTTTTGCTGACCTAATTGCTCTTTCTACTATGCTTGCTGCCAATTTGGGATCAGTTTCAAGGATTGTGCTCAATTTATCAGAAACTATACTTTCTACAACTGCACGTGCTTCAGAACTAACTAGTTTATCTTTTGTTTGTGAAGAAAATTTAGGATCAGGCATCTTGAGAGATAAAACACAAGTTAAACCTTCTCTAACGTCCTCTCCAGTTAAATTTACTTTTGCTTTCTTTAAAAACCCTTCATTAGTTGCATAGGTATTGATACATCTAGTTAGTGCAGATCTAAATCCTGCCAAATGCGTACCACCATCTCGTTGCCGTATATTATTAGTGAAACACAACATATTCTCATAGTAGGAATCATTCCATTCCATCGATATTTCCAAGCTGATGCCAAGATCGTCTGCATCTCCTTTCATACTGGCAATTTTAGTTACATGTGTCTTATTCTTATCTAAATACTGCACAAAATTTGCTGTACCAAAATTGTCTTTAGATTGATTGCTCTGATTGAAATGAGATTCTGTATATGGTTCATTGCGCAGATCACGTAAAGTAATGTCGATATTTGAATTTAAAAATGCTAATTCTCTTATACGACTTTCAAGCGTTGAGTAACTGAAATTAATGCCATTAAAAGTCTCTGTTGATGGCATGAACGTGACTTTAGTTCCTCTTTTGTTTGTATTTTCGTTGACTACCTTTAAAGGTTCAATAGACTCACCATCTTCAAAACGCATAAAGTGTTCTTTCTTATTGCGCCAAATAGTTAATTCCAACCAGCTTGATAATGCATTCACAACTGAGATTCCAACACCATGTAATCCCCCAGAAACTTTATAGGTATTACTGTCAAATTTACCACCAGCATGGAGTTGAGTCATTATTACCTCTGCTGCTGATATTCCTTCTTCTTCATGAATGTCAGTTGGAATGCCACGACCATTGTCGGTTACTGATACTGAACCATCTTTATTTATGCTAACTTCAATTTTATCACAATATCCAGCTAAAGATTCATCTATTGCGTTATCAACAACCTCATATACCATGTGGTGCAAGCCAGATCCATCGTCAGTGTCACCAATGTACATACCTGGACGTTTCCTTACAGCATCAAGACCCCTTAAGATTTTTATTGCATCGGCATTATAACTATTTTCCATGGTATTGCTTCGTTTATGAATGTTAATTAATATTACATTCATATATGCTGATTAGCAACATTTTTAAACTGATAACCCATATTAAAAGCACAACTTTACGAATGTTTATTTTTGAAGACAGCAAATAGTGTCATTCCAATGTGTCTTCCATAACTGTACGAACATTCATTTTTGAAGGTAAATTGCACAACAGATGATGTCATTCCAGTGCTTGACACTGGAATGGCTTTGTTGCATTGCTAGCTATGATGGATTAAAGATAAAAAAGATGGAGAATATCAGTAGCTTATTATTCTGGTATTTATAACAAGAACGGTCAGTGAATACCTAAATTTGAGTAAAAGAAATTTCACTACCACTCACTAATCCGGCTAAAATTCAAGAATTTCAATGCTTTAGCTATTTTCAATAGAATTAAATTTATTAATGTAAATAATAAATTACTATTCTTAAATTTGATCAGATTGATTGCAAAAAAACAAGATTTTCAATAGGTTACTTATAATCCTAACTATAGTTAGCCTTTCATAAGTAGCGATGCAACAAAGCCCACTGGAATCCAGAAATTTTGCTTATAACTGAGCTGATGAGCTAAAGGTAGTTGTCTTACGCTAAAACAAACGTTTTTAATTAAGTTGCATAGAAGCTGGATCCCAGTGTCTGGGCACTGGGATGACACCCCACTGGTGGGAATTGCTCCCAAACTACAACGTTCGTACAGTTGTGTGTGTCTTCCCATGGAGATTGCTCTCAAATCATAATGCTCATGCAGTTGCATGCTCGACTAATTAACAGAAAAATCTATAATTCAGTTTACGTATTTTCTTATCTCAGCCAAAATCTTATCAGATTGACTTTCGTCTGAATTTAAATCAGCTGCAAAGTGTGTAACATATTTTCCTCCAGGGCCAATAAGGTACATTATTGAAGAATGGTTGATTTCTTCTTCTCCACCAACTTTGCTAGCATATACTTTATACTTTGCAATTACTTCGTCTATTTTTTCTCTTTCACCAGTTAACATTTGTATTCTGTGGTCAAATTGCTGCTGAAATTCTTTAAGTCTTTCCGTGCTATCGCGCTCAGGATCGACTGTGATGAAGAATGTTTGTAGCTTGTTGTTAGTTTTCTCATCTAACTTTGCAAGTGTTTCTGAAATTATTCCAAGGTTCATAGGGCAAATTCTTTTGCATGAGGAAAACCCAAAGAAAATCATCATGTATTTATCTTTAAAATCACTACTGCGCAAGATCTGTCCGTCCTGATTAATTAAAGAAAAATCTCCGCCTATCTTAACTTCTGCGTTGTGAATCGCTGCTGGGGCAAATATGCCTTTTTTAGTGAAATAACAATAACCTAAAAAAACAACTGCTAATGCTACTAGCATATTAGATAACAATCTTATAAACCTTACCATTAGGGTGCTCTCAGTAAAATTAAATTGTATCTTTATTGGTTGATCTATTCAATATATTTATTCCAAAGTGTATTGTTAATTTTGTCTAACAGTTTCTTATGTTCATCAATTTCTTCACTATTTGGTGAATGTTCTCTGGGAGTTAGATTACGCACTTTATGCTGAACGAATGTAGAGTTACTGTCCTGATTGCATTCATTATCAAACAGAAAGGTTTGTAACCCTCCTGTAAGTTCAACATATACCTTTGCAAGCAATTGAGCATCAACTAGTGCTCCGTGCAATTCTCTATTCTCTAGCGATATATCAAAACGCTTACATAATGCATTCAAAGAAGCAGGTGATCCTGCGAATTTTTTCCTCGCAAGAGGTAATGTATCTAGCACTCTATCTGAGGAAATTAACCCAGCATTCAGCTTGCTTAGCTCCATGTTAAGGAACTTAACATCGAATTCAGCGTTGTGAATTACCAAAATATCATTAGATATAAAGTCAAGAAATTCAAGTGCAACATCTGAAAATAATGGTTTATCTTCTAAAAATTCTTCACTAATACCGTGAATCTTAAACGAGTGATAAGGTATATCTCTTTCTGGGTTAAGGTACCGATGGAATACTTTACCTGTTGGAATACGATTAATTAATTCCACACACCCTATTTCAATAATTCGATGACCAGATTCAGTGTCAAGACCTGTCGTTTCAGTGTCAAGTACTAGTTCGCGTAGCTTGCTTTCCATGGTTAACTCTAAATAAAACTAATCTTACTTGTCATTTGTCTTATCGTTACTTGTCTTTTTATAGTGAATAGAAACAAGCAACCAGCTTGGGTCTGATGAATTAACATTTTTTTTGAATTGCCATACATCCTCAACTTTATTAATAGTGGATGTACTACCTGATATGATATCTCCTTCATTGTTCTTAACGAAGTTAATTTGCTCTGAAAGGAAATATACTGCAATAAACACTACATTTTTTACTAGCTTTATTTCTAAAATCTTTTGTGAAACGATAGAAACAATGATAGACTCGTGCACCTCTTTACGATGTTTAATCTTCTCTGCAAAATTATCATATAAGTCTTTATCGAGAAGTGGTTTTAACTGAGAGAAATTTCCTTGATTGAAATACTTTATTATTAATTCAAAAGCTATGCTTGAACCTTCTATAAAGTGGGAAATAGAAAAATCTTTATTTTTTTTTAATATTTGTTCATAAGTAACTTTTATTGAATTTTCATCATTGCTATCAATGTAACCCTCAATGTTTTCTACTACGTCTTCTCTACTTCGGCTTACATCCAATACACTAGTTAGCTTTTTTAGGTTGAGGTTGGCTGACCTTCCTAAAGAATTATACAAACGTGAAAAAACGAACGCCGCTAATAAAGCATATATTATAAGCTCTATCATAGTAACTCAACTCCTTGGCATATAAAGTATCCGAACATTATTAATTATTAATGAAAATATGTTTTTCATATCAACTTATAATCAGGTTTGCTATTCGTTTGTAAATGAATATATTATATAAGAAAGTATTAAATATCTCAACTTAATTAAAGGAGACGTAAGAAATGCCACAACAAAAAATGAGAATTCACGGTCAATATGTTAAAGATCTATCATTTGAGAATCCGAATTCGCCATTCCTTTCTTCTAGTAAAGCTCCAGATATTAACGTAATGGTTAATATCAATTCAGCAAAATTAGAAGGGACGAAAAACAAAGAAGAAGTGAATGAAGAAAAATCTTTCCATGAAATTACTTTGCATATAGAAGTCAAAGCAACGGTAAAAGATGAAGGCATAAAAGATGGCGTAGCTTTCATTTGTGAAACGAAATATTGTGGCATTTTTTCAATAGAAAATTTAAAAGAGTTGAGTGAGGAAGAAGTAAGACAAGCTTTGTTTATTGGCGGACCTACTTTTCTTTTCCCTTTTGCAAGAGAAATAATTGCAAGAGTTACAAGTAGTGGTGGATTTCCCCCACTGATGCTAGATCCTATAGATTTTGAAACTATGTATGAGCAGCAAGGTCAACAACAAAAAAGTAACGGTAGTAATTCCAATTTTAACTAATATAGTGTGATAGGATGAACAATTCTTTAAATGCAAAAACGACTTTAAACATTGACGGGAAGTCATACAACTATTTTAGCCTAAGTAGTGCTAGTGAATTTTTAGGAATAGATGTGACTAAATTGCCTTGCTCACTTAAGGTTCTGCTTGAAAATTTATTGCGCAATGAAGATGGAGTAAACGTAAAGCTAGATGACATAAGAGTACTAGCAGACTGCGTTAATAAACACACTAATCACGAAATTAGCTATAAACCAGCAAGGGTGTTGATGCAAGATTTTACAGGGGTTCCTGCTGTTGTTGATCTAGCTTCAATGCGGGACTATGTTAAGAAAAATGGAGGAAACCCAAGCAATATAAATCCGTCTGTACCGGTTGATCTTGTGATTGACCATTCTGTTCAAGTAGATAGTTATGGAAGTGTTTCTGCATTCAGTAAGAATGTTGAGCTAGAAGTAAAAAGAAATTTGGAGAGATATCAATTTTTAAAGTGGGGAGAATCGTCCTTCACAAATTTTAGAGTAGTGCCGCCTGGCACAGGGATTTGCCACCAAGTGAATCTTGAATATTTAGCGCAAGTTGTGTGTAATAATGATGGAGTCATATATCCTGATACTTTAGTTGGTACTGACAGCCATACTACAATGGTTAACGGATTATCAGTTCTTGGTTGGGGTGTTGGAGGCATAGAAGCTGAGTCTGTGATGCTTGGTCAACCAATTAGTATGGTGATTCCAGAAGTAGTTGGATTTAAATTAATTGGCAGATTGTCGGAAGGAGTAACTGCGACCGATTTAGTGCTGACGGTTACCAATATCCTAAGAACAAAAGGCGTTGTTGGTAAGTTTGTAGAATTTTATGGTGATGGTTTAGATTATTTATCTTTGGCAGATAGAGCCACTATAGCAAACATGGCCCCGGAGTATGGCGCAACTTGTGGATTTTTTCCAATTGATCAAAAAACGCTAGATTATTTAAGCTTAACCGGAAGGCCAGAAAAGCTGATTAAGCTAGTTGAGGCTTATGCGAAAGAGCAAGGACTGTGGCGTAGTAGTGACGAGTTAGCATTTTTTGACACACTAGAGCTTGATTTATCAAGCGTGGAGCCAGTAATGGCTGGTCCCAAAAGACCACAAGATAAGGTTTTTCTTTCACAAGTGGCAGAGTCTTTTTCTAAATCATTTTTAGTTAATGAGTCAAAGGAAAGCGATAAACTCCAAGATGGAAGTGTAGTTATTGCAGCAATAACAAGCTGCACTAATACTTCTAATCCAAGTGTGATGATTGCTGCAGGTCTTGTAGCTCGTAATGCAATTAAACTTGGATTAAAATCAAAGCCTTGGGTTAAAACTTCTCTTGCTCCAGGGTCACAAGTTGTAACAGAATATTTAGAAAAGTCTGGATTGCAGGTAGATCTAAATGCTTTGGGTTTTAATCTAGTTGGATATGGTTGCACAACTTGCATTGGGAATTCTGGTCCACTTAATAAAGATATAGAAGATGGCATTAAAAACAAAAACTTAACCGTTGCTGCAGTTTTATCTGGCAATCGTAACTTTGAAGGAAGAATTCATCCGTTAGTCAAAGCTAATTACTTGGCATCTCCGCCACTTGTTGTTGCATATGCACTTGCTGGTACTGTGCAAATTGATCTGACAAAAGATTCAATATGCAAAGATAAGAATGGAAATGATGTCTATCTCAAAGATATATGGCCAACAAACAATGAAATCGAAGATTGTGTTAAAAGTGTGGTAACACGTGAGATGTTCATACAAAAGTATAAGGATGTTTTTTCTGGTGATGAACATTGGCGAAAGATAAAGTGTGAAAAAAGTGAAATCTATAATTGGGATGCAAACAGCACTTACATACAAAATCCGCCTTATTTTGATAACTTATCACCTAAAAATAATAAAATCGATATAAAGGGTGCACAAATATTGGCAATGTTTGGCGATAGCATAACTACTGATCATATTTCCCCTGCGGGAAATATTGCCTCGAGTAGTCCTGCCGGTCTATATTTAAAAGGGCTTGGAATTGAACCACAGGATTTCAATTCATATGGGTCTCGCCGTGGTAATCACAATGTAATGATGCGTGGCACTTTTGCTAACATTAGAATAAAAAATGAAATGGTTAGCACCGAAGGTGGATATACAAAATATATTCCTTCTCAAGAAATTATGTCAATTTTTGATGCAGCAATGCGTTACAAGGAAAATAATGTACCTCTAATCATTGTTGCAGGAAAAGAATATGGCACAGGTTCAAGTAGGGATTGGGCAGCAAAGGGTACTTTATTGTTGGGGGTTAAAGTTGTCATTGCAGAAAGCTTTGAGCGTATACATAGGTCCAACTTAGTTGGTATGGGTGTTCTTCCACTTGTATTTCAAAATGGAATAACCAGAAAGATATTTGATGGTAGTAAGGTAATAAGCATAAAAGGTGAAATAGTGCCAGGTGGAAATCTAGAATGTATCATCAAAAGAAAGGATAATTCAAGGCAATCAATTCAACTCAAATGCTGTGTACAAACCGCAACTGAGACTAAATACTTGATGTGTGGTGGAGTGTTGAGCTACATACTTGCACAATCTTTTTGATTTAGTGAAGTTATTGCATGGACTTCTTTTAGCCAGCCCTGATCCCTTTGTAAATAGCAATTTGCTCTGCGCAAAGTTATGATATAATTTCACCATACATATGGTGTCGGAGTATTTTTTGGAGATAATTATATATGATAAGCTCTATACAAGAACCTAATGAACTCAGAAAACGTTTACAAGGATTTTATCGTACTGATGAAAAGAGTTATATACGTTATCTTGTAGAAAAAGCAGAGCTTTCGGCTGATTCAAAAAATAGAATTTATAATATTGCAAAACAAGTTATTGAAAAAATCAAACACAATAAATTAAGTATTGTAGATTCCTTTATGCAGCAATACTCGCTTTCCAATGATGAAGGAATAGCGCTTATGTGTCTTGCTGAGTCACTACTTAGAATACCAGATGATTATACAATAGACGAGCTAATCAAAGATAAAATTGCCAATCAAGAATGGAGTAAGCACTTAGGACATTCCTCTTCATTGTTTGTTAATGCTTCTACATGGAGTTTAATGATAGGGAGCAGTATATTGAGAGATAATGAAGGCGATTCGAAGTTCTATTACGCAATTTCTAAGTTACTTAAGAATTTAGGAGAACCGATCATTCGCAAAGCAGTAAAACAAGCAATGTCTATGCTTGGTAATCATTTTGTTGTTGGAGAAACCATAGAAGAAGCTTTAAGGTACGCAAAACTAGATGACAATAGTAAGTTTTTATACTCTTTTGATATGCTTGGCGAAGCTGCTCACAGAACTGAGGATGCAGAAGAGTATTTTAATTCATACATGCACTCAATAAAAGCTATAGGTGAATCCACTGAAATAAATGATTGTTTTAAATCCCATGGAATTTCAATCAAACTTTCTGCTTTACACCCACGTTATGAATTTAGTCAATTTGGCCGAATTGCTGGTGAGATATTCACTAAGGTTTTAGAGCTCTGCCGCGAGGCAAAAAAATACAACATTTCACTATGCATAGACGCAGAAGAAACAGAAAGGCTTGAAATTTCCTTAATCTTGTTTGAACAATTACGGCTTGATGAATCACTTTCTGAGTGGGAAGGGCTCGGCTTGGCTGTACAAGCATATCAAAAACGTGCTTTATCTGTTCTTGACTTTGTAGAGGATGTTGCTATTCGATCAAAGCACAAAATTATGGTGAGGCTTGTAAAAGGTGCATATTGGGATTCAGAAATCAAGTGTACGCAAGAATTGGGATTAAATGATTACTCAGTATTTACAAGAAAAAGCTATACTGACGTATCTTACCCCGTGTGCGCACAGAAACTTTTGAGTAAACCAAACAGCTTTTACCCATGCTTTGGAACTCATAACGTCTATACTTTTGCTTCTATCATGGAACTTGCTGATAAAAACCACCCTGGATTTGAATTTCAACGCTTACATGGAATGGCAAAAGACTTATATGATTATGCAATGTCAGAGCTTGTAACAAATGTTAGCTGTCGTGTCTACGCACCCGTTGGGGAACATAGTGACTTGTTGCCTTATCTTATAAGACGCCTTCTTGAAAATGGAGCTAATAGTTCGTTTGTTAATCAAATAAGTGATCCTAACGTTAAAATCGATGAGTTAATTTCAGATCCACTGGAAAAAGCTATAAATTTTAATTATGAACCTCATCCAGGCATTCCATTACCACAAGATATTTTGGGACCAGAAAGAAAAAATTCCTTGGGGATGGATATTAGTGATTCTGTGATAGTCTCACAATTTGCAGATGATATAAAGGGTTTTAGTGAAAAAAAGTGGCAAGTTGGACCAATAATTGATGGAAAAGCACTATTTGATAATGCTGAATTTATCGAAGTAGTGAATCCTGCACATTTGGAAAATGTAATTGGAGAAGTGTCAAGTGCAACAAGCGATCAAGCTTTAAACGCTCTTGAAATAGCACATAGTGCTTTTGCTAAGTGGCAGAATGTTTCAGCAGAAGAGCGCGCTAAATGCCTTGAAAAAGCTGCAGATTTGCTTGAGGAAAGGATGAAAGAGTTAATTTACATTCTGATTGTGGAAGCAGGAAAAATTTTATCCGATGCAATAGCAGAAGTAAGAGAGGCAATCGACTTTCTGCGTTATTATGCAATGATAGCAAAAAATGAACTGAGCGACTGGAAAAAATTGCCGGGCCCAACAGGTGAAGATAACTTCATCTTTTTTGAAGGCAGAGGAGTTTTCTTATGCATATCACCGTGGAATTTTCCGCTCGCTATCTTCATTGGGCAGGTCTCAGCTGCACTTGCAGCAGGTAATGCAGTGCTGGCAAAACCGGCAGAGCAAACGCCGATTATTGCCTACGAAGCTGTTAAGATACTACATGAAGCTGGGATACCAAAGAATGTGTTACACCTCATTCCTGGGGATGGTGGATATTTAGGCAAAATATTAGTTCCAGACAATAGAATTGCCGGAGTAGCTTTTACTGGCTCAACACAAACTGCTCAAATAATCAATAAAATGCTTGCAAATAGGGATGGTCCTATCGTACCACTTATTGCTGAAACAGGAGGGCTCAATGCTATGATAGTTGATAGCTCTGCTCTCTTAGAGCAAGTGACTACGGATGTTTTGCTTTCTGCGTTTCGCAGCGCTGGCCAACGCTGTTCTGCGCTTAGAGTGCTGTTTATTCAAGAGGACATAGCAGAGAAGCAGATAAAAATGATATGCGGTGCAGCGCAAGAACTCAAGATTGGTGACCCAATACAACTTAGTACTGATATTGGTCCAATAATTGATAAAGCATCTATCGATATGCTCACTCAACATACGCAAAAAATGTCAGAGGATAAAGATTCAAATCTGTTATTTAAAGTACCCATGGATACAAATTCTCATAATGGTTATTTCTTTCCTCCATATATTTATGAGATACAAAAAATTTCGCAATTAAAGCAAGAAGTATTTGGTCCTATTTTACATATCATACGTTTTAACAAGTCACAATTAAATGAAGTTATAAGTGATATAAATAGTACTGGATATGGGCTTACGTTTTCTTTGCAGAGTCGTATACAAAGTCAAATTGACACTATAAGTAAAAAAATATCAGTTGGAAATGTCTACATCAACCGTAACCAGATAGGTGCAGCAGTTGGGATACAACCATTTGGTGGTAGAGGACTATCTGGCACTGGGCCAAAAGCTGGTGGTCCTCATTATTTACAGCGCTTTTCTACAGAAAAAGTTGTAAGTGTTAACACTACAGCATTTGGTGGTAACACTACACTTATGTGTTTGGATTAATTTGCGGGCCCTAATTTTTCTTACCCCTAAACTAGACGTTCGTGCAGTTATGTACACAGCGCTAAAATCCGAAAAGGACCAGCTCATGCACTGAAATAAATCGTATCCGTTCAGCCAATGGCGTCAACTTAAGAACTTTCATTAGCAAACTCTCCTAAAGACATGATGGCGTTTAGGCTTATCTACTTTATTGCTGCTGTCCCGGTCGGATTTTAACTTTAGCGCGTATACTTAAAAAGGGCTTGAAAGTTTTTTGGCGCAATAAGTACCTGATAGAGTTTCTGCCTCATTACACCAAATAAAACTGAAAAATTTAAACGATACTCAGTAATTTGATCTGGGTTCCAAGGCCCTTGTGCATCACATATATGAAGCGATAATATATTGCACATGACCAAGTTTGCCCAAAATTCTTGTAATACAGCCTCTCCAGAAAAATTCTCTAACTCTGCTCCTACTTTGAGTCGTTTATAGCACTCCTCTATGTGCCACCTTAACACATAAGCTTTGCTCCAAAGTCTCGGTCAAAAACTCTGTTTCTCAGTTGGCTAATGTCAGCACTATAACTCTTACTTTCTGTCCTTTCATTTTATTTTTTAGCTTTTCATTTTCTAATATAAAATCAAAATCTAATTCGCCAGCGTTCCCATAGCTTACTATAATTTCTTTTTTGCAAGCAAAAAATAAAATCTACTTCCAAATCATAATGCTGCTGAATGAATTTTACTGAAGACGATCATAGATAAATAATAATTTCTCTTGATTTAATAAACGCATTTGAGTGATAACTTCGGGTAATTGCTCTGCCGCCAACGTTTGTTCACCTATATTCCAAGCTGCAAGACGAGCACTGCAAATCAATGAAGTACACAAATCAACAAACAAATTGCCAATGGTGCCTGTTGTTCCATTTGGTTCAAACTCGGATACAATTTCCCCAGAGCTGGGTAATCTCATACCAGAACCATCTGCTGCAATAAGTCTATAGCCTCTCCAACTCAGGTTCATCCTGATAGGCTGTTTGGATGCTTAAATTCTTGAGCCTGTATGGCAAATCTTATACCTTGCTTTAGAAAAAGCTTGCTTTGAGGGTACATGTCAATGGCTCCATAAGTTCACATTCTATTCCCAAACTTTTTTTAACTAACTTTAAAATCATAGAAAATACTGTCGAAAAAGCTTGTTCGTGTAAAACTCAACACAATGGATTTTCTGAAAAGTTTTCGAGTATATTATATTTTTAATTTGTAGAATAAGGTTTTTTCCTTTTTGCATATTTCACCTAAAAAGGACACATTTTAGACTTCTTTGTTGAAATAAAACAGAAACAAAAGTGCTGTCCCTTGCACTCTTTGGATAATTTAATGATAAAAAATTTGGAGAGAAATTTTATACACAATCTCTGACATTTTTCCTTAAGTTGACGCCATTGTGTGAACGGTTACGGTTTCCCGTCTTCACCATGCTATATAGAAAAAAGTCTGGATTCCAATTTGCATGACAATATGGAGTATCTGCTTCTTTCATCCCAGTGGGATCTTTTATTCCATTTTATCAACAGTTTGTTTTGCAGTATCAAACAATTTTAATCCTATAATCCCGAATGTAACTAAAATAAAGCATATTACTTCGAATAAATTAACTGGTTCATCAAATAGGTAAACTCCAAGTATCGAAGCTCCTATAGCGCCCACTCCAGTCCAAATTGCATAGCATACTCCGATAGGTATAGAACGTGTAGCGAGCGAAAGTAAATATGTACTAAGAGCCATGGAGAGTATGCTAATTATTGATGGTACGAGATGAGTAAATCCATAACTATGCTTAAGTGTTATGACCCAGAACACTTCAATTAGTGACGATAAGAGTAAATATATCCAATTCATGCATAAACTTTAGGTTTAAATAGAGAGCTTTAGCCCTATGGTTCCTATTACAATTAAAACGATACATAAAACTTGAGATAAATTAATATTCTCTGTGAAAGTGGTTGCACCAATTATAGTTATTCCAATTGTGCATATTCCAGAGGAAACTGCATAGCATACTCTAATAGGTAGAAAGCATGCTGCAAGAGATAAAAAATAAATGCTAATGATCATAATTACCAATGTTGCAATCGAAGGCACAACTTTAGTAAAACCGTTACTAAACTTTAGTGTTACAGCCCACAGTATCTCTAGGATACTAGACAGCAACAAATATACCCAGCACATTTTCGTAACATTTCAATCTTGTATTGTAACAGAAATTGTTAGTTAAAACTACACTAAAGTGCAATAGATCTCTCTTTCGGAATTGCTTTAATATCAAACTTAAAACAACATCCTAAAAAACTTTTCTACGAAATTCAATTCCTGCACGTCATTTGCTGCATAAAGTGGTGTAGTTTGTTGCTCAATACCTGGTATTTCTACAAAAACTTTGCCCACTTCTTGACCTTTTTTAATGGGTGCAGGTATCATATCTTTATATTCAATACGCACCTTAATTTGGTCATGCAATTTGCGGTTGTAAGTTATGGTAACATCGTTTGCAACTGTAATAGGCACTTTTCTATCTTTTCCATAGAGAACATTTACTTCCTCAACTACGCTGTCTTTAACGAATATTTTCTTAGTGTTAAAATGATTTAAGGAATATTGTATCAATCTTTTTGCTTCTTCTATTCGCTCTTTCTCAGTGTTTAAACCATTTACGACAGCAAAAATTCTCCTATCATTTCGTTTTGCAGATGCTACAATGCCGTAACCACCAGCATTTGTATAACCGGTTTTTAAGCCATCAACCCCAATATCGTGAAAAAGTAGAAGATTTTTATTCTTTTGTACAATTTCATTATATGTCAAATATTGTTCGGAAAATAAATCATAATATTCAGGAAAATCGGTGAAAATCCTTTTTGCCAGCATTACCAAGTCTTTTGCGTTCATAAAATGATCTTCATCTGGCCACCCGCTTGAGTTGACAAAATGACTGTCATTCAGATTCAAATTTTGTGCAACTTCATTCATTTCAGCCACAAAATTCTCTTCTGATCCTGCAATGCCCTCGGCTAGTGTTATGCAGGCATCATTGCCTGAGACTATTGTAATTCCTTCAAGTAATTCCCTCACCGTAACGGATTGACCTTCTTTCAAAAACATAGAAGAGCCTCTCCTTTCCCACGCTTTTCTACTTACTCGAAATTTATCCTCCATGTGTATTATTCCAGCTTTTAGATAATCGAAGGCTATATATAAAGTCATTAGCTTGCTCATTGAAGATGGGGCCATTTTTTCATCAGAATTATGGTCAAAAATGAATGAGTCTGAAGCTAAATCTAAGACTACTGCTTGCTTTGCTTTGGTTCTAAACTGGTATGAGTATGAAGAAAAAGGAAGTATAAAAACTAATAGCAAAATTACCAATCTGCTTAACATATCTATAATTTTAAATTTATAGTGTACTAATTAATAGTATAATTTTACAGGGGCATTTCAATAGATCTCTTGCATAAAAATTCCTTGACAAACCTCGCCAGCCCCCTTATCATGAAACTGAAGCTATTTATTTATCTTCTCTGTACAGATTAAATGACAAAAAAACTCACGTATCTGGCGTCTCATGTTTAATTTTTTGCACTATGTGCACCTTATGTCTTTATAAAATTTCTAGGTTTTTACCTAATATAAGCTAAAATGCGCTTATAAAGCATTTAAAACATAAAAAAACGCCAACTTAAAAAATGGATAGTGAATAACTAGCTACCCTAGGGTTTCTTTTGCCTTTTTTTCTGTTTAGTAAATTTCTTAAACATTTATGACTAAAGGTTAGTTGCATTAAAAAGTAGCTAAATCGCGGTTATTAAGTGTTTAGAATAAAAAAACGCCATACTTGAAAGTATAATGTAAGTAATTAGCCAACCACGGGGCTTCTTTTGCCTTTTTTTTCGTTTGGTAAATTTCTTAAATATTTGTGGCTAAACGACAATCGTCATCCCGCTACGTGTTAGCGGGATCTCTTGTTAGCGGCTGAGATACCGCGAATGAATCGCGGTATGACGGTTCGTGACGGTATGACGGTTCGCGGTGACATGACGATAACCTCGTCATCCCGCTACTTGTTAGCGGGATCTATGTTAAGGTATGGCGGTTAAATAAGGGATCTATGTTAAGAGATACCGCGAATGAATCGCGGTATGACGGTTCGCGGCGGGATTCCAGTGTCTGGGCACTGGGATGACAGGAAAAGGGGCTACTTGGATTACAGCAGATCACCTCTTCACAAAAATTTTATCAGTAATACGCATATCAATGATACTCCAATCGCTGAAAGTAAAATCAGTTGTATTTTGCAAGTGGTTTAAATAGTCCCATGCACTATAAGGATTATCTTCAGGCAGTTTCACTGTGGAACCGTTATCAAATATGATATTCCATCTTCTATTCCCTATATAAGCAAAAGAGGAAATGTGGTCACTTAATTGAGTTTTACTCTCTAACACATCTTTAACAAATTCTAGGTTTGATAACGAGTTTTGTCCTGTAATTACAACAAGATCATCTACTGGATAGTCATCTACGATCACTTTGCCTTCGAAATCAATTACCGAGGTCTTGTTATTGTCTTTCCAGAGAGCAAACGGTTTATGTTCATCTATATTAATGTGTAGGGTATTAGGTAAAATTCTGTGAACTCTTACGTATTTTATCCATCTGCTTACGGATTGTATGTTACCGGCAAGTTTTGAAAGTGATATATACAGGATAGGTTGCGTTCTATCTGTCAAACTTAGAATATCCTTTTTGTTTGTAAATTTATTGCCGCTCACAACTACTTCGTCGATTGAAAATCCACTACTGAGTAATAAACTGGATAGGCAGTCATTATACCAAGTAAAGTAGTAATTAAATCGATTTATTATTTTATCAAGTGAGCTGTAGAGTATTAGTGTAAGAAAAAGTGCTGTGATAATAACCAAGGCACACTTGCGCAAAAAACTCCTTTGGCTTCTAGTAACATTGCTCAACATGACTTAAATCCCTAATATTTTTGTGCTGCTTCAATAATAATTTTAACTAATTCATTAAAATTGATTCCTTTTGCCAATTTTGCAATTTCTGGCACTAATGATAACTCAGTAAAGCCAGGATGTGTATTAATCTCAAGCATTTTTAAAGTGTTATTTTTGGGATTATAACGGAAATCTGAGCGGGAAATAGTTTTGCATCCTAAAAATTGATGAATTTTCAGTGCATGTTCCAAGGTCATTTTATATATATTGTCAGGAATTTCAGCAGGAAATATATGTTCTGCAAATCCATCTGTATACTTTGCTTCATAATCATAGAATTTATTTTTTGGTCGTATTTCTATAGTGCCAATTGCTTCATTTAGCAATACAGCAGTATGTAACTCTACACCTGGAATGTATTCTTCTATAATCATCTTTTCCATTATAGTAGAACTGTTATCTTTCAGTTCTAAGTAATCCTCGTGCGAGAAAATTATGTGCACTCCAATACTTGAACCTTCGTTAATTGGTTTTAAGACGTACGGATAATCGATTTTAATATTATTTTTTAGTACATCTTCTCGGCTAATTACATAACCTTTTGGAGTGTCGATACTAAGGGATCGAAATATATGCTTTGACATCACTTTATTCATAGCAACAGCAGAAGCCATAACTCCTGAGTGTGTATATTTTATACCTAAAATCTCCAGTAAACCTTGAATGCAGCCATCTTCACCATAAGGTCCATGCAGAGCGATAAAAGCAAGGTGGGGATTAATTTTTTTAAGCTTTTCAGCAATGTTGCTGTCAACATCTATTTCTATTGCATTATATGAAAGGCTATCAAGCGCCTTTTTTACTGCTTTTCCACTCATAAGCGATACTTCTCTCTCACAAGAAAACCCACCACTTAAAATTGCTATAGTTGGAATCATGGGCATTCTATGTTTTACTATATAGCATATATAAAAGATGCTCTTATCTTCAATAGAAAAAACGCTTTGAAAAATTCTATAGCTCTATCCTATGCACAACTGTACAGACATTGCAATTTGCAGGTGGTGTCATTCCAGTCTGAAATCCAGCTTTTTCATAATCATCAAAACGTTGTATTTTAACATAAAACGGCTACTTTTATACTTAATAAAATTCCTGGATCCCAGTGGGCTTTGTTGCATCGCTCTTCGGATAGTAGGTAACGCACAATAAATTTATGAAGCTATCTCAAATTTAGCCATACCAATATCAGTGAACTTATTGAGCAAATAGCATTTAACAAGTAGTTCCTTCTCTCTATTTGTCTCAGATTTATTCCTAAAACTAAACCCGAATGTTTGTTTCAGTCGCGAGAAAAAACTTTCTATATAAGATCTTTTTCCGTAGTTTGTTTGCCTTTTCCACCTCTTCATTCCATCTTTGCTGCATGATTTTATTAGTCTAATTGCAGCATTTCTCTCAGCCATATAGTCTAACTTTGGATGCTCTGCTGCGTTGTTTTTCGGAGGAATTTTCGTTTTTATACCATATTGATTACACAGCTTATAGAGCTTTTCTCTGTCATATGCCCTATCTGCATATAGTACTTTTATGACATACTGAAAATCGACTTCTTTTAGCAAATCACAAGCTCCATAGTGATCAGCCGTTACTGTATTTTACAGCTATGGCTTTTTTGCTGTTTGTATTCAACATTACATGCAATTTTCTTGTCTGTTCATAGCTGCGATACTTTCTATCTTCGCTATTTTCTTTGCTATGACCAGGAGTGTTGTTGTATATACTAATTCCTGTACTGTCTATAGCAATTTCGATATCTTCCATATTATTTTCTGCAATCATTGATCTTAATATTGAGTTTCTTAAACCTTCTTGATGATTGTGAATAGCTGATAACTTGCAAATTTTTCCCAATTTGCTCAAGGTATCCTGCTATAAACCCAACTGTTTGCCTCAGGCCTATTCTAAATAAACAAGTTATTATGTGCACCAAAATTACAACTTTATCGCTATAAATATTGTTGCCACCTGGTATTTTTGGACCATTCTCGTACCACTTTTCTATGGCTTCGTTGATATAATGAAAAATATTTCCTCTTTTTTCTAGAAATTTGTTATATTCGCTATGGTTACTGACCCTCATTTTTTGTGGCATATTTTTTCTTTCAAGGTTAAATGGCTATTTTATAATGAATTTTGTCAGTAGCCACCAGATTTTTTCAGTTGCTATGCAACAAAGCCATCCCAGTGTCAAGCACTGGGATGACACCGTCATAAAGGAACCAGTGTCAGCTACTTGGATGACATCATCTTTTTTTCTGGATCCAAGTAGTCAGAGCACTGGAATGACATCATAGGGGCTCGGATGACAAAGGAGAGCTACTTGCATGACACCATCTGCCACCTGCAAATTGCAATGTTCGTACGATTGTGCGTCACGCGTTGGAATGACAAAAAAGAGTGAGTTGCTAGTTTTTCATATGATTATGCAAGGAGTCTGATCTTTTTCTTTGTTAATATTACTCTAAATTTTCGTCAAAATAAGCTGTTTTATCCTTTTTTTCCTTATACTCTTCTGCAGTATAGAGGGGTTGCTTTTTAGCTGTGATATTTGGCCACTTTTGTGAGTATTCTACATTTATATCGTAAAATAACTTGAAAGTTTTTTGTTCGCTGCTCAGCAACTCTTCATCTAGTTCTAAAATATCTTTTATGGAATCATCAGTTACAATTGCATCTACTGGACACTCAGGTATGCACACTCCGCAATCAATACATTCATCTGGGTTAATCACGAGCATGTTTTTGCCTTCATAGAAGCAGTCAACGGGACATACTTCCACGCAGTCTGTATATTTACATTTTATGCATTTGTCTGTAACAAAATGCGTCATAAAACACTGTATATTTGTATTATCTTGGGTACACTAAATTGATAAGAAATTCAAGTCTTTTATGAAGATAAATAAATTGAACAACAAAGAATTAGAAGTATGGTTAAGCTTGGCTAGAACTATAGGACCAATAAAGTTTTTTAGTATACTAAGAACACATGGATCGCTAGATGAGGTGTTGAAATATCTCAATAGGGTGGCTAATAATAAGGTGTATGGCATTCAAGATGCACGAGAAGAAATCAATAATGCAGAAAGAATTGGAGCTAAAATTATACCCGCATGTGACCCAGATTACCCTGATCTTTTAAGAAATATCTCTAGTTGTCCTCCTGTAATAACTGCGCTTGGTGATATATCATTATTAAGCCGTGAGATAATTGCAATAATCGGTGGGCGTAACTCTTCAATGAATGGAAGAAATTTTGCCAATAAGTTGGCACTTGATTTAAGCGAAGCTGGTTTTGTTATTGTTTCTGGACTTGCAAAAGGAATCGATACTGCAGCAAACAGTGTAATATACAAAAATCATCCCACTATTGCTGTTACAGCAAGCGGAATTGATGTGGTGTATCCAAAAGAGAATTTTGATCTATACAAAAAAATCACTGGGAACGGTGGGTTAGTAATTACTGAGCTTCCATTTGCTACTAAACCAAAGCCTCAATATTTTCCTCAGAGGAATCGAATTATATCTGGTCTATCGCTGGGTGTTGCAGTGATTGAAGCATCGAAACGTTCTGGCTCTCTAATAACAGCAGATTTTGCTTTAAATCAAGGGAGAGAGGTGTTTGCAGTTTCTGGTTTCCCTTTAGATTCACGCTGTAGTGGTAGTAATTATTTAATTAAAAACGGTGCTAAGCTTATCGAATCCGCTGATGACATAATAGAGAGTATTAGGTTTAGTTTACCTCCGCAGCAAAAAAACCTATTTGATGTTGAGCACCATTTTGTTAACCAAAAACAAGAAAAATTACAACAGGCAAAATCTGTTATAGTTGATCATATTAACTCTGTACCTGTTGATATAGATGAACTTATATTAGCAAGCGGACTTTCTACCAACATAGCTCTAATGGCTCTTTTGGAACTAGAGTTGGAAAACAAAATAGAGCGTTCACCGGGGAATAAAATATCGTTAATTTTCTAGATTACTTTAGCTATACTAGATGTTCGTACAGATATATGCTTGACACTGGAATGATGACATTTATCATAGGATTCTTAGTTGCTGATTTTAGAATTGATAAGAGAAAACTTTTTTTCAACTTGTTGTATAATTTTATAAAAGTGATCGAAATCTAAGCTTGCACTGCCAATTAAAACTCCTGATAAATTTGAAATATTTAACAAATTTTCTATATTTTCTGAACTAACTGAACCACCATATATAATGTGTTTTTTACCAGTACACAATTTTATTACCTCTATCACCTCAGTAATTGCATCATTATTTGGCATATGACCTGTACCTATTGCCCATATTGGCTCATATGCTACGGTATATTTACCATGTGTTGGCAAACGGTTTTTACATTGATATTCTATTACCTCATTTGTTTTTCCACTTTTATAATCTTCTGAATTTTCACCTACACAGATAATTGGGTGTAAGCCTAATTCTATTGATGTTTTGGACTTAAGTTTTATTTCACTATCTTTTTCATTAGCCCTTTCAGAATGCCCCAGTATTACGTAAGTACACCCTAGTTCTTTTAACATTTCTGCGCTAATTTCACCTGTGTAAGAACCGGACTTTTTCTGATGGCAATTCTGTGCTCCTATATTAATATTATTGTTCAACTCTATACTGCTTGGAAATGACGTAAAAGGAGGGCAAATTACTAATTTAGAGGTAATTTCGTTGCTCTTGTCGTTAAGTTTGCCTATAAAGTCAACAAATGAAGAACGCATTCCATTCATTTTCCAATTTGCTACTATTAAAAAGGACATCAACTTTACTTATATGAGTGAGAGTGCCGGCTGTCGGACTTGAACTGACAACCTACTGATTACAAGTCAGTTGCTCTACCAATTGAGCTAAGCCGGCGTTAAACACATTAATAATATACAATTATCAATGAATTTTCGTCAACTAATTTTTAAAATACTGTATAATGAAAATAATATGAAAAAATTTTTACTGAAGCCAAAAAAGAGTCTAGGGCAAAATTTTATTTTATCGAGTGAGATAACAAAAAAAATCGTCGCTTTAGCTGGTAGTCTGGAAAATTTTAATGTCATTGAAATTGGTCCTGGATATGGTGCATTAACAAGAGAAATATTGGTGCATAATCCAAAGTCTCTACTTTCTATAGAAAAAGATAGAGATTTAGTAAAACACCATGACCAACTGCTAAATGAGCATCAAGGAAAGTATAGAATTATAGAAGCGGATGCACTGCATGTTACAGAAGAAGAGCTGATAGAGCGCCCAGTTAAAGTTATTGCTAACTTGCCTTACAATATCTCGGTAGTGTTATTTTTAAAGTGGTTAAATAATATAAAATTTTTTACGAACTTGACATTAATGTTTCAAAAAGAGGTAGCAGATCGCATTACGGCAAGACCCAATTCTAAAGATTATGGTTCCTTATCAGTGCTAAGCCAGTTACTATGTGATATAAAAAAGGAATTTGATATTGAACCTAAAGAGTTTTTTCCAAGACCAAAAATACATTCTTCAGTAATTACAGTAAATCCTTTGCCTACCCCAAAGTTTGTAGTAAACTTGGAAACCTTAATAAAATTAACACGTGCTGTTTTTGCTCAAAGAAGAAAGATGCTGAGAAATAGCTTGCAAAATATAACGAACCACGCTGAAACTGTCCTTGAAAACGCTAAATTGAGCGGAAACCAGCGTCCAGAAAACTTAACTATTGAGCAGTTTTGTTTGCTGGCAAATAATGTAGAATGCTTATTTTGCAATAAAATGTATTAGCAACCATATAGCTTTTCTATCTCCTAAAAACAGTTAGAGCTATACAATTAAAGGCTCCTAGCTAATTTTGCCTATTGCAATTTAATTAATTGGCGTATAAGCTTTAAATAAAGCCTATGAAAAAAATGGAAGCTTGTTATTCGTTTGACGATATACTTCTTTTGCCAGCCTATTCTAATATATTGCCTTGCGATGCAGATACAAAAACTTATTTAACAAATAGTATAGAACTAAATATCCCTCTCATATCCTCTGCAATGGATACTGTTACTGAATCGGACTTTGCAATAGCTATTGCCCAACATGGAGGGATAGGTTGCATACATAAGAATTTATCAATAGATGAACAAGTTTTAGAAGTAAGAAGGGTGAAAAAATATGAAAGTTGGATCGTGTATAACCCAATTACGATTTCACCGGATAAAACAGTTGCGGAAGCAATTTCATTAATGAGAGAGCACAATTATTCTGGCATTCCTGTAGTCGATCAACGCAAGTTAGTTGGAATTTTAACTAACCGAGATCTGAGATTTATTGAAGACCAGAACATGAATGTAAAAGTTTCCGAAGTGATGACAAAAGATAAGTTAGTGACAGTGCGGGAGCAGGGAGTGAATAGTGCCTCAGCAATGAAATTGTTGCATGAAAATAGAATAGAAAAGCTTTTGGTCGTAGATGAAAATTCTTGTTGTATAGGTTTAATTACGGTTAAAGACATTGAAAAATACAATAGATACCCAAATTCATGTAAAGACAGTAAAGGGCGGCTAAGAGTTGCCGCTGCAATTGGCACTGGTAAAAAAGATGGTATAGAAAGATGTGAAGCTTTGATCGGAGAAGAAGTTGATGTAGTTGTTGTGGATACTGCTCACGGTCATTCCGAAAACGTTATCAATACCATTAGGGAAATAAAAAAGATGTATCCTAATACGCAATTAATTGGCGGAAACATTGCAACAAAGGAGGCTGCTGAAGCGTTGATTGATGCGGGTGTTGATGCAGTGAAGGTTGGAATAGGACCAGGATCAATCTGTACAACCAGAATAGTTACAGGTGTTGGTGTGCCACAATTCTCTGCAATCAAGAATGTTGCAGAGGCGTGTAGAGCAAGAAACGTCAGACTAATTGCTGATGGTGGGGTAAAATACTCAGGAGATGTTGCAAAAGCTATTGCAGCTGGTGCTGACTCTGTGATGATTGGTTCGATTTTTGCTGGCACTGACGAAAGCCCAGGTGAGATTATTATGTATAAGGGCAGAGCATATAAAGGCTATCGAGGAATGGGATCTATTAGTGCAATGAAACGAGGTTCAGCTAGCCGTTATTTTCAAGATAAAGATTCAAAACTCAAATTAGTTCCACAAGGAGTGGAAGGAAGAGTTCCATTCAAAGGTCCAGCTTCAGGAGTAATCCATCAATTGATTGGCGGATTGCAAGCTGCAATGGGGTATACTGGTAATAGGAATATAGAAGAGATGAAAAAAAATTGTAAATTTGTTACTATTACTGCATCAGGATTAAGAGAGAGTCACGCTCATGATATAGTCATTACACAAGAAGCTCCAAATTATGCTTATCAAACGTCCAATTTGTCAACCGATTCGGAGTAGTCCAGAAAAAGTAGAGAGAAAGTTAAAACGTTTTTGGAGTAAAATAAAACGTTTTTTCAAAATATGACAAATAGAAGAGAATATACAGCAGAATTCAAATTAGAAGCTGTTAAGCTGGTTAAAGAAACAGGTCAAGCAAGTACAAAAATAGCAAAAGATCTAGGTATAGATGGCAGTATGTTAAGTAAGAAAATATGATGGAAAAATGTCTGGAGCATACGCATTTCCAGGCAAAGGCTCCTTATGACAAAGAAAGATTTGATCTAAAAAAAGAACTAACAAGAGAAAGAGACATTTTAAAAAAAGCCCTGGGCAAAGAAAAAGAGTAAAGTATTCTTTTATATAGAAATTGCTATAAAACACAGGAACTATGTAGGGTTTTGTACTGGTGGTATTGGTTGCTAAGGAAAAAAGCAGTAAAGAATTAGCAAAAGAAGGGCTTCTAGCAGATATTCAAAAAATACATCAAGCTTCTAAATGCAGATATGGAGCCCCTAAAATTCACGCTGAATTAAAAGCTTTAGGCAAAAATTAAAACAGTACAAAGTGTTATGCAAGAAAATGGCATTAAAGCCAAGCTTAGACGAAGGTTCAAAAATAAAAAACAGCAAATAAGCAACCGAGTTGTGGCTCCGAACACATTGGATCAAAATTTTACTACTGATCAGCCAAATAAAGTTTGGGATTACCTACATAAAAACTAAAGAAGGTTGTTGGCGGCAATAATTGACCTATATTCACGCATGGTGGTTAATGAGTAACATGATAATTAGTTATAGATTCTTTATTGATGGCCGTTGATAAACGCAAACCCGATAAAAATCTGCTGTTACATAGCGATCAAGGGTCACAGTATACCTCTCAAAATTACCAATTTCTATTGAATACAAAAAACATCATTTCCAGCATGAGCCATAAGGGCTGTTGTTACGATAACTCTGTTGCAGAAAAGTTCACTTAAAAGGGAGCTGCTTATTGATACTTCTCGCTCAACAAACCAGAACTGCCATATTTGAATACATAGAAATCTTTTATAACAAATAACGTAGACATTCTACTATTAACTATTGCATTCCTGCACAATTTATTCTCATGATAAAAACGTCTTAACTTTCTCTCTACTTTTTCTGGGTAAGGTCAAATAGAGAATTTTACAAAAATCTATTTTTAACTTACAATCAATTATTACAATTTTAAACCTACAACTTATGTATAACAGACTTATAGTCAAATCTTTTTCAGTATTATGCATCTGTTTATTTGCTTTATACATAACACTGCCAAATTTCTTTGATAATAAGCTTTTTATTTCGAAAAAAAGAATAAACTTAGGCCTTGACCTGAAAGGAGGGGCATCTTTGCTTTTAAACATAGACTTAGACTTCTATTTTAAGGAAAAGCTAAGCATGCTAGCTAACGAAATAAAAGAGACATTGCTAACAAAAAATATTGAATCTAACGTACAAAATAGCGTTATAACTTTAAATAATATTGATGATTATAAAAAAGCATCTGTGTTGATTAATGCGATAAATCCAAATTTAGAGCTAAATAGAAAAGATTCTTCAATTCTCATTTCGTATAAACCCCATTATAAAAATTCTTTGATCAGTGAAGTAGCTGCAGAATCAATAAACAATGTCCAGCGCCGTTTGGACAAACTTGGCACAAAGGAAGTCAGCGTTCAAAAACAAGGGCAGAATAAAATATTAGTGCAGGTGCCTGGAGTAGAAGATACCAAGCAGATAAAATCTCTGCTTGGCAAAACTGCTAAGCTAGCTTTTCATTTGGCAAACACTAACATAGCCAAGGTGCAGGATATAGACCATGAAACCACTGTCATGCTCAAGGATTCTTTAGGTAATTCTTATCCAATATTCCGCAAAACTGAAATAGGTGGTGATTCGCTGGTTAACGCATCAGTTAGATTTGGTCACTTAGGTAAACCAACAGTGCATTTTAAATTTGACAGCATAGCGAGTAAAAGATTCGCAAAAATCACTAAAGAAAATGTGGGAAAACCTTTTGCAATTGTTCTGGATAACACAGTCTTAACAGTACCTACAATACGTGAGCCAATTTTAAATGGAGAGGGAGAAATTAGCGGTAATTTCACTGAAAAACAAGCAAGCGAACTTGCAATACTTTTAAAATCTGGAGCACTGCCAGCACCACTTAAAATAATTGAAGAAAAAAACATTGGCCCAAGTCTTGGAGAAGAATCAATAAAGGCAGGGGAAATGGCAGCAACAATCTCTATTATAGCCGTGGCTTTATTTATAATCATCACTTACGGCAAATTAGGTGTATTGGCCTCTGTTGCACTTTTTTCTAATGTAGTTCTTATATTATCAATTCTCACTCTGCTTGAAGCAACTCTAACTTTACCTGGAATTGCCGGTATTGCACTCACTGTCGGTATGGCGGTGGATGCAAATGTTTTAATATTTGAGCGAATTCGTGAGGAAATAAAATCTGGCAAGAGAGTGGAACGTGCTATTGAAGAAGGGTTTAAAAACGCTATAAAGACAATACTGGATTCAAATATCACTACATTAATTGCTGCAGGAATAATGTTCATTATTGGCAGCGGAGCAATTAGAGGCTTTTCTGTCACTTTATCAATAGGAATTTTATGTTCGATGTTTTCTGCAATCACAGTCACAAAACTCCTGATAGAGTTGTGTATGAACCCGAAGGAACTAGCGCTTTGAATTAAGGATTTAGATCTCAGTCAACCACCTTCATTCCCACAACGTTATATCCTGAATCGACGTGCAAAATTTCTCCAGTAGTGCCACTACTTAAATCGCTTAATAAGTATAGCGCTGCCTTGCCAACATCCTCTATTGTAACATTGCGTCTGAGCGGAGAATTATTTCTATTCCATTCTGATATGAAGTGAAAATCGCTTATTCCAGAAGATGCTAAAGTTCTGATTGGACCAGCGGAAATTGCATTTACTCTGATATTTTGTGGCCCGAGATCACATGCTATATATTTTACACTTGCTTCAAGTGCTGCTTTACATAAACCCATAACGTTATAATTTGGCATAACTTTTTCAGCGCCATAATAAGATAAAGTAAGCAAACTACCACCACCTGACATCATTTTTTCAGCTCTTTGTGCTAAAGCAGTGAAAGAATAGCACGATATATGCATTGCATTGAGGAAGTTATCCAGTGAAGTATTGACATATTTACCATCTAACTCATTTTTATCGGAGAATGCTATTGCATGCACCAAAAAGTCAAGAGTACCCCATTTTTTCTCTATTATTTCGAAAGCGTTATCTATGATTTTTTCATTTGAAACGTCGCAGTGTAATATTAGCTCCACATTTAGTTCATCTGCTATTGGTGATAGTTTTTCTTTTATTATTTCATTCTGGTAGGTGATTGCAAGTTCTGCTCCGTGCTCTGAGAGAGTTTTTGCTATACCGTATGCTATTGATCTCTTATTTATTATTCCGGTTATTAATCCCTTTTTGCCTTGTAATAGACTTGTCGTCATAGAACTATCTGTTTTTTTATAATTTGGAATATTAACTAGGTAAAGTCAAGATATCACTATGTTTTAAAATATTTTTTGCAGTAACTTGAAGTCTATAAACAGTAATCTTGATTCTTCTACAACAAAGCCATCCCGTATGACATTTTGTCTATACCTAATTAAGCATATCAATAAGTAAGTAAATCTTAATATAATCTTATTATACTTATAAATACGCTGTATAGAATGAAAGTATGGATGATTTCATAACTGCAAGAAGAAAAGATGATGCTGTGGTATCTGTTTGTCAGGATAATAAGAAAAAAAACGTGTTAATTTTAGGGCTCAATCAAGCCGCAAGGAATTTGTTAAAATACGAGGAAGGGAATTTACTTAATAAGCCGTTAATCAATATTTTAAGTGCAAGAGCAGCTGACGACATGAAGAATTATTTAGAGTATACCGAAAATGGGCACGATTTACTTGATATATTACCTAAAGTGATAGATTTTTCCTTAACTGATGCTAAAGGAGAAGATATCAGGACAAAAGTAAAAGTTTTCCGCACTGCACAATTTGCCAGTAATAAAATAAATTATGAGCTGTTAATACGTGATATCAGTTTGTCCCATAAATTAGGAATCTTTAGAGATGAATATCTAATGGGTAAGAAATATAAAAACCATGACTTATTCGATATACCGGGCAATGAGTCCACTATTCTAGAGTTATACGTTATATTGAATTTCGCCTTTCAACATCAAATTAATGCAGCTATAGGAATAATTGGCTTAAATAGTAGCTGTAGCGAGACAAATGATGCACTGAAAGTTATCATAGAACATTTTTATAAAAATTGCCGTAGTGATGATTTTCTAGGGTATATTGATGAGAATAAAGTGCTTTTTGTTTTGATTAACTGCGATGTAAAAAGTACATCTATAGCCTTTCTTATAATAGTCCGAATGCGATAAGATATGTGTTTATGGCTATAGCAGGCCAGTAGCATATTACGGTCTGTTCGGATTATTGTAAAAAGAGCTATAAAATAATTAATCGTATACATTCTGCCATTAATAAGCAGTTATTAATGCAAAAATTACCAAGTGTATCAATAATTTATGGGAATATAGCTCAAAAACAGGCAGCAAAATCTACCAGCGGTGCCTTCTGAAAAGTTGTTTTTTATTTATATTGAGTTTAAACTTAAATTTTTATAAAGATTTAAGTTTATTTATGAAGTTAAAGTACTACCTGGTAGCACTGCTTTCATCATTGTTTTTGCAGAATAGTGCTAGCTCTAAAACAATTTTGGATAAGGAAATATTTTATGCAGAACTAGACGGAAAAATAGATTTGAGATTCGGCTACGCCTTCAACAGAGATTCTTTCAATGCTAAGCCTAAGGATAAAACTTCAAGTTATTCATACTTGCGCTTTCTTTATTTACAGCAAGTTTATCCAAATACTCAAATGGGGGTTAATGTTAAGGCAGGGGTTTCTGGTATTGCAAACCTAAAAGCGTTAGACATAGAAAAGTTAGACATGGAGGAATGGTATTTTATCATAAAAAACCAGGAACTTGGATCAATTGAATATGGTAAAAGAAGTTTAGTTGGTCAGAGCATGTTAATTAACACTTCAAAAATTTATGCAGCTGCTGGAGGAGTAAATGGTCATTGGACAAACTATGCAAATTTGCGCGGTGATCATAAAAAGGATGGTGACCCTGGATATGATCAAGACAAGGTGTTCTGGGTCAAGCCCAATATTTATAGCGATTATAATGAACTCGAACTAGGGTTAAAACAATCATCAATTAACTACATCTCCCCTGAAATCTATAACTTTCAACTCGGATTCAGTTATGTTCCAGGAAAAAATAACTTACAGTACAGCAATTTAATTGCTGCTGGCCTTTCCTATAAAAACAGCTTGTCAGATGATATAGGTTTTACTACTGCCTTAACTGGTGAATTTGCAAGAGAAAATTTAACTGATTGCTCAGATGGGACTTCTAAAAATTATGAATGCCGCAATCAATTACTACACTGGAATTTTGGTTTGAAGCTAAAATTGTTCGATCTTGATTGCATTTTTTCGTATGGTAATGGTGGTAAATCTGGTGAGAAGCGTAATCCTGAAACAAATAATACGTATTATATGAATGCAGGTATCGCTTACCGTTCTGATTCTTACAAATCGAGCTTAACATATTTTAGTAGTGGTAGGGATATTGCAGGCGAAGGTACAAACGAGTTAACATCATATGCTTTAAGTCTTGAAAATTCTCTTTTTTTAGGTACTTCATACTATTTCGATATTGTAAAGTTTAGTACAAAAGAGCCTAAAATAGAAAATAACAACTCTGGTTATGTGTTCTTGGCTGGACTGAAATTAAATTTTTAATATTGCCTCCTTCCAACACTCTTTTCTGTCATCCAAGGTAACCGTTCACAGATTTCCACTTAATTTTTCAATCTCACTCATGGAGAGGCCAGTAAACTGACCTTACCCAGAAAAAGTGGAGAGAAAGAAAAGAGTTTTTTTGGGTAAAATAAAATTTTGGAGGATTAGAAATGGTAAGAGAATATACAGCAGAATTCAAATTGGAAGCTGTTAAACTGGCAAATGAACAAAGAAAGGTAGGTCAACCAGTTGCAAAAGTAGCAAGAGATCTAGGAATAAGGGATAGTGTATTAGGAAAATGGATGAAGAAATATAACGAAAAAAAGTCAGCGGCAAATGCATTTCCAGATGTAGCACCTTATGACAAAGAGAGGTTTGATTTACAAAGCAAGAGTAACAAGGGAAAGAGACATTTAAAAAAAAGCCCTGGCCAGTCAAAAAGAGTAAAATATTTTTTTATATAGTATAGCATTTCTCATAATAGTCCGAACAGGTCATAGGAAGGCAGAATCAACAGCACGACGAAAGGATTCGAATAGAGGAATGTTTTTCCTGGCTCTGTTTTTTATAGCAAACCAATGATGCTCAATTTTGTTGAAATCTGGAGAATAAGGCGGCAGATACAAAATTTCTGCACCAACCCCTTTAGCAAGCTCGATAATCTTATCAGACTTATGAAAAGTAGCATTGTCAAGAATGACAGTCTGTCCAGGTTCCAAGATCGGTGTCAAAAATTGCTCAAACCATCCATTAAAAACATCCATATTACAGTGGCCTTCAAAGGTTAACGGAACAACTATCTTTCTTCCACTTAAGGCTGCAACCATACTGATTCGTTGAGTTTTCTTTCCAGATTTTAAGGCATAAAACCGCTGTCCTTTCTGGCAATATCCGTAGGGGTAGTCTTCGGTGTTATCAATGCCAGACTCATCTATATACACTAAGTTTTTAGGTTCTTTTGTCGCTATAATTTTCAAAAATTCAGCACGTTTTTCTTCGTTTCTTTCCTTGTATCCATATGTCTTTTTTTGCGCGTAAATCCAATTTTTTTAAGGGCTCGATAGATCGTTTGGATACTAACGTTGTTCCAAAGTTTAGCCATTTCCGATAGAGTCTTTCCTCCGTGTTCTCTGGCAAATTTGGCAAAGGTATCCCAGTCGGTAATTTTGTGATTGTAACCCCCATTTCCAAGTTTTTTTGATTGAAAGTCTCCTGTTTCTTTTCTTCTTTGCTGCCACTCCCATAAAGTAGTTCTTCCAATCTTAAATCTTGCTGCCACTGTTTCTCTGCTTTCTCCTTCGTCTAGCGCTTCCATTGCTTTTTTTCTTAAATCATAACTATATGCTGCTGGCATTCAACCTCCTTATCATCATCTACCCTTATCCTATCACATCCGGACTTTTATGGAAAGAGCTATAACTGCTATAAAGTACAGGAATTATGTAGGATTTTCTGCTAGTGGCTACTATAAGTGGACCACAAGAAAAATAAGCAGTAGAGAATCAGCAAATAAAGAGCTACTCGAAGCTATTCAAAAAATATATCAAGTTTCTAAATGTAGATATGGAGCTCCTAAAATTCATGCTGAATTGAAGGCTTTGGGTAAAAGTTGCAATTTGAAAACGGTGCAAAGTATTATGCAGAAAAATGACATCAGGGCTATACTGAGAAGAAAGTTTAAAATTAAAAAACAACAAACAGATAATAGAGCTGTAGCTCCCAATATATTAGATCAAAACTTTATTGTTGATCAACCAAATAAAGTATGGGATTACTTACATCAAAACCAAGGAGGGATGGCTATATTTGGCAGCAATAATTCTCACGTATGGTAGTTAATGAGTAGTGCAATAAATAAACAATTGGTTATGAACTCTTTATTAATGGCCATTAATAGGCGTAAACCTGTTAAAAATCTACTGCTGCACAGTGACCAAGGTTCACAATATACTGCGCAAGGGTATCAATATCTCTTAGCTGTAAAGAATATAGATGAGTAATAAAGGCTGTTGTTACGACAATTCTGTTGCAGAAAGCTTCTTTAGCTCATTGAAAAGAGAAATACTTATTGATACTTCACAACACTCTGCTCAACAAACTAGAACTGCAATATTTGAATACATAGAAATTTTTTATAACAAACAACGTCACTATTAACTATTGCATTCCAGAACAATTTGATGCATCATTCTTTTTGTAAAAAACATTCCAAACTTTCTCTCCACTTTTTCTGGGTAAGGTCACTGACTCAATACCCAGTCAATATCCTTTCCACCAGTTCTTTTACTGCCGGTACGTAGCCATTCTCATAAAATGGATCTTGCTTAAATTTGTACACATTGTGCCCGGAAAACATGAGTTCGTTCTCAATATCACCATCGTGTATAACGTTTTGCAGTGTTTTTTGTATGCAAAAACTACGCGGATCTGGCTTTCGTCCTGTTGAATGGTCACCATGATCTTTCCAATTGCTAAACAAACAATGGCTCAAACATCCCATACAATTGATTTGATCTTCTCTTATTTGTTTAAATTTATCTGGCGTCACAAAAATAACAGTTGAATCTGGGGTTTTCATTGCTTCTGTGTACCCTGCTTTAGTCCATGTATTTGCCAGTTCTTTGTCTTTTGCAGTAAGGTAGATCTTCCTACCTCTGCTACCCATTGCAAATTCACTATTGGATTCTTCGCTGGCATTTTCTGAAAAATTTACTTGATGTAATTTTCGTTCCTGTAACTCACGTATAAAATTATTCCTCACCGCAGATGAATAAAACCCTGTTGGACTGAATTTATTTAAAAATACATCACCTTCTTCTAAAGTGAGTAGCTTCTTTTTCCACTCTGCAGAAATTGGGCTTTCTTTCGTCAAAAGTGGACGAGTGCCAAACTGAAAAGCTATTGGTCCAATTTGCAGATTGTCAAACCAATGTTCCCAATCTTTCAAATGCCACACTCCTCCTGCCATAACAATTGGTGTTTCTGAAAGACCGATCTCGTTCATGAAAGATCTAAGCTCTGCAACTCTTTCAAATGGAGCCTGTGGTAGCTCTGGGTCTTCACTGTTACTCAGTCCATTGTGCCCTCCAGCAAGCCATGGATCTTCATACACTACTCCACCAAGCAAATAGGAAGATATTTTTTGGTAAGTACGTTTCCATAATGCTTTAAAAGCACGCACTGATGAGATAATAGGGTAATAATAAACCTGATATTTAGCTGCAATTTCCCCAAGCCTATAAGGCATACCAGCACCGCAGGTAATACCATGAACTAAGCCTTTTGCTCTTTCCAATATGCCATGAAGCACGCGTTCTGCTGCTCCCATCTCCCAAAGTACATTCATGTGTATTCTTCCATGACCTTTTGATATTTCATTTGCTATTCTTGCCTGACTAATTCCAGCTTCAATACTATACTCAATCAATTCACTATGCTTTTCATTTCTTGTTTTGCCTTTATAAATTAGTGGCACTAACTCGCCATTATCATCAATAAGCTTAGCATTTGCACCAGAAAATGTACCCACAGCATCTGCTGCAGCAAATGCTCCGCTTGATCTTCCATCACTAACTGCAATGCCTTTGCCGCCCTCGATGATTGGCCACACTTCCTTTCCTGAAATTACTATCTTTTTTATCTTATTTTTCAAAACTTCCTCGCAATCTTTCACTCTATTTTACTTAATTACTAAAAAAATGATAGCTGTTTATTTTTTCTTGTATCATTAAAGCTTCTATAGCTACTCACGCTGTTGTAGTTTGAGAGCAGTTCCCATCGGAAGGGTGTCATTCCAGTGCTTGACACTGGAATCCAGTTTTTGATCAAAAATGTTGCTATAGTGCACAATCAATTTTCCTGGATCCCAGTGTCTGGGCACTGGGATGACACCATAGGGGGCTACTTGGATGACAGGGGAGGGAGGCTGCTGGGATCCTGACAACCGTCATCCCGCTGCTTGTTAGCGGGATCTAGAGATACCGCGGCGGTATGACGTAGAGCTACGTGTTTAGGTTTAATGAATCCACTATATCTTTTACTTGAGAAAAAACATACTCTTTGCTTACACTGGTATCGATAATAAAGTCACTCATCTTCCTTTTCTCCTCAATAGATAACTGAACATCGGAGATTAGATTAAGCTTTTCTTTATCTATGTTGCGTTCGTTAAGTCTTTGAGCTTGCACAACGCTATCTGCATGAACAAAAACAATAAGGTCGCAATATAAATAAAATTTTGTTTCTAATAGAAGTGGCACATCTAAAACTAAAAGTTTTCTATCGATCTTTTTTTCCTTGGCAATAAAAAATTCTAATTCACGCAGCACAGCAGAGTGAACCAAAGATTGAAATTGTTTCCAATTTTCATCGTAGGCTAAGAAATATTTAGACAGTACTGTTCTATCTATTTCACCATTTACTACCACTCCAGGAAAATTTTTCTCTGCATAACTTATTATGCTTTTATCCACTTTATAAAGTTGGTGTACAACAGAATCAGCATCAAATACAGCAGCACCAAACTCTTGAAAGCAATTAGTTACAAAGCTCTTTCCTACCCCAATTCCGCCTGTTAGACCTATAATCATATAACAAAAACACATTAGACTTCTTTCGAAACTATAGCTAAGGTTTCTCTATATATATTAACTAGATTTTCTAGATCCCAGTGTCAAGCACATAACTATACGAACATTGCAATTTGTAGGTGGTGTCATTCCAGTCTGGAATCCAGCTTTTATGTTGTATAGTGCACAATCAATTTTCCTGGATCGAAGTAGTCAAGGCACTGGGATGACACCCTACTTAACCGTCATACCGCCGCGGTATCTCTTAGCCACTAACACGTAGCGGGATGACGATTGTCGATAAATCTAAGTTACTTTAGCAACAGTTATTCTCCACTAAATTACTCTGAATTTTGGTTATATTATTTGCGGATTTCACTGCTGAAATCTCAAATTTTGAGCTTGTGTTCAAAAATGATTCAACTGACCTGCCAAAAAAATCATATCTCCATCCCTTGAATAATTTATCTGTCTGTCCAGATATTGACCCGGTTAACTCATCTTTTGAAGAAACTAATTTCCTTGATATGTTACTTTCTTTACATTTACTATCTAAAATAATTGAGAGTATATCAAGTACAGATTTGTCATAATTACTCGATAAGGTGTTGTTTTGCTGCATCCAATTTCTCTCATTTTCATTAAAAATATTCACAAACTCTAGTAAATCCGCATCTTTTATATTTTTTGCATTCCTCTTGAGATCATCTAAAATCTCATCAACATGCTCTATATTTTTTTCAATAAAACCAGCTATTACAGCATTATTGATTATTTTATTACGGTTCATATTATAGCGCTGTGCTAAGGTTTCTTGCCACTCACTAACTGCTTTAACAGTTAGTATCAATCTTGGATTTACTTCATAATTAAATTTAATCCTCTTCCATGCATCTTTTGGGCTATGTAAATACTTATTTATATCAACTATTGATTCCATCTCCTCTTGAAACCAACCCATCCTATTATTTTCTTCAAGTTTATTGCACAATATTTGGTATAGGTCATATAGGTGTACCACGTCGTTTACTGCATAATCTAACTGATCTTCGGACAACGGACGCCTTAACCAATCTGAATTTTTAGCTTTAATTTTATCCAGTGCTATTCCTTGATATTGCTCCACTACTTTTGAGTAACCAATAAAGTCATGATAATAATGACAAAACATAGCAGCAACTTGGGTATCAAAAATGGGAGTGGGAATACATTTAAACACAGTGAGTAAGGATTCTATATCCTGCCGGCAGCTATGAAACACTTTGGTTATCCCCTGATTTAGCATTATTTTCTTAATGAATGATAAATCAATTTCTGGCACTAATGCGTCTACAATAAAACTCTTCTCTCCGTAAGAAATTTGAATTAACGATAATTTTGGGTAGTAGATTAAATTATTTCTAATGAACTCCGTGTCAACTGCTATAAATTTTGGCTTTTTTGCTATCAACCCCTCACATATGTCCTCCAGCTCCGACGTTGTATTAATTAACATACGTTTTTTATTCAGTGGTTCTACTTTACCACTTATATTAAATTTTTGCAATTAATGACTTCTTGCAGAACTTTCTATCACTCATTGGCATCACACAAATAGCCTTTTCCATCCCAATCCCAGTGCTTCCTTCTCCTGTCATCCCAGTGCCCTGACTACTTGGATCTAGCAAGCTTTGCTTGCAAATAAGTCTAATACGCGTCGCGTTTTATGCCAAAACACAATTGGAGTTACATGCAAAATAGATCCCAGACTGGGATGACAAAAAAAGGAGCACTGGGATGACAGCAGTCCTACGTCATACCGCCGCGGTATCTCTAGATCCCGCTGCGGGATGACGATTGTCGTTTAGCTATAAATATTAAGAAATTTACCGAATAAAAAAAAAGGCAAAAGAAGCCCTGGGGTTATTATCCGCTTTAAAATATTGGCGTTTTTTATGTTTTAAACGCTTGACAAGCAAGATTAAGCTGCTTTTAATTGCAACTAACTTACGCTGCAAATGTTTAAGAAATTTACTAAGCAGAAAAAAAGACAAAGAATCCCCGAGTTAGCTAGTCTTTTACTATCTCTGTCGAGTATTGGCATTTTTTGATGTCTTGTAACGCTTTATAAGCGCGTTCAGCTTATTTAGATAAAAATCTAGATGTAGATGAAGTTTTGTAAAGACATACAGTATCTATATACTGCAAAAAATTGAACATAAGACGCCGATACATTAAGTAATCCTTACCTTTTAATCTGCAGATTGGCGAAAGCAAATACAATAGCTTCACTATCATGATAAGGGCGCTGGCGAAGGGTGTCAAGTAAGTTTTTCGTTTCTATAGCTACTACCACGATTGTATAGGTAATTCTTCACTTATAATAATGATTCAAGCCTTCAGCTCCTCAAACACTTCACTTGCTCTATTTAAAACAGAATCAGGAAAACCAGCAAGTTTTGCTACATGTATTCCATATGACTCATCTGCAATGCCTTCAATTACTTCATGTAGAAAGATAACCTCTCCGTTCCACTCTCTTATTTTTACACAAAAACATTTCACGTTCTTCAAGTATTTGCTTACTTTAGTTAATTCATGATAATGAGTTGCAAAAATGGCGCGGCACTTATTTACATTGTGAATATGTTCAATCACCGCCTGTGCAATAGATAATCCATCATACACCCCTGTGCCCCTACCAATTTCATCAAGTATCACCAAGGAACGGTCCGTTGCCTGATTTACTATCGTTGCTGTTTCGATCATCTCTACCATGAAGGTAGAATAACCAGCTGTTATATTATCCGTTGCGCCAACCCTGCTGAATATCTTGTCAATCACTCCAATATGTGCACTCTCTGCTGGCACAAATGACCCCATGTGAGCTAAAATTGCAATGAGAGCGTTTTGCCTCAAGAAAGTGCTTTTTCCAGCCATATTAGGACCAGTAATTAGATGTATACCAGCTAAATTGATGCTATTTGCAATGAATTTATCGTTAACTTCAACCACTGGATGTCTTCCGCTACAGATATTGAACTTTTTGCTGTCATCAATAATGGGTTTTACGTAATTATTTTGCACTGCAAGCTCTGCAAATGCGGTTCTAATATCAAGTTTTGCCAAAGCATTTGCAGCAAGAGCAATTTTTTCAGACTCTTTAGCAACTTCACTACACAGTTCACTAAAAATTTTCATTTCTAAGCCGATTGCAGCATCACGTGCCGTAAGAATTTTATTTTCTAGTTCTTTCAATTCATTAGTAGTGTAGCGCATGCTATTTGCTAAGCTTTGCCTATGAATAAATATATCCGAAGTTATTTTGTGATTTGCCGACACTTCAACGTAATAACCAAGTATGTTGTTGTGTAATATTTTGAGTGCGGCAATGCCAGTTAGGTCGCGATAAGATTCACGGAGTTTGGTTATTAGTTTATTACTATTATTTAATATGTAGGATAACTCAGATAATTCTGAGTTGTATTTTGAGTGAATAAATCCTCCTTCTTTCACGGAACTGAGGTTATTATCGAGTATAGCACTATTTAACAGTTCAAATAGGTCTTTATGATTGCCAAGGCTCTTATGTATTGTGCTGAGTTCACTCTCGTCACTACTTATCACCTGAGTAGTAGACACTGGTTCCTTTTCTCCGGTCAAGCACTGGAATGACATCTGAGAGTTAATTTCTGATTTTTCACTTAAACAATAATTATGCAAGGTAGACAGAAACTCAGACAACTCTAAAGTTTTTCCTAGGCCTATTTTTAATAGGTTCATATCCTTTGGTGAACCACGCCCTAGTATTAAGCGCGATAAAGACCTTTCAATATCTGGAATGTTAGATAATATCTCTCGTATTTTTTTGCGTGAATCATGATTATTTACAAAAAATTGAGCGGTGCTGAGCCTCAAATTGATTGCCTTGGAGCAAGCAAGTGGTGAAGCGAGCATTTGTTTGAGCAGGCGTCCACCAGAAGCTGTAACTGTGTGATCAATAACTGAAATTAGTGAACCTTTCTTTTCACCAAATTGAGTTGAGAATAACTCAAGATTTCTCCTTGCTGAAGCATCAATAAGCATGAAATTTTGTTGCTTATAGGTTTTCGGGAATTCAAGCCTTGGAATGGAGCCCCTTTGTGTTACTCTGACATATTCAAGCAGTGCACCGCACGCCATGATTTCTACTTTGCTGAAATTTCCTATACTCCCAAGTTCCCTGATTTTATAAAACTCGCATAACGTTCTGTGAGATTTACTATACTCAAAAAAACTCTGTACGTGTTGTGTAATTGATATTTTATAATTTTTTAAAATCGATCTAATTTTTTCGTCCTCAATGAATTTTTCAGAAATTAATAATTCTCTTGGTGATATACGCAATAAATCACTATCTAGAGCTTTCAAACTCGTTAAAGTGTGAAAAAATTTTCCCGTCGATAATTCAAGCCAACTAATAGCATATTCGTCATTTTGTTCAACTATGGATGCGAGATAATTATTGCTTTTATCCTCCAGTAGTGAATCTTCTATAATTGTACCTGGAGTTACAACTTGCACTACATCACGTTTTACTATGGATTTATAGCCCCTCTTTTTTGCTTCATCAGCAGTTTCTAATTGGTCACAGATTGCTACTTTGAATCCTAAATCTATTAGCTTGTGCAGGTAAGACTCACTACTGTGTGCTGGCACTCCACACATTGGTATTTCTTGCCCACACGAATTACCTCTCTTAGTGAGCACTATATTCAGCAATTTCGCAGCTTTAATAGCATCATCGAAAAACAACTCATAAAAATCTCCTAGCCTATAAAATAGCAGATGATCCTTGTATTGAGCTTTCAGGTTCAAATACTGCTCCATCACAGGGGTGTTTTTTTCTTTTACGAAGCTCATAATATTTTTTAATATATTGTATTGATAAACGTTATTATAGATTATATTGCACATGTGGATAACATAAATTTTAAATAGGTGTATAGAGGGAAAAATTTAAAACAATTAAATTTCTTGGATCCAAGTAGTCAGGACACTTGGATGACATAAAGAGTAGGAGTATTTGATGACAAAAAAACAAAAAACGCAGTTGTCATTCCAGCGCGTGACGCTGGAATCCAGAATATCCTAATTACAAGGTTTATTATTTAGTTTGAAAAATACTATAGCTTTTTCTATGTAAGTTGTTGCCCTTCTTTATCATTTTTACCATTTGCAGCACCAACAGATATTTCAGAGCTAACAGAGCTAACAGTGCTAATAGTTTTTTCTATCGCTTTAGCCTGTTCATAGTCTTGACTCAAAAAATATAGCACTTCTCGCAATAGTCCGAATAGGATAAGATATGTGCTTATGGCTATGGTAGAGCAGTAGCATATTATGATCTGTTCGGATTATTGTAAAAAGAGCTATACATGGCCAGCCCAACAGCTATACTAGCAACAAGAACAGATGCTATCATTACACCTAGTATCATACCACCAGAAAGACTTACTGCAACATACACACCAGCTCCAAGTACAACACCAAGAAAACCACCAATCATTATGCCAGGCACTAAACTGCCTATCATAGCGCTTTCTTTTTTCGTATGAGCTTGTTTTTTCATACTTTTAATAAGCACTTCTTTTGTTTTTCCTTGAGCTAAATCTGAAGGAATTTTATTATCCGCGTTTTGTATCAAAGGATTTGCACTATATGTAACAAGAAGGGTGGTTATTTCTTCAATTTTATTACCTATAACTGCATGATGTAGTAATGTATTTCCCTCTTCATCTTTAAAGTTTATATGAGTACGAAATTCTTCATCTAGATTTCTTATTGGGTTGTTTTTTGCATATATCCCAGATTGTATTGCTCTATCTAAGCATTGTATCACTTGTTCTAGTGATTGCTCGCCAGGATTTTGTATAAAATGAAGCAGAATTTCGTGTACTATCGCTTCCTTTGTAGTTTTTGGGCATCGTAAAGCGTAATTAAATGTCTGTGTAGTAATAACTTCTTCTTTTCTTTTTTTAAGAACAACCCTTAAATCTTCAATCGCCTTTTCACCATCTTTTATTCCAAGAATTATTGAATCCAAATTATTTATCATGCTATCCTCCTTGGTTTGATTGCATTACTCATTAATAAATAATATAATAAATCCTGCTAAAAGTCAAGCAATTAATTAATAAGTTAATATAATCCTCCAAAAGGAGCTCCTTACTTTTTGTTCAGCATGTCCATTGGATCAGACTCTTTAAGCTTGCTGTTTGCTGAATTTATTCATCACAATAGCTACAATGTGCTATCGAAGTTCTCTGTAATCTTAGTTGGTTCTTCTAGAATATTCAAAATATCAGTTGCACAATAAACCCGATCTCTCTTTCCTTGAGAAGTTTGTGAAACGATGCCTAAATCTTCAAGCTTTACGATTGCTCTTTGGGCTGTTGTAAATACGACACCTAAGTTTTCAACCACTTTCCTTATAGTAAAGTAAGGGTTTAAAGACTATTAACTAAATCATTGTCCCATTCAAATTTTGGTGGCAAGGGGCTTGGTATAAATGCCTGATAACCAGCGAATACTTTGCCTGATGGTGATCCTTTAATATACATTCATTCAACCGAGCACACTATTTTTATAGTATATATTATTTTCAAATAAAGTCAAAAATGAAAATAAGGCTTTATCTTATTTGCGTGCATGAAAATAAGAAACTCTCTTATTATTGATTTTGCTCAAAAACGAAAATAGAAGAAGCTGCTGAACTTTATATATCCTGTTTTTCTGGAGAACTGCTATAAAACTTCTGAGTGAAGTCACTTAATTTTTACACATCTATTGTAGAGTAAGAAGAACCGAATTTGAAACAAAAATGCTAACTGATGCTTGGACTTTACTGACACTTACACTACTTGAAACTATACTTAGTGTAGACAATTTAATCTTTATTTCTCTAGCAATAGATAAGGTACCAAATGCGCTGAGAGAAAGAGTGCGCCTTATGGGCCTTGGATTAGCACTATTAATGCGTTTTGTAATACTATTTTTTACATCATCTATATTATCAATGCAAAAACCTATATTTCACACTGCATCAGCAAGGGATTTACTTATGATCGCAGGGGGATTATTCCTTATTGTTAAGAGCTCTATGGAGTTACGGGATGACATCTTTGTATGTAAGAAAAATAAAAAGAAAGCAAACGTTAAATCAAAATTTTTTTTAGTTGTGCTACAAATTATATTAATAGATTTAGTTTTTTCGGTTGATTCGATATTAACTGCTATAGCACTAACTTATAACATGGTAATAATTGCTACAGCATTTACATTTTCCATGCTAGCAATGCTGTTTTTATCAAGTTATACCGCCCAGTTAATCAAATCTAACCCAGGGTTAAAAATAATCGCCATTTTATTTATTTTACTTGTCGGTGTGTACCTCATACTTCATGGATTTCATATAGAATTACCAAAAGGATATTTGTATTCTTCATTTATGTTTGCACTGCTTGTGGAAATTATAAGCAAAATAAAGAAAATTAACCGTCATACCGCGATTCATTCGCGTTATCTCAGCCGCTAACAAGCAGCGGGATGACGAGGTTGTCGTCATGTTGCCGCGAACTGTCATACCGCGATTCATTCGCGGTATCTCTAGATCCAGCTAACAAGCAGCGGGATCTTTTTGATTTACTCCCACTCAATAGTTGCGGGTGGTTTAGAAGTGATATCATAAACAACTCTATTTACTCCGGGAACATTATTAACAATTATACTGCCGACATTGCGTAAAAAATCCCAAAATACTAGCAAGTGTTGATCCTTATCTTCAAATGGAAATGCATCGGCTGTCATACCATCAGATGATGTTACAGCCCTTAAAGCACAAACATATCCATACGTACGACCATCTCCCATAACGCCTACAGTTTTTATTGGTAATAATACAGCAAAAGCTTGCCATATCTTATCATATAGATCGTAATTTTTCATCGTATTAATATATATTTCATCTACTTCTTGCAATATTCGCACCTTTTCTTCATCGACTTCACTTATAATCCTCACTGCAAGTCCAGGTCCAGGAAATGGATGTTGAAATATTATCTCATCTGAAAGCCCAATTTCTTTTCCAAGTAGCCTTACCTCATCTTTAAAGAGGTAGCGTAAAGGCTCCACTAGCTTCAGGTTCATCTTTTCTGGCAACCCACCAACATTATGGTGAGACTTAATTGTACTAGTGTTGTTTGAGGCATGCCCTGACTCAACTACATCAGAGTAGATGGTACCTTGCATCAAAAAATCCACATCACCTATTTTTTTTGCTTCTTCTTCAAACACTTCAATAAAAGTGTTACCGATAATTTTTCGCTTTTCTTCTGGATCAGTTATTCCCTTCAACCTACTCAAAAATAAATTTGATTTATCAACGTAATTTATCGGAATCTCTTTCAACATAGCGATGGTTTGGTTCTTGCGTAACAACCCAGTATCGATAAAAATACAGTTCGATTGTTTTCCTATAGCTTTATGTGTGAGAGCCGCTGCAACGCTTGAATCAACCCCACCACTTACTGCAGCGATTACTTTTTTCTCTCCTACTACATTTTTGATTTTTTCCTTTTGCTCCTCAATAAACGACTTCATTGTCCAGTCTCTTTTGCAATTTGCAATATCCAAGAAGTTAGAGAGCAATTTACTGCCATTTGTTGTGGGCTTAACCTCAGGATGGAACTGAGTACAGTAAATCTTCCGCTGTTCGTTGACAATCATTGCAATTGTTTGATTTATCACACCTGATGCGATAACAGTAAATCCCTGTGGTATAGTATCAACACTGTCCGCATGGTTCATTAATACATCCACTTCAGAATTAACATCCCAGGTATCCTTTACAATGGGGGATTCTTTTAGTATCTTGATTTTAGTTCTACCAAACTCCTGTTTGAAACTCTCTTTTACTTTTGCTCCAAAATAATGACAAATGAGTTGCTGTCCATAGCATATTCCAAGTATAGGAACGCTTGTTGCCTCATTAAGTTTTATAATTTCATGTACTACTCTACTTGTTTCAGAACAATCATCATTTACAGATTGTGGTCCTCCAGAGAGAATAAACCCATTGAATTTTGATATTGTTTCAAAACTGATGTTGCTTGGAAATATCTCACAATAAACACCCATTCCTCTTACTTGTCTTGCGATAAGCTGTGTAAACTGTGAACCAAAATCAATAATGGCAATTGCTGACAATTTGCTCCTCCATATTATTTAAAATGATATCTGATAATAAAGAAAATAATGGAGTAAGTAAACCAAGACCTGTTTAAAAGCTTTAACGCGTGGTACAAGTTAGCTATATAGCTAATTTTCCTACACCATACCGCTGCGGCGCTAACTAGTAGCGGAATGACAGCAATCTACGTCATACCGCCGCAGTATCTCAGCCGCTAACAAGTAGCGGGATTATCTTCATGCTGCCACGAACCGTCATACCACCGCGAACCGTCATACCGCGATTCATTCGCGGTATCTCAGCCGCTAACAAGAGATCCCGCTAACAAGCAGCGGGATGACGAGGTATAAACTTTATCGTCATGCCACCGCGAACCGTCATACCGCGATTCATTCGCGGTATCTCAGCCGCTAACAAGAGATCCCGCTAACAAGCAGCGGGATGACGAGGTATAAACTTTATCGTCATGCCACCGCGAACCGTCATACCGCGATTCATTCGCGGTATCTCGGCAATAGATCCTGCTAACAAGTAGCGGGATGACGATTGTCGTTTAGCCATAAATGTTTAAGAAATTTACCAAGTGAAAAAAAAGGCAAAAGAAGCCCCATGGTGGTTGGCTATTTACTATGTACTAAAATATCGGCGTTTTTTTTATTCTAAAACGCTTGATTAAGAGCGCTTTAGCTGCTTTTAACTTGCAACTAACCTACACCGCAAGTGTTTAAGAAATTTACTAAGCAGGAAAAAAGGCAAAGAAACCCCGTAGTAGCTAGCATTCAAATTCTCCCTTGTCAATTTGACGTTTTTTGCTGTCTTAAACGCTTTGTAAGCGCGTTTCGGCTTATATAGGTAAAAACCTAAAAATTTTTAAAGACATGCGATGCACGTAGTGCGAAAAATTAAACATGAGACGCCAAATACCCTAAGTTTTTTGTCATTAACCTGCACAGATTGCGAAGATAAATAAATAGCTTCAGTTTTATGATAAGGGAGCTGGCGGAGTTTGTCAAGAAAGTTTTTTCGTTTCTATTCCCAATAAAAGTGCGTTATATGGTTATGCAAGAAGTCTATTTACCCATTTGCTTAACTTTCTCTCTACTTTTTTTGAGTAAGGCCGCTATTGGCATGACAGACATTCATCGTAGTCAATATCTGTTTTTTGTTGCAATATTTCACTTTTTTTGAATATGTCATGCGAGACCTTATCGGCTCTCTGCATTGATTGTGATCTGCAGTAATATAAGCTCTTCAATCCTTTTTTCCAAGCAAGCATGTGTATTTTGTGCAAGTAACGTTTATGTACGTTGGCAGGTAAGAACAGATTTACTGATTGAGATTGACAAATATACGAAGTTCTATCACTTGCATGTTCTATAATCCATCTTTGGTCAAGCTCGTACGCTGTTTTAAATGTCAATTTTTCATGCTCACTAAGAAAATCTAAATGCTGAACGGAACCCTCGTTTGTTGAAATTGAAGACCATATTTTATCATTGTCTTGATTTTTTTCTGCTAATAGTTTTTGCAAGAATTTATTTCGCACTACAAATGAGCCTGTAAGTGTCTTTTGTATGAATACGTTTGCTGCGTATGGTTCTATTCCAGGGGAGGTATTACCTGCAATAATGGAGATCGAGGCAGTAGGAGCAATAGCGAGTTTGTGTGTAAACCTTTCCATTAGATCAACTTCTTTGGCATCAGAACATGCTCCCTTTTCTTCTGCTAATTTTTTAGAAACTATATCTGCTTGCTCGCGTAAATACTTAAATATTTTTTTATTCCATTGTTGTGCTGTTACTGATTCAAAAGGAACCATTTTGCTTTGTAAAAATGAGTGAAAGCCCATCACACCAAGACCAATACTGCGTTCTCTGGCTGCAGAATATTTTGCTCGCTGCATTTCATTCGGTGCTTTATTTATGAAATCTTCCAATACATTATCAAGAAAGCGCATTATATCTTCTATGAAGAGTTTATTGTCTTTCCATTCTTCGTAGTACTCAAGGTTTACGGATGATAGACAACACACAGCAGTGCGTGACTTATTCAGGTGATCATAACCTGTGGTTAAAGTTATTTCACTGCATAGATTTGACATCTTGATGTCTAAGTTGAGCTTTTTGTAAGATTCTGGCTTATTGTTATTTGTTGCATCAAGGAAAATAATGTAAGGTTCTCCAGTTTCAACTCTTGCTGTTAATATTTTGATCCATATATCCCGCGCTTTTACAGTTGAAATAACCTTATTGTTGTGAGGGCTTATTAAATTCCATTCTTGATCATTCTCAACAGCCTGCATAAATTTATCTGTTACTATTACAGCATGATGTATATTTAACGCTTTGCGATTTGGGTCACCGCCTGTTGGCTTGCGTAAATCTAGAAACTCTTCTATCTCCGGATGAGATACAGGAAGGTAGACTGCTGAACTTCCTCGCCTTAGGGATCCCTGACTAATTGCAAGCGTTAGAGCATTTTGCACTACAATAAATGGAACAATTCCTGATGTTTTGCCGCTACCCTTTACGCTTTCGCCTATTGAGCGTAAATTTCCCCAATAACTACCTATGCCTCCTCCACGTGCAGCAAGCCAAACATTTTCGTTCCATAGATCAACTATTCCCTGCAAGCTGTCTTCGGTTTCATTAAGAAAGCAAGAGATAGGTAACCCTCTCTTAGTGCCACCATTGCTGAGTATTGGTGTTGAAGGCATGAACCACAAGTTGCTCATGTAGTCATAAAGACGCTGCGCATGTTCTTTATTATTAGAATAGTAATTAGCAATACGTGCAAAGAGGTCTTGATAACTTTCATTTTCTATTAAATACCTGTCTGATAGAACTGCTTTTCCAAAGTCGGTTAATTTGCTGTCCTTTGCGTAATTAATGGTAATGTTATTCATAAAGTTCCTTTTATTCTTTTATTATATGTAGATACTTAAAAGTCATTTTGAGCGATTTTTAAGTTAGGTTTTTCGGATTTTCTTGTTGATGCTGTAATGCAAACAAGATACCGTCAACCTGACTGCCATATATTTTACAGTAACTCATATAACTTATTTGCATATTTATTTCTTTTGCAACATGTTGAACATAACTTTCTGAGTGACGAAAATAGTCTCCTTTATTTACAAAGTCAATACCTTCACCTTCCTTTCTTCTTATTAAACATACAATAACTCCTTTTTTGCTCGTAGATCTTTTTGCTAATTCCAACTCTTCTTGAAAGTCATGTAGATAATGTAGCACTTCAGCAAAGATAATTACATCATACTGCTGGTTTTTCTCTTGTTTAAGAAACTCTTTCATTTCCATATGTATTAATTCATTGTAAACAGGCTTACCTTTTATAAAGCATCCTCTTGCGATATTTAGCATTCTACTTGAAATGTCAATTCCTGTTATATGGTTTCCAATACTATTTATTTTCAAGAAATGACCACATATTCCAGTTCCACAACCAAGGTCGAGTATATTGAGCTCAGAAGTGGAGTTGTTGAAGATTTTTGTAATTATCATGTGTACAAGTTCATGCCCTCTATATTGTTTGGCAATCAACCAATGCTCAACAAAATATTCACCTGTGTAATCAAAATATTGTCTTATGAGGTTTTTTGGCAATTCTCTAATAGGCGCTGAGTTTGTCATTTTTTTTATATAGTAAGACGCCTCCTCGTGGTCATTATCTAATTTTAGTGCCCTTGTTAAATAATTATAAGCTTTGTTAGTATTCCCTACCGCAAAATGACACCTTCCGATGTTATACCAGACTATAGGTAAATGGGGGTAAAATATGCTAATTAACCAAAATCGTAACTTTGCATCTGATATGCTACCTTTATAAAAGTGATATAAACCGATTTCAATGTTGGTGTTTAACAGGTTCTTAGATTTTTTAAGAAGCACTGTCATTTCTTTATGAAGAGTATTATATTTATTCACAATGAAGTGTTTTACTTTCTTAATATTTAATACGCCAATGAGCTTAGACATACAATTTAAAGCAACGTTTTTTATAAAAGAGAGATTACTTTTCATACGTTAGAAATACTCCGAATGTTTATTATCATTTTTAGGCAATTGATTTTAACACATTTTATCTTACAAAATATCTTTTTTATTAATTTTTACTGTATATATAAGTTTACCACATATTTCTCAGATTATACTGTTTAGGATTGCTAGTATATTGTTGTTGATAATATAAGTAAATGTTTTGTGCAAAAAGGCGTTGACATATTATTTATTAGGTTATAACATATAAAAGATTAATTTAGTTTTTAGATGTTTGACAAGTTTTATGGTAGAGATTAATTTAATCTCAATTCAATTTTAATAATATTTAACTCTGCATATTCTGCATATAGTCGGATAAATAAATTATTAAGAGCACTTGATGGATGCCTTGGCGTTAAGAGGCGATGAAGGACGTGGCAGGCTGCGATAAGCTGTGGGGAATTGTCAACAAATTTTGATCCGCAGATTTCCGAATGGGGAAACCCAACTAGTTTAGCTAGTTATTACGTACTAAGTATGTAAAGCAAACTTGGTGAACTGAAATATCTAAGTAGCCAAAGGAAAAGAAATCAACCGAGATTCTGTTAGTAGTGACGAGCGAAAGCGGAAAAGGCTAGTGATTTAAGAATAAGAATTAGAATACTCTGGAAATAGTAACCATAGAAGGTGATAGTCCTGTATAAGTAGAAAGTTTTTAAATCCTTGAGTAGAGCGGGGCACGTGAAATCCTGTTTGAATATGGGGGGACCATCCTCCAAGCCTAAATACTCCTTAACGACCGATAGTGAACAAGTACCGTGAGGGAAAGGTGAAAAGAACCCCGGGAGGGGAGTGAAATAGAATCTGAAATCAAGTGCTTACAAACAGTTGGAGCTCTATATCAATTTATTGATATTTAGAGTGACAGCGTACCTTTTGCATAATGGGTCAGCGAGTTAATCTATGAAGCAAGCTTAAGCCGTTAGGTGTAGGCGTAGCGAAAGCAAGTCTGAATAGGGCGTTTTAGTTTTATGGATTAGACCCGAAACCAAGTGATCTAGTCATGACCAGATTGAAGGTGTGGTAAAACACACTGGAGGATCGAACCAGTTAATGTTGCAACATTATTGGATGAGTTGTGATTAGGGGTGAAAGGCCAATCAAACTTGGAAATAGCTGGTTCTCCGCGAAATCTATTTAGGTAGAGCGTTGTATGTATGTTGTTGGGGGTAGAGCACTGGATAGACTAGGGGGATTCACCGTCTTACCAAATCTAACTAAACTCCGAATACCAACAATTAATTATACAGCAGGCACACTACGGGTGCTAAGTCCGTGGTGAAGAGGGAAACAACCCAGATCACTATCTAAGGTCCCAAAATTACAGCTAAGTGGGGAAGGAAGTAGAAAAACCATTACAGCTAGGAGGTTGGCTTGGAAGCAGCCATCCTTTAAAGAAAGCGTAACAGCTCACTTGTCTAAATAAGTTTTTCTGCGCCGAAAATGTACCGGGGCTAAAGCTGTATACCGAAGATGTGAGTGCTTATTGATTTCGATCAATAGGCGCGGTAGCGGAGCGTTCCGTAAGTCTGTGAAGGTGGTTTGTGAAAACTGCTGGAGATATCGGAAGTGAGAATGCTGACATAAGTAGCGTAAAAGAGTGTGAAAAACACTCTCACCAAAAATCTAAGGGTTCCTACGTTAAGTTAATCTGCGTAGGGTTAGTCGGTTCCTAAGGCGAGTCCGTAAAGGAGTAGTCGATGGCAATTAGGTTAATATTCCTAAACCTCTTAAGTGTGACGGGTTTCGTATTTGTATAGATCTTATTGGATTGATCTATGCTTAAAAGAAGCTCCAGGAAATAGCACTTATATTTATGAGGCCGTACCGCAAACCGACACTGGTGGATGAGTAGAGTATACTAAGGTGTTGAAAGAATGATGTTGAAGGAACTCGGCAAATTATACCTGTAACTTCGGAAGAAGGGTAACCTGCTTTTAGGCAACTATGAGTAGGTGGCACAAAATAGGGAGTAGCGACTGTTTACTAAAAACACAGGACTCTGCAAACACGTAAGTGGAAGTATAGGGTCTGACGCCTGCCCGGTGCTGGAAGGTTAATAGGAAGGGTGCAAGCTCCGAATTGAAGCCCCAGTAAACGGCGGCCGTAACACTGACGGTCCTAAGGTAGCGAAATTCCTTGTCGGGTAAGTTCCGACCCGCACGAATGGCGTAACGATTTCTCCACTGTCTCCAACATCACTTCAGCGAAATTGAATTCCCCGTGCAGATGCGGGGTACCCGCGGTTAGACGAAGAGACCCCGTGCACCTTTACTATAGCTTTACATTGCTATTAAAAGTGTGATGTGCAGGATAGGTGGGAGACTTTGAAGTTATGGCGCTAGCTATAATGGAGTCAACCTTGAGATACCACCCTTTACACTTTTGATATCTAACTATGTTTCATTATCTGGAACTAGGACATTGTATGGTGGGTAGTTTGACTGGGGCGGTCGCCTCCTAAAAAGTAACGGAGGCGTGCGAAGGTAAGCTAGAGCTGGTCGGAAATCAGCTTGATAGTATAATGGCATAAGCTTGCCTGACTGCGAGGCTGACAGGCCAAGCAGAGACGAAAGTCGGTCATAGTGATCCGGTGATTCTGTATGGAAGGGTCATCGCTCAACGGATAAAAGGTACGCCGGGGATAACAGGCTGATGGTGTTCGAGCGTTCATAGCGACGACACCGTTTGGCACCTCGATGTCGACTCATCACATCCTGGGGCTGAAGAAGGTCCCAAGGGTTCGGCTGTTCGCCGATTAAAGTGATACGTGAGTTGGGTTTAGAACGTCGTGAGACAGTTCGGTTTCTATCTGCCGTGGGTGAAGGAAATTTGAGAAGGTCTGACTCTAGTACGAGAGGACCGAGATGGATATACCTCTGGTGTACCAGCTGTTATGCCAATAGCATCGCTGGGTGGCTATGTATAGATGGGATAATTGCTGAAAGCATATAAGCAAGAAACCCTCTTCAAAAAGATTTCCCAATTAAGGCCGTGGAAGACTACCACGTTGATAGGCTAGGTGTGGAAGCATGGTAACATGTGAAGCTAACTAGTACTAATAGCCTGATTGATTTATTTGCTTTCTATATGTGTGTATGCAGTGTTAAATATTAAGTTAAAATTGTTAAGTTAGAAATTTTTATTGACTTGGTGGCTATAGCAAAAATGAACCACCCGATCTCATCTCGAACTCGGAAGTGAAACTTTTTAGCGCTGATGGTACTTGAAAAGGGAGAGTAGGTCGCCGCCAAGTTTATAAAAATTTCTTTGTTAATTAGACAGTAGGTATACTTATATTTTAACTTTCTTGTTTTGTTACTATTCTTTAAGTTTTTACTTTAACTACGATATCTTTTTTTTCTTATATGTTCTTGGTCATTTTCTACATTATTTAGCATTGTTCCTACTTCCCCTAATTGATTCCCTTTTGAAGGAGAATTACTGATTTCTGGTAATATTACATTACCTCCCACTTTTTTAAATAATTCTTCTTGTTGGCGAAATGCTGACCTCCAATCTGTTCCTGTTCCTTTAGGAAGAAATAAGAATTGATACATCTGACCAAAGCCTGTGTTATTTACCTCTTTTATATGCTCTACCATTCACCACACCCATTAACTATTTTTAAAAATTTTACCTATATTATCATAAAAAATATAGTTGTAAATACCTTAATTGAGATTTTTTTTATTTTATCTTTTTTAAGCAAATAGTTAGATCTTTTTGTAAATTTTTATAACTTGCTTGCATAATGTTTCTATGAGTTAGTATTATGTAGTAGTGCCCTATATTACTTATATTTAAAATGCTAATTTTAGCAAGCATTCGTAGTTGCCTTTTTATTTTATTTCTTTTTGCTGCTTTTCCGGTTTTTTTACTGATAGCCAGACCTACTCTAATAGTATGAATGTACTTTTCAGGTTCTCTTTCTTTTATAGCGTACAGTGATATATAAAGCCCACGATAAAAAAGACTGTTGAGTGCTAACTTATTTTTGAAAGCAGAAGAAAAATCTTTTTTTTTATACTTACTATGCGCATAATTTGTTACACCCTAATGAACGGCGCCTATTAAGGATTTTTCTTCCAGCTCTTGTTGCCATACGTGAACGAAATCCGTGTCTGCGCTTTCTTATCAAATTTTTTGGTTGAAATGTTCTCTTCATTGTTTTTATATTAATATAATTATTTATTTTAAATTGTTTTACTTTATTGTCAAATAATGGTGAACTTGTATGACATTTTCGTAGAATAAAATTTGATGCATGGAAGAATGAATTCGGTGATAGTCATACCTGTCTTACTAATCCTTTTATTTTGTTTTAGTAGGTTTCAAGAAGTAAATAAGGTTAAATCTTATCTATATCTTAGTTGTGTATGGATGCTAACTTGGTTGTTAGTATTCTATAATAATTGTTTTGTAACTTTTATTTCTATAGCGTTACTTTTTTTCATGCTTGCTTTTATCTTTAAAAATAAAAGAAATAAGATAATAAAACTTTCGTTATTTGTGGCTTTGGCCATATCATTTTTTATCACTTTATTTATAATGCTGTCTATTTTTATTCAATCCATTAGTTTTTTTAATAAAGTAGCTATTTCAGAATTCTTGTTTTGCTTGAAATGGGGCCACAATGTAGTCACTATCAATGAAGAGAAGATAGGATGTTTTGGTATAGCGCCGCTTTTAGTTGGTACATTACTTATAACTATTATAGCAATGTTAGTTGTCGTTCCGCTTGGTTTATTTTCTGCAATATATATTAGTGAATATGCGAGTGAGAAAGTGCGTTATATTGTTAATACAACTTTGCAAGTTTTGTCTGCTATTCCTACGGTTGTATATGGATATTTCGCGGTTGTGTTTTTGTCTTTCTTTATAAAGCAGGTAGCAAATTTTTTTGGTTTAAGTATACACTCAGAAAGTGCCTTAGTTGCCGGTTTATCGATTGGGATAATGATTCTTCCTTTTATTATTTCTTTACTCGAAGATGCCATAAGATCTGTTCCAAAAAGCTTGCGTTATGGCTTCATGGCACTTGGTGCAACTCCAGCGGAAACTATATGGCATATAACAATACCTTATGCAATGCCTACAATTTTAAGTGCAATTTTATTGTCAATTTCAAGAGTGATAGGTGAAACAATGATTGTGCTAATGGCTGTGGGAATCAACGCAAATTTGACTTTTAACCCTCTTAATTCAGTTACTACCATTACCGTGCAGATCGCTACATTACTTACCGGAGATCAGGATTTCAATAGTGTACAAACTCTTGCTGCTTATGCGCTTAGTTTAGTATTGTTTATTATTACTTGGCTATTAAATGCATTTGCATTGTTTGTAATGAAGCGTAACTAGTAAGCGTTTTAATGTTGCAAAATTTCTATTAATAATATAAAATTTATTTTCTTTAGAAGTTCTTTTATGGAATTATAGTGTTAGGTGATAAAAATAAAGAGATGAATATAGGTAGAGCGATTAAGGTAACTCAAGCAGTTGTTGATATAAAATTTGAAGGTGAATTGCCTAAAATATTTAATGCTTTAAAAAGCAAACTAAAATATAAGGATAAGGAGCTGGTTTTAGAAGTTTCGCAGCATATAGGTGACAATATAGTTCGTTGTATTGCTATGGATAGCACAGATGGCATGTCAAGGGGGGATGAATTTGTTGATACAGGTGCACCAATATCGGTGCCAATTGGGCGTTCAACTTTAGGAAGGATTTTTAATGTTGTTGGAGAGCTTATAGATGAGTGTGGTCCACTGAAGGGAAAGTATAACTTAGAGCCTATACACAGAGCACCTCCAAGTTTTACTGAACAGAGAATACAGGAAGAAGTTTTAGTTACGGGAATAAAAGTTATAGATCTTCTTGCACCTTATCTTAAAGGAGGAAAAATTGGCTTATTTGGTGGAGCCGGTGTTGGTAAAACAGTCCTAATAATGGAATTAATTAATAATATAGCAAAAGCTCATAAAGGATTTTCTGTGTTTGCCGGGGTAGGGGAGAGAACGCGTGAAGGTAACGATCTTTATCACGAGATGATCACTTCAAATGTAATAAATATAAATGAGCATGAAAAATCTCAAGCTGTTTTGGTTTATGGTCAGATGAATGAGCCTCCTGGAGCAAGGGCTAGAGTTGCTTTAACAGCACTTACTATGGCAGAATATTTCCGTGATAAGGAAAATCAAGATGTTCTATTTTTTGTGGATAATATCTTTAGATTTACACAAGCTGGTTCTGAAATTTCTGCTTTACTTGGAAGAATACCGTCAGCTGTTGGTTATCAGCCAACCCTTGCAACTGATATGGGTGCAATGCAAGAAAGAATAGCTTCAACAACTTCTGGCTCTATTACTTCTGTGCAAGCTATATATGTTCCTGCGGACGATTTGACTGATCCAGCCCCAGCAACTACATTCTCTCACCTTGATGCAACCACAGTGTTGTCAAGGCAAATAGCTGAAATGGGAATATACCCTGCTGTTGATCCACTTGATTCAACCTCTCAGTCTTTATCTGCTGAAATCATTGGTGAAGAACATTATAATGTAGCTTCTGAGGTGAAACGTATATTGCAAACTTATAAATCACTGCAAGATATTATCGCAATACTTGGTATGGATGAGCTATCTGATGAAGATAAAATTATTGTTGATAGGGCTCGTAAGATTCAGAAATTTCTTTCTCAACCTTTTCACGTTGCAGAAATATTTACTGGCATGCCTGGTAAATTTGTTTCACTTTCTGATACTGTTTCCAGTTTTAAAGGGATTGTTGAAGGCAAATATGATCACTTACCAGAGGCTGCTTTTTATATGGTGGGGAATATAGATGAAGCAATAAAAAAGGCTGAATTAATACAAGCTGAAGCTAAATAAAAGTTAAAGATTATGAATACTTTTAAAGTGCAATTTTTCTCTCCTGATGATCAAATTTCATTCAGTGGAGTGGTTTCTCTTTCAGTAACTGGGCTCGAAGGGGAGCTTATGATTTTAGCTCACCATGCTCCTTACTTAATTTATTTATTGCCTGGTATGATTACTGTTAAAATGAGTAACCAAACAGAAAAGAAGGTTGTAATTGATAGTGGCGTATTAGAAGTTGCAAATAATAATTGTAGCATTATAACAAGTCAAATTCAGGTTTTTGATCGTGCAATTCATGATGAGAAATCGTTTAAAAATAAGAGAATTAGTATATATTTAAGTTATCTTGATGAGAAGTTTCTTTCTTAGTTATTTTAGGCAAAAAGTCAATTATCATTCAAGTGGCTATAAGATTTTTGCTCAGGGGGCTCTTTTTTGTCATCCCAGAAACCCCGGGGTGTCATCCCAGTGTCGGAGTACTTTAGGTGTATGATCCCAGAGTGTGATGGTATGGGACCATACACCTAATCAAATAAAAATTAAAGAAGGAGAGTTGGTTGTAACGGTTGGAGATAACGACTTTGTTTTACCTGGAATTTACGTTGGATAAACTACAAAAAATAACAGGTAAAAATCAACGTAAATTTAAGATAAATCGATTTTATTAGTATTATCAAATCAAAATCTGTTTTTAATTAATCAATAATACTTTTTTACATATTTTCATCCCCTTTCATGGATTTTTTAATTTTATAGATGATATCTAATATTATTAGAAGCATTGTAAAATATCTTATGAGAAAAATTATAAAATATATTAGCATTATTGGTATTGCATGTTTAGTATTGTTATTTTTTATATCTAATGTGGAAACACGCGTAAAAACACAGGAAGAACAATTATTCCTAGCTGTAGAAGATGGTAATGCACAAGAAGTAAAACTATTACTCAAAAATGGTGCAGACCCAAATTGACCTTACCCAGAAAAAGTAGAGAGAAAGTTAAGACGTTTTTATCATGAGAATAAATTGTGCAGGAATGCAATAGTTATAGCTCTTTTTACAATAATCCGAACAGATCATAATATGCTACTGCTCTACCATAGGCATAAGCACATATCTTATCCTATTCGGACTATTGCGAGAAGTGCTATAATAGTAGAATGTCTACGTTATTTGTTATAAAAGATTTCTATGTATTCAAATATGGCAGTTCTGGTTTGTTGAGCGAGAAGTATCAATAAGCAGCTCCCTTTTAAGTGAACTTTTCTGCAACAGAGTTATCGTAACAACAGCCCTTATGGCTCATGCTGGAAATGATGTTTTTTGTATTCAATAGAAATTGGTAATTTTGAGAGGTATACTGTGACCCTTGATCGCTATGTAACAGCAGATTTTTATCGGGTTTGCGTTTATCAACGGCCATCAATAAAGAATCTATAACTAATTATCATGTTACTCATTAACCACCATGCGTGAATATAGGTCAATTATTGCCGCCAACAACCTTCTTTAGTTTTTATGTAGGTAATCCCAAACTTTATTTGGCTGATCAGTAGTAAAATTTTGATCCAATGTGTTCGGAGCCACAACTCGGTTGCTTATTTGCTGTTTTTTATTTTTGAACCTTCGTCTAAACTTGGCTTTAATGCCATTTTCTTGCATAACACTTTGTACTGTTTTAATTTTTGCCTAAAGCTTTTAATTCAGCGTGAATTTTAGGGGCTCCATATCTGCATTTAGAAGCTTGATGTATTTTTTGAATATCTGCTAGAAGCCCTTCTTTTGCTAATTCTTTACTGCTTTTTTCCTTAGCAACCCATACCACCAGTACAAAACCCTACATAGTTCCTGTGTTTTATAGCAATTTCTATATAAAAGAATACTTTACTCTTTTTCTTTGCCCAGGGCTTTTTTTAAGATGTCTCTTTCTCTTATTAGCTCTTTTTTTAGATCAAATCTTTCTTTGTCATAAGGAGCCTTTGCCTGGAAATGCGTATGCTCCAGACATTTTTCCATCATATTTTCTTACTTAACATACTACCATCTATACCTAGATCTTTTGCTATTTTTGTACTTGCTTGACCTGTTTCTTTAACCAGCTTAACAGCTTCTAATTTGAATTCTGCTGTATATTCTCTTCTATTTGTCATATTTTGAAAAAACGTTTTATTTTACTCCAAAAACGTCTTAACTTTCTCTCTACTTTTTCTGGGTAAGGTCACTACTTGGATGACAGATAGTAGTGCGAAAGTCTCTTACAACTTACTTTTAATTAGTCTAACCCATGCGTGCCAATCCCTCTCACCAAGATTGCTTTCAAAAGATAGGAGATCCTTTACAGCTTTTGAGCAAATTTCTTCACTTGGAATTGATAACTCCTTATTCATTGCTAACGTTAAACATTGAGTTTTGCACGCTCGTTCTAAATGATATGTGTAGAACATTGCTTCTTGTATAGTCCGACCACACGTTATAGATCCATGATTACGCATTAACATGACAAAATTTTCTTTCAGATCAGCTATTAACCTCTTTCCTTCTGTATCGCTAAGTGCTAGGGAATTATAATTATGGTAAGAGATTTTATTGTAAAAGTGCAGTGCCCATTGACTTATAGGAAGCAGCCCATCTTTGAGAGAAGAAACCGCTACAATAGAAGGTGTATGCAAGTGAAAAATTGCTTGAATATCTTTCCTTGCTTGATAAACAAAACCATGAATTATATAGCCAGTTCTATTATATTGATATTCTTTGCCTTCAATTACATCTCCATCAAATGATACTTTCATTAACGAACGTTCATCTACTTCATCAAAACGCATACCAAACGGATAAATATAAAACGACTTTTGATCTTCAGAACGCACTGAAAGGTGAGTATATGTATGATCATCGAACTTAAGGTAGGACAAAATCTGATAGGCATAGACTAGATCCCTTTTTACTCTGCTCTTTGTTAACAACACAATCCTCTGTTAGAATCTTCTGAAGGTTTATACGCGAAAAGAGACTTGTAGTAAACTAATAAGTCTATGCCACTCTGTCTTGCTTTCTGAATACCAAACACTTTTGTGTTGTAGCTTGCTTAAAAATAGTTATCGTTATTATAGAGTTTATATACAGAATTTATGTTTTTAAATTACATAATATCTTAACTACAAAAATAATTTTCTATATAATATTTCATATGTTTTAAAGCTTCATTTTTATGTTATTATAAATGTAAGTTTCAAGATTGAAAATAATATGGTAAATATTAACACAAAAAAACAGCCAGCAGGATTTTTCATATATCTCTCTGGTCTTTCGGGAAGTGGTAAACTTTCCACAGCAATAGAATTATCTAATATGATAGACGCATTAATTGTAAATAGCAAGTTCTATAACAATGTTCAAGCTTGCTCTATATACGATGGTGTCTTTGAACGTGATCAAATACCTAAAGAAGTTCAAGATAGAATATATGGCATTATGCAAATTATGCTTCAGGTAATAGAAAATTATCCGATTCACTCAAAAAATTACATATTTATTGATGAGTTGATGGAAAATAATGACCAGAACATGAGGATGTATGATTCAATAGTAAGGCTTAGTAAAAAAATGAACACAGAAATCCTTCCTGTGGTACTTAGGTGTGATCTACCGACATTACAAAAGCGTATTGCATTAAAAAGGCAAAGAAAAAATAGGAAGGTGATTAATCTAAATAGCATGATAGAGCAATGTAGGATTAACAATTTATTTACACCACCGAGTGCTATAGAGATAGAAAATTCAAATATGAGTATAAAAGAAGTAGCTCAAGAGATAGTAAACCAGATGCACAAGCTTAGCCAAATTGCGTGTATGCAAAAAAATAGTCTATAGCAATTTCATATACTGAGGCTCATTTAAATATAGAGCTTCAACTTCATTTAATTTTTGCTTGTTCTTCAGTCTATAATGAACTAATAGCCCTGCATGGCTAGCATTTAAATTGCAATCCATATGTGTACTGCTTGTAGCGTAACCAGGGTCACATGCTGCAGTTGGACCAGACAGCGGCAATAAATTGAAATCAAATAACTGTGTATAAAACCCTTGAGCATTTTTGATTATAGCTCTGATATTTTTTTTGCTATTTGCACAAAGCAAAGATATTGCGTAGGCTTGAACTTCCAGCGCACTAACCCCGTATAACGGCTTATTTGTAGCAAGATTTATACCTTGTGCAGCTGATATACCAACTCTAATTCCAGTGAAACTTCCTGGTCCAACTACTACCGCCAAATGATCTATTTTATCATAATTATAGTTGTGCTTATCAAATAAAGTACTTAGTATTTGAAAAAATGATTCTGCATGACTATTGCTGGTGGAATTGTGCTCTACAAAACAGTTACCATCATAATCAACTATTGCTATTGAACTACCAATACCTACAGTATCAATCGCTAAAATAGACATTACTTAAGCTTATCATAGAGTTTTGAAAATATTATAGTAAAGGCACCATTACCCATAACATTTGCTGAAGTGATTATTGGATCAAACACTATATACAATGCTGTAATTAACGAAAGCATTTCTGGAGAGAATTTGAGATATTTCTCAAGAATAGGTAGCATTACCATAATTCCTCCTGCCGGCACTGCCACGATAGCAAACTTAAATAACAAAAAATAGAGAAGAAAAGTTACATAATCTATTGTGAACAATGAATAACCGGAGGCAATTATCATTGATAATATTATGATAAAAAAGCAATCACCTACTAAATGAAAGCTAGCAGTTATTGGTACAACAGACGATGCTATGTCAGGTTGCTTTACATTTTTTTTGCTTCCTTCAAGAGTAAGTGGCATAGTTGCATTACTAGACATTGTGCTCATTGCAGTAATAAATGCCGGTATCATATTGCCTATACTAGCTATCCAGCTTGTGATCTTGAATGAATTTGCTGCTCCATATAAGAGGAAAACATAAAGGTAGGTTGCAGATGCTATAATAATGAAAATTATTGAGTAATCCTTAAATATTATAGATAAAACTTGATCATGCTGCATTTTTAAAGCAAGCCCAAGTACAAATATTGGAATAATCGGCGTCAAAAACGTCTTCAAAAGAAAGAGAGTTAAATCTAACATTTTGTTCGAAAGCTCTTTGCTTTTCTTGGGTAGCAGTGTGGACACTACTATGCTGGACACAAATCCACAGGCAAGGGCATAAAAATTAGAAAGCAATGCAGGCAGCCTAAACGACCATAAGGGAACAATTGTTTCTTCATACGTTATATCTTGTATTGAATGAGTGTTTTGTATGATAAAATGCCCAACAGAATAAGCTATTAAACTTGAAGCCAGATTTGACAAGAAGATCATTATAATAAGTAACAATATGAACTTTATAGCTGACTGCTTAAGATTGTTAACACTGCTAAAGATTAACGCAAAAATAATAAAAGGCATTATAAATAGCAAAACCTCTTTTATACTCAGGCTCGTTGAGTACAAGAAGGTTTTTGCTTCCATTGGAACTAAATGACCAAAGAATGCAACTGAAGTGATGACCGTGAGTAAGATTAATAGTTGTAGCACGTTCTTATATACCAATGTCCTATGGACATATATATGGTAAGTTAGTTGTTAAGTAAAGCAAAACTGTCTAAACTGCACAGCAAATGACGTAATGAAAGTAGCTGACACTGGAATGACAAAGAAGAGTGAAATTAGCACTCACTTATTATTCGTGTCGTTTTCAGTAAAAGCCTCCTCCCATGTGCCTTGAGTTGCTGCACGGCTATACTCTGTTACTCTATTTTCAAAGAAATTCGTATGTTCCACGCCATTTAGTATTTCATCAAGCCACGGAATAGGATTATCATTAACATCATATATGGACTCAAGACCTAATTGCATTAACCGTCTGTTTGCTACGTAGCGTATGTAATTGCGCACTTCTTCTGCAGATAGTCCTTCAACGTCTCCGAAATTAAAAGCAAGCTTTATAAACTCATCCTCAAGCTCAACAATAGTGCGGCATGCAGAATATAATTCCTCTTTAAACTCGTCGTCCCAAATTTCATTATTCTCTTTAATAAATGTATTAAACAACATGATAATTGAATTGGTGTGCAAAGTTTCATCACGGGCTGACCAGGCAATTATTTGTCCCATGCCTTTCATTTTTCCAAAGCGTTGAAAATTGAGCAAAATTGCAAATGATGCGAATAACTGCAACCCCTCGGTAAATGCACCAAACACCGCTAGAGTTTTAGCTACATGTTTTTTATCGTGTTTTTTGCTTTCCTCGAATTCTAACATGTATTCATACTTCTTTCTCATAGCATCATACTTTAAGAATGCTTGATACTCGCTTTCTGGCATGCCAATTGTGTCTAAAAGATAAGAATAAGCTGCAATGTGTATAGTTTCCATATTGGAAAAGCTTGCAAGCATCATGCATATTTCCGTTGGCTTAAATATATTTGAATAATGCCTCATGTAGCAGTTATTTACTTCAATGTCTGCCTGAGTAAAAAATCTAAAGATCTGGGTTAGTAGATTTTTTTCTACACTTGAAAGTTTAGTTTTCCAATCCTTTACGTCATCAGCAAGCGGAACTTCCTCAGGTATCCAATGGATTCTTTGTTGCTGCAGCCACGCATCATACGCCCAAGGGTAATTAAAAGGTTTGTATATTGGATCTGCTTCTAACAATGACATAAGACACCTATTATTTTCTAAAGTAAATATTATATTAAGTGATATTGAGAATCAGTCAATTTAACTTTTTTGAAATTTGACGGCAGATAATTTATTAGTGTATTATAGCTTCAAGTAATTTATCAACAGAAATGCGAGTATTAATATCTTTTATTTTATTATTTACAGTGAGCTGCACTCACACTATTCACAATCACGGAGCTCCTGGCATTAGTGTTGAATTGTGGAGCAAGATAAAAGTAGGTGACGATAAAGAAAAAGTGGTTCACACTTTAGGATCACCAACATTAGTATCAAAGTTCGATGACAATGTTTGGTACTATGTCTCATATAAAATTAAACAAGCCAATTTTTTAGGAAAAAGGAAGTATAGTAGTAAGTCTCTGCAAATTTCATTCGACCAGGACGGTAAAGTTGAAGATACAAAAGAAACTGACATCTTAGAGAGATCTTTGGCTGTTTCTGATTGAAAGTTTGCTCAGATCTTCCTGCGTCATACCGCGGTTCATTCCATAACTGTACGAACATTGCGATTTGGGCCTACCAGAAGGGTGTCATGAAAGTAGCTGACACTAGTTCCTTTATGACGGCAGTGCCCAGACTACTTGGATCCAGGAAACTTAATTGCAAGTAATGCATTGGGTTTGGTAAGTATGGGTTTTGCGTTATAGAATGAAGCACTTTTGGTGAATTTGTAAAGAAAACTGGATCCCAGTGGGCTTTGTTGCATCGCTCTTCGGATAGTAGGTAACGCACAATAAATTTATGAAGCTATCTCAAATTTAGCCATACCAATATCAGTGAACTTATTGAGCAAATAGCATTTAACAAGTAGTTCCTTCTCTCTATTTGTCTCAGATTTATTCCTAAAACTAAACCCGAATGTTTGTTTCAGTCGCGAGAAAAAACTTTCTATATAAGATCTTTTTCCGTAGTTTGTTTGCCTTTTCCACCTCTTCATTCCATCTTCGCTGCATGATTTTATTAGTCTAATTGCAGCATTTCTCTCAGCCATATAGTCTAACTTTGGATGCTCTGCTGCGTTGTTTTTCGGAGGAATTTTCGTTTTTATACCATATTGATTACACAGCTTATAGAGCTTTTCTCTGTCATATGCCCTATCTGCATATAGTACTTTTATGACATACTGAAAATCGACTTCTTTTAGCAAATCACAAGCTCCATAGTGATCAGCCGTTACTGTATTTTACAGCTATGGCTTTTTTGCTGTTTGTATTCAACATTACATGCAATTTTCTTGTCTGTTCATAGCTGCGATACTTTCTATCTTCGCTATTTTCTTTGCTATGACCAGGAGTGTTGTTGTATATACTAATTCCTGTACTGTCTATAGCAATTTCGATATCTTCCATATTATTTTCTGCAATCATTGATCTTAATATTGAGTTTCTTAAACCTTCTTGATGATTGTGAATAGCTGATAACTTGCAGATTTTTCCCAATTTGCTCAAGGTATCCTGCTATAAACCCAACTGTTTGCCTCAGGCCTATTCTAAATAAACAAGTTATTATGTGCACCAAAATTACAACTTTATCGCTATAAATATTGTTGCCACCTGGTATTTTTGGACCATTCTCGTACCACTTTTCTATGGCTTCGTTGATATAATGAAAAATATTTCCTCTTTTTTCTAGAAATTTGTTATATTCGCTATGGTTACTGACCCTCATTTTTTGTGGCATATTTTTTCTTTCAAGGTTAAATGGCTATTTTATAATGAATTTTGTCAGTAGCCACCAGATTTTTTCAGTTGCTATGCAACAAAGCCATCCCAGTGTCAAGCACTGGGATGACACCATTTGTTGTAAACTCACTTTTACTCTATGGTTATACTACCTTGCTGCTATCCTGAACGGATACAGTGGGCTTATTAAATTATAGAATTACTTTAGCTATAGAATAAAATCTAGTGTTACTTCACGCCAAATGTGGTGGTGCTGAGTAGGCAAGCCGGTCAATGGGCTACATTTATATACTGCACGCATTGCATTATCTGCTATCGACCTGAAAAGTGGATTATTTCGATAGGAATCACTGTCTGCTACATCCGCCATAATTATCTCGCCTTGACTGGATAACAATAAGTTAATTTTTATATTAAAATTTTCTTTGTAAGCTATGCTTTCAGGAATGCTCCAGCATTTTGTGAGCTTTTCTCTTATAGAGTTAATAATTTCTGTTACAACTAATTCATCCTTTTTGCTCTCAACGCTTTTTTCGTTTCCTATTTCATTCTTTGCCTCTCTGACATCCCTTCTTAGTTTCTTCTCTACACTTTTTTTTCTTTTTGGAACAGGAATGAATTCTTCTTGCATTTCGATAATTTGCCTCGGTTGTGCTACAACAGTGTGCTCAACTATTTCTTTTTTCCTTTGTGGTATAGGAACAGCTAACGTATCATTCGTTTGGGCTTTTGTTGAAGATAACGAAAAAAGCAAAAAACAACATAAAGACAAAAAAAGAATATAATTAGAATAGAAAAAACGCATATGTTAAGCAGCTTGTTTTACTGGTTTAAAGCTAATATTGCACGTAAAGTCAATATATTTTAGTTGATGGACAAGTTTGAAGTAAATAAGGAATCCCTTCAAAGTTGCAGGCAAGAGAAAGATTGTCTTCTCGACAGACAAAGGAATTGTATAATGGATTAAAAGGAATCCTATGACAAGAATTATAGCAAAAGAATATACAGAATTTTTAGAGCAGTTGAAAGATCGTATTGCAACAAGCCGTTATAAGGCAGCGCTTGCAGTAAATAGTAAGCTTATCTTGCTCTACCATTATATTGGAACAGAAATCTTAAAACGGCAAAGAGAACACGGCTGGGGAGCTAAGGTAATTGATCAATTAAGTAAGGATTTGAGAAGTACATTTCCAGAAATGAAAGGCTTTAGCATGAGAAATCTGAAGTATATGCGTAAGTTTGCCGAAGAATATCCTGATGTTGAATTTGTGCAGGAGCCTCTTGCACAATTAACTTGGTATCACAATATCACTCTTTTGGAAAAAATAGAAAGTCATGAAATAAGATTATTTTATGTAAAAAAAGCTATTGAACATGGCTGGTCACGTAACATTATGGTGATGCAGATAGAACTTGGACTACATAAACGTCAAGGAAAAGCAATAACTAATTTTAAAGAAAAATTACCATCTCCACAATCCGATCTAGCACATTACACATTAAAAGATCCGTATATTTTTGATTTTTTAAGTATAGGTAAGGATGCTCATGAAAGAGAAGTAGAAAAAGGACTCGTAGGGCATATGGAAAAATTTCTGTTAGAACTCGGTGAAGGATTTGCATTTGTTGGTAGACAATTTCATTTAGATGTTGGTAATAAAGACTTTTATATTGATTTATTATTCTATCATTTAAAGTTACGTTGCTTCGTAGTGATTGAACTAAAAGATAAGGATTTTAAGCCGGAATATGCTGGTAAAATGAATTTTTATCTTTCTGCAGTTGATGATTTACTGAAGCACTCGACAGATCAACCTTCTATAGGGTTAATCTTATGTAAATCTAAAGACGATGTACTTGCTAAATATACACTCCGAGACATGAACAAGCCAATAGGGCTAGCAGAATATCGAATAACTGAAAATCTACCAGAGAACATAAAAACAGCTTTACCGACGATAGAAGAATTAGAAGCTGAATTATCCAAAATTTCAGACGAGGAAAAGTAATGTTACTAAAATCATTCAAACAATTATTTAGCAAACCAAAAGCTCAGTATGAAATGCATCAGGCTCAGGAAGAAGAGTGGCAGCCAATAACTTACTCTCTCATAGCCTTGAAACTTTGGAAGCAAACAGTAACGGAGTAAGTGATTTTTATGGATTACACGCTCTAGGTGCACTATCCTATATATCATACGGTCAATACACTCTAAATGAGATGGAAAGATGAAGGCATCATTATAGCTGCTAAAAAATACGGCGATAAAAACTTAATTCTTTCTCTGTTTACAAAAAATCATGGAAAGCGCAGGGGATTAACTAAGCTAACAAACAATAGCAATTATAAGTTTCAGATAAGTAATCTATTACATGCAGAATGGAGTGCTAAGTTACCTGAAAATCTAGGTTTTTTTAAGTGCGAATTAATCGAATCTCCATTCCATCATTTCTTTCAAGATAGGTTAAAAAGCATTACTATTGTTTCTTTCTCCTCTATTTTAGAAAAAGTGCTTCCAGAAAGTGAACCCTGTGCCGTGCTGTATGACAATTTTCGATATTTCATCGATGTAATTAAACACAACAATCAGTCTTGGCAAAGCCATTATCTTAACTTAGAGCTTCTGCTTCTTACGCAATTGGGATTCAAGTTAGACTTATCCAAATGCGCTGTAACAGGTGTTAAGGAAAATCTGCAATTTATTTCTCCAAAAACTGGTAGAGCAGTGTCAAAAAAAGTAGGAGATTATTATGCAGATAAACTCCTACCTTTTCCACAAATGTTGCATGATGTATACAATAATACCCTACAAAACAGCTACTCATTCCAAGAATTTCAGTTAGGACTGAAAGTCACAGGATATTTTTTAAATAAGTATCTATTTTTGCAGTTAAACGTGAAATTTCCAGAGCTGAGAAACCTCATGTTGTCGCTTTAATCTTAGTTATCATTTTTTTGAAATCATTTCAGAAATCTATAGCTAACCCAAGCAACACGTCATACCGCGATTCATTCCAGTGCTTGACACTGGAATCCAGAAATTTTGCTTATAACTGAGCTGATGAGCTAAAGGTAGTTGTCTTACGCTAAAACAAACGTTTTTAATTAAGTTGCATAGAAGCTGGATCCCAGTGTCTGGGCACTGGGATGACATCCCACTGGTGGGAATTGCTCCCAAACTACAACGTTCGTACAGTTGTGCGCGGTATCTCAGCATAGATTCCGCTAACGAGTAGCGGAATGACGGTTGTCGGTAAACTTAAGCCACTTTAGCTATAGCCAGTAACCACTCTATTTCTACCACTGTTTTTTGCTTTATATAAATATTTGTCGGCACGTACTATAAATTTTTTAATATCATCAAAGTCAGATCCTTGCATTTCTGCAATTCCAATGCTCACAGTTACATTATGGGTTGTATTTTTATCCGCAAGTACAAAAGGTTCTTTAGCAATAATTTTTCGTATTCTCTCCGCAATAGTATACGCATCTGATACATTGGTATCTGGCATTACAACAACAAACTCCTCACCACCAAACCTAGCTAGTAAATCTGTCACTCTGATATTTTCAGAAATTCTTTTCTGTATTTGCTTTAAAAGTTCATCTCCAGCACTATGCCCAAAACTGTCATTCACTATCTTAAAATAGTCTATATCAAGTATCATAAGAGACAACCTTCTATCCTTTTCCACAGAGTCCTTAACAATGTTTCTTAAGTGTGCATCAAAATATCTTCTATTATAACAGTTAGTTAATGGGTCCTTTATAGACATTTCCGCATTATTAAATAAATTCATTCTCAAGGCATCTTGATATCTTTTGCGTTTTACTTGCGAATTAACCCTTGCTATTAGCTCACCCTCATCCAAAGGTACTGTTAAATAATCATTAGCACCTACATCAAGTGCTTTTACTAAATTGTTTTTATCATAATCCTCAGAAAGAATCAGAATTGGTGTATAACGTGTTTCCACCTTACTACGAAACTCAGAACACAAACGCAAGCCGTCAGTTTTTGAAAATTGCATATCAGAAATGATCAGGTCGTAACCATTCTCAATACCAACCTTCAATGCTTCCATTGGATCACTCAGTATTTTAATTGACCTAAAGCGTTGCTTTAATATATTATGTATCTGCTCTGCTTGATGAACATCCTCATCTATAACAAGTATGTTAGCATCAAAAATCTGATTGGAATAATCCATAATACTGTTTCCTGCGACTCCACCAATCTCAGCGTTAGTTTCTCCTCTCAAACGCAATTCATCGATAATCATCTTTAAGCGTGTGAGAGACTTAATTCGTGCAGATAAAGCAGTTTCGTTTATTGGTTTAGTCAGAAAATCATCCGCGCCAGCATTAATACCTTGCACTCTATCATGAGTATCATGCAGCGCAGTTACCATAATTATTGGAATATGGGTTGTCAAGGGATCACTCTTTAGCTCCTTACAAACTTCAAAGCCATTCATCTTTGGCATCATGATATCAAGTAATATAATATCAGGCTGCTGCTTTGCTACTAAATCTATAGCTTCTTCACCATCATGAGCTACGATAACCGTATAGTACTCTGCTTTTAGTCGAGCTTCTAAAAGCTTGACATTAGGTAGTACATCATCTACTACCAGAATCTTCGCTGTCATTATCTTTAGATGTATTATCTATATCGTAAGTAGGATAAAGCTTACCATTTTTACCAACTATGTAATTTACTTTCTCAGTATTACACTCTTTATATAAGTCTTCAATTCCGGCATCCTTCAATAACCTTCTGGCTTTTAACCTTACAATTGTAAAATACCTATATATAGTCTTAATAAAATCAATAAATACAGGTACCTTATTTTTATCAAGAACAATTATGCTCACTAAAGCTACAACTAAAATTTCTGAAAGACCTATATTGAACATTTTCCTATGAAGCAAGTACTTTAATCCTTCTGATTATAAATATTAATTTGCTTAAATCAAGTTTAGAAGCAACCATCTCATCTAAAAAACTATTATAACGTTCTATGTAGTCCTTATCATCACAAGCCCAGGTTTGAACCTTATCTTCGGGGTTATCAGTAGCTTTTATGACTTTAACAGCTAGCTTGTGATGGTAATTGCTTAAATCGTCCAATAAATCATTAACTAAGCTGCGATCCCAATAAGAAGAGCGGCTTTTCATCTTGATGGCAATTGTTCTAATCAGATCGAATCTTAACAGCGACTTTAACTCAAAGTATATTTTACCAGCATCAAGAATGGACAAAGATGTCTGTTCAGCAACAGATATAATGTCCAGTGCATAAGCAAGAACGCATAGATCAGCAACTTTTTTTGCTAGATCTTTATTTATATTAAGTTCTACTAAAGAAGTTGATCCATGGCTATAGATCTTTAATAGGTGTTCATCTAAAACATCAGTTAAGTTCTGGCCTAAAGTTTCAATTGCATCTTTAAATTTTGTAACATCATCCAATTCTACAAAGCTAAGCTTGCCAAGATTTTTCACTAGCCAAAATGATACTCTGCCAATAAATTTCTGCACGTTCCTCACTATTTGTAAGTATGAGTTAACATCAATTTTTCCATCCAATTCATCAATTTTCTGCCACAGGCTGTTTAAATCATACAGGTGGTTAACAACAATATATATGTTAACCGCTTCTTGTATCTTAATTCCAGTGTTCTCAGCCAAATTATTGATGAATATACAGCCCATTCTATTCACTACATCATTTGCAATGCAAGTAGAGATAATTTCTCTACGAAGTTGGTGTTTTAATATGAAATCCTTAAACTTTGTTACCATCTTTTTAGGAAAATAACCTAGCAAGTAGTCATGAGATATAAGATCTTTTTCAGACAGATCGGAATGTATAATTTCATTTTTTATTGCTGTTCTAGCATAAGACATTAGAACAGAGAGCTGAGGAGAACTGAAACCTTCTGCACCAGTTAACATCCTTGCTATCTCTTCTTCAGTTGGAAGAAATTCTACGCTTCGGTTTAACAGCCCAGATTTTTCTAAACTGAGCAGTAACCTGTGGTGCTGCTCCAATCTCTCTTTAGCTTGCAAACACTCAAGAAGTAATGCTTTTGTTTCAATTTTGTTGTGGTTCTCAAGCACTTTGGATGCAACTTCATCCACCATACTTGCCAGTATTTCATTCCTTTTTTCTAAAGAAATACCCCCTGCTTTCATAGCTGAAACAAATACAATCTTAATGTTAACTTCAAGGTCCGAACATATCACTCCGGCTGAATTATCAACAAAGTCTGCATTGATATATCCACCTTTTTCAGCATATTCTATTCTTCCAAACTGTGTACAACCAAGATTTCCACCCTCTATAAACATAGAAGCTCTAATATCTTTACCATTCACTCTTAACTCATCGTTTGCTTTGTCACCGACCATGCTATGATTTTCACTCTTTGCCTTAACAAACGTGCCGATTCCTCCATTCCATATGAAGTCCACTTTTGCTTTCAATAGATATCTAATCAAATCACTTGGAGGTAGCATATCTTCTGTTATATCAAAGCACTTTTTTATTTCTTGAGAAATGTTTACTTGCTTACTGCTACGCTCAAATACTCCTCCACCCTTAGAAATCAAATCTTTATTATAATCCATCCAAGTTGAAAATGGTAACTCAAAGAGACGTTTACGCTCTGTGAAACTCTTTTTTGCATCAGGGTTTGGGTCAACAAAAATATGCATATGGTTAAATGCGCCGATTAAATGTATATTTTTTGAAAGCAGCATACCATTTCCAAATAAGTCGCCAGCCATATCCCCAATTCCAATAACAGTTGCATCCTGGTAAATATCCTTATTCATTTTCCAAAAATGCCTCTGTGCTGCAATCCATGCACCTTTGGCTGTAATACCCATTTTTTTGTGATCATAACCTGCTGATCCACCAGATGCAAATGCATCGCCAAGCCAAAAATTGTATTCAGAGGCTATCTGGTTGGCATAATCAGAAAATGAAGCAGTGCCTTTATCTGCTGCAACTACCAAGTATGGATCGTCTTCATCATACCTAATCACATTCTCTGGTGGAATTATTTCACCATCAACCACGTTATCAGTAATATCAAGCATTCCTCTAATAAAACTCTTATAGCACTCAACACTTTTCTCTCTTAAAGTATCTTTGTCTTTATAAACTTGCTTAATTACAAACCCACCCTTTGCGCCAACAGGGACAATAACCGCATTTTTTGTCATCTGAGCTTTCATGAGCCCCAAAACTTCAGTGCGAAAATCTTCCGTCCTATCCGACCACCTTAAGCCACCACGGGCTAATTTCCCTCCTCTTAGATGTATTCCCTCAAAAAGGTTTGAATAAATATATAATTCACGATACGGACGAGGATCAGGCAAACCATTCACTTTACTTGAGTCAAATTTTATGGATAAGTAGGGTTTATTATCTTGATAATAACTGGTCCTTAAAATAGCCATTATCAAGTTAAATATCGAGCGCAAAACGTAATCATGTGAAACATTGCTGATCTCTTTTAGAAGTTCCTCAATTTTTTCTCTGACAATGTCTGTAGTTTCTGCTCTATCAATGTCTATGTTAGGATCAAATCTTGCATGAAATAGTTGTATCAAATACTTTACTACTTTTGGATACTCTGAGACTACCTTTTGGATATATTCTGGGTTGTAGTTAAATGACGTCTGCTTTAGATAGGCACTTAGCGCTCTAATCAGAAGCACTTCCTTCCACTTGAGCCCAGCAATAATGATCAAACTATTGAAATAGTCATTTTTAATTTCCTTGCTAAACACTTTCGCAAGTGTTATTTCAAATTGCTCTTTTAGAGTAATGTTGTCTATTAATTCATCGACTCTTGACAACACAAAATGGTGTATCCATATTCCACCGTTAATTTCTATGTAATAGCCATTATGAGATAGAATTTTAGCTCCCAAATTCTTAGTGATCCTTAATATCTTCGATAATTCAAGGCCTCCATTGTTTGGAGTATAAACCTTTAATTGATAATTAAGATTATCACGAGTAAGTCTTAAATCGACCTCGCTAACTCCTTTCTTCCTCACTATCTCCAATTTTTTCATATCGTAATATGCGTCATGAGGTTCGAAACTCTCTTGATAGCTTATTGGAAATGCCTTGCAATAACGGATGAATATATCCTCAACAGTGCTAAAAGTATTGTATAAATTGTCTATAAAACGATCTTCCCACTTTTCTGTAATGTTTCTTAATTTGTTTTCGATACGCAAAACTTCATCATCAAGAACGCTAGCATTTTTGGTCTTTAGCACTACATGCAATTTCATCAAATCATATTCATTGATAATGTGATTGTTATAAATATCTGAACTTCCTGCACTTGTCTCATCCTTCAATATGTCACGTATCTTGAACATTAGCCTAGCGCTAGCATAACGCATCGGTATCAGCACTATGCAACTAATAAAATCCCCGACTCTTCTTAAAAATAATCTGACCCTTGGCCTAATCGCAAGAGACATGATCGAAATGCAAATTTTAAATAATTCGTCTTCATTTGATTGGAATAATTCATCACAAGAGAACACTTGCAAAATAGAAATCAAAGCTTTATTGTTGTGGCCCCCGGTTACAAATCCTGCATTTTTTTCTATAACTTTAACTTTATCTTTTATTATTGGAATAGTTCGAATATCTTGGACCTCCGCTACAGAAGTAAATAGCCCGAAAAAACGCCGTTCCTTTACTACATTACCCTGGTCATCAAATTCTTTTACTCCTATACAATTCATGTATGTACGCCGATGGACTATTGAGATTAGATCTGATCTCAATATGTATAGGGAATCAAGGTTTGCAGAAGGAATCAACGTACTTTGACCTACTCTCATCAGGCCAAGGTCCTTTTTGCCATCACAGACGAGTTTTTCATCTTTACCAGCAATATATTCTTGATAACCTAGAAATACAAAATTATTATTCTTTAACCAAACTAGAAAATCTTTTTGCTCTTGATTTCGGTCTGGTGTCATTCCAGTGCGTGACACTGGAATCCACGTGTCCTTTTCCTGGATCCCAGCTGGGATGACAGAAAGACTTGCCTCATCAAGTTTCTTGAGCATTAAGTGCCAATCTTTCACAACGCAATTAACCGCTTTCAGCGTTTTCTGTAGAGATTCTTTTAATGTATCAACAAAGCTGTCACTTATACCTTTGATAATTACATATATGACTGACTCTTTGACTCCATTGCTTTCTTCCAAAGAGTAAATCTCGTCTATTAGGCCATCTTTTCTTTTAATGTTAATTATGCTGTTGCTGTAATAGCATATGGTTAAATCGTGCGATTTAATAGTTGCAATAACAGAATCAACCAAAAATGGCATATCATCGTTTGTTATCTTAATCGTGGTAAAATCGCCTTCTATTCCTGGTATATCATCTATATTGCTTACTACTAACTTACTTTCATCTTTCTCTTTTTGAGAAACAAAATTGTAAGCATCGTTTACAATATATAGCAAAAACTTATCATTGGCTTTTAGGTCGCTTTTATAAACAAAACTATAAAAATACTTAATGAATTTTTTAATTTTTTCTTTATCTTGCTGATTTTCTTGATCAGCTAGCTTAAATAAAGACTCAGTGTCAACATTATGATCTATACACATTTTTTTTAACAAAAATACACAGTGAACTTAAACCTTTTTAACTAAGATTTCATTATCAAGAGCGTACACTATTAGCTCATCATTTTCTACTACTTCCCCTGATAAAACTAATTTAGCTAAATTATTTTGAATACACTCTTGTATAACCCTTTTTAAGGGCCTTGCTCCATATTCAGGGTCATAGCCAGTTTGTGCTATTAGTTCTTTAGCTTCCTGCGACAAACTTATACTCAGTTTACGCTTAGCAAGTGTTTTTTGTAAATAAGAAAATTGAACATCTATAATTTTATAGATGTCATCTCTGGTTAAACTGTGAAATATAATAATTTCATCCAGCCTGTTTAAAAATTCTGGACGAAATGTTGATTTAACTATTTGCATCACTTCATTTCTTACAGAATCAACATTCCCTTTTAGCATTATCTCAGCGCCAAGGTTAGAAGTTAAAATCAGTATGGTGTTGCGAAAATCAATTAATTTACCATGACTATCAGTGAGTCTCCCCTCATCCAAGATCTGTAGCAATAGATTAAATATATCTGGATTTGCTTTCTCGATTTCATCAAACAGAATAACCTGATATGGCCTTCTTCTTACCGCTTCAGTTAATCTGCCACCTTGTTCATAGCCAACATACCCTGGAGGCGCGCCAATTAGCTTTGAAACAGAATGTTTTTCCATATATTCTGACATATCAAAACGCAGAAGCGCTGATTGATCGTCAAACAGAAATTCAGCTAAGGCTTTCGCAAGTTCGGTTTTACCAACCCCGGTTGAGCCTAAGAATAAGAATGAACCAAAAGGTCGATTAGTATCTTGCACCCCAGAGCGGGAGCGCCTAACTGCATTACTTATCGCTTCTATTGCATCTTTCTGCCCTATTACTCTTCTTCCTATTTCATTCTCCATGTTAAGGAGTTTTTCCTTTTCACTATGCATCATATTATCAACTGGAATTCCTGTCCACTTTGAAACAATGTTTGCAATATCATCTCCAGTCACTTCTTTCTTTAAGAAACTATCAGTAACCTTTTCCTGATTTTTTAATTCATTCTCAAGCTGAGGGATCACACCATACATCAGCTCTCCTGCTTTTCCTAAATTTCCACTCCGCTGAGCCAATTCCAGCTCTTTTCTAGCGTTATCTAATTTTTCGGCTGTTTCTTGTATTCTAGCTATTTTATTCTTTTCCATCTGCCATTTGCTGTTCAAGTCAGCAAATTTACTGTTTAGATTTTCGATCTCTTCATTTATCTTTTTTAAACGCTGTTTAGAATTTTCATCACTTTCTTTTTTTAAAGCCTCTGCTTCAATCTTTAGCTGTATAACCTTTCTCTCAAGTTCATCAATAACTTCAGGCTTGCTATCCATTTCAATTCTCACCCTACTTGCTGCTTCATCAATCAAATCAATTGCTTTATCAGGTAAAAACCTATCTGTTATATATCTATTGGACAACGTTGCAGCAGCAATTATTGCACCGTCTGTAATTCTTATACCATGATGCACCTCATATCTTTCCTTCAAACCCCTGAGTATTGAAATGGTATCAGTTTCAGTTGGTTGAGAAATAAACACGGGCTGGAAACGCCTTGCAAGTGCAGGATCTTTTTCTATATGCTGACGATATTCATCTAAAGTTGTCGCTCCTATACAGCGAATTTCTCCACGCGCAAGAGCAGGCTTTAGCAGATTCGAGGCATCCATTGCACCACTTGTTGCTCCTGCTTCAACTAAAGTATGAAGCTCATCTATAAACAAGATAACTTTTCCCTCCGCTCTCGAAAGCTCATTAATAACTGCTTTTAACCTTTCTTCAAATTCTCCTCTAAACTTAGTGCCAGCAATTAGTGCTCCAAGATCCAAAGCTAAGACCTTTGCATCATGCAAACCAAGTGGTACATCGTTTGCAACAATTCTATTTGCAAGCCCCTCAACTATTGCAGTTTTTCCAACACCAGGTTCACCGATCAGCACTGGATTATTTTTTGTCCGCCTCAGTGATACCTGCATAGTTCTTCTAATCTCTTCATCACGACCAATTACAGGATCAAGCTTTCCTTGCATAGCAAGCTCTGTAACATCTTTTGTATATTTCTTTGCCGCATTTAATTTTTCCTCACTGTTTGGCGAGTCCGCACTGCTGCCCTTTCTCATTTCTGCAACAACTGAGTTCAGTTTTTGTGGAGTCACACCATTCTCTGCCAGAATTTTGCCTACAGTATCATCTTTTTGTGCAGTGAGGCCCTGCAGTAAACGCTCGACAGCAACAAATGAATCTTTATTTCTCTTTGCAATACCAATTGAATCTTCAAAAACTTTTGCTATTTCTCTTGAAAGTTGAAGGCCACCACTTCCTGGACCTTCAATTACTGGCAACTTTTTTATTGCACTATCCACAGCATCGGAAATACTCTGCACATTTCCACCACAAGCGTTTATCAAATCCTGAACTAAACCTGATTCATCTTCAAGCATCACTTTTAGTAAATGCTCAGGCATAAAAATCTGATGCCCAGCTCCCAACGCTTTCATCTGAGCACTTTGAATTAGACTTTTTGCTTTTTCGGTAAATTTATTTAAGTCCATAACACCAGTTAAATTCGTATCTGCTGATGTATATAACAACTGATTTCATAAATTTAAACCTAAAGTTGCTTATTGTTAAGTATGAAATTTAAAACTTTCTTAAAAAAGGAACTATCATAGTAACCATACAAATATCTTGTATCTCAAGACCTTTGGTTTTTGTTGCTGAAAATGGTTGTATTATTTAAGTTATTAACAATATACAATACTAAGTTAATGTAATTTATTTGGAGATGACAGGAAAATTTATTGTAACTTTATATTTTAAATAGAATAAAGTTCTTTTGTTAGTATTGTCCTTTTTGTAAAAAATATTCCTAATTTCTTCATCATTTCTGTGGGTAAGGTCATCTGCTTCTCTACCTCAAGTGGTTAACAAAGTTTCTTGTCACGAGGGACCAAATGGAAATCTGCTCGTTTTCACGCGAATTAATGTTACAAATTCTATACATTTCGTTACAAAATGGCATTCGCTTTCTCCATTATCCTTTACCTGCATTTTCATCAGCGTTCCTTGCGGTTTGCTTGCCATATAGGCGGAAATACAGGCTTACCCTGTTCCTTCTGTCATACAACAGTGGGTTAGGTGACTTCTCTATACCGGTGATTTGCGTACATCCAGAAATGAAAAATGTCACATCACCTTTTGGTCGGAGCTTATCAGCATCTTTAGCTCTTTAATCGTTACGATACTTATGAAGCTTCACTTACGTTCACCATACCACTAAGCCTAGCTCTCCAACCACATGATGCTTGTAGTTTATGCTCCTTTCACGATTGAGCATCTTCTTTTTCAAGAGGAGGTTCATTGTCCGCATCGCTTGGCACCAACCGGTTACCCGATTCGCACTGATGCGTAGACTCAGATGGCAAAACATCTGGTTTAATAAGTTTTAGAACTCTTTTAGTTTCTTTCTGAAGGAATTCCTCTCCTTTTAAACAATATGACCGAAGACTTTCAGGTCGCACCATTTCAATAATTAGCTGGGTTCCAGCAGAATCAGTACAGAAAACATCAACAATACTTTGTTTTTTAGAGGCAATCTCAGCATCCATGATAGTGCTGAGAAATTCTATTTCTTCTATTTCATCTTTGCCAGCGAAGCCCAATATATCATTGAGAAAGTGAATGAGAATATCTTTATTTTTCTCAGTGCCAAATATTCTCTTGAACGCGAAATTGTTTTTTGGATCGAGAAATTTCGAAAAGGCCATAATTAAATACAATTAGGAGACGAATAATTATACACTATTTTTCGCAAATGTTCAACCTCTGATTACTCCTTATTCTTTGCCCTTCCTGCACGCTTACGTTCATTTGGATCAAGGAATTTCTTGCGTAAACGTATAGATTTTGGAGTTACTTCCACCAATTCATCATCATCTATATACGCTATCATATCCTCCAGTGTCATTATCTTTGGTGGAGTGAGCTTTATAGCTTCATCACTACCTGAAGCTCTTACGTTTGTTAATTGCTTACCCTTTAACACATTTATCTCCAAATCATTGTCACGGCTATGCTGGCCGACAACCATGCCACAATATACCTTATCCTGTGGCTTAATAAACATAATTCCCCTGTCTTGCAAATTGAAAATTGCATATGCCACAGCCTCACCCTTATCTGTAGAAATTAAAACTCCATTGCGCCTTCCAGAAATTGGACCTCTATGTGGAGCATAACTGTGAAATAAACGGTTAATTATGCCTGTGCCACGAGAATCAGTTAAAAACTCTCCTTGATAACCGATTAATCCTCTTGATGGCACTAAAAACGTTAATCTTGTCCTGCCATTACCAGAAGGTCTCATGTCAGTTACTTCACCTTTACGGAAGCTGAGTTTTTCCATGATGATTCCACTATATTCATCATCTACATCAATTACTACTTCCTCTATAGGTTCAAGTTTTTTACCGCCTTCTTCTTTAAATAACACGCGAGGGCGTGATACCGAAAGCTCAAAACCTTCTCTCCTCATATTTTCAATTAACACTCCAAGCTGTAACTCACCACGCCCACCTACTTCAAATGCTTCACCGCTTGGTGCCAAAGTCACAGTAATTGCAACATTTGTTTCTGCTTCCGCATATAAACGATCCTTTATAGCAGTTGAAGTAAGCTTTGTACCTTCTTGCCCAGCAAAAGGTGAATCATTAACGCTCAGAGTAATCGCCATTGTTGGCGGATCAACTGGAGTTGAGCTTACTGCAGTTGTAACTTCTGGTGCTGCTATAGTATCTGAAACCGAAGCTTCCTCAAGTCCTGCAATTGCAATTATGTCTCCCGCCACAGCTTGTTCTACTGGAATGCGTTTCAAGCCAGAAAATGAGAGCAACTTAGTTAATCTTCCTCGTTCAATTACTTTGCCATCGAGGTCAAGCACCTTAAGATCTGAATTGACTTTTGCAATGCCCTGATAAACCTTTCCTGTCAATATTCTGCCAAGAAACTTATCAGACTCAAGTAGAGTGACCAACATAGCAAAAGGTGCATTTTGATTATAAACAGGAGGTTTTATATAATCTATAACCGTTGAAAATAATGGGCTTAAATCTTTTCTTTCATCAGAAAGCTCCTTAGCACACCAGCCATTTCTACCTGAAGCATACAACACTGGAAAATCTAGCTGCTCGTTGGTTGCATCAAGGTTAAAAAATAACTCATATATTTCATTTAATACTTCATCAATTCTGCTGTCTGGTCGGTCGACCTTATTGATTATCACAATTGGCTTCAAATTTGCTTTTAGTGCTTTTGAGAGCACAAATTTTGTTTGTGGCATGGGACCTTCTGCAGCGTCAACCAGCAGCAACACACCATCTGCCATGCACAATACCCTTTCCACTTCCCCACCAAAGTCCGCGTGCCCTGGCGTGTCAATAATATTGATCTTTTCATCGCCCCACATTATTGATGTACATTTTGCAAGTATTGTAATTCCGCGTTCACGCTCTTGATCACCACTATCCATCACTCGTTCTTGAACTTCTTGATTCTCGCGGAATGTGCCACTTTGTTTTAACATGTTATCAAGTAAAGTAGTTTTACCGTGGTCAACGTGTGCGATTATTGCTATATTTCGGATCGATTTAAATTCGTTCATTTTCTATCATTTCAAAATTAATTTAGTAATAAGTATACATAAAATACACTTGGAGTAAATAACTAAAGCTGTGTATAAATGCTGTGTTTCCAAGATATTATAGGATTACTTTGTTAAATATTCCCTACTCCCAGGTTTTGTTATGGGTAGTTGTTTTAATTCACTTGGAAGTTCTTCCTCGCTGTAGTTTTTGATGTTCAGTTCAATCAAAGATATGACAGGAAAAGGCAGTTTCGTTTCACTATTTCTCTTTATCAAAGAAGCTTCAGCAACAACTTTACCTCCTTCTCCTTCTGCACATTCCACTGCTTCAAGTGAAGATTTACCTGTGGTTATTACATCTTCAATGAGCAATATTTTCTCACCCTTTTTGATCTTAAATCCACGGCGTAATTCAAACTTACCATTAACGCGCTCGCAAAACATTGTCTTTATTCCAAGCTGCCTGCCAATCTCATAACCCACAATTATTCCACCAATTGCAGGAGATAATATTAAATCTATGGAGCTATTTAATTCTTTTTTTATTTTATCTGCTAATAATGCGCAAACTTTCATGGCTCTGCTTGGATTTTCAAAAATCTTCGCACACTGTATGTATGTGTCACTATGCAGCCCGGATGATAAAACAAAATGCCCATGCAAAATTGCTTCTGCTTCTTTAAATTCTTTTATTATTAGGTTATTTTCGTCTAATATCATTTTTTAAGTTTCACTATTACATTCTTTATTAATTATCTGAGTGATACAAACATCAGACCACACATTTATTGCAGTTTCAAACATATCGATGATTGTATAAATAGGCAAAATCAGTCCCATAATATGCAGAGGAACATTCATCGACATGAGATAACTGGTTGCCATAAAATAGCACCCCATCGGCACTCCAGCGTTACCAATTGCAGCCCCTGTAGCTAAAAAAATCCATATCAACATTTCGCTTAAGGAAAATACGTATCCGTTCATTTCTGCAACAAACATTACAGTGATTAGTATAAATGCAGCACATGCATTCATGTTAATTGTTGTGCATATTGGTAAAATAAAAGACGATAATTTCTTTGGCACCTTTAGCTTGTTCTGCACACATTCTATAGTTGTTGGCAATGTTGCACTGGATGATTTAGAAAAAAACGCAAGTGTGAGTGCTGGCATAACCCCTTTCAGCGTTTGAATTGGTGATATGCCTTTATACCACATAAATAGCGGTAAAATCAGAAATGCCTGCACAAAATTTGCAGACATTATGCAAACAAAATACCATAAAAGATTGTAGAACTCACTACCGCCTTTTAATTCATGCAAAAAACATGTGATAAAGGACCACACAGCAAGCGGAATGAATTTTAGTAACCCCTGAGCAATTTTAAGTAGCGTATCAAAAAGTGCAGAGAATATTTGATGTAATATATCCTGCTTTTCTTTTGAAAGTGAAACAATAGCTCCACCCATCAAAAAAGCGATTAATATGCTACCAATCATATTATTTTCAAGAAAAACTTGCACAAAATTAGAAGGAATGAGTGATTTTAAATATGAAAAATAACTGTGGTTATTGCTGTTAATACTCCCTATTGTATTACTTATGAAATTTTTTCTTGCTGGATCTATTAACAAATAAAACGATAATGCAACAAACGCAGCTATAATAGTTGTAAGCAGAGTATAAAATAGTGTTTTCTTAACTAAGACTTTGATTTCAATTGAGTCTTTGAGCCCGGAAATTGTGGAAACTATGGATAAAAAAACCAGAGGTAAGCTTATTAATTTGAGCAAGCTGATAAAGATATCACTAAATAGCTTTGCTATTTCAAATATGATTTCATTGTTTAGGTAGTAAGCAACTATTGCAAGCAGTATAGAAAAAAGTATTGCAAACTTGTGCATTGAAAATAAAACTTCAAAGTAACATTATACAATAATTTTGCTGTTTTGGAATCAGATTGATAGACAAAATAACTTTACAGATTAGGGAAAGATAAGAGGATGTGTTTATTCGGAGACAGTGTAAGATTTCTTAATTTAAATTTAGGTGCACTTAGCCCATTCTGGTGATAACAAATTGGAATAGATAAGATATGATAACTAACTCTTCTGCGAGTATATAGTTTTGCCGGACACAACAGTACGTACTACGTGTCCTTTTACTTTGCGACCATCGAAAGGAGAATTCTTTGATTTACTAGCAAAGTTGTCAGTTTTAATTTCCCATTCATGATTGAGGTCAACTAAAATTAAGTCTGCAGCAAGGTTTTTTTGTATACGACCACGTGGTATGTGTATTATATCTGCAGGCTTATATGTCAATTTTGCGAGCACATCAAGTAGACCCATTTGCCCACTGTGATAGAGTTCAAGTGAAAGGGGCAGCATTGTTTCAAGACCAACAATACCAAATGCAGCATTTTCAAGTGGCAGATCTTTAGAACTACGATCATGCGGAGCATGATCGGTTGCAATGCAATCAATCACACCTGTCTTTAAACCTTCAACCATAGCTAAACGATCTTCTTCAGTGCGAAGTGGCGGGTTCATTTTTGCAATTGCCCCATGTTGTTTTACTATATCTTCAGTCAAAGTGAAGTGATGAGGGGTTACTTCGCACGTAACATTTAATCCCAAATCTTTTGCACGTTTAATAGCATCAAGTGAATCTTTTGAAGAGACATGTAGAATATGGTAGTGCACATTCTCCATATCTTTCATGAGCAGTATATCGCGACTTACCATAACCGATTCTGACGCACTTAAGATCCCCTTTACTCCCAATTCTTCAGAAATTTTACCTTCGTTGATTGCACCACCTGCTGATAAATTTAAATCTTCTGCATGTTGAGCAATAGGAACATTCAGCATACTTGAATAAAGCAGCGCCTGTCTCATAATCATTGGGTTCATAACTGGCATGCCATCATCGGTGAACCCAACCGCACCTGCTTCCTTTAAAAGTGCCATTTCAGTCAGGTGTTCTTCCGAAGTGGTGATTTTAGCGTAAAATTCAACGTTTACATGTGAAGTTTCAAGTGCTCTATATTTCAAATATTTAGCCAAAATAACGCTATCAATTGCTGGAACAGTGTTTGGCTGACAAACTACAGTTGTAACTCCCCCCGCAGCTGCAGATTTGCTGCCTGTATATATAGTTTCTTTATGTTCCTGGCCTGGTTCACGAAAATGTACGTGAATGTCAATAAGGCCTGGCATTAGAACAAGCCCTTTACAGTCTATTGTTTCATCAACTCCACTTGTTGAAAATAATGATTCGCCAAAATCAACAATTTTATCCCCTTCAGTCAATAGCGAACCTTTTATATCAAGTTTAGTTTCTGGGTCGATAATACGAGCATTAGTATACGCAATTTTATAGCCTTCCTTTTGCCCTGTTTGCAACAAATTCCAAGTTTGAGTCATTATATTTGAGTATCAATTATGCAATAAATCTAAAGTTTTTTTAATAAAACACAACCAAATTAAAACACAGACTAAGAGCTGTCTTGAATTAAAATTATCCCAAAAATCCCGCCCTTATAACCTAATTAGCTTAGTTTTAACGTTAATGTGTGAAACTCTTAGCTCTGTTGGAGGATTTTCCAGTTGAATATCTGGCTCATTCTGCATGTTCGATAAACAAATTAAAGCTGAATCAAAATCTTCATCGAACTGTTTTGCTTCATGTATACCATCGATTATTTCCTCTAATTCTTCATCCATTTCTTGCGGCGCACTTTTTAATATCGCTTTTATTTGGTTTAAGTTTTGACGAATTTTCTCCTGATATCCAACAATTCTCTCTTGATATATATCAATCATTTTTTGACATGCGTTGCCTCTAAATGGATGTTCTTTTTTCTCTTTTATGTAAGAACTTTGAAAGTCTTTACAGTTAAGGATTGCTTCTCTATGTTTTTTTATGTCATTAATCGCGCTGACTATCGACTTATCTATTTTCTTCGAATTTTCTTCCCGTTCTTCTCTTTTAATTATACTTTTGGATTCATTTTTTATCTGGTTCATTTTGTCATACAGGTTTCTACATTCTTTGTAAGATGCCATTGGTTGTAATATTCCTTCTTCTACACCTTTATTGTAAAAATTCTTCAACTCATCACTTGATAGTATTGTTATAGCATCTTCCCTTTTACCTTGTGATTTAGGATACTTTTTATTCAATGAACTAACATGATTTAACAAGAAATCTTTAACTAGCCCTTCTTTTTTTACTTCGGATAATCTTTCTAGTGTTTCTATATATTTCAGAGTTTCCGCAAAGAGCTGTCCACCAGAGGGAGCAAATCCTTGAAGTGATTTACTCTGTGCTTTACAAAAATCGGTTTGTAAAAAATCTTCAGCTTGTTTTTTTATTACTGAAAGTTCATTAAAGGCTTTTTCTGGATTGATTTTTCTCAAAATACTAATAGCTTTTCTAATCGCTTTTTCTCTCTTTTTATTATCTTGTTTTTCATTTAATATGAGATGTTCAGTTTTGGTAAAAGCATCACCGCGATCACTCTTTGCAATGTTACAAACGATGCTTTTTACAACTTTTTCGGTTGCTGCATAATCTATTTCTTTTGCAAAGCAGTCAACAAATGATTGCCAAACTTTTTTATTAACAAGCTTACTTGTCTTATTTTCAAAATCTTCTATATCTTTGAATCCTAAAATAGTATAGAGATTTTTTTCGATTATTGGTTCGGCATGTTGTTTTGCCACTTTACCTTTTATATTGAATGGAAATTTACTAATCTTAGTTGTACCCACAATGTTACCTCAATATTAACGCTATCTATAAAAGTATAAAGATTTAGTATTTAATTTTTAATTAATACTAGCACAGCTAACTACGGGAGCATTATGCTAGCATCAATTAACACTTTAACTTCTAACTTGTCATCAGTAATATTGTTTATATAAAAACTATAATTTTTTATGCCTGAACTTGGGAATATATTGCTATTGCTAGCCTGCTTATTGTCTTTGACATATTTGTTTTTACCGCTTAGTTCTTGTCGGTTTATTACCACTGCCATATTTTTTTGTGTATCAGTGTCAATGGCTATTTTGATCTACTGCCACATTACAAATGATTTTTCACTTGAAAACGTATACTACCACTCACACACAACAAAACCTTTGATCTACAAGATTTGTGGTGTTTGGGGAAACAAAGAAGGGTCCATGTTGCTTTGGACCTTAGTGCTTGTCATGTATTTATTACTAATGGATATTTATATACCTTCTGTCATCCCAGTTTCCCCCTCTGTCATCCCAGTCTCTTCTTCTGTCATCCCAGTCTCTTCTTCTGTCATCCCAGTGCCCAGACACTGGGATCCAGACAATTTAATTGCAAATGAGTACATCAAATGGCAGTGTAATAAAAACTGGATTCCAGTGTCAAGCACTGGAATGACACCAGAACGAACTAATGGTAGTAAATTAAAAAAAATATCTCTTATCACTCATGGGCTGATTTGCTTTTGTTTTTTGCTGTTCACTTTAATTGAATCCAGCCCCTTCACTAAAATGCCAGGCATTGAAACAGATGGATTGGGTTTTAATCCGATATTGCAGGATATAGGCCTTGCTATTCATCCACCGATATTATATTTGGGGTACCTTGGATTTAGCGTTCCTTTTTCGCTCTCTATAGCTGGATTAATTTTAAATACTGAAGGAAATGTTTGGGCTAAAATTGTCAGGCCTTGGGTACTTATTTCTTGGTCGCTGCTCACTTTGGGCATCAGCTTAGGTAGCTGGTGGGCATATCGCGAACTTGGGTGGGGTGGATTTTGGTTTTGGGATCCAGTGGAAAACGTTTCTTTGATGCCGTGGCTAATTGCAGTAGCGCTGACACATTTGTTGCTCGTGGTGCGAAATTTCAATGTTTTAAGGAACTTTGCTATTTTACTTACGCTTACAACTTTTATATTGAGTGTGACTGGAACATTTCTAGTCCGCTCAGGAATACTTACCTCAGTGCACACGTTTGCAGATGATCCAAGATATGGACTATATATATTAGCTCTACTTGGTGTAATTACAGTCAGTAGCTTAGTAATATTTGTAGTATTTACGAGAAAAAATCACACGTCTGCGATGTCATTCCAATGCTTGACACTGGAATCTGAAAAGAAACCTGCTACTCAAGTGACAGAGGGTAGAAGATTCTTTTCACGCCTTACGATGATGCTGATGAACAATTTATTATTCATCACTGCCTTTTTCATTGTGTTCGTTGGCACTTTATACCCTACAGTGCTCGAATATTTAACCGGTGAATTAATTTCAGTTGGAGCACCATACTATAATTCCTTATTTAACCCTATTGCACTGGCTATTCTAGCCCTCACGATAATTGGGCAATACTGCAGTTGGCAGGGAAATAGTCTATTGCCAATATTCCGTGAATATAGATTTTCATTTTGTAGTGCTGCAGCTATTTTGCCGTTTATTTTTCACATGGAGCTAATAATTGTGCTATCAATTACTATCTCCATAGCATTATTAATCTTTGTTTTAGAAGCATACAGTAAAAGAATTTGTTTATTTAAGGTAGCATTTGGTGAATCAATTTTATTAGCAAGAAAAGTTTCTAAATCCTACTATGCAATGATGGCAGCTCATGCTGGAGTGGCAATTCTAGTGCTTGGTATAGCATATTCGGTTGGTTGGCAGGAGAAAAAAGAAAATTACTTAAAAATAGGGGATAGCATAACAGTCAATAAATTTAAAGTTACTTTACGAAATATTGAGCTAATAAAAGAAAAAAATTTCCATGCAGTGAGGGGTACAATGGATATCAGGAATTTGCTGAATAATAAGATATTAGGTGAGATGACCCCTGAATATAGATTTTACCTTGTGGAAGGTCAGAAAAATGTTGAAAGCAGTATCTACCACAATTTATTTTCTGATATTTATGTTGTAATTGGAGAGATTGATAAGAGTAAGAGCAAAATCGCAGCCAAAGTGCACTATAAACCTGGAATGTCTATAATCTGGCTTGGATCCTTTCTTATCGCTTTTGGTTCGCTCTTTGCTGCTTTTCCTTTTAGTAAACGGGCGAAGGTTGTCTAGCTGTCGTGGATTTATTAACAACGCTCCTAGGTCCAGAGTGCAATATATGAGAAATTACCGGGCTATAGATACTGATTTGCAAAGGTTAGAACCAAAGAAAGTTATATTTTTTTATTGACAGACCTATATATTACGATATTCACTAAGGGATTAGTGAGTAATGGTTATACAATATGAATGGTGGGGTATCAGACAAGGAAAAAGCTATACGCACTGCTTTCGATTTTAAGGAGCCTTACAGCGATTGGCATCAAATTTTTAAACGTCCTAATCAACAGTATAACCCTTCCAACTATGATTCGTCGAGCGAAATAAATGAACACGATATAGAAACTCAAAAGATTGAAGAAGGTGATGGCCATGATTCAGGTATTAGTTCCGATGATGAGGATGACCGGACAACTTATACAGCAGTACAATTAACTAATGATTCTCTTGATAGCCAAAGATATACAGGAATATGCATTCCAACACCAACTGATGGTTGGGCAGGTGAAAATAATCATCAGACTGGTTTATCAGGTGATTTGCCAGACGTGAGTAATAATCCACAAATTTTTGAAAGTACTGATTCAGTAGAGCATAATTCTACCTGCAATGATCATGTAATTTGTGATTCAGGTCACAATTCTGACGATGAGGATCAGATTCCAGAGGACTTTCCTTCAAGGAAACGAGTACGATCGATTGAAATTGATCAGTTTGAACCGTTGTACAAGAAGAGGAAAATAGAAGCACAAAATAATCAAAAATATACAGAAAATGTATGTAATCCAACAAATGGTGGTTTGTTAGATGAAAGTGATAATCAACAGATTTCTGAAGATACAGAAATAACTTCTGATTGTAATCCAGATGATTCAGATCCAAAAGGGAATGAGGGCTATGGTTCAGATGGTTCTTGTGAAAGTAAAGAAAATTTGACAAAGGGCGCTGGTGGTAGTAATCAGACTTTTGAAGGTGAACAGAAAAGCTCAGAATTTCCGAAAGTTAACAATTGGTCAGATAGTGATGGGAACTCAGAAGACAGTTCGGACTGTGGTGATGATCATACGCGTCAAGTTAAGGAAATAAAGGTATGAAAGAGATAGAATAATAAGGTATAAGTTCTCCCAGATATACTTTTAGTGAGAGAACCAATGAATAAAATAACTTGCTTATCAAAAAAGCTCAAAGAATTTTTTAATGAAAAAGCAGAGAAAATCTCAATTACAACAAGGTTTATAAAAAGAAAGAGAAAGCTAAAAGGTTCATCATTCGTAAAAGCCATGGTCTTGGGTAATATAGGAGTTGATAATTGTAGCGTAGAAACAATGTGTCAATTACTAAACGAGGACTCGATAGATATAACAAAACAAGGTTTGGATTTTAGATTTACTGAAGAAGCAGTGGAATTTATGAAAAGGATGTATAATGAATCTGTGATTCTCTTTAAAAATATCTTGCAAGTTGATTGCAAAATCTTACAGCAATTTAATAGTGTTAAATTATTGGACAGTAGCTATATTACTCTACCTAACAGTATGGAAGAGATGTATAAAGGTTATGGTACTAGCTACAGTGGCTATGAAAGCAATACTAAGTCTGGAATAAAGTTACAATTAGTTTTCGACTACATGAATCAGATAATAGACCAACTTAATTTAACGGAGGGGGTAAGATCAGACCAGGGATATAGGAAACATTTAAGTAATATATTAAGCAATGATTTGCTAATATCTGATCTCGGTTATTTTGTGCCAAGTTCTTTTAAACAAATCAATGAAATAGGAGCTTATTTCATAAGTCGTTATAAATCCGATACCAACATATATGATGTAGAAACAAATCAAAAAATGGAGTTATTAGAATGTTTAGAGGATAAGTTATTTTTAGAAAACGAGGTATTGTTAGGAAAAGAAGCAAAAATTAGAGTAAGAATTATATGTCAGAAACTAACTGAAGAACAGTCTATGGCCAGAAGAAGGAAAGCTAATAGATTAGCAAGATCGCAGGGATATACATCCTCTAAAAGAAATCAAAAATTGTTGAACTGGTCAATATTTATAACTAATGTTCCAGAAAATAAAATTAGTGCTGAGCAAGTATTAACGATTTACAGAGTAAGGTGGCAAATTGAGTTATTATTTAAATTGTATAAAAGCCATATCAGGCTTGATAAGCTAAAAGGAAAGCCATGCAGAGTATTATGTGAACCATACGCGTCAAGTTAAGAGATTGTGAGCAAATTTAGAGAGGTTAAAGTGGATACTCTAGCCCTTCTACGTTTGTCTTTTAATGAAAATCGCGACCAAGTTATAGTGAGTTTTTTAAGAAATGCTTTTAAACTATTAATTTTGGTTAATACTAAAAATAACTCTCTAACCCGCCTTTTTAGCTCAATAAATGCCTTTGTTAAGCTAAGTTCTGTATTCTTTTTCACTTCTGTGCAACCAACTATGCCGTGAAATATAAGAATTGCGCACAATTTAGCATATAGTTCACATAATCATACGCGTCAAGTTAAGAGATTGTGAGCAAATTTAGAGAGGTTAAAGTGGATACTCTAGCCCTTCTACGTTTGTCTTTTAATGAAAATCGCGACCAAGTTATAGTGAGTTTTTTAAGAAATGCTTTTAAACTATTAATTTTGGTTAATACTAAAAATAACTCTCTAACCCGCCTTTTTAGCTCAATAAATGCCTTTGTTAAGCTAAGTTCTGTATTCTTTTTCACTTCTGTGCAACCAACTATGCCGTGAAATATAAGAATTGCGCACAATTTAGCATATAGTTCACATAATACTCTGCATGGCTTTCCTTTTAGCTTATCAAGCCTGATATGGCTTTTATACAATTTAAATAATAACTCAATTTGCCACCTTACTCTGTAAATCGTTAATACTTGCTCAGCACTAATTTTATTTTCTGGAACATTAGTTATAAATATTGACCAGTTCAACAATTTTTGATTTCTTTTAGAGGATGTATATCCCTGCGATCTTGCTAATCTATTAGCTTTCCTTCTTCTGGCCATAGACTGTTCTTCAGTTAGTTTCTGACATATAATTCTTACTCTAATTTTTGCTTCTTTTCCTAACAATACCTCGTTTTCTAAAAATAACTTATCCTCTAAACATTCTAATAACTCCATTTTTTGATTTGTTTCTACATCATATATGTTGGTATCGGATTTATAACGACTTATGAAATAAGCTCCTATTTCATTGATTTGTTTAAAAGAACTTGGCACAAAATAACCGAGATCAGATATTAGCAAATCATTGCTTAATATATTACTTAAATGTTTCCTATATCCCTGGTCTGATCTTACCCCCTCCGTTAAATTAAGTTGGTCTATTATCTGATTCATGTAGTCGAAAACTAATTGTAACTTTATTCCAGACTTAGTATTGCTTTCATAGCCACTGTAGCTAGTACCATAACCTTTATACATCTCTTCCATACTGTTAGGTAGAGTAATATAGCTACTGTCCAATAATTTAACACTATTAAATTGCTGTAAGATTTTGCAATCAACTTGCAAGATATTTTTAAAGAGAATCACAGATTCATTATACATCCTTTTCATAAATTCCACTGCTTCTTCAGTAAATCTAAAATCCAAACCTTGTTTTGTTATATCTATCGAGTCCTCGTTTAGTAATTGACACATTGTTTCTACGCTACAATTATCAACTCCTATATTACCCAAGACCATGGCTTTTACGAATGATGAACCTTTTAGCTTTCTCTTTCTTTTTATAAACCTTGTTGTAATTGAGATTTTCTCTGCTTTTTCATTAAAAAATTCTTTGAGCTTTTTTGATAAGCAAGTTATTTTATTCATTGGTTCTCTCACTAAAAGTATATCTGGGAGAACTTATACCTTATTATTCTATCTCTTTCATACCTTTATTTCCTTAACTTGACGCGTATGGTGTACCTAACACTGCTATGAAGGAACCTAGCTTAGGTTGCGTTGCTAACATAGCAAGGGGGGGATAAGCTTGCAGAGATAAAATGATGGGCCAAATTGGCAGTATTTCGCTTTTGTAATGTACTTCAAAATGTTAGTATGCAAGCTAGATAGAACTTAATTGACAGACAAGAATTAACTGATGGAAAAATTGACATAATCAAACAATCACAGAATAAACTAGTGAATTTTTTGAAAAGTATATAAAATTCAAGTTTAAGTAAATAGCATGGCACTTAGACTCATTCCAGATAACCTCAATATCAAGTTTAGTAAATATAGAAATTTGACAGCACTCGTTAGCATTATTCTTATCATCTTTTCAATGCTCATTGTTGTACTGCGTGGAGTGAACTTAGGCATAGACTTTGCAGGCGGAATTTTGATAGAGATAAAATCTTCAGATGAGAATCACTCTATTCTCGATGCATTAAAAGAAAATGGTTTTACAGTGCAGAGTTCAAAAGCGGGTGATAATTTAGTCATGCGTTTTAAAGATGAAGGAGATGAAGATAAAATCAAAAAGATAAAAAGCATACTAGAAGAAAAGCTAGGTAGCTCAATAAGCTATCGTAAAATAGACTATGTTGGCCCACAAATAAGCTCAACACAAATATTTGAAGGAATGTTATCCATGTTGATCGCGATTGTTGGAATATTTTTTTACGTTTGGTTTAGATTTAATTGGCAATGTGGATTCAGTGGAATAACAGCACTGATTCATGACGTGATTTTAACTGTTGGTTTTATTAGCCTAACTGGCATTGAGTTTAATATTTCATCAGTTGCAGCTCTCCTCACTGTCATTGGTTATTCAATCAATAACTCAGTAATTATATATGATCGGATTCGAGAGTATCGCAGGAGTGGTAAAAGTGGGCGGATGAGTGAGGTAGTAGATGCAAGTATCAACGCTACATTATTTCGCACTATATTAACTTCTGGTACAACCCTTCTTGCTGCTCTTCCTTTGGTATTAATCTGCACAGATGCAGTGAGAGACTTCAGCTTGATCATTTTTTTTGGTATTTTGATTGGCACTTGTTCTGCAATATTTATTTCTGCTCCTATATTGACCTACAGAGCTTTGATAAGTAGATTGTAGAAGTGTTTAGTCGCGGTATAATATCAACTTATTATCTCTTATAGTGAAATGAAAATACCTTAAAAAGCTCATTCCAAGTAGTGAATGAGACATAGAATGAGTGTTAACGCTTGCCTGTACATCATTAATCAAAAAATTTCCTATTTTAACTTGAGGTATTTGAACCACTCCAGCTTTTATTTGACCTTTCGCAGTTTCATATATTTTAAAATCCTGAACATTTTGTAAGTTAATACCAACATGTAATGTGTCTTTTTGTGATAGAACAATATCGGTTGCTCCAGTATCAAGCAAAAACGTTATATTGCGATCATTGACTTGAGCCTGAATATAAAAGTGTCCATCATATGACTTCGTAAATTCAATACTTCCACTATTCTGACCGCTATTTTGAATTCTTCCTTTATATGGTAAAAAAGTACTGAGAAATCTGTCGCTTAGTTTGTCCCTTTGTGAATCAATAAGCATTGCAGTAGTGGCTATTATTAGCAACCAAATAACTAGATTTTTCACCGCGTTCATATTGTTAAAATTTGAAGCTATTAAAATAAATTTTAAAGATCAGCGTTAAAAGTTATTATTAAAAATAAGTAAATTTCATTGTTTTAGTACAATATTTAGTATACACTTTAAGAAGATATGTTTGATTTAATTTCATGTCAGAAGCAAAAAGTTTAATTTTGGCAGCTATCCTTTCCATGTTAATCATGGTGTCTTGGCGTATTATTTATGATAATTTTTTTAGTACAAACCAAAATCAGCCATTGATTGAAAATATTGAACATATCGAATCTTTTAACGACCTTGCTCCTATAATACACCAAAATCGTTCTGAAATTATTAATTCTACTCGAGAACAGAGGGTTAGTTTAACCAATAACATGATTAAAGGATCAATTTCTCTGAAAGGTGCAAGGTTTGATGACTTAATTTTAACTAATTACCACTTAGAACCGAGTTCTTCTTCTCCACAAGTGGTGTTACTGTCACCTGCAGAATCAAAAGATGTATATTTTGCAGAATTTGGGTGGCTCGATCCGAGTAACAAGATTAAAGTTCCAGATTCTAAAGCAGTCTGGCGAGCAGATAAACTTAATCAAAAAGAGGTCAATTTATCTTGGGACAATGAGAATGGCATTTTATTTAGAATGAAAATTAACCTCGACGATAATTACATGTTTAAAGTTGAGCAAGTTGTTGAAAATAATACAAAGGATAATGTAGTTTTGGTTCCTTATGGTAAAATTAACCGTAAACGTGACAATATCAACGAATCTTATTGGATATCCCATGAAGGAGTACTGGGTGCATTTGATAATAAACTAGAGGAGTGGACATATAAGGATATTTCCAAAAAACATTTAATAAAAGCAAGCACGAGTGAAAAAAATTGGTTTGGTTTTGCTGATAAATACTGGCTCACAGCCATCATACCTGAAAAATCTGATAAAATAAATGTAAGCATTAAACACACAAACGTTAATAATACTGATAAATTCCAAGTAGATTTTGTCAAACCTTACAAGAGCATACTTCCTGGTGCAAGCGTTTCTAATGTGAATTATTTTTTTGCTGGAGCAAAAAAGTTGAATTTACTGGATTCTTATAAGGACACTCTCAATATACCCCTGTTTGATAAAGCTGTAGATTTTGGTGTTCTTTACTTTATAACTAAACCAGTGTTTTTACTGCTTGAATATTTTAACTTCGTTTTAAAAAATTTTGGCTTAGCAATATTATTGCTGACTTTAGTAATCAAACTTTTGATGCTTTCCTTATCTAATAGATCATATATTTCGATGTTTAAGGTAAAAAGCCTGCAGCCTGAATTAACTCGTATAAAAGAGTTGTATAAAAATGACAGCTTAAAGCAGCATAAAGAGACAATTGCATTGTTTAAGAGAAACAACGTAAATCCAATGTCGAGCATTTTTCCCATGCTAATACAAATACCGGTATTTTTTGCTCTATATAAAGTATTATTTGTTACTATAGAGATGAGGCATGCTCCTTTTTTTTTATGGATTAAGGATCTTTCAGCTCCTGACCCAACGAACATCTTTACATTATTTGGGTTGTTTAATTATAACTTTCCTATTTCTATAGGCATTTTACCTATAATTTTCGGTGCCACCATGATAATTCAGCAGAAGCTAAGTGAGAAAGATCAAACCAGTAAAGATGATATTCAAGTAAATGTTATGAAGTTTTTACCTTACATTTCTGTCTTTATTTTTTCTTCTTTTCCTGCCGGCCTGGTAATATATTGGATATTTAGTAATATTATAACTCTAATTCAACAGTCATTAATAAAGTTGTTTTTAACAAAAAAAGTGGTAGTAAATGTCGAGAATACTAATAGTTAATTCGATTTATTATACTGAAATAGCGAACCTTTTGCTTGAAGGTGCAATTGATAAATTAAAAGGCAGTAATGCCAGTTACGATGTAGTTGAGGTTCCTGGTACATTTGAGATACCAGCTACAATTCTTTTTGCAGTCAAGAGTGGGCATACTAATTATGATGGTTATTTAGCTCTTGGGTGCGTAATTCGCGGTGAAACCGATCATTATCAATATGTTTGTAAAGGAGTAATTGAAGGCTTAAATGAGGTTGTTATGCATTATGCAATACCCCTTGGTATGGGTGTAATTACCGCTGACAGCAAAGATAAAGCACTAGTTAGAGCTGATAAAAACAAAAAGAACGTTGGTGGCCATGCAGCCTCAACTGTTTTGCGTATGATAGATTTACACAATAAATTAAAATAATGGAGGAAAAACCAGTAGATAAAAAGTGGCGCATAAAAAGAAGCACGGCAAGATTTCTTGCTGTACAAATTGCTTATTCAAATATTTTCGTAGGTTACAACAAAAGCACTTTTAAACTGGAAAATTGTGAGCTTAAGGACTACATAAATAAGTTGAAAGATATATTTGAATGTGAAGAATTTGAACATCAGTTCTTAGAAAACTTGTTATATAAGGTTATAAAAAGCAGTGAAGAATATGATAAAATAATAGAGTCTTATTTACACCCAAGTTGGTCCCTTTCACGGTTAAATCTTATAAGCTTATCTATTTTGCGTGTTGCAATATGTGAGTTAGCTAATTGTGATACGCCAGTTCCAGTTGTCATTAATGAATATACTAACATTGCATCTGATTTACTTGATAAACCAAGCGAAATAGGTTTTATTAATGGGTTATTGGATAAGGCAAAAGATGCAGTTAAATTAAATAAAAATCCTTAGCAATTATAGCCAGCAAGCACAAGGTGTCATCCGAGTAGCTGCTGTATGAACATTGTCTACCAGATCCCAGTTCTTGACACTGGAATGGCTTTGTTGCATAGCAACTGAAAAAATCTGGTGGCTACTGACAAAATTCATTATAAAATAGCCATTTAACCTTGAAAGAAAAAATATGCCACAAAAAATGAGGGTCAGTAACCATAGCGAATATAACAAATTTCTAGAAAAAAGAGGAAATATTTTTCATTATATCAACGAAGCCATAGAAAAGTGGTACGAGAATGGTCCAAAAATACCAGGTGGCAACAATATTTATAGCGATAAAGTTGTAATTTTGGTGCACATAATAACTTGTTTATTTAGAATAGGCCTGAGGCAAACAGTTGGGTTTATAGCAGGATACCTTGAGCAAATTGGGAAAAATTTGCAAGTTATCAGCTATTCACAATCATCAAGAAGGTTTAAGAAACTCAATATTAAGATCAATGGTTGCAGAAAATAATATGGAAGATATCGAAATTGCTATAGACAGTACAGGAATTAGTATATACAACAACACTCCTGGTCATAGCAAAGAAAATAGCGAAGATAGAAAGTATCGCAGCTATGAACAGACAAGAAAATTGCATGTAATGTTGAATACAAACAGCAAAAAAGCCATAGCTGTAAAATACAGTAACGGCTGATCACTATGGAGCTTGTGATTTGCTAAAAGAAGTCGATTTTCAGTATGTCATAAAAGTACTATATGCAGATAGGGCATATGACAGAGAAAAGCTCTATAAGCTGTGTAATCAATATGGTATAAAAACGAAAATTCCTCCGAAAAACAACGCAGCAGAGCATCCAAAGTTAGACTATATGGCTGAGAGAAATGCTGCAATTAGACTAATAAAATCATGCAGCGAAGATGGAATGAAGAGGTGGAAAAGGCAAACAAACTACGGAAAAAGATCTTATATAGAAAGTTTTTTCTCGCGACTGAAACAAACATTCGGGTTTAGTTTTAGGAATAAATCTGAGACAAATAGAGAGAAGGAACTACTTGTTAAATGCTATTTGCTCAATAAGTTCACTGATATTGGTATGGCTAAATTTGAGATAGCTTCATAAATTTATTGTGCGTTACCTACTATCCGAAGAGCGATGCAACAAAGCCCACTGGAATCCAGAAAAATTGATTGTGCACTATACAACATTTTCGATCAAAAGCTGGATCCCAGTGGGCTTTGTTGCATCGCTCAAGTGAAAAGAACTGGCAGTTACTGACAAAATTCATTATAAATAGCCATTTAACTGTTGAAGAAAAAATATGCCACAAAAAATGAGAGTCAGTAACTGCCATGAATATAACAAATTTCTCCAAGAAAGAGGACGCATTTTTTGTTATATCAATGACGCCATAGAAAATTGGTACGAGAATTGTCCAAAAATGCAGGGCGGCAACTATATTTATAGTGATAAAGTTGTGATTTTGGTGCATATAATCGTCAGTTTCTTTAGAATTGGTTTAAGACAAACAGTCGGGTTTATAAAAGGGTATTTGTAACAAATAGGAAGAGATTTGGCAGTTATCAGCTATTCACAAGCATCAAGAAGGTTTAAGAAACTTAATATTAAGATAAATGATTGCAGAAAATAATATGGAAGATATCGAAATTGCTATAGACAGTACAGGAATTAGTATATACAACAACACACAGCAAGGAAAATAGCACTGACAGAAAATATCGTGGCTATGAGCAAACGAGAAAATTGCACGTAATGTTGAATATAAACAACAAAAAAGCCATAGCTGTAAAATACAGTAACGGTGTCTACTCTGATCACTATGGAGCTTGTGATTTGCTAAAAGAAGTTGATTTTCAGCATTCCATAAAAGCACTATATGCAGATAGAGCATGTGATCATACGCGTCAAGTTAAGGAATGTAGAGAGCTTAAAGTAGATACCCTGGTCTTCCTATATCTGTCTTTCAAAGAAAACTTTGACCAGATTATAGTAAGCTTTTTTAGAAAAATTTTTAAATTATTGACAATATTGTTTAATATCAAAAAGAGCTCTCTAACCCGCCTTTTCAATTCAATAAATGCCTTTGTTAAACTGAGCTCCGTGTTCTTTTTTAGTTTTACACAGCCAACCATTTCGTGAAATACGAGAATAGCACATAATTTTGCGTATAGCTCGCACAATACTCTAAATGGATTTGTCTTTCCTTTTAGTTTATCAAGATTGATATGACTTTTATATAGTTTAAATAGTAATTCGATTTGCCATCTTACTCTATAAACCGTCAATATTTGTTCAGCATTAATTTTACTCTCTGGAACATTAGTTATAAATATTGACCAATCTAATAACTTTTGATTCTTTTGAGAAGATGTATATCCATGTGACTTTGCTAATTTATTAGCCTTTCTTCTTCTAGCCATAGACTGTTCTTCAGTTAGCTTTTGACATATAATTCTTACCTTAATTTTTACTTCCTTTCCTAATAATACTTCTTTTTCTGAAGATAATTGACCTTCTAAATACTCCAATAGCTCTATTTTTTGATTTGTTTCTATATCATATATATTGGTATCAGACTTATAACGACTAACAAAATATGCACCTGCTTCATCAATCTGTTTAAAAGAACTAGGCACAAAGTAGCCCAAGTCAAATATTAGCAAATCATTGGCTGATAAACCGTTCAGATAATCCCTATAACCTTGATCCGACCTTATTCCTTCCATAAAATTTAACTTATCTAGCGCTTGATTCAGGTAATCAAAGACTAACTGTAGCTTTATTCCTGATTTGGTATTATTCTCACAATCTCTATAGCTACTGCCATATCCTTTGTACATATCTTCCATGCTACTGGGCAGGCTAATGTAGCTGCTATCCAATAATTTAACGCTTCCAAATTGCTGTAAAATTTTGCAATCAATCTGTAGACTTTTTTTAAATAAACACAAAGCTTCGTTATACATTTTTTTCATGAACTCAACTGCTTCTTCACTAAACCTAAAATCTAAACCCTGTTTTGTAATTTCTATCGAGTCTTCATTTAGCAATTGGCACATTGTTTCTATGCTGCAATCATCAACTCCTATGTTACCAAAAACCATAGCTTTTATGAATGATGAGCCATTAAGTTTTCTCTTTCTTTTTATAAAACCTACTGCAATTGATATTTCGTCTGCTTTTTCATTAAAGAATTCATTGAGGTCTTTTGATAAGCAAGCTATTCTGTCCATTGTAAGTTCTCTCATTCATATATCCAAGAGAATTTATACCTTATTATTTTCCTTCACTCTATCAACTTTACTTACACTTTTCCTTAACTTGACGCGTATGGTAGCTATATTACTCTACCTAACAGTATGGAAGAGATGTATAAAGGTTATGGTACTAGCTACAGTGGCTATGAAAGCAATACTAAGTCTGGAATAAAGTTACAATTAGTTTTCGACTACATGAATCAGATAATAGACCAACTTAATTTAACGGAGGGGGTAAGATCAGACCAGGGATATAGGAAACATTTAAGTAATATATTAAGCAATGATTTGCTAATATCTGATCTCGGTTATTTTGTGCCAAGTTCTTTTAAACAAATCAATGAAATAGGAGCTTATTTCATAAGTCGTTATAAATCCGATACCAACATATATGATGTAGAAACAAATCAAAAAATGGAGTTATTAGAATGTTTAGAGGATAAGTTATTTTTAGAAAACGAGGTATTGTTAGGAAAAGAAGCAAAAATTAGAGTAAGAATTATATGTCAGAAACTAACTGAAGAACAGTCTATGGCCAGAAGAAGGAAAGCTAATAGATTAGCAAGATCGCAGGGATATACATCCTCTAAAAGAAATCAAAAATTGTTGAACTGGTCAATATTTATAACTAATGTTCCAGAAAATAAAATTAGTGCTGAGCAAGTATTAACGATTTACAGAGTAAGGTGGCAAATTGAGTTATTATTTAAATTGTATAAAAGCCATATCAGGCTTGATAAGCTAAAAGGAAAGCCATGCAGAGTATTATGTGAACTATATGCTAAATTGTGCGCAATTCTTATATTTCACGGCATAGTTGGTTGCACAGAAGTGAAAAAGAATACAGAACTTAGCTTAACAAAGGCATTTATTGAGCTAAAAAGGCGGGTTAGAGAGTTATTTTTAGTATTAACCAAAATTAATAGTTTAAAAGCATTTCTTAAAAAACTCACTATAACTTGGTCGCGATTTTCATTAAAAGACAAACGTAGAAGGGCTAGAGTATCCACTTTAACCTCTCTAAATTTGCTCACAATCTCTTAACTTGACGCGTATGGAGCATGTGATAGGCACAAGTTTTATAAGTTGTGTAACGAATATGATATAAAGACAAAAATTCCACCAATAAACAATGCGGCAGAACATCCAGAAATAGATTATATGTCTGACAGGAATGCTGCTATTAGGTTAATAAAATTATACGGTGAAGATGGCATGAAAGAATGGAAAAAAGAAGTAAATTATGGGAAAAGATCTTATATTGAAGGGTTTTTCTCAAGATTAAAGCAAATATTCGGATTTAGTTTTAGGAATAAATCTGAGATAAATCGAGAAAAAGAACTAAATGCTATTTGCTTAATAAATTCACTGATATTGGTATGGCTAAATTTGAGATAGTTATAGCTCTTTCCATAAAAGTCCGGATGTGATAGGATAAGGGTAGATGATGATAAGGAGGTTGAATGCCAGCAGCATATAGTTATGATTTAAGAAAAAAAGCAATGGAAGCGCTAGACGAAGGAGAAAGCAGAGAAACAGTGGCAGCAAGATTTAAGATTGGAAGAACTACTTTATGGGAGTGGCAGCAAAGAAGAAAAGAAACAGGAGACTTTCAATCAAAAAAACTTGGAAATGGGGGTTACAATCACAAAATTACCGACTGGGATACCTTTGCCAAATTTGCCAGAGAACACGGAGGAAAGACTCTATCGGAAATGGCTAAACTTTGGAACAACGTTAGTATCCAAACGATCTATCGAGCCCTTAAAAAAATTGGATTTACGCGCAAAAAAAGACATATGGATACAAGGAAAGAAACGAAGAAAAACGTGCTGAATTTTTGAAAATTATAGCGACAAAAGAACCTAAAAACTTAGTGTATATAGATGAGTCTGGCATTGATAACACCGAAGACTACCCCTACGGATATTGCCAGAAAGGACAGCGGTTTTATGCCTTAAAATCTGGAAAGAAAACTCAACGAATCAGTATGGTTGCAGCCTTAAGTGGAAGAAAGATAGTTGTTCCGTTAACCTTTGAAGGCCACTGTAATATGGATGTTTTTAATGGATGGTTTGAGCAATTTTTGACACCGATCTTGGAACCTGGACAGACTGTCATTCTTGACCATACGCGTCAAGTTAAGGAAATAAAGGTATGAAAGAGATAGAATAATAAGGTATAAGTTCTCCCAGATATACTTTTAGTGAGAGAACCAATGAATAAAATAACTTGCTTATCAAAAAAGCTCAAAGAATTTTTTAATGAAAAAGCAGAGAAAATCTCAATTACAACAAGGTTTATAAAAAGAAAGAGAAAGCTAAAAGGTTCATCATTCGTAAAAGCCATGGTCTTGGGTAATATAGGAGTTGATAATTGTAGCGTAGAAACAATGTGTCAATTACTAAACGAGGACTCGATAGATATAACAAAACAAGGTTTGGATTTTAGATTTACTGAAGAAGCAGTGGAATTTATGAAAAGGATGTATAATGAATCTGTGATTCTCTTTAAAAATATCTTGCAAGTTGATTGCAAAATCTTACAGCAATTTAATAGTGTTAAATTATTGGACAGTAGCTATATTACTCTACCTAACAGTATGGAAGAGATGTATAAAGGTTATGGTACTAGCTACAGTGGCTATGAAAGCAATACTAAGTCTGGAATAAAGTTACAATTAGTTTTCGACTACATGAATCAGATAATAGACCAACTTAATTTAACGGAGGGGGTAAGATCAGACCAGGGATATAGGAAACATTTAAGTAATATATTAAGCAATGATTTGCTAATATCTGATCTCGGTTATTTTGTGCCAAGTTCTTTTAAACAAATCAATGAAATAGGAGCTTATTTCATAAGTCGTTATAAATCCGATACCAACATATATGATGTAGAAACAAATCAAAAAATGGAGTTATTAGAATGTTTAGAGGATAAGTTATTTTTAGAAAACGAGGTATTGTTAGGAAAAGAAGCAAAAATTAGAGTAAGAATTATATGTCAGAAACTAACTGAAGAACAGTCTATGGCCAGAAGAAGGAAAGCTAATAGATTAGCAAGATCGCAGGGATATACATCCTCTAAAAGAAATCAAAAATTGTTGAACTGGTCAATATTTATAACTAATGTTCCAGAAAATAAAATTAGTGCTGAGCAAGTATTAACGATTTACAGAGTAAGGTGGCAAATTGAGTTATTATTTAAATTGTATAAAAGCCATATCAGGCTTGATAAGCTAAAAGGAAAGCCATGCAGAGTATTATGTGAACTATATGCTAAATTGTGCGCAATTCTTATATTTCACGGCATAGTTGGTTGCACAGAAGTGAAAAAGAATACAGAACTTAGCTTAACAAAGGCATTTATTGAGCTAAAAAGGCGGGTTAGAGAGTTATTTTTAGTATTAACCAAAACTAATAGTTTAAAAGCATTTCTTAAAAAACTCACTATAACTTGGTCGCGATTTTCATTAAAAGACAAACGTAGAAGGGCTAGAGTATCCACTTTAACCTCTCTAAATTTGCTCACAATCTCTTAACTTGACGCGTATGGTCATTCTTGACAATGCTACTTTTCATAAGTCTGATAAGATTATCGAGCTTGCTAAAGGGGTTGGTGCAGAAATTTTGTATCTGCCGCCTTATTCTCCAGATTTCAACAAAATTGAGCATCATTGGTTTGCTATAAAAAACAGAGCCAGGAAAAACATTCCTCTATTCGAATCCTTTCGTCGTGCTGTTGATTCTGCCTTCCTATGACCTGTTCGGACTATTATGAGAAATGCTATACATGAATTTACCATAAATCACCATCTCATAAAGTGTGATGCAACAAAGCCATCCCAGTGTCTGGGCACTGGGATGACACCCTTTTGGATGGAAACCAGTGTCAGGTACTCGGATGACACCATTTACAACCACTCTCCTACCCTTTCTAGCTGTTTATAGCTGTTAAATCTCAGGAATTTATCAAAATATGGAGAGGCAATAAAGGGTGTGGAATTACTTAAATAGTTAGATAAAAAACCAGGCAGATCATTTTTTAATTCTTGCATTTTGTATCTATAATTTTGTATAGAAATAACTTTTATTTTATCATAATCAAGTTTCCAATAAGCAAGTTCTGAGACTTCTCTTTTTGTTATATGTTCTACCGCTAAGGCTTGTAAAATTAATTGCGGAAAAAATCCCGACATTACTTCTTCATTGGAAGGTGGTGTACCAAGCTTATAGTCTATAATTGCCACTTGCCCACTTGGTAGATACTCAACTCTATCACATCTTGCTATCAGTGAAATTTCTTGTGGCTTATTTGTCATCCAAGCAGTTTCATACTGATCACAAGAACCAGTGTCACGCGCTGGAATATGAAATATCGGACAGGAAAAGTTCTTTTCCAACTCAACATAATTGCTTCGAGTTTCATCAAATTCGACAAAAGATTGAATTATCTTTTGTAGTCTTACCCACCACATATTTGAAAAATTAAACTGACTAGTCGAGAATGCTTCTCGTGCAATGCTCATTGGAGATTTTTTGTTGCGTAAATATCTTGCAAGAATGTTGTGTACCATAGTGCCAAATTCCAATATCGATGGCTTAAAATTCAAGTCTCTTAATTGTTTAAGGCCCAGTATATATTCAACGTAAAATGAATAAGGATTACGAATTAGCTTTTCTATTGCACTGCAAGACATCACCTGCATTTTTTCTTTTCTAACTTCGGTTTGAGGTTTTGGCATAGGCTGAGTACATGGAACAGTACATTCAGGCGTATTTAATATCCTTAGCCAATCACGATACGGCTGCTTCCCCTCCTTGAGTAGAATTTCCAAACGCTGCAATAGAATTGGTTTTCTATGGCTTAGCGATCTTGTAATATAAACCTTACTTGCACAAAACAAATTGTGTAAAGTATAAAAAAAATACCCCTGCTCTTCTTGCACGGAAGGAAGATTAAATTTTTCTCTCGTAAATGCATTCAAAAGCGGATTTTGAAAGCTTGGCGCTTCATTAAATCCAGCAAGTATTACAACTTTGTTGTGATATAAGCTGAATTTATTCAAGTCACTTGCTACAGAGAAAAACTCTTCCTCTAAAAATAAGGTCAGAATTTGGCTATATAACTCTAAGGAGCATTTAATTCCTACACCCTCACATGCATTTGAGAAATTACAGGTAAAATTACCTATTTCACTATTTAGCTCTGAAAAATTTATACCAGATAATATATTAATACACTGCAAATGAGTTGCTACCACATCAAAAATAGAGCAATTTATAGAACGAAGTAAAGGATTAAATATAACCTCTAACTTACTGATAATAAGTAATATATCTTCTTTGTATTTTAGCTTTTTATGGGCATTGATAGCATTTATAATATCGCTCAGGCCATTTGTACTAAAGTTGCGTAATATCTCTATTTCAAATTCAGATAAAATCCGAGTGTACTCTTCTTGAGTGTAACCAAAAGTCACTAGCCTATGTTTAAGGAGCGAAAGTAATGACACACTGCTCCAATTTGAGGTCAAAACTTCGATACTATAAAGCAGAAGCGTTATATAAGGGTAATTTTCCGGTATGGCACTGTGTTGCCTTGATAAACATGCTATACGAGCTGCAAGTAATTTATCAAAGACGACCAAAGAAATGTTTTCATAACCTTCATTTTCTATAATTAATGATGTCACTTGTGCTTCTTCCTCTCTGGAATCACAAGTGATGACTTCAATATTGCCAACATGTCCACTACTAACTTTGCTTAGATCGGCAGTTGTATCAAAGACGTAATCTAGATATTCCTCAGGACTTCCTGTTATCCCAGCCCTTTCTTCTGTCATCCCAGTGCTTGACACTGGGATCCAGTTTTCATTATACAGCCACCTGGTGCGCTCATTTAAAGTTAAGTTTTCTGGATCCCAGTGTCTGGGCACTGGAGAACACGCTTCTGGCAGAAAACTTACATCCTCTCTGCCTATACTTAAATAACCTAGCAGATCTTTCAGACAATATTGATAGTGTTTTTTATCAAGCAATTTCCAGTCTTTCTCTTTAATTTTCAAATTCAGGTTAGGCAAAATTATTTTTCCAAATGGCAGATCATATATAGCCTTAATTAACGACTTATCCTTTCCAATTCCAACAAAGATTATATATTGGTCTTTTTGTAAAGAGGTTATCATACTGTTTATGTAATCACTCTTATGTTCTAATATATCTACTACTCCTAAATCTTTTAAAATTTTATTCCATGTTTCAATAAGTAAATTTATGAAACTTTCTATTTTTTTTGAATGTTCATCGAACTCTGCCATTTGGGTATACTGAATTTTATCAAGCAATGATGGCAGGCTATAAGCTAAATCAATTGGAAAATTATCATTATTTTTTCTATTCCACTCCAATATGAATTGAATGAGTAGCAGCGTCCTTTTTGTTGGCTTGATAACTTTGACTCTATCAAGATTTAATATTAAATCCTCCTCATCGATGTTCTCTAGCGAAACTATCTCTGGCAAAATTATGCATTTTTTAGCGTTATAATTCTTGAATGCACTCAGCAGCGCTATCACATCCCTCTTGCAAGGAAGTATGATCTTTACTTCAGGGATTTTTTCTCTTTCATATTCAGAAAATATATGCTGAACCAGCACATCAAAAAGAGATTCATCCACATTAACGGTAAAAACTCTTCCCACTAACAGTAACAATTAATACAATACTTTTATTGTATAGAAATTATTCAAAATATAAACGTGCTTGTATGCTATTATATATTAAAATCTTTTATAACATTACATGACAAACATCAGAATAGAAATTTTAAATAAATGTGAGCAAGTTGGCCGCAGATGGTTAGTCAACGTTTACTCGATTTATATACACAAAGAATTACCACCAAAATTATATGAAGAAATTTGTGGGCTATTTTATAATAAAGTCATACAAGACTGCCGTTATTATTCCTACAACGAAAACCTTGAAGAAGTTCAATATGACTTCATAGAACCACAAGCTGAGTGGGGCTTGGAGATAAGCTTCTTACCTGGCATGACCGATAATGTAGGCAACACAGCAAAACAAATTGTTAGAGAGTATTTAATTAGCAAGGGCCACATTGATGAAGGCGTTCATATCAAAGCAAGAAGTTCAAAACTTATTTTGGGTAAAGGAAGCATGCCAACCGAAGATTATATAAAGCAAGAATTCAACCCTATCACTGAGTATTGCACGCTTGTTTATAAAAAAAACGGCAATTGCTATTGGAGGCATTACGGTAAATATAAAAAGTTTACTCAGTATCAGTCCGTGAAAAAGGATGCTAAGCCTGTTAACCTAAATGTAAGTGACCAAGAGCTTGAAAAGATCAGCAGAGATGGAATCAATGGTAACGGCACTTTAGGGCTCTCTCTGGCAGCAATGAAAGCTATAAAGGATTACTTTAAAAAACTTAATAGAAATCCATATGATATTGAACTTGAGTCCCTAGCACAAACTTGGTCTGAACATTGTAAGCACAATATCTTTTGCTCTCCTATTGATGAAATAAAAGATGGCCTATACGCACATTATATTAAGCGTGCAACGCGTGAGATAAATTCTGACATATGTGTGTCAGTTTTCTCCGACAATGCCGGAGGAATAATTTTTAATGACGATTACTTAATCGTAGATAAAGTTGAAACTCACAATAGCCCTTCGGCGCTTGATCCGTTTGGTGGAGCAATGACCGGAGTGCTTGGAGTTAATCGCGATATAGTGGGTTTCGGGAAAGGCGCGGAGCCTATAATGAATACCTATTACTTTTGCTTTGCCAAAGAAGCAAAAGGCAAGTTTTATAGGGACAAAGAGCGCACTGATGAGATCTTACCGCCAAAATATATAATGAAAGAAGTGATCCACGGTGTTAATGTTGCTGGTAATTGCTCTGGTATTCCAACGCAACTTGGATCGGTATATTTTGACGATAGATTTTGTGGCAAGCCGTTAGTTTTTGTTGGCAGTGTCGGAATTATTCCGCGCAACATAAATAACGCACCTTCACACATCAAAGGGCCTAAAAACAGCGATAAAATCGTAATTATTGGCGGAAGAGTTGGAAGAGAAGGAACTCACGGTGCAACGTTTTCTTCAGAGGCTTTGTCGGGAAACAGCCCTTCAACGATTGTGCAAATTGGTGACCCTATAACACAAAAAAAACTATCCAATGCCGTCATAAAAGCAAGAGATCTTGGTCTTTATAATGCAATAACGGACAATGGAGCAGGTGGGCTGTCGTCGTCTATTGGTGAAATGGGAAAAGACGGATTTGAAGTTGATTTGAGCAAGGTTCTCCTTAAAAACGATGGTATGGCTCCGTGGGAAATATGGATATCAGAATCACAAGAGAGAATGACCTTAGCAGTGCCAGAAGAAAATCTCCCTATGTTTAAGCAAATCATGAAAAAACATGATGTGGAGGTTTGTGTGATTGGAGAGTTTAATGAGAGTGGTAAAGCCGTTGTTAAATGTCCTAAAGGGACAGTAATAATGGATATCGGAACTGAATTTCTGCATGATGGTAATCCTAAAATGCATTTACAGACAAAGCCGTGGTCTAAGGGGCTTCCAGCGCCACGCGCTGGAATGACAACAAGTTCGCCTTCTTTAGAAATTGAATTAAAAGAAATGTTAAGCAGACCAAACATTTGCAGTAAAGAGTTCATAGTGGTGCAATATGATCATGAGGTTCAAGGGTCGTCAGTGCTGAAACCACTGCAGGGCAAGGGAAGAGTGTGCAGTGAAGCTATTGTTTCAAGACCAATCCTTTCTTCAAATAAAGGTGTTGTAAAATCGCAAGGATTTGGCTCAAGTTATGGAGAAATTGACACCTACCACATGGCAGCATGTGCAATTGACACCGCGATACGCAACTATGTAGCCGCAGGAGGAAATATAAATCATCTAGCGTTGCTCGACAATTTTTGTTGGTGTGATGCTTATAATCCAGAAAGGTTGTGGCAACTAAAGAGAGCTGCAGAGGCTTGTTACGACTTTGCAACTGCATTTAAAACACCATTCATATCCGGAAAAGATAGTATGTTTAACGACTTTAAGGGATATGATGAAAATGGCGAGAAAGTGATGATATCTGCACCACCTTCATTACTCATCTCAGCAATTGGAATTATAGAAGATATTGAAAATGCGGTATCGCTTGATGTAAAAATGCCAGGAGACTTAATATACGTGCTTGGAGAAACACTTGATGAACTTGGTAGATCTGAATATCAGTTATATAGTGGAATAGGTAATAACAACGTACCAAAAGTTGATGCAAAGAGCGCTAGGAAGTTGTATGAGCGTTACAACCAGGCAATAAAAGATGGCATAATTGCCTCTGCAATTGCACCAAACTTAGGCGGATTAGTTATTGCTCTGGCAAAATCGCTAATTGCAGGAGATCTCGGTGCTGAAATCGATCTTTCACTAGTGCCAATAGGAAAAATACAAAATACAGACATAATAAACAAGATAATAATGTTTTCTGAATCGCAAAGTAGAATTTTGGTTACTATTGCACCACACAATCAGAAGAGGTTTGAAGAATTGTTTGAAGGTGCAGTTTATTCATGTATTGGCAAAGTAACAGAGAAAAAGGTGCTAAACATAAAGGATGTTTTAAAAGTAGATCTGAAAGATGTGGCATGCTAATATAAAATATTTTTCTTATTATGCTAAATAACTCTTTTACTATATGTAATGTTTATTTAGAATGAATGTATGTTATTAATTTTGGGTAGGTAATTATGTCTATTTTATCGATACTCCTGTTTATCAGTCTTTCTTTACTCAACACTTCAAATAAATTGATGATATGTGCTGCCTTATTTGTGGGAGCTGCTTTAGTTGTAAATTCAATGGTTGAATTTTATGGCAGAAGCAAAGCTACGTACAACTTAATAGTGTGTACAGCGCTATGTTGTGTTTTTAAATGGCAAAGTTTTAATTTGATGATATTGATTTCATATACTGCAATTTTAGTATCTCTTCTCTCAAGCATAATTATTTTTGAAAAATTGAAGTCCAAGTTGAATTTTCATATGGCAAATTTCATTACTTTAATTATAGCATCAGTGGTTGATAGTGCCGTTGTATGTGTTGGATTACTATACAAATTTTCTGCAGGTAAATGCTTATCAATATACATTAGAGATTTAATTTTTAAGTTTTCTTATGTGTCAGTATTGAGCATCTGCTTGTTTGTAGGAATGTATTTATTTTGCTTGGCGAACAAGAAGTATTTTAAGATTTCCACATAACCTGTTTTCTGATATAGCTAAACTGACTTTGGGTCCTGGGGGTGTATTTGGTGGTCCTAATACGTAACAACAGTTTAGAATTTATAGGTAGCCTAAACCCACAACTGTACAAACACTATGATTTGAGCCTATCAGGGGGGTGTCATTCCAGTGCCCAGACACTGGAATCCAGAAAAAAGAATGGTGTCATCCCAGTGCTTGACACATAGCTGTACGAACATTCATTTTTGAAGGTAAATTGCACAGCAAATGGTGTCATTCCAGTCTGGAATCCAGAAATTTTGCTTATAACTGAGCTGATGAGCTAAAGGTAGTTGTCTTACGCTAAAACAAACGTTTTTAATTAAGTTGCATAGAACCAGTGTCTGGGCACTGGTCCACTGGTGGGAATTGCTCCTAAACTACAACGTTCGTACAGCTATGTGCTTGACACTGGGATGACATCATAGGGGCACTGGCCTACTTAACCGTCATACCGTCGCGGTATCTCAGCCGCTAACAAGTAGCGGAATGACGATTTATCAAACGCTGCTTAATTTTCCGTAACAGTTGAAAAAATCAATAGAAAATCAATATATCACTATAAATTCACGTATTTTGAGGCTATAATGGTTAATACGCTATATGGTATAATATGGACGATTTTATCAGAGTTAAGGGCGCAAGGGAACATAATCTGCAAGGTGTAGACGTCAATATACCGAAAAATAAGCTAGTTGTTATAACTGGGCTAAGTGGTTCTGGCAAGTCTAGCCTTGCATTTGATACGATTTATGCAGAGGGCCAACGCCGGTACGTTGAAAGCCTGTCAGCTTACGCGCGTCAATTTCTCAACATTCAGGATAAACCAGATGTTGAGTCGATTACAGGTCTCTCTCCTGCAATATCTATCAACCAGAAATCGATCTCAAAAAATCCAAGGTCAACAGTTGGAACTGTTACCGAAATTTACGATTACTTGCGCTTAGTATATGCACGAATAGGAGTTCCTTATTCACCTGCAACTGGATTACCAATAACAAAACAAACGGTGTCTCAAATTGTAGATACTATAATTGCGTTACCTTTAGAAACTAAGATATATATACTTGCCCCTGTTGTGCGTGGTAGAAAGGGAGAACATCTTAAAGAGATATTGGAAATTAAAAGACAAGGTTACGTAAGGTTCAAAATAGATGGTGAAGTGTACAATGTAGATGACTTGCCTAAACTCGATAAGAACAAGAAACACGACATTTTTGTGGTTGCAGATAGAATATCAATATTGGGCGATATAGGAAATCGACTGCCAAGTAGTATAGAATCCGCACTAAAACTTGGTAATGGTCTAATGTATGTAGAAATAGTAAACCTACCTGACAACCATAATTCCGAGTATAAAAATGGTCAAATTCTGACTTTTTCAGAGAATTTTGCATGCCCCGAGTCTGGTTTCACTCTTGAGGAAATAGAACCAAGATTATTTTCTTTTAACAGCCCTTACGGTGCATGTGGTTCGTGTAATGGGCTTGGTAAAAAGCTGGCTATTGATGTGAAGCTGATAGTGCCAGATGAAACTCTTTCAATATCTGAAGGCGCTTTAAAGCCAGTGGGATCAATGTTCCGTCAAGTGCACACAGGTTATGGATTTTTAAAAAGTGCAATTCTATCACTGGCTGAAAATTGTAAATTTAGCCTTGATGTTCCGTGGAAGAACATAGATCAAGAAGTAAAAGATATGATACTCTTTGGCTTCGGTAAATTTCAAGGTTTGGTCAGTATCTTAGAAAACCAGATGGATTATGATGAAACGCTTGTTGAGCGATATTGCTCTGTTACTCACTGCAGAGAATGCACTGGCTATAGATTGAGAAAAGAAGCGCTTACAGTAAAAATTGATAGCAAACATATAGGTGAAATATCAGGGCTCAGCATCGATGAATCCCTTAAATGGTTTGAAAATTTGCCAGACAAGCTCACAGAACAACAGAAGCAAATCTCAAGTAAAATATTAAATGAAATAATCAAGAGGCTAGCATTTTTAAAGAATGTAGGGTTGAATTACCTAACGCTTGATCGAGAATCTAGCACTCTCTCTGGCGGTGAGAGTCAGAGGATCAGACTTGCTTCACAAATTGGCTCTGGTTTAACAGGAGTGCTGTACGTGCTTGATGAACCCTCGATAGGCCTTCATCAATGTGATAATGATCGGTTAATTGCCACACTAAAAAACTTAAGAGACATGGGTAACACTGTAATCGTTGTTGAGCATGATGAAGATACAATAATGGCTGCTGATTATGCGATTGATATTGGTCCTGGAGCTGGCGTAAATGGTGGAAAAGTTGTTGCAGAAGGAACACCAGACCAGGTGCAAAGAAATTCGGGGAGCATAACAGGGCAATATTTGAGTGGAGAGAAAAAAATTTTAATTCCAAGGAGAAGAAAGCAAGCAACTCAGTTCATAAAAGTAATAAATGCATGTGAAAATAACTTAAAAAATGTGAACGTTAAATTTCCTATAGGGAATCTTATTTGTGTTACTGGAATATCAGGAGGGGGAAAATCAAGTTTAGTCATAGAAACGTTATATAAATATTCAGCACATAAGATACATCATTCGTCTGCAAGGTATGGTCAGTGTGATAGAATAGAAGGCCTTGAATATATAGATAAAGTTATAGAAGTTGATCAGTCGCCAATTGGTAGAACTCCTGCGTCAAATCCAGCAACATATGTTGGTATGTTCACTCATATAAGAAATTGGTTTGCAGGTCTTTCGGAGTCAAAAGCAAGGGGATATAATATAGGCCGGTTTTCATTTAATACCAGAGGGGGAAGGTGTGAGGCTTGTAAGGGTGATGGGCACTTAAAGATAGAGATGCATTTTCTACCGGACGTTTATGTGAAGTGTGAGCAATGTAAAGGGCGAAGGTATAATCGGGAAACATTGGAAGTTACTTATAAAGAAAAATCAATCTCTGATGTCCTTGATATGACGATAGATCAAGCTTGTGATTTTTTTGAAAACCTTCCAATGGTAAAAGAAAAGTTGATTTCTTTGCAGGAAGTGGGGCTTGGCTATATAAAACTCGGACAGTCGTCAACAACGTTGTCTGGGGGTGAAGCACAACGAATAAAGCTGTCCAAGGAGCTATCAAAACGATTTACCGGAAGAACATTGTATATTCTTGATGAGCCAACAACTGGATTACACTTTGAAGATATAAATAACTTACTAAAAATACTCCATAGATTAGTCGATCTGGGAAACACTGTTATAGTTATCGAGCACAATTTGCACGTTATAAAAACTGCAGATTATATAATAGACATCGGACCAGAGGGCGGAATAAAAGGCGGAGAAGTGATTGCTACTGGAACTCCAGAAGAAGTGGTAAAAATTCCAGAAAGTGTTACAGGCAGGTATCTTAAAACGTATTTATTATAAACTATTTCTTAATTATATTAGGCTAGGTTGCATATTTATGATTTGGAGATAAGAATGTCAGTATATCGATACTTTAGAAGGTACGTTGAATATGGAGTTGTACCTGCTAAGAAAGCAGAAGATAACACACTAGTTCCAGAAAATAGTTTCTATAAATCTGTACGTTACGTTGATAATGTGCTAGGACCTGTGAAAGATGTAATTTGTGGAGTTGAGAGTAAAGACAATTATAACAAGTATTATCAAGATAATGATAAATGTGAATACGTGGGCCACAGAGCAGAGGGAGTGTATTCATTGTGTACACTGGGTGCTGTTTTAGCAGCCAACATAATATTGCAACCTTTATTTTTGATAGTGGCATGTTTGTCACACTTTCCAGTCAAGTTATTGTCAAAAATAACAGGGGACTATTGTTTTAAAACAGATACAAAATCATTCGTTAATTATTCAAACATATTTTTAGAAATGGGGCAAGATTGTGCTAATGCAGTAGCTAGAGTATTTAACAAGATTGTAAGTTATGCTTGCGCTGCTATCATTTGGGCTGCCGCGTCAATCATAACGCCACTTGTGTGGGCTTGTGACAAAGTGCAAAGTAAGTTGAGTGAAGTACAGAAGCCAGAAAAACATCAATTTTTATCTAAGGATAATTCAAAGACTACTTCAGTCAATGGTATACCACAAACTGAGTTATAAGTTCTGCTTTTCAGCAGCATGAACTATATTGAAATGGAATAAAAAGTGAAAGAGTGTAAGCTTAAGTTACTTTAGCTATACTATATAAATTATTTTATAATATATTTAATGAGTTGTGAACCTTCTCTTACTAAAAAAAGCTACAAATCTCATATTTCCAAGCGTATGCGTAAGTTGCGAATGTATCATTGATGAAAATCTTAATCTGTGTAGTGAATGCAACAAAAAAATCAATTTTCTAACTAAGCATTACTGCAATGTTTGTGGCGTAGTAATCTCAGACAATATTTATACGTGTGGTAAGTGCATCATCAATCCTCCACCGTTTAAAGTATTAAGATCAGTTTTTGCTTATGATCAACATAGTAGAAACATGATTATAAATTTCAAATTTTTTGATAATTTGAATTACGTAAAAATCTATGCAAAGTGGATACACCAAGCTAATCAGGATACATTTCAGAACGCAGAGATCATAATTCCTATACCGTTACATAAAATGCGCTTGTTTAAACGTAAATATAATCAAGCAGCACTGCTTGCAAAAGAATTGAGTAAGTTGTCCAATTTATCCTATACGCCATTTGCAATAAAACGCCTTCGCCATACTGCGCCTCAAGCTGGTCTTTCACTTAAACAGCGTGAAAAAAATTTAAAGAAGGCTTTTAAAACAAGCAACAAGAAAATTATCGAAAATAAAATCGTGATATTAGTTGATGATGTGGTAACAACCGGAGCAACTGTAAGATCTTGCTCTCAGGAAATTTTAAACTCCGGTGCAAAAGAAGTGAGAGTGCTATCACTTGCAAGAACGGTGAATGATTGGACCTCTTGCATAAAAAATTAGCAGTCAGTATCATCCAAGTAGCTTGACTACTTGGATCTATTTTTTTCTAGATTCCAGCGCCAGCGTCACGCACATAGCTGTACGAACATTGTTTGCCAAGGAGGGTGTCATCCCAGTGCTTGACACTGGGATGGCTTTGTTGCATCGCTCTTCGGATAGTAGGTAACGCACAATAAATTTATGAAGCTATCTCAAATTTAGCCATACCAATATCAGTGAACTTATTGAGCAAATAGCATTTAACAAGTAGTTCCTTCTCTCTATTTGTCTCAGATTTATTCCTAAAACTAAACCCGAATGTTTGTTTCAGTCGCGAGAAAAAACTTTCTATATAAGATCTTTTTCCATAACTCATCTCTTTTTTCCACTTCTTTATACCATCTTCATCATATGACTTTATGAGCTTGACTGCAGAATTTCTCTCAGCCATATAGTCTAACTTTGGATGCTCTGCTGCGTTGTTTTTCGGAGGAATTTTCGTTTTTATACCATATTGATTACACAGCTTATAGAGCTTTTCTCTGTCATATGCCCTATCTGCATATAGTACTTTTATGACATACTGAAAATCGACTTCTTTTAGCAAATCACAAGCTCCATAGTGATCAGCCGTTACTGTATTTTACAGCTATGGCTTTTTTGCTGTTTGTATTCAACATTACATGCAATTTTCTTGTCTGTTCATAGCTGCGATACTTTCTATCTTCGCTATTTTCTTTGCTATGACCAGGAGTGTTGTTGTATATACTAATTCCTGTACTGTCTATAGCAATTTCGATATCTTCCATATTATTTTCTGCAATCATTGATCTTAATATTGAGTTTCTTAAACCTTCTTGATGATTGTGAATAGCTGATAACTTGCAAATTTTTCCCAATTTGCTCAAGGTATCCTGCTATAAACCCAACTGTTTGCCTCAGGCCTATTCTAAATAAACAAGTTATTATGTGCACCAAAATTACAACTTTATCGCTATAAATATTGTTGCCACCTGGTATTTTTGGACCATTCTCGTACCACTTTTCTATGGCTTCGTTGATATAATGAAAAATATTTCCTCTTTTTTCTAGAAATTTGTTATATTCGCTATGGTTACTGACCCTCATTTTTTGTGGCATATTTTTTCTTTCAAGGTTAAATGGCTATTTTATAATGAATTTTGTCAGTAGCCACCAGATTTTTTCAGTTGCTATGCAACAAAGCCATTCCAGACTGGAATGACATCGTTTACTATGTGCCATATTGCAATGTTTGTACAGTTGTGGAATGAATCACGGTATGACGTAGGGCTATGCTAGTATAGGTACATTATATGAAGAAGTACTAGCGTTGGGAATATTAGAAAAAAAATACTTACACTAAAAGAAACTTCAGTAGTAAATTCAAAAAGGAAGTTTAAACCCGGATGGTAAACCCATCATACCTGCAAGATCAGAAGTTGCATTCGCCATATCTTCTTCTGCTTTTTTAACGGCATCATTAAACGCTGCTGTTACTAAATCCTCTACTATATCTTTTTCCTCATTTCTCATAAGTTCTAAGTCTATGTTCACCTTTTTAGCTTTATAGCTACCTATTTTTATGACTTCCACTAATACAGAAACTTTGCCACCACCAGAAATACCTTGAAACTCTTTTCCAACATATTTTTCTTGAGCTTCTGCAAGCTTTTTTTGCATCTCTTGCGCTTGTTTCATTATTTGACTAAAATCCACAACTTACTCCTTATTTTCTATATTAACTACTTTTGCACCTTTAAACGTGTCAAGGATATCCTTAACTGCAGGTGCATAATTTAAATTACTCACTTCCCTGTTTATATAACCTGTATCAACTGCAATAACCCACTCTTGCTGAGTCACCTGGTTTAAGTAATTTTTTAAATCATTGCAAAAATCACTATCCAACTTAGATACAGCTTTTAATTTTAAATATCCAGGTTTACAATCTATTAATTGTAGATTATTACACAGTTGTTTGTAAAGATAAATTTGGTTACTTCGCCTTAATAGTTGCAAAATCTTATCAAAATCGTAATTTTGTTGTTTATTTTCCACATGTATCCCAGTGTCACGCACTGGGATGACAGAGTGGGGTTGTTGTTTACTTTCCACATATTTTTTTGGATCCGAGTAGTCAGCTACTTGGATGACAGAGGGGGAAGGTGCAACAGGTCTGCCCTGTCTATTTCCTTGCTCTACATTCTGTGAAAGAATTTTTTTGATCACCTGTTCTGGAGAAGGTAGATCAGAGAGATAGCAAAGACTAATTAACATCATTTCAGCAGCAACATCGTTGCATGTTGAAGTTTTTATATCTTGAATACCTTTAAGCAACACCTTCCACAATCTCGAAAAAAATATTAAAGATCTCTTTATACTTAAATCTTTTATCCTATTCTTTTCATGCTCTGTAACTGCACTATCAATCTCTTTCGTAATTAAAAAACGGCATACTAACTGAATTGTTTGCAATAGACCTTCAAAAATACTAAGTGGGTTTGCTGTTTTTATCGCCTTGTCAAACACTGATAGAGCTTTCTGTAAATCACCTTCTAATATTGCCCCTAATAGATCAAATATAATATCTTTATCCACTAGGCCAAGTATGTCTGTCACATTTTTAGTGGATATTGCACCATCTCTGCTATATAGCACTGCTTGATTCATCAAAAACAAGGCGTTACGCATTGAATTTCCAGAATGTCGTGCAATTAATTCCAATGCTCCCTTTTCAATGGAATAACTCTCTTTTTGTGCAACATCATTTAAACGTTCCACTATTTTAGCTACAGGAATGTTGTGTAAATCAAATCTTTGACAACGTGCAATAATAGTTATCGGTATCTTTTTTATTTCCGTAGTTGCTAAAATGAACTTTACACTAGATGGTGGCTCTTCTAGGGTTTTAAGTAATGCGTTAAATGCGCTGCTGGATAACATATGTACTTCATCTATAATGTAGACTTTGAATTTAGAGCTTATAGGTGAATAGCAAATATCTCCCAGGATTACTTTAATATCGTCAATGCTAGTGTGACTTGCTGCATCGATTTCAATCACATCTGGATGGCTTGAATTTTTTATTGCTAGACAATTTTCACACAATCCGCAAGGTTCAAAAATTGGCCCCAGGGAACAATTCAAACATAAAGCTATTATCCTTGCAGTGGTGGTTTTACCAACTCCACTACTACCAGAGAGCAGTATAGATTGTGGAATTTTGTTTAAAGTAAAAGCATTTTCTAATACACGCACTAATATATCTTGACCTACTAGATCTTTAAAGCTACTAGGACGATGTTTTAATGCTATATTCACAGCTTCGGATAAAACAAATAATGAAGTAGGTATGCAACCCAAAAAGGTTCCGATATGGCTGCCTCATTTCTGATCTGACCAAATTACAGAGTTTTTGCCTGCATACCTTATAAAATATTATACTTTTTTTTTTATTTAGCAAGGTATATCCTATATTAACCTTAATAATTTATATGTTAGATCTCTTGCAACATTACTTTGGAGTAAACAACTGTTACCTAAAATACTCTTCTTCTGTCATCCCAGTGCTTGACTACTTGGATCCAGAAAACTTAATTTTAAATGAATACATCAGGCTGTTGTATAATAAGAACTGGATTCCAGTGTCAGCTACTTGCATGACACCACCTGCTACGCAAACTTCTGTGGACTACAAAGAAAGTTCGTACAGTTGTAGGTCAAGCCATAGAGTAACAAAAAAAGGATATTGGGATAACAAAAGAGGAATATTATGATTTTATATCATTTTCCTCTTTGTCCATTTTCACGAAAAGTTAGAGCTCTTCTCAAAGAAAAAAAGTTGAGCTGTGATCTAGTGCATGAAAATCCGTGGGAAAAACGGAATGAATTTATGGAGATCAATCCAACCGGGCAAGTACCAGTATTAATAGATAATAACTTTGTAATAGCGGATAGTAATGCCATTTGTGAATATATAGAAGAAACTTACAATAGCGACGTCAAATTATTTGGTTCATCCACTATTATTAAGTCTAAAATACGCGCTCTAATCAATTGGTTCGATAACAAATTTTACAATGAAGTTACTAAGTATATTATGAATGAAAAAGTAATTACTAACCGCAGCCCTGACTCTAGATTTCTTCATGCAGCTCAGCATAACCTGCCTTGCCATATGGAATACATCGAACACTTAATTAACAAGAACGTTTGGCTTGCAACTGATAAGTTCACTTTAGCTGATATTGCTTTAGCATCGCATATTTCCGTAATGGATTATGTAAGTAGTTTTCCATGGGAAAAAAGTAAAATTTTAAAAGAATGGTACTCCATTGTTAAATCAAAGCCTTGTTTTCGTGAGATATTATTAGAGAGAGTTTCCGGTTTAATCCCTCCTAAACATTATGCTGACCTTGATTTTTAACTTATGTTAGCTTTAAAGCTACAGTCATTCCTTCATCAGTTGGAATCAATATAGAGAAATATTTTTTTTCATCTGATAATCTATTATTAAACTCCCTCATAGCATGCCATGATTTTTCTGATACTTCTTTTGGAGGCGATTCTAAAAATACTGTGTTAAACAATAGAGTGTTATCTGCAACGATTAGCCCATCTTGTTTAATGTATGACTCTGCCCAATCTAAATATTTAGGATAACCACCTTTATCAGCATCGATAAATATCATGTCAAATGGTGCTTTTGCTGATAATTCATTAAGTTTTTCCAATGCATTGCCTTCTATTAGAGTAATTTTATCACTCAGATTAAAAGCACTAAAATTTTTTTTTGCTATTCTTGAGTATTGAGGGTTATTTTCTATTGTATATATGTGACCATCTTCCAGTAGAGCTTTTGCCATGCAAATCGACGAATAACCGTATAACGTGCCAATCTCAACAATACTTTTGATTTTATGGATTTTTATAAATAAACTTAATAGCTTTCCTTCTTCAGGGCCAATTTGAATATGTTGCTTTTTTTCAAGAATACAATATTCTTCTATTTTTTTATATTCTTTTGCAAATAGATTTCTTATGTATGACAATTTTATACTAAAATTATTACGCATATATTATAAATTAGGGAGACTTAATTCATACACAATTTATAAATATAATAATATAGTTTAAAATAATAAAAACATTTATTTTAAGTTATTATTTCATAGTATAAAATTTTAAGTGACAAAAATTATTATATATCGTACTATAGTTAACTAGTATAATAAACAGTCGATTATTATGCTAGAATTAAAGGGATTGTTTATGCGCATTTCTCTTTTTAAAATATAATTTTTATAATCAATTAGAGGGGTTATATGTCTTATACTATTGCTGGTGAAGTTGAAACGTTAAACAAAAAATCTAACAAGAATGAAGGGGTTATGTTACTACATAATCCAGCTTATCGTGAAAAGTATAAAGAACGTTTTGATGAAGCTCAGAGAAAAGTTATGGATATGGTTCAGTTTTATGATGGGACAATAGTATTAATAGAGAATAAAATCACTATGTATTACTACACTTGGCACAGTAAAAAAAGAGAGTTTGAGCGTAAAAAACAACAAACAGTAGTGAAAAACAATGACTCAGCATAGAGTCTTTTATATGGTAAGCTACAGTGGTATTACTTCACTATAGCTTTTCCATATAATTTATCTATCACATTAGTGAAATATTTCAGCTCTTTATACCCTCCATGTTTAACTTTATTATGCTTTATATATGATTTATCATCGTTAAGCTTGATGAAAAATATTGGAGTGGCTGTGATACCAAGTTTATTAATTGCCAGTGATTTATCATTTACGATTTTATCCATTATTTTCTTATCATTAATGCATTGGTTAAATGCATCTTGCTTTAAGTTGCTTAGTGCAGCAATTCTTTGTAGTAAAGTCAAATCACTTAAATTGTAGTAATTCCACGAATCTATTGAGTTAAAAACAGCTTTGTTAAAATTAAAGTAGTCTTCTTGTTTTTCGTAGCAATGACTTAGCATTGCAGCCTTTAGCCCTCTGTAATCCAAAGGAAAATGACGAAATATATATAACATCTTACCTGTGTCTATATATTTCTCTTTAATTTTAGGAAAAACATTCCTATGAAAAAGAGAGCAGTGATAACAAGTTAATGAAGCATATTCTATCATTAGAATTGGTGCTTTTGGATCTCCTAATAATTTATCATTAGGTAATGGCGATAATAGCTCATTTGATGTTATTTCATTGGGTTTTTTTTGAATGTATTGGTTATCGGATAAATCTTGCTTAACAACTGCATAAGAATTAACACTTATGAAAATTAATAAAAACAATAGTCTAAAAATCATTACAATATAAACACTTAACTTACTAAAAAAAATTATACATTTATATTAATAATGTCAAGATAACTTTTGTTTAGCAAGGCTTTCAGCCCTATCTTTAAATGCAGCAATTATTTTACTTTGTGTATACTTATATACTGAGTTTAATAAAGTGGAAAATGAGTTGGACTTAAACTTAAACTCTATATAAAACTTTACCATAGTTTTATTTTCATCTATGGGAATGAATTGCCATTCATTGTATAGATGTTTAAATATTCCATTTGATGATACAGCTTTTATCCAACCTTCATTTGTTCCACTTGGAGAAAGAGAAGTAACTTCTGATGTATATCTACCTTTAATTCCATGAAAAGCTGCGAGGAGATCCACAACCATTTGGTTGTTAATTTTTTCTTTTATATAAACGGCTTTGCACCAAGGAACAAAATCAGGATACCTTTCAACATCAATTACAATTTGGAATACTTCATTAGGCAAACATAGGAAAACACCCTGTTCTTTGTATTGATGAAGCATAAATGTTAAACCAATCAAAATAGGATCCGTATCTACCGTCAGCCTTAGTAGATTCCTGAGACTAAAGTTAAGGTGGGCATCGCGTATCAATTTCAACGAAATTAACAGAGGCAATTCCCTTGACTAGAAATTATCGCTCGGGAAATTTAACTTAACTCATAACGCATAGAACAGACCCTTAATTAATTGTAGATGATTTATACAAGGTGTGTCTATAGATATATTAAAGCTAGCGATTATTATTTAATCTTTATTAAACTTTGCATTCTAAGTATCATAGCTAATAAATATATCTTATGAACATTACTAAAGTTTTAACTATCATTGTTTTTATTGTAATTTCTTCAAGTGCTTACACTAATTGTACAGATCACAAAATTTTTGTGCATACTATGAAGCAACAAGTGGATGGTATATCTACAAAGGAGAATAAAAAAAACCGGGAATGTGTGCAAAAAAAGCTTCAGGAGGTCATTCAAAACAATGTTAACCTCAAAGGAATATCGCAATTCGTCATAGGAAAACATTGGGCTTTAGTTAAACAAAAAGAAAAAGAAGATTTTTTAAGAGAGTATGAAGTGTATCTTACGCGTTTGTGCGTTAAAATTTTATATAAATACATGCATGATAGTGAAATGATCATAATGAGTACAAAAGCAGTTGACGATGAAACTTGCTTAATTGGTACAAGATTTTCTTACGGTGATGAAGAATTTACAAATATTGATTTTAAAGTTACTAAAAATAACAGTTCTTTCTTGATAAGTGATGTTGTAATGAGTGGAATAAGTATTGCTATTAATCAACGTTATCAATTTAGTGAAAAAATCGACACGCATGGCATAGCAAGCGTTATAGCTGAATTAAAATGCAATAACAATCCATGATATATATGCCTCATTGGCCTAAGCCACTTGGTAGCAGGCCGAATGATTTTTCTCTTGATCGCATAAAAGGCTTTCTTAGCAAACTAGATAACCCCGAGAAAAAAGTGCCTCCCGTAATTCATATAGCTGGAACTAATGGGAAAGGCTCAACACTAGCATTTATAAGATATATAATGCAAGCAGCAGGGTATAAGGTACACGCATACACTTCTCCACATTTAGTGAGTTTTAATGAGAGGATAGTGATAGCCGGCAGCTATATCGACGATAATGAATTATATAGCTTATTAGAAGAATGTCGTGCAGTAATTGCAGAACAACCTATCACTCTGTTTGAAGCTGCAACTATTGCAGCTTTTTTAGCTTTTTCTCGTCATAAAGCCGATATAACTTTAGTTGAAGTGGGTATGGGTGGAAGGCTTGATGCAACAAATGTTATAGATAATCCGATTTTAACAATAATTACTTCCATTGCACTTGATCATACGGAATATCTTGGCCCTACTGTAGAAATTATAGCAGGTGAAAAGGCTGGAATAATGAAACCTAATGTTCCTTGCGTAATAGCACCGCAAGAAAAATCTATAGTGAACACGCTAGAACACCACGCAATAAATAAGAAATCTCCCTTGTATAGAGGAGGTCTTGAATGGAATTGCAAAAAAAAGAACAACAAAATGGTTTTTCAATCAGCTATTCAATCAATAGAATTTCCTTTGCCATCTTTAAAGGGTGATCATCAGGTGATTAATGCAGGCAATGCTATTGCAGCATGTAGTATTTTAAGTGGAAAGTATGAATTTGATATTGGAGAAGAGGATATCACTTCAGGTTTACAGTGCACTTATTGGCCTGCACGGCTAGAGTCTATAAAAGAAGGTAATTTAATTTTCCTACTACCGAAAGATTGGCAATTATTTTTAGATGGTGCACACAATAATGATGGTGCTAGAGTACTATCTCAGTGGGTAAAAGATAATTTTGCTGAAGGTATTTATATGGTTTTTGGTGTTACTAGTAACAGAAATGTGGAAGAGTTCTTAGAGCACTTAAAGCCATATATCAAGCTACTATGTGCGGTTTGTGTTAAGTCTGAACCTAAAGCAACAAATACAAATTTGATTAGGGAAAAAGCCAATAACATAGGAATAAAAGCAGTTGAATGTGAATCAATTGGCGATGCAATATCAAATCACATATTAAAAGCCTCTACCCAAAACGTCAAAACCATACTAATCTGTGGCTCATTGTTCCTAGCTAGAGACTTCGCTATGGAGAATAGCTAACTTTGATGATATTAACTGACCGATGGGGAAATAACTTTGATTGCTCATAGTACTGCTTGGCTTTTCGTTATCGACTTCTATAAACTGATCATCACCTTTAAATTGCTCCTCAATTGAATTTATAGCTGTCTTTTTGAGAATATAATTACTTGCAGCATTTAAAATAGGTGAAGTAACAATTAAAAGCGTGAATGGTAATGAAAGTAATAAGCCGGATAACATCATAGAGTTAGTTATACCAAAGCCGTTGGCAACTAAATCTAATCCCACACCGAAAAACATTAAAGATGTACAGATTGTGTTGCTCAAAATAACTGAATTTTTTAGCCACTTTAATTTAGTCCTATCACTCTTTGAAAAATTTTCGCATTCTTGGTCAAAGTTAAACAATAATAAAATATTAGTCTGATGATTAAACTCTTTCCCATTTCTAGTATAAATGCTCTTAACAGCTAGACTCAAAATAGATCCTGCTAACAAGGGAGCAAGAAAACCTACTGCTATTGGTACATTAGAAGAAATTGTAAGTTAAAAACGTGATATAAAAGAGATAAGAGAGAAAGATAACCCTGCTCACTAGGAATAGCGGGCGTGCGCGACCGAAAGGAAATTGGTATTACAACCGTTGGTATCAAGGTACGCTAGCCCTATCTCTCGATACGTTTGAATAGTTGCTTGGGACATATATATGCACCCGTTTACAATCTTAAATTAACTAAAACTATCGAGGTTTATTATGGTTACATCTTATCAAAATTTTATTGGCATTGACATCGGAAAATTTAAAAATGTCGTTGCAATTCACAAACAGAAGAATGCTGTCGAATTTGATAATAATGCTTCTGGTTGGCAACAATTATTTCAAGAGTTTTCAGATATTCTACCTAATGCTTTAGTGACTTTAGAAAATACAGGGAAATATGAGCTTGGCTTATCACATTTTCTTACCGACAAAAATATTGCCGTGCATCGAGCTAATACTCGTAAAGTAAAAAGCTTTATTTTATCTCACGGAACTTTAGCAAAGTCTGATAGATCAGATGCAAGAGCTCTTGCTCAATATGGATTTGAACGCCATAGAACTATCTCTCTATTTGTACCTACCTCTACAGAACAATCAACTTTGGCTGCACTTTGTCAACGTCGTGATGATATTACGCAAATGAGAACTCAAGAAAAATGCAGACTTGAAGCACCGGAAAATGATCATATAAAAGAAAGCTGTCAAAAGACCATTGAGTTTTTCGATAGTCAAATAAACGAACTCAATGATACTATACAAAAGATTATTGATGAAAGCCGCGAATTACAACAACGCCAAAAAATTCTTAAAACAGTTCCTGGAATAGGTATAGCTCTTTCCATAAAAGTCCGGATGTGATAGGATAAGGGTAGATGATGATAAGGAGGTTGAATGCCAGCAGCATATAGTTATGATTTAAGAAAAAAAGCAATGGAAGCGCTAGACGAAGGAGAAAGCAGAGAAACAGTGGCAGCAAGATTTAAGATTGGAAGAACTACTTTATGGGAGTGGCAGCAAAGAAGAAAAGAAACAGGAGACTTTCAATCAAAAAAACTTGGAAATGGGGGTTACAATCACAAAATTACCGACTGGGATACCTTTGCCAAATTTGCCAGAGAACACGGAGGAAAGACTCTATCGGAAATGGCTAAACTTTGGAACAACGTTAGTATCCAAACGATCTATCGAGCCCTTAAAAAAATTGGATTTACGCGCAAAAAAAGACATATGGATACAAGGAAAGAAACGAAGAAAAACGTGCTGAATTTTTGAAAATTATAGCGACAAAAGAACCTAAAAACTTAGTGTATATAGATGAGTCTGGCATTGATAACACCGAAGACTACCCCTACGGATATTGCCAGAAAGGACAGCGGTTTTATGCCTTAAAATCTGGAAAGAAAACTCAACGAATCAGTATGGTTGCAGCCTTAAGTGGAAGAAAGATAGTTGTTCCGTTAACCTTTGAAGGCCACTGTAATATGGATGTTTTTAATGGATGGTTTGAGCAATTTTTGACACCGATCTTGGAACCTGGACAGACTGTCATTCTTGACCATACGCGTCAAGTTAAGGAAATAAAGGTATGAAAGAGATAGAATAATAAGGTATAAGTTCTCCCAGATATACTTTTAGTGAGAGAACCAATGAATAAAATAACTTGCTTATCAAAAAAGCTCAAAGAATTTTTTAATGAAAAAGCAGAGAAAATCTCAATTACAACAAGGTTTATAAAAAGAAAGAGAAAGCTAAAAGGTTCATCATTCGTAAAAGCCATGGTCTTGGGTAATATAGGAGTTGATAATTGTAGCGTAGAAACAATGTGTCAATTACTAAACGAGGACTCGATAGATATAACAAAACAAGGTTTGGATTTTAGATTTACTGAAGAAGCAGTGGAATTTATGAAAAGGATGTATAATGAATCTGTGATTCTCTTTAAAAATATCTTGCAAGTTGATTGCAAAATCTTACAGCAATTTAATAGTGTTAAATTATTGGACAGTAGCTATATTCATACGCGTCAAGTTAAGGAAATAAAGGTATGAAAGAGATAGAATAATAAGGTATAAGTTCTCCCAGATATACTTTTAGTGAGAGAACCAATGAATAAAATAACTTGCTTATCAAAAAAGCTCAAAGAATTTTTTAATGAAAAAGCAGAGAAAATCTCAATTACAACAAGGTTTATAAAAAGAAAGAGAAAGCTAAAAGGTTCATCATTCGTAAAAGCCATGGTCTTGGGTAATATAGGAGTTGATAATTGTAGCGTAGAAACAATGTGTCAATTACTAAACGAGGACTCGATAGATATAACAAAACAAGGTTTGGATTTTAGATTTACTGAAGAAGCAGTGGAATTTATGAAAAGGATGTATAATGAATCTGTGATTCTCTTTAAAAATATCTTGCAAGTTGATTGCAAAATCTTACAGCAATTTAATAGTGTTAAATTATTGGACAGTAGCTATATTACTCTACCTAACAGTATGGAAGAGATGTATAAAGGTTATGGTACTAGCTACAGTGGCTATGAAAGCAATACTAAGTCTGGAATAAAGTTACAATTAGTTTTCGACTACATGAATCAGATAATAGACCAACTTAATTTAACGGAGGGGGTAAGATCAGACCAGGGATATAGGAAACATTTAAGTAATATATTAAGCAATGATTTGCTAATATCTGATCTCGGTTATTTTGTGCCAAGTTCTTTTAAACAAATCAATGAAATAGGAGCTTATTTCATAAGTCGTTATAAATCCGATACCAACATATATGATGTAGAAACAAATCAAAAAATGGAGTTATTAGAATGTTTAGAGGATAAGTTATTTTTAGAAAACGAGGTATTGTTAGGAAAAGAAGCAAAAATTAGAGTAAGAATTATATGTCAGAAACTAACTGAAGAACAGTCTATGGCCAGAAGAAGGAAAGCTAATAGATTAGCAAGATCGCAGGGATATACATCCTCTAAAAGAAATCAAAAATTGTTGAACTGGTCAATATTTATAACTAATGTTCCAGAAAATAAAATTAGTGCTGAGCAAGTATTAACGATTTACAGAGTAAGGTGGCAAATTGAGTTATTATTTAAATTGTATAAAAGCCATATCAGGCTTGATAAGCTAAAAGGAAAGCCATGCAGAGTATTATGTGAACTATATGCTAAATTGTGCGCAATTCTTATATTTCACGGCATAGTTGGTTGCACAGAAGTGAAAAAGAATACAGAACTTAGCTTAACAAAGGCATTTATTGAGCTAAAAAGGCGGGTTAGAGAGTTATTTTTAGTATTAACCAAAATTAATAGTTTAAAAGCATTTCTTAAAAAACTCACTATAACTTGGTCGCGATTTTCATTAAAAGACAAACGTAGAAGGGCTAGAGTATCCACTTTAACCTCTCTAAATTTGCTCACAATCTCTTAACTTGACGCGTATGGGAGGCAAAACTGGCTCATTTTCTTGCATAAACACCCTCACAAATAAACATACAAAAACTTACTTCAACCAATACAACAACGAAATCACTATCATACAATCAACACCACGATTAATTAATTGCCTACAATACTGCAAGCCACTTACTTATAAGACTACGATATCAACTATGCTTTTATTGTCAAAAATTATTTGACTAAAATAAGGATAAAAATTTTATTTAGGTTTATATCTTCTATGAAAGTGTAATTGTATATAAGTTCTCTAATTGCATAAAAGTCAATAATAATTTTTTATATCATGAAAAATATTTTTTGATGTAAAATTCAGCTCTAATACAACCTTTTATTTACTATCGTATTATCTTATTCAATCAAAAGGTATCCGTTCAAGCAATGGCGTTAAGTTAAGGAAAGATTGTCTAGTATAGCAAAATTTAAAGTAGGTGTTTTATTTGTTACATTTATTTTTTAGAGCATTTTTATCTAGAGTAATCGTATAAACCACTAACCTTATTAATTACTATCTAAAGTGGTTTTTTCCATCCCCTTTTTTTCTTTATGCCACTTTCCCTTAACTTGATGTATATGCTTTTTTGAACATTTTCGTATTAATCCTTTAATTTTCGGATCTCATCTAAAGAGAGGCCAGTGATTTCAGCGATAACATCAATAGAGACACCGGCCTTGAGTGAGTTTTTTGCAACTTCGATTTTTTCTTCTTGTCTACCTTTTTCTTGACCTAACCTAAGACCCTCATCAAATTTTTGAGCTAAAGCAGCTACCTCATCCATTATACGTTTTTTCATTTGTTCATATGCTAGTAACTCTTCTTCTGACCAATTAAACTTATTCATTTCTTCATAAGCTCGTTTTATTATTACGTCACTACCAACTATCTTATCTAGATCCTCTTCCCTTGTTTCTGCTGCATATCGGAAAAAATAACACCATTTTTCTACTATATTTTCTAGTTGGTCTTCTTTTGTCTTTATAAATTTAGGTAGTTCTATGAATACGAAGTAAAAATCCTTTAAGTCATGTTCAAAGCTATTTTGATCTAAAATGACATGATTAGATTTGTACTCAGTCTTATCTGGAAAAATAATACAATCAGCAACAGCTATGAAGATAATTTCCTTGAGATTATGATAATTATCACCTTGATCAGCTTGACTTGAGTAGGCTTTAGCAGCATAATATTGAGCACGTTTTTCGAAGCCTTTGGTCCTAGTGAACTGCATTTCTATAATATATCTGGAACCTTGAGAGTCTTTACAAAGAACATCAACAATACTCTGCTTTTTAGCGGCAATTTCAGGGTCCAAAATGGTAGCTAAGAATTCAACATCGTGAATAGCAGCTAAACCAGTAAAGCCTAAAATATCGTTCAAGAAATGAATGAGGATATCTTTATTCTTTTCAGTGCCAAATATTCTTTTAAAAGCATAATCATTGCGTGCATCAAGAAATTTCGAAAGAGCCATGAGAAAAAAAACTAAAAAGCATTAATAATTATACACAATTATGAAGAAATATTCAACTAAAATTCAAACATAGAAAGAAGCATCCCTCTTGTATATCTTTATTTGGTAGTATAGCTCTTTTTACAATAATCCGAACAGATCATAATATGCTACTGCTCTACCATAGCCATAAGCACATATCTTATCCTATTCGGACTATTGCGAGAAGTGCTATATTAACCTGTATAATATTTATGGCAAATATCTCGATAAGGTACAAAATAGCACAAAAAGTAAGGAGCTGGAGGTTAAAGAGAAAATATACTCTGAAAGACTTAGTAGACAAAACAAGCATAAACTACCACACGCTGCTAAGATGTATTAAACAAGATTTAATCTGACACTTTAAAAAAGTAAGTTATAAAATAATAAAAGAAAGGAGTGTTAGAAATGAATACAATACAAACAAAAATATTAAAACCAAAACTAGGTTTATTAGAGCTAGCAAAACAGCTCGGGAATGTATCTCAAGCCATACGCGTCAAGTTAAGGAAAAGTGGTATAAGGAAGAAAGGAAACGAAAAAACTATTTTATATATTAAGTAATAAAGTTATTAATTTATAGATTCTTCTGAAAAAATTATCTTCTTCTAGATAAGAACTCCCTAAAAAAATAAATGTAACAAATAAAATGCCCATCTCAAATGTTGCTATATTTCACGATATTTCCTTAACTTGACGCGTATGGTATCTCAAGCGTGCAAGGTAATGGTATATTCAAGAGATACGTTTTATAGATTCAAGGAGTTATACGAAAATGGAGGAGAAGAGGCGTTACATGAAATCAGCAAGAAAAAACCGCTATTTGCAAACAGAGTTTCCGAAGATATAGAAAGAGCTATAATGCACCCCCTAAACTAGACCAAAAAAATTGGTTGATCCGAGTAGGAAGGTAAAGGGGTAAAAGTATGGCAACAAAAAAATATGAACCAGAGTTAAAAGCAAAGATAGCTTTAGAAGCAATAAAAAATCAAAAAAGCACAGCTGAGATATGTAGTGAATATAAAATACCATCAACAAATCTATATGATTGGCGTGATAGAGTATTGGCAAGGTTAAAAGACCTATTTGCTGAAGAAAGTGAAAGTGCGAGAAAACAAAGAATCTTAGCGCAAGAAATAGAAAGCTTACATAAAGTAATAGGAGAACTGACAGTGGAAAATAGTTATTTGAAAAAAAATTACTGAAATAAGCAAAAAAGATAGAGTAAGGTTTATAGAAAAAGATTCTGATCTATCAATTAGGAAACAGGCTGATTTACTTGGGATTTGCAGGTCTAGCCTATATTATAGGCCTATAATTAATAACGAAAGTGAAGTAGCAAATTTGATTCAAAAAGTATATTTGGCTTCTGATTGCCGTTATGGATATCGCAAAATTACTGCTGAAATCATAGCGAGTGGAGTAGTAGTCAATCACAAGAAAATCTTAAGAATTATGAAAAAAATGAAGATCAGTGGGCTATATTGTAGAAAAAAATGTAATACAAGTATTAAAGAAAAAAAGCATAAAATATATCCTTATTTACTCAAAGATTTGATTATTTGTAGAGTTAATCAGGTATGGGCTACTGATATAACATATATTATGGTAGAAGGTAAGTTTGTCTATTTTGTGGCAATAATGGACTTGTATAGTCGCTATATTATTGCTCATTCATTATCACCATATTTTGATGCTGGATTTTGCCTTTATACTCTCAAAGAAGCTCTAAAACAAGGTAAACCTGAGATTTTTAATAGCGATCAAGGAGTGCAGTTTACTAGCTATAACTTTATTATGGAATTAGAGCGTGCTAATGTTAAAATCAGTATGGACCATAAAGGACGTTGCTTCGACAATATATTTGTTGAACGCTTATGGAGAACTTTAAAGCAAGAAGCTATATATTATTATAAACCAAATAGTATCAGAGATTTGAATCTTATAATAAATGATTTTGTTGGTCGGTATAACTATAGAAGGCGACATCAGACTCTACATTATAAAGTTCCTGCTGATCTTTATTATCATAAACAGTAAATGAATATAATGAATATATTGATAAATACTTTAAATGTGTGTCGACGTATTTATCAACATATTCATTTTAAAAATCGGATTACTTTGAAAAAAATGGTCTAGACAAATGGGTGCACTATAGTACTTCAAAAAGTACGATAACGATAATTGGCGATTTATGACAAATAATAACGTCATTCTTACGAGATACAGTGATAATGCCATCAAACGGCATACCAAAGTGAAAGGAAGCAAATCTCCATATGATGGGGATTGGGTATATTGGGGAAGTCGTATAAGTAAAGTACCTGGAAAATCATCTCAAGTAATAAGAATGATGAAGAGGCAACAAGGCAGATGTGGCTATTGTAACCTCTGGTTTAGGTTTGATGATTTTGTACATATACATCATCAGGATCGAAATAGAGGTAATATAGCATTTCTCATAATAGTCCGAACAGGTCATAGGAAGGCAGAATCAACAGCACGACGAAAGGATTCGAATAGAGGAATGTTTTTCCTGGCTCTGTTTTTTATAGCAAACCAATGATGCTCAATTTTGTTGAAATCTGGAGAATAAGGCGGCAGATACAAAATTTCTGCACCAACCCCTTTAGCAAGCTCGATAATCTTATCAGACTTATGAAAAGTAGCATTGTCAAGAATGACAGTCTGTCCAGGTTCCAAGATCGGTGTCAAAAATTGCTCAAACCATCCATTAAAAACATCCATATTACAGTGGCCTTCAAAGGTTAACGGAACAACTATCTTTCTTCCACTTAAGGCTGCAACCATACTGATTCGTTGAGTTTTCTTTCCAGATTTTAAGGCATAAAACCGCTGTCCTTTCTGGCAATATCCGTAGGGGTAGTCTTCGGTGTTATCAATGCCAGACTCATCTATATACACTAAGTTTTTAGGTTCTTTTGTCGCTATAATTTTCAAAAATTCAGCACGTTTTTCTTCGTTTCTTTCCTTGTATCCATATGTCTTTTTTTGCGCGTAAATCCAATTTTTTTAAGGGCTCGATAGATCGTTTGGATACTAACGTTGTTCCAAAGTTTAGCCATTTCCGATAGAGTCTTTCCTCCGTGTTCTCTGGCAAATTTGGCAAAGGTATCCCAGTCGGTAATTTTGTGATTGTAACCCCCATTTCCAAGTTTTTTTGATTGAAAGTCTCCTGTTTCTTTTCTTCTTTGCTGCCACTCCCATAAAGTAGTTCTTCCAATCTTAAATCTTGCTGCCACTGTTTCTCTGCTTTCTCCTTCGTCTAGCGCTTCCATTGCTTTTTTTCTTAAATCATAACTATATGCTGCTGGCATTCAACCTCCTTATCATCATCTACCCTTATCCTATCACATCCGGACTTTTATGGAAAGAGCTATAATAGCAAAAATCTGCTCCTATTGCACAAGCATTGCCATGATCAATTACATGGAAGTGTGCATGACAAGCACCAAATTAGAGAGAAGCCGGATGATGGGAAACTATCAAGTCCGGTTTTGAAGCTTACTATTACCCACAAATATAAAGTTCGTGAGCAAGTCTCCATCCTTCTGCTAAATCAAAGAGACGTTTCCATCCCTTCCATAAAGCTATAGGGCCTGGTTCTAAGTCATTTTTGCGAACTAAAAACCCTCCTAATTTTGCTACCCACCTCACGATTTCTCCTATAGGTGGTGGGTCTCAGGATAGTTTTTTGTCTTAAGCATTTTGGTATACAAAACCTTCCATTCATCATCAGTTAGTATGGTAGTGCAAGGAAGATTTGGATTTGTTCTAGCTACCAATGTGATAAAAAATATCCTCCATGCAATTATACTCATAATTGTAAGAAAGCGGATCAATCTATCTGCTGTTTGGAGCCTGCATTCTTCAACTTTAAGACCAGATTTCAAAATTTTATGAAAAACCTCTATTCTCCATCTTAAGCAATACCATTGTATTTTTTCTACTGCTTCTTCAAAATTATTAATATTTATATTTGTCAACAAAACCCAGTTCATAGGCTCTTCACCAAATGGTGGGTATTTTTCTATAACATAGACAGCATGTAAATTTAAATTAGGAAGTTTTTGGATTTTACGTCTAGCGTTATTTTTTGATGCATTCATCACAAAGTTACTAAACTTTACTTCTAAAACTGCTGTTCTTTGAGGTTTATCATTGCGAGCAGGAATATTCACTTGAATTTCTCCTTGACAAGACAGGCGATTCATCAAATCCCACAATCTTTCACCACCTTTTTCAGAATAAGTCGATTTCTTGTTTACTGTTCTGTTTTGATTTCCTCTTACTACAAAAAGAGATTGATTAGTGGAAGCAACTTCAAATAAATCATAAATATCTGCTTCTCTATCACAAACGGTAACTACCTTAACATTCTTTAATCCAGGATAGTGAGTAGAGTCTTTAAGTGATTCTATCCACCGTATGCTTTCTTTCTCTTCTATGGGAAGAGCGGTATTATGGCATCTTTTTTTCAACTCTTTTAGATCTTCAGCTAAGGGAGGTCTAGTACTAATTTTTTGACCCAATAACCCTATAGGTAGTCCTTCTGTTGTAACTGCAAATGTTGTATGCGTCACTAATCCATGGGTTTTAAAATTAGTTGTTTCAGATTTTAACCTTGCTGCTATAATCCCTAATCCTTTAGTCTTTTTATGATTTTTATATGAAATATAACTCGTATCTTGGATAGCTAAAATAGTTGAATATTCTTTATCTCTTTCAACAGTTTTAATTATATGACTGTATAATATCTTTCTTTCAGAAACGGCATCATTTTGGAAAAATCTATAAGCTGCTTTACTTTGATGCCAATCTTCACAAGCTTGATTTATTGAACGTTCAGGCGATTCAGCAAGACTATTAACTATTTTTAAAAGCCTCCTACTTAATCTTATATCACCAAAATCAACAATTCCCAATTCACTTTCTGCCCATTCACCAGTTGAGGTACTTATATTTCCTTTCATAATATATTCCATTTTTAGACCATAGATCTATTTATAGTAGAAAGTTAAATTAGTAAAATAGCAGCTTTTCATCATTTATAGATTTATGGGTAATAGTAAGGTTTTGAAGTCGAGTGGGGAGAGGTGACTTTCTCCACTTAGATAACACACTTACCTGTTTTGGGTTGCTAAACATGGTTATATTGCTTAAGATCTTAATAAAATATTGCTAAATTAATATTATCTAACTCGGAAATAACAGGAAAATTCATAACAGTTTTTATCCCCAATAGAATGAAATCCTTTTTATTGGTATCGTCCTTTTTGTGAAAAATATTCTTAACTTCTCTACCACTTTTTCTGGCTAAGATTATTTCTTGATTTCTTTCTACTTCCTTTGCAGACATGTTCTTAGATTCAAGATTGCTTTTAATCCTGACCACATTAAAAATTACAGGACTAGGAGACTGAGTGAAGGTTTTAGTAATTTAAAATCAAAAAATTCTACCATCCGATCTTATGTAAAATAGTATTTTATATAAATTTATTGAATGTAATATATATATTGATAAGTAAATTTCTAAGTATGTATAAAACCAGTTTATAGCTCTTTTTACAATAATCCGAACAGACCGTAATATGCTACCATACGCGTCAAGTTAAGGAAATAAAGGTATGAAAGAGATAGAATAATAAGGTATAAGTTCTCCCAGATATACTTTTAGTGAGAGAACCAATGAATAAAATAACTTGCTTATCAAAAAAGCTCAAAGAATTTTTTAATGAAAAAGCAGAGAAAATCTCAATTACAACAAGGTTTATAAAAAGAAAGAGAAAGCTAAAAGGTTCATCATTCGTAAAAGCCATGGTCTTGGGTAATATAGGAGTTGATAATTGTAGCGTAGAAACAATGTGTCAATTACTAAACGAGGACTCGATAGATATAACAAAACAAGGTTTGGATTTTAGATTTACTGAAGAAGCAGTGGAATTTATGAAAAGGATGTATAATGAATCTGTGATTCTCTTTAAAAATATCTTGCAAGTTGATTGCAAAATCTTACAGCAATTTAATAGTGTTAAATTATTGGACAGTAGCTATATTACTCTACCTAACAGTATGGAAGAGATGTATAAAGGTTATGGTACTAGCTACAGTGGCTATGAAAGCAATACTAAGTCTGGAATAAAGTTACAATTAGTTTTCGACTACATGAATCAGATAATAGACCAACTTAATTTAACGGAGGGGGTAAGATCAGACCAGGGATATAGGAAACATTTAAGTAATATATTAAGCAATGATTTGCTAATATCTGATCTCGGTTATTTTGTGCCAAGTTCTTTTAAACAAATCAATGAAATAGGAGCTTATTTCATAAGTCGTTATAAATCCGATACCAACATATATGATGTAGAAACAAATCAAAAAATGGAGTTATTAGAATGTTTAGAGGATAAGTTATTTTTAGAAAACGAGGTATTGTTAGGAAAAGAAGCAAAAATTAGAGTAAGAATTATATGTCAGAAACTAACTGAAGAACAGTCTATGGCCAGAAGAAGGAAAGCTAATAGATTAGCAAGATCGCAGGGATATACATCCTCTAAAAGAAATCAAAAATTGTTGAACTGGTCAATATTTATAACTAATGTTCCAGAAAATAAAATTAGTGCTGAGCAAGTATTAACGATTTACAGAGTAAGGTGGCAAATTGAGTTATTATTTAAATTGTATAAAAGCCATATCAGGCTTGATAAGCTAAAAGGAAAGCCATGCAGAGTATTATGTGAACTATATGCTAAATTGTGCGCAATTCTTATATTTCACGGCATAGTTGGTTGCACAGAAGTGAAAAAGAATACAGAACTTAGCTTAACAAAGGCATTTATTGAGCTAAAAAGGCGGGTTAGAGAGTTATTTTTAGTATTAACCAAAATTAATAGTTTAAAAGCATTTCTTAAAAAACTCACTATAACTTGGTCGCGATTTTCATTAAAAGACAAACGTAGAAGGGCTAGAGTATCCACTTTAACCTCTCTAAATTTGCTCACAATCTCTTAACTTGACGCGTATGGTAATATGCTACTGGCCTGCTATAGCCATAAACACATATCTTATCGCATTCGGACTATTATAAGAAAGGCTATACTTATCAACATACACACTTACTATAATTTGTACACCTCTACACAGGTCGCGAATAGAAAATATTTTTTATTTCACAACACAACTTAAGATTCAATTTTTATAATCTTCTTGTTGAATTACAAGACGCCATCTTTCTGTAGATAAAATTTCACAACTTCAGAGATAAACAGATTAATATCTTTGTGACTCCTTCGGTTGACTACTTATTGTTACACTACTCAAATAATGATTAGGATTATCATCTGCTTTGCTATTATCCTCTGACAGTTGGCTTTTCTGCCTAATGACAGCAGTCAAAAGATATTTTATTAATTGCTTCATAGAAAACTTAAGTTCTTGGCTACGTTGGTGTTCTGCTTCCTTAACTTCTCGATTTGAACCTTCAAAAGGAATTGCTTTGGTTGCTTGTACTACCTCTTTCACATTTTTGCTATTTTGCAAGTTATCAAGGTATTCTCTAGCTGTTATGCTTACTTCTTTTTTATCTAAATAATCCAGAAATTTTTCGCTATTTAACTTCATATCAGCATTAATGAGCAATGGCACGCTACCTTTTACATTAATTTTAGTCCCAAAGTCATATAATTGCACTCTGGATACTTCTTGACCATCAATTTTAATAAGACCAAGCTCTTTATCCTGTTCCGCAAGAAGTTCTCGTTCTGTTTTAATTTCTCTTGTTAGGGTTTGCTTATCTTCATCATCTAATAGATCATTAGCTTGATTAATATCAAAGTGTTCAAGGAGAAAGCCTTTTTCTCCTATTTCATAGCTGGCAAACCCCATTCCTTTTTCCACAACTTGTATAAGCTGATCAACGCTTTTTAGTTCAGAAACAAATGCTGTATTGCTATCAAAATACGCGTAATTATCACTCATTCTGTAAATGGCTACAACATGATTACTTGTTACTAAGTGAAGAGCAAAATCACCATTAATTTTAGCTATATAATTTGATAAATCACTAAGCACTTTACAACCCCTACTATGAGTTAAGCTTGAAGGCAAAGTACTTGTAACACAATCTGCCTGCTCTTCAAAATTACTAAGCAACTTACTAAAAGTAAAAGCCTCTTTTTCTTCCCTTTTCGATATCTGCTTACCTTGAGCTATACGCTCATAAATTTCAGATGAAGTTTTTAGATTATTTAAAAGTGATTTGTTTTCGTGTAAAGATAAAGCTTGAGATAAACCACGGGTAGTTGCTACGCATTTACCATTAACATTAACTCCTCGCTTTTCAAAAGAAGGCAAATAAAGGCCTTGTTTCACTAATTCAATAGATACATTTGGAAAGCTGCTAGATACAAACTGCAAAAGCGCTGCCTGTTGCTCTTTATCAAAATGTAATGACTGTACATGAGATAATGTTAATTCTAAGTACTCTAATAGTAGTTCACGTATTCCATTTTGATTTTGAAGTCGTATAGTGCCTCTAATCAATGGATCATTGTCACGACTTTGTCCAGCATTAGTACCAGTGTTTCGAAATTCTCTTGAGATTTCTCTTCTCAGATCTTGAAAGTACTGTTCATTTCTAGGAGGATTTTGATCATCCTGATTATTCAAGCCTGGAACATTTAACGTAAGACGGCGACGCATCTCATCCAACATACCTAGACCCCTTTCTCCAAGGTTATTATTTCCTTGTAAAACTTGATTGATATCTCTGGCATTTTCCAAAGCCCACAAGCCACAATTGTGATTATCTCTTTGTTGTACTAACAAATTACCTTGCTGATCAGCAAGAATGTTATGGATATTAGCATTATTAATACCACTATCTTCTAAAGCTAGTCTAACATCATTTGGAATACCGCCACCAGCTGAGTTAGCATAATAACAATAATAATTCTCATTTTGGTAAACAATAGTTAATGTAACCCAATGAACGTTACCTAAATTAACAATTAAAGTTAATATCCTTCTTTCACCATTTTCTCCACCACGAAGCCTTTGCAGATTTTCACGTACCCATTGATACTCTTGACGTACTACTTGCCCATCATCATCACGTCGCTCTGGCTCTGTTATCTGTGCTTCTGAAGTTATTGCAAACAATTGATCATTTTCAACATTAAAGCCATACCTTCTTGCAGCATCAAATACATCACGGTGTTGAAGCCAATAATGATAATTAAGATTATCTGTTGCAAAATCTAATGTAAGTATATCATGTACATTTTCTAGCTGATCAAAATTACCATTTGGATTATTTTGAATATACGCATTTATTAGTTGTAATACTTGTTCTTGATTACGAGCAGCTCTTCTTGGTTCATAATGACGATTAATTTTATGTATATAAAGATTTTCTGGAATAGTTATAAGTTCTTCCGCTCTCTGTGCAGCTAAATTAAGTACAACAGGACAGAAAACTATCTCATCTTCAGAAGTAATAGGCAAATATCCTCTTTGTTTGCTCATCAATTCTGTTATTCTGTACCTTGCCTCGTTTTGCTCCTGTTCTACTTCTTCTTCATTATCAGCAAATCCTAATACATATACAATTGGGTGAGTATCTGAATCATTCTCTGTAGGTTGCCTTAATAATAGGAGATCTAATCTATGCTCTGCAACTCTTGTATTTGCTCGCTCCACTATTCCTCCTACCATTCTTATATCGGAACTATATGTTTGACCTACCTTGTACCCAGCAATCACTTTATCAGGATTGTCACAAGTATAAAATACACCATGCAATATAGACCGAAACTTGTCCTCGCTATCTACATCTATTATTGCATTACCATTCATATCTTCTGGCATTAATACTCTGGAAATAGCCGTAAATAGTTCTCCGTGCTGAGCACCATCTTGCCAGTCATCATTCATAACTCCCTCTAAAATACCATGTACATTTTCAGCATTGGGAATTTCTACAAGCTGATCACCAAGCAAATCACCTCTATTCCCCAGCAGGTAATCTTCCGGTGTATTAAATCTAACTGCATTAGAATTTATTCCAGATCGATCATTAAGTGTGTATGTCACTACACCCACAGCAGCAATATTATCTTGTGGTAAACGGATTGCCTCTAGTTGTATATCATTGCTGGCTCTAATATGAAGTATAACTACATCAGAATCTTGAGCATGCAAGACCATAGTTAAAACGCTTCTTCTTAAATTCTGATTATTGTATCTAAATATGTATTTTGTTACATATGCTTCATCATCTTCTTCTAGTCGTACAGGGTGTATATCAAAAGCACTACTCCCAAAAGCAAAACCAGTCATATAATCAAATCTCCTATCGCGATTACCTTCATCTATTGGTATTTCGCGTGGAAGATGATGTAGTAAAAAATTTCTAGTTTCCTCTTGAATTTGTCTGTCTTGTCTATTTCGTACACGCTCAAATAATTTTTCTACTAAAGGAAATCTATCCTGTTGAAGTTCTACTGTATCAACACTAAAAGGATCTAGATCTATATATGGATTAAAATTTAATCCAACACAAACAGCATATCCTGATTCAGTATGAACAGGTACAAATGAAGAAGTATGTAATCTCTTAGCATTACCTCTAGCGCGATTTAATGCAGCACCAGAAGGCGTCCTCCATCCAATAACATTAATAACGATAGGAATGTTTTCTCTCTCTTCTTGACGATGTACAAGGAAAACAACACATGAATTTTCAGTAGACAAGTCAAGGTCAATATCTATCGTGTGGAGATGACTAAAATTTGCTAAAAACCCTAATAAAAATCCGTGACCCTCAAATTCTTGATTGCGATTTCTAATATCACTTTCTAGTCTGTCTGCGTAACGACGATAGATTCGAGTTATGTATGGCAAAATTTCTTCGTACATTCTATCTCTTACATCTTGCCTTTCGTTTCCTGCTATCATCTCTATAAAATTGTCAATTCGTTGTTGACCTGGTGCTACTTGTGCAAAAGTAATGATTCTATCAAGTCCTTGCCTTATTCTGGCGCGTCTAAGTCCTGCCGCAACTCTGTCATGTCTATCAAGTCTTCTTATTTCTCGTCTTAAGTGACGAATGTTCACTCTATGATCATGTAAAATTTCTCGTCTAATATAATTAACCTCAGATGCTGAATATTCGCCAAATTCACTTCTACCTTCATGATCTTCTTCACGAATCACTTCAAATACTGTTGAAATTCTCTCTCCCTGACCCTTGCCCTTTCCATGCATGCATACTTTGTATTGCTCAAAGCTTAGGTGTTCTTCCATTAAATTTGGATTTTGCCGTCTAATCTCTCGCACTAGAGCATCTCTTTCCCTTGTACTGAACCTTAACCCATCACTATTAGGGACGTCAGAAATGCTGTAACATCTTACAACCTGCTGTCCGTCAAGATTACGAGTCAAAACAGCAACTTTTAGGTTTCCTGTATTTCTATTTCTGCCTGTACGCGGATTAACACCATGATTATCAAAACGAAAATATACTTTTTCATCTGTTCTTAAAATTCCAGCATCATGTGCAGTAGCAAACATACTAAAAAAGAATATAGGAAGGAAACGACCTACACCCACATGATGCAAGAAAAATGGACAACGATCTAGAAAAGACTCAAATTCTCGTCTAAAACCCTCAAGATCTCTATCTACTAAACTTCTCACTAAAGACGCAAAACACCTCTCTATTTACTAGGACCAGAAAAACCACTTACATTGATGAAAGACTACTTATTACCACTAGGCGTAAAGGGCTTTTTCCTCTCAGGAGAACCAGAAGGACTCACATCAGGAGATTCAAGCTCGGACCCTGGCCCATCACCAGAAGCATCATGTCTTATGGGAGAACGAGAAAAACTGGGATCTTCAGCTTCTACTATTACTCTGGAACCACCATTCCTAGCAGGTAAGGGTTCTCTCTCTAACTTAGAAAACAATAACTCTTCTGCTAACTTGACGTAGTCCATACCTTCCTTCTTTCCTTCTCTGCCACATAATCTAAGATTTTCTATCATGACTTCTTTAAAAAGTGAAAACTTTTCAGGAAAGGAATCTCGAGCAAATAAGATTATATTTTTTATTTCTTCTTTCTCTATTTCTTCTTTCCCATCAGGCTTACAAACATCTTCTCGTTTCCAATTGACTATTAATCCTGCAAGCATACCACTTATGTGAACTGTATAATTAGAAGTATTAACAGCAGCCTTTTTGTATTCACTCAGTCTATCACACTCCCAAATCTTCATAATAAGAGATCTTGCTTGAACACTTGACTCAGGATTTTTCAACATTACATTTGAAATTGATGAAAGAAGAACTTCATATTCTCGCTGTGAGAATATCTTGTCCGAATGATCTCCTTGTTCTAAAAGTCCTCTATAACACCAGCACTGCATCAAATCATGAACTGTATCAAAAAAACATGAGTCTATTAATTCAGCAAGAAGAGCATACACTCCCTTATCTTTTCGTAGCAATCTTTGTAAAAGAACGCCTTTATCAGTTATGTTATTTACACAAAAATCTAAAATAGGAGCATCTTTCTCAACAGATTGAACGCGGGACAGAGCAAGAATAGCTTCTGTGAGCTTCTTTTCTTTATCTTCTTCTTTCAACAGATTATAAAAATACTCTACTCCTTCACTCCACTTAAGTTTTACAGCACTGTCAAAACCCTCTTCTGCATTACTAGGTTGCTTTAATTCCCCAGATTCTTTATCGATCCAGAAGTTAAATACATCACCATTTCTCTTCATACTACCTAACAGGGATTTTCGTACGTATTCGTTAATTTCAGTTTCAGTTTTGCCTTTAAATGCACCAGAAGGAACCCTTTTTTTATAAGCTTTAAATCTTTCTTCAAAGAGCTGATGGATTTTATCTACCACACAGTAACTACAAGCCATCTCGTATCTGCGGAGTGGATTATCTATTCTTATGCGAAGCGAATTATCTCTTTCATCTATTTTTTCTTCAGTAACCCTTTCACGCAAAAAAGTATTATTTAACCTTGTACCTGGCTTGTCTTTATCTAACTTTACCCAGCAACCTTCATCTTTGAATATGAGGCACAAAAACTCCAGCTTATCATCCTTCAAGCATTTTATGTGATCTACATAGGTCTCGACCCACCTTTTAATAGCTAACTTCCTTCCAGCCACAATGTCAGGATTTTCGTGTTTTATCACATCTTGTAGTTTTTTAAGTACCGCAGCGTGACGCTCTGTTTCTATTGGCATTTAAACCTCCCTATATCATGAAAACAACGCTATGGTACTAAATTTGTAACTAAGTTACAATACCTAACTACTCCAAAAAGACCTATTTTATATACAAATAGGCCTGGAGAGATATGTCTGGAATTATTGGGTATCTTCTGGAAATCTTGATTTAACAGCTACCACTAAGTTTTTTTTGGAGACCATAGGTGATGCACTTTTTGACATTGCGCTATTTATATTCCCAAGAATAAGGTCAATAGATATGTTGTTTTCAGAAGTATATTGATACAATTAACCGGAGAAGTGCTGGTGGCTTTAACTAAGTGGGTTTTAACCTCGCTCTTAAGTTCTGTTCAGCAGTATCTGCTCTGTTACGTTAATGTTAGGTAAGGTTATGGTTGTAAATACAAAATCCGATCAGCAGAGTGGTGAAGAAGATCTATATACTGTTTTGGGGTTTAAAGGAAAAGGAGATTTTCAAGACAAGATGAACAATATATTTAGTAATGATAATAAGGAACTTAAAAAACTACGGGACAAACTCTTTGGTAAATTAAAAAAGAAAATAATGACTGATGAAAAGAACAACCAGGCAGCTAAGAACGTTAATGATCAAATCACAAAGTCTAAAACTACTGAAAGTAAATTAAGTAATTTACTGGAATTTAAAAAACAGCTAGAAGCTTTCCTGAAGGATCAAGATAATCACGGTATTGTGTTTAATGAGATTGACTCTGTAAGTGTTGCCCCAGTTGTTGAAGTTAATGGTATAAATCCAAAATGGAGTAAGATTAAAAAGTTAAAAAAAGCTCAACCTCTCACCTCTAACAGGCAAGACTTTGAAAACGCTCTAGGGTACATAAAATCAAAAGAAGAAGTTATGGGGATTACATTAGAGGAGCTTAGTGAATACAAACAAAACTCTGTTAAGATTTTTCTACTGAACCATGTTAATTCATGCAAGAATAAAAGTTCTCAATTGCATTCTGGGGTAGAAGAAGCTACGGCAATACTATCAAGTGATAAGCTGAGGATTTTCTACGATGAGGCAGTAGAGAATAAGGTGCTACAACCGATATTATCTTACGGAGGATATAAACAAATATATGACGAAACGAACTATGCAAAAAATGAATCTCATGTTATAACCGAAAGGGAAGAACTTGGAAAGAACGTTAGAACAGTAATGGAGGTGAATCGCTTTATGAATGAAAGCAGTAGAAAAGATCAGAAAAATGGTACTAGTTCAACAGAAACTTCTACAAATTATAGACAAGAGCAAGTTGCCTCTAGTGATGATAGAACACTTTATAATAGTGATATACCTTCACTAGGTAGATCGATTGAGAGCAGCCGAAGTCGCCTGTTCATGCCATTTGGAGCTTCTGTTGATACGAGTACCCCGATTAAACCCCCTGCCAATCCATCTAACCTAGTTACCACTGGTGAGGATTATACTAGTAATGCAGATCTGAGTAATGAGTTCGGCGTAAGTGGCATGAGTAAAATTGTTGCGCCTATGGAGGTAGTAGTAAGTAATTTGGTAAAAATCAAAGAAATCGCAGAACAGCAGAGTAATACTTCACTAAGTAAAGAAGCAATAGATCTTGAAATAAATATGCGAGTTTTGATAGATGTTGTAGAAGGAGTTTTCAGAGATTGTAATAACGGATCAGCACAAAATTATCCTAAAAACATGCCTATTGAATCAGGATTGAAGGTATTGGAGCAGATGAATGAATCTTTAGATGAAAAGGTTCAAGAGTTACAGAAAAAAGTAGATGAGCTTGAAGAGGAGAATAAGGGTTTTCTAGACAAAAATGATAAACTTAAGGAAAAACTTGCTACAGCGAAAGAAGAAAAGCAATTGCTATTTGATGAAAAAGAAAAGATGCAGGAAGTTATAAATGGTCTGAATGAGAACAATCAACGATTAAGGCAAAAAATAAATGGGTTAGAAGATGATTATGAGTATGTGCTCAGAGCGGAAAAGACAAAAGGAGAAACCAAAGATTCGTGTATACAAGTGGAGAATGCAGATATACCGGAAGGAAAAGCTGAGTTACGTGAAGACTATGAAATTAAAATATTAAAGCTGCAACAAGAGATAGATGCAAAAGGGACACAATGTAAGGGATTGCTATTAGCAAATAGTATATTACGAAGAAATATAGAACGATTAGAAGTCATTGAAGAATGCTTGAGTATCGATCCCTCACATTTTTGCTCTGGAGAAAATTTGTATAATGAGCTTATTCTAACTAATGAACAGCAGGAAAATCCTGATATATTAATCCGGGATGAGATGGATTCAAAAGTTGTCACTGAGTCTGTGGGTGTTAATGTAAAACAAGGTTATAGTAAAAGGACTAGTAACCTATCTCGAGTCTCTGAACAAAGTTCAGCAGTAAAATCTCAATTCTCAGAAGCAAGAGCTCAGAGTAGAAAGCAAATAATTTATGCTGCTTCTTCTTTTATATTATCTGGAGCATTTGCTGTTGGTATAAGTTTAACAACGTCTCATTTAGGAGTATCTATTACACTTGCTTTTACTGCATTGACTCTCCTTACATTGGGATGTTATTGTTCGTATAAGGCAAGTACGACGCTTAGGAATATTCAACTTGATCAAACTTTTAAAATGGCTGATCATGAAGCTGTTTTTATGTTTCCCAGCTTATAACTATGTGGAAAAATATATTGTTTTACTCACCTCAAGAAAAGAGATAAGGGGGAAGATAAAAAGGTCTATCAGTTATCGGTGCGGCAGATTAATCTCTGACGGTGATATAGAACATTACTTATTTCTCTAGAGAATAGGGGATTAGTGAATAAATTCTAGGTGTAGAAGGAGATATAGATGAAGAAAAGACCAAATTTAGTAGAAAAATTAGCAAGATTTCTTTGTGCATGATAGTGAGAGAACAGCAAAGTAGTCGTATCAAGGGATTAGTTTATGTTCTGAACTAAGCTTTTCGGTAGGTTATAAAAGAGGTAATATCGAGACCTTCCTTTGAAGTTCCAGATTATCAGAGTACTTTGCTCTTCTGAAGTTAGTGATGTTGGAGTACCTCTGGGTCGCAGTACTGATAACCAGAATTATGGACTAGGATAAAAAAAGAGCAATCAGCATGTGCCTAGATTTGAGCAGCAGACATAAACTTGAAATTACTATCAATTGGGTAAAATTGGAGAGTTTTAAATGGCTTGGCCATGTAAGGTATTCAATAAACTCCCATCTTTAAATTTGATCAAGCTTAGTTGAAAGAGTGGGGATTTTAATAATTTATAGCTCTTTTTACAATAATCCGAACAGATCATAATATGCTACTGCTCTACCATAGCCATAAGCACATATCTTATCCTATTCGGACTATTGCGAGAAGTGCTATACCTCAAATCTAATTAAGAGTTAAAGTGAGAAGATGTTTTAGTTTTTATGCACCTTCCTCTCTACTAATTAAGGCGTTCTTTTTATTTGCGGCTTTTCAGCCGTACTATTCTTCTTAGCAACCAATCCGGTACTTCTCTACCCTTTTCCCACTTAGCAAACCTCATCTTTTCTTTTAGGTAGTACTCTCTGTAAGCTTTTACTGAATGACTAGACTTATATTGATCTGGTAACGCCTGTACAAAAGGCTTTATATCGGTTGATTGAAAAACAAGCAAATTCTTATTACTATCACACCAATCTATAACTTCTTCTGATTTATGTTTTCTTTTATATCGCCAAGTATACTCTTTGCACAGCTCCCTTCCGTATTTTATTAACCAGAAAAAGTTCCCTTTTGACTGTCTAGCCCATAAAGAGCAAGGATGGTTTTTGTGAGTAAGTTTATATGGAACTTCTATATTTTGGTTTGTGATACTGACAAAAGGGTTTGGTGCTTTTAACGCTGTTGAAAAAACATTACTGAGTAATTGAGCAGTTTCTAATGGCATTTTCACTATATGCTTATCGCATAACATTCGTGCTGCAATTACTGGGTTTTCATCTAGTACAAAGATGTTCATCTAGGTGTCAAAAGATAAAATCAAATTAAGTCTTTGACTTCGTTAACTGTAAGACCAGTAGTTTGAGCTATAATATCAATGGAAACAACTGCTTTTAGTAGATTCTTTGCGACCTCAATTTTCTCTGCTTTTCTGCCTTTTTTATGTCCGATAAGGATGCCTTCTTCTCTACCTTTTTCAGTAGCATCATCGAGTTTTTGTTCCAAGATAGCAGCTTCTTTCTGTAGATCCATTACCCTTTCTTCATAAGCTAATAGGTCCTTCTCATTCCAATGGAACTTACCTAACTCATCATATGCTAGCTTTATTATTGGTGATTTTTCTGCTATTTTCCTTAAATCTTCATCAGTTGTTTCTTCTGCATATTTAAAGAAAAATAGCCAACGATCTACTACATTTTCTAGCTGCTCTTCTTTACTCTTAGGAAACTTTGGCAGCTCAATAAAGATAAATTGAAAATCTTTTAAGTCATGCTCGTTAGTTTTTTCATCTCTTATGGTATGGCTAGATATATAATCAAGCTTATCAGGAAATAAATTACAATTGGAAATAGCAATAAAGAAAACCTTCTTTAAATCAATGTACTTACCACCTTTATCAGCCTGCCTTGAGTAAGCCTTAGCAGCATATAATTGAGCCTGTTTTTCAAAGCCTTTATCACGAGCGAGTTGCATTTCCGCAATATACCTATTTCCATATGAATCCTTACAAAGAACATCAACAATGCTTTGTTTATCAGAAGCAATCTCAGGATCCATAATAGTGCTAAGGAACTCAACATCTTGAATAGCGTTAACCCCAGTAAAACCTAAGATGTCATTTAAGAAGTGAATAAGGATATTCTTATTTTTCTCAGTGCCAAACACTCGTTTAAAGGACAGGTCGAATTTTGGATCAAGAAACTTAGAAAGAGCCATGAGAAAGTAAGTTAAAAAGCATTGATAATTATACACAATTATGAAGAAATATTCAACTAAAATGCAAACATTTTGTATATCTTTATTTTGTAGTATTAACCTATATAATATTTATGGCAAATATCTCGATAAGGTACCAAATAGCGCAAAAAGTAAGGAGCTGGAGGTTAAAGCGAGGTTATACTCAAAAAGATTTAGCGGAGAAAATCGGCGTAACGTATCAAATAGTACTACAATATGAAAAAGGAACACGTAAAATTTCGATTGAGAAGTTATACGCTATGGCAGAGATATTATCAATTAATATTAAGGATCTTATTCCTGTATCAAATGAAAAAATCTGTCTTGAAGATGAGGGGGAAGAAATATTAAATTTAGTAAGAGAATATAAAAAGATTAATGATCAAGAGTTACGTAAGATATTTTGTTTACTAACCAAGTTTGTTCAAATTAGTGAGAAAAGTAGTAAAAAAACGGAGAGAATAAAAATTGCAAAGGGTTTGGTTAAAGAAGGAATTTCTGTTGATATTGTTGCAAAAACAATAGGTCTCTCTGCTGATGAATGTGTTGAAGAAAAAGTTGGTTCTATCTACTGCCAAATAGGAAAAAAGAAATATCTATTACAAGGTCTAGTTGTGTGTCAAAACTGTGGATATGCGTATAGTGGTGCACAATGTGGAGTTGAAGGAAAAAAGTTTAGCTATTATCGCTGTGGTAGTACTATACGTATTACTGATGGTAGGGAGAAGTGTACTAATAAATTGGTCCGTACAGATATGTTAGAAACAGCTATATGGGAAAAGGTGAAAAATTTACTAAAAAACCCAGAGATAATAAAAAATGAGTATCACCGTAGAATTGCAGAAAATAAAAATGATGAATCATCAGATAAGAAGTTTGCAAGAAGGGAAAATCAAATAAAACAAGGCATCGAAAAGTTAATGGAAGACTATTATAGTCAAGAAAATGTAGGAGATAAAGGATATATAAGTGAGGAAGAATTTAAACAGACGATGAAAGGAATGAGGGAACGCTTAAGAGGGATAGAAGAAGAGAAGAAAAAGGTAGTTGATCAAAAAGCAATAGAGAAGGGAATGAACCTTATCATCAACAGTATAAAGAGTCTTTATTCCAGTGTAAAATCTAATTTGGAACAGCTAGATTGGCAAACTAAGCGTGGCATCATTAAAGCATTAGTAGAACGAATTCAGATTGGTTATGACCAGGTAGAAGTGGCGTTTAGAATCGAAGAACCAGCACAGGATGGAGAGATTTTTAATTTGCAACATTGTACTGGACGTCATGATAAGGGGGCTGGCGAAGGGTGTCAAGGAAGTTTTTCGTTTCATCCAATGCGCTGCCAAAAGTTTGTTATGCAAGAGATCCCATAAATTGGGTGTCATAATAACTACACCCACATTAATTTTGGTGTACGTGACCTTGAAAGATCGTGATTCAATACTTAAATTATTAGGGTAGTAGGCAAATAATGGAGCTCAAAATGCATAATGTACAAGAAACTGAAAATTTAAAATTTGACGCTGAGGTAGGGAAAGTACTGAATATAGTGATTCATTCACTTTACACCAATAAAGACATTTTTCTGCGTGAATTAATATCAAATGCATCAGATGCATGTGATAAGTTGCGCTATGAATCTCAACTAAACCCTAATTTGCTAGATTTGAGTGACGAATTAAAAATCACTATCAGCTCCAATAAAGATAAGAACGAGCTATATATCACTGATAATGGCATTGGAATGAATAGACAGGATTTAATAGACAATCTTGGTACAATTGCAAGCTCTGGTACGCAAAAGTTCTTGGATGCGATTAAGAATAGCAAGGATTCAAGCCAAACTGTGGAGCTGATTGGGAAGTTTGGTGTTGGTTTTTACTCAAGCTTTATGGTTGCATCAGAAGTAATAGTAGAATCGAGAAAAGCTGGAGAAGAGGAGTCTTGGATCTGGCAATCCAAAGGAGATGGGGAATATTCAATCAGCAAGTCAGATAATCAAGTCCCTCGCGGAACCAAAATTACGCTCATTATGCATCCTGAAGAAAACGAGTTTTTAGATAAATTTCGTGTTGAAAGTATTGTCACTACTTACTCTGATCACATAAATTTTCCTGTTGAATTTATAGACGAAGAAGGAAAAAGTGAAAAGTTAAACAGTAAGGCTGCAATTTGGACTAAGCCAAAAAATGACGTTACTCAAGAGGAGCACAACGATTTTTTCCGCAGTGTTGCTCACGTTGGCGGGGAGCCCTGGATGATATTGCATAATAAAAATGAAGGTGCAATAGAATATACAAATTTGCTTTATGTTCCTTCTATAAAACCTTTTGATTTATTCCATCCAGATAGACGTTGCTCTGTGAAGTTATATGTAAATAAAGTATTTATCACTGAAGATAACGTACAGATTATACCACAATACTTGCGTTTTCTGAAAGGCGTGGTTGATTCACCGGACTTGCCTCTTAATATCAGCAGAGAAACGCTGCAGAATAATCGTGTTGTTGAGCAGATCAGAAAATCTCTCACTAAGCGTGTGATATCAGAGCTCGGTAAAAAAGCAAAAGAGAATTTAGAGGAATATACAAAATTCTGGACCAATTTTGGTGCAGTTTTAAAGGAAGGTCTTTGTGAAGCTATGCCAACTGATGAGAGAGAAGCACTACTCTCAATTTGCAGATTTCATAGTACTGGTGATGAGAAATTAGTCAGCATTGATGACTATATAAGCAGAATGAAGCCTGAGCAGGAACATATCTATTATCTCACCGGAAATAGCCTCGATTCAGTGAAAAACAGTCCGCAACTTGAGGGGTTCGTCAGTAAAGGGCTGGAGGTTCTTCTGTTCGTTGATCCAGTGGATGATTTCTGGACTAGTGTAATTCATGAATATAAAGATCAAAAGTTTAAGTCTGTGACTCGCGCTGATGTTGATTTGGAAAAATTCTCTTCAGAAGAAGATAAGAAAAATGAAGAAAACAAATCGAATGAAGAAAAAACTGAGGAAACTATATTGCAATATTTTACCACAGTGCTTGGAGATTCAGTAAAAAGCGTAAAAATTTCCAAAAAATTGACTGATAGTCCCGTATGCCTAGCGGTTGATGAAGGTGCTATGGATCTTCGCATGGAGCGTTTTTTGCGTGAACAAAAGCAGCTAAATTACCGCACGCCAAAGGTGCTTGAAATTAACACTAAGCATCCTGTAATAAAGAGTATAATGAAATCTTATGCTGAAAGTGGTGAAAACCCAACATTGGAGGACATGGTTCACTTATTGTTTTACCAAGCTTGCGTCGTGGAAGGCGAAGAGATGGATGACGCGAGCAGCTTTGCTAAGAGACTGAATAATTTGCTTGGCAAGATTTCTGTTTAATGCTATACTTAGCTTAGCTGCTAGTTAGGAGGTAAAACATGTTTGGTTCCAATTTTAGAGACTTTGTATCACAAGATACAACTTCACAGGGCCAATCAAATTCTGAAAGATTAATCAAAAGTTGGCATGGTTTTGAAAAACCAGATTCTGAAGATTCAGGTATTGAAGAAGAGTTTGAAGTTTTAGATAGCGAAAGTCAAGAGATACCAGCTACTCCATGTAGCACACCCCCTGAAGATCTAAGTTTAGAGAATGCAATACTTGCAAACTTTCCTGATGGTTGTGATAGGTCGTTTACTGTAGAATTAAAAGATGAAGATTCATATGGTATCATTCCTAAAAACTTAACTTTTGCTGAGATTATAAATATCTTAAATCAAGCTATACAAGAAGATAATTGTGAAGAATTAGACAAGGTTGTACAAAATATTGAAGATTATGAAGGCAGGTCTATTACGCTGGATAATGAAAATCTCAAAGATTTCTGTTCAAATCAACTTAATTTGGAGTTACAAAACGGAAGCAACCATCAACATATATATTCAAATGTACTATCACAATATAAATTTGATCAAGAGGGTTTCAAGTATGATTATTCAGTAAAAGAATTGGTACTATTGGCAATTGCAGCTAATGACAAGCTAGTAGAGCAATATCAGGATTTTCTTTTTGCTGAAGGAAATTTAAGTCTTTTACCTCTCCTTGTTGGTGGTCAAAAATATATTGAAGCTTTTATAGAAAAATTCCATGGTACCGATGGAGTTTATGGAAGATTAAAAGATCAAACTATACAACTTGTCGAACCTAATAAGATTGGTTTTTTCTCAGTTATAGCATTAAGAAAAGAGCAAGAATTATTAAATGCAGTTTTTGTCGAATACGTTTTAAGAGATTTTGGACAGGTGTTAAAAACAAGTAATCCTGATTCTTTGTATGGTGTGCTTGAAACAGCGTCTCTGATCAAAAATGAAGAATTCATCACGATAGTGCTGGGTGCATTTGAAAGATATATTAATAAGCTAACTAAAAAAGCCTCAACAGAAGAGTTATTAAAAAAGAGTTTTGTTACTTTATTAGAAACTGCGATAAGCCAGGAACACACATCTGTCATTGAATACCTGTGCAAACGATACACTAATAGTGCAGATCATGCCATTTACGATGTATATGAACAAGCATTTGCGGATGATAAAGTTATTACAATACTAGGGCAACAAATCCTGAAAAACATAGGAGCTCGTGGCAGAAAAGAAATTTATGATTTAATTCTGAAAACTGCATTGGATGCTGGTAATATTGCATTTATCGAGCACTTGTGTGAAAAATGTGCTAAATGCAGCAATGATGTTATCGGCTATCTCAATCAAAAATTTAAAAATAACGAATTTGATAACATACACGAATCAATCCTCATTGCATTGTCTAATGTTGAATACACAAACACAGACGTTATAGTCGAGGTGCTTTTTTACACTAAAGAAATCCATCAAAACGTATCACATAATGAGCAAGTGATTAGGCCGGTCATACAGAATATACTGAAAAATGCAACACACTACTCAATAGGCCAAGAAGATTACTCCTTAGTCAAGGAAGTATGTTACTTATACACAGAAGAGGGTGCAATTAACGTAATTTTTCAAGAGGAGTGTAAGATTTTTAAATCTAGCATAGAAAAGCGCATAGAAGATCTGGAAAAGGAAAACAAATTATTGCAATCTGAAGCTTTACGTGAATATAACAGCCGTCTTCCAGGTATTGTAAATGGATTAGTTCAGACTGCTTGCATAGTGTATGATGAATACACTAAAGATCCAAAAGACAATAAACGTCAAAAGAATATTGATCTAATATTCAGTTTAATGCAAATTAGAAATATTCTGCAATTTTCTATTGATGTGCAAAAATATTCCTGTCATGAACGTCAAGATTTGTGGGATGAAATGTGCCAAACTCCTGGAACTTTTATAATACGAAAAAGAAGTAATAACGTTGCAGATGAATTAGAAATTCCAGTTATAACAAGTGACATTCTATCAGAAAATCCAGGACTTGAAAGTACTGGCAGTCAACAACCACAAGAAAATGTGGACAGACGAGAAAATATTATGAACAATGAAGAGGCTTCAATAGAAGAAGCTATAGATAATGATTATAGGGGGGGTAAAATGCCTAGAGATAAAAAAAGTACAAAGCAGAAAATGTCTAGAAATAAAAACAGCACAGAGCAGAAATTGTTGAATGCTATCTACATTCCTAAGACGATGGAGAGTTACTTAAAAAGGAATAATATAAAAGATGAACCTATTTTGAAGAGTATCATAGACAAAGTAAATGCTGAAATTCAAAAGAAGAAGGAGGAGGAGAAGAACATTATCAATCCAGGTCCTACTAAGAAGCAAAGATGCATTGATCAGAGAAACACACTCTTAAAAACTAGAGATTTTCTTGAAAAAAAGATCAAAAGCATTGGAACTGATGCTAAGGCTGCTGTATCATCAGTAACTGATGTTAGCGCTACTACAAGTAGTCACGAAGCTCCTGTTAATATTGATGATGAGAAAAAACAAGCTCATGCTCAACCTGCTGAACATGTACCAGAAGAAAGTGCAAAACTTAAGGCACAGCCTTCTAATACTCAAGAGCAACAAGAAGTTTCTGAGACTCCAGTTCCAGAACAAACGGATGATATTGAAAGTTTAAGTACACAGGACGCTCTTGTTCCTCAAAGTAAAAGTGCTACCGTGTTATCAGTTGATAGCGATGAGGAAAAACAAGCTTCTCTAAGTGATGAAGTTTTTTATGATGCAGAAGAATCTATGTTAGGTACAACAAATAGTAAGGATGGTTCTACGCTTGAAGGTGATAGTGATAAACAAGAGCCACAACCAAAATCAGTGCCAACACCTTTAGTAGCTAAAGAAAATTCTGGACAAGTGAATAATGTTCAAAGTAATGGTAGACAGTCTGATAATCAAAACAATAAAGATATACAAGATGTTAGCGCTACTATAAGTGATCAGGTAACTCCTGTGAGTAGTGATACTGAAAACAATAAAGTGGAAAAAAGTGGTGTGAGTTTACAAAGCAGCGGCTATGTGGACAATAGCACAGTATTATCCTTTGTGGATAGAGAGCGTGTTATTCATGTTGATGCGCAGGTTTCAGGGGATGTGAGTTGTCTGGTTGAAACTATTAGTGAAGATACTGATGAAGTTGCAAGTAATCAAAATGGTGTACTTTTGCTGGAAGCTCAACCTATGGTACAGAGTTATGATTCAAGTGAAAAAGGTAATACTAATTTGCAAAGTGCAGGTGATAGTAGTGTAGGTGTAGTGTCAAAGAATGGTAGTGATCAACTACCTGCCGATAATCTAGAGCAGAATAGCAAAGGGGTGGATGATAGTAGTGTATCTGTGCAGTCTATAGGTATGGTGATAAGTCAATCTAATAGTGCTTCCACTATAACTCTGGATGATCACAAGCCTCTCATGAAAGATATAGAAAATGATAATGATCCAAGTGAAGAAGATAATGATTCTCCACAGAATATCAAAAAAAGCACATTGTCTACTATAGTTGTTTCAACACTAGTCGTGGCTGCAGTAGCTTCGATAGCTATCTCTGTTTACTTAGAAATGTTAGCAGTGGGGATAGCAGTTGGAGCTTGTTGTCTTATTGTAGCTATAGTTACCTACTGCTATAGGCCTAAAACCTTAATTGAAAACGATAAGGTCGAAAGGGTTAATGATGATATGCAAAAAATTACACCTTGCTGTAGCTGACGATGAATAAATATAGTAGTCTATCGTTTAATAATTTATTATAATTGTATTAATTATTAGTGAATAAAAACTTGGTAAACTACGAAGAAATATTCTTAAACAAAATCAAAGATATAAAAGATGAGGGGCGCTACCGTGAATTTACGCACTTTGCGTCATTGCCAGGTAGGCTCCCCCACATTATGGACTATGAAAGAAATAGGGAAGTAATCGTCTGGTGCAGTAATAATTATCTGGGAATGTCGCAGAACGAGAAAGTTATTGCTGCTATTCAAAATTCATCAATTGGTGCGGGGGGAACAAGAAATATATCTGGTACAACAAAAGAGGTTGTCGAACTGGAAAAATCCTTAGCTTGTTTGCATAAAAAAGAGGCTGCTTTAACTTTTGCTTGTGGCTACCTCGCTAACCAGACAACACTTAGCACTTTATCGTCTGTTATTCCTGGCGTAGTAATTTTTTCAGACGAGAAGAACCATTCTTCGATGATAGAAGGCATAAAATCAGGAAAAAGGCCAAAACATATATTTAGACATAATGATGTTGATCGCTTAGAGCAGTTGTTAAAGTCCGTAGACACAAAAACACCAAAGATAATAGCACTTGAATCCGTATATTCAATGGATGGCGATATAGCGCCGCTTAAAGCAATATGCGATCTTGCAGATCAACATAATGCAATTACCTATTTGGATGAGGTGCACGCAGTTGGCATGTATGGTTCACATGGTGGCGGAATTGCAGAAAGAGAAGGCCTGATGGATAGAATAACCGTTATTCAAGGTACACTATCAAAGGCTTTTGGAGTGATGGGTGGGTATATAGCGTCTTCAAAGAGCTTGGTAGATGTAATAAGAAGTTCCGCTCCAGGATTTATTTTTACCACTGCTATGTCGCCTGTTTTAGCAGCGGCAGCAAAGGCAAGCGTTGAACACCTAAAATCAAGCAACATTGAAAGGGAAAAGCAAAAGCAAGTCGTTGAAAAAGTAAAAAACTCACTGAGAAATGCAGGAATTAACTTCATTTTAACAGAAACTCATATAATTCCAATAATAATTGGCGACCCAGAGTTATCCAAAAAAGCATCAAAATTATTATTTGATGAGTATGGAATATACGTTCAACATATAAATTACCCGACAGTTCCAAGAGGAACTGAGCGTTTCCGTATTACCCCTACACCTTATCATACAGATGAAATGATAGAGCATTTAACAGAATCTCTTGTAAAAGTTTTTGAGAAGTTGTCTATCTCTTTAGCCTGTTTATGCTATAGCTAGTACAGCCCTACGTCATACCGCGATTTATTCGCGGTATCTCAGCATGGATTCCGCTAACAAGTAGCGGAATGACGAGTTTTACGCTTATCAAATTGTAGGTAAACATAAATTACTTTAGCTATAGTTTTATATCTCCAGCAATAATCAATCCGTTGTCTTCTGTTAGCCTTCCACCGCTTTCTTGCAGAAAAAGTCTACCGAGCAAGGTTTTATATTTGTTAACTCCAGAATAAACTGTTCCTCTGTGCCTTCCTGCCGCAAGGTATGCAAAGCCTAAAATTGTTGAACCGATGGAGCGTACACTACTATTGCCAGGCAGCAATTTATTTAACAAATTACCACTTACATCTATTAGACCCCCTTCACGGCTTTTCACCCGCATTTTTATATGACGAGATCTAAAATCCTCAAGAAAAGCACCTTTCTTTTCTTCTGCCCAAAAAGTTTCTCTAAGAGCCGGAGCATCAATTACAGCTGCCACAACTTTATTTTTATGAATGAGACAGACTGATACTGCAAAATAAACCATGCAACTAGAAAAATTCTCCCTGCCCTCTATAGGCATAATAAACCAGGTATAAGTGTCATCTTTTACTTCTTGATCAGTATCATCTTCAAAAATAAAATCATAGTCTCGTTTGTAATCGTGCAAGCAATCGTATATGGTTTGCTTGGATTTTGAATAAGTTTTATTGATAAAGTCTGCTGATTTAACATTAGAGATTTGTAATTCATTAAAATCGCGCATAAGCTGCCTGGAAGCACTACGCACAGAATCAAGCATCACATTAATTCGTGGTGATGAGATGGACATTCTTCTTTTTACTCTTTCACTCTTTCATAATAGCTGTCATCTGGAGTATATACTACAATTTTATCCTCTTCTTTTATAAACTGAGGCACGTTAACGCGCATTCCGTTTTCCAAAATTGCAGGCTTATAAGAAGCAGTAGCAGTTTGTCCTTTAATAACAGACTCTGTTTCTTTCACAGCAAGTGTAACATAATCAGGCACATGCGCAGAAATTATTTTGTCTTGATAAGCTACAACTTTAATTTTCATGTTATCCTGTAGATAAATCTTTTTTTCTCCCAATAAATCCAAATTTATAGTGATTTGCTCGTAATTACTTGGATGCATAAGATTTACAATGTTTCCTTCAGTGAAAAGGTAAACATACTCCTCTTCATCTAAAATTGCCCTTCTGATTGTTGCATCAGAGCGAAATCTTTCATAGTGTTTTGCTCCGGTCTTGATATTTTTCATTTCAGCTTGTATGTATGCACCACCTTTACCAGGTTGAGTATGCATAATACCTACAACCAAAAATAATCCGCCGTTATGTTCCAACACCTGACCTGGTCTGATATCGTTAGCTCTTTCTGCCATAATTACATTTTCAGTTTGATCTTACAATTATAAATAGCTTTATATAAATATCAAAGTCTTTATTAGTCAATAAATTCTGGCATATTTAATACTATATACTTCCCCTTTATATTTATATGTGAAAATATCTCTTTAGTGAAAGATAGCATAATACGTTTTTTTGTGCTGATAACTAAAATTTCTAATATATCCCCTGAGCCGAAATTATACACAGATTTTACATAGCCATATAATTCATTACTTTTCAGCCTTACTTCCATATCTACAAGGTCACTTTGATAAAATTCATCCTCATCATTTAGCTCTGGTAACTTGCTTCTTTCTATATATAGCTTCTTATTCCTTAAAAGCTCTGCTTCATTACGGGAATTTACTCCGCTCATTGTAGCTATTACTAAATTATCACCTATGACAGATACTGAGTCTATTTTATAATTCTCATCACCATTTATTAGCTCACCATATAAGGATATATTTTCAGGTTTTTCGGTAAAAGTTTTTAATTTAACAGCTCCTTTAATTCCGTGAGGAGAGGTAATAATTCCTAAGCATACCAGATTGTCGTTCATATTAATATCAAGCATCTAATCAGAAGATTTCTCAGATAAATATTGAGCCAGAATCTCAATTCCTTCATCAATCTCTTTTTCAGTGATAATTAGTGGAGGTAAAATTCTCACAACGTTATCTGATGTTACTCCAACAGTGAGTAAACCACGATGACTTAACTCTTCTGCAAACTTTTGATTGTCTGCTTTCACTTTTATTCCAAGCATTAACCCTTTCCCTCTCACTTCTTCTATTATTGAAAATTTACTTGCTAAGTTTTCTAGTTTATTTTTTAAGTATTTACCTCTAATTTCAACATTTTTCAAAAAGCCGGGGCTGAGCAATTCTTCGAGCACAGCATTACCTACTGAGGTTGCAAGCGGATTGCCACCAAAAGTGGAACCGTGCATACCAACTGCCATATATTTAGCAGCCTTTTCAGTTGCAAGACAAGCCCCCAGCGGAAACCCCCCGCCTATTCCCTTTGCAAGAGCACATATATCAGGTTCCACTCCTATATGTTCGTATGCGAATAATTTTCCTGTCCTACCAGCACCGCATTGTACGCAATCAAAAAATAACAATATGTCATTTTCATCACACAGCCTTCTTAGTTCTTTCATAAAGACTTCATTCATTACTTTGATACCACCTTGCCCTTGTATTGGTTCTATTAATATAACGCCTATACCACTTGAAATTGCTTTCTTTACGCTCTCAATATTGGGCTCGATGTTATCACACCAATCAATGTAGGGATTTAGTAATTCAGAAAATTTCTGTTTATCGTTTGTAGCACAAGTTAAAAAGGTTCTTCCATGAAATGCACCATGAAATGTTAAAATTCTGTGACGATTTTTATTGTCTTTTCCATTTTGATAGATCCTAGCAATCTTAAGTCCACATTCTACTGCCTCTGATCCAGAATTTGAGAAAAATACAGTGTCAGCGAAACTATTGTTTATTAATTTTTCTGCAAAATTATTGGCAGCAGGTATATTATAGGTATTTGATATATGCCATAATTTTTCTCCTTGCAATTTAAGAGCACTAATTAATCGTGAATTGGTGTGACCTAAGCTACTAACGGCTATTCCGGAGTGAAAATCTACGTAGCGCTCACCATCAACATCATATAGGTAGATACCTTTGCCATGAGAAAAATTTATATTAACAGGAGAATAAACTGGCAAAATAGGAGAAATTGTCATAAAATATTATATGCTAAATTTTATTATTAATAACATAAAAGCCGTTGTTTCGCAATGAGTAAGGATATGTATAAGATAGGTAAATTAATGTTTTCTGCACTGGGGAAAAACAAATACACAAAAGTTATCGCATTATTCTCATCAATTTTTATGATTTTATTCAGTGTGATATATTGTAATTATTTACTAAGGAGTAATTTCCTTTCTTCTTACCGTGATTCAAGTGTAAACTTAAAAAGCGTACTGGAAAATGGCATAATAAAAAAATACCATTATTTACTAATAGAAAAGCATCACATTAAATACAAAAATTTTGACTACATAAACCAACTAGTAAAACTACGTGCTGAATTATTACAATCAGTGAGCAAAGTAAAGGATTTCAGCTTAATACTGTATGATCAAAACGGCAGAATAATATTCAGTAATTTTAACACTCAAGATTATGATTATGAACAGTTACTTACAAACGATGAAATTGATAAACTATTAAGTAACCAAGAAATATTTTATACTACAGGAAATACATTAACTTCTATTTTCCCTATATTCCATGAAAATAGCGTTAAACCGTCGTTTTTTTTGAAGATTCTTCGAAACTACAATAATTCTTATGTTATAGCATATGGCCTGTTTTTAACATTTTTGGGCCTATTATTAATAATCTTAATATTAATAATGTTCTATTTGCACTTTTCTAATACCCAAATGCTAGCCAAGCAACATAAAACTAACATTGAATTACAGCAGATAAAAGAGACATTAGAGCAAGAAAATGCAAACAAGCTAAAGTTTTTTGCAAGCGTTACACATGAATTACGCACACCTCTTAATGCTATTATTGGATTTGCGGAGTTGATCAAAAATAAAACTTTAGGTTCAATGGATAATTCTCAATACAAGGAGTATGCAGACGATATATATAATGCAGGAACACACTTACTTACCTTAATTAATGATGTGCTCGATTTTTCTAAAGCTGAATCAAGTAGTTTAACAGTAGAAAAAGTGAAGTTTAACCTGAACAAAATAATGGATTCATGCGTAAATATGCTATTACCTAAATTAAAAGAAGCCGGGATTAATTTAAAAAAAGAGATGACTAATAAACAATTATTAGTCATTGCAGATCCCAAGAGAATGAAACAAGTTATAATAAATTTATTATCAAACTCAATCAAGTTTACTCCCAAAGATGGTTTAATAAGAATGGTGATAAAAGAAAATATAGAAAAAAACTTATTAACTATTGAGTTTCATGACAATGGAATAGGAATAATGCAGCAGGACATATATAAAGTTATGTCTGTTTTTGGCCAAGCAGATTCGGGGTATAGAAACGAAGGTACGGGCATCGGATTGCCGCTAAGCAAGAAATTAGTAGAGTTAATGGGTGGAACTTTTGACATTAAAAGTGAAGCAAAACTTGGTACTACGATAACATTGAACTTCTTTTATGAAGAACAAACATGTGAAGATTCGATTGATTTTTAATAGGATCTATTTGATATGGCCTTACATCAGACGAAAACCACACTTTATCAAAAGCGGCAAGCCGAGAAGGTAGGCAGAAATTCATCAATAAGCCCCCATCAAGAATCTTATCTGTTAGCTATATATAAAATTTGATACTCTGGCTACAATATACTACTATAGATAGAAGTGTTATTAATGGAGCAAGGTATGGAATTAGCAGTAGGAAATAATGCACCCGATTTTAGCTTACTAACAGATTCTGGTGAAAATTTATCACTGAGTGAATTTTTTGATAAAAAAAATGTAGTTCTTTATTTTTATCCTAAAGACGATACTCCGGGTTGTACAATGGAGGCAAAAGGCTTTAGAGATAAAATAGATGATTTTTCTTTCCTTGACACAGTGATAATTGGTGTATCAAAAGATAGTGTTAGATGTCACACTAACTTCAAAGCAAAATATTCTCTGCCGTTTTCTTTAGTTTCTGATGAGAATGCTGAAATGTTGGGAAAATATGGTGTTTGGGTAGAGAAAAGTATGTTTGGCAAAAAGTATATGGGAATAGAACGCACTACTTTTTTAATAGATAAAAAAGGTAAAATAGTGAAGATCTGGAAAAATGTAAAAGTTAGTGGACATGTTGATGAGGTTCTGGAAGAAGTAAAGAGAATATAAACTAAAGAATAGGTTAATGGCTACCCATTGCTACATAAAAAAGCTGAAATTACATAATTTTCGTAGCCACTCAAACTTTGAACTGGATTCAGATGATAGCTCAGTTGTAATAACTGGGAAAAACGGTATTGGTAAAACTAATATACTTGAAGCAATCTCGTTGCTTGCTAAAGGCAATGGAATGAAAAAAGCAAAAGCCAGTGAGATACAAAATAGATTCAGTAATGAAGATTGGGCAGTGCACTATGATTTTTTTAATGGAATGGATTTTAATTCAATTGGTATCGCAAAGAGTTTTGATAAGAAACTAATACAAATTGATGGAAAAACGCAATCAAGTTATTCATCTCTGTATAAGATATCCAATGTAATATGGCTGATTCCACAAATGGACTATGTTCTTCTTAATTCTCCAAGTGACAGATTAAAATTTTTAGACCGTATAGTCTCACTGTTTGAGGAAAATTACACTTGCTGCTACATGAAACACAGAAAAGCTAAACGTGAGCGAAGTAAACTGTTGAGAGAGAACACCTTGGACGAAAATTGGCTCTCTAGTCTTGAAAACATAATGGCCGTTAATGCAGTTAGTATTTTACGTATGCGATCGTCTGTTTTAAAGACACTACAAGACACAATTGATAACCATTCCAGTGAGTTTTTTCCGAAGGCAAGTTTGAAATTCAGCAGCCAGCTAACTTTGGACGATACTGCAGAATATTTTCAGAATCGTCTAAAGGAAAACAGAGAAAAAGATTCATTGACTGGTAGAGTAACCTTTGGTGTGCATAACGATAATTTTCGGGTTTTTTGTCAAAAAAGAAACGTACCAATAAATCTGTGCTCCACTGGAGAACAAAAGTTATTACTGCTTTCTATTATTTTATCCAGTGTAAAAGCAAGGTGTATTCATTACAATAAGGCACCACTTCTTCTGCTTGACGATATAATGTCTCATCTGGATAAACATTACAGAAAGGCGTTAATAGAGGAAATGTTAAGTATTCAATGTCAAACTTGGATAACTGATGTAAATCAAGATAATTTTAATAACTATCTTTATTCTTTCAAGTTTTTTGAATTATCAAATGAATTAAATGCAAAACTTCCTTGACAAACCTCGCCAGCCCCCTTATCATGATACTGAAGGTATTCAGTTATCTTCATCTGTGCAGATTAAACAGCAAGAAAACAACGTAGTTGGCGTCTTATTTTTAATTTTTTACACTATGTGCGCCTTATGTCTTCACAACATTTCTGGGTTTTTGCCTATATAAGCTGAAACGCGCTTATAAGTCGTTTAAGACAGTATAGTACGCCGATTTTGCAGGATTAGAGAGTGACAACTAGCTAACACGGGGTTTCTTTTGCCTTTTTTTCTGCTTAGTAAATTTCTTAAACATTCAAACTAAGGTGAGTTGCATTCAAAAGCAGCTAAATTGCAGTGTTTAAGACTTAAAAAACGCCAATACTGAAAATAGACAATGACCAGGGCTTCTTTTGCCTTTTTTTTCATTTGGTAAATTTCTTAATATTCATAGCTAAACGACAACCGTTATTCCGCTACTTGTTAGCGGCTGAGATACCGCGAATGAATCGCGGTATGACGGTTCGCGGTGACATGACGATAAGCCTTGTCATTCTAGCGCGTGGCGCTGGAATCCAGACTTTAACTGATATGATTACAGAAAGAGAATTTATTAGGTATTCATAGACACTGAAAGTGGTCAGCTTGACCACTTTCAAGTAAAGAAAACTACGTTTATGCCTCCAATAATTTCTATGGATGATTCTTTACTGCACCGTCTTCACAAATCACACCTCCTGGTGTTATTTTTGAAACGACTACAGGAGCGCCAAAAAACACAGCAGTAAATGCACCGAGTGCAAAAAGCGCTGGCCACGGCATTCTACCGAATATTGCAAGCAACGCTGCACCAATTATCACTATTGTGATCATTGGCCCACCTATGCCGTGAGTATAGCCTATTATCTTGCATATCACTGATGATGTTGTATCACTTTCATCAACAAAAACGGTGTTGGTGGTGCCACCACTAGTATTAGCATTTGCATCAAACGCAAAGGAGAGAATTAACGCCACAAGTAGAAGAAAATTTTTCATTACGCCTCCTATAATTTCTGTTTCATGTTTGATTATCTATCGCTTTGATTAAATTTAAGTAAATGGTGAGGGTTCTAGTAAATTTGTCATCCTATCAGTTTATAAAAATTCCCGGATCTCAGTGTTATTCACTTGGACAACATTTATACAATTGTGGAATAATGGTGCTCCTTTAAGAAGCACCGTTTAGCTAATGCTTTTCTAAATCTGCAGCGCCTATTTTTTACACGCTCCTGTACTTGTATCCCAGTTGGTACCATCAGGGCAAGCAGTTGCACCATTTTTACAAATCACACCGCCTGGTACTATTTTTGAAACAACTACAGGTGCACCAAAAAACACAGCAGTAAATGCACCGAGTGCAAAAAGCGCTGGCCACGGCATTCTGCCAAATATTGCAAGCAATGCTGCACCAATTATTACTATTGTGATCATCGGTCCACCTATGCCGTGAGTATAGCCTACTATTTTGCATATTGTGTTTGACGTTGCGTCATCAGTAACACTGCTAGCAAAAACATTATCAAATGCAAAGAAGAGAATTATAGCCTTTCTTATAATAGTCCGAATGCGATAAGATATGTGTTTATGGCTATAGCAGGCCAGTAGCATATTACGGTCTGTTCGGATTATTGTAAAAAGAGCTATAACGCCACTAGTAGAAGAAAATTTTTCATTATGCCTCCTATAATTTCTATGGATTCTTCGCTACTGCACCGTCTTTACAAATCACACCTCCTGGTGTTATTTTTGAAACGACTACAGGAGCGCCAAAAAACACAGCAGTAAATGCACCGAGTGCAAAAAGCGCTGGCCACGGCATTCTGCCGAATATTGCAAGCAACGCTGCACCAATTATCACTATTGTGATCATTGGGCCACCTATGCCGTGAGTATAGCCTATTATCTTGCATATCACCGATGATGTTGTATCATTTGTATCAACAAAAGTAGTAGGAGGAGCATTTGCATCAAATGCAAAGGAGAGAATTAATGCCACAAGTAGAAGAAAATTTTTCATTATGCCTCCGATAATTTCTATTTAATGCTGGATTAGCTACCATTTTGATTAAATTTAAGTAAATGGTGAGGATTTTTTTGCTTAAAAGTATCCTTTATTTCATTTAGAATACTTTTCTTGGTTCGTTTATATTACCATACGCGTCAAGTTAAGGAAATAAAGGTATGAAAGAGATAGAATAATAAGGTATAAGTTCTCCCAGATATACTTTTAGTGAGAGAACCAATGAATAAAATAACTTGCTTATCAAAAAAGCTCAAAGAATTTTTTAATGAAAAAGCAGAGAAAATCTCAATTACAACAAGGTTTATAAAAAGAAAGAGAAAGCTAAAAGGTTCATCATTCGTAAAAGCCATGGTCTTGGGTAATATAGGAGTTGATAATTGTAGCGTAGAAACAATGTGTCAATTACTAAACGAGGACTCGATAGATATAACAAAACAAGGTTTGGATTTTAGATTTACTGAAGAAGCAGTGGAATTTATGAAAAGGATGTATAATGAATCTGTGATTCTCTTTAAAAATATCTTGCAAGTTGATTGCAAAATCTTACAGCAATTTAATAGTGTTAAATTATTGGACAGTAGCTATATTACTCTACCTAACAGTATGGAAGAGATGTATAAAGGTTATGGTACTAGCTACAGTGGCTATGAAAGCAATACTAAGTCTGGAATAAAGTTACAATTAGTTTTCGACTACATGAATCAGATAATAGACCAACTTAATTTAACGGAGGGGGTAAGATCAGACCAGGGATATAGGAAACATTTAAGTAATATATTAAGCAATGATTTGCTAATATCTGATCTCGGTTATTTTGTGCCAAGTTCTTTTAAACAAATCAATGAAATAGGAGCTTATTTCATAAGTCGTTATAAATCCGATACCAACATATATGATGTAGAAACAAATCAAAAAATGGAGTTATTAGAATGTTTAGAGGATAAGTTATTTTTAGAAAACGAGGTATTGTTAGGAAAAGAAGCAAAAATTAGAGTAAGAATTATATGTCAGAAACTAACTGAAGAACAGTCTATGGCCAGAAGAAGGAAAGCTAATAGATTAGCAAGATCGCAGGGATATACATCCTCTAAAAGAAATCAAAAATTGTTGAACTGGTCAATATTTATAACTAATGTTCCAGAAAATAAAATTAGTGCTGAGCAAGTATTAACGATTTACAGAGTAAGGTGGCAAATTGAGTTATTATTTAAATTGTATAAAAGCCATATCAGGCTTGATAAGCTAAAAGGAAAGCCATGCAGAGTATTATGTGAACTATATGCTAAATTGTGCGCAATTCTTATATTTCACGGCATAGTTGGTTGCACAGAAGTGAAAAAGAATACAGAACTTAGCTTAACAAAGGCATTTATTGAGCTAAAAAGGCGGGTTAGAGAGTTATTTTTAGTATTAACCAAAATTAATAGTTTAAAAGCATTTCTTAAAAAACTCACTATAACTTGGTCGCGATTTTCATTAAAAGACAAACGTAGAAGGGCTAGAGTATCCACTTTAACCTCTCTAAATTTGCTCACAATCTCTTAACTTGACGCGTATGGTTGCATAAATTGGCTCTTCTTTGGGCGATTTTGAACTCTGCGAATTTTCTATTAAAATTTTACTCTTCTTCTCTTGATAATTTGATATCTCTTTGTATACAGACTCTTCATTTAATGAACTTCCATAGCCTGAATCTTCTCTCTGCTCATATATAGCTCTTTCCATAAAAGTCCGGATGTGATAGGATAAGGGTAGATGATGATAAGGAGGTTGAATGCCAGCAGCATATAGTTATGATTTAAGAAAAAAAGCAATGGAAGCGCTAGACGAAGGAGAAAGCAGAGAAACAGTGGCAGCAAGATTTAAGATTGGAAGAACTACTTTATGGGAGTGGCAGCAAAGAAGAAAAGAAACAGGAGACTTTCAATCAAAAAAACTTGGAAATGGGGGTTACAATCACAAAATTACCGACTGGGATACCTTTGCCAAATTTGCCAGAGAACACGGAGGAAAGACTCTATCGGAAATGGCTAAACTTTGGAACAACGTTAGTATCCAAACGATCTATCGAGCCCTTAAAAAAATTGGATTTACGCGCAAAAAAAGACATATGGATACAAGGAAAGAAACGAAGAAAAACGTGCTGAATTTTTGAAAATTATAGCGACAAAAGAACCTAAAAACTTAGTGTATATAGATGAGTCTGGCATTGATAACACCGAAGACTACCCCTACGGATATTGCCAGAAAGGACAGCGGTTTTATGCCTTAAAATCTGGAAAGAAAACTCAACGAATCAGTATGGTTGCAGCCTTAAGTGGAAGAAAGATAGTTGTTCCGTTAACCTTTGAAGGCCACTGTAATATGGATGTTTTTAATGGATGGTTTGAGCAATTTTTGACACCGATCTTGGAACCTGGACAGACTGTCATTCTTGACAATGCTACTTTTCATAAGTCTGATAAGATTATCGAGCTTGCTAAAGGGGTTGGTGCAGAAATTTTGTATCTGCCGCCTTATTCTCCAGATTTCAACAAAATTGAGCATCATTGGTTTGCTATAAAAAACAGAGCCAGGAAAAACATTCCTCTATTCGAATCCTTTCGTCGTGCTGTTGATTCTGCCTTCCTATGACCTGTTCGGACTATTATGAGAAATGCTATAAAGGATTTTCCTTTTGCTTTTTCTCTTGATAATTTGATATGTCTTCATATTCAGACCCCTGATCTAATGAACTTTCATAGCCTGAATCCTCAGAAGGATTTTCCTTAGCATCAGGCATACTAAAACTATTAGCTCCTTTTAGTAAAGAAGATGTAGACTTTGCCTTGCTTTCTCCATCTGAGGATATTTCTGATTTAAAGCGTACCTTCCTCGAATCTGGAGCAGCCGGAGGTGCTGTTGTTGGTCGCTTTATTTGCCTCATGCGATTACCACCTAATTTTTCTTTCGGCTGTTCTTCTTTTCGCAGCTCAAAAGTACCTTCCTTTTGCTTTCTACCTTCCAAACTCACTTCGTGTGATCTATCTTTTCCTTGACTCTTTTCACTTTGTTCTAAATTTAAAGAATCTTTTAAAATATTATTTTTTTCTGAAATCTTTTTCTAATTGTTCCAAGAGATCAATTTTTTTTAAAATTCTTGTATACTTAGCTGCTGTTTCTAAAGTGAAACTTGACAACTCATCATTTACAAAATTACTTATACTACTGTTCTTGGTTGGAAAATTTTTTCCCAAAATTCTATTCATTAATGTTTTAAAAAGACCTAATGGCTGTTCTACATAATTGTTCAAGTCAGTATATATAACAAACTCAGCTATACCTTTTGCCTCACCTGTAAAACCTTCTAATGCATGAGATAAATCCCTTAACGTTTTGTTATATTGTTTCTCTGCATTTCCTAGCTTTACAGCTTTGATCAGAGAATCGAGATTTTTTTTATAGTTCTCACTTTTAAATGGATTATTCATACTAATTACAGCTCATTATTTATTAAAATATAGATCTAAAATATTAAGATCTAGTAAATATTACTTTTGTAATTCATGTAGAACTATAGCTATAATAAGTAAGATTCCCTACGTCATACCGCCGCGGTATCTCCAGATCCCGCTAACAACTTACTATTACCCACAAATATGAGGTTCGTGAGCAAGTCGCCATCCTTCTGCTAAATCAAAGAGACGTTTATATCCTTTCCAAAGAACATAAGGTCCTGGTTCTGGGTCATTTTTTCTTGCTAAATGGCCTCCAAGTTCATGAAACAGCTTCTTTTATGTTGGGAACTACACTTGGACATGGTTTTCTGTGTATTTTAACGTATAAAACTTTCCATTCCTCTTCAGCTAATAAGGTAGTACATGGTAATGTTGGGTTAGCTCTTGCAATTGATGTAATAAAGAAGATCCTCCAAGCAATAATACTCATAACTGTTAGATATCTCATTAGTCTTTCTGCTATTCCAAGCCTACATTCTTCAACTTTGAGACCGAATTTAAAATTTTATGTAATATCTCTATTTTCCATCTAAGGCAATTGTAAGTTAAAAACGTGATATAAAAGAGATAAGAGAGAAAGATAACCCTGTTCACTAGGAATAGCGGGCGTGCGCGACCGAAAGGAAATTGGTATTACAACCGTTGGTATCAAGGTACGCTAGCCCTATCTCTCGATACGTTTGAATAGTTGCTTGGGACATATATATGCACCCGTTTACAATCTTAAATTAACTAAAACTATCGAGGTTTATTATGGTTACATCTTATCAAAATTTTATTGGCATTGACATCGGAAAATTTAAAAATGTCGTTGCAATTCACAAACAGAAGAATGCTGTCGAATTTGATAATAATGCTTCTGGTTGGCAACAATTATTTCAAGAGTTTTCAGATATTCTACCTAATGCTTTAGTGACTTTAGAAAATACAGGGAAATATGAGCTTGGCTTATCACATTTTCTTACCGACAAAAATATTGCCGTGCATCGAGCTAATACTCGTAAAGTAAAAAGCTTTATTTTATCTCACGGAACTTTAGCAAAGTCTGATAGATCAGATGCAAGAGCTCTTGCTCAATATGGATTTGAACGCCATAGAACTATCTCTCTATTTGTACCTACCTCTACAGAACAATCAACTTTGGCTGCACTTTGTCAACGTCGTGATGATATTACGCAAATGAGAACTCAAGAAAAATGCAGACTTGAAGCACCGGAAAATGATCATATAAAAGAAAGCTGTCAAAAGACCATTGAGTTTTTCGATAGTCAAATAAACGAACTCAATGATACTATACAAAAGATTATTGATGAAAGCCGCGAATTACAACAACGCCAAAAAATTCTTAAAACAGTTCCTGGAATAGGTAAAAAGTTATCACAAGATTTTTTGTGTTTAATGCCAGAGCTTGGTTACTTAAATAGAAAAGAAGTAGCAAGTCTTGCCGGAGTTGCACCGCATCCAAAAGAAAGTGGTAAAGCTGTTGGTTACCGAAGGATTACAGGTGGTAGAAGTAACGTTCGTTCAAAGCTCTTTACAGCCGCTATGGCTGCTACAAGGTCAAAATCTATACTTGGCGCCTTTTATTCTAAGCTTGTTGAAAGTGGTAAGAAGAAGATGGTGGCTATAACAGCCCTAATGCGTAAAATTATAGTAATTGCTAATACAAGACTTAAAGAAGCAATTAATTTGCATACTTAAAAATCTTCACAACGGTAACTGAAATTGGCTAATGAATATGTGCGTCCACACAGACTTAAAGCACATATTCATTAGCTTAAGCAGAAATTGCTGTGGTAGCTGTTTGATATAAAATTCTATTTCTATGACAAACGGGTTTTTATTGCCCATATAATTTGCAAAATTACACAAATAAAAAAATTTTTAAAAAACATAGTTGATACCAACTAATTTTTTCAACAGCTTCATCGAAAGTATTAACTGAAAGATTCGTTAATAGCATCCATTCTAGCGGTTTTTTTTTAAGGGAAGGGGAGTTTTCTCAACAACATAAACTGCATAAAGTGGTAATTTAGGTAGTTCTTCCGTCTTATGCCTAATATTATTCTTAGATGGATTCATCATAAACTTTCCAAATCTAACTTCCAAACGTGCTGTTCTTTTTGGCTTATTATCTTTTACAGGAACTTCAACTTCTACCGTACCTGTACAATGAGAGGATTTAATAAATGCCCATAACTTCTGCTCACCTTTTTCAGGATATCGAGATTTTCTATTTACTGCTCTATCTCTGCATGCTCTAACTAGCACTGCCGAATTAAGATTATGTGCAAGCTCAAAAAAGTCATATATATCTGCTTCTCTATCGCATACAGTTATAGTCTCAGTTTGAGTTGGATCAATAATATTATTTGTTTTTCTTAAAGTTTCCAACCACTTTACGCTTTCTTTATCTTCAATGCGATCGCTCTTTTTTTTAAGGTTCTCAGTTTCTTCAGGTCTTGAATAAACTTTTTGATCTAGTATCCCTAGTACCAAACCTTCTATACTAACGGCAAGAGCTGTATGCATTATAATACCTTTTGCAGTATCATAACTGGACAAATTTGCTAATCCGCTTGTTTTTTTATGGTTATTATATACAATGTAACTGGTATCTTGAATGACAAGAACCCTCTTGTGAGCTTTTGTTCTCTCAACCGTCTTATTAATATGTGTAGCTAAAATATCACTTTCTTTTACATTCTCATTTTGAAAAAAACGGTATGCTGCTTTTGCTTCTGACCAACTTCCGCATGCCTCATTAATTGAGCTTTCAGGTAAACTTATCAAACTATCAGCAATCTTTACTAATCGGTCAGTTAATCTTTTATCTCCAAATTCATTTTTAGCCCATTCACTACTTTTACTTGCCATTTTACACCCTCAATATTTGCAAACTTTAATATTGTAATATTTTACTTTTTAGTCCATTTATATTTGTGGGTAATAGTAAGGAATGACACCGTCTTGGATGGAAACCAGTGTCAGCTACTTTCATGACACCATCACAAGGTGAAACTGGATCCCAGTGGGCTTTGTTGCATCGCTCAAGTGAAAAGAACTGGCAGTTACTGACAAAATTCATTATAAATAGCCATTTAACTGTTGAAGAAAAAATATGCCACAAAAAATGAGAGTCAGTAACTGCCATGAATATAACAAATTTCTCCAAGAAAGAGGAAGCATTTTTTGTTATATCAATGACGCCATAGAAAATTGGTACGAGAATTGTCCAAAAATGCAGGGCGGCAACTATATTTATAGTGATAAAGTTGTGATTTTGGTGCATATAATCGTCAGTTTCTTTAGAATTGGTTTAAGACAAACAGTCGGGTTTATAAAAGGGTATTTGTAACAAATAGGAAGAGATTTGGCAGTTATCAGCTATTCACAAGCATCAAGAAGGTTTAAGAAACTTAATATTAAGATAAATGATTGCAGAAAATAATATGGAAGATATCGAAATTGCTATAGACAGTACAGGAATTAGTATATACAACAACACACAGCAAGGAAAATAGCACTGACAGAAAATATCGTGGCTATGAGCAAACGAGAAAATTGCACGTAATGTTGAATATAAACAACAAAAAAGCCATAGCTGTAAAATACAGTAACGGCTGATCACTATGGAGCTTGTGATTTGCTAAAAGAAGTTGATTTTCAGCATGCCATAAAAGCACTATATGCAGATAGAGCATGTGATAGGCACAAGTTTTATAAGTTGTGTAACGAATATGATATAAAGACAAAAATTCCACCAATAAACAATGCGGCAGAACATCCAGAAATAGATTATATGTCTAACAGGAATGCTGCTATTAGGTTAATAAAATTATACGGTGAAGATGGCATGAAAGAATGGAAAAAAGAAGTAAATTATGGGAAAAGATCTTATATTGAAGGGTTTTTCTCAAGATTAAAGCAAATATTCGGATTTAGTTTTAGGAATAAATCTGAGATAAATCGAGAAAAAGAACTAAATGCTATTTGCTTAATAAATTCACTGATATTGGTATGGCTAAATTTGAGATAGTTACATGAATTTACCATAAATCACCATCTCATAAAGTGTGATGCAACAAAGCCATCCCAGTGTCAGCTACTTGGATGACAAGAAAGGGAACACTGGAATTTTTGTTTCAGCATTAGCCATGCATCTAAACAGATACGTTGCCTTGAGAATCGCAACATCCATGCAGTTATGCGCGTAACACTGAAAATCAAAAAAACAAAGAGGCAGACTTAATCTACCTCTTTTATACTTAGCTGTCTAGTCTGGTACTTTTCCTTTAGCAGCTTGTTCAACAATAGGTGAGCCTAAATAAGTGTTAACCTCTTTAGCACCATCTTTGTCTAAACCTAATGTTTTATTCCACTTTGTTTCATTTACTGCCTCGAACTTACCTTCATCGTTTTTCTCTTTTAGTGAACCTATCTTGAAGAGTAAAGTATTGCCTAGTATACTGGTAAGCTGATTAATATCAACAATAATACGGTAGTTCTTGCCTTCTAAGCTGAAGTCTATATAATATTTATCCTTTTCTACCTTACCTTCTTCATCTTTAACTTGGTTATTCCTTGCAATTTCCCTAAATGCGTCTTTTGTTACTAGCAACCCATCCTTAATAACCTTCAGAGCTTTCAACTCAGATATTTCGTTATTTTTGCTGATAGCATATATTGCTAAATAAGTCAGCGCAGCAGCAACAAATGCTAAAACGCCCATTCCAAGTGGTGTAGCTGCAAAAGCTGCTAGCTTGCAAGTTGAAGGCCTCCAAAGCGGTGTTGAAAGTATTGCTAATCCACCTATAACGTATATAGCAGTAAATGCAACAAATACAGTGTTTGCTTTGTGGAGCTGGCCACAATGATTTTTGAAAGTTAGCATAAACGACTTCATTTAATAAAATATTAATATGCTTAAATTGTGTATAAAAGAACTGTCATAGTTAAGCTTTTTCGTAAGCTACCTGCCGCTTGAGCCAAAGCCCCCTGCATTGCGACCGGTTTCTTCTGCGCAGAATTCTTCTCTGTCATCCCAAATTACCTGAGATACAGGAGAAATAAGGATTTGTGCGATTCTATCTCCTCTTTTTATTTCGTATGGCTGATTACTTAGATTAATTAGACAAATTTTAACTTCACCTCGATAATCAGAGTCTATAGTACCCGGAGAATTTAAGACAGTGATTCCATGTTTTGCAGCAAGACCAGAACGTGGGCGGATTTGCCCCTCAAAACCGTTTGGTATTGCAATCACAATTCCAGTTGGAACAAGTAATCTTTCAAGTGGATTTAAAACAGCAGAATCATTCAATGCAGCATAAAGATCCATGCCAGCACTCTGCGTAGTTGCATAACATGGAAGAGACAAGTCTTCTCCGTGTGATAATCTTTTTATTTCTACTTTAATTTTACTTCTTTGCACTCCAATTTACCATCTATGAAGACTCAATTATAGCATGTAAATTGTATCTGCAAAAGTGATAAATGTAAATGATGTCATTCCAGCGCGTGACGCTAGGCCATAAAATTCCTTGACAAGTTCAGTGCTCCTTTTTTTGTCATCCCAGTGCCTCTATGATGTCATTCCAGTCTGGAATCTAGTCCTTATTATGCAGCCACTTGGTTGAAATTAAGTCTTCTGGATCCCAGTGTCTGGGCACTGGGATGACATCATAAGGGCGCTGGGATGACACCCTGACAACCGTCATCCCGCTACTTGTTAGCGGGATCTAGAGATACCGCGAATGAATCGCGGTATGACGTAGATTGCTGTCATTCCAGTGTCAGCTACTTGAATGACACCCTCTTGGTATTCGTGTAGTTGCAAGCAGTATAGCTATAAATCACTCACAATCGATATGCTTGAATTACTCTCAGTAAATAAATCAAGCATAATGTTAGGTATTCTACCATCAACTACGTGAACAACTCCAGCACATTCCTCCGCCATTTTAACGTATGCCATAAGCCTTTCAATAAATTTTTCCCCTTTAATTTTCCCACAATCAATCGATGCATTTAAATTTTTAACAGATATCTTCCTGCCACCAATTTTATTTATTTCTTCATCTGTGTCACTCAAGATTATCATTTTAGATGCAGAAACTGCGATTGCGATTGCGCTTGCAGTGCTATCGGCATCAATATGATATGTTTCCCCATCTTTTCCATGACCAATTGGTGCAATAACTGGTATAAAATCTGATTCTTCAATAAAAAATAATATATCAGGATTGATTTCAGTGGGTCTACCGATGAACCCCATGTCTAATATCTTTTCGATATTATTTGATCTATCTTCTCTAAGCGTAGCGGTTATTTTTTCGGCTTTAATTAAGTTACCATCTTTTCCACATAATCCAATAGCTGAACCACCAGCAGAATTTATATGCTGAACAATTTTTTTATTAACTGAGCCACACAGTGCCATTTCAATGATTTTCATAGTGTCTCTGTCTGTAAGTCTGATACCATTCACAAATTTACTGTCCATACCCAGCACTTTTAACACCGAGTTAATTTCATATTCTCCGTCATGAATTATTACCGGATTTATACCAAGCTGCTTCAACAAGACAACATTATGCACAAAAGTGTTAAATAGTGTTTCATCTAAGATTATTGTACCACCGCATTTAATGACAAAAGTCTCGCCTACAAAGCTAGGTATATTAGATAGCACTTCAAATAATATTTCTGCTTTTTGTTCAAATGATACCTCACCCTTTAAGAATTCACTACTCTTCATTTTTTTATCTTGTAAACTTGAAAAACTCATCTCTTACCTTGGTTATTTTATGCTTAACACGGATGCTCATTTGATGAATTGACACATTCTCATTATTAATCCATCTTTGAATATCTTCTATAATAGCACCTAAGCTTTTTTGACTTACTTTATCTATTTTTGTTAGCACAACGTTAAAGTTAATGTTATTATATATTAACCAATAAATGAAGTCTTTGTCTATTTCTTTTAATCCTACCTTGCTATCTATCAACACAAACACTCTTCTTAGATTTCTTCTTTGAATTAGATAATACTCAATTAAGTTTAAATATTGTATAATTTCCTCCTTACCTGCATGAGAATAACCATACCCTGGTAGGTCAACAAGCCTGAACTTATCATTGTACATAGAGTAAAAATTTATTTGTCTAGTGCATCCAGGTTTAGAGGAAACTCTGGCAGCTTTTTTGCTGTTTATCAGTAAGTTAATCAGACTGGATTTTCCTACATTTGATCTACCAGCAAACGCAATCTCTGGAGCCGACTCATTTGGTAATGATTTTATGTCCGAAGCTCCAAATATGAAATTGCAGTTTGATGTTATCTGTTTTGCCATTATATTCAACTAGAAGGTAGTAGGTATATTATAGTGTTATTGCTTGATATAAGAAATTTTTTATTTCAGTATATATTACTTAGCTAGATCTGTGCTATATGGATATGGAAAATAATTTACAAGACTTAAAGAAAAAATTTAATGATATAGAGAGGAATTTGGAAAATCCTACCAATTTAAGTCAAAAAGAATTCATTACCCTTTCAAAGGAATACTCTGAGCTCAGGCCAATAATCAAGATAATTGATGAATATAACACGCTGAAAGAGGAAATTTCAGACTTAGAAGAAATAATGAAAGATGAAAACAGCGAAGGTGATATAAAAGAGTTAGCAAAAGAAGAATTTTTCGAAAAGCACAAGGTATTATTACCAAAAATAAAAGCAAAATTAAAGTTAGCATTATTGCCCAAAGATGAAGATGACTCAAGAAATGCAATATTAGAAATTAGAGCAGGTACAGGCGGAGAAGAAGCAGCATTATTTGCAGCAATGTTATTTCGTATGTATCAAAAATATGCAGAAAGAAGAAATTGGAAGTTCGAGCCAATAAGCATTTCTAATACAGGTATAGGTGGCTATAAGGAAGCTTCTGCACTCATTAATGGAACAGAAGTTTTTGCAAGGTTGAAATTTGAATCAGGGGTGCACAGAGTACAGAGAGTGCCAGAAACTGAATCCTCAGGAAGGTTGCATACCTCTGCCGCTACTGTTGCGATATTACCTGAAGTAGAAGAAGTTGACTTTAAAATAGAAGAAAAAGACTTACGAATAGATGTTTATAGATCCAGTGGTCCTGGAGGGCAATCAGTGAATACAACTGACAGCGCAGTAAGGGTCACCCACTTGCCAACAGGGATAGTTGTGATACAGCAAGATGAAAAATCGCAGCATAAAAATAAAGCTAAAGCGCTCAAAGTATTGAGGGCAAGGCTATACGAAATTGAAAGACAAAAAAAAGAAATGGAAAGGTCAACAATGAGGAAAAGTCAGATTGGCTCTGGTGATCGTTCCGAGCGCATAAGAACATATAATTTCCCACAATCAAGAATAACAGACCACAGAATTAATCTAACTTCACATCGGCTAGAGCAGATTATCAAAGAAGGCGAACTAGATGAATTTATTGAGGCATTAATCTCACGTAATGAAGCAGAAAGATTGGCAGGGGAAAGTTAGCAGCCTACAATGGAATATCTTTATTAATTACATAGGATCTTTTAAACGCAATAGATAGACAGTAAAAACAAGTTCTAGTACTATCGCGGATAAAACAAGAACAGCTACACTAATTGTTTGACCATTGTAAATGTAGCTTGTTAAGCCGATAAAAATAGCCATGATAAAAGCTCTAATGAACGAGACTGCAGAAGAAGCTGTGCCTTTAATTTCAGGGAAAACATTTATTGATGCATTAAAAATCACTGGCTGGAAAATTGCACAACCGATAGAAAAAATAATCATAGACAGTGTTACTAAGTAGAAAGAGTGGGGTACAATTATACTGAATATTACAAGCAATAGAGACCCAATAGCACCCACGCTCGTACCAGAAATTACACACTTTATTGCTCCAAGTTTCTGCAAGATTTTGCCAGCAAATAGACTGATGAGTGAGAAGCACCCAACTATTGCACCTTGATGTAGTGCATAAATAGTGCTAGATAAACCAAAAGTCTTCATATACAGAAAAGGTCCACAAGTGATGAATGACATATAAGCAGCAGAAAAGAGGCTTGACATCAAAGACAACGTAACAAACCTCGGATTAGATAGTAGTTTTCTGTAATCTTTCATCGTTTTTTTCAAACTGAAAATATCGCGGTCCTTTTTTGTTTCTGGTAACGCTAAAAGCAGCAAAACCCAAGAGATCAAACAAAGTATTGCAACAGTTGCATAATTACCACGCCATCCTACAATTTCATTGATGAAACTGCCTAACACTGGCGCAATTGCCATGACAACTGTAAGAACAGAATTCATGATTCCAATAAATTTCACCGCTTCGTCACCTTTATAGCTGTCTGCAACGATTGCAAACACAACTACAGATGTGCTGACACCAATGCCCTGAACAAAGCGAGAGATTAAAAGCCAAAAAATCGACGGTGCAAAAACACAACCAACAGCGCCGATTAATAACAAAGTGTTACCTATGATCATAATTCTCCTTCTGCCGTAGCATTCAGACAATGGACCGAAAAACAACCCTCCTATGCAAAAGCCTAAAAAATTATAAGCAATAGTTAATTGAATTGTTCCTTCTGATACGTTAAAATAGCGCACCATATCAGGAAAACTAGGTACGGAAATGTCAATTTCAATGAACTTGGCAATTAGAGACAGGATTAATAGAAATGGTAGTAACATTTGAGATTTTCAATTAATGAATAAAAATATCACATTTAAAGCGTTGAAAGAAGAACATTTTTTACTGTTATTAAAATGGTTAGAAACACCTCACGTAAAGAGGTGGTGGATAAATTGGACACCAGAGTTAATTGAGAAAAATATGACAACTATGTTAAAGCTCTTACTCTCTGTCCTAACTTTACTTATTTCCTCTTACTTTTTCAACAGTTCGTCTAAATTACTACAAGCAGTTTAATTTTTAGTAAATATGTCATTATTTAAAAATATGCAAGAAGCTTTATAGAAACTTAACATAATTTTATCATAAAAATGTCATTCTTAAGTCCTATGTAAAAACAAATTTTGGCACTAATTTAATTAACTATGAGCTGGATAAATTGGAAAATAAATTTTGTTTACTTTTACAATACCTTAAGATCTAATATTACTTTATCAGTCAAAAGTATCACAATAGGCTAGTATGTTCTTTACTCTTTTCCTAAAAATATTACCTATTTATATTACGATATTTATTGGTTATTTAGCAGGAAAATGTCTTAAAATTGATAGAAACACTATATCTCAAATACTCTTTTATATAGCTAATCCAATAGTGATTTTATATGGAGTTTCTCATACAGAAGTTAATTTAAAAGTAATTTCTCTGCCGATTTTGATATGGTTTATAGGTAGCACTATGTCCTTATCAGTGTATTATCTTTCTTCTTTTTTATTTAAGGATAACACGAGAAACATATTAGCATTTAGCTCGGGTAGCACAAGTATGGGTTATTTTGGCCTGCCGATTGCCATGGCTTTATTTGATGAAGATTCAGTATCTGTATATGTTGTTTGTTATATAGGAATGGCGCTATTTGAAAACAGCTTAGGATTTTACATAGCTGCAAATGGTATTTATACCGCAAAAGAATGCATATTAAAGTTGTTCAAACTTCCTTCGCTTTATGCGATGGTTCTGGGCTTCTTTTTAAGTATATACGATATACAAATACCTACTTTTTTAACAGATGTTATGATGAACATTAGAAGTACTTTTGTCACATTAGGAATGGTGCTACTTGGAGTGAGCATTGCGAATATTGCAAGCTTTAAAATAGATTGGAAGCTTGCTTTGATCACTATTACAGCAAAGTACGTATTCTGGCCACTGTTTGTTTTAGGAATTGTCCTTTTAGACAAGCATGTTATAGGTATATACGATGAGAGCATATATAAAGCACTGATGTTGCTGGCTATTATTCCAGTTTCTGGGTCCAGTATAATACTTGCTAATATTTTGAATTATCAACCAGATAAAGCTACTCTGTTGCTTCTAATCAGTACTGCAGTGGGACTGTTTTATGTTCCACTAATAATATCATTATTTTTTACTAAACTTGTTCCTTTTTGATCAAAAAATTAAGCGCTTGCACAACCATTATTTGGGTAACAACACAAGACATTGATAAAACTTGAATTTATAGCTAAAGCAACTTCTACAATTTGGTAACCCGTCATCCCGCTACTAGTTAGCGCCGCGGCGGTAAATTGACCTTACCCAGAAAAAGTAGAGAGAAAGTTAAAACGTTTTTGGAGTAAAATAAAACGTTTTTTCAAAATATGACAAATAGAAGAGAATATACAGCAGAATTCAAATTAGAAGCTGTTAAGCTGGTTAAAGAAACAGGTCAAGCAAGTACAAAAATAGCAAAAGATCTAGGTATAGATGGCAGTATGTTAAGTAAGAAAATATGATGGAAAAATGTCTGGAGCATACGCATTTCCAGGCAAAGGCTCCTTATGACAAAGAAAGATTTGATCTAAAAAAAGAACTAACAAGAGAAAGAGACATTTTAAAAAAAGCCCTGGGCAAAGAAAAAGAGTAAAGTATTCTTTTATATAGAAATTGCTATAAAACACAGGAACTATGTAGGGTTTTGTACTGGTGGTATTGGTTGCTAAGGAAAAAAGCAGTAAAGAATTAGCAAAAGAAGGGCTTCTAGCAGATATTCAAAAAATACATCAAGCTTCTAAATGCAGATATGGAGCCCCTAAAATTCACGCTGAATTAAAAGCTTTAGGCAAAAATTAAAACAGTACAAAGTGTTATGCAAGAAAATGGCATTAAAGCCAAGCTTAGACGAAGGTTCAAAAATAAAAAACAGCAAATAAGCAACCGAGTTGTGGCTCCGAACACATTGGATCAAAATTTTACTACTGATCAGCCAAATAAAGTTTGGGATTACCTACATAAAAACTAAAGAAGGTTGTTGGCGGCAATAATTGACCTATATTCACGCATGGTGGTTAATGAGTAACATGATAATTAGTTATAGATTCTTTATTGATGGCCGTTGATAAACGCAAACCCGATAAAAATCTGCTGTTACATAGCGATCAAGGGTCACAGTATACCTCTCAAAATTACCAATTTCTATTGAATACAAAAAACATCATTTCCAGCATGAGCCATAAGGGCTGTTGTTACGATAACTCTGTTGCAGAAAAGTTCACTTAAAAGGGAGCTGCTTATTGATACTTCTCGCTCAACAAACCAGAACTGCCATATTTGAATACATAGAAATCTTTTATAACAAATAACGTAGACATTCTACTATTAACTATTGCATTCCTGCACAATTTATTCTCATGATAAAAACGTCTTAACTTTCTCTCTACTTTTTCTGGGTAAGGTCACCTCTTTAGGTGCTCCTTTTTTCTTTCTTATACACACAAAAATCATATAGAATTGTAAATACAGCTTTTTTATTCTGATGCTTTTCAATTCTATAGCTCTGGTTGTCTCTCTATTACTATTTTTCTACATTATCGTAAAAAAACTGAGCGAAAAGAAAGCAAACCTTGAGGGTAATTTATGTAAATTAGAGCAAGAACTTCAAGAAACAAAGCAAACTTTGCTTACGAAGAATGAAGAAATAGTTGATTTAAGGGTCAAAAAAGCAGAACTTGAAGTAACTCTGCAAAAAGAACGTGAGGAAAAGAAAAAGGAAATAGAATTACTAACAAAAGCAGAGGAGAGATTAACAAACACTTTTAAAGCGCTCTCTCTTGATGCTTTGCAAACAAATAACAATAATTTTCTGAACTTAGCAAAGGAAGTAATCGATAGTAAATTAAAAGAAACGGAAAGCGATTTCAAAAAAAGACAAGCAACGATCAACGAAGTTGTAACTCCAATAAAAGAAAAATTAGAAAAATTCGATAATGAAATACGTGAGCTAGAAAAGGAGAGGGTAGGGGCCTATGAAGGTTTAAAGGAGCAAATTGGAGCGCTGATGAACCAAACTTCCAACCTTGCTAATGCCCTGAGGAAACCTCACATTAGGGGCAAATGGGGTGAAATGCAACTCAAAAGAGTGGTAGAAATGGCAGGAATGATTGAGTATTGCGATTTTTTTACTCAGCCGTCAGTGATTGATAAAAACGAGGATAATTTATTGCGTCCTGATTTAATAATCAAAATGCCATCTGGAAAGCAAATAATAATAGATGCTAAAGTGCCGCTTGATTCTTACATGGATGCTATATCACAAAATGATTTGCAAATACAAAAGGAGAAATTAAAGAACCATTCCCTGGCAATAAAAAAACACATAAATGATTTGGGTAAAAAAGAGTATTGGAATCAATTTGAAAATACGCCAGAACTTGTGGTGCTTTTCTTAACAGGGGAGGGGGTTTTTAGCGCAGCACTGGAATATGAGCCTGCTTTGATAGAGATTGGAGTGGAAAAAAAAGTGATCATTGCAACACCGATCACTCTAATTGCGTTGCTGAGAGCAATAGCGTATGGATGGAAGCAAGAGATGATAGCTGAAAACGCAAAGAAAATCAGTGAACTAGGTCATATTTTATATGAGCGCATTTGCACAATGGGTGAAAACTTTGATAATTTGCGCAGGAGCTTAAAAAGTGCTGTTGATCATTATAATAAAACTGCTGGCTCTCTTGAAGCAAGGGTGTTTCCTGCTGCTCGAGAATTCAATAAGCTTGGTATACATGCAAAAAATAAAAGTTTAAGTGCTGCAAAGGAATTAGAGTCTTTACCACGCAGTTTACATACTGAGGAGCTGAAAGTAGATTAGGCATCTTAACAGGGAGTGTTAAATAAACCATACGCGTCAAGTTAAGGAATGTAGAGAGCTTAAAGTAGATACCCTGGTCTTCCTATATCTGTCTTTCAAAGAAAACTTTGACCAGATTATAGTAAGCTTTTTTAGAAAAATTTTTAAATTATTGACAATATTGTTTAATATCAAAAAGAGCTCTCTAACCCGCCTTTTCAATTCAATAAATGCCTTTGTTAAACTGAGCTCCGTGTTCTTTTTTAGTTTTACACAGCCAACCATTTCGTGAAATACGAGAATAGCACATAATTTTGCGTATAGCTCGCACAATACTCTAAATGGATTTGTCTTTCCTTTTAGTTTATCAAGATTGATATGACTTTTATATAGTTTAAATAGTAATTCGATTTGCCATCTTACTCTATAAACCGTCAATATTTGTTCAGCATTAATTTTACTCTCTGGAACATTAGTTATAAATATTGACCAATCTAATAACTTTTGATTCTTTTGAGAAGATGTATATCCATGTGACTTTGCTAATTTATTAGCCTTTCTTCTTCTAGCCATAGACTGTTCTTCAGTTAGCTTTTGACATATAATTCTTACCTTAATTTTTACTTCCTTTCCTAATAATACTTCTTTTTCTGAAGATAATTGACCTTCTAAATACTCCAATAGCTCTATTTTTTGATTTGTTTCTATATCATATATATTGGTATCAGACTTATAACGACTAACAAAATATGCACCTGCTTCATCAATCTGTTTAAAAGAACTAGGCACAAAGTAGCCCAAGTCAAATATTAGCAAATCATTGGCTGATAAACCGTTCAGATAATCCCTATAACCTTGATCCGACCTTATTCCTTCCATAAAATTTAACTTATCTAGCGCTTGATTCAGGTAATCAAAGACTAACTGTAGCTTTATTCCTGATTTGGTATTATTCTCACAATCTCTATAGCTACTGCCATATCCTTTGTACATATCTTCCATGCTACTGGGCAGGCTAATGTAGCTGCTATCCAATAATTTAACGCTTCCAAATTGCTGTAAAATTTTGCAATCAATCTGTAGACTTTTTTTAAATAAACACAAAGCTTCGTTATACATTTTTTTCATGAACTCAACTGCTTCTTCACTAAACCTAAAATCTAAACCCTGTTTTGTAATTTCTATCGAGTCTTCATTTAGCAATTGGCACATTGTTTCTATGCTGCAATCATCAACTCCTATGTTACCAAAAACCATAGCTTTTATGAATGATGAGCCATTAAGTTTTCTCTTTCTTTTTATAAAACCTACTGCAATTGATATTTCGTCTGCTTTTTCATTAAAGAATTCATTGAGGTCTTTTGATAAGCAAGCTATTCTGTCCATTGTAAGTTCTCTCATTCATATATCCAAGAGAATTTATACCTTATTATTTTCCTTCACTCTATCAACTTTACTTACACTTTTCCTTAACTTGACGCGTATGGTTCAAAAAAGTGTGTCAAACCAAAAAAAAAGTAATAAATTGATATAAAAAAAATGGAGGTTTGACAATGAGTCAGAAAGTAGTAAACAGAACTACCGGTTTGGTAGATTACAAAGAACTGGAAGCAAATATACTGTCATCAATAAGGGAAGGCAGACCATTAACAGGAAGGGATGGAGCATTTACACCATTTATAAAAAAGCTGCTGGAGGCAAGTTTGGAAGGTGAAATAGAAAATCACTTATTAGCTGAAAGTGAAGAGAGGGTTTGGTTGGAAGAAGTGGAGTAGCGAATGGATATACAAAACGCTGGGTCTATATTCAGACTACAGAATAAGGTATTACAAACCGAAAGCATCACCAGCACAATATGTTATAAACTTTGGTAAAGAATCTGCTAGGAAAGCGTAGTGCGGATGCTGCGTTTGACGAGGCGGGAGCTGGAAACGTTAACATGGGAATTTGGATTGAGGCCTATTGTGAAAACAATGGATCAGCCACCAAACCCTGAAGTAGGCGCGCCAGTTCTTGACCCTACATATTTTTTTGAAGGTTAAATCCAGCTTAGGGTCGAGAAACTTAGATAAAGCCATAGCCAAAGTGTTTAAAAATATTAATAATTATACACACAATTATTCAACCATATTTTTGAAGATAGCTATGCCGCCGCGGTATCTCTTAGCCGCTAACAAGTAGCGGGATGACGATTGTTGGTAAATCTAAGTCAGTTTAGCTATAGGCAGCAATTTTCTGTATTTATTTTAAATTGAAGGAAGCTCAAATGAAAGATCATGTTTTGCTAAAAATCACAGAATGCAGTCTAACAGTGAACGGTTACGCTTTTGATCAAAAATGTTATATAGTACACAATCAATTTTTCTGGATCCAAGTAGTCAAGGCACTGCCTTTGTGTTTGAGGCAAAATCGGCTATAACACTTAACATACTGCCTTTGCAAACAAATGTTCGTACAGTTATGTGTCAGCTACTTGCATGACGCCATTGCCTGAACGGGTACCAATGATTACCTATCAATCTCACCAAAAACTATATCGAGTGAGCCAATAATTGCTGCAACGTCAGCAAGCATGTGTCCTTTTGCCATAAAGTCTAAGGCTTGTAAATGCGCAAAGCCAGGTGCTCTTATTCGGCACCTATAAGGTCTATTGGTACCATCTGAAACTATATACACTCCAAACTCACCTTTTGGTGCCTCAACAACTGCGTAAGCCTCACCTTCTGGTACGTGATATCCTTCTGAATAGAGCTTAAAATGGTGAATCAGAGCTTCCATAGATTTTTTCATCTCTACTCTTGACGGTGGAGAAATTTTTCTATCTTCAGTTTTTATTTGCCCTTCAGGCATTTTCTCTATGCACTGCTTCACCAAACTGATAGATTGCCTAATCTCTGCCATTCTAACTAGATAACGGTCATAACAGTCGCCATTTTGGCCGATCGGTATATCAAAATCTAGTTGATCATATATCTCATATGGCTGGCTTTTTCGCAAATCCCAAGCAAGCCCAGCAGCGCGCAACATTGGGCCACTAAAGCCCCAATCAAGTGCCTGTTTAATTGATATTTCACTAATTCCTACAGTGCGTTGCTTCCATATCCTATTTTCTGTTAAAAGTTCATCAACATCGTCTATATATTTTGGAAATTGCTCTATAAACTTTGCAATATCCTCAATCAAATCTTCTGGAACATCTGCTGCAATTCCACCTGGCCTGATGTAAGCTGCGTGAAACCTTGCACCTGAAGCTCTTTCGTAAAATTCCAGTATTTTTTCTCTTTCTTCAAAGAGCCATAAAAGAGGGGTCATTGCTCCAACATCAAGTGCTTGAGAAGAAACGTTCAGTAAATGATTTAGTATTCTCGTCAGTTCACAAAACAAGACACGTAAATACTTTGCCCTAATTGGCACTTCACATTGCAACAATTTCTCCACACAAAGTGAATATGCATGCTCTTGTGACATTGGTGATACGTAATCAAGGCGATCAAAATAAGGCAAAGCTTGAAGATACGTTTTATGTTCTATTAATTTTTCAGTACCGCGGTGCAAAAGCCCAATATGGGGATCTGCCCTCTCGATCACTTCACCATCCATCTCTAAAACAAGACGCAACACTCCATGTGCAGCTGGGTGCTGAGGTCCAAAATTTAACATCATTGTCTTTAGATCGGGCATGTCCAGTAGTTTAAGATATTAAAATTGTATAGGCTAAAGTGCGCTCAAAGTCAATAAACTTCTTGCATAGGCTACAACTATCATTCAATAGAAACAAAAACTTTTACAATGGCTAATAAGTGTTGGTAAAACCAAGTCACTTTAGCTATAGAATGACAAAAAAGGTTTGCATTAGCCAAATTTTTAGTTGAAGTAGCATAAGAGGTTAAAGGAAAAGCTTTGTGTTAATGGATTCATTTCAGGTATAGTATAGATAATACCACAATACTTATAAAATGGATCATGTTGTTAATGCGTATAATAGACTTGACACTCCTATAGTCAGGGGAGAAGGGGCATATCTTTTTGATAAAGATGGTAAAAAATATTTAGATTTTGCTGCAGGTATTTCTACAACTTCTTTAGGGCATTGTCATCCATACATTACAGATAAGCTGAAAGAGCAATCGAGCTCATTATGGCACTGCTCTAACATTTTCACTATTCCCGAGCAAGAAAGGCTTGCCGAGCGTTTAACAACCCTGACTTTTGCAGATAAAGTTTTTTTCTGCTCAAGTGGGCTTGAAGCAACAGAAGCTGCAATTAAGTTTATTCGTCGTTACTTTTATTCAAAAGGGCAAGCAAAACGTAATCGTATTATTACAATTGAAGGAGGCTTTCATGGCCGCAGTATTGCTGCAATTTCTGCTGGAGGCAATGAAAAATCACGCGAAGGTTTTGCTCCGCTCCTTTCTGGTTTTGATAAAGTGCCAAGAAATGACATTAAAGCATTAGAAGAAAAAATCAACAATGAAATAGCTGCTGTATTTTTAGAGCCCATACAAAGCGAAGGTGGAGTATATCCACTAGACGTAGAATATCTTCAAAAAGTAAGGGAAATAACAAAAGCTCAAGGAATAATTTTGTGCTTTGATGAAGTGCAGTGCGGATATGGACGCATCGGTTCTTTATTTCATTATCAAAATGTCGGCATTGAACCTGATATGCTAACCTGTGCGAAGGCTATGGGTAACGGTTTTCCTGTAGCTGCATGTTTAGTGAAAGATTATATAGCAGAAGCAATTACTCCAGGAACTCATGGATCAACCTATGGTGGCAATCCACTTGCCATGACTGTTGGTAATGCAGTGCTCGATATAATGCTAAAAGAAGACTTTTTTGATCATGTTAAAAGAATTAGTAAATATTTAAAAGAAAAGCTGTTGCTTTTAGCTAAAGAATTTCCTGAGATGATTTTAGAAGTTCGTGGAGAAGGGTTACTAATGGGAATAGAACTAGCAACTCTTGTAGCTGATAAAATTATTAGTCGATCTCTTGATAAAGGTTTAATAATAACTAGGGTTTTAAACAACAAAGTAGTAAGGGTAACCCCACCACTTATCATTGAGGATGAGCATGTGAACGCAGCGTGTAATATGCTTTATGATTTGTTTTTTAAGATTAAAGGTATATAAAATTCGGCAATATAAATTCAGGCTTGCAAATGCCTCTCATAACATGTAAAATTAATTTCATTTTTTATCACAATAACATCGTACTTTAATGGATTGGTTATTGGTTTTAGTATCATCAGCAATTTTTGTTTTGTTAGTTTTATCGTTTTTGTTCTCAGGAGCAGAAATAGGCTTAACCTCAATTAGCCGTTCTCGAGTTAATAAGCTAAAGCTAGACGGTAACAAAAAAGCCAGGGTAATAGATCGCTTATTAAATAGGAAAGAATTGACAATAGGAACGGTATTGCTCGGCAATACAATTATTAATATTACTTGCTCTGCTTTATTTACAGCAATATTTATCAATCTTTTTGGAAATGAGGGCATTCTCCTATCAACAATTATAATGACATTTTGTATTTTATTGTTCTGCGAAGTTCTACCAAAAACTTATGCTATTCAAAATCCTGAAAAATTTGCATCATTTTCTGCTTATTTTGTATTGTTTTTTGTAAAGATTTTTTCTCCATTGACACTAGGTATTCAATTTATTGTTAACCTCATCCTAAAATTATGTGGGCTGCATAAAGATAAGGAAGTGATATCTGCAGCGGATGCAATGCGTAATATGATTACTCTTCACCGCAGTGAAGGAACTATGTTGCAACAGGATTTAGATATGCTAAGCAGCATACTTGATTTGGCTGAGACAGAGATATCACAAATTATGACCCATAGAAGAAACCTATTTTCTCTTGATATAGATCGGAATAAAGAAGAGTTAATAAGAGAGATTTTAACCAGCAGTCACAGTAGAGTACCTTTATGGCAGAAGGAACCAGATAACATTGTAGGTGTAATTCACGTGAAAGCTCTAATAAATGCTTTGCGTGAAAAGAATAATAAAGCGGAAGAAGTTGACATTACCCAAGTTATGTCAAGGCCTTGGTTCATACCAGAAAGTACACCGCTCAGCGTGCAACTTCACAACTTCCGTAAGAACAGGAAACACCTTGCATTTGTTATTGATGAGTATGGAGCACTGCAGGGAATTGTAACTCTTGAGGATATACTGGAAGAAATAGTTGGAGAAATTTCGGATGAACATGATTTGATTACGGAGAATTTTATAAAGAAAATATCTGATAATATGTATCACATAGAAGGAAAATCTACTATTAGGGACATTAACAGGCAGTTATACTGGAATCTCCCTGATGAAGAAGCTACAACTCTAGCAGGTATGATTGTGAATGAAATAGAGCGCATTCCTGACGAAGGCGAGGAGTTTTCCATGTATGGTTTTCGCTTTAAGATTTTAAAAAAAGATAAAAATATTATTACTGTTGTTGAAGTGCAAGTAAAAACTGGTAATATTAGTGGCAGCAATTAATTAGTGGAGTTTCATGGAAGATACAGTAAAAATAACGGCTGAAGAGTTGAAGGGTTACATAGAGAGAATCGAAAAACTTGAACAAGAAAAGAGGGATGTGCAAGATCACATTCGTGATGTATATGCAAAAGCCGCAGATGAAGGTTGGGATATAAAAGTGATGAAACAAATTATTAGGCTGAGGAAGATGGATGATGATGACAGAGAGGAACAAGAAATATTGCTTGATACCTATAAACGTGCATTGGGAATGAGCTACGAAGAAGAGTTAAGTGAATAGCAGAATTGTAATTGGAATAAGTGGAGCATCTGGTTCTATTTACGGTGTGCGTATTTTAGAAGCGTTGAAAGACGTCGATTATGAAACTCATTTAGTGATAAGTCGTGCTGGGAAAATAACTTTAGCTCACGAGATTAAAGAAAAACTTGAAGATATTACATCACTTGCAGATTTTTACTATTCTGAAGAAAAGATTGGAGAAAAAATAGCAAGCGGCTCATTTAAAACCTCAGGGATGATTGTAGCACCATGCTCTATGAAGACAATGTCTGAAATCGCATCAGGTGTTACTTCCAATCTATTGACAAGGGCTGCAGATGTAACGCTAAAAGAAAGAAGAAAGTTAGTTCTTATGGTGCGAGAGTCACCACTGCATCTTGGGCATTTACAAAATATGTTAAAATTAACGGAGATGGGAGCAATTATTGCTCCACCAGTGCCTGCTTTTTATATTAAACCGAAATCGTTGGATGATATTATTAATCATTCTGTTGGCAAAGTATTGGATTTATTTGATATCAAATTACCCGACTTTAAGGAGTGGCAAGGAAGTGACAATTATTATTGATGGTAAAAAAATAGCAAACGACCTATGTGAGAGGCTATCACAAAAAATTGATATTTTAAAGAGAGAGTATAACATTTTTCCTTGCCTGAAAGTAATTCTCGTGGGCAGCAATCCAGCAAGTCAGGTTTATGTTCGCAACAAACAGAAAAAAGCAGAATCAATAGGCATAAGTTCTGAGACCATTGTTTTGCCTGATAATATTTCAGAAGATGAATTAATTGAAAAAATCAATGAATTAAATGAAGATCCATCTGTGCATGGCATTTTAGTGCAATTGCCTTTACCAAATCATATTAGTGCAAGCAGAGTAATTAACACAGTAAGTGTTGAAAAAGATGTAGATGGCTTTCATGATGAAAACGTTGGCAAATTAGTTAAAGGTGAAAAAAACTGCCTTATACCTTGCACTCCTAAAGGTTCTTTGCATTTAATTAAGTCAATTGAAGAGAACCTTTCCGGTAAAAACGCAGTGGTAATTGGTAGGTCAAATATCGTGGGCAAGCCAATGTTTTACCTGCTATTGCAAGAAAACTGCACTGTCACCATCTTGCATTCACAAAGCAAGGATTTAGCTGAATATTGCTCTAAAGCGGATATAGTAGTTGCAGCAGTCGGAAAGCCAAATTTTGTTCAAGCAGACTGGATAAAGAAAGGTGCAATAGTGATCGATGTTGGCATAAATAGCGTTAACGTAGGAAAGCTTGTAGGTGATGTTGACTTTGAAGGAATAAAAGGGAAAGCCAAAGCTATGACCCCAGTACCCGGGGGCGTTGGCCCAATGACCATTGCATTTCTAATGATGAACACTGTTATTGCTGCTTGCTTGCAAAAGGGAGTTGATGCTTCTGATTTCATTAGTTGAGGTATGAAGAGGAAAGCTATATGAAGATAGAATGTACCATATCACAATTAATAAAAAATTGAGATTTTTGAAATTCCTCAGTAGTCAAATTTATTAAATATTTAGGATCATCATCTATTCTTTTTTCTCTACAAGTATAGCTAAAGTGGCTTAGGTTTACCTACAATTTGAAAAACAACAAATTCGTCATTCCGCTACTCGTTAGCGGAATCTATGCTGAGATACCGCGGCGATATGACGTAGGGAAACCTTTCTTGGGTTAGCTATAGTTAGTGGAATTGCAAAGTTTCTAGGCATAAAAAGCTTTGAACCTAATATATGAGCCAAACTTGATTTTCCAACCGTAGATACACCTGTAATAAAAATAATAGTCTTCATTTTGTGAATTTACTTGCTATATGAACTATCGGAGAAATTTTTTTATAGTTTATAGTATCTGACCTTACCCAGAAAAAGTGGAGAGAAAGTTTGGAATGTTTTTCACAAAGAGAATGATGAATCAAAATGCTCAGGAATGCAATAGTTAATAGTGACGTTGTTTGTTATAAAAAATTTCTATATATTCAAATATAGCAGTTTTGATATGCTGTTTAGAGTGCCGAGAGGTGTCTATTGGTAACTCCCTTTTTAGAGAACTGAAGAAGCTTTCCACAACAGAATTGTCGTAACAACAACCTTTATAACTCATCTATGTTTTTTATGGATAAGAGATATTGATAACCTTGCGAAGTATATTGTGAACCTTGATCACTATGTAATAGTAGATTTTTGGCAGGTTTACGCTTGTTAACGGCCATTAATAAAGAGTCCATAACCAATTGTTTATTTATTGAACTGCTCATTAACTACCATGCGTGAATATAGATCGATTATTGTTGCCAAATATAGCCATCCTTCTTTGGTTTTTATATAAGTAATCCCATACTTTATTTGGTTGATCGACAATAAAGTTTTGGTCTAATATATTGGGAGCTACTGTCCGTTTGTTGTTTCTTAATTTTAAATTTTCTTCTCAATATAGCCTGAATACCATTTTTCTGCATAATACTTTGCACTGTTTTTAAGTTGCAACTTTTACCCAAAGCCTTCAATTCAGCATGAATTTTAGGAGTTCCATATCTACATTTAGAAACTTGATATATTTTTTGAATAGCTGCGAGTAGCTCTTTATTTGCTGATTCTCTACTGCTTATTTTTCTTGTGGTCCACTTATAGTAGCCACTAGCAGAAAATCCTACATAATTCCTGTACTTTATAGCAGTTACTATATAAAAAAATATTTTACTCTTTTTGACTGGCCAGGGCTTTTTTTTAAATGTCTCTTTCCCTTGTTACTCTTGCTTTGTAAATCAAACCTCTCTTTGTCGTAAGGAGCCATGTTACCTCTACCTGGAAATGCATTTGCCGCTGACTTTTTTTCGTTATATTTCTTCATCCATTTTCCTAATACACTATCCCTTATTCCTAGATCTCTTGCTACTTTTGCAACTGGTTGACCTACCTTTCTTTGTTCATTTGCCAGCTTAACAGCTTCCAATTTGAATTCTGCCGTATATTCTCTTACCATTTCTAATCCTCCAAAATTTTATTTTACCCGAAAAAACTCCTTTCTTTCTCTCCACTTTTTCTGGGTAAGGTCAATATACCAGTGCCGAAAATAGTTGACAAAGATTGTGTATACTTATTACAATTGTTTGGGTACCAGAAGTTTTTACGGCAACAAAGTATGCACTAACTATAAGTAAGGAAGACTTTAAGCAGGCAATAAAAAAAATGAAGTAACGTTTAAAAGAGATTGAAGGAGAGAAGAAAAAGGTAAAAGGGAATACGGCAGAAAATGAATCTTATTACAAATAGCATAAAGGGCTTTTATTCTAGTGTTAAATCGGACCTAGATTGGCAAGCCAAACGTAGTCTTATTAGAACATTAGTAAAAGAAGTCAACATTGATCTTGATAAAGTAGATGTAGTATTTAAGATCAAAGAACTTGAAAACCCCGCCCAGAATGGACAAAATCAAAAGATGGTACATTGTCTAAGGGGTCTGGGCACTGGGATGACATCTTTTTTCTTGGTACAAATTACTCTTATGTCTCAATATTTGTACAGTTGTGTTATCGGCTGTTTGATGTTTACAACGCAGGAAGTTCATACGGTTGTAAGTCAAGCGGTAGGATGACAAGATTTTGCAAGGGTATTTTTTTTATAGGAGATTAATATGGAAATTTTTCTTGATAGCGTTGATTTAAATGAAATTAAAGGACTAAAGGAGTTCATTGACGGCATAACAACTAATCCTTCTTTAATAGCAAAGTCCGGGCGTAAAGATAAATACGAGGATTTAGTGCGTGAAATATGCTCTATTATAAAAGGGCCTGTTAGTGTTGAAGTTGTTGCAGATAGCCATGAAGAGATGATCACAGAAGGTCTGAATTTAGCAAAAATTGCTGATAATGTTGTGATAAAATTACCTCTTACACATGAAGGATTAATTTCTTGTAAAAAGTTATGGACAGAGCATAAAATACCTGTTAACATCACATTATGTTTTTCTCCTGGACAAGCACTGCTTGCCGCTAAGGTCGGTGCTTGTTTTATTTCCCCCTTTGTTGGTCGCCTTGATGATATAAGCTATGATGGCTTATCGCTAATAGAAGATATATGTACTATATATTCTAATTACGGTTTTGATACTAAAGTTCTTGTTGCATCAGTGAGAAGCCCAGCGCATGTAATAGAAGCTGCAAGGCTTGGTGCTGATTCAATTACTGTGCCAGCAAAAGTACTTAGACAATTAATTAATCACCCACTTACTGACCAAGGACTAGCAATATTTGAAAAAGACTGGGGTGTAAAATAATAAACGGTTACAAATGAACATAAAAATTGGCGTATCCGTTCAGGCAATGGCGTCAACTTAAGAGCCTTCATTAGCAAACTCTCCTAAAGACATGATGGCGTTTGCTACCTTATTGCGGCTGCCCTGGTCGAATTTTAACTTTATAGCTAACCCAAGAAAGGTTTCCCTACATCATACCGCCGAGGCGCTAACGAGTAGCGGAATGACGAATTTGTTGTTTTTCAAATTGTAGGTAAACCTAAAGCTATAGAAAAAAAGAAGAACCAGTTTCTTAGTTTTTCATTGACATAATCCACTCCATATGCCATAATAAAATTTTATATCTTGGAGAAGGAAATGACATTAAGGTTAATACTACAAGAAGTCAACAGTAGTCCAGATCTGAGTAAGGAAAATTTAATTGATAGAATTAAAGATAAGCTGCAGCAGGAAAATCAACTTATATATGATGAGTGGAAAAAAAACGAATTTGATATAAATTACACGTTTATAGTGCTCAAGTGCAATTTATTACTTATAGCAGCTGAAAATGGCTATGAAAAAGTAGTAAGATACTTAACAAAAAACGGAGCTAATGTTAATGTACAAGATGAATGGGAAAAAACCTCCTTACATTATTCTGCTCAGCATGGGCATGCACAAGTAGTAGAAGTTTTGCTAGAAGAAGGAGCAGACGTTAATGCACAAAATGAAGATAAAGGGACTCCTTTGCATTATGCTGCTTATAGTGGTCATATAGAAGTAGTAAAACATCTTATAAAAAAAGAGGCAGATGTTAATGTAGTGGACAGATATGGAAGAAGTCCTTTACATTATGCTGCTGAGAATGGATACACACAAGTAGTAGAAGTTTTGCTAGAAGAGGGAGCAGACGTTAATGCACAAGATAAAGACGGAAGAACTCCTTTATATTATGCTGTTTATTACACTCATGGTGAACATCCAAGACTAAATTATCAACATCCAAAAGTAGCGAAACTTCTGCTAAATTATGGTGCAGATCCATCATTTATTCATAGACCTAAAGCTATAACAGCAGGAATTACTGTAGGTATATTAGCTGCCATTGTTGCTCCATTAGCACTCATTTATGCTACTGCATTACCTGCACTAGCAATAGTTGTAATTACTGTGGCATCTGCACTGATCGTTGGTGGAATTTCCTATGGGGTTGCATATAAGTCATCAGAGCATTCATTAAACAGTAAGCTAAGTGAGGTTAGCTGCAGTAATGTTGATGGAAATAAACAAACTGTACAACCATAATTATTAATTCACCACAGTAACCGCGCCGTGGCAGTGTTTGTACTTCTTTCCAGAATTACAAGGGCACTTGTCGTTTCTTGAGACTTTGGGAAGTCTGCTATTTCTAGCAGAATGTAACCTATTGCCTATCTCTTGGTTATCTGCCAACTTAAAGTGCGCTAGGCGGTGAATGGTGAGTTCCTTCCATTTTTCAAGCATTGACTCAAACATCAAGAAAGCTTCGCGTTTAAATTCATTCAGTGGATCTTTCTGCCCCATGGCACGTAGGCTTATGCTTTGTCTTAGGCTCTCTAGAACTGAAAGGTGTTCCCTCCATAAATGATCAAGTGTCATTATCATCATTTGCTTCACGATCGTATTCCACAAATCTGTAGTGTGCTGACTGTTGAAATATTTTTCTTTCTCAGTAAAAAATTCTTGTATCTTATCATTTATATAATCCAAAGCTTCTTGTTTGTTTAAAAACTTTGCTAAATCTTCTTTATCAAGCGTTATTCCATACCTTGTATGGAATTCTTTGACTATATCTTCAATATAATCCTCATAATAGCCACTTTGGACTATACCTTCTATTACGCTCTCATTTACTTCGCTATATACTTCAAGTAAATCATTAATTTCGTTGCCTAAGATATTGTTTCTCTGCTTAAAAATAACTTTACGTTGGTTATTGATTACGTCATCAAACTTAAGTAGAGATTTCCGCACGTCATAGTTTCTAGCTTCAACTTTCTTTTGCGCTTTCTCAAGTGCCTTATTGATCCATGGATGATGAATAGCTTCGTTATTCTTTAACCCTACTTTTTGTAAAAAGCTTCTCATTCTATCAGAACCAAATATTCTCATTAGGTCATCTTCGAGCGATAAAAAGAACTTAGAAAGTCCAGGATCACCCTGACGGCCAGAACGGCCACGTAATTGATCATCTATTCTCCTGCTTTCATGTCTTTCGGTTCCAACCACACATAAACCACCAGCTTTTATAGCAATTTCCTTATCTTTTTTTACTCTTTCAACTATTTCTTGATATTTTTTTTCTCTTTCATCAGCATTTTTTATCTTCTTTAGCTCCACCTTTGCGATCATTTCAGCATTTCCACCAAGCTGAATATCAGTTCCACGTCCTGCCATGTTAGTTGCTATAGTGACACTACCTGGCACCCCAGCTTGCGCTATTATGTACGCCTCTTGTTCATGATAACGAGCATTCAATACTGAATGCTTAAGAGAATGGCTTTGCAAAAGCGCAGAAAGCTTCTCAGAGTTTTCGATGCTCACCGTGCCAACAAGGACCGGTTGAAGGCGTTTGTGGCATTCTTCTATAAACTTCAATACAGCATTAAATTTTTCCTTTTCTGTACCGTAAATTTCATCATCAATATCAACTCTTTTTACAGATACATTGGTTGGAATTTTTACTACATTTAATCTGTATATATCACGAAACTCTTCTGCCTCTGTTGCTGCTGTTCCAGTCATTCCGGAAAGTTTATTGTACATACGAAAGTAATTCTGAAATGTGACCGATGCTAAAGTTTGGTTTTCATGCTGAATTTCAAGATTCTCCTTCGCTTCAAGTGCCTGATGAAGACCATCGGAATATCTCCTGCCCTCCATCATACGCCCAGTAAATTCATCAATAATCACTACCTTTCCATCTTTCACTATATAATCTTTATCAGCAGTGAACAGCTTATGTGCACGTAATGCTTGGTCCATATAATGAGTCATTATCATGCTGTCAGTATCATAGAGCGAGGAATTTTCAGGAATGAGATTGTATGATCTTAGTAGTTCCTCCACTCGTGAAATACCATCTTCAGTCAAGAATACCGTTCTACCTTTTTCATCTACTTCATAATCAGAGTCAACTAATTTGGTTACTATTTTATTGATATGCTTATATATCTGATTGTTTTCCTCAACCGGGCCAGAAATAATAAGCGGAGTGCGAGCTTCATCAATGAGTATTGAGTCCACTTCATCAACTATTCCGTAGTGAAAGCCTCTCTGAACCATGTCTTCTTGAGAAAATTTCATATTGTCTCGCAGGTAATCAAAGGCAAGCTCGTTATTTGTGGAATACACGATATCTGCACTGTAAGCCTCTTTCCTCTCTTCGTCTGTCAAGTTATTCGTAATAAACGCAACAGAAACCCCAAGAGAATTATATAATTTGCTCATCCACTCTGTGTCTCGTTTTGCAAGGTAGTCATTAACAGTTACGACGTGTACGCCTTTCCCTTCTAAGGAATTTAGATATGCTGCTAAAGTTGCAACGAGTGTCTTTCCCTCTCCTGTTTTCATTTCTGATATCATACCATTGTGGAGCACCATTCCACCAATCAGTTGAACATCAAAGTGCCTCATGTTAAGAAACCTTCGAGAGGCTTCACGCACAACTGCAAATGCAGGTACGAGAAGATCATTTAACGTTTTCCCATTTTTCAATTCTTGTTTGAATTCTTCAGTTTTACCAGCAAGCTCCTCATCAGATAAACTCTGCATTTCTGTTTCTAATGCATTTATTTGCTGAACAATTTTCCTAAAGGATTTTATTATCTTCTTGTTTGTGGAACCAAATATCTTTCTTATAAAAAAGAATGACAACGTAAAAATGAAAAATATAAGAATGGCTGTCAAAATTAGCGGAGAATCTAGCATAAACTTAAGTAACGTCTTATTTAATATGAGATTATATTACTAAATGCAGCCTACAGCAATTACATATTAGATTCGGGGAATCCTTATTCATATACTAAGGTAATAAACAAAGGAACACTTCCAACCCTGTTCTTGCAGGCACTGTTATTGAAATATTAAAGAATCTGTTGCATTATCTTAGGCACTTGGTGACTTTAATTTTTTATAGAAAGAAGTTATTCGTAGGTTTAGTAGGGTATGAATGTAGAAAATAAACAGTCTGAAATACTTAGTAATCGTATATTTAAGAAGAGAGATGGCACATCAACAGGTGATCATGGTTGCAAGTATGAAGTAAAATTATTAATGCTGTATCTACTTTATGGGTTAAGTAGTAAAATTGACTTTTGGTTAGCATCAAACATAGAAGGTTTTGGAGCCTTTGATGATATTTTTTTGAGTATAAAGATCAGAAGAACAAATCGAGAATTATCTTGGTTCAAGCTAAACACCGTAACGACCCTAGTTCATCAGCGAATATTACTTTTGAAGATTTGTTTATTGATGGAAACAATAGAAAGCGACAGAAAGAGGATTTCGGGTTAAACAAATATTTTGAATCTCATCCTGAGATTAAGCAAAACCCTGAGTATAAGAACAGTGATATTACACTTGTCATTCATGCTAATGTTAATGTGAACTTAAAAAAAGGTACAGAAAAGCAAGGCAAAGTAGAAACATTAGAGGAGTATCTGGAAGAGTCAAAGTTAACAGATGATAACATTTTAAGTATTTATGAAGGTCACAGAGGAACGTGCTACAAAATAAAAAATCATATTGAACTGAAAAAATACTTCAGTTGCGGCAGTGAAGATGAAATAGAAGATTTTTTACTTAGAATAAGGTTTGTAGTTAATCAACCTAATCATTCAAAATTAGATGATATTATTAAGAAAGAAATAGGGAGTATATACAAAATATCAGGCAAGAAAAACATTGACATGGTTTTTGACTTTGCACGCGGGAAGGTAGAAAAATGGTGGGAACAACAGGGTAGCGAAGTTTCTTATCTAACAAGAAAAGACAATTATTTTAAGGAAGCCATAGAACATCTTTATAGTCTCAAACTTAAGGAAGATCTACCTGAATTTTGGCAAGTCCCTCTTCGAAATTATAACTTTGTCGGCAGAGAAGCGCTGCTAGATAAAATAGAAGAATGCCTGAAAGCTAATGATACAGCAACACTAGTTGCTTATCATGGAATAGGTGGAATAGGTAAAACACAATTAGCATTAGAATTTATTTGGAGTAAGCTCCAAAAATATAGATGGATAATTTGGCTTGATACACGAGATAGAAATACTTTAATTAACGAGTACATCAAGTTAGGACGTGGACTAAACGTTATTCATGGTTACAGAGAAAACGTTCGTGAAGAAGATCACGCCAAGCATGTTAAGTATTGGCTAGAACACCCTGAACGTGCTGGGTGGCTACTGATATGCGATAACGCTCCTAACTACAAAGATATAGCAGATTTACTTCCTATAGAAGGAGGAAAGATATTATTAACTTCTCGTTATACATTTGGCTGGCCACAACCACAGAACACTATTTCTGTTGATGTTTTTGAACCTGGAGAATCAAGGAGCTACATTTGTAAGATACTAGAAGTGGAAGGAACAAAGCTAGATATAATTCAAGTGGATGCATTAGCAAAGACATTAGGTCATTTACCTTTAGCTTTAGCCCAAGCAAGCGCTTATATAAAGAAAACAGGTATAAATATTTCAGACTATTTGAAATTATATAACGATAGAAAACGAGCTTTATTATCTGATGAAACATTGCTTGAAACATTTCCAGCCGACGCTAATAGAGAGACTGCAGCAATAGTGTATGTTACATGGGACATCACAGTAGAAGCAATAAAAAAAGAATCCTTATTGGCAGCTAACTGGCTTACTGCTTGTGCTTACTTAGATGGTAGTCCTATTCCTCAATCTTTACTAGAAATCTTTGCTGATAATCAAGAAAATAATCCTTCCTTAGAAACTTTCCATGAAGCGTTTGGAATATTAATAAGTTACTCCATGTTAACTACCAAAAAAGATCATAGTATGTTAATACACAGCTTGGTTCAAGAAGTTATAAGGCTAAAGTCAGAGAAAAGTGGAAAAACTAAAGAAGACATAAAGACTGTTTTTCAACTATTACAAAAGGGTTTTCCTTACCACAGTGATAAACTAGAAGATTATGCTAAGAAACGACAATTATTACCACATTTAGAAGCATTTTTATCACACATGGATAATTTGCTAGAAAAAAATTCTTCAGAAAAGCAAACAATAGAAAAGGATTATCTTTTAGATTTGTTAATGTGGATTAATGATGGATACTCTGATTTAGGTAACCCTAAAAGACAAAAGGAGTTGATCGAATGGATTTTACCTATTCTTCAGAGGCATTTTATCCCTGATTATGAAATTGCTACACTGCTGGTAAGTCTTGGTATTGCTTATAATGCTTTAGACAATCCTCGGAACGCAAAAGAGTTGTTTGAATGGGCTTTACCTATTCTTGAGAAATATTATGGTTCTGATTGTCCTAAAGTTGCTGTTGCACTGACAAACCTTGGTAACGCTTATGAGGATTCGGGTAATCCTCATAAAGCAAAAAAGTTGTTTGAATGGGCTTTACCTATTTTTGAGAAACATTATGGCTCTGATCATCCTAAAGTTGCTGTCATACTGACAAACCTTGGCCACGCTTATGAGAATTTAGATAATCCCCGGAGAGCAAAAAAGTTGTTTGAGCAAGCTTTAGCAATTCAAGAGAAACATTATGGACTTGATCATTTCGAAGTTGCTAAACTACGGGCAAACCTCGGTCTTGTTTGTTATGCTTTGGGTGATCTTCAGAAAGCAAAGGAGCTGTCTGAACGGGCTTTACCTATTTTTGAGAAACATTACGGTCCTGACCATCTTGAATTTGCTAAACTGTTGTCAAACTTAGGTGTCATTTATGGGGGTCTAGGTTATCATAAGAAAAGAAAGAGGTTACTTGAACGGGCTTTAGCAATCAAAAGGAAACATTACAGGTCTGACCATTTCGAAGTTGCTATACTGCTGGTAAATCTTGGTATTGCTCATAATGCTTTAGGTAGTTCTCAGAAAGCAAGAGAGTTGCTTGAACGTGCTTTACCTATTTTTGAAAAACACTATGGCCCTGATCACCCGGAAGTTGCTAAACTACTGGTAACCCTTGGCATTACTTATGGCATTTTAGGTAAACATAAGAAAAATCAAGAGTTGCTTAAACGGGCTTTACCTGTTTTTAAGAAACATTATGGCCCTGATCATCCAGAAATTGCTATTATACTAATAAGCCTCGGCATCTCTCATGGGGACTTAGGTGACCACGAGAAACAAAAGGAGCTGTTTGAACAGGCCTTGCCTATTCTTGAAAAACATTATGGCCCTGATCACCCGGAAGTTGCTACACTACTGATAAACCTAAGCGACGCCTATGGTGCTCTAGGTAACCATAAGAAACAAAAGGAGTTGTTTGCACGGGCTTCATCCATCTTTAAGAAACATTATGGCCCTGATCATCCGGAAGTTGCTAAACTGCTGGCAGAGCTAGATGACATTTAGGCTTTTAGCAACACTAGATTAATAATCACTTATTTTATAATCACACTTCCAAAACTAACCTGTTTGGATCTTCTATATAATTTTTTATTTTAACGAGGAAAGTTACTGCTCCTTTGCCGTCAACTATTCTGTGATCGTAAGAGAGAGCAATGTACATCATAGGTCTGATTTCTACTGCATTACCAACAGCAACTGGCCTGTTTTGTATTGAATGCATTCCAAGTATTCCAGATTGCGGAGGGTTTATTATCGGAGTGGAAAGAAGTGAACCGTATACTCCACCGTTTGAGATGGTAAATGTTGCACCTTCCATTTCTGATACTTGTAATTTACCCTCACGAGCTTTTTTGCCAAGAGCAACTAAAGTCAACTCAATTTCTGCAAATGACATCTGATCGGCACCCCGAATAACTGGTACAACAAGACCTTTATCGGTGCCAACAGCAACACCTACGTCATAGTAATGTTTATATATGATTTCATCGCCTGAGATTTCAGCGTTAATTTCAGCAATTTCTTTCAATGCTTCCACCGCTGCCTTTATAAAAAACGACATAAAACCAAGTTTTATTCCATATTTTTTTTCAAAGGCGTCCTTATATTTTGCTCTTAGATCCATGACATTCTTCATGTCAATTTCATTGAACGTGGTCAGTATTGCAGCAGTATTTTGCGATGCTTTCAAACGAGCGGCAATTACTTGCCTTATTTTGCTCATTTTTACTCGTTCCTCTCTTTGCTCTCCATTTACTACACTTTTTGGCAATTCGTATTGTTTTATTGCAGGCTGTTCTGTTTTGTTTATATGGCCTATTACATCTGCTTTTGTTATTCTGCCTCCCATGCCAGTTCCTTTGACGCTTTCTGCACTGATTGCATTTTCTTCCATAATTTTACGAGCTGATGGAGCATCTTTTTTAGCAGCACTTTCGCTTTTATCTTCTTTTCTCGCTTCCTCTTTTACTTCTCCCATGGAAAGCTTCGCTAACAATTGATCAGGACTTATTACATCATCTTCTTTTATAAGAAATTCAGTTATTTGCCCTGAAGCTTCTGCAGTTAATTCGAGTGCTGTTTTGTCAGTTTCAATTTCAAAGATCAAGTCATCTACTTTTACTGCTTCTCCAATACCCTTCTTTATTTTTACTATACCTTCTGTAACTGATTCACCACCAAGAGTTTTTGGTGCTCTGATTTCTATAATTTTGCTCATAAAACAACTTCCGTATAAAACTTTCTATAGATTTATACATGAAAAGAGACATGTAATAAACTAATAAATTCATTGAGGCTCTTATCATTTAGAAGTGACAAACGGATAACATATTCCCAAATGTCATTCCAGCACGTGACGCTAGGCCATAAAAATTCCTTGACAAGCTTTGTCAGCCCCCCTATCATGGTACTGAAGCTATTTATTTATCTTCGCAATCTGTGCAGGTTAATGACAAAAAACTTAGGGTATTTGGCGTCTCATGTTTAATTTTTCGCACTACGTGCATCGCATGTCTTTAAAAATTTTTAGGTTTTTACCTATATAAGCCGAAACGCGCTTACAAAGCGTTTAAGACAGCAAAAAACGTCAAATTGACAAGGGAGAATTTGAATGCTAGCTACTACGGGGTTTCTTTGCCTTTTTTCCTGCTTAGTAAATTTCTTAAACACTTGCGGTGTAGGTTAGTTGCAAGTTAAAAGCAGCTAAATCGCTCTTAATCAAGCGTTTTAGAATAAAAAAAACGCCGATATTTTAGTACATAGTAAATAGCCAACCACCACGGGGCTTCTTTTGCCTTTTTTTTCGCTTGGTAAATTTTTTAATATTTATAGCTAAACGACAACCGTCATCCCGCTGCTTGTTAGCGGGATCTAGAGATACCGCGAATGAATCGCGGTATGACGGTTAAATAATTCGTCATCCCGCTACGTGTTAGCGGGATCTAGAGATACCGTGACGGTATGACGGTTCGCGGTGGTATGACGATAAGGTTTATACCTTGTCATGCAAGTACTAGAATACAGTAAGCTTATTTATGCATATAAAAGGTTATTATTTTGTAAAGTCAAAGTTGCTTTTGGTTTTAAGTTAAAGTACAATAAATGCAAAGGTTTATATAAACTGGATCCAAGTAGTCAGCTACTTGAATGACATCAGACAAACAATCGTACACATGCTAGTCAAAATAGGTACCAGAGGAAGCAAGCTTGCAGTTGCCCAGGCTTTGGAAGCAAAACAAAAGTTGCTGGATTCTTTTCCTAACTTATCTATTGAAATTGTTAAAATAAAAACTTCTGGAGATAAGTATGCAAACGCAAATCTTGCTGAAATAGGAGGCAAAGGATTATTCATTAAAGAAATTGAGACTGAATTGCTCGAAAATAATATAGACATGGCAGTTCATTCGCTAAAAGATATGCCTGCGTTTTTCTCAGGGGGTTTAACAATTCCTTGTGTTTTAGAAAGGCTAAGTTCATGCGATGCGTTTATTTCTCATAAACACAATAGCCTTGAGTCTTTGCCACAGCAGGCTACTATTGCCACTTCTTCAATAAGAAGAAAAGTTCAGTTGTTAAATGTTAGACCAGATTTAAATATAGTACCGCTACGTGGAAATGTAACAACCAGATTGCAAAATCAAAGTTTTGATGGAATAATTCTAGCTGAAGCAGGACTCATAAGATTAGAAAAACATCACTTGATTACAGAGGTATTGCCACCAAAAGTTATGTTAAGTGCAGTGGGGCAGGGGGCGGTTTGTATTCAATGTAGAAGGAATGATGTAAAAATTATCGATCTTTTAGAGAAAATTAATAATAATATGTCTTTTATAGGAGTGAAATCAGAGCGCAGTTTTATGAAGACAGTGAATGGTTCATGTTTTACACCACTTGCAGCTTTGGCTGAATATGTGAGCGAAAATATGCTACACCTTCGTTGTATGTTAGCAAGTGGAAAAAATATATACTTCACTGAGCGCACTTCATTTATAGAAGATGCGGAGAAAATGGGTATGGATGCAGGATTAGAGTTGAAATCAAAATGCTTATAAGCTTACCTAAAGTACGTGGAATCTATCGTTATGATGTCTTAATGTCTAAAGCGACGTGGTTAAATGTTGGTGGACGAGCTGATGTATTATTTAAACCATGTGATATTGAAGATTTAACATACTTGATTAAAAATACTGAACTGCCAGTTAGCGTTATTGGTGCAACATCCAACATAATAGTGCGAGATAGTGGCATTCGAGGAATAACAGTAAAATTAGGTAAGGAGTTTGCATATATTAAAAGTAAGGGTAACAACTCTATTGTAGCTGGGGGAGCTGTGCTGCTCAGCAACCTTGCTCACTTTGCGGGAAATCAGCAGATTAGTGGGTTGGAGTTTCTAGTTGGAATTCCAGGAACAGTTGGTGGCGGAATAGAAATGAATGCAGGTGCATATGGTAGTGATATCGCAAGTGTTGTACAATCCATAAAAGCAGTGAATCTAGAGGATGGAAACCTATATGAGTTCTCCAGCGAAGAAATGGGGTATTTTTACCGTGGACATAGCCTAAAAGGAAATTGGATTTTTGTTGAAGCTGAGTTTAAAGGAGTAAACTCAGAGTATGAGCTTATACTGCAAAGGTTAAAGGAAGTTATTGAGAGGAAAAATAAAAGCCAGCCAATAAGAGGAAAAACTGCTGGGTGCATATTCAAAAATCCAAAAAACTACCGAGCATGGGAGTTAATTGATAAATCTGGCTGCCTAGGGTTAAATATTGGTGGAGCTAGAATCTCTCAGAAACATTGTAACTTCTTGCTCAATTACGATAATGCAACTGCATCTGACTTGGAAAACCTTGGCAACAAAGTAAAAGATGCAGTAAAGGATAAATTTAATGTTGAACTTGAGTGGGAAATAAGGGTTTTGGGTAGCTATTAGATAGTTTTTATAGCTTATGTATATTCGTTCAGGAGAACGGCAAATAAGGTAAACAAGTAATCTAAAAAAATAATCATAGAGAAACCGTGAGGTAATGTGGTTAATCTTGTAGAACTTTGCAAGAATCTAGAGAGAAAAATAGCAAAGTTATACCAATTCTCATTATTAGTGAATCAAATAAGCGATATTGTAGAGTTATAGCTCTTTCCATAAAAGTCCGGATGTGATAGGATAAGGGTAGATGATGATAAGGAGGTTGAATGCCAGCAGCATATAGTTATGATTTAAGAAAAAAAGCAATGGAAGCGCTAGACGAAGGAGAAAGCAGAGAAACAGTGGCAGCAAGATTTAAGATTGGAAGAACTACTTTATGGGAGTGGCAGCAAAGAAGAAAAGAAACAGGAGACTTTCAATCAAAAAAACTTGGAAATGGGGGTTACAATCACAAAATTACCGACTGGGATACCTTTGCCAAATTTGCCAGAGAACACGGAGGAAAGACTCTATCGGAAATGGCTAAACTTTGGAACAACGTTAGTATCCAAACGATCTATCGAGCCCTTAAAAAAATTGGATTTACGCGCAAAAAAAGACATATGGATACAAGGAAAGAAACGAAGAAAAACGTGCTGAATTTTTGAAAATTATAGCGACAAAAGAACCTAAAAACTTAGTGTATATAGATGAGTCTGGCATTGATAACACCGAAGACTACCCCTACGGATATTGCCAGAAAGGACAGCGGTTTTATGCCTTAAAATCTGGAAAGAAAACTCAACGAATCAGTATGGTTGCAGCCTTAAGTGGAAGAAAGATAGTTGTTCCGTTAACCTTTGAAGGCCACTGTAATATGGATGTTTTTAATGGATGGTTTGAGCAATTTTTGACACCGATCTTGGAACCTGGACAGACTGTCATTCTTGACAATGCTACTTTTCATAAGTCTGATAAGATTATCGAGCTTGCTAAAGGGGTTGGTGCAGAAATTTTGTATCTGCCGCCTTATTCTCCAGATTTCAACAAAATTGAGCATCATTGGTTTGCTATAAAAAACAGAGCCAGGAAAAACATTCCTCTATTCGAATCCTTTCGTCGTGCTGTTGATTCTGCCTTCCTATGACCTGTTCGGACTATTATGAGAAATGCTATATTTAATTGTGGAGTGAGAAAGAAAGGCAATAGTATGGCTTTTTTTCCATTGTTATCTATCCGTTTATTGTGCAGTGGGAATTGGTATTAGCTGAACGGACACTATTGTTATACTATATCTTATATACAATTGTGCAATATGGACAATGGCAACAAATTTACTAGCGAAATTCAGTGATTTATGATTGATAATTAAAGTTCTTAATTAGTAACCGTTCACACTTAATTCTTCAATCTCACTAATAGAAAGGCCAGTAAATTTGACAATAGTGTTGACATCAACATTGTTAGCCAGCATTGCTTTTGCGACTTCGATTTTTCCTTCGATTTTTCCTTCAATTTTCCCTTCCTCTTTACCGATTTTGATGCCTCTTTCTTCGCCAATTTGGATGCCTTTTTCAGTAGCAAGGTCAAGTCTGTATTCAAGAATGGCTTCTTCTTTCCGTAGATCCATTATTCTTTCTTCATAAGCTACTAAATCTTTTTCATTCCAGCTAAACCTGTCTAATTCATCGTAGGCTAACTTTATTATTGGTGCTTTTTCTGCTATTTTCCTTAAGTCTTCTTCCGTAGTTTCATCTGCATATTTGAAGAAAAATAACCAACGATCCACTATGCTTTCTAGCTGTTCTTCCTTATTCTTAGGAAATTTAGGTAGTTCAATAAATACAAATTGAAAATCTTTTAAGTCATGCTCATTGGTTTTCTCATCTCTTATAGTGTGGCTGGATATATAATCAAGCTTATCAGGAAATAAATTACAATTAGAGATAGCAATAAAGAAAACCTTCTTTAAATCAATGTACTTACCAGATTTATCAGCTTGCCTTGAGTAAGCCTTAGCAGCATATAGTTGAGCTCGTTTTTCGAAGCCTTTATCGCGAGTGAGCTGCATTTCAATCACATACCTAGCCCCACTAGAGTCCCTGCAAAGAACATCAACTATACTTTGCTTATCAGAGGCAATTTCAGGATCCATTATAGTACTGAGGAATTCCACTTCTTGTATAGTATTTATCTCGGTAAACCCTAAAATATCATTCAAAAAATGTATGAGAATATTCTTATTTTTTTCAGTGCCAAAGATTCTTTTAAAGGTTAAATCCAGCTTAGGGTCGAGAAACTTAGATAAAGCCATAGCCAAAGTGCTTAAAAATATTAATAGTTATACACTATTATTAACAATTATTCAACCATATTTTTGAAGATAGCTATGCCGCCGCGAACCGTCATACCGCCGCGGTATCTCTAGATCCCGCTAACAAGCAGCGGGATGACGAATTACTTAACCGTCATACCACCGCGAACCGTCATACCGCCGCGGTATCTCGGCATAGATTCCGCTAATTAGTAGCGGAATGACGATTGTGTATCGTGTTTTGCTAAAAATCACAGAATGCAGTCTGGTTACCTTATTAGAAGTTTAGCTTTAACTTTAAATGGACTACTCAACCGTGACAGACTTAGCTAAATTTCTTGGACAATCTGCATCTAACCCTTTTTTTGCTGCAGTAAAGTAAGCAAGGAATTGCATAGCAACACTGTAGATGATTGGAGAGATAAAATTATCAGTGTCTGGAAGTTGCACCACATCTGCGCAAACTCCCCTTAGGAATGGCGCTCCTTGTTTATCACTGAAGGCAATTACTTTGCCTTTTCTTGCAATAATCTCTTGTATATTAGATAGCGTTTTAAAGAATAAATCATCATAAGGGATAATTGCTATAACAAGCACAGTAGAGTCTATTAAAGCAATAGAACCATGCTTCATTTCTCCCGCTGCAATACCAGTTGTATTGATATATGAAAGCTCTTTTATTTTCAATGCGCCTTCCATTGCAACTCCGTATGAACTTCCTCTGCCGATTAAAATAACGTTATTGTGTTCTAATATACTGCCCGATATATGTTGTATTTTCATCACATTCAAAACGTGCTCAACATACTCGGGAATAGAGTTAATAGCGTTGCTTAGCTGTTTTATTCTCTCTCCACCCAGTATACCTTTTATTTTTCCAAGCTCCACGGCAAAGCATGCTAAAGTTGCAAGTTGCGCAGAAAAGGTTTTTGTTGAAGCAACACCAATTTCTGGCCCAGCAAGAGTATGTAACACAATATCTGAGATCTTTTCAATGCTGCTGCTAAATGTATTAGTTATACTAATGATTGTTTGCTTCTGTGATTTCGCATAACGCAGCGCTTCTATGGTATCTGCAGTTTCGCCAGATTGAGAGATGAATAACCCAATGCTGCCTTCTTCTAGCTTGACGTTGCTATACCTAAATTCTGACGAGATTTCTAGATATACTCGAACTTGAGCGACACTTTCCAGCCAATACTTCGCTATTAGCCCAGCAAAATAAGATGATCCGCATCCAACTATAGTAATGTGATTCAGTTCAGAGAATAATTTTTTGTTGACCTCTTTATGTTGCTTGTAAAATTGGTTTATTGTTTTGTTTAATGCACAAGGTTGCTCAAAAATCTCTTTTAACATGAAGCTAGGGTAACCATTTTTGCTAATTAGAAAATCACTTGGACTACTATTTTCTATACTGCGTTTAACTTGTGTACCATTGTTGTATATACTAACTCCACTAGATTTTATCACTGCAATGTCATCATCTTCCAAATGCGATATTCTTTCCACAAATGCACTTAAAGCATTAGAGTCAGATGCAGCAAACACTGTGTTACAGTTATAGCCTATTGCTAAAGGCAAATTTCTCTTCGCAACAAATAAGGCGTCTGGATATTCTGCAAATAATAAGACCAAGGCAAATGAGCCGTGTAGGTTGTTTAAACACTTAAATAGAGAATCAACTGGCGACAATCCTTCATCAAGATATAAGTTTAGCATGTTTGGTATGATCTCTGTGTCAGTGTCAGTATGGAATGACATGCCCCTTTCTTCTAGGCCCTTTTTTAGCAGATTGTAATTCTCAATTATGCCGTTATGAGCAACAACAACGTTATTTGTACGAATGGGGTGAGCATTTTTAAGGCCTGGGACTCCATGTGTAGCCCAGCGAGTATGTGCTATACCAACTGTACTGTGAGACATCTTGCTGTCATCAACAACTTCACATAACCTTTTGACTTTACCTTCTGATTTTTTGACTTCTATCTCGCCTTCATTATTTATGATTGCTATACCTGAAGAGTCATATCCCCTATATTCCAATTTTTGCAACCCAGTTAGTAAAGTTGGTATTACTGAATCACCGCTACTTACTACACCAAATATTCCGCACACAAATGGATCACCAAACAAACTTTTTTCTAAACATGTTAAGCATTTTTGCCTTTATTACTGGTTGATTTATATTCTTTTTATCATTCTTTCGATTTTACCTTTTTAATTGGTTTAGCTGCTACTTTTTGAGTTTCTTTGCTTAAAACCTCAGATATAGCGGACTTTAGAACTTTTATCTCAACTTTTGGTGCTATTTCTATTATAAATTGTGCATTTGCCTCATCAACTTTATTAACTTCACCTATTATTCCACCAGAAGTAATGACTGTATCACCACGTTTTATTTGATCTATCATCTTTCTATGTTCTTTTAGTTTTTTTTGTTGCGGGCGAATAATGAGAAAATAAAATACCACAAATATTAAAATCAATGGAGTAAAACTAGCAAAAGATGCGCCGATACTTGATGTATTGCTAGTTGCATCTGCTGCAAAAACTTCAGAAATGAGCATATTTAATCCTAATTGTTAATGATAAAAACAAACCTATTTAAGTATTAATTACAATACCATGCCATGTCAAGTTTGGTGAAGGCGTTTCTCAATACCGGCAATAATACTGCGAATTCTAAGTTATGCTAAAACTAATATGGCGGGAGTGATGAGACTTGAACTCACGACCTCATGCGTGACAGGCATGCGCTCTAACCAACTGAGCTACACCCCCCTAATTTCTTTTTAGCGTTTTCGGGCTTCAACTTTAAAGCTAATAAACATGTTGCCCTTTGTCAATATTTTTTGTTTGCGCTTTGCTGTCTTTTCTATTACTATGTAAATAATTTAATTTCACACATGGCTTGTACAAGTAGTCCCATTAGGGTTATGCCATGGAAGATAAACTATTTGGAGGAATGATATATGACAAATTTGCCTAAAGTCACTGTGCGTGATTTAGCTGAATCTGGTGTACATTTTGGTCACAAAATTAGTCGCTGGAACGCAAAAATGGCTCCATACATATATGGAGTGCATCAAGAAAATCGTATACATATAATTGATTTGCGAAAAACACTACCATTGCTACAGGTGGCCATGAAGGCTTTATATGACGTTGCATTTCAAGGTGGTCGCATTCTATTTGTTGGTACAAAGTTTCAAGCTTTTGATATTATTGCAAGTGAAGCGATTCGTTGTGGTCAATATTATGTGAATCATCGTTGGCTTGGTGGTATGCTTACTAATTGGGGCACTGTTTCTTCTTCGATAAAAACCTTGGTGCAATATGAGAAAATATTAAATGACGAGGATAGCATTTTAACAAAGAAAGAATTGGGAAACATTGAAAAGAAAAAGCAAAAGCTTGATAAGGCGCTTGGCGGTATTAGAGAAATGGGAGCAATTCCTGATATCTTATTCATCATTGATACTAATAAAGAGCATATAGCGGTTAAGGAGGCTAAGAAGTTAGGAATTCCAATAGTTGCAATACTTGATACTAATTCTGATCCAGATGGTATTACTTATCTAATACCTGGAAATGATGACTCAAGAAAATCAATAGAGCTCTATTGTAAATTAGCTACCGACTCTATATTAGCTGGAATAGAGTCTAGTCTAGCAAAATCTGGAGTTAAGGTTGATGATATAAGGGGTGATGAGTTTATTCAAGAAAAAGAAGATGGTATTGTGCAAACTAAAAGGAGACGTAGTAAAGTTTACAAAGAAGAAGAAAGGGAGGTAGTAACAAATGAAGATGAATCCAGATGATATAAGAGAATTACGTGATAGAACAGGGCTTGGCTTAAGTGACTGTAAAAAAGCATTAGAAGAATGTAATGGTGACATTAAGAAAGCCGTTGATAAGTTACGTACAATAGGTCTTGCTAAAGCTGACAAAAAATCTGATAGAGTAGCTTCAGATGGGCTCGTTGCTATGTGTTTGACTGAAAATTGTGGTGTATTGATTGAACTCAATTGCGAAACCGATTTTGTCGCAAGGAATGAGAAATTTATAGAGTTAGTTTTAAATTTAGCATCAATTGCTCATCAAGAACGCTGTACTAGCGTTGATGAGTTAAAAAATGCCAAGTATGAAAGCATTGGCACAGTGCAGGAAGCTATTATGAATGGTACGTCAGTTCTTGGTGAGAAGCTAGAGTTAAGCAAGCTTTGTTACTTAGAAGCTAAGGATGGAGTTATTGCTGGCTACGTACATGGTGATGCGCATGGCTTAGGTAAGATTGGTGCTTTAATTGCATTGCAATCATCTGGTGATAAGGCGAAGCTACAAGAGATTGGGAAACAAATAGCTATGCATGTAGTTGCTATGAAGCCTGAAGCCTTGTCTATAGATGATTTAGATCAAATGAAGTTGAACAACGAACGTTCTATAATTGAAGAGCAAGTGAGGAGCTTAAATAAACCTGAAGAAGTAGCAAAAAAAATAGTAGATGGACGAATGGCTAAGTACTATGAAGAAGTTGTTTTACTGGAGCAAAAATTTATAAAGGATGATAAGATGAAGATTTCTGATTTTATAAAATCAAGCGAGTTGAGTGCTGTTAAACTCTCTAATTACAAGTTACTTGTTTTGGGTGATGCAGATTAAATAGCAAAAAATGTTTATTTCAACAAATGAAAAAAGCGAAATAAAATATTCCAGGGTGTTATTTAAAATCTCTGGTGAGGCTTTGATGGGATCAAAGCAATTTGGTCACGATATGGAGACTATAGGTGAGTTATCTAAAGGCATAGTTGAAGTTTGTAATCTTGGAGTTCAGGTATGTATTGTTGTTGGTGGTGGTAATATCTTTCGTGGCACATCTGCGTCTTTAAGTGGTTGTGAAAGAGCAAGCAGTGATTATATTGGAATGCTTGCAACTATAATCAATGCTTTAATTTTACAAAACTTTTTAGAAAAAAATTTAGTAGCTTCTAGGGTATTATCTGCAATACCCATGGCCACTGTATGCGAACCTTACATCAGAAGGAAAGCTATTCGTCATTTAGAAAAAGGTAGAGTGGTAATTTTTGCAGCAGGCACAGGCAACCCATTTTTTACTACAGATACAGCTGCAGCCTTACGTGCTGTTGAAATGAATTGTGATGTTATTCTAAAGGGTACGCAAGTAAATGGTGTATACTCCGCTGATCCGAAAAAAAATGAGGATGCTGTAATGTATGATAGGCTTTCTTACACGGATTTATTGACTCGTGATTTAAAAGTTATGGATGCATCAGCAATTTCACTTGCTCGTGAGAATTCTATTCCAATTATAGTTTTTTCTTTGAAGGGAGAAAAAATAGTCAATATTATTAAGGGTCAAGGTACTTATACTATAGTTTCAGATTGTAAACATTAGGTAATTTATGTTAAATGAAATAAAAGCTAAAACAAAAGAAAGAATGCTAAAAACTATTCAGTCCTTTCATGATGATATTAAAGGCGTACGCACTGGTAGAGCTAGCGCATCGTTGCTTGATGGTATAGTTGTAAATATCTATGGTGGACATCAAAAGTTAAATCAGGTTGCAGGTGTTTCGGTTATAGATAACAAAACCCTATCAATTAAAGTTTGGGACATTAGTGTTGTAGGTGAAGTGAAAAACGCTATATTAAATGCTAACCTGAATTTAAATCCTGTTGTCGAGGGTAGCACCATACGTATAGCTCTTCCGGACTTGACACAAGAAACCCGTGAAAAATTAGTGAAATTATTGCATCAGTTTGCTGAAAATGCACGGATTGCCATTAGAAATATACGTAGAGATATTATGGAAGAAACAGAAAAAATGAAGGAAAATAAAGAAATCTCAAAAGATGATTTTCATGGTGCTAAAAAGGAAATACAAAATATTACTGATAATAATATAAAAAAAATTGATGGTGAATTGTCCATCAAAGAAAAGGATATACTGAATCACTAAATGATATGGAGAAAGCTTACATAGCAAATGATGTCATTCCAGTGCTTGACACTGGAATCCAGTCTTTACTATACAACTATCTGATGCACTTGTTTGAAATCAAATTTCCTGGATCCCAGTGTCGGAGCACTGGGATGACACCAATTTTGCATTCAAGTATCAACTATTGGTGTCACTACAGTAACTCTCTTCCTGTCATGCAAGTAGCTGACACCTTCCAGGTGTCCATTGAAATCCAAAAAATTTCACTCAAGTCAAAATTAGGTTAAATTTAAATGTTGAATCAAGAATCTTTACCGAAACATTTAGCAATTATTATGGATGGTAATGGTAGATGGGCAAACAATCAAGGAAGAGTAAAAATTGATGGTTATAAAAAGGGCAGTGAAGTTGCATACGATATTGCCAAGTATTGTACGGACCTAACCATACCCTACTTAACTTTGTATGCATTCTCTATGGAGAATTGGCTTAGACCCAAAAACGAAACTGACTGTCTATTTGATTTATTTTACTCCGTTTTAACTAATGAAGATAAAGTCAATTTCATTTGCAACTGTAACATTAAGTTGAATTTTATTGGCAATTTAAGTCTGTTATCCAGTAAAATATTGGATCAAATTAAAAAAGCAGAAGAAATGACACATAAGAACGATGGTTTATTACTCACTGTGGCAGTCAGTTACGGAGCAAAGCAAGAAATTACACAAGCTATAAGCAATATTATAAAAGAAAATATTGCTTATGTATCAGAAGAGGAATTTGAAAAATTTCTGTATACTAAAGATTTGCCAAAATTGGATTTATTAATTCGCACTGGCGGCGAAAAAAGGTTAAGCAACTTTTTATTATGGCAAGCAGCTTATGCTGAATTGTATTTTTGTGATACTTTATGGCCTGATTTTTCTTGTCAAGATTTGAGTAAAGCATTAGAAGATTATATAAAAAGAGAGAAAAAATATGGTAGATAATAATTTTATAATTAGAATGTTGTCCTCAATAGTAATATTATTCATATTTTCCTTTGCTACATATTTTAGTGATTTATCGTTTTACCTATTGATTTTTTCAATAGCAGTTTTATCTTCTTTTGAATGGTATAATCTAACCCAAGGAAATAAAATTTTATACGTTTTTGCATTATTATTGATTGCACTACCAAGCGCCTCATTAATATATTTATATAATCTACCACAGGGAAAATACGCATTAGTATGGTTCGTCTTAACCATTTGGGGAATTGACGTTACTGCCTACCTATTTGGCAAGAATTTTGGTGGAGCTAAAATTTGCCCAATTCTTAGCCCTGGAAAAACTTGGACAGGACTTCTTGGTGCGATTTTAGCTGGAGTAGTGTGCACAATTTTTGGATCAATATTTTTTGGTCTATTTTCAATTTTTTATTCTCCAATCATTGGCCTTGCAATTGCTATTCTAGCACAACTTGGCGATTTCACTGAGTCGCTTGTTAAAAGAGCTTACGGTGTTAAAGATAGTGGAAATATGATACCTGGCCATGGGGGAGTGCTCGACCGTATGGACAGTTTCATTTTTACTGCCCCTCTTATTGCTATTTACATAAGCTAAGTCTGCAGAAGTGCCATTAGAGCTCATCCCTAGTCAGCTCCCCAACCGCTTCTACAGTGCAGTCATGGACAAACGTCTTTTCACAATAAGGGCAGGCTATTTCCTCTTCTTCTCCCATATCTAAATATATTAATGGATGGCCGGAACCCTCATCATTCTCATCACCATGACAACAAACTTTTCTATTATTAACCCTCACTTTTGACATGCTGCTCCTTTAGCTTATAACATTTTATATATTGAATATACCCATTCAGAAATAAAAAACAACAAGCACTATTCTCCATTTTTTATCCTATTCAGGTTAATCAATTCGTTTTGAACACCTTTTGATACAAATTTGCTAACATCTTCTCCTAATCTTGCTATTTCCTTTACAAAGCTTGATGAGATAAATTGAGTATCTTCAGAAGCGGGAAGAAATATGGTTTCGATTTCAGGAAGAAGTTTATAATTTACCCAACTCATTTGAAACTCGTAATCAAAATCCGACACTGCTCTTAATCCTCTAATAATAACAGAAGCATTCTGCTCTTTGGCAAACTTCACTAGCAACCCATTAAAAGATATAACATCTGCATCAATTCCTAGTCCTTTGATTTCATTTTCAGCCATGCTTGTGCGTAGCTTTGTGTCAAAGGCAGTATGCTTATTAACGTTTTCTGCAACTCCTATTATTAATTTATCGACTAGTTTACACGCTCTTTTGATTATGTCAATATGCCCAAAAGTTATAGGGTCAAATGTGCCAGGGTAGATTCCTATTTTGTCATTAATGTTCATCCTTTATTTTTATAAACTACTTTAAAAACTTTTGATAGACATAATAACATTTTTTATCTAAAAATAAAAGTATACAGTTGGCCTGATAGCTCAGTTGGTAGAGCAAAGGACTGAAAATCCTTGTGTCGCTGGTTCGATTCCTGCTCAGGCCACCTTCTCTTTCTTACCAAATTTACCTTTTTGTTGTAAAACGTTCTATAATATGTTATGATATTGATATAAGTGTTGAGAGGGTAAACTATATGTATAGATATTATAGCAGAATATTTAATATCTTATTAATTATAGTTCTATTATTAAGCAATATTACTTATGCTGGCGTTAGTGAAAAACCGGCATCTCAACATGTAACCAGAAAAGAAGAACCAGCGTCAACTGTCTTGACGGCAGAAAATACAGTAAATAATGACGTAGTTGTTGGTTTGTTGAAAACGGAAGAAGCACATGAACTTGGGCTATCTCAAAATATCTATGAGATGTTTAATAACTTTGTGGTTAAGACTGTACTGATTGATTATAATAAGATAATTAGCCTTAAAAAAATTCAGACAGAGTCACTTAATCTCGCAAAACAAGATAAAACATTGGCAAAAAAGCTAACATTAGACCGAATAAAAGTTGAAGTTGCACAATTCATTAAAGAGCACAAAATAAATAGGATATTTATTCCGGATAATTTACATTCAGCACCCACTCCTTATCGCCAGCTTGTTACTGAAGCAATTGTAAAAATAGTTGATGATAACCCTGCAATTCATTTACTTGGCATATGTGAAGGCATAATGAATGCAAAGGGAATTGAAGTAGTGAGTGTTGTGAGTGATGAAGAGAAGCAAAGATCTCATTTAAAATCAGCACCTAATCCACAGAAAGAGGATGTACCTCTCCAGCAGATAAAGATCGTTCCAAATAGTCGTTTAGCAGAAGTAGTAGCCAAATTCCTAATACCTAATGAAAATGGCTGGTTTTCAACATATTTTCCAGATGCTCATTCAGGAGCAGTAGGTAATACACCAGAAAATAGAAGAAAATTGGAGTCACTTGGATATAAAGTTGCAGCATTTTCCAGTGAGGGGGTAATAGAGGCTATTGAAGATAAGCATGGTAATGTTCACTTTCAAAGTCATCCAGAAGCCCTTGTTGTGAAGTCAGATAAAAACCTCTATTTATCAAATCACAAGGAACGTCAAGTGTCTACACTAGTTGCTATAGCGATTATGAATGATTTTCTTTATCGTGCTTAATGGCTATAGCTTTAGGCTTACCGACGATTTGATAAACGATAGATTTGTCATGTATCCGTTCAGGCAATGGCGTCAACTTAAGGAAAAATATCAGCGATAGTGTATAAAATTTCTCTCCAAATTTTTTATCATTAAATTATCCAAAGAGTGCAAGGGACAGCACTTTTGTTTCTATTTTATTGCAACAAAAAAGTTTAAAATGTGTCTTTTTTAGGTGAGGCATGCAAAAAGGAAAAGATCTTATCTTACAAATTAAAAATGCAATATACTCGAAAACTTTTCAGAAAATCCATTGTGTTGAGTTTTACACGAACAAGCTTTTTCGACAGTATTTTCTATGATTTTAAAGTTAGTTAAAAAAAGTTTGGGAATAGAATGTAAACTTATGGAGCCATTGACATGTACCCTCAAAGCAAGCTTTTTCTAAAGCAAGGTATAAGATTTGCCATACAGGCTTTCAAGAATTTAAGCATCCAAACAGCCTATCAGGATGAACCTGAGTTGGAGAGGCTATAGACTTATTGCAGCAGATGGTTCTGGTATGAGATTACCCAGCTCTGGAGAAATTGTATCCGAGTTTGAACCAAATGGAAACTGACCTTACCCAGAAAAAGTGGAGAGAAAGTTTGGAATGTTTTTCACAAAGAGAATGATGAATCAAAATGCTCAGGAATGCAATAGTTAATAGTGACGTTGTTTGTTATAAAAAATTTCTATGTATTCAAATATTGCAGTTCTAGTTTGTTGAGCAGAGTGTTGTGAAGTATCAATAAGTATTTCTCTTTTCAATGAGCTAAAGAAGCTTTCCACAACAGAATTGTCGTAACAACAACCTTTATGACTCATCTATGTTTTTTATGGATAAGAGATATTGATAACCTTGCGAAGTATATTGTGAACCTTGATCACTATGTAATAGTAGATTTTTGGCAGGTTTACGCTTGTTAACGGCCATTAATAAAGAGTCCATAACCAATTGTTTATTTATTGAACTGCTCATTAACTACCATGCGTGAATATAGATCGATTATTGTTGCCAAATATAGCCATCCTTCTTTGGTTTTTATATAAGTAATCCCATACTTTATTTGGTTGATCGACAATAAAGTTTTGGTCTAATATATTGGGAGCTACTGTCCGTTTGTTGTTTCTTAATTTTAAATTTTCTTCTCAATATAGCCTGAATACCATTTTTCTGCATAATACTTTGCACTGTTTTTAAGTTGCAACTTTTACCCAAAGCCTTCAATTCAGCATGAATTTTAGGAGCTCCATATCTACATTTAGAAACTTGATATATTTTTTGAATAGCTGCGAGTAGCTCTTTATTTGCTGATTCTCTACTGCTTATTTTTCTTGTGGTCCACTTATAGTAGCCACTAGCAGAAAATCCTACATAATTCCTGTACTTTATAGCAGTTACTATATAAAAAAATATTTTACTCTTTTTGACTGGCCAGGGCTTTTTTTTAAATGTCTCTTTCCCTTGTTACTCTTGCTTTGTAAATCAAACCTCTCTTTGTCGTAAGGAGCCATGTTACCTCTACCTGGAAATGCATTTGCCGCTGACTTTTTTTCGTTATATTTCTTCATCCATTTTCCTAATACACTATCCCTTATTCCTAGATCTCTTGCTACTTTTGCAACTGGTTGACCTACCTTTCTTTGTTCATTTGCCAGCTTAACAGCTTCCAATTTGAATTCTGCCGTATATTCTCTTGCCATTTCTAATCCTCCAAAATTTTATTTTACCCGAAAAAACTCCTTTCTTTCTCTCCACTTTTTCTGGGTAAGGTCAGTATGGGAAAAGGTGAAAGATGTACTAAAAAACCCAGAGATGATAAAAAAGGAATACCAACGTAGAGTATTAGAAAATAAAAATGATGAATCATCAGAGAAAAAGTTTGCAAGAAGAGAAAATCAAATAAAAGAAGGTATCGAAAAATTAATGGAAGATTATTATAGTCAAGAAAATGCAGGAGAGAAAGGATATATAAGCGAGGAAGAATTTAAACAGACAATGAGAAAAATGAAAGAACGCTTACAAGGGATAGAAGAAGAGAAAAAAAAGGTAGTTGATCAGAAGGCAGTAGAAAAAGGAATAAGTCTTATTATAAATAGCATAAAGAATTTTTATTCTAGTGTAAAATCGAACCTGGAACAGCTAGATTGGCAAACTAAGCGCGGCATTATTAAAGCATTAATAGGACAAATTAACATTGGTTGTGATCAGGTAGAAGTAGGATTTCAGATCGAAGAACCAGCACAGGATGGGGGAATTCTTAATTTGTATCATTGTACTACACATCGTAATAAGGGGGTTGGCAAAATGTGTCAAGCAAGTTTTTTCGTTTCTATAAATCTGGATTTCAGCGTTATGCGCTGGAATGACAACGTGAGGTAAATTTTTCAACATCCCAAAATTACAGAATTCAGTCTGTTTAATTAAGCATACGCGTCAAGTTAAGAGATTGTGAGCAAATTTAGAGAGGTTAAAGTGGATACTCTAGCCCTTCTACGTTTGTCTTTTAATGAAAATCGCGACCAAGTTATAGTGAGTTTTTTAAGAAATGCTTTTAAACTATTAATTTTGGTTAATACTAAAAATAACTCTCTAACCCGCCTTTTTAGCTCAATAAATGCCTTTGTTAAGCTAAGTTCTGTATTCTTTTTCACTTCTGTGCAACCAACTATGCCGTGAAATATAAGAATTGCGCACAATTTAGCATATAGTTCACATAATACTCTGCATGGCTTTCCTTTTAGCTTATCAAGCCTGATATGGCTTTTATACAATTTAAATAATAACTCAATTTGCCACCTTACTCTGTAAATCGTTAATACTTGCTCAGCACTAATTTTATTTTCTGGAACATTAGTTATAAATATTGACCAGTTCAACAATTTTTGATTTCTTTTAGAGGATGTATATCCCTGCGATCTTGCTAATCTATTAGCTTTCCTTCTTCTGGCCATAGACTGTTCTTCAGTTAGTTTCTGACATATAATTCTTACTCTAATTTTTGCTTCTTTTCCTAACAATACCTCGTTTTCTAAAAATAACTTATCCTCTAAACATTCTAATAACTCCATTTTTTGATTTGTTTCTACATCATATATGTTGGTATCGGATTTATAACGACTTATGAAATAAGCTCCTATTTCATTGATTTGTTTAAAAGAACTTGGTACAAAATAACCGAGATCAGATATTAGCAAATCATTGCTTAATATATTACTTAAATGTTTCCTATATCCCTGGTCTGATCTTACCCCCTCCGTTAAATTAAGTTGGTCTATTATCTGATTCATGTAGTCGAAAACTAATTGTAACTTTATTCCAGACTTAGTATTGCTTTCATAGCCACTGTAGCTAGTACCATAACCTTTATACATCTCTTCCATACTGTTAGGTAGAGTAATATAGCTACTGTCCAATAATTTAACACTATTAAATTGCTGTAAGATTTTGCAATCAACTTGCAAGATATTTTTAAAGAGAATCACAGATTCATTATACATCCTTTTCATAAATTCCACTGCTTCTTCAGTAAATCTAAAATCCAAACCTTGTTTTGTTATATCTATCGAGTCCTCGTTTAGTAATTGACACATTGTTTCTACGCTACAATTATCAACTCCTATATTACCCAAGACCATGGCTTTTACGAATGATGAACCTTTTAGCTTTCTCTTTCTTTTTATAAACCTTGTTGTAATTGAGATTTTCTCTGCTTTTTCATTAAAAAATTCTTTGAGCTTTTTTGATAAGCAAGTTATTTTATTCATTGGTTCTCTCACTAAAAGTATATCTGGGAGAACTTATACCTTATTATTCTATCTCTTTCATACCTTTATTTCCTTAACTTGACGCGTATGGTTTAATTAAGTGTGAACTGTTACACGAAAATTTTGTAAACAGATTAATATACCCTGTTTTTGCTATTCATCTAAAAATGGAACCATAGAGTACGTTGAGGAGCGTAAGCAAATTTTAATGCAAAAATTACTATCAAAAAATAGATTATGCAAGAGGTCTAATTATTCTGCCGCAATTTTGCTCTATCACACTTGCCACATTTAATATTCCAGCTTCATCATAATAATTTCCAATCACTTGCAAGGCAAGTGGTAAACCCTCATTGGAGAGCCCAACAGGAACAGAAATAGCAGGCAATCCTGCCAGACTTGCCGGCACAGTAAACACATCATTGATGCACATAATTAGCGGATCTGGCTTTTCATTTAAGCCAAAAGCTTCTGTTGGAGCAGATGGCACAAGTATGTAATCTATTTTTTCAAACGCTTTTATAAAATCATTTCTGATTAATGCCCTGATACACTGTGCTTTTTCGTAATATTCATTGTAATGACCTGAGGAAAGCGCATAAGCGCCAATTAAAATTCTTCTTTTCACCTCTTTACCGAAACCTTCTGCTCTTGTTAGTGAATACATTTCTTCAAGGGTATCAGCATCAACCCTGAACCCATAACGCACACCGTCATAACGAGCAAGATTGGATGAAGTTTCAGCAGAACAAATTAAATAATAGACTGGTATTGCATATTTAGTATGTGGCAGAGTAACGTCAACAACTTCAGCGCCATTTTCTTTTAAATAGGAAGCAACTTTCTCCCAATTATGGACTATTTCCTCTGAAATTCCATCCATCCTATATTCTTTTGGTATACCAATACGCTTACCCTTGACATCACCATTTATAAAGCTAGAAAATTTAGGCACTGGCTTTTCGCTTGATATTGAATCTTTTGTATCATAGCCACAGATTGCTTCCAGCATTAATGCTGAATCAGAGACAGAACGAGTAATGACTCCTGCTTGATCTAGAGAACTCGCAAATGCAATCATACCAAAACGCGAGCATCTTCCATAAGTTGGCTTTATTCCAACCACTCCACAATAAGCTGCTGGTTGGCGCACAGATCCACCGGTGTCACTCCCTAGTGCTCCAGCGCATAAAAATCCAGCCACCGATGCTGCAGATCCACCAGATGATCCACCAGGAACAACTTTTTCCCCATCGCTTTTTCTAATCCACACATTTTCAACAGGGCCAAAATAGCTATTTGTGTTCGCAGAACCCATAGCAAATTCATCCATATTAAGCTTACCGAGCATGGCTGCTCCACTTTTTAAAAGCAAGTCAGACACCGTAGATTCGTAAGTCGGAACGAAATTTTCCAGCATTTTTGAGCATGCTGTTGTTTTTATTCCTTTTGTACAGAATAGATCTTTGATGCCAACTGGTACACCCATGAGCGGCGAGATTAAATCATCCTTTTGCCTAGAGAAATGTTCATCTGCAGCTTTAGCAGCTTTCATTGCTATCTCTGGGGTTTTTGTTATAAATGCATTTAATTTCTCATTTTCAACCGCACTGATGTGCGCCTCTACGAGTTCAACGGCAGAAAAACTCTTTTTTTTGAGCCCGTCATGCATTTGTGTAATACTTAACTTTCTTAGTTCATTCATCAATATTTAATTTTTAGCAAGACGTTAATTATAACATGGCACGATAAAAAATCCATACATTTATAGTTACAGCTAGAAATGTAGCTAAGGTAACTTAGATTCACCGACAATCGTCATCCCGCTACTTGTTAGCGGCTAAGAGATACCGCAGCGGTATGACGTAGAAGCTATACTTTTATACTCACCAACTCAGTATCCAATCCGGATTGTATCTTAAAAAGGTCAAAAGACTATAATAAGCGAAGGAGTGATACTGTGTCTGAGTGAAAATCGTTGAGATCCCAGTGTCTGCTGCTTGCATAGCATTTATTTACAAAAAAATAGTCATGCAAGAGACTTTGCTTGGATATTTGATATAATTTAGGTCTATTAAAGCAAAAAATACTAACATGAATGAAGTGATAACATTTGGTTGTCGTCTAAATTTTTACGAGAGCGAGTTAATCAAAGAAGCATTAAAAAAAGCAAAGAGAGAAAATGTTGTTGTGGTGCATAGCTGTGCAGTGACAAACGAAGCAGAACGTCAGGTAAAGCAAAAGATACGTAAGATTTACAAAAATGATCCAAATAAAGAAATTATCGTAGTTGGTTGTGCTGTTCAGTTGGATCCAGAAGTTTACAGTAGCATTCCTGGTGTAAGTAAAGTGCTCGGTAATCAAGATAAGCTAAAAGCTGAAAATTACTTACTAAATGACGATAAAATCTTGGTCAGTGATAACCAAGTAGAACCTGTTCTAATTAATGGATTTGAAGATAAGTCAAGGGCATTTATTGAAATTCAAAATGGTTGTAATCATAGCTGCACATTTTGTTCAATTACTGAGGCAAGAGGGAATAATCGATCTGTGCCAATAAACAGTATTATAGAGCAAATCAGGATCTTTGTAGAAAATGGATATCAAGAAGTAGTGTTTACAGGGGTTGATATTACTGACTTTGGTACAGATTTGTTGGGTAAGCCATCACTTGGTTCAATGATTAGGAGAGTTTTAAAGGATATACCAGAGTTGAAGAGGCTAAGACTTTCCTCTATCGATGTTGCTGAAGTTGACGACGAATTAATGGATTTAATAGCTAATGAGTCAAGACTTATGCCTCATTTACATTTGAGTCTACAATCTGGTAATAATTTAATACTAAAGAGAATGAAGCGTCGTCACAACAGAGAACAAGTGATAGAATTTTGTCATAAAATGAAGAGCTTGAGGCCTAATATAGCATTTGGCGCTGATATTATTGCTGGATTTCCAACAGAAACTGATGAAATGTTTCAGGATACAGTTGATTTACTGAAAAAAACAAATATAGTTTACCTACATGCTTTTCCATATTCAGAGCGGAAAAATACACCTGCTGCACGAATGCCACAAGTACCAGAGAATGTGCGTAAAGAACGAGTAAAAAATTTAAGAGAAGTAAATAAAGAAATTATGAGCAGTTTTTGTCAATCCTTGATCAAAACTAAGCAAAGTGTTCTGGTTGAGCAAAATAATGTCGGTAGAGCAGAAAATTTTGCATTAATAAAGCTTGAATCAAAAGCTCAAGCCAAGAGTATTGTGAAAGTTAATGTTAAAGGAGTGGAAAATAATTATCTAATTGGAAATATTTTTTCTTAATTTTTGTACATTGAAGAAATATACGATATAGTAATTATACTGTAAATGATAATTGTGAATTCATTTATGATAACTAGAATATCTATTACTTTATTTTTGATTTTCATTTCATGTGTCTATTTTTTTATTACTTATATTAGTAATGATACACACATTGAGCAAGTACAACCCTTAAAATTAGAAACAGACAATAATAAAAGTGTGATACGTTCTGAGGAGGTTACTGCAAAAGAAATACCAATAAAATATCAAGAACTTGAAAGTAGTCCACCTTCTGTTTTCCAAGTAGCTGATCAGAAAAATATGTGGTCACGTATTGCAGATCAAGCTGAGCCTACAAAAGAAAAATCAAAAAAACTTGATTTTTATGTTAGCGCTAACGGTGGTAAGGTATACCATGATAATTCAGAAATATTTGTAAAGGGTATACAAGAAATAGGAAAAAGAGTCCTAACTTTAGTTGAAAGTCATTATGGTTTTATAATAAAAAATATAGTGGCAGATGAAATTAAAAGTATACAGCAATTTGATGGTAAAATTGATTTCCAGTGGTTTAGCAGCATGTCTTTAGGTTACTATGCTGGAGAAAATGGTAAAATTGATTTTGAAGCCGCGTATTCTATAGCCAATATTGAAGATAGTAATTCTCCTCCGGTATTTGATAAATCAGCAAGTATATTTGCGTTTTTGTTAAACTTCTATTATAATCCCAGCGTTCAGGATACACAATTTGCTCCGTACATCGGTCTTGGTATAGGACCAACAGTTTTTAGATTAAAAAGGATTAATGGGTCACCCCAAAATTCAATGCCACTGAATGTTCCTTGGTTTGCTTATCAAATAAAACTTGGTGTTGATTATTCAATAATCCCAGAAATCAAAACCTTTCTCGGCTATCGTTACTTTAGCGTTCCGATACCTGTTGCAGATGACATATCTACTCACAATATTGAAGTTGGTTTGATATTTAATTTTTAGTGATAATTTAATATATATATAAATTCTTATCTTTTCTATCTAACAAACCAAATGTTGGTACGATTGTTGCTTTTAAAAAAATGACAGTTTCTACTGTTCTAATATTATTCGCTAGCCTTTTTGATTTCTGATGCAATAAGCTTTGCTTATCTTCTCTATGTTCTATAAGCCCGCCGATTACCATAATTTCACCGCTCTTAATTTTTAACATAGAGTTCATTTCTCTGATTTCAACAATTGGAATGTCGCTATTTAATTTCATTTTACTCTGCTGTGCGACGTACTCTATATCTGGATCTTTAGTGTAGCCGTTAATTCTTGATAAAGTTGGATGTATATCCATGAATATTTCACTAGTATCAATGTTAATGCTTGGGTGGATTATTAGCACAACACCTATTGGGACGCTATTCATCTTGGTAATTAAGGTCTGATTAGAGTTTCTAGTATCTTTTTGTATATCGGAGGTAAAATAAATATGGTTTTTAGTAAATGAAATCATCGCTTGCTGATTATTTATAGCATGTACTCTGGGGCTTGAAATTACAGTTGAAGTGCCAAATTTGTCTAAATTTTTTACTAAATCTCCTAGATCATTTGCACCAAAGTTCATTGCTAGGTTAATAATGGAGTTATCTTGATTTATTATAGACTTAGTTCCATCTTGTAAGTCATTTAAGTTCATACCAGAAAGGTATTTGTCATCTAGCACAACTTCAACTATTTTTGCCTCTATCATTACTTGAGAAGACGCTAACTTCTTAACCTTATTAATATATTCTTCAACAGCTTTGTGGATATCTTTTCTAGCATTCAAAATAATAACACCAGCTTCTCTGTTGGATGAAAGGAATTCGCCATCATCCACCCCGTTAACATCCATTATTGCATTCAAGCCTTTTTCTAATGAATTCCATAAGTCACTACTGTATTGAGACTTCATAACATTGTTATAGTCCCTATCAACGTTACTTCCATCATTGTTAGTAATATTGTTATTAATGACGAAACTGCTTTGAGCAGAATGTTGAATATTGATGAAGTCTACGTAATAATTTTGTGCGTATGGCAAGTCCTGCTCAATTCTAATTACACCATTACTTGTTGAGTAACGCAGTTTGGCGCTATTTGCTATACTCTGAATTACTTCGTTTATATCCTTATCTTTTAGCTTTAAAATAATATTACCTGATATTTTTGGGTCCATATCCAAGTTAACGTCAGAAAGTTTTCCTATCTCAATCAGCAAATCCTTTACTGATACTTCTTCACTAACATTAATAGAAATAAGCTGATTACTGATTGTGAGATCGGGAAACTCTATTGGTAAAGGCATAATTTCTGGTATTGCCGGTTCATTAATCTCCAAAGAGGTGTTATATTGTTGCAACGGATAATCGTGCTTATAATTGTCTATGTTAATAGGATATTGCTTGGTAGGTAGATGTGTGCAAGAAATAATGAAGAGGAGTATTAAGCATTTAAAAATAGCCATTAGAACAGCATACAAAATCTATACTAATAGATTTCTATAAAAATATTAAAAATGTATTTAATCTCATTTTCATCGAGCAGATAATTGTCGTGTATTAGCTTTGGCTATGTATTTTTTGTATACTCTTCTTGTACTTAAATGTAGACCAGCATAGCCCTAATTTTTTTATATATTTTACTTCTTTCTCTGTATTTAATAATAGGCTTGAAAATAAATGGTAAGCCTATAATTGTTAAGCTTAGAGCTAGGGTTGAAAGTATATAACAGGCTTTGTGTTTACTATGTAGCTCTTTCAGGTAAAGCATCAAAAATCTACAAAATTTTTTGTAATTTTCTTCGATGTTTTTTTTGCTATGAGCCTTGCTAATGAACATATCTATTGCGGTATGACCGTTATTGCACTTAATGTTAAGGTCTGCACCTTTTTCTGTTAACAACTGAGCTATATCAAAATAATCCTTTTGAACAGCAAGATGTAGAGGTGCAAAACCTTGTTGCTCACAAATGTTCATATTGGCTCTAACTTCCAATAACATTTTCACAATTTGTGTATGGCCTTTTTTAACTGCGAGTAGCAAGGGAGTTCTGTTACATTTAGTAACAGCATTAACGTTTACCTTAAGCTTCAATAAGAGCTTAACTGTTTTAGTGTTACCATTATGGCTAGCTTTATGCAGCCTAGCGTTACCATTAAAATCTTGATCGTTTGCTTCTATTCCCTTTGAAACAAGAAATGTTACCATTTTTCTATTATTATGCTCAATAGCGCAATCTAACGCATCAAAACCATGGTTGTTTTTTGTGCAAAAAAACTCTTTAAGTTTAATTTTATCGTTACTTGCTTGCTGTTTTTTTGCAATAAGTTTTACTATTTGCATTTTGTTGTTATACGCTGCTAGGAAAAGCGTAGTGTTATTTTCTGCATCTTTGGCTTCTATATTTGCACCTTTCTTTATCAGATATTCTATAATTTCTGCTCTGCTGTCATAATGTGCGGTGCATTGATAAATGGTTAAAAACAAAGGAGTACGAAAATTGTTATCTTCACATTCGAGATTTGCTCCGCTATCAATTAAAATTTGGACGCTTTTTTTAGAACCGTATAGTGAAGCTATATGAAGAGGAGTATAGCCCTCTTTGGCATCTTTTTCATTAATTTTTGCGCCTTTTGTTATCAAAAAATCTATTAATTCCGTGTCATCTTGTAGTGCAGCAAGGTGCAGTGGAGTGAATCCATTTTTATCCTTGGAATTAATTGTCAGTTGGTTAACAAAAAGTTTAGCAACTTTCTTGTGTCCATGCATAATGGCGTAATGCAGAGGGTTTCTATTTTCGTTGTCTAGGACATTGAAATCAGCTTCGTGCTCTAGTAATGACTTTACTCCAACTAAATCGCCTTCTTTTGTGAACTTATGCAAGAGAGTGATTCCACTTGCATCTTTTGAGTTAATATCAAATCCATTTTCTACTAATTGGTTTATATCTTCCTCACGCGCCATATCACTTAAATCTCTAATTAAACTCTTTTCGCGTTAATAATACTCCTACTTGATTAAGTTTAAATGAATCTGTGAGAAATGGCTAGTGCATTCTTGCATAACAAACTTTTGGCAGCGCATTGGATGAAACGAAAAACTTACTTGACAAACTCCGCCAGCCCTCTTATCATGAAACTGAAGCTATTTATTTATCTTCGCAATCTCTGCAGTGGATTAATGACAAAAAACTTAATGTATTTGGCGTAAATCATGCTTAATTTTTTGCACTATGTGCACCTCATGTCTTTATAAAACTTTTAGGTTTCTACCTATACAAGCCGAAACGCGCTTATAAAGTGTTTAAGACAGTAAAAGACGTCAAATAGACAAGGGAGAATTTGAATACTAGCTACCCTAGGGTTTCTTTGCCTTTTTTTTTATTTGGTAAATTTCTTAACATTTATAGCTAAACGACAACTGTCATTCCTGTGAAGGTCAAGTATCCCGCTACTTGTTAGCGGGATCTAGAGATACCGTGACGGTATGACGTAGGATTGCTGTCATTCTGCTACTTGTTAGCGGCTGAGATACCGCGAATGAATCGCGGCATGACGGTTCGCGGTGGCATGACGATAAGCTCGTCATCCCGCTACTTGTTAGCGGCTGAGATACCGCGAATAAATCGCGGTATGACGGTTAGCGGTGGCGTGACGATAAGCTCGTCATTCCGCTACGTGTTAGCGGCTAAGAGATATCGCGGTGGTATAGCTATAAATTGTTGATATCTTTTTTATATCACATTTTTAACTTACAATAGTTAGCCAGCGTTCCTTACATTAACCAAATCTTTCAAATTCTGCACTCACCACTACCTATAACTCACTTTCACGCAATATTGATCGTTCTTAAAAAGCAATCTAACATTTTTTATTCCTTGATTGCGAAGCTTTGATGCAGCTGATTTAGCAGCCTGAGCACTTTTAAAAAATGCAACATATCCCTTACTTTCTGCACTGTCTTGTTTCGGATGACGTTTCTGCATTTCTTTTTCATATTGCTTTCTGTAATGAGGAGTATTTTGTATCAATTGTTCTGACATCTTTCTTAGGTATTGAACTTTTACTTTTGCAAGCCCAGATTTATGAAATCCTAAGACTTGAGCTGCTTTTTCTGATAAGTCTATTATTCTGCCTTCAATAAAAGGCCCTCTATCGTTAACCCTTGTAACAAGCTTTCTTCCATTTTCTAAATTAGTGACAAGAACAAAGCAGGGTAAGGGCAAAGTCTTATGCGCTGCAGAGATCAAGTGACGGTTAAACGCTTCACCATTTGCTGTAAGTGTGCCATGATCTTCTATTCCATACCACGATGCTATCCCTATCTCTTCATAGTGTTTACAGTTTTTTGGATAATAAGTTATACCATTTATTGTGTAGCTGCTGCCAATTTTATAATGACCTGCAGTGCAGTTAAACCTGTTGCTAAAACTGCAGCTACTTATCAAAACAAATATTAGACATAGAAAGGTTAGGTTTTTTATCATTGTATTCGGTAAGAGGGTTCGATACTATGAGGATTTTAAATTATACTATAATAAATTTAGTAATGAGTAAACATCTACTGCTAAATATTAACAAAACTCAAAAAGGAATAATACATATTATTGGTATAGGTGGAATTGGAATGAGTGCCATTGCTGAAATTCTTCACAATTCCAATTACAAAGTTCAAGGTAGTGATGCACAATCAAACGACAATATAAATAGGTTACAAAAGCTGGGTATAGAGGTTTATATTGGTCACAATGCTGATAATATAAGCCAAGCTCAAATAGTTGTACATTCTTCTGCGATAGAATCTGATAATGTGGAGTTAATTGCGGCAAAAAATAACAATAAAACCATTTTGCATAGATCAGACATACTTGCTGAACTTTTAAGAGATAAATATGTGATAGCGGTTTCAGGTTCGAGCGGAAAGACAACAACAACCGCTATGATTGCTTCCATTTTTGATCATTCTGGCATTGATGCGACTGTAACTGTAGGAGGGATATTAAATTCCTATAAGAGCAACTTCAAACTTGGAGGGAGTGACACTTTTCTGATCGAGGCTGATGAGTCTGATGGAACTATGCTAAAAATCCCTGCAAAGATTGCTGTCATAACAAGTATTAACAATGACCACATAGATTATTACGGCACATTTGATAATATCAAAAATGCATTTTCCCAATTCGTGAATAATGCAGGTTCTGCAGTTTTACCTGATTCTGTAGACATCGATTATGATGCGGGTAATTCTATAACGTTTGGGTTTGAGAATGGTAGCATAAGAGCCAGCAACATTAAACAGCATGCTAACAGCATAGAATTTGATGTGTTGAACAACTGGATTCCAGCATTACGTGCTGGAATGACAAAAGGAAAGTGTACAGAGATGTCATCCCAGTGCGTGACACTGGGATCCAGCCCTTTAAAAAACATAGTACTATCAAATGCAATTGGAATTCACAAAGTAAGCAACGCCCTAGCTGCAATATCAGTTGCGATAAAGCTCGGAATTAGCGATGCAGATATTAAAAAAGGCCTTTTGGAATTTCAAGGAGTAGCAAGAAGATTCTCTTTGATTGCCGATATTAAAGGTGTTAAGTTAATTGAGGATTATGCCCATCATCCAAATGAAATATATGCAACTTTAACGGCTGCACGTTCGATTACTAAAGGAAAAGTAATAGGAATTATCGAACCACTTCGTTTTGCCCGCATTCGTAATTTTTTTGATGAATTCATACGAATTTTCATGATGTTTGATTATGTCATCCTCACTCCTGTTCATCCCCCAGAAGACAAGCCTATTCCTGGTTGTGGGATTGATGATATACAAAAAGCTTTAATCAGTAATGGATTTAATAACACAAAAATTATGAATGATGCTTTGCTCATTTCACATTTTATTAGTGATTCGACAAGTCCAAGTGATATAGTATTATTTATTGGTGCTGGTAGTAATATAGCTAAATTGGCAAAGGAAACTGCAGCACTTATTGCGGAAGTTAAGGTTTAATGTAATGAATAAGATAATCAATAACGTATTTGCAAGAGAAATTTTAGATAGCAGGGGTTACCCCACTATTGAGGTAGAAATTGAGCTCTGTGATGGTGCAATAGGCAGGGCATCTGTACCTTCTGGAGCTTCAACCGGTAAATTAGAAGCCTTGGAACTCAGGGACCAAGATGAGAAAAGGTATTGTGGTAAGGGAGTGCTGAAAGCTGTTCAAGCTGTAAATGGGATAATAGCAGATGAAATCATTGGAATGAATGCAGCGGACCAAAATGCAATTGATAAAGCATTAATTGAACTGGATGGAACAAAAAATAAATCTAAACTTGGAGCAAATGCAACTTTGGGTGTGTCTCTTGCGGTTGCAAAAGCAGCAGCAAACAGCTTCAATATGCCGCTCTACAGATATTTGGGAGGAGAGCAGATGAGTGTTATGCCGGTTCCACTCATTAACATAATTAATGGTGGAGTACATGCAGACAATAAGCTCGATTTCCAAGAATTCATGATTCTTCCGGTCGGTGCTGAGACTTTCAGTGAAGCTATCAGAATATCTGCGGAGGTGTTCCACAACTTACGTAGCATTCTTAAGAAAAAAGGTTATAGCACAAACGTAGGAGATGAAGGTGGTTTTGCACCAAATATTGAAAGCACTGAAGAAGCACTTGACTTGATCATATACGCTATAGAATCAGCAGGTTATTCAGCGCAAAGTGATTTTGCACTGGGCCTTGATGTTGCTTCATCTACTTTTTATGAAGATGGAATTTACGAATTTGAAAGTAAGGGGCTTACTTCAGAAGAGTTGACTGAATATTATTGTAATCTTGTGAAAAGATATCCAATAATTTCTATAGAAGATGCAATGAGTGAAGACGACTATGAAGGTTGGAAATTACTTACTGCAAAATTGGGGAGTAAAATTCAATTGGTTGGGGATGATTTGTTTGTTACAAATTGTGAACTGATATGCAAAGGAATAGAGGAAAAAATGGCAAATGCTGTACTGATCAAGCCAAATCAAATAGGGACGTTAACAGAAACTTTTGCTGCTATTGAAATGGCAAAATCAAATGGCTATAAAGCTGTTGTTTCTCATCGCTCAGGTGAAACAGAAGACACAACAATATCTCATATAGCAGTTGCGTCAAATTGCGGGCAAATAAAAACCGGGTCGCTATCGCGTTCTGATAGACTCGCGAAGTATAATGAGCTAATGAGAATAGAAAGCACGTTAGGAAAGGATGCTAAATATTATCGTGGGTTAGCATGGGTTTTATAGACGAAGTAAAATTGTGTTTAAAAGCCGGTGACGGTGGTGATGGCTGTGCAAGTTTTCGTCGAGAAAAGTTCGTTGAATTTGGTGGTCCAAATGGTGGTAATGGAGGAAAGGGTGGAAACATAGTTTTCATCAGCGACGCTAATCTCAACACTTTGCTTCATTTTCGTTATAGAAGACACATTAAAGCAGATAGTGGAAAAAATGGTGCAGGCAGGGATAGATCTGGCACAGCAGGGAAAGACGTTATACTTAAAGTTCCAGTCGGTGCACAAATAATTGATGAAGAAAGTGAAGAGATAATAGTAGACCTTGACAAGCCTGGTATGGAATTTCAAGTAGCACAGGGTGGAAAAGGTGGACTTGGAAATACTAATTTTAAATCTTCTACTAATAAGGCACCAAGACATTTTACTTACGGTCAGCCTGGCGAAGAAAAACATGTATTATTAAAACTAAAAGTTTTATCAGATGTTGGAATTATTGGCATGCCAAACGCAGGTAAATCAAAATTTTTGACTCGCTGCTCAAATTCCGATACAAAAGTAGGCGATTATCCATTTACCACCGTAAGACCTCATTTAGGCATGGTAAAAGTGGATGATAGCGAAGTTGTAATAGCAGATATTCCTGGAATAATTACTGATGCTCACCTTGGAGTTGGGCTCGGGCATAAATTTTTAAAGCACATAGAAAGGTGTCAAATTTTACTTCATTTAATCGATGTAACTCACGATGACGTTGTTTCGGCTTATAGTTGTATCCATAATGAATTGGAACTTTACAATAGTGATCTTGTTGAAAAAGAAGAGATTGTAGTATTAAACAAATGCGACTTATTGAGGGAAGCAGAAATTCTGGAAAAGAAGAATCACCTAGCTAATTATCTCAATAAAGAAGTGCTGTGCTTATCAATTAATGGTGATTTACAGCCTATTTTAAGATTATTAAGTGAAAAATTGAAAAAGAGTAATTCTAAGGAAATCGATGTATATGATCCTTTTAAGATGTGAATTTCATTTATTTTATCATATAACTAGAATATATTTGTACGAACATTTGTTTTTGTTAAACACAACAAATCCCAGTGTCAGCTACTTGCATCTACCACACAACTGTACGAACATTGCAATTTGCAGGCAATTTGCGTGGCAGATGGTGTCATCCCAGTGCCCAGACACTGGGATCCAGCCTTTTCATAATCATCAAAACGTTGTATTTTAACATAAAACGGCTACTTTTATGCTTACCAACTTAATAAAATTTCTGGATCCAAGTGTCAAGCACTGTGATGACATCATAGGGGCGCTGGGATGACACCCTCCTGCTAGACAATGTTCGTACAGTTGTACATCTACCATGCAAGTTACCTGAAAATTGCAATGTTCGTACACTTGACTACTTGGATCTAGTATGATTTAATTAACCAAGAAGTAGGCATGAAAAAATTATGTAGTGAACCAGTTTGCATAACACCAGGAGGAAAATATGGATAGAAAGACGAGAATAGAATCAGACAGCTTAGGGGAAGTAAAAGTACCAAGTGAACATTACTGGGGAGCGCAGACTCAGCGTTCTTTAGAAAATTTTAAGATTGGCACAGAAAAAATGCCAGAGCCTCTGATTAAAGCATTAGCAATAGTAAAACTTGCAGCAGCACATGTTAACATGAAGCAGGGTAGCATAGATAATAAGGTAGGGGACGCAATCTGCGCAGCCGCAAAAGAAGTAATAGATGGCAAATTTAATAATGAATTTCCGCTTGTTGTTTGGCAAACCGGATCCGGAACGCAGACTAATATGAATATGAATGAAGTGATCAGCAATCGCGCAATAGAGATTTTAGGTGGTAATTTGGGTAGTAAATCTCCGATACATCCAAATGATCATGTGAATTATGGTCAGTCGTCAAATGACACCTTTCCAACAGCAATGCATATAGCAGCAGCAGAGCAAATAAACTGCTTGCTTATTCCAAATCTTGAAAAATTGCATAAGGTGCTGGATAATAAGGTTCAGGAATTTAAAGATATAATAAAAGTAGGACGTACTCATCTGCAAGATGCAACGCCCCTAACACTAGGACAGGAGTTCTCTGGCTATGCAGTCCAGATTAAAAAGGGGATAGAGAGAGTAAAATCAACTTTAAGTGATATATATGAGCTTGCACAAGGTGGCACTGCAGTTGGCACGGGACTCAATACTAAAAAGGGTTTTGCTGAAGATTTTTCAAGCCAAGTTGCAGAAATTACTAACCTTCCATTTACTTCAGCAGGCAATAAATTTGAAGCGCTAGCAGCAAATGATGCTTTAGTTGAGCTCAGTGGAACACTCAATACAGTAGCAGTCAGTTTAATGAAAATTGCAAATGATATAAGGTTGCTTGGTTCTGGTCCAAGATGCGGAATTGGGGAAATAATGCTACCGGAAAATGAGCCTGGTTCTTCAATTATGCCAGGTAAAGTGAATCCAACTCAGTGTGAAGCGGTGACTATGGTATGCACTCAAGTTATGGGAAATCATGTTGCTGTAACCATTAGTGGTTCAAACGGTCATTTTGAATTGAATGTGTTTAAGCCAGTGATAATTTACAATGTTTTGCAGTCTATAAGACTTTTAGCTGACGCAAGTTTAAATTTTACAGAAAAATGTGTAGTTGGTATTAAAGCAAATGAAGAGAGGATAAAAGATTTACTGAATCAGTCGTTGATGTTGGTCACTATATTAAATACGCATATAGGGTACGACAATGCAGCAAAAATAGCGAAGCTTGCTTATAAAGAAAATATCACTCTAAAAGAAGCAGCAGCAAAACTTCAACTGCTCACTGAGGAAGAGTTTGAAAGGATAGTGAAACCAGAAGAAATGGTAAATTATTTGTAACCGCTCACACTTAATTCTTCAATCTCACTAATAGAAAGGCCAGTAAACTTGACAATAGTGTTAACATCAACATTATTATCTTGCTTTGTCTACCTTATTTTGCCGCTCCCCTGAACGGATACGGTTTAAGACATAAGATCCTTTTTCATAGCAATACTACGTTATCCAGCGTCTGGGCACTGGTTTCTTGGTACTTATTCCGCAATAATTTTTTTTTCCTTCAATAAACTTTGCAGTTCGCCTTTTTCGTACATCTCGCGAGTGATGTCGCAACCACCAATAAACTCTTCCTTTATATATAATTGTGGAATTGTTGGCCAATCAGAAAACTTTTTTATAGATTCACGTATTTCATCATTCTCCAACACGTTAATATACTTAAACTTCACGTTCAATTTTTTTAGGATTGACACGACGAGTCCAGAGAATCCGCATTGAGGAAAATCAGAAGTGCCTTTCATATACAATACCACATCATTTTCTGTTATATCTTTTTTTATTTGTTCAAAATTGCTCATAAATTCACCTTATTTTTAAGTATTAGTTTCCAGTTGCAAGGCGTGTATAGACTGACCTTCCAGAGCTTTATATACCATTTTATGCTGTTCTATTTTTGTCTTTCCAAGAAAACACTTGGAGTTTATTTTTAAATGATAATGGTCATCATCTCCAGCAAGATCATGAATCTTTATATCAGCGTCGGGGAACGATTGTTTGATGATCCTCTCTAATTCGTGAATTGCAATAGTCATTGATTTGCTTTAAATTACAATACTTTCATTATAAATCTAAAACGATTGAGCGCAATAAAAAGTTGCTATCATAAAAAATAGAAGCATACTATAATAATGGAATGACAAGTTATGCAGGGAGGCTTTGTGGTGGGCGAAAGATTTAAATTCACATATCTTTGGTTTTGCTAACTTTTTCATTTAGGTGCTTATCTTACGATGATAAAATAAATAACTTAGAGAATGTTTACATCAAAGCTAACTATTTTGGAGCATTCTTCAATGCAATAGGTTCTCTAGAAGGAAAAGAAGATGCAGGTGACAATATAACAGAGGGGGTTTTTAGTTTTAATAAGAAGGAGCGAATTGAAGCTGGATACAGTCCTAAATATGTTCCAGGGTTTGCCGGTAGTGCTGCAATAGGGTATTTATTCAAAAATATGAGAGTTGAGTTTGAAGGCTTATATTCTCAGACTAACTTGTATGATGAAGATTATTCAGATAAGAAAAAAGCAAGATATATTGAACTTCGTCGTCACAATGATGCGTCTACTGGAGCGGAATGCAATTCACCTTGGAGAAGTGGAAAGGTTGATATTCACATTCAAGAAAATTGTAGTGTTGAAGCAGAGTTCAGAGCTGCATTTAAGATGAAAAATGAAGGTTTTAATAACTTAGCTGGAATGGTCAATGTATATCGTGATTTTAATATAGCAAAAATGCCATTCACCCCATATGTTGGTATTGGTGCAGGTGTAACTAGGGTTAAATTTCTAGGAAAAACCAGATATGCCTTGGCTTACCAAGCAAAACTTGGTATCAATCACCAACTTACAGCACAAACTCAAGCATTTGCTGGTTTACGCTATTTTGGTATCCTTGATAACCAATTTAAAGATATTGTACCAGGAATAAAGATACTAGCTGGTGAAGGATATATTCCTGCCGGTGGAGGAAGTAAGGTTGATGAAACTGCACGTGTTGAATCAACAACTGCAACCATTACCAATAGGTTTGGCATATATGGCTTAGAGTTTGGGTTGGTTTATCACTTTTAACTTTATCCAATAAATTACATATGTGAAGATAGTAAATTCAGCGTGCTGAGAACATTAGAAAGACGAGATTTTAATTGATTTTCATATTTACTCCAATCTTGTATTGCCTTTCTTGCAACACCTGAATCAACTGCGGCTTTTGCAACAGCAGGAGCTACTATAGAAATTAATCTTGGGTCAAATGGAGTAGGTATTATATATTCACGTCCATAGCCCATTTTACGACCGCCATAGACTGCAGATATCTCACCTGGTACTGGCTCACGGGCAAGCTTTGCTATTGCATCTGCAGCTGCAATTTTCATTTCATCATTTATTGTTGTTGCATGTACATCAAGTGCCCCTCTAAATATATAAGGAAAACCCATTACGTTGTTGACTTGGTTGTTGTAATCTGACCTACCAGTTGCAATTATTGCATCTGGCCTCACAGATTTTGCAAACTCAGGCCTTACTTCTGGATCGGGATTGGCAAGAGCAAAAATAATCGGGTCTTTGCCCATACTCTTTAACATCTCTTCATTTAACACATCTTTTGCAGATAGTCCGATGAATACATCAGCGCCTTTTATTGTATCAAGTAGAGAACGTTCGGAAGTATCAATTGCATATTTTTCCTTCCACTCATTCATGTCCTCGTTTCTACCTTTGTATATTACTCCTTGCTTATCACACAGCACTATATTTTTAGCGCCCATGGACTTTAGTATTTCTAAACATGCAATACCGGCTGCTCCAGCACCATTCATAATGATCTTAACGTCCTCTAATTTCTTTCCGACAATATCAAGAGCATTTTCTATACCAGCTGCAACAACCACTGCAGTTCCATGCTGGTCATCATGGAACACTGGAATATCCATCAGTTCATTCAGACGTTTCTCTATTATAAAACAATCGGGAGATCTTATATCCTCTAAATTTATCCCCCCCCAACTTGGCCCAAGGTACCTTACTGCATTGATAAAATCTTCTATATTTTCTGTACCAACTTCTATATCAACTGCATCAATATCAGCAAAACGCTTAAATAAAACAGCTTTGCCTTCCATGACAGGTTTTGCAGCAAGAGGACCGATATTACCAAGTCCAAGCACTGCAGTGCCATTTGAAATGACAGCAACACAGTTGCTTTTTGCCGTATAATCATAAACAACCTCAGGATTTTTAGCTATTTCAAGGCACGGAGCTGCAACGCCAGGGGAATAAGCAAGTGACAAATCATACTGGGTAGATAAAGGTTTTGTTGGCATGATTGAAATTTTACCAGGTTTACCACCTCTACTGTGATAATTAAGTGCCTCTTGTTTTGTGGTACTATCTAAATCATCGTTCATCATTACATCCTTATATTTTAAGCTTGTATTTTTTAAGTATATGGAGTTTTTATAAATGTTCAATTGTAAACTATTAGCTTGTGAACTCTGGTGTACTTCTGTATAAGTTTACCTACTACGTAGAATGGTATTACATGCTTAAGAAAAACGTGCCTAATTTGCTTACAATTTCTCGTGCGCTTGCAGTACCAGCAATAATATTAAGTTTTTATATAGAAAATAAATATGCAGGCCTGATAACAATATCAATCTTTGTGTTTGCGTGCATTACGGATTTTTTTGATGGTTACTTGGCGCGTGCGTGGAAAGTCCAATCAAAATTTGGCAAGCTATTTGATCCAATTGCTGATAAATTAATAGTGGTTTCAACGATAATTATGCTAGTTTATAAGCAGAAGATAAATGATTTTACAATAGTACCATCGATTATCATCATCTGTAGGGAGATATTAGTCTCGGGTTTGCGGGAGTTTTTGATAGCTACAAATGTTAGTCTACCTGTAAGCAAAGCTGGAAAAATTAAAACATTTCTACAGATGGTTGCTGTAGTAGCGCTAATAATGAACGATTATTATATGATTCAATATACAGGTGCGATTTGTTTATGGGTTGCAGCTATTATAACTATGTGGTCAGGCTATAATTATATCCTAGCCGGCATCAAACAGATTGATTAAATCTCCTAGGAAATAGTTAATAGACAAGAGTAGTTAATATCTTAGTGATATTGACTCAGAAAGCAAAAAGGTGTATAATTGTATTAACTTACAACTAATTAGGTTAATATTATGAAAATACCTAGTGGCAAATTTTCTTCTACTAAAAAGGTTCCAGGAAAGAATAAGAAAAAAAGAGATTTTGAACCATTAGAAGAGTTTTTTTGGGATTTTTGGCCAACAGTTGATAAAGAAGTCAAAAGAGAAAGGCTAGAACAAGAACTATTAGCACTAAAAAAAAGAGAGCTATATAGAAAATGTGCATCATTGGCAACAATGGTCCCATTTACATTGCTGATGGCGATTGAACTGGAAAAAACATATAGCGATCAGGTATTACTTGGCGTGATAAGTGGCGCGCTAAGCCACACTATATTACCTTTTACAGTCTTATCTCTTATTTGTACGCTATATTTAATTTACAATAATAGGAAGATAGCACAAAAAGAACGAGAGTTGGAGATTATTGAAAATGGAGAGGAAGTAAAGGAAAAAGAGCACAATATTTCTGATATAGGTCAGTGTTTGATCTATATTGAGGCTATAACAACTGCACTGGTTATTGTAGGTATGATAATGGGTGAAACATCTTCACTTGAAGCAGCAGAGGATGCAATTTTATTTCTTGCCAATGCAATTGCTTTTCTTGCAACTCTTGTTTCTTATATTGATAAGCATGAAAAAAATAAGAAAAAGTAAACAGAAAAGTCTGATCTTGATGAGAAATCTAGCAAGAAAACTAGCAATATATCTGTAGCCGGATTGGCGCTTGCTGGTTCTTCTGTATTTTTAATAAGAAGGATAATGTTAATAGCATTAGCATCGTCCTTAAATCCTGCTGTTGGACCTACTTTAGGCTTGATAGGTATTGCAATTTTTATGGCTGTACAGGTCTTAACTATACATTCCTACAGTAAGACGCTGAAAGATCCAAAAGTGGAAGGACGAGGTGAATCAAGAAATGCAGGTAGTTCTGACCGTAGTTATAAAGAAGAAGGACCGGCTATTGCCTAAGAAATTTATTTATTTAAGTAATATTTAGGTCTATACTTTATTTTGATCGAAAAAAATCTTATGTATAAGACTTTAATCACGTGCTTTATTTTCCTAATTTGCTCCTTTACACAATCGTATGCGGATGATCTTGAAAAAACTGAAACTGAACTATATGAAGAAGCAGTTGAACTTTTTGACCAGAAAAAATATAAACAAGCTATTAGGGCATTTCATAAGATAGAGGATTTGTATCCTTTTTCTTATTGGGCAATGAAAGCAAAATTATTATCTGGGGTCTCTCACTATAATATGGGTAACTATAGCAGTGCTGCAAGTGATATGGCTGATTATATATATGTTTATTCAAATGGTGAAGATTTACCATATGTATACTACTTAAGGGTATTATCTTATTACATGCAAATTAATAAAGTGCAACTTGGACAGCAAACTGCATATAAAACTTTAGAGCTAGCCACTGAGTACATTAATCTCTTTCCAGGCAGCGAATATGTAGACGAGATAAAGGAAAGAGCAAAATTAATCACAGAACATATATCAACAAAAGAGTATTCTATCGGTAAATTTTACCTGAGGCGTGGTGAATATTTAGCAGCAATTAAGCGTTTCCAGAATATGGCAAGCTATAAGGATTCTAAATATTTTTCTAAGTCTATTAACTATTTAGTAGCAGCCCATTCAGCCCTTGGCCTTGACTTAGAAGCTGAGCAGTATGAAAGTATGTTATTAGCAGAAAACCTGCAAGATGCCAAGCCAGAGGCTTGAAAATTTGCTTTAGCTTTTTCTATGCTTTGATATATAATTAGGTTTTTAACTATTTGAATATGGCTGGTCATTCACAATTTTCAAATATAAAACACCGGAAAGGTGCTCAGGATGCAAAGCGCTCTCAAAAATTTACGAAGCTGATTAGAGAAATAGCAGTTGCTGCAAAGCAAGGGCTACCCGAACTCAACCCGCGCCTTCGCTCTGCTATATTTGCTGCACGCAAGGAAAATCTACCAAAAGATAAAATAGAAACAGCAATAAAAAATGCAACTGGTAACGTTGCTGGAGAAAATTACGAGGAAATACAATATGAAGGTCATGGGCCTTCTGGCACTGCACTCATTGTCCATGCCTTGACTAATAACCGCAACCGTACTGCTTCTGAGGTACGTTATATCTTTTCTCGTAAAGGTGGAAATTTAGGAGAAACAGGAAGTGTTAGTTACCTTTTCGATCATGTAGGCTTAATCGTCTATAAAGCAGAAGGTATGAATTTTGACGATTTATTCAGTCATGGAATCGAATTAGAAGTATTGAATGTTGAGGAAAATGACAAAGAAGGATTACACGTTATAACTTGTGAAATAAAAGATTTTGGTAAAGTACGCGATGCCTTTTATGCAAAATTCGGAGAACCAGAACTTGCTCGTCTTTCATGGCAGCCAAAAGATCTGATTGAAATTAGCGATAAAGAGTTGATTGATAAATTATCTGCATTGGTTGAAGAGCTGGAAGATAATGATGATGTACAGTATGTGGAAGGTAATTTTACTTTTGTTGATAAGCTATGAGGCTGGTAATATTTGTATTGCTTTGTATTTTACCAGCATATGCTACTGAAACATCAACAGATCTTGCACAGCCATTCCAGCATGGAATCAGAAAAAAAAAAGCTACTTTGACGACAGAAAGTGATAGAAAGTTGTTATTCATATCCAGTACCATAAAATCTTCCTTTTTTGCCACGGAAGGGTTGGCGCCAAATACAGTGGTGAAATTGATCAACATATATAAAGATTTCGGTGTTGATTTTAAAAAAGACATTGTGCCGAAGAGTAAATTGGAGGTTCTTTTTGAGAGATTGCCTAATAATCAGAAGACTGAAGAAAAAATTTTATATGCTTCACTGACAATAAACAAGAAAGCTATTAGTTTATATCATTATAAATCGCAAGACGGCAAAGAAAGGTATTTTAATAAAGAAGGAATAAGCTTAAAAAATGGCGAAATTTTTGCAAATCCTTTAAATGGAGATTATCGCATATCCTCAAAATTTGGCAATAGAAAGCATCCTGTTCGCGGTAAAATTGCTTTTCACAAAGGAGTGGATTATGCAGCTAAACTTGGCACTCCCATATACGCTGCTGCAGAGGGTGTGATAGAATATATAGGAAAGAATGGTGGCTATGGAAATTACATCAAAATAAAACACAAAAATGAATATTCAACCTGTTACGCGCATATAAGTAGATTTAGTGGCGATATAAAGTTAGGCTCTAAAGTAAAGCAGGGGCAGATCATCGCTTATGTTGGTAGCACTGGTGTTGCAACAGGACCCCATTTACATTACGAAGTTATATATAATGGCAAACACATTGATCCGCTTACGATAGCACATAAAACTGAAGTAAAATTGCCTGATCATGAATTAAGAGAGTTTAAACTATTTGTAAATAAGATAAACAAAACGATCAACAGAGAGAGTTCAAGTGAAAAAGAAGTTTAAAGACAATATGGATAAGAATACGATAAACGATAGAAATTTGAGTCAAATTCGGGCTTTTCCTGTACTAATAGCGCTAGGATTAATTTTATCGCTGCTTTTTTTGGCATATGACAGCACAATTGCACTTGGAGTTGCTGCCGTTTCAATTTTGACTTTTCTTCAAGGATTTTTTATTAATGACCCTAATGAAGCAAGAGTGATAGAATTTTTTGGTCATTATATTGGAACTTATTTTAAGTCTGGAATATGTGTAACGCTTCCCTTTTCAAGCAAATATATAGTTTCCCTAAAATTTCAGAATATTAACACAGAAAAAATAAAAGTTAATGATGCCAATGGAAGTCCAATAGAGATTTCAGCAGTAATTGTTTGGAGAGTGAGCAGTCCTGCAAAGGCGTATTATAATGTTAACAACTATCACGAATTTGTTTTTGTACAAAGTGACTCAGTAATAAGAGAATTAGCTAGTAACTATCCGTATGACAGCGAAAGCGATGAGGAATCTTTACGTAAAAATTCTGATAAAATTTCGAGTGAATTGCAGTCAATGTTACAACAAAGATTAGATATTGCAGGAATTGAGATTACAGAAGCGAGAATATCGCATTTGGCGTATTCGTCCGAGATTGCACAAGCAATGTTAAGGCGTCAACAAGCACATGCTATCACTTCTGCAAGAAAGCTTATAGTGCAAAATGCAATAGGAATTGTCGAGGAAGTAATAGCTCATTTTGAAAAAAACAAAAGCTTACAATTAGATGGCAAGCAAAAGGTTCAATTGATAAATAATTTGTTGGTTGCCCTAATCTCTGAGCAAGATGCACAACCAACGATTAGTTTGGATAATAATTAGTATAATTGCTAATATCGGTTATTCAAAAATGTTATTACGATGCAAAAGCTGCGTGAAGCATTTCATAATCATGTACTACATTGTAGCATACAACAACAATATCGTTCTATTGTTGTGCTAAATGGGGAAATACCTGATTCATCGTTTTTTAAACGAGATATACCTATTATTGCTGTAGATGGAGGAGCAAACAAGCTTCTATCAATTGGCGTAAAACCTGATCTTGTAGTAGGAGATTTGGATAGCGTAAATCTGGATTTACGTGCTAATTTGAATACGATATATCTACCTGATCAAGATTATTGTGACTTTTCTAAAGCCATAGCCCATTTAAAGACAATGAAGTTACTGCCATCGATAATAACAGGTATTACTGGAGGAGCAATTGATCATATACTACAAAATATTAACGTTTTTCTAAGTACAGATAGTATCTTTTACACACCTTCACCTCCCATGGTAGGTTACACTTTACAAAAAGGTATTACCCATTTTTTTTCTTTGCCAAAAAATACTAAAATATCTTTACTTGGCATACCGAGAGCTCAAATATCAACCAAAGGATTAAAATGGGAACTGCACCTTAGTAATCTTGCTTTTCCGGGAAAAAATTCTTGCTTTAATCGAAGTTTAGGCAATAAGGTATCCGTAGAAGTACACAGTGGTATATGTCTAGCAATGATTTATTTAGAGACAGTAGATGATGCTGCAAGACATCATGTGCGTCAAGTTAAGAAGTAAATAGACTTCTTGCATAACCCAAACTAAGTAGAAAAAAGGTATCATCCAAGTAGCTGACACTGGTTCCTTTATGACGTGTCATTCCAGTTTCAGCTACTTGAATGACAGCAGTCCTACGTCATACCGCCGCGGTATCTCTTAGCCGCTAACAAGCAGCGGTATGACGAATTGCTTAACCGTCATACCGCCACGAACCGTCATACCGCCGCGGTATCTCATCCGCTAACACGTAGTGGGATACTTGATCTTTACAGGAATGACGGTTGTCAGGCTAGCCTGTCATCCCAGTGCCCAGACACTGGGATCCAGGAATTTTATTAAGTTGGTAAGCATAAAAGTGTTATGTAAAATATAACGTTCTTGATGGGATTGCGTGAAAGGCTGGATCCCAGTGGGCTTTGTTGCATAGCAACTGAAAAAATCTGGTGGCTACTGACAAAATTCATTATAAAATAGCCATTTAACCTTGAAAGAAAAAATATGCCACAAAAAATGAGGGTCAGTAACCATAGCGAATATAACAAATTTCTAGAAAAAAGAGGAAATATTTTTCATTATATCAACGAAGCCATAGAAAAGTGGTACGAGAATGGTCCAAAAATACCAGGTGGCAACAATATTTATAGCGATAAAGTTGTAATTTTGGTGCACATAATAACTTGTTTATTTAGAATAGGCCTGAGGCAAACAGTTGGGTTTATAGCAGGATACCTTGAGCAAATTGGGAAAAATTTGCAAGTTATCAGCTATTCACAATCATCAAGAAGGTTTAAGAAACTCAATATTAAGATCAATGATTGCAGAAAATAATATGGAAGATATCGAAATTGCTATAGACAGTACAGGAATTAGTATATACAACAACACTCCTGGTCATAGCAAAGAAAATAGCGAAGATAGAAAGTATCGCAGCTATGAACAGACAAGAAAATTGCATGTAATGTTGAATACAAACAGCAAAAAAGCCATAGCTGTAAAATACAGTAACGGCTGATCACTATGGAGCTTGTGATTTGCTAAAAGAAGTCGATTTTCAGTATGTCATAAAAGTACTATATGCAGATAGGGCATATGACAGAGAAAAGCTCTATAAGCTGTGTAATCAATATGGTATAAAAACGAAAATTCCTCCGAAAAACAACGCAGCAGAGCATCCAAAGTTAGACTATATGGCTGAGAGAAATTCTGCAGTCAAGCTCATAAAGTCATATGATGAAGATGGTATAAAGAAGTGGAAAAAAGAGATGAGTTATGGAAAAAGATCTTATATAGAAAGTTTTTTCTCGCGACTGAAACAAACATTCGGGTTTAGTTTTAGGAATAAATCTGAGACAAATAGAGAGAAGGAACTACTTGTTAAATGCTATTTGCTCAATAAGTTCACTGATATTGGTATGGCTAAATTTGAGATAGCTTCATAAATTTATTGTGCGTTACCTACTATCCGAAGAGCGATGCAACAAAGCCATCCCAGTGTCAAGCACTGGGATGACAGCAGTCCTACGTCATACCGCCGCGGTATCTCAGCCGCTAACAAGTAGCGGGATGACGGTTGTCGTTTAGCCATAAACATTAAGAAATTTACCAAATGAAAAAAAGGCAAAAGAAGCCCTGAGGTTATTATCCGCTTTAAAATATTGGCGTTTTTTATGTTTTAAACGCTTGACAAGCGAGATTCAGCCACTTTTAATTGCAACTAACCTACGCTGCAAATGTTTAAGAAATTTACTAAGCAGAAAAAAAGACAAAGAATCCCCGAGTTAGCTAGTCTTTTACTATCTCTGTCGAGTATTGGCATTTTTTGATGTCTTGTAACGCTTTATAAGCGCGTTCAGCTTATTTAGATAAAAATCTAGATGTAGATGAAGTTTTGTAAAGACATACAGTATCTATATACTGCAAAAAATTGAACATAAGACGCCGATACATTAAGTAATCCTTACCTTTTAATCTGCAGATTGGCGAAAGCAAATACAATAGCTTCAGTTTCATGATAGGGGGGCTGGCGGAGTTTGTCAAGCAAGTTTTTTCGTTTCTACTGAATGACAGTTGTGGCTTGGGAGGTAGTGCAAGAAGTCTATTGTATTACTGAATTATTAATAATCTAGTAATAGTGCCTGCTATGTAGCTAAAATTTTCCTTTAACTTAAGCTATATGTAGCTAAAATAACTTGGGTTTACCGACAACCGTCATCCCGCTGCTTGTTAGCGGGATCTAGAGATATCGCGGCGGTATGACCCTGACTTGCATTAGCTATGTATAATAAAGGGAATCTATGACAAAAGAATCATTGGTAAAAACTGATATAGTGAAAGTTGAAGACAAAAAGGCGGTAAGAAGCTTTTTTAAAATACTAGGTGGAGTGGCAGATGCTGTAAGATCGTGGATTGGTAACATCAGTCCTGATTTAAGCAACAGTCGCGATATCGATAGTTTAGTCTTGAAGATGAACGAGTGCTTAAATCCAAAGGGAGGGGAGGTTTCAGCACGTAAAAACGCTGTATCTCTTGGTAACTTGTACTTAAGCTTATCAGAGAAAGGTAAAATAAAATTTCTACAAACCCTGGCAGAAAAATTTAATCCGAATAAAGCGGAAATAGATGAGAAAATTAGAGAGTATAAGAAAAACCAAGATCCCGAGTTAAACTATAAATTTGAACAGGATTTAATAAAAATTCTTGAATCACCGCGTTCTAAAATATTAAAGCAATTTATTTCTTTACCAGAAGGCCTTAAGTTTATTGTTGATATGCGTTCTGATGTGCTTAAGCTAAAAAACCAACATAGAAGCTTGAATCCACTAGAGAACGAATTAAAAAATATACTCTATACTTGGGTTGATGTCGATCTACTCGATCTTCGTCAAATCACTTGGGATTCACCTGCATCATTGCTAGAAAAACTTATAAAATATGAAGCTGTGCATAAAATTTCCTCTTGGGGCGACCTAAAAAACAGACTAGATTCTGATCGTCTCTGTTTTGCTTTTTTTCATTACAAGATACCAAACGAACCTCTAATTTTTGTAGAGGTTGCATTGGTGGATAAGATTGCAGATAGCATTCAACACCTTTTAGATGAGTCAGTACCTTCAAATGATCCGAGTAATGCGAGCACTGCTATATTCTATTCAATATCAAATACTCAAGCAGGGTTATCTGGAATCAGCCTTGGTAATTTTTTGATCAAAAGGGTTGTAGAAAAGCTATCACAGGAGTTTAAAAGTATAAAAACATATGCAACTCTTTCTCCAATACCTGGCTTTACGAAATGGCTAAAAAACAATCTAAACCAAGATGTCACTTTATTGGGCAAACTAAATATAAAACAATCTAGTGCAGAAATTTTAGAAAGTGCAGAGCAATTAAAAACTAATGTTGAATGTACAAATGAAACTAAACAATACATGCTTAAACTATGTGCATATTATTTACTAAAAGTGAATAATAGTAATGGAAATACTTATGACCCGGTGGCGCATTTTCATTTAAGCAATGGCGCATCAATAAAACAATTAAACTGGATGGCGGATACTTCTGAAAAGGGTATTAGTCAGTCAGCCGGGATGATGGTAAATTATCTATATGAGTTGCCTAAAATAGATAATAATCATGAAAACTATATGGTTAATAAAGTGATTTCCTGCTCGAAAAAAGTGTCGTCTATGTTGAAGGAGTAAATAGTCTCTTAATAAAGGATTGCCCTCACAACACTTAAAATGTAAAATGGTTCTACTTAAGTAAAATAGCCATAAATGAACAACATAAGAAATTTTGCAATAATAGCGCATATAGACCACGGTAAGTCAACGCTTGCTGACCGTTTAATAGAGGAATGTAACGGCCTTGAAGCAAGAGAAATGACCAATCAAATACTCGATTCAATGGATATAGAACGCGAACGTGGGATTACAATTAAGGCACAGACGGTAAAACTCAATTATACGGCAAACGACGGTAATCAATATTGCCTAAATCTCATGGACACCCCAGGTCACGTTGACTTTTCTTACGAGGTAAGCCGAAGCTTAGCCGCATGTGAAGGTTCACTTTTAGTGGTAGATAGTAGCCAGGGCGTTGAAGCACAAACCCTTGCAAATGTATATAAAGCTATTGACAACAACCATGAAATAATAGTTGTGCTCAATAAAGTTGATCTTCCTGCTGCAGATCCAGAAGGGGTAAAACTCCAGGTTGAGGAAATAATCGGTATTGATGCAAGTGAGTCAGTTTTAATATCAGCAAAAACTGGACTTGGAATAAAAGATGTACTGGAAGCAATAGTAGCAAAACTTCCAGCTCCTCAAGGTGATGTAAATGCTCCATTGCAAGCAATTTTGGTTGATAGTTGGTATGACACTTACTTAGGAGTAGTAATTTTAGTGCGAGTTAAAAATGGAGTGCTAAAAAAAGGCATGAGAATTGTTATGATGTCTAATAATGCTACATATCAAGTGGACAATATTGGTATTTTCACCCCTAAAAAAGTTATGACGAGTGAGCTTTCAGCGGGTGAAGTTGGTTTTATAACTGCTTCAATGAAGGAAGTAGCAGACTGCAAGGTAGGAGACACTATCACTGAGGAAAAGAGACCTTGTAGTGAAGCACTTCCTGGATTTAAAGAAGTGCATCCTGTGGTATTTTGTAGCATTTTCCCTCACAAAACGGATGATTTTAAATATCTAAGGGAAGCTCTAGAGAAGTTACATTTAAATGATGCAAGTTTTACCTTCGAAGCTGAAACTTCAAATGCACTAGGCTATGGATTTCGTTGTGGTTTTTTGGGAATGTTGCATCTTGAAGTTATTCAAGAAAGGCTCGAGAGAGAATTTGATTTAGACCTAACAGCAACTGCACCGAGTGTTATATATAGGGTTACAACACGAAGTGGTGAAATTTTGAATATTCATAACCCAAGTGATATGCCAGATCCAACGAAAATTGAAATTGTGGAAGAACCATGGATTACCGCAACCATAATGGTCCCTGACCAATACTTGGGAGAGATTCTATCTCTATGTGAAGAAAGGAGGGGAGAACAGGAGGATTTATCTTACATTGGTAACACAACAACAGCATTGTTAAGATATAAATTACCACTGTCTGAAGTTGTTTTTGACTTTTATGATCGATTAAAATCAATTTCCAAAGGATATGCAAGTTTGGATTGGGAAATTTCCAGCTATCTGGTAAGCCAAATAGATAAATTAAGCTTTTTAATTAATGGAGAGCCCGTAGATGCACTGGCTTGTATCGTTCACAAAAGTAGGGCAGAAAAAAGAGGGCGTGAAATATGCGCACGCTTGAAGGATCTAATACCACGTCAGCAATATAAAATCGCGATTCAAGCGGCAGTGGGCGGAAAAATTATTGCCAGAGAAACGATTAACCCATACAGAAAAGATGTAACAGCTAAACTCTATGGTGGAGATGTAACGCGAAGAATGAAACTACTTGAAAAGCAAAAGAAGGGTAAAAAAAGGTTACATTCTATAGGGAACGTAAATATTCCACAGAATGCTTTTATTCAAGCCTTGAAGATAAGTGATTGATCTTAAAAGACTTCTTGTATAGTTTTTGGCAACAACCGTTAGAAACGAAAAAACTTACTTGACAAACTCCGCCAGCTCCCTTATCATGAAACTGAAGCTATTTATTTATCTTCGCAATCTGTGCAGGTTAATGACAAAAAACTTAGGGTATTTGGCGTCTCATGTTTAATTTTTCGCACTACGTGCATCGCATGTCTTTAAAAATTTTTAGGTTTTTACCTATATAAGCCGAAACGCGCTTACAAAGCGTTTAAGACAGCAAAAAACGTCAAATTGACAAGGGAGAATTTGAATGCTAGCTACTACGGGGTTTCTTTGCCTTTTTTCCTGCTTAGTAAATTTCTTAAACACTTGCGGTGTAGGTTAGTTGCAAGTTAAAAGCAGCTAAATCGCTCTTAATCAAGCGTTTTAGAATAAAAAAACGCCGATATTTTAGTACATAGTAAATAGCCAACCACCACGGGGCTTCTTTTGCCTTTTTTTCATTTGGTAAATTTCTTAATGTTTATGGCTAAACGACAACCGTCATCCCGCTACTTGTTAGCGGCTGAGATACCGCGGCGGTATGACGTAGGACTGCTGTCATCCCAGTGCTTGACACTGGGATGGCTTTGTTGCATCGCTCTTCGGATAGTAGGTAACGCACAATAAATTTATGAAGCTATCTCAAATTTAGCCATACCAATATCAGTGAACTTATTGAGCAAATAGCATTTAACAAGTAGTTCCTTCTCTCTATTTGTCTCAGATTTATTCCTAAAACTAAACCCGAATGTTTGTTTCAGTCGCGAGAAAAAACTTTCTATATAAGATCTTTTTCCATAACTCATCTCTTTTTTCCACTTCTTTATACCATCTTCATCATATGACTTTATGAGCTTGACTGCAGAATTTCTCTCAGCCATATAGTCTAACTTTGGATGCTCTGCTGCGTTGTTTTTCGGAGGAATTTTCGTTTTTATACCATATTGATTACACAGCTTATAGAGCTTTTCTCTGTCATATGCCCTATCTGCATATAGTACTTTTATGACATACTGAAAATCGACTTCTTTTAGCAAATCACAAGCTCCATAGTGATCAGCCGTTACTGTATTTTACAGCTATGGCTTTTTTGCTGTTTGTATTCAACATTACATGCAATTTTCTTGTCTGCTCATAGCTGCGATACTTTCTATCTTCGCTATTTTCTTTGCTATGACCAGGAGTGTTGTTGTATATACTAATTCCTGTACTGTCTATAGCAATTTCGATATCTTCCATATTATTTTCTGCAATCATTGATCTTAATATTGAGTTTCTTAAACCTTCTTGATGATTGTGAATAGCTGATAACTTGCAAATTTTTCCCAATTTGCTCAAGGTATCCTGCTATAAACCCAACTGTTTGCCTCAGGCCTATTCTAAATAAACAAGTTATTATGTGCACCAAAATTACAACTTTATCGCTATAAATATTGTTGCCACCTGGTATTTTTGGACCATTCTCGTACCACTTTTCTATGGCTTCGTTGATATAATGAAAAATATTTCCTCTTTTTTCTAGAAATTTGTTATATTCGCTATGGTTACTGACCCTCATTTTTTGTGGCATATTTTTTCTTTCAAGGTTAAATGGCTATTTTATAATGAATTTTGTCAGTAGCCACCAGATTTTTTCAGTTGCTATGCAACAAAGCCCACTGGGATCCAGTTGAGCTATTTCAACAAAAATACTGCATTTGAGATGAACGTTTATTCTTACCAGACTTATTTATAAATATAACAATTAAAGTCTGGATTCCAGCGTCAAGCACTGGAATAATATCGTTTACTATGTCTATATTACAATATTTGTGCAGTTGTGCGTCAACTACTTTTGTGGCACTGTTTGTTATTCAATCTTTATGCTAGTTTTACTAAAAATTATAGTATTTTAGGTATAATTGCAATATCTAAATTTAAGGTATAGAGATGAACCCTAGGAAAGTTTTTAATATTCTTTTTATAGTATTATTTATTTCTTTTTCTCATGTTGGGAGTGCTGCCGCTGGCACTAATACTGATACAACTGCTCAAGTATAGCTCTTTCCATAAAAGTCCGGATGTGATAGGATAAGGGTAGATGATGATAAGGAGGTTGAATGCCAGCAGCATATAGTTATGATTTAAGAAAAAAAGCAATGGAAGCGCTAGACGAAGGAGAAAGCAGAGAAACAGTGGCAGCAAGATTTAAGATTGGAAGAACTACTTTATGGGAGTGGCAGCAAAGAAGAAAAGAAACAGGAGACTTTCAATCAAAAAAACTTGGAAATGGGGGTTACAATCACAAAATTACCGACTGGGATACCTTTGCCAAATTTGCCAGAGAACACGGAGGAAAGACTCTATCGGAAATGGCTAAACTTTGGAACAACGTTAGTATCCAAACGATCTATCGAGCCCTTAAAAAAATTGGATTTACGCGCAAAAAAAGACATATGGATACAAGGAAAGAAACGAAGAAAAACGTGCTGAATTTTTGAAAATTATAGCGACAAAAGAACCTAAAAACTTAGTGTATATAGATGAGTCTGGCATTGATAACACCGAAGACTACCCCTACGGATATTGCCAGAAAGGACAGCGGTTTTATGCCTTAAAATCTGGAAAGAAAACTCAACGAATCAGTATGGTTGCAGCCTTAAGTGGAAGAAAGATAGTTGTTCCGTTAACCTTTGAAGGCCACTGTAATATGGATGTTTTTAATGGATGGTTTGAGCAATTTTTGACACCGATCTTGGAACCTGGACAGACTGTCATTCTTGACCATACGCGTCAAGTTAAGAGATTGTGAGCAAATTTAGAGAGGTTAAAGTGGATACTCTAGCCCTTCTACGTTTGTCTTTTAATGAAAATCGCGACCAAGTTATAGTGAGTTTTTTAAGAAATGCTTTTAAACTATTAATTTTGGTTAATACTAAAAATAACTCTCTAACCCGCCTTTTTAGCTCAATAAATGCCTTTGTTAAGCTAAGTTCTGTATTCTTTTTCACTTCTGTGCAACCAACTATGCCGTGAAATATAAGAATTGCGCACAATTTAGCATATAGTTCACATAATACTCTGCATGGCTTTCCTTTTAGCTTATCAAGCCTGATATGGCTTTTATACAATTTAAATAATAACTCAATTTGCCACCTTACTCTGTAAATCGTTAATACTTGCTCAGCACTAATTTTATTTTCTGGAACATTAGTTATAAATATTGACCAGTTCAACAATTTTTGATTTCTTTTAGAGGATGTATATCCCTGCGATCTTGCTAATCTATTAGCTTTCCTTCTTCTGGCCATAGACTGTTCTTCAGTTAGTTTCTGACATATAATTCTTACTCTAATTTTTGCTTCTTTTCCTAACAATACCTCGTTTTCTAAAAATAACTTATCCTCTAAACATTCTAATAACTCCATTTTTTGATTTGTTTCTACATCATATATGTTGGTATCGGATTTATAACGACTTATGAAATAAGCTCCTATTTCATTGATTTGTTTAAAAGAACTTGGCACAAAATAACCGAGATCAGATATTAGCAAATCATTGCTTAATATATTACTTAAATGTTTCCTATATCCCTGGTCTGATCTTACCCCCTCCGTTAAATTAAGTTGGTCTATTATCTGATTCATGTAGTCGAAAACTAATTGTAACTTTATTCCAGACTTAGTATTGCTTTCATAGCCACTGTAGCTAGTACCATAACCTTTATACATCTCTTCCATACTGTTAGGTAGAGTAATATAGCTACTGTCCAATAATTTAACACTATTAAATTGCTGTAAGATTTTGCAATCAACTTGCAAGATATTTTTAAAGAGAATCACAGATTCATTATACATCCTTTTCATAAATTCCACTGCTTCTTCAGTAAATCTAAAATCCAAACCTTGTTTTGTTATATCTATCGAGTCCTCGTTTAGTAATTGACACATTGTTTCTACGCTACAATTATCAACTCCTATATTACCCAAGACCATGGCTTTTACGAATGATGAACCTTTTAGCTTTCTCTTTCTTTTTATAAACCTTGTTGTAATTGAGATTTTCTCTGCTTTTTCATTAAAAAATTCTTTGAGCTTTTTTGATAAGCAAGTTATTTTATTCATTGGTTCTCTCACTAAAAGTATATCTGGGAGAACTTATACCTTATTATTCTATCTCTTTCATACCTTTATTTCCTTAACTTGACGCGTATGGTCATTCTTGACAATGCTACTTTTCATAAGTCTGATAAGATTATCGAGCTTGCTAAAGGGGTTGGTGCAGAAATTTTGTATCTGCCGCCTTATTCTCCAGATTTCAACAAAATTGAGCATCATTGGTTTGCTATAAAAAACAGAGCCAGGAAAAACATTCCTCTATTCGAATCCTTTCGTCGTGCTGTTGATTCTGCCTTCCTATGACCTGTTCGGACTATTATGAGAAATGCTATAATATGTAACATTATTGGCTACGTTTGGGGAATAGGCGGACCGCTTATGACCGTAGTGATAATAGGTGCAGCTTTGCTTGCGATATTTGGTAGAATGCCATGGCCAGCTCTTTTTGCACTCGGTATATTTTGTGCTGTATTTTTCGGTGCTAAAACTATCGTCATAAAAGTAATGGGTGGTATAGGCGGCACTGGAAATACTTCTTTGATGGACCAATGCGGAACAGGAGACACAAAAAAGAACTATTTTTTTCTAAAACAGACCTGATGCACGGCTTCAACTATATCTTCCACTTGCGGTAATGCTTTTTTTTCTAGATTTGCAGCGTAAGGTAAGGGGATGTCCTTGCCAGTTACACGTACAACTGGAGCATCAAGGTAGTCAAATCCTTGTTCCATAACAACGGCTGACAGCTCTGCTCCTATTCCTGCAAATGGCCATCCTTCTTCTACACTAACTAACCTATTAGTCTTCTGAATAGAGTTAATAACAGTTTGAGTGTCAAGTGGTCTTAAGGTTCTGAGGTCAATAACTTCAGCTTCTATACCTTCACTCGAAAGTAAATCTGCTGCATTTAAGGCATCCATTAATTTTAATGAAAAAGCAGTGATAGTTACATCCTTTCCTTCCCGTATAACAGCAGCTTTGCCTATCTCAAGTAGATAATCTTTGTTTGATAGCTCAGAGTCAGAAACTTCATGCTCATGTCCATAAGCTATTTCGTTTTCTAGAAATATTACCGGATTAGGGTCACGAATTGCAGCTTTAAGCAGACCTCTGCAATCGGAGGCAAAATAGGGTGCTATTACTTTTAACCCCGGTATATGCGAATACCAAGCTGCAAAGCATTGAGAATGTTGTGCAGCAACTCTTGCTGCAGCGCCATTTGGTCCACGAAATACTATAGGGCATCCAAGTTGTCCGCCTGACATATAATTTGTTTTTGCTGCGGAATTCACAATTTGGTCAATAGCTTGCATAGAAAAATTAAAAGTCATAAACTCAACGATTGGCTTTAATCCAGCAAATGCCGCTCCAACAGCAAGGCCAGCAAATCCATGTTCGGTAATAGGCGTATCAACTACTCTGTTTTCTCCAAACTCTTTCAGTAATCCTTTCGTTACTTTATAAGCACCATCATACTCTGCAACTTCTTCACCCATGATAAGCACATCAGAGTCGTTTTGCATTTCTTCTCTAATTGCTGTGCATAAAGCTTCTCTTACACTTAAGGTTGCCATTTATAAACTTTTATAGACTTTAACTAAAGTAACTATATCAGAATTACTGGGGGTAAGTAAAGTGTACAAATTAAGTTTTACAAACATCATGACCAACTCATTCCAAAAAAAAATCTTCTCACGCTTGCTGGTTTTGGTTGCTAAAAATGATTGTATTGCTTGTGTTTTTAATAATATATACTGCTAAGTTAATAATAATTCACTTGGGAATAACAGAAAAATACATGATAATTTTATATTTCAAATAGAATAAAATCCTTTTTATTGATACTGTCTTTTTTTGTAAAAAACCATACGCGTCAAGTTAAGGAAATAAAGGTATGAAAGAGATAGAATAATAAGGTATAAGTTCTCCCAGATATACTTTTAGTGAGAGAACCAATGAATAAAATAACTTGCTTATCAAAAAAGCTCAAAGAATTTTTTAATGAAAAAGCAGAGAAAATCTCAATTACAACAAGGTTTATAAAAAGAAAGAGAAAGCTAAAAGGTTCATCATTCGTAAAAGCCATGGTCTTGGGTAATATAGGAGTTGATAATTGTAGCGTAGAAACAATGTGTCAATTACTAAACGAGGACTCGATAGATATAACAAAACAAGGTTTGGATTTTAGATTTACTGAAGAAGCAGTGGAATTTATGAAAAGGATGTATAATGAATCTGTGATTCTCTTTAAAAATATCTTGCAAGTTGATTGCAAAATCTTACAGCAATTTAATAGTGTTAAATTATTGGACAGTAGCTATATTACTCTACCTAACAGTATGGAAGAGATGTATAAAGGTTATGGTACTAGCTACAGTGGCTATGAAAGCAATACTAAGTCTGGAATAAAGTTACAATTAGTTTTCGACTACATGAATCAGATAATAGACCAACTTAATTTAACGGAGGGGGTAAGATCAGACCAGGGATATAGGAAACATTTAAGTAATATATTAAGCAATGATTTGCTAATATCTGATCTCGGTTATTTTGTGCCAAGTTCTTTTAAACAAATCAATGAAATAGGAGCTTATTTCATAAGTCGTTATAAATCCGATACCAACATATATGATGTAGAAACAAATCAAAAAATGGAGTTATTAGAATGTTTAGAGGATAAGTTATTTTTAGAAAACGAGGTATTGTTAGGAAAAGAAGCAAAAATTAGAGTAAGAATTATATGTCAGAAACTAACTGAAGAACAGTCTATGGCCAGAAGAAGGAAAGCTAATAGATTAGCAAGATCGCAGGGATATACATCCTCTAAAAGAAATCAAAAATTGTTGAACTGGTCAATATTTATAACTAATGTTCCAGAAAATAAAATTAGTGCTGAGCAAGTATTAACGATTTACAGAGTAAGGTGGCAAATTGAGTTATTATTTAAATTGTATAAAAGCCATATCAGGCTTGATAAGCTAAAAGGAAAGCCATGCAGAGTATTATGTGAACTATATGCTAAATTGTGCGCAATTCTTATATTTCACGGCATAGTTGGTTGCACAGAAGTGAAAAAGAATACAGAACTTAGCTTAACAAAGGCATTTATTGAGCTAAAAAGGCGGGTTAGAGAGTTATTTTTAGTATTAACCAAAATTAATAGTTTAAAAGCATTTCTTAAAAAACTCACTATAACTTGGTCGCGATTTTCATTAAAAGACAAACGTAGAAGGGCTAGAGTATCCACTTTAACCTCTCTAAATTTGCTCACAATCTCTTAACTTGACGCGTATGGTACGTTCTAGTAGCTCGTGATCCAATAAAGACCTGCCTCTGCTTGATAGAATACGAGTTTCCAATTTTTCTTTTCTCTCACTATTATTCATAAAAACCTCCAAGGTCAACATTATATACAAATTCAGCGCCAGCTTTCTGACGCAATAGTTCTCGAGGAATAACCCTTTTGAACTCTAAATTTGCAATGTTGTCCTTGTTGCTTTAAAAGCTGGAATACCATTTGCCATATGAATTTGTGCATTGACATTTACTGTGCTAATTCCCTGAAGCGCAACGGTATTTATATTTGCAATCATAATATATTATATAAAATTGTTAATACAATATATTAAAGAAGCGATGAAGTAAAGGCTACAGCAATTAAAGATGGCTTAACTTAGCAAAAAAGTGTAGTATTCTATCACTTTGCTGATTACAAATGTTTATAAGGATAATCACTTTTTTCTTACTATATTCAAGTACGGCTTTTTGTAGTGATTGTAATTTTAATTTACCATACTGTGGGCTCAGTTGTAATCTAGATCTATCATATAGAAATTTAAGTAATATAAAAAAATTATTGAATAACGACGATAAGTTTGTTGCGCTTACGTTTGATGATGGACCGTCTAACAATAGAGTAAACGATATTATTAATGTTCTGGAAAGCTATGAAGCAAAAGCAACATTTTTTGTGCTTGGTGAACGTATAAATGAAAAAACGTCTGAAATAGTAAAGAAAATTCATGAATCAGGTCATGAGTTAGGCAATCACTCTTGGTCGCATAGGAAGTTGACATCACTTTCAAGTGAGGAACAATTGCAAGAATTGGAAAAGACAAATACAGCAATTAAAAATGCAATAAAACAAGATGTAAAATGGTTTCGTCCGCCATATGGATGTTATGACGATAATCTGATTGAAAATACTGATCAATTAAATATGTATTCAATATTATGGACAGTTGATTCGCTAGATTGGCAAGGTGATAAGCCAGAAACTTTAGTTGAAAGAGTTTTAAGTAATGTACATAATGGAGCAGTTATACTGTTTCATGATCACAATAACAGGTCAAACACAATTGAAGCTTTACCTCATATTATTAAAATACTAAAAAAATCAGGTTATAAGTTTGTGACCTTAAGTAAGTGGGAAAAAAGGGTTTGTAATACGGTAAAAGCCAGAAGTGTAACAATAAAAGAGGGGAAAAAAGTGTGTTTTGAAGGAATGTTATGTGGACAAAAAACAAAGTCTTTAACCGCAGAGCATTCATATTAGGTGGTATTCAGCTTACCATTTCTGCGGTTTTTAGTTGCAGGTTATATAATTTACAAATACGAAACAGACAAAAGTACGAAGCACTATCTAATAGTAATAGAATAAGAGTTGCTACTATTATGCCTAAGCGGGGCAAAATTTTAGATAGGAATAGCATTGAACTTGCGGTAAACAAAATTTCGTATGTTGTTTTGTTTGATGGTTCTGGTAAGGAAGTTGATTTGCAGACATTATCAGAAGTCGAGTCTAAAATAGCAAAATCGTCAGAAAAAATAACTGCTCTTTATAAACGTTATTACCCGTTTGGTTCAATGTGTTCTCATGTAATCGGATATACAAAAAGACAGCAAGGCATAAGCGAAGTAGGAATCAGCGGTATTGAATATACATATGATCATATATTGAAAGGCAAGTCAGGAAAATCTGAGCAGGAAATAAATTCTAAAAAACGCGTCATAAAAGAATTATCAAGCATACCACAACAAGACGGACAAGATGTACAACTGACAATTGATATTAATCTGCAAGAGAAAACCGCAGAGGTATTTAAAGATCACCAAGGCTCCGCAGTGGTAATTGATGTAAATAATGGAGAAATTTTAGCATTATATAATTCACCTTCTTACGATAATAATCTTTTTGCTAGCAGGCTATCAAATGAGACTTGGGAGAGCTTGAATGCTCCTTCATTGCCGCTCGTGAATCGTGCGTTATCATATCAAATTCCACCTGGTTCAATATTTAAAGTAATAGTTGCGCTTGCGGGTTTAAAAGACGGAATAATCACACCAGAAGAAAAATTCTCGTGTAAGGGCTATATGAAAATAGGTGAGCGGAAATTTCGTTGCCTGAAAAGCAAAGTCCATGGATATGTATCTTTAAATGAAGCAATGGCATTATCATGCAACACTTACTTTTATAATATAGGGAAAAAAATAAGTGTAGACTCTCTAGTAGAAATGGCCAGAAAATTTGGTATTGGAAGTGGGCCACTGATTGGAACGTTTAAAGAAGAAGCTCCAGGGTTGTTGCCAGATAGAGATTGGCGTACACGAAAGCTATATTCGCAGTGGTATTTAGGTGACACTATCAACTTAGTTATAGGACAAGGGTATATGCTTACAACACCACTACAGCTTGCAGTTCTTGCAGCGAGGATTGCAACAGGAAAAGAGGTAATTCCCCGCATTAAGATGAATGAAACGATACAAGATTTTCCCGATATTGATGTGGATTGTGAGCATCTTAGCATAGTTCGAAAAGCTATGTTTGATGTGGTGAATTCTAAAACTGGAACCTATAAGAAAGGGCTAAGCGGTATACAAATTGCTGGCAAAACCGGTACACCAGAAATAAACTCTAAGGGCGAAAGTCATAAGTTATTTATCGCCTATGGCCCTTACCATAACCCGCGCTATGCAATCTCTGTGTTTATAGAACACGGCAAAGCCCCACGCCAAGATGTTGCAATTGCTAATGAGATATTTCAGTATATGCTTGAAACTATGAGTATTAAACTTCTTGCATAACCATATAACAAACTTTTATTGGGAATAGAAACGAAAAAACTTACTTGACACCCTTCGCCAGCCCCCTTATCATAAAACTGAAGCTATTGTATTTGCTTTCGCCAATCTGCAGATTAAAAGGTAAGGATTACTTAATGTATCGGCGTCTTATGTTTAATTTTTTGCAGTACATAGATACTGTATGTCTTTACAAAACTTCATCTACATCTAGATTTTTATCTAAATAAGCTGAACGCGCTTATAAAGCGTTACAAGACATCAAAAAATGCCAATACTCGACAGAGATAGTAAAAGACTAGCTAACTCGGGGATTCTTTGTCTTTTTTTCTGCTTAGTAAACTTCTTAAACATTTGCAGCGTAAGTTAGTTGCAATTAAAAGCAGCTTAATCTTGCTTGTCAAGCGTTTAAAACATAAAAAACGCCAATATTTTAAAGCGGATAATAACCCCAGGGCTTCTTTTGCCTTTTTTTTCATTTGGTAAATTTCTTAATATTTATAGCTAAACAACAACCGTCATCCCTAAGTATCCCGCTGCTTGTTAGCGGGATCTCTTGTTAGCGCCGCGGTGGTATGACGTAGGATTGTTGTCATTCCGCTACTTGTTAGCGGCTGAGATACCGCAGCGGTATGACGGTTAGCGGCGGCATGACGGTTCGTGGCGGCATGAAGATAAGCTCGTCATCCCGCTGCTTGTTAGCGGGATCTATGTTAAGGTATAGTAGGGGATCTATGTTAAGAGATACCGCGAATGAATCGCGGTATGACGGTGTAATGATGGTTAAGTAATTCGTCATCCCGCTGCTTGTTAGCGGGATCTAGAGATACCGCGACGTCTCACCTATAGCCTTCAGTGCTCCTTTTTTTGTCATCCCAGCGTCACGCGTTGGTTTCAACATTATATCATGAACTTTCTAAAATTCATTGAACTGTGCTTTCAAACGGTAGTGCCGGGGTGTGAGTATAACGATTATCAGTATATAAAAGTCATAGCAGATAGGCTGGAAGCGGCGAGCGCTGGTGAAGTGAAACGAATAATATTCAATATGCCTCCGCGCTCGATGAAGTCCATGTGCATAAGCGTTGCGTGGCCCGCATGGATACTGGGAAACCAACCAACTGCGAGAATAATAGTTGCAAGTTATTCTCAGCGGCTCAGCGAAAAGCACTCGCTCGACACCAGGTGCGTGATGCAGTCTAGTTGGTATAGAGCGCTATTTCCAGAGATAGAACTATCCAAAGACCAGAATACAAAATATAAATTTCAAACAGTGCAGAGAGGATACAGAATCGCAACATCAGTTGGTGGAACACTAACTGGTGAAGGTGGTGATTTTATCATTGTGGACGATCCGCTCAGTTCTGCTCAAGCTTTGAGTGAAACGCTTAGAAAGCGTGCCACAAACTGGTTTGATCAGACTTTAGTAACCAGGCTGAACGATAGAAAAAAAGGAGTCATCGTTCTTGTAATGCACAGGCTACACCAGGAGGACTTAACTGGACACCTTCTCTCCAAGCCAAAAAACATATGGCATCATATTTGTTTGCCAATGATTTCTGAAAATAAGCAGGTTATTTATTCAATCAAAAAGCCAATACCTCCCGTTCCTATCATCCGAGTAGCTCAGCACTGTGCGACCAGGCGATTATATAATAAACCAGCGTCACCTGTAAGGATATTATATTCAAGAGAAGAAGGTCAGTTGTTATATCCCCTCGATGGAGGAAAAGAAGAAGTTGAGATAATAAAAGCTGAACTTGGGAGTTACGCTTTTGCTGCTCAATATCAACAAAACCCTCTGCCGCTTTCAAGTGGTATAATTAAACCAGAGTGGTTGAAACGCTATAAAAAATTTCCTGATAATCTCTCGCATATAACACAAAGTTGGGATACTGCGGTTTCAACAAGTAACATGAGCAACTTTAGTGTCTGCATCACCTGGGCAAAAATAGATAATAAATTCTATTTACTTGATGTATATCGCGCAAAGCTTGAGTATCCAAAGCTTAAAGAACAAGTTTTATCACTAGCTGCAAGATGGTCACCACACGCGATTTTGATCGAAGCCAAAACAAGTGGTCAGCAATTAGTACAAGAGCTAAAGACAAACAGTGATTTACCGATTATTGAAATAGTGCCACATGATGACAAACTCACTCGATTTTATCAAATTGTTCCGACTATAGAGTCTGGCAAGGTTTTTCTGCCACATCAAGCAGTATGGCTGAACGATTTTGAGTATGAGATTTTAATGTTTCCTGAAACTCGACACGATGATCAAGTAGATAGTACCGTGCAATATCTCCAGTGGGTGAGAAACAGTACCTCCAGGGTTGCAGCTATACGAGCATTGTGATTTGAGTCTACCAGTACTGGGATGACAGCTAGGAGACAACCGTTATCCCGCTACTTATTAGCGGGATCTAGAGATACCGCGAATGAATCGCGGTATGACGGTTCGTGGTGGTATGACAGTTCGTGGCGGTATGACGGTTCGCGGCAGCATGACGATAAGCTCGTCATTCCGCTACTCGTTAGCGGAATCTATGCTGAGATATCGCGGCGGTATGACGTAGGGAAACCTTTCTTGGGTTAGCTATATCAATAGCATTGCTTTAAAAAGAGTGCCCATATTTTCAGTCAACCTTAAGAATTCACTAAAGATCCTATTCTTTTGTTCATCACTTGCGCTTTTCATTAAAGCCTGGGTTCTTTCTTTTATGCCAAAAAGATATAAAAATTCCCTTTGAGTTAAAATCTCGCAATCTACGTGTTTTAATGAATCTTTTAATGCTTGAAAGTTTACAAGTGCGGTAATATCACTACTACCAACATTCTCAAGAAAATTAGCATACTTATGTTGTTTTATCGATTGCAAAGTGCTCTTATATGCGGGGTATACATAACCGTAATCTACAATCAAAGCAGCTCCTTTATTATTATATATCTTCTTCTCAAGTTTTTTTAATATTTCAACCCCAACTGAACATATTTCCACCACTGCACCATTAAAAAATTTTCCATTTGTCATCTGAGTAGCTGACACTGGAATCCATGATTCTTTTTTTCTGGATTCCAGTGTCACGCACTGGCATGACACCAAGAGACTGCCATCATCTTGTTTTGTCACCATATTTTCATACCACCCCTCATCATGATATACAAACTGATCTATCGGAAGAGCGTCAAAGAACTCATTTGCTAAAAAAATGGTTGGTTGTTCTGGTAGGTTGTCAATATTTTTGTGCCAATTAACATCTAAGCTTTTTAATTTTTCCTTTTGTATCTTCCGTAAAGTAGGGCTTATTTCAACTAAGTGGATCAACATTGAATTAAAAAAGCTGCTGTATTTTTTAGTGACTCTTATTATATCGTGAATGAGTGTTCCTTTGCCTGGCCCAAGTTCAACTAGAGAAAATTTTGATGGCTTTCCTAATTTTTCCCATGTATGCATTATCCAAACTGCAATTACTTCACCAAATAATTGGCTGATCTCAGGTGCGGTAGTAAAATCACCATCCTTACCAAGCGGTAATTTACTTGTATAATAGCCGTATTTTTCATGGTACAAAACGGCATTCATGAAATCACTGATGGATATTGATCCTTGACTTTTGTCAATTAATTCGTGTATATAAGTGAGCATGTTATTAATAAATGTTTAACTATAGCGTGCCATAATATAAAATAGTAGAGTATTTATATATATAGTATACACTTAAGTTTGTGAGTAATAGTGCTTCAGTTATGGACGACAAAAACACCGATTATGTTGCCCTTATAGCTCAAGATGATAGTATTGAATACAAATTTGAAGAAGCTGTCAATTTTATAGAAAACAAGGTTATAAATGCTGATGGGCTAACTTTAGCGGAAGTGTTTCAAGTGCTAGTTCAAATGCTAAATGGTGATCTAGAATTGGTAAAAAAAGTACTAGCATGTGCTAATATTATGGCAAAGCATGGAATGAAGGTAGCAAAAGAGTCGCAATTAAGCAGAGCTGATGTTCGCCGAGCTTTGGAAGGTAGAGAAAGTGTTGTCAATAGACAAGATTTTATAAAGAAACCACCTCTTCCACCTGCTATAAAATCGACCAAAAAGAAAAGTAGAGGTCTTTAGATGGCTGAATCTATAAAAAAATTTACTGTACAATGTGACTTCAAAGGGCAAAGTTCACCTTTTGCAATATATATAGGAAATCCAAAAAGTGATGCTCATCCAATTCATCATCAAGATTCCTGGCTTGTAAAAGAACGTGGAGGGAATATTCCTAATAAAGTAAAAGAAAGTCTACAAAAATTATATAAACTATCTCAAGAAAATGGAGTCTCTTTCTCAGAGTTATGCGCGTATGCCATTACTGTGGTTAGTAATAATGATAAAAAAAGTGACGACAAGGAGTAAGATAGTTTAATCCCTCAATATTTCATTTATAGAGATTTTCGATCTCGTCTTTTCATCCACTTTTTTTACTATGACTGCACAATAGGTTGAAATATTATTTTTAGATGGAATAGACCCTGGTACCACTACAGAATAAGGTGGCACTTCGCCGTAAAATACCTTGCTAGTTTCTCTATCAATAATCTTTGTTGATGCCCCAATAAACACGCCTATGCCAAGGACTGATCCTTCTCTCACTACCACACCCTCGGCCACTTCGCTACGTGCTCCAATAAAGCAATTATCTTCTATAATGACAGGTGAAGCTTGAATAGGCTCAAGAACTCCACCTATTCCCACTCCACCGGAAATATGACAGTTTTTTCCTATTTGCGCACAGCTACCAATCGTTGACCAGGTATCTATCATTGTTCCTGAATCAACATATGCACCAACGTTGATAAAACTTGGCATTAGAACAACATTTGTACCTATATAAGCAGATCGGCGAACAAAACACCCAGGAACTGCTCTAATTTTTAACCGGCGAAATTTCTCCTCATTCCATTCACTAAACTTGTTACCGATCTTATCAAACCAGCAATTGGTATTGTCTATTATTTTGCTTTCTTCAGTGAGAAAATGTAATAATATTGCTTGCTTTATCCACTTATGTACTACCCATTCTCCACTTGATAGCTTTTCTGCTACTCTAATTTTGCCACTATCAAGGAGCTCAATTACCTCTTTAATTGCTATTCTTGCTGTTTTCTTTAGATTACAGTCATTAAATTTTTCTCTATTTTTCCAAATATCTTTTATCTCACTCTGTGTTTTTTTTAGTTGCAAACCTTCCATTTGTTATATATATATTGATGTTAAATTTGTAGCTCGTATCATTTGGGCTTGTTACTACTTATATGTAAGTGCTATGAAAATACAATGTAATAGTTGTACTAAAACTTACTTAGTATCTCCTAAGCAAATAGGTGCATCTGGAAGAAAGGTAAAATGTACGAACTGCAATCACATATGGCATGAATATCTAGAAGAAGTGTCAAACAAATCGCACTCTGCTAATATACAGGAAAAAAAAGTTAGTGGAAGGAATTTTTTACAAAATCTAGCATTTACCACTCTAGCTTTTGCAACAGCTACAGGGTTATGCGTCGTAATTGCTAACGGCATCTTTCCTAGAGAGATGAACAAAGCATACAAAACGATCAGTTTATACAAGGATTCAATAAGCTATAAATTAGGGTACAAAAAAGAACAAACAGAAAGTCCAAATGTAAAAAAACTTGCTGTAAATAAGTTTTATCAAGACTACCTTTTTTTATCTAATTTAAGATCTAGTTAAATAGGCATACCGATATCGGTCTCTAGCTACTCAGATGGTGCTTAGGGTGACAGAGTTTTAAAAATAAGTTATTTTTTAGCAAAAAAGGCAGCTCATGAGTATTAAAATTGCACCTTCTATACTTTCAGCAGATTTTGCAAAATTAGGGGAAGAAGTAAGAAAAATTAGCGATTTAGGTGTAGATTACATACACATAGACGTTATGGATGGGAATTTCGTTCCAAATATTACAATTGGTCCTAGCGTTGTTTCTGCAATACGTAAATATAGCAATCTTCCTTTTGATGTGCATTTAATGGTCAAATCTCCTGGTAACCACATTGAAAGCTTTATAAATGCTGGTGCTGATATTATCACTGTACATGCAGAAGCAGAGATACACCTTGAGAGGTTGATAAGAAAGATAAAGTCATACAAAAATGTAAACGACGAAAAAAAACCGATTCAAGTTGGAGTTTCAATTGTTCCTTCAACTTCCCCAAGTGTGCTTGAATATATAATACATGAGCTAGATATTGTGCTGATTATGACAGTCAACCCTGGCTTTGGAGGGCAGGAATTTATTCATTCACAGTTGAACAAGATATCTACTATAAAAAAAATGATACAGGAGCGTAATCTTAAAACACAAATTTCAGTAGATGGTGGAATTAACTTTTCTAACGCAGCTGATATAATAAAAGCAGGTGCTGATATTTTAGTTGCGGGATCGGCGATATTCAAGGCTGAAGATATTAAGAAGGCCGTAAACGATCTTAAAAATCTATTGTTGTGACCCTATATAGCTAAAGTGGCTTAGGTTTACCTACAATTTGAAAAACAACAAATGCGTCATTCCGCTACTCGTTAGCGGAATCTATGCTGAGATACCGCGGCGGTATGACGTAGAAAAACCTTTCTTGGGTTGTATCCGTTCAGCTAAGCGGTGTGAGAGATGATAGATAAGAGGTTTTGGAAAGCCCATTTGTTTCCATGTCAAGTATAATGAAATTATCCGTTCAAGTTCCCCGCTTCGATTGGGTAAAATATGAATTTTTGCGATAAACGACATAATGCCGTATTTGCCGTTCAGCATGGTTATTTGTCAGCGGAATATTTTCTGGGTCATCTAAAAATTTCCACATCATTCTTTCAGATTTCAAAATATTTTTTGCAACTCGAGAAGCTCCAATTGCTTCAGGTAAACGGCTTCAAGTAATACCTTGTACGTTTTCGCAATTTTCTGGCACGTCTGGTAAATCTAAAAACATCTATCTCATTTTTTAGCAAGGCCTTTTTTAGTGCAAATAATTCAGTGGCTACGTTTCTTAAGTAACAGCCCAGAACTTTAACTTCAACTATGTGCTAATCTTTCAAAATCTCTTGATAAATGTGCCCAACAGATTTGCCTGTTCTTATCGGCAAAGTATAGCTCTTTTTACAATAATCCGAACAGACCGTAATATGCTACTGGCCTGCTATAGCCATAAACACATATCTTATCGCATTCGGACTATTATAAGAAAGGCTATAGTTGTATGCTGCGTACCTGTCGTAAGCTATTGCGATTGCAGAACTTACTATTTTGTAAAACCTTCATTCCTCTTGACTCTGTCAATTTTATAAAACTTGCTGTATTACTGGCAAACATCCAGCACCAACCAAGTTTACCTTTGTTATAATGGCTCGTTTCATCGATATGCAGAACTTCACTTTTACTTACTTCTTGCTCGATTTGCTCATATGCTTCTTGGCATTTTTCTGCAACTCTAGCCTCGCTATTTGACACGCTACCAACACTGATGTCCAGGTTGAAAATATTTTTTATAATATTTGCTACTTCTCTTTTCGAGTTCTTGTAAAATCCGCTCAGCGCCGCAATTGTTGACTTAACTTTTGGACCAAATGTATCCGCAGTAACACCTTCTGGTAGCCTGCTACTTTTTCTTTTTCCACACTTGCAACAGCGGCCATTGGTATTCCACAACATAAGCTGGCAAATCAACTTTTTGATGAATGTATGGCTCTTTCGATATCGCAATTTCTCCTCCGCACTCGCAAGAACTCTATTTTCACCACTTCATCTGCTTCCATTTTAGGGCGATACTTTCCTTCATGCCCAATCTGTGCCCCTATTTTCCTGTCACTTTTTTTCTTTTTCTTCTTTAGCTTGTATAACTCTTTTGAGCTCGGTATCGATGAATTTTGTGAATTCAGACCTAGTCTTTCTTTCAATTCAGCATTTTCGATTCTTAGCGCCTTATTCTCAGATCTAAAATTTTCGTTTTCTATCTCTAACCTCTTTATCTCTGCTTTTAGTTGCTCTATCTCTATTTTAAAGCTTTCACAGAGCTTGAGAAGACTAGCTAGTAGATCAGACATATTTACCACACATACTACTTGTGATATTATGTTTTTAGCACTCCTTGTCTACTTTTTATTTTACCGCTCCGCTGAACGGATACCTTTTTTTTACTGTTTGAGTATGTAAGGATTATGACGACCTATCCCAAACCTCAACTATATCCTCACTAAACTCTATTATCTTTGTTTTTTTAAACTGATAACAGTTGTTAATGAATTGAATCCCTAAATCTCCTACAAAAGGAGTGGCATCATTGCCTAAAATTTTACCACTGCGGCATATTATCAACCTGTCGATTAAATTACACTTTAATAGTTCTGTGATTAACACTCCTCCACCTTCAACTAATAATCTTGTTATACCAATTTCTGAAACAAGTTTTAATGCCATGTCCTTTAGGCAAACCTTACCTGCGTTGCTTGAATTAACTACTAAGTAGTTAATGTTTTTTATTTTTTTCTCTACTTCTTTATTTGTGATGACCCAAGTTATTACTTTGTCTGCAGTCTTTGCAATGTTATGCTCTTCCTTTAATCTCCCTTGACTATCTATAATTAGCCTTATTGGCGATCTACTTCCGAGTCCTGGTAATCTGCAAGTTAAGAGTGGATCATCATTAATAAGAGTATTGCTGCCAATCATAATTGCATCATATTTCGTTCTGAGCTCATGCACCCAGTTTCTCGTATTTTCACTTGTTATCCATTTGCTATCGCCTGTAAATGTTGCGATTTTTCCGTCAAGAGTTGTTGCGACTTTGCAAGCTATAAATGGTCTATGTAATTCTTTAGTGGTGAAAAAACCGACATTCAGTTCTTTTGCCTCTTTTTGCATAATACCTTGCTCAACTTCAATTCCTGCTTCTTTCAGAGCTTTCATGCCTCTGCCTGAAACTCTACTATCTGGGTCAATAGTTGCAATTACTACTCTTTTTATGCTAGCTTTTATGATTTTTGCAGTGCAAGGCCCCGTGACTCCGTGATGACAACATGGCTCAAGAGTGATATATATAGTTGCGCCATGAGTTGAATCTTTAGCGTTTTGCAAAGCGACTACCTCCGCATGCGGACGCCCACCAATCCCTGTGTATCCCTCACTAACAATTGTACCATCCTTTACAATAACACACCCGACAGCAGGATTTGGTGCAACATTTCCAAGATTTTTTTCTGCAAGCCTTAATGCAATTGACATGAAATGATCATCAGTCATTAGAAAGAAGTCATTTCGTATGAGGTATCAAAAATTCTTCTGTGCTCGTGTATAGCAAATCTATCTGTCATACCTGAGATATAGTCACATATTATTACTGAACGCTGAGATCCACAAGCGAGTTTGCTCCACTCTGTGGGAAGTAATCCTGGGTTTTCATAAAAACATTGAAAGAGTTCCTGTATTATGCGTTTTGCTTTGTTCATCGTTCTACTCAGTTTATAGCTTCTGTATATTTTCTCCATGTTGAATCTTTTCATTTCTTTTGTAGCATTCGCAACTTCTGGTGAAAATGTGACTAGCATTTTATTTAGACTTCTTACGTCTTCTACGCTTTTTATTTTGTGATCTTCAATATTTCTTTCAGTCTGAGAAACAACATCACTTATCATAGTTCCTATAGTTCCACTCAGTGATTCATGTATGAGTTTGCTCTGAGGCAATTCTGAATATCTGCTCCTTATGTCTTTAAACATTTTTTCAATTAAAGGAACATTCAGCAAATCTTCGATGGTTACTAAATTCGCCCTGAGTGCATCATCAAGATCGTGAACACTGTAAGCAATATCATCGGCAATTGAAGCAACTTGCGCTTCAATGCTTGAAAATTCTTCAAGTTTTAGATCATATTTTTTGTTGTATTCTAATAACAGCTGATTACTTGTAGAAGACTCCGCGTTTTGACCAAGCAAGGGACCGTTATGTTTTGCAACTCCTTCAATCACCTCCCAACTTAGATTCATACCATCAAAATCAGCATGTTTTTGTTCAAGATAAGTTAAAATCCTTATAGCTTGAACATTATGATCAAACTCATACTTCTCGTTATCAAGATTCAAATCTTGAATTGATTTCTTTAGAGCATCTTCACCTGCATGACCAAATGGAGGATGACCAAGGTCATGTGCAAGCGCTATGCATTCAGTGATATCCTCATTTAAGCCAAGTCTACGCGCAATGGACCTTGCAATTTGTGCAACTTCAAGGCTATGAGTAAGCCGAGTGCGATAGTAGTCGTGCTCATAATTGATAAAAACTTGTGTTTTGTACTCCAATTTTCTAAACGCATTAGAGTGAATGATACGGTCCCTATCACGCTGAAAGCAGCTGCGATTCTCATCTTCTGGCTCTTTGAAGTATCTCCCTTTTGTTTTGCTTGGAAAACATGCATAATTTAATAGAAAATTATTGTTTGACATGTAAAATTTCTACTATAATAAGTTATCAATAATAAACGGTGGTTACTATGTCAACAAATTACAACATCAACTTAACTGATAATGCACTAAAAAAAATCCACTCTCTTGCAGAGCAGGAAGGAGATAAGAGTTCCGTTTTACGGGTTGCAGTTTCAGGCGGTGGATGTTCTGGCTTCAAATACAATTTTCTTATGGATCAAATGAATAAAAATCTATCTTTGGATGATGAAGATGATGATTACGATGATGAGTTTGATGACGAAGACGAAGATGATGATTATGAAGAAAGCGAGGACTATAGAAGCCATTCCAGTTTTAGCGAAAAAGGTAAAGATATAGTAATTAATGATGAAAATGGTAATCCTGTATTAATGGTTGATAATTGTTCAGCAAAATTTTTAAATAACTCAGTTATAGATTATACTGAGGATCTCAGTGGTTCTGGTTTTCAAATAAAGAATGCCTTTGCTAAGTCTCAATGTGGTTGTGGTAACAGTTTTTCGGTTTAATTATTACTAAAACTTAGATGCCTTCTGGATCTTTTAAACATGGGTGGTAATGTAGCACTAGAACTAACTTCCGTAGATAAAAGCTTCAAGAACAATTCTGCTGTTGTAAAGGATATCAACTTAAGTGTCACAAGAGGGCAAGTAGTAGCGCTGATTGGCGATTCAGGTGCAGGGAAAACAACTATATTGCAAATCGCAGGCTTGTTGGACAAGCCAACTTCAGGTATAGTTACGATAGATGGAATAAATTGCACACAAGCCAGTAATAAGCATAAAACTCATGTAAGAAGAAATTTTCTTAGTTTTGTTTATCAATTTCACTATTTGTTACAAGAGTTATCGGTGTTGGAAAATATTATGCTTCCTCAACTCATTGCAGGAAAAAGCAAAGCTGAAGCAAAAAAAAATTCGCAAGCAATGTTGGAAAAATTTGGTCTGGAAAACAAAGCAAGTAGCATGGTATCTGAAGTTTCGGGTGGGGAAAGGCAGAGAGTTGCAATTGCAAGAAGCATTGTAAATTCTCCAAAGCTTTTACTTGCAGATGAGCCAACAGGAAATTTAGATCCAACAAATTCTTTTAACGTGTTTTTACTGCTACATTCATACGTAAAGGAAAATAACAGCTCTATGCTTATAGTAACACACAATCATCTCCTTGCAGAAAAGGCAGACTGCATTTTCCAATTGAGAGATCGATCATTAGTGAAGTTGTGAATAGGAAAAATAGCACAATTTCTATGCCTTATACTTATCTAACCAATGATCATTAACAGAGTACAACTCGCATGAAATGCTTTCATTGCTTTTTATACACGGACTTTTTAACTTACGCTGTTTACTTAGGGAACACCCCGATAACATAAACACAGCTAAAACAAAAAATAATAGCTTTTTAAACATAACAAAACCTTTTCATTTATATTACTACACTCATTTCTCTTGTTTGTAAAGATTAGGCATATTCTTTTACCCTTACCTCTTTTTTGACCTTTTGAAAAGAAATAGTTGCACTATTCAAGCGCAGTTTTATATAATTGTCCACGATTTGAGTCACTTCCTCTTCTTTATCCTTTAGAAAGTGATTAGTATCATCTATTATATGGTATTTCATGTGATCACTTCTTACTGAATTTATCAACCTTTTTGCTAATTCTGTTACATCGCTTTCTTCTGAGATTGTATCATTACTGCTTTGTATTATAAGCCCAGAAACTGGACAGGGAGAAAGAAAAGAAAAATCGTACTTAGTTACCGGAAGAGAAAGAGCAATAAAACCCACTATCTCAGGGCGGCGCATTGTTAGCTGCATAGCCACCCATGCTCCAAAAGAAAAACCAGCGATCCAAATTGGAACATTGCTAGGATTATGTTCCTGAAGCCAATCAATGGCTACCGCAGCGTCAGTTAATTCTCCTATACCCTTATCAAAAGTTCCGGTAGATTTTCCCACACCACGAAAGTTAATCTTCAATGCAGAAAAATTGTTATCGATAAAAGACGTATATGTACTATGTACAATTTTACTATCCATATTACCACCATATTGAGGATGATGATGTAAAACCAGCACAACCGGCGCGTTGGCATCTTTGCTTTGGTGGTATTCACCTTCTATCTTTCTTGTTGCATTATTCAAAAAAACTTCAACCATGGTAACCCCTAATAAGAACCCGCTTGACAGGTATTAATGACGTGAGTTATTAATTATGTATTAATTTCGCTGTTTTTGCAATAAATTTTTTATCGTGTTAAAGCTAACGTACATAGTTATGGCTATAGTTGATGGTAAACTTATTTAAGTGACAGATGAGTCCATTCTCTTTAGAAAATAGTGGTTGCGTATATGCTGATTACAATGCAACTGCTCCAATTAGTGAAAATGTAAAAAAAAGTATATTTGAGGTCTTGTTAAAACAAACGCTCAATCCATCATCACTACATAAAAGAGGACAAGAAGCGAGGAAGATTCTTCAGGATGCAAGAGATAACGTACGTGGTGCTATTGGCGTCTCAAGTGATAAAGAAATAGTTTTTACGTCTGGTGCAACTGAAGCGAATAACCTTGTTATGAGAGGAATAGCAGGCTACCTGCATATAATTTCAGCTATAGAGCATCCTTCAATTCTTAATTCTGCATGTAATCCATATATAATACCTGTTAATCAGGAGGGCATTGTTGACTTTTTAGAGCTAGAAAAAATTCTAAGCGAACTTAAAGGAAACAAAGCAATAGTTTCAGTTATGATGGCAAATAACGAAACCGGAGTTATTCAACCTATTGAGGAAATAGCTAAAATAGTACACAAGTTTGGAGCAATTTGCCACACTGACACTGCTCAAAGTGTTGGGAAAATTAAAGTTAATATGGAAGATTTAGGAGTGGATTTACTCACTTTATCCGCCCATAAATTTGGCGGTGTAGCAGGCAGTGGAGTTTTAATATTCAATAAAGAACTTGCGATAGAACCTATTATAATAGGTGGTGGACAAGAGAAGGGATTTCGTGGTGGTACGGAAAATATTGTTGCGATTGCAGGCCTTTCTGCTGCACTGCAAAATATTCCAGACCTTCTATCAAAAATGGATGAAGTAAAGGAGCTACGTGATCAATTAGAGTGTGAATTATTAAATCTTGCCAGTGACATAAGAATCTTCGGTAAAAACTCTAAGAGGCTGCCAAACACAAGTTTTATTTATATGCCAGGAGTAAAGAGTGATGTGCAGCTTATGCATTTTGACTTGAATCATATTGCAGTTAGTAATGGCTCCGCATGTTCTTCTGGAAAAGTTGAGCCTTCCCATGTTTTGCTTGCAATGGGGGCAACAAAAGAGCAAGCAGAGTGTTCAATTAGAATCAGTATAGGTCCAGAAACTAAACCACAAGACATAAAAAAAATAGTGGATTGTTGGTATAATATCTACAAGCAGAACTCCTTGGTATAGATAATACGTGATATCATGCAGGGAGCTATAAATTAGATGTAAAAAATTCCTTTACAAGTTTCGCCAGCCCCCTTATCATAACCATACGCGTCAAGTTAAGGAAATAAAGGTATGAAAGAGATAGAATAATAAGGTATAAGTTCTCCCAGATATACTTTTAGTGAGAGAACCAATGAATAAAATAACTTGCTTATCAAAAAAGCTCAAAGAATTTTTTAATGAAAAAGCAGAGAAAATCTCAATTACAACAAGGTTTATAAAAAGAAAGAGAAAGCTAAAAGGTTCATCATTCGTAAAAGCCATGGTCTTGGGTAATATAGGAGTTGATAATTGTAGCGTAGAAACAATGTGTCAATTACTAAACGAGGACTCGATAGATATAACAAAACAAGGTTTGGATTTTAGATTTACTGAAGAAGCAGTGGAATTTATGAAAAGGATGTATAATGAATCTGTGATTCTCTTTAAAAATATCTTGCAAGTTGATTGCAAAATCTTACAGCAATTTAATAGTGTTAAATTATTGGACAGTAGCTATATTACTCTACCTAACAGTATGGAAGAGATGTATAAAGGTTATGGTACTAGCTACAGTGGCTATGAAAGCAATACTAAGTCTGGAATAAAGTTACAATTAGTTTTCGACTACATGAATCAGATAATAGACCAACTTAATTTAACGGAGGGGGTAAGATCAGACCAGGGATATAGGAAACATTTAAGTAATATATTAAGCAATGATTTGCTAATATCTGATCTCGGTTATTTTGTGCCAAGTTCTTTTAAACAAATCAATGAAATAGGAGCTTATTTCATAAGTCGTTATAAATCCGATACCAACATATATGATGTAGAAACAAATCAAAAAATGGAGTTATTAGAATGTTTAGAGGATAAGTTATTTTTAGAAAACGAGGTATTGTTAGGAAAAGAAGCAAAAATTAGAGTAAGAATTATATGTCAGAAACTAACTGAAGAACAGTCTATGGCCAGAAGAAGGAAAGCTAATAGATTAGCAAGATCGCAGGGATATACATCCTCTAAAAGAAATCAAAAATTGTTGAACTGGTCAATATTTATAACTAATGTTCCAGAAAATAAAATTAGTGCTGAGCAAGTATTAACGATTTACAGAGTAAGGTGGCAAATTGAGTTATTATTTAAATTGTATAAAAGCCATATCAGGCTTGATAAGCTAAAAGGAAAGCCATGCAGAGTATTATGTGAACTATATGCTAAATTGTGCGCAATTCTTATATTTCACGGCATAGTTGGTTGCACAGAAGTGAAAAAGAATACAGAACTTAGCTTAACAAAGGCATTTATTGAGCTAAAAAGGCGGGTTAGAGAGTTATTTTTAGTATTAACCAAAATTAATAGTTTAAAAGCATTTCTTAAAAAACTCACTATAACTTGGTCGCGATTTTCATTAAAAGACAAACGTAGAAGGGCTAGAGTATCCACTTTAACCTCTCTAAATTTGCTCACAATCTCTTAACTTGACGCGTATGCTTATCATAACAGTGAAGCTATTTATTTATCTTCGCAATCTGTGCAGGTTAATGACAAAAAACTTAGGGTATTTGGCGTCTCATGTTTAATTTTTCGCACTACGTGCATCGCATGTCTTTAAAAATTTTTAGGTTTTTACCTATATAAGCCGAAACGCGCTTACAAAGCGTTTAAGACAGCAAAAAACGTCAAATTGACAAGGGAGAATTTGAATGCTAGCTACTACGGGGTTTCTTTGCCTTTTTTCCTGCTTAGTAAATTTCTTAAACACTTGCGGTGTAGGTTAGTTGCAAGTTAAAAGCAGCTAAATCGCTCTTAATCAAGCGTTTTAGAATAAAAAAAACGCCGATATTTTAGTACATAGTAAATAGCCAACCACCACGGGGCTTCTTTTGCCTTTTTTTTATTTAGTAAATTTCTTAAATATTTATGGCTAAAGCAATTTAAGAGACCGAAAATGGTGTCATTTCAGTGCCCCTGTAATGTCATCCCAGTGCCCTGACTACTTGGATCCAGGAATTTTATTAAGTTGGTGAGCATAAAAATAGCTGTTTTACGTTAAAATACAATGTTTTGATGATTATGGAAAGGCTGGATTCCAGTGCCAAGCACTGGAATGACATCCTCCCTTATGGAAATTGCTCTCAAATCACAATGTTCGTACAGCTATGGAATGAATCGCGGTATGACGGTTATCAGTAAACATGAATTACTTTAGCTATGCAATCAGGCTTCCTAAAAACACTTTGTAGCCAATCAATTCTTGAGTATAAAAAGAATTCCTTTAATAATAAGGTATGCTAATCAGGAATTTAATAAAACAAGCAACTCAAGTAGGAAGCAGTGAAAATGCAATACGGTATGTCGAATATCTCTATCAATTTGAGAAGTTTAGAAACACATTAAACCTCACTTTATCACTAATAAAGCAAAATAGGCTCTCATTTGAAATATACCAAGAGGGATTAGTGGATATGGAAGAGGGAGTGTGTAAGACAATCAGGTCTTCCAGTGTAAATAGATATGTTATTGTACTGAGGAAGTCAAACCCATACATTATAGTGCATGAACTTTCACACATGGTTGAAAATGAACTGAACTTAAATTTGGAGCAGGAATTCCTCCATAAAGTTTACCAGGATATTGAGCAGAACCTAAAGCAAGCAAATATTCTTGTGCAGAAAATTATCGGCCAAGTTATATTTAAGGAGATACAGGCTTATCAAACTGCAAAATCACGTGCATCTGAATTATTTGCACGCTATTTTGAGCTATTTGCTTGGGCGCAGGAGGTTTACCCTAAAGATAAAGAATACTTAATCCGCACTCAAGACTTAAACAAAGTGTTCCTTGCTACTGGCCAATGGAAAAAGAGCTACCTTGATTCACAAATGATGGAGAGAATAGATAAGGAAATCAAGGAATACAGCAATAAAACTGCCACTAAAGACGTAACCAAAGTGCAAAGCAGTTGGACTAATAAATTTTCTCCTGGGGGCAAAAAAATTAGCTCTATATTTGGAGATGATGATTAGATTATAGTGCAGGTTTTCCTACGTCATGCCGCCGCGAACCGTCATACCGCGATTCATTTTTTTGGTGTACGAACATTGCAATTTGCAGGTAATTTGAGTAGTAGATGGTGTCATTCCAGTGCTTGACACTGGAATCCAGGAATTTGGATTGGGCACTAAGTTGGTGAGCATAAAAGTGGCTGATCTTATGTTAAAACACAACGTTCTTGATGAGATTACGGCAAGGCTGGATTCCAGTGTCAAGCACTGGAATGACACCATTTGCTGTGCAGTTTACCTTTAAGAATGAATGTTCGTACAGTTGTGCGCGGTATCTCATCAGCTAACACGTAGCGGAATGACGGTTGTCGGTAAATCTTTTAGCTGTAGAAGTTAACTTTGCAGTTAACTTCTACAGCGTTTCAAAGTATAGTTTTGGTAATACAGTAACTAAATATACATGAAAACCATTTTAGCTGTTGAAACAAGCTGCGACGAAACTGCAGTAGCGATTGTAAATAGTGACAAGCAAGTCCTTGCTCACAAGATTCTTTCTCAAGTAGAACACAAAAAACGCGGTGGGGTGATTCCTGAGATAGCTTCACGTGCTCATATGGAACATTTAAGTGGCCTGATAAAAAGCGCTGTAAAAAAATCTAACCTTAACTTTTGTGACCTCAATGCAATTGCAGCAACATCAGGACCAGGACTCATAGGTGGATTAATAGTTGGTACAATGATGGCTAAAGCAATTGCGCATGTAGCACAAAAACCGTTCATTGCAGTGAATCACTTAGAAGCGCATGCATTGGTTATTAGGTTACTGCATGAGGTAAAATTTCCATTTTTAGTCCTACTAATATCAGGTGGTCACTGTCAATTTTTAATTGCACAGGATGTAGGTAAATACATTAAACTTGGAGAAACGCTCGATGATTCACTAGGAGAAACATTTGATAAAGTTGCTAAGATGCTGGGTTTAAGCTACCCAGGAGGCCCATTAATTGAAAAGTTGGCTAAAAAAGGCAATGGCACAAGATTCAAACTGCCAAGGGCAATGATAAAACGTTCTGGATGTAACTTTTCGTTTTCTGGGATTAAAACAGCAGTAAAAAACTTAGTACAAGAACTTAAAATGAGCGAGCAAGATGTGTGTGATGTATGTGCTTCGTTTCAAGAGTGTATTAGTGACATACTGCTGGACAGGGTTAGTAATGCGATTATTATGGCCGAATCTTTAAATATCAAAATCAATGACTTTGTGATTACCGGCGGAGTTGCAGCAAATAATTTCTTGAGAGAAAAATTAAAACAACACATAAACTTAAACATATTTTTTCCCCCTAACGACCTATGTACAGACAATGCAATTATGGTTGGATGGACAGGAATTGAAAGGTTACAGAAAAATTATATAGATCCACTTAATTTTGCACCAAGACCTAAGTGGGAGTTAGAGAGTTATTAAAAGCTCTCAATTCTGAATTATAGCTAAAGTGACTTAGGTTCTCTAATTGCACATAAGTCAACAATAATTTTCACACAAATCAAAACAGCATATCTTCTCCATAATCCTTGGTAATTTTACATAAGTTAAAAGTAGCATATGGTTCTCTCCGCGGTCTGAGATGACAATAAATTTGTCAAGCCGCATTATACTTGTTAGGCGGAAGTGGACGGCAACATATTTACCACGAAGTCTAACTAAGTTCTTGCTTGTCCCTTCCATCGGCATTGCTATCTTTATTTTCAATAAAATTATTGTCCTATGCTCTTTTGATGTTTATTGATAATAAAATTCTGTTTTATCAACCAACATCCTATGCATAATTACAGCTAATTTTCTTGCTACTGCTACAATTGCTTTTTTCATTCCTTTTTTCTTCGCAACCCCAGTTTTTTAATTTAAATGTCCTCTTGGTAACTGTAAGCATTGTTTGTGCAGCTTCATATAACATACTTCTACATTCCGCTGGTCCCATCTTTGATATGCTGCCATGCCGATCAACTTCTCCAGAAGAATATTGCCTTGGTGTCAACCCTATATATGCTCCAACTGTATCAGATTTCTCAAACCTATGTGGGTTATCAATTGCAGCTTTATACGTCATTGCTACTATAATCCCCACTCCTGGAACAGTAGTTAACAATTTACAATCATCGTCTTTTTCACCTTGTTCTGAAAGCATTTTGTCAAGCTTTCTTAATGACTTTTCTATTGCTTCCAAACTACAAACTAACGCTTCAATTGAACTCCTACTGATTTCATCCAAATTATTTATTGCCTCTTGTATTCTTAAAGCGAAAGTTTCAAATTTTGATCCTTTATCGACCATGTATCTTCAACCATACGCGTCAAGTTAAGGAAATAAAGGTATGAAAGAGATAGAATAATAAGGTATAAGTTCTCCCAGATATACTTTTAGTGAGAGAACCAATGAATAAAATAACTTGCTTATCAAAAAAGCTCAAAGAATTTTTTAATGAAAAAGCAGAGAAAATCTCAATTACAACAAGGTTTATAAAAAGAAAGAGAAAGCTAAAAGGTTCATCATTCGTAAAAGCCATGGTCTTGGGTAATATAGGAGTTGATAATTGTAGCGTAGAAACAATGTGTCAATTACTAAACGAGGACTCGATAGATATAACAAAACAAGGTTTGGATTTTAGATTTACTGAAGAAGCAGTGGAATTTATGAAAAGGATGTATAATGAATCTGTGATTCTCTTTAAAAATATCTTGCAAGTTGATTGCAAAATCTTACAGCAATTTAATAGTGTTAAATTATTGGACAGTAGCTATATTACTCTACCTAACAGTATGGAAGAGATGTATAAAGGTTATGGTACTAGCTACAGTGGCTATGAAAGCAATACTAAGTCTGGAATAAAGTTACAATTAGTTTTCGACTACATGAATCAGATAATAGACCAACTTAATTTAACGGAGGGGGTAAGATCAGACCAGGGATATAGGAAACATTTAAGTAATATATTAAGCAATGATTTGCTAATATCTGATCTCGGTTATTTTGTGCCAAGTTCTTTTAAACAAATCAATGAAATAGGAGCTTATTTCATAAGTCGTTATAAATCCGATACCAACATATATGATGTAGAAACAAATCAAAAAATGGAGTTATTAGAATGTTTAGAGGATAAGTTATTTTTAGAAAACGAGGTATTGTTAGGAAAAGAAGCAAAAATTAGAGTAAGAATTATATGTCAGAAACTAACTGAAGAACAGTCTATGGCCAGAAGAAGGAAAGCTAATAGATTAGCAAGATCGCAGGGATATACATCCTCTAAAAGAAATCAAAAATTGTTGAACTGGTCAATATTTATAACTAATGTTCCAGAAAATAAAATTAGTGCTGAGCAAGTATTAACGATTTACAGAGTAAGGTGGCAAATTGAGTTATTATTTAAATTGTATAAAAGCCATATCAGGCTTGATAAGCTAAAAGGAAAGCCATGCAGAGTATTATGTGAACTATATGCTAAATTGTGCGCAATTCTTATATTTCACGGCATAGTTGGTTGCACAGAAGTGAAAAAGAATACAGAACTTAGCTTAACAAAGGCATTTATTGAGCTAAAAAGGCGGGTTAGAGAGTTATTTTTAGTATTAACCAAAATTAATAGTTTAAAAGCATTTCTTAAAAAACTCACTATAACTTGGTCGCGATTTTCATTAAAAGACAAACGTAGAAGGGCTAGAGTATCCACTTTAACCTCTCTAAATTTGCTCACAATCTCTTAACTTGATGCGTATGGTATCTTCAACAACCCTCTTATTGTTCCAATAACCTGCTGTTTGCTACACATTAGCTGTCTTCTGCTTCCAAGCGCTATTTTAATTTGACAACTGATTTTACTAACACTTCTCATCATCTGCGCTATACCCCTCGCATCGTTTTTATCATTCTTATTGATTCTTGCAGACAACGCTGCTGCCATATGCCTTGCATCTACACAAATTACTGGTAATCCAAAACTCCTTAACTCTTTGCACATTGATATTGACAACTATCCACTTTCTATTCCTATGGGTTCGTATTTTTTGCCTTGGCTAATCTGCTATTGCCTTACTTTCGCTTGCAACAACTTCTTCCTTAACAACTTTTCCTTTCTCATCAACGATACTTATAAAAGTTTCTTTTAATGAGATCGCTATAATATTTCATGACCTACTGTAAAAGTTTAAATTATTTTTGAAGAACCAATTCATTGAATTTGTTACTTCGTGCTAAAATAATGGAGTATGTCTCTCCATCATTCAATAGCAATTACAGTATGTTTAGCTATAATTTGAAAAACAAAAATTCGTCATTCCGCTACTAGTTAGCGGGATCTAGAGGTACCGCGGCGGCATGACGTAGGATTGCTGTCATCCCGCTGCTTGTTAGTGGCTAAGAGATACTGTGAATAAATCACGGTATGACGGTTAAGTATCCCGCTACGTGTTAGCGGCTGAGATAACGCGAATAAATCGCGGGATGACGTGTTGCTTGGGTCAGCTATAGAAGCAAAACTCATCATTTTGAAAGAGGAGGAGATTTTTCCGGACCCTCAGCAGGGATTGATTTTGGATCTGATAATTCTGTATTTACCTTGATTGGCTCTAATGGAGTTTTCTGCTCTTCCGGTTTATCATCTGGAATTGGAACAGGCCAATCCATAATGTTTTGCGGTATAACTTCTGCTTCTTTAGCTTCTTTTTGACCTGTTGAAGATGATGCATCAACTCCTGCATTTTTAGTAACTTCTTGTTTGAGTTGTTTATTTTCTTCTTGTAATTGCTTTAAATTTTTCTTTAACTCGTCAATCTCTCTTATTTTTTGTTTTAATTGTTCAGATATAGTTAGTTTGTCTCTAGTCAATTTTTTGTTTTCTTGTCTTAACCCACTAGCTGTTCTGCTTGAGTTGTTGTTTACAGCTTGTATACCTTGGTCTTGCTGCTGCATGCTTGTTCCTCTACTTTCATATTCAACTTCAGTTTGAGTTGCCTGACCTTTTTCCTGCTGTAATATGTTCTGCAGTTGCTCTAGACTCTCTTTGGCAGATTTCAACTCTTCTTGTAACATATCTTCCTTTTCCTTAAGCTGACGTTGAAGCTTTTCTATTTCCCCCTTCGTATTTTCTTCGCTTAGCTCATCTGCAAGTGATCTTCCAGGTTCAAGTTGTCGAATTTTCCTCTCTAAGTCTTCCTTTTCTCTCTGTAATTCATTTAATTCTTTAGACAATTGGTTCGCCGTTTCAGCCAATGTATTGTTTTCCTTTTTTGTTTCCATTAACTGTTCTGCCAACTGCTTTTTATGATCATCGTTTAAACCTTCCACTATTTTCTTCAGGTCATTCTCCAAATTTGCATTCTTTTCCTTTAGTACAGTTAAATTAGCTTCACTTTGCTTCAATTTTCTCTGTAATTCTTTATTTGCCTCATTTGTTTCACCTTCCTTATCTTTCAACTGATCATTTAAGTTCTTTATTACATCATTTTTATCCTGTAGTTCTTCCTCTTGTTCCTTTATTCTTTGACCTCTTTCAAATATCGCTCGCTGTTGTTCATTGACTTTATCTCTCAAGGAGTCACGTTCTAATCTTAGATCCTCAAGCTGCTTTGCCTGCACTGCAAAATATTTAGCAAATGTTTCTTTTTCTTCCTCTAATTCCTCAACTTCATCTTTTAATCCTTCTTGCTCATACTCTTCTTCATCACCAGACATATCATCCTCAAATATTTCATCTTCATCACTAAATTCACTGCTGGTGGATATAGAACTTCTACGTGAAGAAGGTGTGCTAGGAGAGGAATACCCACTGCTGCTTGGTGTAGGTGACTGTGGTGATATATGTAGATCTTTTGTAAATATTTCCTCTGCTGGTACTTGCTGATCGTCTACACTCTTGGATATGCCAGTAAAAGCTTGATACAGAGTTTTTCCGTTGATAAAAACTTCTTTATTTTGTCCAACTAACTTTAATACTTCTTCTGAACTCGTTATTCCTCCAAATTTTGGCTCACCAATAACACTCTGTATACCACCAGAATCCAATTTTACGGTCATGCTACAGTCTATGCTGTTACCTTCAGAATCCTTAGCCTGCCAATTAATGGTCATTTCACATGAGCTTGAACCAGTAAAATCATAGTGCCTTTCGCTGCCTTTTTTGGTTGCAGTTATTTGACTATCTTTCCCTAAAGATATGTTATAAACCTTACCTTCACTGCTAGCTCTTAAAATATTGCTAATTTCTATTGGTTTTTCTTCATTTTCAAATCTAATTTTGAAGTCATCATCTTTTGTTGAATACGCTAAGAAATTTTGATTTGGTAAAGATGCTTCAAATTCTCTATGTGTTTCATTTATTGATTGCTCAAATTTTTGGAACTCCTTTTCCCACTTTAAATTTATCTGTCCTGTAATGTTCTCATCTTTGCGTAAAGGGCCAATAAAATACCAGATTAAATTTTTTTCCTCCAATTGTTTTATAGTCTCTTGAAAGCTGCTACAAGATTCAATCACATCTAAAATATCCTTTTTCTTCTGTTCATCTACATCTAAACTTTGACTTTCAGCTATAAATACATTTTCGTTTTCCTGTGGCATAATTTTACATTTTAAAAAATATACTATAATATTAACAGATTTCTTTAAAAAGTCAACTAATTGTTGGATAAATAAACTTGAGCATTTGGCCAAAATGTTATATAGTAGTCACTTCAAGAAGTACAGTATGGACAATACCATTATAAGAAAATACGATATTAGAGGTATAATAGGCAAAGACTTGCAGATTAATGATGGGTACGAGATAGGTAGAAAGTTTGGCCAAACCGTAGTTAGTGTTTGTGTCGGCTACGACAGCAGAATAGATTCACCAGGTATAGAAAGAGAATTAATTAGGGGCTTAACTTTATCCGGTGCAAATGTTATACGCGTTGGACTATGCTCTTCACCTATGCTTTACGCTGCAACACAAATCACACAGGCGGATCTTGGTATCATAATAACTGCCTCTCATAACCCCAGCGAATATAATGGCTTTAAATTTTTTAGTAATAAAAAAGTCTTCTCAGATCAAGAAATGAAGGAAATTATAAGCAGTCCAATTAAAAACAGCACAAGAATTGGAAGCTTAATTAACATAAATATATATAGTGAGTACATTAGCATATTGAAAAGTGCAGTGAAGAATAATACTACACAGAAATTAAAAATAGCCTGGGATTGTGGAAATAGTCCAGCAAGTGGAATTATAAGGTATATTGAAAAGATCTTGCCTGGTCATACGCATATCGTAACCAATAACTCTATAGATGGGGCATTTCCACTGCATGATCCAGATCCCATAGAGGAAAAGAACCTCGCTCAATTAATTGACATTGTGAAGGAATGTGAATGTGATCTTGGCATTGCGCTAGATGGCGATAGCGATAGGGTGCGCTTAATTGATAATAAAGGCAACGTTGTTTCCAATGACCATTTATTTATAATTTTTGCACGTGAAGTGTTGGAGGAATATCCAGAAAGCAAAGTTATTGCTAACGTAAAAATGAGTATGAAAGTGCATGATTTTGTTAGTAAGTTAGGAGGGCAAGTTATTACCTGCGCTACTGGACATTCACTAGTTAAGAAGAAGATGGTAGAGGAAGAGGCAAAGTTTGCTGGTGAATTAAGCGGGCACTTCTTCTTTTCTGAGCTAGGTTTTGATGATGGGCTATATTCTGCTGTTAAAGCAGTTGACATTTTGCTTAAGAAAAACCAAAGCCTATCTCAGGTAATTGAGGATTTACCGAAGTTATATATCACTCATGAAGTAAAGATTGTAGTGAAAGATGAGAAAAAATTTCAAATAATTGAATCAATAAAGAAAACACTGGAGAAGCAAAATATTGTATTTTCAGATCTTGATGGTGTTAAAGTAACCGATAATAAAGGTTGGTGGCTTCTTAGGGTATCAAATACGCAAAACTGCATTACAGCAAGATGCGAAGGAGAGACTTTAGAGGGTTTTGAACTTACTAAAAAGGTTTTGTTCCATTACATTGATGAAGCAAGGTCTTTAAATTGTAGCTACTCACAGAAATAAATTTGATTTATAAAATTGACATGAAAGTATAAAGATAAATAGGCTAAATGTACTTATCACCTGGTCAGGCTGCAGCATTATTTCGTGTAACCGTTTGCGGGTCCACTTAATTCTGCAATTCTTTGATCTCACTCATGGAGAGGCCAGTAAACTTAACAATAGTGGTGACATCAACATTATTAGCCAGCATTGTTTTTGCAACTTCAATTTTTCCTTCCTTTTTAGCATCATCAAGTTTTTGTTCAAGAACAGCCCGTTCATCACGAATACGTTTTATTTCCTGTTCGTAGGCAATAAATTCTTTCTCTGACCAGTTGAATCTATTTAGTTCTTCATATGCCTTTTTAATTATTACATCACTACCTATTATCTTTTCCAATTCTTCTTCGCTAGTTTCATCTGCATATTTAAAATAATAGATCCATTTTTCAACTATACTCTCCAATTGGTCTTCTTTAGTTTTAGGAAATTTTGGTAACTCAATAAATGTAAAATAAAAATCTTTTAAATCATGTTCATAGCTATCTTTGTCTAACATTACATGATCTGACTTATACTCAGATTTATTAGGAAAGAGAATACAATCAGCAATAGCTATAAAAATGATTTCTTTAAGATCCTGATATTGATCACCTTTATCAGCTTGCCTTGAATAAGCTTTAGCAGCGTAATATTGAGCGCGTTTTTCAAAGCCTTTAGTTTTGGCAACTTGCATTTCGACTATTACTTGCACCCCATTTTCATCCCTGCAAAGAACATCAACGATACTTTGTTTTTTAGAGGCAATTTCAGCATCTTGAATAGTGCTGAGGAATTCTATTTCTTTTATTTCATCTTTGCCAGTGAACCCCAAAATATCATTGAGAAAGTGAATGAGGATGTCTTTATTTTTTTCAGTACCAAAAATACGCCGAAACGCAACATCATTCTTGGGGTCGAGAAACTTAGAAAGAGCCATAAAAAAATTTTTAAATGTATCTTTATATTATATATTCTTATTGATAATAATTCAATAATTTGTCATCTTTTTTGTTAACTTTACTGATGTTGCCAGAGGGAACGTTGTTGCAAAATTTTGTAAAATTTATTATCCTAAGGTTTCAAGTCCTCACCGGTTTATTGGAACTATATGTACAATGTGTTTATCAGTGAAAATCCGGAGAAAATGATGGGGGAAAAGTTAATACATTACTTTAGCCAGGGTAAATGCGAAGGCAATGCAGAAATGAAAAATCTGCTGGGAGGAAAGGGGGCAAATTTAGCAGAAATGTGCAATGTTGGCATTCCTGTTCCACCTGGTTTCACAATTTCCACCTCTGCTTGCAAAGTCTATTATCAAGACAATAGATCTTCTGTCATCCAAGTAGCTGACTACTCGGATCCAGAAAAAAATGTGGTCACGCACTGGAATGACATATGTAGTGAAATCAAAAACTACATGGCGATGCTCGAAAATGACATCGGTTGTAAGTTTGGGGATTTAAATAACCCCTTATTAGTTTCAATACGCTCTGGTAGTGTTAGTTCAATGCCGGGCATGCTTGATACTATTTTAAATGTTGGCCTAAATGATGAAACCGTTGTTGGGCTTGCAAAAAAAAGTGGCGAACGTTTTGCTTACGATAGCTACTGCCGTTTCATCATGATGTACTCCAATGTTGTACTACAGCTTGATCATCACCTATTTCAAGATGTTATTGATAATAAGCAGCAAAAGAGTGGAGCAAAAAGCTTAGCTGATCTTGATGTTGATGTTTTAAAAGAAATTGTTAACAATTTCAAAAGGATAGTACATGAAAAAACAGGAAAACATTTCCTGCAGAACGTTGAAGAGCAATTGTTAAACTCAGTTAATGCAGTATTTGCCTCTTGGAAAAATGATAGGGCTGTTTCCTATAGAAGAATACATAATATTCCTGAAAACCTTGGAACAGCGGTCAACGTGCAAGCAATGGTTTTTGGTAATTTAAATGATAATTCTGCAACTGGTGTGATATTTACACGAAATCCTTCAACTGGAGAAAAAAAATACTTTGGTGAATTTCTGATTAATGCTCAGGGTGAGGATGTGGTTTCTGGTGTTTATACTCCTATGCCAATTGACGGAGAGCAAAAAAACACCATGGAGAAGTTGCTGCCAAGTGTCTACCGAGAATTATGTGTGGTATGTGAAAAACTTGAAAGGCATTATAAAGACATGCAGGATATCGAATTTACTGTACAGGACGGTAAATTATGGATTTTGCAGACTAGGTCTGGCAAGCGCACGGCTGAAGCTGCTATTCGCATAATAGTTGATATGGTAAACGAAGGAACGATTACAAAAGAAGAAGGAATATTGAGAATTGATCCAAAAACCTTTGACAATTTATTGCATCCAGTTCTTGACGTTGAGAGTGACCAAAAAGTAATAGGGAAGGGGCTACCTGCTTCTCCAGGTGTTGCTTCTGGATATGTAGTGTTTAGTGCAAGTGATGCTGAAAAAGCTGCAGAGCAGGGTAAAAAAGTGATTTTAGTAAGGTCAGAAACGAGTCCTGAAGATATTAATGGAATGAATGCTGCAAGCGGCATAGTAACAGCACGGGGAGGGATGACCTCGCATGCTGCTGTTGTAACCCGTGGAATGGGTAAGCCATGCATTTGCAGTGTAAGTGGACTTTATATCGATAAAGATGGAATTTTCTTTTCTGTAGGGGATACAAAAGTAAATAAAGGTGAACCAATTACCATCAACGGAGGAACAGGGGAGGTTATGCTTGGCATTCTTCCTACAATTTCGCCTGAATTATCGCAAGAATTCAAAACGATAATCAACTGGATAGATGAAATCAAAACGATCAAAGTGAGAGCGAACGCTGATACTCCAAAAGATGCAAAAATTGCAAAAGAATTCGGTGCAGAAGGTATAGGCTTATGTCGCACAGAACATATGTTTTTCGCTAGTGATAGAATCGAATTCATTCAAAAATTGATAATAGCTGACGATGAAAATGAAAGGGCAAATGCGCTCATTAAACTAGAAGAAATGCAAAAGTCTGATTTCAAAGAAATATTTTCTATTATGGAGGGCAGGGAAGTCACTATACGGTTGCTTGATCCACCTTTGCATGAATTTTTACCCAATGATCAGTCTACTATAGAAAAAATTGCCAAATCACTTAGTAAGTCAGTTGAGTCAGTAAAAAATAAAATAGCACAGTTATCAGAAAAGAACCCAATGCTTGGCCATCGAGGTTGTAGACTTGCTATTTCTCATCCTGAAATATATAGCATGCAGATTAGGGCAATACTTAGTGCTGCAAGTGAATTAAAGAAAGAAAAGAAGATAGAAGTGGAACCTGAAATCATGATTCCTTTTATCATGAGTGAGAAAGAGTTTGTTCTGATATGCGAGCTAGCAAAGAAAGAATCCTCTGTCATCTCAGCTAGGATCCAGATGCAGATTCCAGCGTCACGCGCTGGAATGACATCAGACAAGGCGTACTCAATTGGAACGATGATAGAACTACCAAGAGCAGCACTGATTGCTGATAAGTTAGCAAAACATGCAGAGTTTTTTAGTTTTGGCACTAATGATTTAACGCAAACAACCATGGGACTTTCAAGAGATGATTCAGTTAATTTCCTCGATTCTTATAAGGAAAGCAACATATTTGACAATGATCCATTTGAAGTGCTGGACATCGAAGGGGTAGGGGAGTTAATCAAGATAGCCATTGAAAGAGGCAAAAAAACCCGAAAAGAAATAAAACTGGGTATATGTGGAGAGCATGGAGCAGATCCAAAATCTATAGAGTTTCTCATCGAATCAGGGGTAGATTATGTTTCATGCTCACCCTATAGAGTACCGATTGCAAAGTTAGTGGCAGCACAGTTTAGTGTTAGATCTAAATTTGCTAGGTAAGTATAGTGGCAGTGTTGGCTACTCATATGGTTTGAGCCCACCAGAGGGTGTCATTCCAGCGCGTGACGCTGGAATCTAGTTTTTATTATGACCTTCTGGATCCCAGTGTCTGGGCACTGGGATGACATCCTGTTACACGTTCAACTTCATTCTCTCTCATCTCCCTATAACTTGGTAATGTAGAATTTTTTACATGCAACCCGGTATATATTGCAATCAAAGCAGCTATGACACTGCAAACTACTGCACCAGCTACAAATGGAACCATCACAGCAGCAGTAATGAATAATCCTGTAATAACAACTCCAACAACATCTTTTGTCAATGAGGTGTAAAAATCCTTTTTGCTCTCTTTATATTTAGTTTCTTGTTCATTTGGCATAGAAAATTGAGAATTTGTGAAGACATTTTTATTATTATCACAATCTGATATAGTAGTTTTGCCGGTATTTGTTTCTATTGTTAATACAGGCGTTTCATTTTCGTTACTATGACCTGGCTGATCATTAACACTACTTGACACAGGTTGGTTAGCATTTGCTTCTGTTACTATAGGAGGTGCTGGTACTATATTTTCTTCTACATTGGATGTTTCTGGTGTAATAAAATTTAATAGTATCTGAGTAATTTCTTCAACTTGTGTAGTTTGTTCTTTATCCATGGCCACCTTTAAAGCCTTTTGCATGTTTTCATCATTTACATGACCTAACAATAATTTAACTCCCTGGACATACTTTTGAGTAACAGCACAGAGCAAAGCGTTAAATTTTTCTTCTTCATTAAACTTACCACTATCCAGGAGTATTCTTACAACATCAGCTTGCTTAGTCGTTATAGCTTCGCTCAATCCAGCTTTTACATGTTTGAATTGACCAGTATTGCCTTCAGTTTTCAACTCTGTGAGTAATTTAATAATGTGTAGAAATATAGCACGATCATTGGTGTTGTCTGTAACATTAGGTCCCTTTGAATTAACAATATGCCCAAGTAAAGTATAATGATATTTATTTGTTTTTTTTATGTTTATCCTATTTTCTTTGAGCTTCTCACCAAACTCCTCAGCAGTTATATTAGGATTGTTAGTTACAATTTCCTTTATCTTTTCATAAGTCATGTCAAATTTTACCACTATTACTATCTAATTTATTATAGCAACTTTCCCAAAACCAGTCAAGGCATATTGCAGTTTCAAGCAGCATGATATATCATGATACATATTGAATATAGTTCTTAAAGCAAATGATGGAAGATTTAGCCTATAAATTAGTTAAAGTGACCGAAGCTGCAGCACTTGCTGCGTATAAATTGGCAGGCTTTGGTGATGAAAAAAGGGCTGATCAGGTTGCAGTTGATGCAATGCGTACAGTATTAAATTCAATGGAAATAAATGGTACTATCGTAATTGGTGAAGGTGAGAGAGATGAAGCGCCGATGCTATATATTGGCGAGAAGGTTGGCACTGGAAATGGTCCTGAAATCGACATTGCCGTTGACCCACTTGAGGCCACTACGATTTGTGCTCATTACAAACCAGGGGCAATGTCTGTTCTTGCTGCAACGAAAAAAGGTAATTTTTTACATGCACCTGATGTTTATATGGAAAAAATAGCGGTAGGAAAAAATCTTCCAGAGGGTGTAGTCTCACTAAAAAATAGCATTGAAAAGAATCTAGACAATTTAGCCAAGGCAAAAAAGTGCAAAGTGAATGATCTCGTGGTAACTGTACTTAAACGTGAAAGGCATGGTGAATTAATAGAGAAAATCAGGAAATTAGGATCAAAAATTAAACTAATAGATGATGGTGATGTTGCGGCCGTAGTTTCACTAGTAAATGGCAATCATGATATGTATATCGGTATAGGAGGAGCACCAGAGGGAGTGCTTGCGGCTGCAGCGCTAAGCTCTATCGACGGACAGATGGAGGGAAGATTAGTACTTGATATGGATCAGTTAAGAGAAAGAGCAAAAAATTTAAATATTGATGACCCAGAAAAAGTCTACGCCGTAAAAGATATGGCAAGAGGTGAATCAGTGTTCATTGCAACTGGAGTAACAAGCGGAGAACTTGTGGATGGAGTTAAATTGAATCATAATACCTATTCAACTAATTCTTTAATAATTCTGCCTAATAGGCTGATAAAGCTGCAAACAATGCAGAACTTATGTTAGCTTTTTTAGTTTCTAATTTTAGCTTTACAACATTTAGCATTAAGATATAATCAAGTTTACTTATAACAATAGAGGTGTGAAATGTTTTCTAGTATTATAAATCTATTTAATGGTTTGTACAAAAATTCGAGTACCAAGGAAAGTGAAGAAAAGTTGACTCTTCTATCTCCTCAAGCAAATCTTCAATTCGATGAGACTCAGGTACAAAGTGTGCTCTCAGATTTTGAGGAATTGGAGTTTAAGGATAATAAGTGTTTTGACAAAATAGCAGACGATTATGAAAAGAAGGGGGAGAGTGCCCTTTTTAACTATGTAATATTGAATAAGCGGAAAGAAATAATCGATATATTAGATAGGAATCTTCCTCTCCTCGAAGAACAGGAGGAGTTTAGAAAGAAATATGGTCAATATGTTCTTCAAATTGACAAAGGAATGAGTTATGGAAAAGAACTTCAAGATGGACTTCGGTCTTTTGAAGATAGGGCAGAAAAAGTATTATCAGATTTTGAAAGATTGAATTTTGATTTTAAGGATAATAAGTGTGAAGATTCTTCTGATTTCGTAAATTATAATAACGGTTGGCCGGCAGATCCATTTGACAAGATAGCAAATTATTATCGAGAGGATGATATTTTCCTTTTCAATTATGTGGTATTGAGTAAGCGAAAAGAAATAATGGGTATATTGGATAAGAAGCTTACTTCTAAAGATCAGGAGGAGTTAAAAGAAAATTTTAAAAAGAGGTTGGGTAGATATCTTATTCGAATTGGTGAAAGAATGAGCGATGGACAAGAATTTCTAAAAACTGGTAGTGCAATTGCTTTCTTTGATGGGTGTTATGTGCCATGTCCATATGCAAACCGTCTTCTTAATCATTATGACCATCTTAATATCAACATTACTAAACCTGAACAAAGTTTAGAAACCAGTCGTCTTTTCACTGAAAAAACTAAAAGAATGGAAGAAGAGAAAAGCGAGGTAAAAAGAGCAAAAATATACAGCAATGGTGAAAGAATAGTAACAATTGAGAAGAATGAGAAACAACAGAGGAACTACTCCTTTACAAAATTTGCAATATGTGACATCGAAATTAGTTGGGGTGCAAAAGATGAATCTGGAAAAGACCTTAACTGTACTGTTGTTCTAAATATAAATTTAGGTCAAGTTAGTATTAAAAAATCAACTATTGACGGTAAAGATGTTGAACCAAAGAAAATTTTAGAGTTAGCTAAGCAAAACGAGGCTGTGCTTATAAAAGGTAAAGCTTTACATGAAGTTTTAGCAGCACATTTCATTAAGCAAACACCATGTGAGGAAAAGAAGGATATGCAATCGCACGAGAATATCGTTGTACCTGGTTCCGGTGCACCTCGCTCTATTAATGAGGAAATAACTGTAGAGCATCCGTTCGGGAAAGCGGCAAATAAAGATAATCATAGAGAAATGTGAGTTTACAACAAATGGTGCCATGAAAGTAGCTGATACATAACTGTACGAACGTTTGTTTGCGAAGAAATGTTATAGCAGGTTTTGCCTCAAACACAAAGGTGTCATTCCAGTGCTTGACACTGGAATCCAGCCCTTTTACGCAGTCCCATTAAAAACGTTGTATTTTAACGTAGGATTAGCTACTTTTATACTCACCAATTTAATCTCTAATCAAAATTCCTGGATCCCAGTGTCTGGGCACTGGGATGACATCCTCCCTAGTGGATTCAAATCACAATATTCGTATAGTAAGCACTGACCACTTTTGCTTCAATATTTGCGATGCCCCTGAACAGATACAATTATTCTATTATCAGGAGGATGCCATTAATCGCTTTATATAATGCTACTTGTAACACTTATGCCCTGAACGGAGACAGTTTAGGCTGTTATGCCTGGCGGCTTTGTTGGAATAAGTTTTTCAACACTGCTAACAATAAAATTGATTGTATCGTCAGCTACCTTATCGAATTTATCATTTATCTCTTTTCCTATTTCTTGATTTTTAACATATTCGTGTAGAGCTAAAGCAGTTATAGCTGCACATGCTGCAATTAAGCCAGTTTGTGCTATAATGAATAGTGATAATCCTCCTACGAATATAGATGTTAATCCAATAGCCAGGTTTATAATTTTACTTTGTGTTGTTTGTTGCGTCGCTTGGCTTTGATCTGCCTGTTTATCCTCTAAAGCATTCGATATTGTTTTTAAGGCAACTTTTATCGCTATTGCTGCAACTGAAACCATAATTAGCCCTATAGCTATTTTTGCTAAAAGAAGAATCGACGGTAGCATCATTACAAATAATAGCGCGCCAACTCCTCCAGCTAACCACTTCTCATTTATTTTTTTTGATTGATTTGTACCAGTGTTCATTATTACCCTCCACTTTACTTATGATTTACCTATATCTAATACGAAATATGAAGGTAGTCAACTATATATTTTATATGAAAGATTGTATTAAAAGTTTTTCATGTTATTTTTTGCTGCTTCGTGGTTAAATTTGGAATTTTAGAAAGAGTTACGTATTATTTGAAATTCTTGTATACTGTTTTGAATCAGTTAAATAGATAATGAAGTGCAGGACGCAGTTTTAATTTTACAAGATGGCAAGTGCTTTTGGGGAAAATCAGTAGGTAAAAAAGGCAAGTGCATAGGCGAGGTTTGTTTTACCACTGGTATGACCGGTTATCAGCATACTATAACTGATCCTTCTTTTGCCGATCAAATTATAACGTTCACTTTTCCTCATATTGGTAACATTGGAATAAACCATAAAGATAATGAAGGAAAGAAAATTTTTGCAAGTGGTGTGGTTATGCGTGAACTTTCTTCCATGTCCCACCCTTCTTCATATATCAGTTTAAATGATTGGTTAGAGAAAAATAACGTGATTGGGATATCAGGAGTTGATACTAGAGCTTTAACAAGACATTTGAGAGAACATGGATCTCAAAATGGAATGATATGCTCATCGAGTAAGGCGCATGCATTAGACAAATTGAAGGAATACAAACCTGTAAATGGGATAGAAATAACTAATAAGGTTAGCTTAAATAACAGTTTTGAAAATAATAGACTAGCGGAGCACTTTGTCATCCAAGTAGCTGACTACTCGGATCCAGCAAAAAATATATGGATTCCAGTGTCACGCACTGGAATGACATCAGATAGACCTATTGACCTTAATGCAAAATATAGGATTGTAATCGTTGATTTTGGCGTAAAAATCAGTATAGTTTCACGCTTAATAGAACTTGGTTGTACAGTTGAATTAATCAGACCAAGCACAGGTTTTGCTCAAAAAGTGTTGAGTATGAATCCAGATGGTATAGTGCTTTCAAATGGTCCTGGTGATCCGCAAGAAATAGGAGAAAGTGTAGTTTCAGAAATAGACATTATTATAAAATCTAAAATACCAATTTTTGGCATATGCATGGGCCATCAATTACTTGCGATTACTTTGGGGGCAAAGACCATCAAGATGGATATAGGTCACCGAGGGAGTAACCATCCAGTTTATGATGTAATTAGTGGAAAAGTTGAGATCACTAGCCAAAATCATGGTTTTGTTGTTGATTCAGCTTCTCTTCCAAGTAATGTTGAAATTACTCACATTTCTCTATTTGATAATAGTGTAGAGGGAATAATGATGAAGGATTACCTAGTCTTTTCTGTGCAATATCATCCAGAAGAAGCGCCAGGTACGCATGATTCGCATTATTTGTTTAGGCGTTTTATTGGCAATATTGTGTTATATAAAATGAAATCTGCATGATTTTAATCAGGGTAGGTTTTATTGCTTGATTTTTTAATTTTAGGCGTTTAGTATTAAATACAATAAGAGCTTAAGTTAAGATGCTAAAATAGTATTCTCTTAACAAATTTTTGCGGAGGAGTGACCGAGTGGTTAAAGGTAACAGACTGTAAATCTGTCCGCGTGAGCGTACGTAGGTTCGAATCCTACCTCCTCCATTGTGCGGGTATAGCTCAATGGTAGAGCTCTAGCCTTCCAAGCTAGTGACGTGGGTTCGATTCCCACTATCCGCTCTTTTTTTTGTTGTATTTTTATAAAATCAACATATTATTTATTGATGTATTTGTATTTTAGGTAGAAAAGTTTAAATTATGACAGCAATAGTGGAAGCATTTGGAAAGCCGCATGTAAATGTGGGAACGATAGGACATGTGGATCATGGGAAGACGACGTTAACAGCGGCGATAACGAAGCATTATGGAAATTTTGTAGCGTACGATCAGATAGACAAAGCCCCAGAAGAAAGGAAGAGGGGGATAACGATAGCAACAGCGCATGTTGAGTATCAGACAGAGAAAAGGCATTATGCACACGTTGATTGTCCTGGACACGCTGACTATGTAAAGAACATGATAGTAGGTGCAGCACAGATGGATGCGGCGATATTGGTAGTGTCGGGGGTTGATGGGCCAATGCCACAAACGAGAGAGCATATATTGCTGGCGAAGCAGGTAGGTGTTGGATATATCGTGGTGTATATAAATAAAGCTGATGTTGCTGATGCTGATATGATAGATTTAGTAGAAATGGAAGTGAGGGAATTACTGAGTAAATACGGATTTCCAGGGGATGAAGTGCCTGTGGTGGTTGGTTCAGCGCTCAAGGCGCTGGAGGATGACAGCAGCGAATATGGAAAGAAATCAATAGACAAATTGATGGAAAAGTTAGATGAATATGTAGCGGTTCCACCAAGGCCTGTGGATTTACCATTTTTATTGCCAATCGAAGATGTATTTTCGATATCGGGGCGAGGAACAGTGGTAACAGGAAGAATAGAGAAGGGAGAGATAAAGACGGGAGAAGAGATAGAGATAATAGGTCTGAAAGCGACGCAAAAGACGATATGCACAGGTGTAGAAATGTTTAAGAAGTTGCTGGATAAGGGAAGTGCAGGACTCAATGTAGGAATATTGTTAAGAGGAACAAAAAGAGAAGAAGTAGAGAGAGGGCAAGTATTGGCAAAACCGGGGACGATAACGCCGCATAGAAAGTTTAAGGCGGAGGTTTATATATTAAAGAAAGAGGAAGGAGGAAGGCATACACCATTTTTTGCGAATTACCAGCCACAGTTTTATTTAAGGACAACGGATGTAACTGGGAGCATAAAATTGCTAGATGGGAAGGAGATGGTAATGCCAGGAGATAATGTGAGTGTAGAAGTAGAATTGCAAGTACCGATAGCAATGGATAAGGGATTGCGTTTTGCGATAAGAGAAGGCGGTAGAACTGTTGGTTCTGGTGTTGTTTCTGGAATTTTGGAGTGAGTGTAGTAACTAAGATGAAGCAAGATATATATATTAACATTAAGGCTTTCGATTGTTCTTTATTGGAGGAGTGTGTTCGAAAATTTGTTGATGAATTAAAGCGGTCCAGTGCAAAATTATCTGGTCCGATTGCGTTGCCAAGGAAAGATTCTAAATTTATTGTTAATAGATCTCCTCACGTTGATAAAAAATCTCGTGAACAGTTTGAAATGAGAACTTCTAGGCGTTTGATTGTTTTACATGATCTTACTCCTACTATGATGCAGATGCTTACAGGTTTATCTTTTTCTGCTGGCGTAGAAGTGGATTTAAAAGTCAAGGAAGTTAAGGTTTAGGAGAAGGAAATGAAGAGAATAAATTCGCTGAGGAGAATTGGTTTACTAATGATGAATATTGGTCATACTGCTATGTATTCTGACAATAGTCGCATGGCTGTAACTTTATTGCATCTCAGCGAAACTTATATTATTGATATAAAAGGACAAGATAAATGTGGCTATAATTCAGTCATTTTAGGCACAGGAGATTTTAAAAATATAGCAAAACCTCAGTTGGAATATTTAAAGAAAAAGGGTATAAATAATAAATGTAAGTTATACGAAAGTAGATTAAATGACCTGTCGGGAATAGAATGTGGTAAAAAAGTGGGAATCAATCATTTTGTGGTTGGTCAATATCTTGATATTACGGGTTATTCTATAGGTAAAGGATTTGCTGGTGTGATGAAGCGGCATAATTTCAGTGGGCTTAGGGCATCTCATGGTGTTTCTATTGCTCACAGATCACAAGGTTCCACTGGCCAATGTCAGGATCCTGGTAGAGTATTCAAAGGAAAGAAAATGGCTGGTCATTTAGGTAACAGCAGGATAACTGCACAAAATATGAAGATATTATCCATTGATCATGAAAATAGTATAATTGCTGTGAAGGGTAATAATGTTCCTGGGTTTAAAAATTCCTATGTTTTTGTAAGAGATGCAGTTAAAAAATCTTTACATAAAGATGTTCCTTTTCCGGTAGGTTTACTGTTAGATGTAAATGATGATGCTAGTAATTTGGTAAGTTAGTTATGGAATGTAATTTAGTTAATCTATCTAATGATAATGTAGGTACTGCTCAGCTCAATCCTTTGATATTTTCTGCTAAGCAAAAATTGAGTATTTTGCATGATATAGTGAGATGGCAATTAGCGAAGAGAAGAGCTGGTACTCATAAAACAAAAGGTATTAGTGATGTCTCTGGTACAACAGCTAAACCTTATGGTCAAAAACGTACCGGTAGGGCAAGACAAGGGAGCTTGCGATCTCCTCAATTTAGAGGTGGTGGGATTATTTTCGGCCCTGTTGTGAGGAGTCATACTTATTCTCTTAATAAGAAGGTACGCAAATTTGGTTTAAAAATTGCTTTATCTCTAAAGTATTTAAATAATCAAGTAATTATTCTGGATAATTTAAATATTGATGTGAAGAAAACGTCTGAAATGTGTAAATGTATTAAAAATTTTAAATTTTCTTCCTTTTTGATAGTTGGTGATTATGGAGATGATTTGTTGCGTGCGGCTAAAAACTTGCACTATGTAGACTTAATCAAACCTATTGGGTTAAATGTTTTTGATATATTGAATCACGAATGCGTGATGTTGACAAAGGATACTTTAAAGCATCTTGAAGGTAGATTGTTATGATCAAATATAATAATATAATAAAATCTCCTATAATTACAGAAAAGGCCTCTTTTTTGAGGGAGAAGTTTAATAAATATTCTTTGTATGTTTTTGTAAATGTAAATAAGCGTCAAATAAAGTTGGCAATAGAGTCTCTATTTGATGTTAAAATTTCTTCTATAAATGTTGTTAGAATTAAGCCTAAATATAGGCGTTTTAGGGGTGTGATTGGTTGTGAAAAACAGAAAAAGAAAGTTTATTTTTCTTTGATGGATGGTCAAAAATTAGATATAATGAGCGTTTAGTATGGGTATGAAATTTTTTAATCCTGTTACTCCGTCTTCTCGTGGGACTGTGTTAGTAAGTAAAGTTGGTTTATCAAAAGATGAGCCAGAAAAGTCTCTTACATCCGGTAAAAAGTCCAGTGGTGGAAGAAATAATCATGGTAGAATTACAACTCGTCATAGGGGTGGTGGTCACAAAAAGAAGTATAGAGTGATAGATTTTAAGCGTAATAGAAGTGGTCAAGGTATAGTTGAAAAAATAGAGTATGACCCAAATAGAAGTGGGTTTTTGGCGTTAATATCATATAAGGAAGATGATATTAAGTCTTATATATTAGCTCCTCAAGGTATGAAGCCAGGTGATGTTGTTACAGCTGGGAATGATGCTGATATTTTGCCAGGGAATTGTTTACTACTCAAGCATATACCTGTTGGTTCTTTCGTTCATAATGTTGAGCTGAAGCCAGGTAATGGTGCTGCGATTGCTAGAGCTGCTGGTTGTTATGCACAAATCGTTGGTCGTGATGGCCAATATATTTTATTACGACTCAGGTCTGGTCAAATTAGGTTGATTTTATCTTCTTGCAAGGCTACTATTGGTGTAGTATCTAACCCTGACCATAAGAATAGAAAGTTGGGTAAAGCTGGGAGAAGTAGGTGGCTTGGGATTAGACCTACTGTACGTGGAGTTGCAATGAATCCGGTTGACCATCCTCATGGAGGCGGGGAAGGAAAAACCTCTGGTGGTCGTCATCCTGTTACTCCTTGGGGTGTTGCAACAAAAGGAAAGAAAACTCGAAGGAGAAATAAATCTAGTGATAAGTATATAAAACAATTGAAAGGTTAGTTTATGAGTAGATCTGCATGGAAGCCTCCTTTTTGTCATCCTTCTATATTAAAGTCGGTGAATAATGCTTTAAACAAGGGGTTTGTTAACATGGCTATAAAAGTTCATTCCAGGGCTTCTGTAATTCTTCCTAATTGTTTAGGTTTAAAGTTTGCTGTTTATAATGGTAAGGATTACATTCCTGTGAATGTTAATGATCAGAATATGATAGGTCATAAGTTTGGTGAGTTTTCACCCACTCGTAAATTTACTGGGCATAGTGGTGATAAAAAGGCGACAAGAAGGTAATTGATATGAAAAACAGAGATGTAATAGTTAAAGCTGGTTCTAGGGTTTTAAAATCAACTCCTCGTAAATTGAATTTGGTTGCTGGTTTAGTACGTAATAAAAAAGTTTCTTTTGCCACTGCGCAATTAAGATTTTGTGAAAAGAAAGCTGCAGGTCTTATAAGGAAGGTATTAAATTCTGCGATTGCTAATGCTCAAAATTATGGATTGGATATCGATAATTTATATATAAAAGAAATTTTAATAGGTAAGTCTCTTACTTTGCGTAGGGTATGTCCAAAAGCTATGGGTAGAGCTAATAGAGTTAGTAAACGTTATAGTAATATAACTGTAAAATTGGGGGAAATTATATGATTCATAAAAATAGAAAATTAATAAGGAAAGTGCAAAAATATGGGAAACGTTAATCCTAAAGGATTTAGGTTAAAAATAATTAATACTTGGTCATCTATTTGGTATGCTGAGAAGGGTTATAAACAAGGGTTGCATCAAGATTTATCTATTCGCAGTTATATAAATGAATCTTTTAAGCATGCTGGTGTTTCTAAAGTAATTATAGAGCGTACGATCGATTTGGTATCTGTAATAATACATTCTTCTAGACCTGGAGTGATAATAGGTAAGAAAGGCTCGGATATTGAGAAGATAAAGCAAAAGATAGCTGAAAAAGTAAAAAATAATGTGGAAGTGAATGTAGTAGGGGTTAAAAGGTCTGAAATAGATGCAGTTTTAATATCAAACAGCATTGCACAGCAGTTAGAAAAAAGGGTTTCATTTAGAAGAGCGATGAAAAAAGCTATTCAAAGTTGTTTGAGGATGGGTGCTAGAGGTATTAAAGTAAGTTGTTCTGGGCGCCTTGGCGGAGCTGAGATAGCTCGTACTGAGTGGTATAAAGAAGGCCGTTTGCCTTTGCATACTTTACGTGCTAATATAGATTATGCTTTTGCTGAAGCAAAAACTATATATGGCATCATAGGAGTTAAGGTCTGGGTTTATATTGGTAACTAATTAGGTATATTGAAATGTTTATTCCTAAAAAAAGTAAATATAAAAAAGTATTTAAAGGACGAATTAAGGGTAACACGAAAGGTGGTAGCACATTATCTTTTGGAGATTATGGTCTAAAGGCTATGGAAGCAGGTAGGATTCAATCTAAGCATATTGAAACTGCAAGGCGTGTAATATCTAGAACATTAAAACGCTCTGGTAAAGTGTGGATAAGAATTTTTCCTGATACCCCTGTTAGTAAAAAGCCGGCGGATGTGCGTATGGGTAAAGGGAAAGGTAGTGTTGAGTTTTGGGTATTTAAAGCTAAGCCCGGTAGAATGTTGTTTGAAATTAGCAGTGATGTTCCCATGCATTTAGCAAGATTGGCGCTTGAAAAGGCAACTGCTAAGCTTCCTATGAAGTGTAAATTTGTATCTAATCATAATTAAATGGAGTTGCAATGGATATAGCTGACATTGAATCGAGGTCCTCGCAAGAATTGCATGAAATTCTTGTGAATTTGAGAAAAGAGTTTGTTAATTTGGTTTTTCAAAAGAAGCTGGGCCAGTGCAACAATATTTCGCGTTTTAGCTTAATAAGAAAGAGCATAGCTCGTATTTTAACTACATTAAATAAAAGAAGAAGAGAGGAAAAGAATGCCTAAAAAGGTTTTTTGTGGTACTGTAACTAAGGCTAAGTGTGATAAGACTGTAAAGGTTTCGGTATTACAAGTGTATAAGGATGAGCTGTATAAAAAGGTTATAAAAAAATACAAGAAGTATACAGCACATGATGAGAATAATAGTTGTAAAGAAGGGGACAAGGTTTTAATACAAGAACACAAGCCTATTTCTACTACTAAAAAATGGGTTATTGTTAATAGCTCACATTGAATAGGATATTTATATGATTCAAAAAAATACATTGTTGGAAGTAGCTGATAATTCTGGCGCGCGTGCAGTGCTTTGTATTGGTTTATTTGGTGGTAGAAAGTCTGCATCTATAGGTGACACAGTTATTGTATCTACTAAATCTATTACTCCAAGAGGGAAAGTTGAGAAGGGAAAAGTATATAGAGCAGTTGTGGTGAGGGTGAAAAGCCCTATTAGAAAATCTGATGGTTCTGTAATTCGTTTTTCTAGCAATGCTGTAGTTTTGATTAACGATCAAGGTGAACCACTCGGCACTCGGGTGTTTGGTCCGGTAAAAAAGTTATCATCTGGTTCTTTTATGAAGATAATGTCATTAGCTGTTGAGGTTTTATAATGAGTGCTAAAATAAAAAGTGGTGACGACGTTATAGTTTTAACTGGTAAAGATAAGGGAAAAATTGGTAAGGTAATCAAAGTTATAGCACGTGATGCTAAAAAGAAAGTAATTGTTTCTGGAGTGAATGTGCATAAGAGACATACTAAACCAAAAGCTGGTAGTAGTGGTGGTATATTAAATAAAGAGTTAGCTATTGATATATCCAACGTTGCAACATTGGACCCTAAATATAAAACTCCAACTAGAGTGGGGTTTAAGGTTATAGACGGTAGAAAAGTGCGTTTTGCAAAAGTTTCTGGAGAAGTGGTAGATTAGGTTGATATGTTTAAAGAATTGTATAAAGATAGCATAGTAAAGTCCTTGAAGGATAAGTTTAATTACGGCAATATAATGCAAGTGCCTAAACTTGTCAAGGTGTGTATCAATATGGGCGTTGGAGATGCTGCTACAGATAGTAAAGCAATAAATGAACCACTTGATAGCCTATATTTGATTGCTGGGCAGAAGCCTTTATCAACTTTTGCAAAAAAATCTATTTCTGGCTTCAAGATCAGAAAAGGTGCTACAGTAGGTTGCAAAGTAACTTTGCGTAGAGATAAAATGTATGAGTTTTTAGAAAGATTGATATATATTGCTTTGCCAAGGGAAAAAGATTTTAGAGGATTTAGTGTGAAGCAATTTGACGGTAATGGTAATTTTTCCTTTGGTATAAAGGAACATATCTCGTTTTTAGAAATAGACTATGATAAAATAAGTAAAATTAGAGGTATGGATATTAATATTACAACAAGTGCAGTTAGTGATAAGGAAGCAAAGGAATTATTACTGGCTCTTAAATTTCCTTTTTTTGATTAATTGAGAGGAGAAATATATGGCAAAAAAATCTATGATAGAAAGAAATCTTCGCAGAATAAAGTTGTGCGATCAATATAAAGAAAAAAGAGAAAAATTGAAATCTATAATAAATAATAAGAATTTGTCTATTGTAGAAAGGTTTACAGCTCAAAATAAATTAATTAAAAAATTGCCTAGAAATTCTTCTAAAACCAAAATTAGAAATAGGTGTGCTTTAACTGGGAGACCAAGAGGAGTATATAGAAAATTTGGTTTATGTAGAATTGTTTTGCGTGGTTTATGTTCTTTTGGGCAAGTTCCAGGAGTTACAAAGTCTAGTTGGTAAATATAATATAAGGAGTATATTGTGGCGTTATCTGATAGTATTGGTGATTTTTTAACAAGGATACGTAATGCTCAATTGGCAATGCATAGGGCAACAAGGGTACTATTTTCTAAGATGAATTCTTCTATATTGGAGATTTTAAAAGAGGAAGGGTATATCCTTGATTATGAAAAGCAAGTTGTAGGTAATTTACCTTCTTTCATTGTAAAATTGAAGTATTATGAGAAGTTACCTGTAATTAGTGACATAGTTAGGGTGTCAAAGCCTGGTTGTCGTCGTTATTCTAAGTATAAGGACATTTCTAAAGCATATAATGGTCTTGGTATTTTTATTATATCGACACCCAAAGGAGTGATGACTGATTATAATGCACATAAGTTAAAGGTTGGTGGAGAAGTTTTGTGTCGTGTGTTTTAAATAATAGGAGAAATTCATGTCTCGTATAGGTGCTGCTCCTATCAATATTCCTGCTGGTGTTTCAGTTGAATATAATAATGGTAGTATGTTAATAAAGAGTGCTAAGGCTGAAAAGGAAGTTAGCTTGATCAGGGATGTTGTGTGTCAGATTATTGATAATCAGCTATTGCTTTCTGTTGATCAAGATAAAGATAATTATGATAAAATAAAGCCTATGTGGGGCACTTATAGGAGTAATATTAATAATATCATTAACGGCATGGTTGATGGTTTTTCTGTTAATCTTGAGATTAACGGTGTGGGATATAAGGCAGAGTGTGATGGTAAGTATTTGACTTTATATCTTGGTTATAGCCATAATGTTAAATATAAAGTGCCTAAAGATGTTGAGATTAAGTGCATAAAGCCAACTCACTTAGTAGTTAGTGGTATGGATAAGCAGAAGGTCTATATGGTGGCGTCTGATATATGCAAAATTAGAAAATATGATCCTTATAAAGGTAAGGGTGTTGTAATAAAAGGCAAATTTATGCTGCGTAAGGTTGTAAGTAAAAAGAAGTAATAAAAATGAAAAGATCGTATAATTTTTTAAGTAATTCTGAAAAAAGGAAGTTACGTAATAGAGCGAAGCTTGACAAGAGCGCTGAACGTTTACGTATATCCATATTTAAATCTAATAGGCATTTTTATGTCCAGTTAATTAATGATGTAAAAGGAATAACTCTCACTTCAGCTTCTACTTTGGATGCTAAAATTAAGGATGTATGTAAAGGGAAAGTCAACGCTGAAACTATAAAACAGGTTTCTTCTTTAATGGTTGAGCGTCTGTCTGGCATGAAATTAGAGCAGCAGCTTACGTTTGATCGTGGAGCGTATAAATACACAGGATTAGTTTCTCAATTTGCTGAGGCTTTAAGAAGTTCTGGATTTGAATTTTAGAAGGTTTTGAATATGGCTATAAAGAATTTACAAAATAATAATGATTTATCAGAGCTTTTAGTTTCGGTACGAAGAGTGACAACGGTTACCAAAGGTGGTAGAAGATTTTCATTTTCAATTTTGGTTGTTGTTGGCGATGAGAAGGGTAGGGTAGGGTGTGGAATAGGTAAGCACGCAGAAGTTGCTGAAGCAAGAGTCAAAGCTGTAAATGCTGCAAAGAAATCAATGATTAGAGTGTACTTGCGTGAAGGTAGAACTTTGCATCATGATATTAAAGCTAAATTTTGTTCTGGTGAGATAGTTTTAAGAACCGCAAGAGCCGGAACAGGTATTATTGCTGGTGGAGCGATTAGATCAGTTTTTGAGGTGTTAGGTATAAAGGATGTGGTAGCTAAATCCACTAGATCAAATAATCCTCATAACGTTATATGTGCGGTGTTTAAGGCTTTTGATAGTATGTTATCTCCTCGTCAGGTAGCAAGCAAAAGAGGCAAAAAGATTAGCGAGATAGTTGGAAACAGGTAAAGTATGAATAATGCTGTAAAATTAAACTCTATATTTACTAAATTATCTAAGAAAAAGAAGCCTAAGTTGCTGGGTAGAGGTATCGGTTGTGGTAAAGGTAAAACATCCGGTAGAGGGCATAAAGGGCAGAAGGCTAGAAGTGGAGTTTCTATAAATGGTTTTGAGGGTGGACAACAGTCTATATATACTCGTTTGCCTAAAAGAGGTTTTAAGCCTATACGTAGGAGCATATACTCTATAATTAATGTTGGCGATATACAGCGCTTAATGGAAGCTAAAAAAATAGTGAAAGACTCTGTTATAGATAAGGAGAGGCTGTATAAATTAGGTTTTATAAAGTCTATTAAGGATAAAATTAAACTTCTTAATAAAGGTAAGTTGAGCGAAAAATTTGTGTTTCATGTTGATTTTGCGTCAGAAGCTGCAAAAAAATCTGTAGCTTCAGTTGGTGGTAGTGTGGAAATACTATCGTAAGTCATGGGCAATAAATCAGCATTTAATAGCTTGGATCCTACGTTGTTATATAAAGGCGATTTATTAAAGCGTATATTTTTTACGCTAATAGCTTTAATTTGCTATCGCTTGGGTACTTATGTGCCTATTCCTGGAATTAATCTTGATGTAATTAATGATATATTTCCCAAAGATGGCTCAGGCGTTTTTGGAGTATTTAATTTATTTTCTGGTGGTGCATTGGCTAGAATGACAATTCTAGCATTGAACGTTATGCCATATATAATGGCTTCTATCATTATTCAGTTACTTTCTTCTGCGATTAAAGGAATGAAGGAAGTTAAGAATGATGGAGAGTCAGGCCGTAGAAAGATGAATTCTTATATACGCTATCTGACCATAGTAATTTGTGTATTTCAATCAATTCCAATTTTGGTTGGATTGGAAGGGATGAATAGGGAAGGGGTATTGGTTGTAATCGAACCTGGTGTTATGTTTCGTACAATAGGTGTTTTCAGCCTTTTAGGTGGAACTATGCTTTTAATATGGCTTGGTGAACGAATCAGCGCTAGCGGTATAGGCAATGGTATCTCATTAATCATTTTCACGGGTATAATATCAGAGTTACACAGCGCTTTGTCATCTTTGTTAACGTTAAATAAAAACGGTAGCGTATCGTTATTTATTATCCTTTTTGTTTTGGTATTGTTTTTTTTGCTGCTACTCTTAGTCATTTTTGTAGAGTCTTCTTATAGAAAGGTTATTGTTCAACATCCTAAAAAGCAATTTAAAAGATTACATAATGACGATTTTACTTATATTCCATTGAAGATTAATTTATCTGGTGTAGTACCAACCATTTTTGCTAATGCAATTTTATTGACACCTATTTCAATTGCAAATTTCTATAAGGGGCACGCTTTTTCTGATTTTATTTTGAATTACTTTATGGCAAATAAAGTAGTATATATTGTAGCCTATTTGGTGCTGATAGTATTTTTTAATTTTTTCTATACCAATTTTATATTTAATCCAGAGGAAAACGCAGATTTTCTTAAAAAAAATGGTGGTTTTATACCTGGTAGAAGGCCTGGGAAACATACTTCTGATTACCTTCAAGATATAGTTTTTAAGTTGACATTCATTGGCTCTGCGTATTTGGTAGTCATATGTACTGTACCTGAAGTTATGAGATATTATTATGATATACCATTTATTTTTGGTGGGACGAGCTTACTGATTATAGTGAACGTTATTACTGATACTATTATGCAAATACAATCTTATATTTTTTCAAATAGGTACGACAACTGGATAAAGAAATATGAGTCTAAAACGAGGAAAGTAAGATGATCATTACGATTTTTGGTCCTCCAGGTTCTGGTAAAGGTACTCAGTCAAGCTTGTTAATAGCAAAATATAATTTAAAATTAATTTCAGTAGGGGATTTATTAAGGAATATTATATCTAGCAGTAGTGAGTTAGGTAAAAAAATAAAGGGTACCGTGGAATCTGGTAATTTAATTCAAGATGAAATTATATGTGGATTATTACGTGACCAGCTTGCATTAGTGGATGATAATTGCTTATTAGATGGTTTTCCGAGAAATTTAAACCAGGCTCATTTTTTGACTCAAGTTTTGCAAGAAAAATATAATAGGGATGTTGACATTGTAGTTGAGCTGCAGCTTGACGATAATATTGCAATCGATAGGTTAAAAAATCGTCTCGCGTGTTTGGACTGTAAAAGCATATATAGTGTATCTTCTTTTAAGAGTACTACTTGTGCTAAATGTAAAAGTACGAGGTTAGAGAAAAGAATTGATGATGCTGATATGTCTGCAATTAATAAGAGAATAAGTGAATATCACCTTCAAATGAAAGGTTTACGCGAGTATTATAAAGGCAAATTATTAACAATTGACGCTAATTTGAGTGTTGATGAGGTAACGCAAGAGATTGAAAGTAAAATTTCTTGTAATTTGGTTTGACTCTGAGTTGTTTTATGGTATAAATTAAGAGTTGTTATTAATAAAGTATCGAGGTACCAGTGGCACGTATTGCAGGCATAAATATTCCAGTGAGGAAATGTGTTCCTTTTGCATTAACTTATATATATGGTATAGGTATTGCTACTGCGAATGTAATTTGTCACGCTTGCGAAGTTGATAAGCGCAAACGTGTTTCAGAATTACGAGATGAAGATATAGAAAAGATCAGCAGTTTCATTAGACAAAATTATGTTATAGAAGGTGAGCTCAGAAAAGAAGTGGCTATGAACATAAAATCTTTAGTGGAAATGGGATGCTATAGAGGGGTGAGACATAGAAAAGGTTTACCTGTGAGAGGGCAAAGGACTCATACTAATGCTAAGACTCGTAAAGGTAGATCTCGGTTGCCTATTGCTGGGAAAAAATAAAATTTATTATTATTGTGAGTTTTAATGAAAAAAGTCAAAACGGTTGGTAAGAGTAAGAAGGAGTTTATTACTGGTGTTGTCCATATTCGTGCAACTTTTAATAATACTTTTGTAAATGTAACTGATGTTCATGGTAATACGCTATGTCAAACTTCTGTGGGTGCATGTGGTTTTTCAGGTTCGAGAAAATCCACACCTTATGCTGCAGGTAAGGCTGCGGAGGCTGCTGCGAAGAATGCAATAGAGAGATTTGGTATGAAGGTTGTCTCTGTAATAATTCGTGGTCCTGGCTTTGGTACCGAAGCTGCGGTTAAAGCACTTCAGAGCTGTGGGTTGACTGTGACTTCAATTGCAGATAAAACCGCAATTCCTCATAATGGGTGCAGGTTAAGAAAAAAAAGAAGAGTATAGGATATTTGAAAAGGTTGTTTTATGTATTATAATAATGATGTGTCTCTCTGTAGCAATTTAGATAAATTGATTAAACCTAGTTCAGTTAAGGTAATATCAGATGATTCAAGTGAAAAAAGTGATATAGTGCTAGAACCGTTGGAAAGTGGTTTTGCTTTAACATTAGGTAATGCATTAAGACGTGTAATGTTATCTTCTCTTAAAGGTAGTGCTGTTTATGGAATAAAAATTGAAGGTGTAACTCATGAGTTTACTTCAATTCAAGGGGTGAGAGAAGATGTAACTGATATAGTGTTAAATATGGGCATGTTGAGGTGTAAATTAAATGGTGCTTCTAATAAATGCTTAAATTTAAACGCTAAAGGGCCTTGCCAGGTATTAGCTGGGATGATAGAAACTGATGATCAATGCTCTATTGTTAATAAGGATTTATTAATATGTACGCTGGGGCAAAATGTAGAGCTTAACATGACCATATATGTGGCTAGCGGAAAAGGTTATCTTCCTGTAATTAAGTATAAAGAAAACGAACTTTTGAAGCTTATGAGTGAACAGGATTTAATTGGTTTTATTCCAGTTAATGCTTTGTATAGCCCTGTCAACAGGGTTTCGTACAGGGTAGAGAACAGTCGTGTTGGCCAAGTGACTGATAAGGATAAGCTGATATTGTCAATTGAAACTGATGGTACAATTTCTCCGAGTCAAGCTGTTGACTCTGCTGCAAGAATATTACAGGAGCAACTTCAGCCCTTTATTAGTTCTGATGTAAGTTATAAAAAATCGCAGGTTTCTTCGTCTAGTGGTGCTAAAGATTTGGGTTATGACCCTGTCTTATTGCGTAAGGTAGATGAAATGGAATTATCTGTCAGGTCTCATAACTGTCTGAAAAACGAAAACATCACTTATATAGGTGATCTTGTGCAAAAGACAGAAGGTGAAATGTTAAGAACTGCTAATTTTGGCAGAAAGTCTTTGAATGAGATTAAGGCAGTTTTGACTAATTTTGGCTTGTCTTTGGGTATGAATGTGCTAAACTGGCCACCTAAGGATATAGATGAGTTGGCTAAACAACATACTGATGAAGATTAGGTGATATATGAAACATGGAATAAAAAAACGTAAACTATCTCGTTGTACTGAACATAGATTATCGACGTTAAAGAATCTATCTATCTCATTAATTAACCATGAGCAGATTGTAACTACTTTACCAAAAGCTAAGGAACTTCGTCCATATGTCGAAAAGTTTATTACAATTGCTAAGAATAAGAATACTTTACATGGTAGAAGACTTTTGCTTTCACGCCTTCATAATAGTAAGTTAGCAGTTGATAAGTTATTAAACGTCTTAGCCAGCCGTTATCAAGATCGTAAAGGTGGGTATTCTAGAATAATAAAATTTAGCACTCGAAAGGGTGATTGCGCTTCAATGGCAGTGATAGAACTGGTTGGTAGGGATATTGCAGCAAGAGGTAAGGTTTATAGTAAAAATAAAGAAGGAGGCAAAGTAGTTACACAAAGTTAATTGTTATCATAATTGTTCTTCTTGTGGTAAGTAGGTTACGCTACTTTGTAGGTTACTTTGGCGAGTTATTAGTTTTAGTATATTTAAAACTGAAATGGTATAATGTTATAAAACGCCGTTACCGTTGTAAGTTCGGTGAAATTGACTTAATTGTATCTAAAAAAAAGGAGCTGATTTTTATAGAAGTTAAAACAAGTTTACTTGGAAAAGAAATACCGATATCTCATCTTCAATGTCAGTCTATTATAAATTCTTCTAAGTATTTCTTAAGTAAAAACCTTAGTTTTTTAGATTATTCAGTCAGATATGATTTATATTTTTTTTCCTTAAAGAGAAGACCTGTTTATATAAAAAATGCTTGGATTGAAGAATGAAAGATTTGTAGCTGAATTAATTTAGATTTACTGGATTTAATATGAAAAAGACCCAATACAATAATTTAGTTTCATCTTACGCTAGAGTGCTATTTCATGTCTCAGGAAGCAGGTTAGGTATTATAAGGAAAGAAGTAGAATTTCTGTTGGCTTTTTTTAAGGATCAACGTGATGTTTTTGTGTACCTATCTCATCCTATGATTTCTTTTGCACACAAAAAAGAAGTGATGCTTTCTATAAATGAGCACTTGAGTGAGAATTTAGTAAAATTTATTATGGTTATATTTGCAAATAAACGCTCTAGTTTATTGATCCTTATATTAGAAAAATTCTTAAGTCTTGCAAGAGAAAATGAAAATGAATTCGAAATTACTATAAAGTCAGCAGAAACTTTAAAGGAATCTGATATAAAAATAATTACTGAATCTTTGAGCTTTCTTGGTAAAATAATAAAAGTAAGCAATGTGGTTGACCCTTCTATACTAGGTGGCTTCGTAGTTAGGTATGGTTTTAATTTGATCGATGCTTCGCTAAAAAGTTACTTGGATAGGTTAGTTGACTTAAGTAAAATGGAAATATTAAAAGTAAGGAATTTTGTATGAAGAACAGTATGAATGTTTCTGAGATAGCAAGTATAATAAGAGAAAAGGTTGAGACGTTTGATAATCCTATAAAGCGGGAAAATATAGGTGAAGTAATTTCAGTAACAGATGGTATCGCATTGGTTTATGGGCTGGAAAAAGCAAAATTCGGTGAAAAGGTATTTTTTGCAAGTGGTGTAGAAGGAATAGTTCTCGATTTAGATCATGATACGGCTGGAATAGTTGTGCTTGGTAATGACCGTGATGTGAAAGAAGGGGACGTTGTAAAATGTAGTGGTGATGTTGTGCAGGTGCCTGTAGGGCATGAATTGTTAGGGAGAGTTGTAAATGCGTTGGGCCATCCTATGGACGACGGTGGGGAAATTAGAGCCAAAAACAGAATGGATATAGAATCTAAAGCGCCAGGCATTATTGATCGTAAGTCTGTGCATGAGCCACTGCAAACAGGAATTAAAATTATAGATTTGCTAATTCCAATAGGTAGAGGGCAGCGTGAATTAATTATTGGTGATAGACAAATTGGTAAAACTACTATTGCGCTTGATACTATTATCAATCAGAAGAAGATTAACGATGAGGTAAACGAAAATCAAAAAGTTTACTGTGTTTATGTTGCTATTGGGCAAAAAATTTCAACAGTAGCAAAAGTGGTAAATAAGCTGAAAGAAAGCGGAGCATTAGAGTATACAACTGTAGTTGTGGCTAGTGCATCTGACTGCGCGCCTATGCAATTTTTAGCACCTTATGCTGGTTGCACTATTGGGGAATTTTTCCGTGACAATGGAATGCATTGTTTGATTATATATGATGATTTATCTAAGCATGCTGTGGCATATAGGCAGATGTCTTTATTGCTCAGACGTCCTCCTGGTCGTGAAGCTTACCCTGGAGATATATTCTATGTACATTCTCGCTTGCTTGAAAGAGCTGCTAAAATGTCTGATAAAAAAGGGCAGGGTTCTTTAACTGCTTTGCCAATTGTCGAAACTCAAGCTGGTGATGTATCTGCATATGTGCCAACAAATGTTATTTCAATTACCGATGGGCAGATCTTTCTTGAGTCTGAATTATTTTATAAAGGATTTCGACCTGCAGTAAATATAGGTTTGTCAGTTTCACGGGTTGGTTCTGCTGCACAACTAAAGTCTGTGAAGAAAGTTGCTGGTTCTATAAAGCTAAGCTTAGCTCAGTATAGAGAATTAGAAGATTTTGCAAAATTTGGTTCTGATCTTGATGCTAGTGTTCAATTATCCTTGAATAAGGGTAAATATCTTGTCGAGTTATTAAAGCAAAAACAACATTTACCTATGTCAATAGAAGAGCAAGTAGTGCTGATGTATATTTTTTCTAACCTATATAATCAGTTAAGTAAAATACAAATAAGTTACATTAATAAATTTGAACATGATCTTATTAATTATTTTCATACTGTACACCCTGGGGTTTTAAAAAAGTTGTCAAATGACATGAGTGATGATATAAAAGGTGATATTTTTAACATTGTGAGTAATTTCGTTACTCAATTTAATTGCGTTTAGGTGGTGATTATGGCTTCATCCATTATTAATAAATTTCCTATGACGAGGGAAGGTTTTGAGAATATGCAAGCCGAACTTGAAAAATTAAAGGAAGAAAAACCTTCTGTGATACAGGCTATTTCTGATGCTCGTGATCAAGGTGATTTGTCTGAAAACGCAGAGTATCATGCAGCACGGGAAAGGTTAGGTTTTATTGAAGGCCGTATAATGGAGATAGAAAGTAAGCTCTCACATGCGGAAGTAATAGAAGTAAAAAATTTGTCTGGTGATTCAGTAATGTTTGGTGCAACTGTGACATTAAGCATGTTAAGTGATAATAACGGTGAAGTGGAATATGTTTATAAGGTTGTAGGCGAATATGAAGCTGATGTTTCAAAGCAGTTAATATCTACTAGTTCACCACTTGGGAGTGCCTTAATCGGCAAAAAAGTCGGTGAATATGTGGAAGTGACAGTGCCAAATGGAGAGAAATTGTATAAAATAGTTAAGATTGAATTTAAGTAAATTATTATGGTACAGGCCACTTATGCTTCAATGAGTCTACCAGGTATTTCTTCTGTGGAAGATGTATTAGAGGATGCTCGTTCCGGTAAATTATTCATTTTAGTTGATGATGAAAATAGAGAAAATGAAGGCGATTTGATTGTCTTAGCTGAGAAAATAAAGCCGGAACATATGGCTTTTATGGTTAGGTACGGTACAGGGGTTGTTTGCTTAGCAATGACTAAATTTCACATGAAAAGGTTGGGCCTTAATTTCATGGAGAAGAAAAATATTGGTGAAAATCATACCGCATTTACTACATCAATTGATGCACGTTATGGCATTACAACCGGTGTTTCAGCAGAGGATAGAACGAAAACTATACATGCTGCTATCAACAAGGATGGTACTCAGGATGACATCATAACTCCAGGTCATGTTTTTCCTGTAATTGCACATAAAGGTGGGGTGGCACAACGTGCTGGTCATACTGAAGCGAGTGTTGAAATGGCGAAGTTAGTAGGGTTTGATCATTCAGCAGTTATTTGTGAATTAGTGAATGATGATGGCTCTATGATGCGCTTACCTCAGTTACTTAAATTTGCTGAACAACATAAAATTAAGTTAACTACCATCGACAAACTTATCAGTTACGTTAAAAATTTAAACTAGCGTTTATAAATTTGTATAATTTAAGTGTTAAAATATAGAATTTCTATAAATTATACAAGCACAGAATTTTCATGTTTAGAGTTGCTAAGTTTTTGACCTTATTGTTCTTTTTTGCATATTGTAATAATGCTTACTCTATTAACATTATTAGAGATAGTGAAGTGGAAGCAATAGTGAAAGAGCTAGCGCAACCTTTATTTTCTGCTGCGGATATTGATCATGAGCAAATAAAAGTTTTTATAATTAATGACAATTCGATTAATGCTTTTGTAATTAACAATAACAGTATTTTCATTCATTTAGGACTTTTACAATATTCGGCTAAACCTTATGTCCTGCTTGGTATATTAGCACATGAGATTGCTCACATATCTGCTGGTCATATATTGCAAATGAGTAGTGCTATGGGTTATTTTCAATCGATAGCAATGATTAGTTATATGGTAGGATTAGTTTCTAGTATTATCATTAACCCTCAGGTTGCTGGTGCAATTTTGCTTAGTGGTGTAGCGTTTAGTTCAAGGCTATTTTTTAACTATTCTCAAGAGCAAGAAAGTGTAGCAGATAGCTATGCTTTAAGGTATCTTGATGAATCTGGCTATGATAATTCAGGTATGAAAGAGATTTTTGATTATTTTAAAAGTATTGAGCATGAGAACACCGAGGAATATTTCCGCACTCACCCACTTAGTGAGAAACGTATATTTGCTGTACAAAATTATAAGGTTAAAAACAACGTAAAACCAATTTTTGCGGATAAGTTACTAAAGTTTGAGCGTGTGGTTGCCAAGCTAGACTCTTTCTTTGCTCCTATTCATGTGTTATCTAATAAATATGAAAATAATTCTGAGTATGTAAATGCTATAGTTTGCTATAGGCAAGGAAAGATAGAAGAGGCTATTGCTAAAGTTAATTCATTGATTCAAGAGTCACGCAATGACCCATACCTATATGAATTAAAAGCAGAAATGCTATACAAGGCCGGAAATTTAAGTGAAGCAATAAAAATGTATGAGGAATCGCTTAGGTATTTATCTGAGAAAAACAGTTATTTAGTGAAACTTGCATTATCTCATACTTTATTATTACAAGGTGATGCAAAAAAGGCGATTTTTTACCTGGAGCAGATTTTGAATGTAGAACCAGATAACGCTTTTGTCTGGAAGTATTTAAGCATTGCATATAAATGTGAAGCTGATACGGCAATGCATTATTTTGCCTTGACAAAAAAGGCTTGTATTGAAGGTGATTTAAAGCAATTTACAAAATATGCTGAGCTAGCTGTTAAAACTTTACCAAAAGATAGCCCTTATTTGTTGCAAGTTGAAGATATGAAGCGGTTTAATGGATAACAAAAAAGCATTTCTGCACTTTTTGGATTATTTTTGTCCACACTTTTCCAACATAGTTTTTGCTTCATCGCTTACGTTGGGCATAATTTTCGTTATGATAGTTTTAGCGCCAAAAAATACACCACAGAACATGCCAAGAGCAAAGAGGGCTGGCCACGGCATCCTGCCAAATATTGCAAGCAAAGCTGCACCAATTATTACTACCGTCATAAGTGGACCGCCTATCCCCCAAACATAACCAATAATATTGCATATTACTTTAGTTGTGTCATCCATATCAGGGTCAGCTGCATAACCTGAGAAAGAGAAAAGCAATACTACGCAAAAAACACTAAAAAATTCCATTATAGAGCTCATTTTTTTGCCTCTAAGTAATAAATTAACCTAAACCTACACCTACACATTTTTTATTTTAAAGTAAAAATTATAATTTGTCCATACATAAGTGTTGCTACATAAATAACCCACCATTAATATTGAGCACATGCCCTGTTATATATTTTGCTTCATCACTTGCTAAAAACAAGACCCCTGCTGCTATTTCTTCCCCTGTTCCCATTCTTTTCATTGGAATATTATCTAATATTTTTCCCTTTTGTACTTCATTTAAAACTTCAGTCATTTTAGTATCTATAAACCCAGGAGCAATACAATTTACTGTTATATTACGACTTGCAACTTCTTTTGCTATGGATTTGCTCATAGCTATTATTCCAGCTTTAGACGCCGCATAATTTGCTTGCCCGGCGTTTCCTGTCAGCCCTATTATTGAGGAAATATTTATAATTCTTCCCCAATTATTCTTAATTAGTTTTCTGCATGCTTCTCTACTCAGCTTAAATGTAGAGCTCAAGTTAATATCAATTACTTTTTGCCATGCTTCATCTGTCATTCTCAATAATAAACTGTCTCGCGTAATACCCGCATTGCATACGAGCCCGTCAAAGCCTTCCATCAGCTCACTTGCTCTATTTATTAGTTGATTTACTTCCTCAGCATTTGATAAATCACAAGGGAGTACATGCATGTTTTTTTCATATTGTTTAGCAACTTCTTCGAGCACTTCTTTTTTTGTGCCAGAAATACATAAAGTTGCTCCGGCTTTGTGCATAATTTTTACAATTGCTTGCCCTATTCCGCCTGATGCGCCAGTAATCAGGAACTTTCTGCTTTCCAATTTAAGCATAATAACTTTATATTATCTTAATTCCTAACAGAATATTGACTAGTTGGCAATAGATTTCTTACATAATATAAGTAACTCAGATATTCACAAAATAAAGAAAAAGTTATAATAAAGTTAAACGTCAAAAAATTTTAAAAACATAGTTGATGCAGGAATTGTTACTAAATAGTTTATTCTGGTGCTCTACAGTCTAAATGGAATGCTTAAATTATAGATTCTTTGTTTTTGTGTGTTATCTTGAGTTAACACAAATTCACAGTAGTATTATGATAAGTAAGTTAAAAAAGCTTAGCGCTGGATTTTCTTTGACAGGCTTGATTGGCCATGGTGATAATATAAATATGCAAGGAGCAAAAAATAAAAAGAAGAAGTACCCAAAATTTTTGGATAAGACGTTTGCATTGATTGATGCAGTGATAAATTTTATTTTAAAACGCGAAAGTAATAACGTAAATGAAGTCCTGAAAGTAACATGGGGACCACTATTTTTTGGTCTGGTAGTAATACTCATCTTTTTTGGGATAGGTGGTATTTGGTCGGCTATAGCTCCAATTGACGGTGCGGTGCATGCAAGTGGAGAAGTTATTGTATCTTCAAATAGAAAAATAGTTCAACACTTGGGCGGAGGAATAATAAGCAAAATTTTAGTAAAAGAGGGTCAAGCAGTTAAAAAAGATGAGCCTCTAGTTTTGTTGAGTGATGTTAACGAGAAGGCGAATTTAAGTATCATCAAAGAGAAGCTCTTATCATTTTTAGCAACAGAAGCAAGGCTTCTTGCAATCAGAGTAGATTTGGACACGCTCGAGTTTCCTGATGAGGTTAAAAAATTATCTCACGATGAACTTGTAAATAAAGCGATAAAGAATCAAGTAAAGTTGTTCAACTCTCAGAGAAAGAGCATATTGGGAAAAACAGACATACTGCAACAACGTATAAAGCAGTTAAATGATGAATTAGCGGGGCTAAACTTTCAACTAAATGCAGCTCATAAGCAATATGACTTGATAACTGAGGAGTTGGAAACAAAAAGACAATTACTTGATAGTGGCCATATAAGCAAACCACACATTTTAGCTTTAGAAAAGCAGTTTGCTGAAATTGAAGGCAGAGTTGGACATTACCGTTCTGCAATATCTCAAGTGCAGCAAAAAATTGGAGAGAACGAATTAGAAATTATAAACGTGAGAAATGATTCTCAAGAAAGAGCAAACGCTGAACTTAAGGAAGTTAGTACGTCTATTGCAGACTTGAAAGAGAGACTGATGGTTGCTGAAGATTCATTAGCACGTACAATAATTAAATCGCCTCAAGATGGGATAGTCACAGATATAAGATACCATACTGAAGGTGGTGTTATACAATCTGGAGTTCCGATCATGAGCGTAGTGCCATCGGATGATGACCTAATAATAGATGCTAAAATTCAGACCAGAAACATAGAAGAGATACTGTCAGCACAAAAGAAAGATAGCAACATAGTCTCTATTGATGGGCTAGAAGGGCTAAAGGTTAAAGTTCGTTTAAGTGCTTACAGTGCACGTCGTTTAAGTTTAATTAATGGTATAGTAAGCAATATTTCTCCCGATGCCCTTGATGATCCAAGGCTAGGGCGTTATTATTCAGTACGTGTAGTGATACCAAAACCAGAGCTTGCTCAGTTTAAAAACGTATACCTATACCCTGGTATGCCAGCAGAAGTGTACATAGTTACTCAATCTCGTACTCTTTTATCATTCTTGTTTACGCCTATAATTGCAACAGTCGATAGGTCTTTTATAGAAAGGTAGCTCACTCGTTAAAGTAGTAGTGAAAGTGCCGTAATAAAATTTAGGTACATAATTAGACAATAGGCTTCTTGACCTTACCCAGAAAAAGTGGAGAGAAAGAAAGGAGTTTTTTCGGGTAAAATAAAATTTTGGAGGATTAGAAATGGCAAGAGAATATACGGCAGAATTCAAATTGGAAGCTGTTAAGCTGGCAAATGAACAAAGAAAGGCAGGTCAAACAATTACAAAAATAGCAAAGGATTTAGGAATAAAGGGTGGTTTATTAGGAAAATGGATAAAGAAACACAACGAAAAAAAGTCGGCAGCAGATGCATTTCCAGGTAGAGGTAACATGGCTCCTTACGACAAAGAGAGGTTTGATTTACAAAGCAAGAGTAACAAGGGAAAGAGACATTTAAAAAAAAGCCCTGGCCAGTCAAAAAGAGTAAAATATTTTTTTATATAGTAACTGCTATAAAGTACAGGAATTATGTAGGATTTTCTGCTAGTGGCTACTATAAGTGGACCACAAGAAAAATAAGCAGTAGAGAATCAGCAAATAAAGAGCTACTCGAAGCTATTCAAAAAATATATCAAGTTTCTAAATGTAGATATGGAGCTCCTAAAATTCATGCTGAATTGAAGGCTTTGGGTAAAAGTTGCAATTTGAAAACGGTGCAAAGTATTATGCAGAAAAATGACATCAGGGCTATACTGAGAAGAAAGTTTAAAATTAAAAAACAACAAACAGATAATAGAGCTGTAGCTCCCAATATATTAGATCAAAACTTTATTGTTGATCAACCAAATAAAGTATGGGATTACTTACATCAAAACCAAGGAGGGATGGCTATATTTGGCAGCAATAATTCTCACGTATGGTAGTTAATGAGTAGTGCAATAAATAAACAATTGGTTATGAACTCTTTATTAATGGCCATTAATAGGCGTAAACCTGTTAAAAATCTACTGCTGCACAGTGACCAAGGTTCACAATATACTGCGCAAGGGTATCAATATCTCTTAGCTGTAAAGAATATAGATGAGTAATAAAGGCTGTTGTTACGACAATTCTGTTGCAGAAAGCTTCTTTAGCTCATTGAAAAGAGAAATACTTATTGATACTTCACAACACTCTGCTCAACAAACTAGAACTGCAATATTTGAATACATAGAAATTTTTTATAACAAACAACGTCACTATTAACTATTGCATTCCAGAACAATTTGATGCATCATTCTTTTTGTAAAAAACATTCCAAACTTTCTCTCCACTTTTTCTGGGTAAGGTCAATACCTTTAAGCCCAACACCAAGCTCGAGAAAGTAGAAAGTGTGGAGCAGCCTATTCAGTCTTCTTTGAATCTAACATGAAAGGCTATGCTCAAAAAACTATAAGCGTCCAAGTAATTTTTTAAATAAGATAACTCCTTTAGAATATCTCTTAAGCTATTAACTTAACATCACCATAGGATTTAAAACATTCCCCAAAAAATGTTAAAGCTATTTTAGTAAAATACTCAAAACTTGACCCTAAGCAACTTTGAGTTCATGCTCCTGGTACTCTTGCTTTACCTTCCTGCATAATCGCTTTTGGAGGAAATATATTACTGGATGAAGAACTCACTATATCACCACACTTTAAACCTTTTACCGCTGCTTTGACTCCTTCTGAGACTTTTTTAGATAGACTAATTGTTTCAAAAGATTGACAAAGTTTTCCAGACCTTTCAAAATATCCCTGTTTAATAGCATCGTAGACCCAATATCCACCAAGCGAGCAATTCTCACCTAATTCTTCTTTACAATTTTTGAACTTTTCCAGTATTTCCTTTTTGTTACTAACTTCTACTATTATTTTATCTTGCTTGTCAGGGTACAAATTAACTTCTAATTCTCCTAAACTAGTAGAGAAAGTTAACACTATATTACTATTGTCTGCAAGATTAGTGTAATGCCTTATGCCATTTTCCGTTATAATTTCTACCTCACTTTTACCGATCTTTACTATATCTCTTCCGTATTCTATTTTTCCTTGAGTTAACCCTAAGCTCCTTGCCCCATCTGTTATCTTTGCGACATCTATTATGCTCTTAAATAAGTTCACTACTTATCGTTCTACAGCCAGAATGTCACACAAACGAAAGTTTAATTTGTGCTTACTGTAGACATGGGGTTTTAAATGTGATACCCATGGATGTGAAATCCCACCCCTGAAGATTAGAATTCAAGCAGTTTAGCTTTAACCATATTGATCAGGTGTTGCAAGCCGTTACCTTACACATCTTCAGATAACTCTCGCTTTACATACATGCTCTTGTCCTCCTTCCCTTTCGGGTTAAAGTTAGTTGTTCACCTCGAGGCCATTTATTCTGAACCCCGCTTAGCTCCGCTAAGTATAGCATTTCTCATAATAGTCCGAACAGGTCATAGGAAGGCAGAATCAACAGCACGACGAAAGGATTCGAATAGAGGAATGTTTTTCCTGGCTCTGTTTTTTATAGCAAACCAATGATGCTCAATTTTGTTGAAATCTGGAGAATAAGGCGGCAGATACAAAATTTCTGCACCAACCCCTTTAGCAAGCTCGATAATCTTATCAGACTTATGAAAAGTAGCATTGTCAAGAATGACAGTCTGTCCAGGTTCCAAGATCGGTGTCAAAAATTGCTCAAACCATCCATTAAAAACATCCATATTACAGTGGCCTTCAAAGGTTAACGGAACAACTATCTTTCTTCCACTTAAGGCTGCAACCATACTGATTCGTTGAGTTTTCTTTCCAGATTTTAAGGCATAAAACCGCTGTCCTTTCTGGCAATATCCGTAGGGGTAGTCTTCGGTGTTATCAATGCCAGACTCATCTATATACACTAAGTTTTTAGGTTCTTTTGTCGCTATAATTTTCAAAAATTCAGCACGTTTTTCTTCGTTTCTTTCCTTGTATCCATATGTCTTTTTTTGCGCGTAAATCCAATTTTTTTAAGGGCTCGATAGATCGTTTGGATACTAACGTTGTTCCAAAGTTTAGCCATTTCCGATAGAGTCTTTCCTCCGTGTTCTCTGGCAAATTTGGCAAAGGTATCCCAGTCGGTAATTTTGTGATTGTAACCCCCATTTCCAAGTTTTTTTGATTGAAAGTCTCCTGTTTCTTTTCTTCTTTGCTGCCACTCCCATAAAGTAGTTCTTCCAATCTTAAATCTTGCTGCCACTGTTTCTCTGCTTTCTCCTTCGTCTAGCGCTTCCATTGCTTTTTTTCTTAAATCATAACTATATGCTGCTGGCATTCAACCTCCTTATCATCATCTACCCTTATCCTATCACATCCGGACTTTTATGGAAAGAGCTATAACAACAAATCTTCATCGATTGATCAATGATTATGTTGATAGCAATGTCGATGCTTTCAGGTATAGCTATATTGGAAGGCAAAATAAGACAGATAATGTTTTATGTACATATAATTCTAGGCGCCTTACTAGAAACGATAATCGTGACGTCTTTATAAATAGTGGTGGAGGTTTGAGCAAAAATGAGAAGGATACAGTTGATAATTGTAAAAAAGTAGCTATTGCGCCATACACTAAAGTTACAGGTGCAGAAAATGATTATACCTTTTATATAAAAACCACAGATTACGAGGCTAAAGATTTATATTCAGAAATTGATGTAAAAGGAACGGGAACTGTAATCTTTCCGGAAACTAATCTGCTAGATGATTGTGATGAAATATCTTATTTCTCGACTAATAATACTTTATCTTTAAAAATAGGGCTGGGTCAAGGTAATCAATATACCCTTGATATTACAAATTATATTAAGCAAGGCAGTAATCAACCTAATTTTATGCTGATAGATAAAAATGGTAGTAATATTATTCCTAAAATTGAGAAACTAGAATCATCCATTACAAAAATTAACTCGTTCGAGTTACATACAGAACATTCTCTTGATAGCTTTGATGCTGCAGAAAATCATTACAAGGAAATACTCATTAATAATAAGGACTATAAAGTCTTTGGTGTTGTTAGAGCAAAACTACAAAGCAATAGCGCATTCCAACATATGGTATTTGGTTCTTCAGGAGAAGATATAATAAATTTTGACCAAAGGAGTATGTTTGCTAGAGGTGGAAATGGAAGTGATATGTATGTTATTGATAGCAACACAGAGAAAAGAGAGATTATTATTGATAATAACTCAGATGATAAAAAATTAGATATGTTGGTTATGCCAGAAGTTCCTGAGGAGTTTTCAATTCAACAGTGTAACTTGCATTTAAACTATAGTAATACTCATGTTCAAGTAAGAAATTATCTTAAGGGTAACAGCTATAGGCACCTTATGGTTATGAACAGTAAAGGAGAAACCTTTATTCCTTATGTACAATCAATGTCATGTGCTGGCTCTTCCGTAGAAAGTGGCAAATTATCTCCCTTTTTCCATGCCACACAGACTCAGAATATGTTTTTGTTGCCTAAGGATTTTGAAGGTGATCATGTAGTGATTGATTCTAATCTTGAAGATATCGAGAAATATAAAGATGAAGATGATCTCTTATTAACGAGAGAAGGTGAGATTCCTTTTATTATTAGAGTAGAAGATTTTTATAATGACCAAAGTAAATGGAGAGATGTTAATTTTCTTCTGTGGAACAATGGTAATTTTTTTTCATATTTAGGTTTACAGCAAGAGGTTGATGGAATAATGGACTATCAAGATAAACTTAAGAATGATTATGAAAAAATTATAAAAGAATATGTTATAGATTTCACTAAGTCTATCAGTATCACACATAATCAAGATGGCACTTTAACTTCGGTGGGGCAAGATGAAGAACGCATAGGAGTAGTGATATTAAAAGATATTACTCCAGATCAGATTAGGGTTTCCAGTAGTAATACAGATTTGGTGTTTTCCGACGAAGTATCTAACCATGTAATCAATGTAAAAAATTGGAATAATTCTGAGTCTTATAGGATTTCTACATTGGAATTCGATTTAGGGTTAGAACCAATAATAATCCGGAGATTAGACAGGTTTAGTTTGTCTGATATAGCAGAAATACAAGGTCTGATTAATAAAGCTTCAGAGATTTGCCAAAAGAAGGCTGGGTGCGAAGCTAACATTGAAGCTAAAAATAACGATGGCCAAACACTTTTTCATGTTGCTGCTCAAGAAGGCAAATTGCGTTCTATTAGGTTTCTTATAGGTAAAATTGAAAGTATGAATTTTGAAGATAATTTGTATTCAGAACCTGATGAACTAGTAAAAGCAGTTCGCCAAAGAGAAAGATTAAAGTCTCTCATAAATGAAAAAGATAAGTTCGGTTATACACCGCTGCAATATGCTGCTAAAAATGGCAAGTGGGATATAGTTAATCTTTTCCTTGATAAAACTGCTGAAAGAAATCAAGATGACGTTGCAGATAAAGATAAATTCTCAACAAGCTGGACTACCGTGCACTATGCCGTTTACAATGGTAATATGAGTCTATTTAATGATATATTTCAATTTCTTTCAGATAAAGAAACTATCGTTAATACTAAAGACAGTAGTGATTGGACACCTCTGCACTATGCTGTATATTACAATGCTTTAGATGTGGTAAAATTTCTTGTGAACAAAGGAGCTGATATCAGTGTTAAAGATAAGGATAGTAAAACACCTTTAGACTTAGCTGCTCAAGAGAATAACACAAGTGTAGCAGAGTTTCTAAAGCAAACGGAATTAGATAAAAAATTGTTAGCTGCAGTGCAAGATACAGGTCTTAATGAAGTTAAAGATCTTATTAATCAGAAGGCTAATATTAATGCTAAAGACATGTACGGTTGGACGCCTTTACACTTTGCTGCTTCTCGTAATAAACTTAGTGTAGTTGAGTTTCTCTTCAATAACAATGCTAATATTAATGCTAAAGATGTGTATGGTAATACACCATTACATGTAGCTGCCCAGTACAGTAGTAATCTTGAAATAGTTAAGTTTCTTTTAGACAAGGATATTAGCGGTATTAATAATATAACCAATAATGGTTGGACACCATTGCATGTAGCTATACAAGGAAACAAATTAAATACAGTCGAACTCCTTCTTGGCAGAGGTGCTGACATTGAAGTTAGAGATATTTATAACCAAACATCTTTAGATTTGGCTACTCGAAAAGGTTACCTAGATATAGCAGGAATTTTGAAGCAAGTACAATTAGATAGAAAATTGTTGACTATTGTGGAAAGCGGTGGTTTTAATGAAGCTAAAGGTCTTATTGCTCAGGGTGCTAACATTGATACCAATGACAAGAACGGTAATACACTACTGTATTCAGCTGCTGAAATCGGTGATTTAAACCTAGTTAAACTCCTTCTTGATAACGGTGCTAATATTGAAGCTAAAAACGGAGAATATCAAGCAACTCCATTGCATGGAGCGGTTGAAAACTACAGGATAGATGTAGTCAAATTACTTCTTAATCGTGGTGCAAATGTTAACGCTGAAGACAAAGACAATTGGACACCTTTACATTATGGTGCTGATACCAACAGTCCTGATATAGTAAAAGTTCTTGTCGATGCTCATGCTAATCTTGGTGCTAAAGGTAATTACGGTAAAACACCGCTAGATATTGCGAAAGACAAGGGGCACAATAATATTGTGGAATACTTAGAAAAAAAGCTCAGGGGAGGAAGAGGAGAACGCAAACGCCGTCATCACCATGGAGATCACAATTCTCATAACTTATCACGCAAACCCCTTGCTATAGACCAACCTCAGATAGCAACAAGCAGTGGCGCAAAACCATCTTCATGGATAAATGATTTATTTAGTCGGGTGAAAAGCTCTGTAGGTAGATTATTGAGTTCTAAATCTGAGGGGACTGCAAGTTCATTATCACAAGTTGATGGGCAATTTGCCAAAGCGTCGATAAGTAATAGTAGTTTCACAGGTACCACACTACCATCTGATGGTACAGATAAAAGACAAGAAAATGGAGGTTTCTTTCGAGACAACGTCGATTATGTAAATGCAAATCTAAAACGAATGTGTGAAAGGCAAGCACCTGTTAAATTTAAGCCTAAGGATAGAAATACAATATTAGAAATGGGAGATCACTATCTATCACAGGTTGACTTTAATGGTACAATAACTTTATTTGACTTATTGATTAGAAGGGTTACAGGTCAAAAGTATATTTCTACAATAGATCAGTCTATATCTCCACTAGAGGCACAGGAATATACACTCAATATTACAAAGGGATTTGAGAAAGTAGTAGAGCAAGCTGGATTAAAAAGTGGTGTGTCAATGCATCGATTAAATATTGATTTTGTGGAAATACAGAAAGAAGTTACAGGAAAAATCATGAGTGGTAAATTTGATGAGATTTCGGGGATTTTCAACTCATATGTAGAGAAAGCATGTTCTGGTAAAGAAGCTGGTAAATTAAGTCCGAAGAAATTTGAAAAGTTTATAGCTCAATTTAATAAGGGTCTGCTAAATCAATCAATAGAGCAGATATTACACAACAGAGGTGGTAGATTAGAAGTTGATGGTACAAAAAAACAGCAGATAAGTTTAGAGCCTCAAAGTTATTTAAGTAATGCTTCAGTTCACAGCCATTCAGAAGTATCAACTTGTCTTTCTGAGATAGGAGTAACCAAGCTTGGAGGTAATATCAATAGGTAGGTTATAATATAAGAGGTGCAGCTATAAAATGCCAAGTAGTGGAAAATTTAAAGTGAAGGTAGCCAAAATAATTAGGGATACCAGACCAAGTTTGATGGTCCTAATACTAAAATGGATGAAGTAGACATTAAATGCTAAGTGGTTAATGTGTTTTCCATATTGAACTTATAGCACATAGCTTTGATATAGAAGTTTGGGTAACGTTATGATAGTAATTTATATAATTCTATGTGCAATCTTTATAGCTGTTTTAGACAGTTCATTAGACTCTTAATTATAGGATATGTTTAACTGAGGAAAGATTTTCATAAATGTTGAAGTGAATAAGTTGTAGTATTTATGTTTTTTCCCTGAGTTGTAAAATTTCAGAATGAGAGAGACCGGTAATTTGAGCTATAACATCTATAGGGACACTGGCCTTGAGTGAGTTTTTGGCTACTTCAATATCCCTTTCTTTGCGACCTTCCACTCTGCCTTTTTCATGGCCGATTTGGATGCCTTCTTGTCTACCTTTGTGAGTAGCATCATCGAGTTTTTGTTCCAAGATAGCAGCTTCTTTCTGTAAATCCATTACCCTTTCTTCATAAGCTAGGAGATCCTTCTCATTCCAATGAAACTTATCTAACTCATCATATGCTAATTTTATTATTGGTGATTTTTCTGCTATTCTTCTCAAATCTTCATCAGTTGTTTCTTCTGCATATTTAAAGAAAAATAGCCAACGGTCTATTACATTTTCTAGCTGCTCTTCCCTGCTTTTAGGAAACTTTGGCAGCTCAATGAAGATAAATTGAAAATCTTTTAAGTCATGCTCGTTAGTTTTTTCATCTCTTATGGTATGGCTAGATATATAATCAAGCTTATCAGGAAATAAATTACAATTAGAAATAGCAATAAAGAAAACCTTCTTTAAATCAATATACTTACCACCTTTATCAGCTTGCCTCGAGTAAGCCTTAGCAGCATAAAGTTGAGCGCGTTTTTCAAAGCCTTTATCACGAGCGAGTTGCATCTCAATCACGTATCTGGCCCCAGTGGAATCTCTGCACAGGACATCAACAATACTCTGCTTATCAGAGGCAATTTCAGGATCCATAATGGTGCTAAGGAATTCGACATCTTGTATAGTATTTATTTCAGTAAATCCCAAAATATCATTCAAAAAATGGATAAGGATATTCTTATTTTTTTCAGTACCAAAAATTTTCTTAAAGGTCAGGTCCAGCTTTGGATCGAGAAACTTAGAAAGAGCCATGAGAAAGTAAGATAAAAAGCATTGATAATTATACACAATTGTGAAGAAATATTCAACTAAAATGCAAACATAGAAGTTTTTGTATATCTTTGTTTGGTAGTATTAACATGTATAATATTTATGGCAAACATCTCAATAAGGTATCAGATAGCACAAAAAGTAAGGAACTGGAGGTTAAAGCGAGGATATACTCAAAAAGATTTAGCGAAGAAAGTCAGTGTAACGTATCAAGTAGTACTACAATATGAAAAAGGAACACGTAAAATTTCGATTGAAAAGTTGTATGCTATAGCAGAGATATTGTCGATTGGTATTGTAGACCTAATTCCTGTATCAAATGAAAAAATCTGTCTTGAAGATGAGGGAGAAGAAATACTAAATCTAGTAAGAGAATATAAAAAGATTAATGATCAAGAGTTACGTAAGATATTTTGTTTACTAACCAAGTTTGTTCAAATTAGTGAGAAAAGTAGTAAAAAAGCAGAGAAAATAAAAATTGCAAAGGGTCTGGTTAAAGGAGGAGTTTCTGTTGATATTGTTGCAAAAACAATTGGTCTCTCTGCTGATGAATGTGTTGAAGAAAAAGGAGGTTCTATTTACTGCCAAATAGGAAAGAAGATAAAAGAATGGAAGAGAGTATACTCAAAAGGATTTGGCTGAGAAAATGGATACAACACGTGACGAAATAAGCAACTATGAGCAAGGACGTGTGGCCATTCCACTGGAAAAATTATATGCAATAGCAGAAACATTATCAATTAGCATTACAGATCTGCTCATAGAGGAAGATTGTAAGTTAAAAACATGATATAAATGAAGTAAGAGGGAAGATAACTCTACTCACTATAGGAATAGAGTTATCACGGGCGTGTGCGACCGAAAACCAATTGGTATTACAACCGTTTGTATCAAGGTACACTAGCCCTATCTCTCGATACGTTTGAATAGTTGTTTGGGAAATATATATACGCCCGTTTACAATCTTAAATTAACTAAAACTATCGAGGTTTATTATGGTTACATCTTATCAAAATTTTATTGGCATTGACATCGGAAAATTTAAAAATGTTGCTGCAGTTTACAACCAAAATAACATTATCAAGTTCGACAATAATGCTGATGGTTGGCAACTGTTGTTTAAAAAGTTTTCAGATATCTTACCTAATTCTTTGGTAACTTTAGAAAATACAGGCAAATATGAGCTTGGTTTATCACATTTTCTTGTTGGCAAGAATATTGCAGTACATCAAGCAAATACTCGAAAAGTAAAAAGTTTTATCTTGTCTCACGGAACTTTAGCAAAGTCTGATAAATCAGATGCGATGGCTCTTGCTCAATACGGATGTGAACGCCATAAAACTCTCTCTCTATTTGTACCTACTTCAAAAGAACAATCAACTCTAGCTGCACTGTGTCAACGTCGTGATGACATTACGCAAATGAGAACTCAGGAAAAGTGTAGACTGGAAGCTCCTGAAAATGACCATATAAAGGAAAGTTGCCAGAAGACCATTGAATTTTTCAATAATCAAATAAACGAACTCAATGACACTATACAAAAAATTATTGATGAAAGCCATGAGCTACAACAACGTCAAAAAATCCTTAAAACAGTTCCTGGAATAGGCAAAAAGTTATCACAAGATTTTTTGTGTTTAATGCCAGAGCTTGGCTACTTAAGTAGAAAAGAAGTAGCAAGTCTTGCCGGAGTAGCACCTCATCCTAAGGAAAGTGGTAAAGCTGTTGGTTACCGAAGGATTATGGGCGGTAGAAGTAATGTTCGTTCAAAGCTCTTCATATCAGCCATAGCTGTTACAAAGTCAAAATCTGTACTTGGTGCCTTTTATTCTAAGCTTGTTGAAAGTGGTAAGAAGAAGATGGTGGCTATAACAGCTCTTATGCGTAAAATTATAGTAATTGCTAATGCAAGACTTAAAGCAGCAATTGCTTCACACAGTAGCAACTGACAATGAATATGTGAATAAGTACGTCCACACAAACTTAAAGTACTTATTCACATATTCATTGGCTTAAGCAGGCAATAGCTGTTTGACATAAAATTCTATTCCTATGACGAATGGATTTTTATTACCTACATGATTGGATCAAGTTGCAAAATTACACAATAAAAAATTTTTTAAAAAACATAGTTGATGAGATAGTAGAAGATGAGCTACCTGATTTAATAAAAGAATACAAAAAAATTGGGAGTCAAGAATTACGCTATGCGCTAATAAAATCTCTGTTTGAAAGCATACAAATTTGCGAAGAGAAAGTGAAAAGAGCAGAAAAGATGAAAATTGCAAAAGATTTAGTGAAAGGAGTAATTCCAATCAACATTATTTTGCAAACTGTAGGAATCTCTTTAGACGAAATTCAACAAGTTTAAAATAAAAAAATCATCATATATTAATATATTCACTTCTTAATGAAAAAATAAGCAAAAAAGATTGAAAAATTGATTTGACTTCACTCGAAAGCTATGGCTTTATGCCAATGCTGATAAAAAGACAGCAGTAAATATCTAAAAAAAGTTTGTTGTTAGTGAAGGGTAAATTATATAAATAAAAGTAAAGAAGAAATAGAATTCAGAATATTAGAAAGCAAAGGCAAAGCACTACTTGATCGTGAAATAATGGAAACATTTCTAAGTGCAGTACATGAAAGGTCACAAGCTCAAGAAATTGCTAAAAATCTGGTGAACACTTATACGGGAGTAGGAAGGATTTTAGGTAGAGAAATGGATGACCTGAAAGTGATAGAAGGAGTAACTGATTCTGCAGTAGCAATGATTATGTGTGTTAAGGAAACGCTAGAAAGGGTACTGAGAGAAAAGCTCAAGAGTGAGCCAATAATGGACTTACAAGGGCTAGTAGAATATTTGAACGTAAGTATAGGACACTCAGAAAGGGAATGTGTAAAAATACTGTACTTGAATAAAAGGCGCCAATTAATCGGAGAAGAATCCTATATTGGTGAAATGGAAAAAGCACCGGTATACATAAAGGAGATTATAAAAAAAGCATTAATAAAAAATGCAACATTAATAATAATGTCACATAACCATCCTGGAGGAAGCTTAGAGCCGTCAGAAGAAGATCAAGCAGTAACAAAGGGCTTAGCAGCAGCGTGTAGTACTGTAAGCGTTAGATTATTTGATCACATTATCATCACAAGTGGTGGTTATTTTAGCTTTAGAGAAAACGGATTGTTATAGTAGAAAGTATTTGCAAATCTACTCACTATAATTTATAATGAGTAATAGAATATATAAACTAAGGTTTATATACTTAAAAAGTATTTTTAATAGTGAGGATAATATGGGTAAGAAAATAATTGTACCTTTTGATGATCAAGAAGGAGGTACTTACGAGTTAAACATTGATCTTGATAGATTATCGAAGGGTGAAATATCAAATTCTATTAGAGGTATTGGTCGTACTAGCCAGCAGCCTACCTTTGTGAGCAAAATTAATAAGGCTAAAAAGCTTGGAGAAGTGCCCTCCCCTGATAGAGACGTTCAAATCAACTACGGAAAAGGGCTCGACTACATATATGGTACAAAACCTTTAAATGATCAAGAAGATAAAAATCCATTTGCTTCAGCTTTGCAAAAAATAAAGCCAAGTATAAGCGAAAGCGAAAAGTTGAGCTGGTTTAAAAGTGAAGTGGTAGAGGCAAAAAACGTAAATGAATTGCACAAAACTATAGACCAAGTACTAGCCTCTGGAGCAAGAATAAATGCATATAACGATGGGGAATGGAGCATTGCAGAGTATGTAGTATTGGGTACACATTTTCATAAATTTGATAAGACTGATCGAAAAAAGATAATGCGTAAATTAATGCTAAGTGGTGCAGAGTTTCATGATACTCTACTGCAGAATAAACTGATAGGTGAAATCTATAATGAGCTACAGCCAGAAGTTCAGCCACAGATAGATAAGCAACTAGAAGAGCTAGAGGAAGCTGGCGAAAATGCTGTGCAAGAAGGAGAATTAATAGATGTTGAGATAGATAATACAACATCGTATATAGAATTTTCTGGGAATAGTAAGGTAGAGGTAGCCAAAATACTGGAAGCAAACAGAAAGTTAGGAAGTAATATTTTAAAAATTGGCAATGATGCAGTTGAGGTTAGAAGGGAGCAAGGAGGTGCAAGAAATTACGTTGATGTATCAGATGGTAGCTCTGTTGTGTTAGAATTTCCTACAAGCATTGGTAAGCTAAATGTTATATTGTACCACGATGTAAAAAAATATGATCAAGTACAAGTCAGAGTAGAAAACAAGGAAATGTGGGCTGAATTACAACAAATAGGGGAAGAAATTGGAAAAAATTGCCTTTTCGGGGGAGTAAAACTTAAAGAAGCAGTAGAGAAAGGTAGTTTCACTAGATGTGGCATATGGAGTGAAAAGCAGAAGGAAGTAAGTGAAAAATTGTTTTCATGGGCAGACAAAGTACGTGAAAATAGTAAAGAAACTTGTAGGGCACTTTAATTCATCAATTTAAAGGTTCCAGAGTCTAGCTATTATATCTGGAGCCTTTGAGCTATAATAGAAAATATTATATGCAAGGTTCTTTTTGTGGAAAGAAGTTTAGACTATGAAGTAGGGCAAAAAGTAAAAAATTGGAGGTTAGAGCGAGGGTACACTCAGAAAGATTTAGCTGAGAAAATTGGTGTAAAATACTGGGTAATACTGCAATATGAGAAAGGGAATCGTAGAATTTCAATCGAAAGGTTGTACGCTATAGCAGGTGCATTGTCAGTAAGTATTACCGATCTCATTACTGCATCAAAGGAGAAAATCGGCTTTAAAAATGAGGAAGGAGAAATATTAAATCTAGTAAGAGAATATAAAAAGATTAATGATCAGGAGTTACGTAAGATGTTTTGTTTATTAACTAAATTTGTCAAAGTTAGTGAAAAAAGTAGTAAAAAATCAGAAAAAATAAAAATTGCAAAGGGTTTGGTTAAAGCAGGAGTTTCTGTTGATATTGTTGCAAAAACAATTGGTCTGCCTGCTGATGAATGTATTGAAGAAAAAGTTGGTTCTATATACTGCCAAATAGGAAAAAAGATAAAAGAATGGAGGCTCGTGAGAGAGTATACTCAAAAGGATTTAGCAGAGAAAATGAATACAACACGTGACGAAATAAGCAACTATGAACAAGGAAGGACTGCTGTTCCACTTGATAAATTATATGAAATGGCAGAAGCGTTATCGATTAATATTACAGATCTACTAATAGAGAAAGATGAAGGTAGTACAGTGGAAAATGAGCTACCGAATTTGATTAAAGAATACAAAGAAATTGAGAGCCAAGAACTACGTCATGCACTAATAAAATCTTTGTTTGAAGGGATACGTATTTGTGAGGAGAAAGTGAGAGAGATAGAAAGGATTAAAGTTGCAAAGGATCTAGTAAAAGGGGGAATTTCTATTGATACTATTTTGCAAGCGGTAGGTTTATCTATTGATATGGTTTTAGATGGATAGCTCGTAAAAAAATTATAGCAATAAAGTTTTTTTCTTAAATGGAGGATAAATGTTTGTTTCTGCAAGCAATGTTAGTTACGGAATAGGGCAAAGAATAGAAAATTGTAGGTTAATGCGAGGGCATACTCAAATAGGATTAGCAAGTCAAATAGGTTTAACATACCAAGAAGTAAACAGCTATGAAGATGGGTATATTCCTATTCCAATTGAAGTACTATATATAATAGCAAGAGTATTATCAGTTGACGTTGTAGATTTATTACCTGAACCAGTAATAGTAAGGGAAGACAGCTATGAAGACGAGGAAATACTCTATCTAACGAAAATATACGAGAATCAAAAGTTAGGCAAAATAGTACCTTCATTAGTCAGGTTTGTTCATATTAGCGAAAAAATTAATCAAGAAGAGGCAAGGTTGGAAATAGCAAAAAATCTAGTGAAAGAAGGGGTTTCAGTTGACATAATTTCCCAAGCAACCGGCTTATCTATTTACGAGTATGATAATACAGAGAAAGAAGTCTGCACTGATTCTATATACTACAGAATAGGGCAAAGAATAAGAGAATGGAGGTTGATAAGGAGATATACTCAAAAAGATTTGGCGAATAAAGTTGATTTAACGCTCAAGGAAATACACGAGTATGAAATAGGATACACTGCCATATCATTTGACAAATTATATCAAATAGCAGAACAATTATCAGTGAATATTAAAGTTCTGCTACCTAAAACAAATGAAGATAGTGAACTACTCACTTTACTAAGAAAAACTGAAGAGCAGGAATTAGTGAATGGATTAGTAAAATTTTTATCTAGGAGTATGAAGGATAGTAAAGAAAAGGTTAAAAAAATAGAAAAAATCAAAGTTGCGAAAAATCTAGCAAAGGCAGGTGTTTCTACTGATGTTATTTTGCGAGCAAGTGGCCTAACTGCTGATGAGTGTGAAAATTGAATTGTGTTAAAGACGGTACTGAGAAATATTACATTAAGATATAAGTAAAGATAGTTATATATTTAACACTTCTATGCAGAATTTCTCTATCACTTTTTGATTGTCCTCTATCATTTTACTTGCCTCTTGCTGAAGAGATTTGATATTTTTTGATGTAATATTATCCATGTCAGGTGATGCTATTTTTAATTGCGATTGTATGCGTATATATTTATCACCTATAACTTGATCAAGTTGGTAATTTACTGAATCTAAACTTGAGGCAAACATCACATGTAATAGTGGTTTTATCCAGCCTATTTTCCAAATCTCTTTGAATTGGCATACTCTATGCTTCTATCTGTTCTTCCAGTACCTATCGATAACAGTAGAATATCATCATTTGGAAATAACCTCTTACCACTTGCATATGCACAAGCCGCTGGATTATTGGCAAATACCCCGCCATCCACTAATACCATTTCCTTGTGGTTGATTTTAAGATATTTAGGTGCAAAGTAAGTAGGTGCAGAAGTTGTAGCTCGTAATGCATCTTTCAATTTGATAAAATTTCTATCTTCTTTCCAGCTCTTAAAAAAGAAAGGATGGTTGTTATGAATATCATAACTGGTAAGCAGTACATTACTTAAAGTGTTTTGTAGAGTATCATCACCAAAATATTTATCCAGTACAAATTCAATATTTTTATGTGAATATTGTGCACAATTAAACCAAGAAAATATTGATCTTCTCAAAAATGAAGATTTAAAAATATATGACCCGTATTCTTGGTAAAACTCAACTAAATCATTGGCTGAATATTGAGGTTTATCTTTTTTACATAATCCAGCTACAACAATTCCACCGGTTGAGGTCCCTGCCATAAGATCAAAGATTTCAGCTATCGGTTTTCTTGCTCTCTTTTCTATTTCTGCTAGAATAATGGCTGGTATTATGCCCCTTATGCCTCCTCCGTCAACTGAAAGGATGTATTTTTTCATGATTAGATATTTATTAATTCTGTTAACTTGCTCACTTTTATCAGGTTGTGTTACCTGTCCAAAAACTACAGTCTGTTTTACACCTAGGGAAAATTGTGCCGAACAAATAACCAATGCTATAGATCAAGCTCAAAAATCCATATTAATTCAGGCATATCAATTTACTTCAAAGCCTATTGCACAATCTTTATAGCATTTCTCATAATAGTCCGAACAGGTCATAGGAAGGCAGAATCAACAGCACGACGAAAGGATTCGAATAGAGGAATGTTTTTCCTGGCTCTGTTTTTTATAGCAAACCAATGATGCTCAATTTTGTTGAAATCTGGAGAATAAGGCGGCAGATACAAAATTTCTGCACCAACCCCTTTAGCAAGCTCGATAATCTTATCAGACTTATGAAAAGTAGCATTGTCAAGAATGACAGTCTGTCCAGGTTCCAAGATCGGTGTCAAAAATTGCTCAAACCATCCATTAAAAACATCCATATTACAGTGGCCTTCAAAGGTTAACGGAACAACTATCTTTCTTCCACTTAAGGCTGCAACCATACTGATTCGTTGAGTTTTCTTTCCAGATTTTAAGGCATAAAACCGCTGTCCTTTCTGGCAATATCCGTAGGGGTAGTCTTCGGTGTTATCAATGCCAGACTCATCTATATACACTAAGTTTTTAGGTTCTTTTGTCGCTATAATTTTCAAAAATTCAGCACGTTTTTCTTCGTTTCTTTCCTTGTATCCATATGTCTTTTTTTGCGCGTAAATCCAATTTTTTTAAGGGCTCGATAGATCGTTTGGATACTAACGTTGTTCCAAAGTTTAGCCATTTCCGATAGAGTCTTTCCTCCGTGTTCTCTGGCAAATTTGGCAAAGGTATCCCAGTCGGTAATTTTGTGATTGTAACCCCCATTTCCAAGTTTTTTTGATTGAAAGTCTCCTGTTTCTTTTCTTCTTTGCTGCCACTCCCATAAAGTAGTTCTTCCAATCTTAAATCTTGCTGCCACTGTTTCTCTGCTTTCTCCTTCGTCTAGCGCTTCCATTGCTTTTTTTCTTAAATCATAACTATATGCTGCTGGCATTCAACCTCCTTATCATCATCTACCCTTATCCTATCACATCCGGACTTTTATGGAAAGAGCTATAACTAATCTCTTTATTGAAACGTGTTTTATCTATACCTTCTCTTCCTCCTTTACAGATACTGAAGAGTCGTAAACTACCTTCCAAAGCATTGTGATCAATTGCAGAGGCACGTTGCCTTCTGTATAAAATTGGCGCTCCTTCCACGCAAACACTTCCGAAGTAACGAGCAATAGGGGAATGGATACATGCACTTAAAAAATTAGTAAGAGGGTTACAAGTGTTCACACCATTCCTACCTTCAAGCAGTCTAACTACATCTAATTTTTTATACGAATCAGCATAATATAAAGGATCCCGATCATAACAGTCCTTAGCATCAATTATAGCATCACATTCAAGAAGAAGTTTAGCTACATCTAAATGACCTTCCCTAGCAGCATAATGTAAAGGTGTTCTAGCTTTTTCATCCATGGCCTCAACTTTAGCACCTTGGCTTATAAGAAAGCTAACCATACCCTCCATACGCGTCAAGTTAAGAGATTGTGAGCAAATTTAGAGAGGTTAAAGTGGATACTCTAGCCCTTCTACGTTTGTCTTTTAATGAAAATCGCGACCAAGTTATAGTGAGTTTTTTAAGAAATGCTTTTAAACTATTAATTTTGGTTAATACTAAAAATAACTCTCTAACCCGCCTTTTTAGCTCAATAAATGCCTTTGTTAAGCTAAGTTCTGTATTCTTTTTCACTTCTGTGCAACCAACTATGCCGTGAAATATAAGAATTGCGCACAATTTAGCATATAGTTCACATAATACTCTGCATGGCTTTCCTTTTAGCTTATCAAGCCTGATATGGCTTTTATACAATTTAAATAATAACTCAATTTGCCACCTTACTCTGTAAATCGTTAATACTTGCTCAGCACTAATTTTATTTTCTGGAACATTAGTTATAAATATTGACCAGTTCAACAATTTTTGATTTCTTTTAGAGGATGTATATCCCTGCGATCTTGCTAATCTATTAGCTTTCCTTCTTCTGGCCATAGACTGTTCTTCAGTTAGTTTCTGACATATAATTCTTACTCTAATTTTTGCTTCTTTTCCTAACAATACCTCGTTTTCTAAAAATAACTTATCCTCTAAACATTCTAATAACTCCATTTTTTGATTTGTTTCTACATCATATATGTTGGTATCGGATTTATAACGACTTATGAAATAAGCTCCTATTTCATTGATTTGTTTAAAAGAACTTGGCACAAAATAACCGAGATCAGATATTAGCAAATCATTGCTTAATATATTACTTAAATGTTTCCTATATCCCTGGTCTGATCTTACCCCCTCCGTTAAATTAAGTTGGTCTATTATCTGATTCATGTAGTCGAAAACTAATTGTAACTTTATTCCAGACTTAGTATTGCTTTCATAGCCACTGTAGCTAGTACCATAACCTTTATACATCTCTTCCATACTGTTAGGTAGAGTAATATAGCTACTGTCCAATAATTTAACACTATTAAATTGCTGTAAGATTTTGCAATCAACTTGCAAGATATTTTTAAAGAGAATCACAGATTCATTATACATCCTTTTCATAAATTCCACTGCTTCTTCAGTAAATCTAAAATCCAAACCTTGTTTTGTTATATCTATCGAGTCCTCGTTTAGTAATTGACACATTGTTTCTACGCTACAATTATCAACTCCTATATTACCCAAGACCATGGCTTTTACGAATGATGAACCTTTTAGCTTTCTCTTTCTTTTTATAAACCTTGTTGTAATTGAGATTTTCTCTGCTTTTTCATTAAAAAATTCTTTGAGCTTTTTTGATAAGCAAGTTATTTTATTCATTGGTTCTCTCACTAAAAGTATATCTGGGAGAACTTATACCTTATTATTCTATCTCTTTCATACCTTTATTTCCTTAACTTGACGCGTATGGTATTTTGAGCTGACCTGTGATTCATCTAGGATAACCCTAATATCAATACCACGTTTTTTTGCTCTAATTATAGCTCTTTCCATAAAAGTCCGGATGTGATAGGATAAGGGTAGATGATGATAAGGAGGTTGAATGCCAGCAGCATATAGTTATGATTTAAGAAAAAAAGCAATGGAAGCGCTAGACGAAGGAGAAAGCAGAGAAACAGTGGCAGCAAGATTTAAGATTGGAAGAACTACTTTATGGGAGTGGCAGCAAAGAAGAAAAGAAACAGGAGACTTTCAATCAAAAAAACTTGGAAATGGGGGTTACAATCACAAAATTACCGACTGGGATACCTTTGCCAAATTTGCCAGAGAACACGGAGGAAAGACTCTATCGGAAATGGCTAAACTTTGGAACAACGTTAGTATCCAAACGATCTATCGAGCCCTTAAAAAAATTGGATTTACGCGCAAAAAAAGACATATGGATACAAGGAAAGAAACGAAGAAAAACGTGCTGAATTTTTGAAAATTATAGCGACAAAAGAACCTAAAAACTTAGTGTATATAGATGAGTCTGGCATTGATAACACCGAAGACTACCCCTACGGATATTGCCAGAAAGGACAGCGGTTTTATGCCTTAAAATCTGGAAAGAAAACTCAACGAATCAGTATGGTTGCAGCCTTAAGTGGAAGAAAGATAGTTGTTCCGTTAACCTTTGAAGGCCACTGTAATATGGATGTTTTTAATGGATGGTTTGAGCAATTTTTGACACCGATCTTGGAACCTGGACAGACTGTCATTCTTGACAATGCTACTTTTCATAAGTCTGATAAGATTATCGAGCTTGCTAAAGGGGTTGGTGCAGAAATTTTGTATCTGCCGCCTTATTCTCCAGATTTCAACAAAATTGAGCATCATTGGTTTGCTATAAAAAACAGAGCCAGGAAAAACATTCCTCTATTCGAATCCTTTCGTCGTGCTGTTGATTCTGCCTTCCTATGACCTGTTCGGACTATTATGAGAAATGCTATATCTACATGAAAATGCTTATTTGTATGATGTTTTACTGTTACAAGATGAGGAAAATCAAAACACACTTTTGCATGTGGTTATTAAAGAAAATCAGGTTGATCTTGTAAAAGAACTTTTGTGTATTCTTAAGGAGCCATATCGTTCGAATAAGGTGTATGAGTGCAAGTATTTTGAAGGTAAGCAAGAAAATGAAAAGCCGCTTTCTAAAGTTATTAATTCTAAGGATAAAGACGGAAAAGATGCAATTACTCTGGCTATTGAAGGTAATGACCCAGAATGTATTTCGGCTCTTTTCAAGTATTTAACTTATGAAAATATTAACAGAAGGAAAGATGTTAAAAGCGATTACACACCTCTACATGAAGCTGTGCGTTCTAGAAGTAGTAACGCAATTAGTGCGCTTCTAAAATCAGAGCATGTAGACGTTGAGCTCATAGATGGAAGATCTTATAGAGCATGGAAATATGTTAATAATGAAGAAACAAAACAATTGTTTATTAGGTACTATAGTGATAAAATTGATGATTTGCGTAAAGAATTAGCACATTGCAATGAAAAATTAGCGCAAGTCGAGTATTTCCTGTGCAGAACAAAACTTGCTTTTGTATGCTCTGCAGCTTTTGGCTCTTGTCTTAATATGTATAAAAATTTTCATGATGCAAGAAGTGGAGATATGCCAGGTGTTACCATTCATCCTCTCTTGTTGTTATTTTCTAGTGCTACAGGTCTAATAGTGTTGTGTAATCATTTTATCGATTTAACACTTTCAAAGTATAAAGAAGAAAGTGTTAGCTTGCAAAAAAAATTGGACAGTTTTAGAGAAGCAAGAGATAAGTTGGAAAATAAATTACTTCATTTTCAAGAAGGTACATCTCAGGGTATTAGGACGAATTCAATTTCTACGCAACTATCTGATTATGATGACGTACCTGGAACATTAGAATCACCTACCTCTATAAAGAGCTTTGAAAGCTCAGCAAAGGTATCCGTTTATAACCTGCCTAAGGAATTTAAGTAGCCTAATTTAGTAAGTACATAGAAGTAATCATATTAAAGAAGATATTGGTTTTTGAAGTAAGAGGAGAAAGCTCACAATCTTTGCTCATGTGTCTAAATTGGAGAACCAAGAGAAAGTTTGTTCCACAATAGAGATGTTCAAAAAAGTGTGTCAAATCAAAAAGAAAGTAATAAATTGATATAAAAAGGTGAAATAGAAAACCACTTATTGGCTGAAAGTGAAGAAAATAATAGAAAAAATGGGAGAAATGCAAAGGCTTTACGTACAAGTGCAGATTCATTTGAACTTTTAACACCAAGAGATAGAGAAGGAACCCCAAATAGTCAAAAAAAGGCAAATAAATTTACATCCAGGGCTTGAAACGAAGATTTTAAGCACATTTGCAAGACCAATCGATTTCCAAAAAAATCTTCTCATGCTAGCTGGTTTTTATTGCTGAAAGTGGTTGTATTATTTAGGTTCTTAGTAATATTTAATATTAAATTAATAGTAATTCATTAAAAATTTTCATCAAAAATTATTTCAAAAAAATTTTAAATTAGGGGTTGACAAGTTTTAAAAGTGGAGTACTATTCCTGAAATACATTAGATTACTAATTTTTTATGGTATGTAAGTGTGTGATGGCTAAGGTAATTTTACTTTTGTGAGCGGGCTATGTTATGTGAGGGCATTCCAGAATTCTTGTTTGAGGGAAGATGGTCCTTTCTGTGTTGCTTGAGGAAAGAAAAAAGCTCAGGGTAAGAGTGGCTTGTTATAGTGTGATTGCTTAGTTAAGTTAGGTAAGTTTTTATAAATGTGGAGGGACAAATGACTTTAAACAATGATGATTTATTAGTTAGTGCTGCAGGAGCAGGACGCCTTAGTGACGTTAGAGAACTTCTTGAGAAAGGGGCTAATATTGAAGCTAGAGATAGTGATGGTTACACATCTTTGCATAGGGCTGCTGAAGGAGGTCATTTAGAGATAATTAGATTTCTTATAGATAAGGGGGCTAACATTGGAGCTAAAAATAAGGATGGTGGAAAACCTTTAGATGTAGCAAATACCTCTCGTCAGTCAGAAGTAGTAAACTTTTTAGGACCAAAGCAAAGTGAGTATGATAGACTTTTATTTGCTGCTGTAGAAAGTGGGAATGTTAGTGAAGTTACAAATCTTCTCAATATTGGAGCTAGTATTGAAGTTAAAGGTGTAGAAAATGCGGAGTTTAGGTTAGCCCGTTATGTAAAAAGAATTATGGAGATGAGTAATTACCATAATGTTCATTCGGAAAAAAAATCTGAGCTTGAAAGGATAAAAGGAGAATTACCAGAGTCAGTAAAGAATGCAGTATTTTCATCGGAGGTATGTATTAAAAGTGTTTACTATAGTAATGAGTATTTATATCCTGCTAGTGATTATCTTAGCCATGATAGGGATAGAAGGAGAGTATTTACTTGGAGGCCAGGGGGCAAAGATAGTTCATGTCAATGGAAATTTGAACCTGAAGGTAACAACATATATATAAAAAGCACTTATTTTAATGAGTATTTATATCCTGCTAGTGATTATCTTAGCCATGATAGGGATAGAAGGAGAGTATTTACTTGGAGGCCAGGGGCAAAGATAGTCCATGTCAATGGAAAATTGAGGATTGTGGATCTACTCGCAAGAAGCGTGATGTACAATATAGTATTACAAAAGAAGCTAAGTGTGATCTATCTTATGATAATGCATCAGACAATTCATCGCAAAGTGACGAAATAGGCTATAACAAAATAGGAGCTACAAGCGGAGCAAGTAAGCCGTCTTCATGGATAGATGCTGTTAAAGGTGTTTTTCAGTTTATCTCTTCCCCTTTAAGGGCTGCGTTGCCTTCATTTTCAGAAAATAGCTCTAGCCGTTCTGGTACAGCAGGAAGTAGCTCCAATCATTCTGATACAGTAAGAAACCCAAATATCCAATATACTAGCCAATTTAGTCGTGAAGTTTGTGCGAGTAATAATGCTAGCTTGATGTTTTTCTTGTTACAAGCTTTTCTAGATAAAAAGTGTCCTCTTCCTAAGTTTTCTGATGTTAATCCTGTAAAGGCTCTTTTTTACACATCGGATATTATAAAGTCGTTCAAGGAAGTATTAGAGAAGCAAGCTGAATCGAAAGGTGGTATAAAAATGCACCGCTTAGATATTAATTTTGAGAAATTATTTGAGAAGATTAATGAAAAAATTAGGAGTGGTGAATTTAATGAAATTTCAGGGATTTTAAAATCATACGCAGAGGAAGCATTGCCTGGTAGAGAACCCGGAGATCCCGGTAGATTAAGTCCGAAAAAGTTTGATAAGTTTATGGCTGAATTTAATAGAAGAATAGACCCAGTAATAAATCAATTAATGCAACAAATGTTAAGCAGATTAGAAGTGAGTGACGTAAAAGAACAACAAATAAGCTTGGAGCCTAAAAGTTATCTAAATAATACTTCTGTTCAATGTCATTTAACTCAAGCTAGAGGTCAAGGTAAAGTATTAATTCCTTAATTTTTGAATTTCATCTATCGAAAGGCCGGTAATTTGAGCGATAACATCAATAGAGACACCGGCCTTAAGTGAGTTCTTTGCCACTTCGATTTTCTCTGCTTTTCTGCCTTTTTCATGTCCGATTTGGATGCCTTCTTCTTTACCTTCTTCTCTACCTTTTTCAGTAGCATCATCAAGTTTTTGAGCGAGGACAGCCTGTTCATCAAGAATACGTTTTATTTCCTGTTCATAGGCAATAAATTCTTTTTCTGACCAGTTGAATCTATTTAGCTCTTCATAGGCCTTTTTAATTATTACATCACTACCTATTATTTTTTCCAGCTCTTCTTCACTAGTCTCATCTGCATATCGAAAAAAATAAACCCATTTTTCAACTATATTTTCCAACTGATCTTCCTTATTCTTTGGAAATTTTGGCAACTCAATAAATATAAAATAGAAATCTTTTAGATCATGCTCATTAGTGTCTTCATCTCGAATAGTATGCTTTGATTTGTACTCAGATTTATTAGGAAACAGTACACAATCTGCTATAGCAATGAAGATAATTTCCTTAAGGTTATGATACTGGTCACCTTTATCAGCTTGCCTTGAGTAAGCTTTAGCAGCATAGTATTGGGCACGTTTTTCAAAGCCTTTAGTTTTAGCGACCTGCATTTCGCAAATGTATTGAGCACCTGTAGAATCTCTACAGAGAACATCAACAATACTTTGCTTTTTAGCGGCGATATCGGGGTCTTGAATAGTACTTAAAAACTCTATATCCTTTATTTCATTTTTACCAGTAAAGCCAAGAATATCATTGAGGAAGTGAATAAGGATATCTCTATTTTTTTCAGTACCGAAGATACGCTTAAACGATACATCATTTTTGGGATCAAGAAACTTAGAAAAAGTCATAAGAAAGAACCTTAAAAAGCATTAATAATTATACACAATTCTGAAGAAATGTTCAAGTTTTTTATTTTTTTAAGTTTTGAATGCGTTGATGAAAAAAATGTCTCCCATAGATGGCTTTAGAATGCTACTACGCACCTTAGACCTCCTTTTGTACATCTTTTATTAACCCTTCTATAAAGCGCCTTAAAAGGCTGGCAAATGGATGCTATGAGTTTGGAGCTGTAGGAGACATCAAAGATACCCTTTTTGGTGTATAAAAATACGAATCTACGACAACATCGTTTAAAGAAATTAGCAGCTATTAATATCTTCTACCTTTTCATAAAAAAATAAACAAAAAAAAATTGAAAATTTGATTTGACTTCACCCAAAAGCTATGGCTTTATGCCAATACTGCTAAGAAAATAACAGTAAACATTTAAAAATAATTTATTATTAGTGAAGGGTATATTATATGAACAATAAGAATAAAAGTAAAGATCGTAAAAAAGAAATAGAGTTCCGAATTGACCTTACCCAGAAAAAGTGGAGAGAAAGAAAGGAGTTTTTTTGGGTAAAATAAAATTTTGGAGGATTAGAAATGGCAAGAGAATATACGGCAGAATTCAAATTGGAAGCTGTTAAGCTGGCAAATGAACAAAGAAAGGTAGGTCAACCAGTTGCAAAAGTAGCAAGAGATCTAGGAATAAGGGATAGTGTATTAGGAAAATGGATGAAGAAATATAACGAAAAAAAGTCAGCGGCAAATGCATTTCCAGATGTAGCACCTTATGACAAAGAGAGATTTGATTTACAGAAAGAGTTAGCAAAAGTAACAAGAGAAAGAGACATTTTAAAAAAAGCCCTGGCCAGTCAAAAAGAGTAAAATATTTTTTCATAAAAGAGCATAGTAAACACTATAAAGTGCAGGAATTATGTAGGGTTTTCTGCTAGTGGCTACTATAAGTGGACTACAAGGAAAATAAGCAGTAGAGAATCAGCAAATAAAGAGTTATTAGCAGATATTCAAAAAATATATCAAGCTTCTAAATGTAGATATGGAGCTCCTAAAATTCATGCTGAATTAAAGGCTTTGGGTAAAAGTTGCAACTTAAAAACAGTGCAAAGTATTATGCAGAAAAATGGTATTCAGGCTATATTGAGAAGAAAATTTAAAATTAAGAAACAACAAACGGACAGTAGCTCCCAATATATTAGACCAAAACTTTATTGTCGATCAACCAAATAAAGTATGGGATTACTTATATAAAAACCAAAGAAGGATGGCTATATTTGGCAACAATAATCGATCTATATTCACGCATGGTAGTTAATGAGCAGTTCAATAAATAAACAATTGGTTATGGACTCTTTATTAATGGCCGTTAACAAGCGTAAACCTGCCAAAAATCTACTATTACATAGTGATCAAGGTTCACAATATACTTCGCAAGGTTATCAATATCTCTTATCCATAAAAAACATAGATGAGTTATAAAGGTTGTTGTTACGACAATTCTGTTGTGGAAAGCTTCTTCAGTTCTCTAAAAAGGGAGTTACCAATAGACACCTCTCGGCACTCTAAACAGCATATCAAAACTGCTATATTTGAATATATAGAAATCTTTTATAACAAACAACGTCACTATTAACTATTGCATTCCAGAACAATTTGATGCATCATTCTTTTTGTAAAAAACATTCCAAACTTTCTCTCCACTTTTTCTGGGTAAGGTCATCATAGCATTAGTTAGATGCATTAGAATTGATCATGATGATGTACATATAATGTTTAGGTTTCAAGAACTTGCTCTGGAAATGCAAAAAAAATGTTCAACATTATGTCGCGAGTCAAACTTAGGGTATTTGGCGTCTCATGTTTAATTTTTCGCACTACGTGCATCGCATGTCTTTAAAAATTTCTGGGTTTTTACCTATATAAGCCGAAACGCGCTTATAAAGCGTTACAAGACATCAAAAAATGCCAATACTCGACAGAGATAGTAAAAGACTAGCTAACTCGGGGATTCTTTGTCTTTTTTTCTGCTTAGTAAATTTCTTAAACATTTGCAGCGTAGGTTAGTTGCAATTAAAAGCAGCTGAATTTCGCTTGTCAAGCGTTTAAAACATAAAAAACGCCAATATTTTAAAGCGGATAATAACCCCAGGGCTTCTTTTGCCTTTTTTTTTATTTGGTAAATTTCTTAATGTTTATGGCTAAACGACAATCGTCATCCCGCTACTTGTTAGCGGGATCTAGAGATACCGCGAATGAATCGCGGTATGAAGGTTTGTGGCGGCATGACGATAAGGTTTATACCTTGTCATCCCAGTGCTTGACACTGGGATGACAGCTAGCCTGACAATCGTCATCCCGCTACGTGTTAGCGGGATCTATGCTTTGAGATACTGCGAATGAATCGCGGTATGATGGTTAAGTAAGGGATCTATGCTAAGAGATGCCAAAGACCTTCATGAAACTTTGCCCATTTGGCTTCTCTAAAGATTTCGTTTACAGAATCTAGTAACTCAGCTATGCAGAATAAAAAAAGTTTGTATGGTATACAAATAGTGTGTTTTTTTTATAATTATTTTCTATAATACATAAACCTTTGGTCCAAGCTGTAAATGCCACCATAGGCATTAAAAGTTAATTAACAAACTGCAATGTATAATGAAATAAAGAAACTTGTAAGACTTTGATCTTACAGATTATAAACTTGTCATAAAGTTTAATAGTGTCTGTTACTGCTTTTAGGTGTGAGGCTAGAGGGTTATTAGCAGTAACAGACACTATTAAACTTATTATAGAATTTACTTAAATTAAATACTTAATTTAAAATATTATAATATTTTTACTTACAATAGATTTATGTAAATGCTTTTTTCCTCAATTAGTATTGTACTATTATACTTGTTGAATGCTAAAAAATTATTAACCATCACTAATCTCTATTTGCATAGTAAGTTTATATATACTATTATACAGTATATCACTTAGTTTTATAGCAAACAAACAAAAGATATGGTGAAGTTATTTGCACTATTGATAATATTTTACTCAAATATATCTGTTGCCTCTGCTCCTACTTCCTGGCAATTTGGATTTCCTGCTCCTGCAACTGAAGTAATGGAGGCTGTAGTTAGGTCACATTCGTTTGTGATGCTTGTGATGGTTACAATAATGCTTTTTGTGTGGGCGCTGCTTGCTTATATAGCGTTTCGCTTTCGTAAAAGCAAAGTAACAAACATAAGTAAAACTACCCATAGTGTTCCTTTAGAAATTATTTGGTTTGTTATACCAACTATCATTGTTGGAATATTAGCCTTTGAAAACGCTAAATTACTGAAGCTACAGGAAGAAATACCGAAAGCTGATATAACACTGAAAGTTATTGGCCATCAATGGTATTGGAGTTACCAATATCCAGAATATCAAGGTGTGTCATTTGATAGTTATATTAAGGGAAAAGAAGACTTTATCGAAGGAGATTTAAAGCTATTCTCTGTTGATAACAACATCGTTTTACCCATTAATACTAATGTTCGTTTACAAGTTACAGCAGGAGATGTGATACACAGCTGGGGAGTACCGGCTTTTGGTGTAAAAATTGATGCGATACCAGGTAGGCTGAATGAGGCGTGGTTTAATATCAAAAAGTCTGGTGTTTATTACGGGCAGTGCTATGAATTGTGTGGTCAAGGCCATGGATTTATGCCAATTGTTGTTGAAGCAGTAAGCAAAGAAGATTTTAATAAGTGGATTGAAAATAGAAAATTAGTGAGTTAAATTTGGAGTATAGATATGAGTGACGTACCAAGGGGCATAAAGCGTTGGTTGTTTTCCACTAATCATAAAGACATAGGGACACTGTACATTATTTTTTCCATATTAGCTGGAATTATTGGTGGATTATTATCGGTGATTATTCGCACTCAGCTAATGCACATTAATATACTTAACAATAACTATCAATTATATAACGTAATGGTTACAGGGCATGCGTTGATAATGGTGTTTTTTATGATAATGCCAGCCCTCATGGGAGGATTTGGTAACTGGTTTGTACCTCTCATGATTGGCGCACCAGATATGGCATTTCCTCGTATGAATAATTTAAGTTTTTGGTTATTAGTGTCATCTTTTATTTTGCTCATTCTCTCAGTGTTTATTGGTGAAGGTCCAGGTACAGGTTGGACTTTATATCCACCTTTATCACAGGTAATGTCCCATCCAAGTGCAGGAGTTGACATTGCTATACTTGCACTTCATGTTGCTGGTATGTCGTCAATTGTTGGGGCGATCAACTTTATAGTTACTATATTTAACATGCGTGCGAAAGGCATGTCGTTGACTAAGATGCCACTATTTGTTTGGTCTGTCTTGCTAACAGCATTTATGTTGATTGTTGCCTTACCGGTGCTTGCCGGTGCTATAACTATGCTTCTTACTGATCGCAATGTTGGTACTTCCTTTTTTGATCCTGCCGGTGGTGGTGACCCTGTGTTATTTCAACATTTATTTTGGTTTTTTGGTCATCCAGAAGTTTACGTAATTATTTTTCCTGCATTTGGCATCATAAGTCAGGTTGTATCAACTTTTTCTCACAGACCTGTATTTGGTTACATAGGGATGGTTTATGCAATGATAGGTATAGCAGTATTTGGCTTTATGGTTTGGGCTCATCATATGTTCACTGTTGGGCTTAGTGCTGACGCTGCTGCATTTTTTAGCACTACCACAATTTTTATCGGTGTTATAACTGGTGTAAAAGTCTTTAGCTGGATTGCAACTATGTGGGGCGGAGCAATTGAGTTTAAAACCCCTATGCTATTTGCACTAGGTTTTATTTTTATGTTTGTTGGCGGTGGCATAACGGGAATAATTCTTTCTCATGGTGGAATAGATAAGCTCCTGCACGACACCTATTATGTTGTTGCTCACTTCCATTATGTCATGTCACTTGCTGCATTATTTGGAGCTTTTGCTGGCTTTTATTATTGGATTGGTAAAATGTCGGGTAAACAATATAATGAGCGCTTAGGTCAAATCCACTTTTGGCTTACTTTTATTAGCACCAATATCACTTTTTTACCTCAACATTTCTTAGGATTAGCTGGTATGCCAAGGCGTATACCTGATTATCCTGATGCGTTTATCCCTTGGAATTATATATCCTCAATTGGTTCGTATATGTCCTTTGTTTCAGTTATGTTTTTTGTGTTTATAGTTATACATCTTTTTAAATGGGGCAAGAAAGCTGGAGATAATCCTTGGGGAGGTGACACCTTGGAATGGACGGTATCTTCACCACCGCCTTTTCATACTTTCGAAAAACCACCAGTGGTAAAATAGAATGTACACAAGTGTTTTGCTAAATGTTGAATCAACAATACTGGATTTTTGGCGTTTGCTGAAGCCAAGGATAATGTATCTTGTGGTATTTACTGCAGTTGCTGGTATGGTTACTGCACCAGGTAGTATGCACCCTTTTCTAGCACTAATATCTCTTATATGTGTTGCTCTTGGCTCAGGATCTGCAGGTGCTATAAATATGTGGTATGACAGAGACATAGATCTGCTCATGGAAAGGACAAAAAACCGCCCTATACCCTCAGGTAGAGTTTCTGCAGAAAGTGCGCTTGAATTTGGTATAACTCTTGGAATATTGTCAGTATTTATCATGGCAATAGCAGTAAACTATATTTCTGCTGCTTTGCTTGCTGTTAGCATATTATTTTACGTTTTCATATATACAATTTGGCTAAAAAGGCGTACTCCGCAGAATATCGTTATCGGTGGTGCAGCAGGTGCTTTCCCTCCAATGATTGGCTGGGCAGTTGTGACTAATTCTGTAAGTTGGGAAAGTTTCATTTTATTTTTAGTAATTTTTATGTGGACTCCACCACACTTTTGGGCCCTATCTTTAAATAAGTCTGAAGACTATGCAAAGGCATCAATTCCAATGTTCAATATTGTTTATGGTCCGGAAAAAACAAGAAAATATATATTAATTTATAGTGTTTTGCTGGTGCTAACTAGCTTGCTTCCGGCTCTATTTTTGAAAAAGGCTTTACTTTATCTAAGCATGGCAACCTTTGAAGGTTGCGTTTTTATTTGGTACGCTGTATCTGTTATGAAGTTCAAGAATCACAGCTCACAGAAAAAAATGTTTTCTTATTCAATTTCTTATCTATTTTCCCTATTCGCCAGTATTATTTTTTGTTCTATTGATTTATTTTAGTTATGAAAGAACGGCAGAAGCATAAAAACTATTTTTTACTTTTCCTTTTGGTAATGCTCGTTGTCACACTTTTTTTTGTTTCTATAATAAAATTTAAAGGTGCAGCTTAAACTACCTTTAGAAATTGTGCTTTCATAAAAGCAACTATATACTTTGTTAACCGATATAAACAAAGATGAGTAAAAAAGAAGTGACAATATATACGGATGGGGCGTGTTCTGGTAATCCTGGAGCGGGAGGATGGGCAGCTATCATATTATTTCAAGATTACAGAAAAGACATTTATGGTAGAGAAGAAAATACCACAAACAATAAAATGGAGTTAACAGCGGTGATCAATGGGCTGAAAGTATTGAAATTTTCTTGTAATATTAATTTATATACGGATAGTCTTTATGTTAAGCATGGCATAACAGAATGGATAAATAAGTGGAAAATGAATGGCTGGAAAACAAGTAATAAAAAATCAGTAAAAAATATGGAATTGTGGAAAGAGCTAGACAACGTTGCTTCACAACACGAAATTGATTGGAAGTGGGTTAAAGCACACAGTGGCGATAAGTATAATGAGGAGGCTGATAGTTTAGCAAGAAAAGCAATAATCGATGCTTAAAAAAATTACTATATTATTTTCCGTAGCTTTATTATTCATATTGTGCTTCTTTATTTTTTTTAAGCCTTTAGAAATCAATATTAATTATATTGATTTTTATGTTAAACATAAAATATCAAAAATATTTGTTGGCTCAAGCGTTAATATGGAGAATACCTCAGTTGTTTGGCAGAAAGATGGCAAAGATCCGTATTTAGTCATTACGGATTTGGCAATAGCAAACCCTAATTTTACTATAAAAGTTCCTGAGCTTTTTGTACATTTTAAGTTAAGTTCCTTATTTAAAGCTAGCACAAATCTCTCTCAGGTTTCAGCTGATAATGTGCATGTATGTATCAAGAGAGAAGAAACTAATGTTAATCCGCAAAACTCATTAGACCTTTTGGATAATCATTATTTAAGTAGTAACCGCCTTCCTTCGGTGTCATTCCAGCGCGTGACGCTGGAATCTAGAAAAAAAGAAACAAGTAGTCAAGCTACTTGGATGACAAGGACGAGTGCTGGGATGACAGGAAAAAAAGATACTGGGATGACAGGGAAGAATTTCAAGATGACAGAAAGTAGTGCAAAAAATCTATTAAAAACAATAAGGGAATTTTTTTTTGACTTAAATGCGGATTCAAAAATTGAATTTACTAACATCGCTATTGATAAAAGCACAGAAGATGAATTTTTTATTGATAAATTATATATAGGGAAGGGGGAAGATTTTAATGTTTTAGATATTCATGTGAATACAAAAGATGGAAAGGGATTTTTGGATGATTTATCAATTACGATAAAAAATCGCAACAATTTGCTAAATGTGTACGGGACATTTTATGATCTAAAATTGGGACTATTGAGCAAGTTTTCTACATTAGTTAAAAGCTACAATTTGGACAAAAATATAGGATTCAAAGGAAGCTTCTCAGTGAAAATTAATAAAAAGGATGAAATTGTAGATGGAAATATATACGTATTAAATACAGAAAATTATTTGAACAAAAATTTGGCCTTAACTAATGTAAATATAAATTTAACATATAGTAGTGGAATTATTAGTGTAAAAAACTTCCATTTTAAGTTAAATGACACGTATCTCTCTTTAATAGGCAAAATGAACTTTGGTACAAGTCATGCTTTGCTTAGAATTAATATTAGTAAGTTTGCTGCAAAGGATTTATGTACTTATATACCAGATAGTGTAGTAAATAGTAAATTTAAAAGCTGGTATTGTGATAATATTGATGGGGATATTTTAAATACCATTGTAAGTTTCAATGGCAAAATTAACAATTTGGTTGATGACGATCTGTCAGACATTGTAATTGTTGCTGATATAGAAAACGGTAGCGTAAAATTTGATGAAGATTTTGAGCAAGTAAAGGAATTAAAGGGTGATTTGATCATCAAGAATAACGATCTTGAAATTACTGTAAATAGCGCTAAGTTTCAGAATTTCACTGTTAATGGTGGTGATATTGAAATGAAATCTCTAAATAAGGAAGATTCAGTTCTAACCATTAATGGCAAAGCTGTAAGTGATGCGTATGGTTTATATGAGCCTATAAGATTTAAGCTGGATGATGTGGTGAAGGTTGAAAGGGATAAAGTAAGTGGAATGGCAAAATCCGTATTTAATTTTCGCATTTTTAATCTAAATGCTGATGACAAAAAAGTAGACTTCTCAGCAAATTTTCATTCTGAAATTGACAATTTGGCCGTCTATAATGCAAGTCTTGGTAAATATGATATTAAGCTTAGTTTTGGCAGTGACTTTATAGATTTAAATGGTAGTGGTATGGTGAATAACACACAGCTATTATTTGACCTGAAAAGTAGCAATAGGAATGAAAGTTTCGCCTGGAATTTGACCGGAGATTTACCCGCTCAAATATTTAATTTTGATAGTGGCTATGTCAGTGCAAATTTAGAGTCAGTGATAAATCAAGATAAGACGTGGTATGTTAATGGTGATATAGATTTATCAGAATTTGAATCACATTCAAGCTACTTAGGGTGGAAAAATCGCTTTGAAGATCACAATAAAATTTTGTTTTCTACAAGGTTAAAAGGAGCAGGTGAATTGTTAGTAGATAAATTAGACATTGTAGGAAATGACCTAGATATAAAATTCAGCGGAAGAGTAGAAAATGGAAATTTATATTTAAATTCTAGTAGCTTTAAATTGCCTGATAATGATTTTAGTATAGAAATTGAATCAGGTAAGGAGAAAAATGCCATAACTATTTATGGTGAGGAAATTAACTTAAGTGATATTTTAGGCTTGCTTGGCAAAAACAGTAATGGATTAAATAAAGATATAGAGATTAGTATGAATGTTGACAATGTAATTATGAAAGAAGGCATCGTTATCAAAAATGCTAAGCTGAATGTAACCTGTACTAAAGGTAATTGCAATGGAAGTCAATTTACAGGGCAGTTTCTGGAAGATAGCAGCAACATACTAGCAGAATACAGTGGAATAGGGCTCGAAATATATGCGGATAATTCAGGTATGCTTTTGCGTTCCTTAGGCATTAGTAAATCAATTAAAAACGGCAAATTGTCTTTTTATCTCTCTCCTCAGAGAGAAAGTGGAGAACATTATGGTACGTTATCCATTAGCAATTTCTACATCAAAGATGCTCCACTACTTACTACTTTATTGTCGATGTCTTCATTGCCTGGCATTGTAAATGCCATAAAAAATGAAGGTGTATACTTTTACAAATGTAATGCACCTTTTTCATACAAAGATGGCACTATTGAAATTGAAGAATCTTGGCTTGAAGGGGCGGAGTTAGGTATTAGCACTGGTGGTAAGCTCGATATTAGAAATTATAAATTCCAGGTTGCAGGACAAGTAATACCAGCATATTCAATTAATAAATCTTTGTTAAAAATTCCTATAATTGGAAAACTTCTTACTGGTGGGAAAAGTAGGGGAATCGTTTCAATAGACTATAAAGCAAGTGGTGATGACAAAAACAATAACGTATCTGTTGATCTTATCTCTTCGCTAACTCCAAACCTATTAAAGAGGTTATTGGGAGTGTTTGATCGCATTATGACAAAAACTAACGAAAGTGGCTTAAAAGGTGGTGTGAAAAAGAAATTTGGTTCGATATGACCAAAAGGGAAGTTATTTAACAAAATTATGGACAAAAATGCAAGAATTTCAGAATGATCTACCTGGTTTTTTATTTAGTTGTTTAAGTAATACCACTCCCTTTAACCTCTCTATATTTGCTGAACAACTAAAAAGGGTAGGGGGGTGGTTGTAAATTGTATCTGTTCAGCAGAGTGGCAAAATAAGGTAGACGAGAAAAGACAACTATAGGAACAAATGGGTGTCATGCCAGTGCGTGACACTGGTTTCCATCCAAAAGGGTGTCATTCCAGTGTCAGCTACTTTCATGACATCGTTTACTATGTGCCATATTGTAATGTTCGTACAGTTGTGGAATGAATCGCGGTATGACGTGTTGCTTGGGTCAGCTATAGTATAAATATACTAGGGGTTATAGTTTTCTTATGCTGCCTTTTTGTTATTAGACAACCACAATATAAAGGAGTGAAACGGATGCAAACAGTAGTGCATTTCTGCACCAAACGTATTACCTTTAACGAATAGTAAAATGTGAGATTTTTTGGAACTACCGTGGAGCAATTGCTCCACGGTTTCATTCTACTTAGAATCCACCCATGCCACTCATTTCTCCTGCACCCATAGGAGATGAAGCATTTTCTTTGCTTGGTACATCAACTATCATAGATTCAGTAGTTATCAGCACACTCGCAACAGATACCGCTGTTTCAAAAGCAATACGCACCACTTTTGCTGGATCAATCACACCAGCTGTAAATGCATTAGCGTAATTCATAGCCTCAACGTTGTATATAAGCTCTTTATCATTCTGCTTAATCAAATAGTCAATTATAACAGCAGATTCAAGACCAGCATTTTTAACTAACCTTCTAATTGGAGCACTGAGAACTTTCTTGATAATGTTTATGCCTATTTGCTCTTCGTCACTTGCACCTTTTAATTTGTCGAGAACAGATGAAGCATAAAGAAGCGCAACTCCACCACCTGGAACTATGCCTTCTTCAATTGCAGCTCTTGTTGCATGCAGCGCATCTTCGACTCTATCTCTACGTTCTTTAACTTCCACTTCAGTTGCTCCACCAACTTTGAGCACAGCAACGCCACCTGATAATTTCGCTAAACGTTCTCTTAGCTTTTCTTTATCATAATCAGAAGTTGAAGTTTCAATTTGAGATTTAATCTGCTCGATTCTAGCTTTCACACTGTCAGAATCGCTGTTTTCGCTGACAACTGTGGTATTATCTTTAGTAATTTTAACATTTTTAGCCGTACCAAGATCATCAAGCGTGAGATCTTCCATCTTGATTCCAAGTTCATCTTTTATGACGTACTTAGCACCAGTTAAAGTTGCTATGTCTTCGAGCATCTCCTTTCTTCTGTCACCAAAACCTGGAGCTTTTACTGCAGCAACTTTTAAACCACCACGCAATTTATTGATAACTAAAGTGCTTAATGCTTCACCTTCGATATCCTCTGCAATAATAACCAAAGGTTTACCAGATTTAACAATAGCTTCAAGAATAGGAAGTAAAGGTTGAATAATATTTAATTTTTTCTCTGTAATTAATAGATAAGGATTATCAAGCTCCACGATCATTTTTTCATTATTTGTAATAAAATACGGAGAAAGATAACCGCGATCAAATTGCATGCCAGTAGTCAGCTCAACTTCTAACTCTTTTGAACCTTTACTCTCTTCAACAGTTATTACACCCTCTTTTCCAACTTTTTTCACGGAATCAGCGATACTGTTACCTATATCCTTATCACCATTTGCAGAGATTATTGCAACTTGTGCCACTTCGTCTATTTTCTCTAGAGAAATTGTACGAGACATTGACGCAATTTCCTTTAATATTACATCTTTTGCCTTCTGTATTCCGTTTTTAATACCAACACGATCGTTTCCAGCAGCAATTGATTTTGAAGCTTCCATTATCATGTTGCTAGTTAGTATTGAGCACGTTGTTGTACCATCACCAACTTTATCGTTACATTGAGAACAACTTTGTGCAAAGATGCTTGCTATCGCAGCGTTTAATGGTTTTTCAGGCTTGATACCCTTCATCACCTTATAACCATCTTTTGTAATTTCTGGTGCTCCATAGGGCTTATTAATCCCTACTGTTTTTCCTCTAGGTCCTGCAGTTATTGCTACCGTTGAATCCACTATTGCTGCAACTTCACGAAAGGCTTCTTGCAACTGCTCACCTGATACTACTACATTAGTCATTTTTATCACCTCTTGTTAATAAAAAATTTAGAAAACTATAATAAAATCATTTACAATGCGCTATGTTGCGCTTTGTTTCAGTTTAGTAAAATAAAGACTGCTACTTAATGACAGCAAGTATATCGGACTCTTTCATCACGATAAGCTTCTCATTATTATGTTCTATTTCTGTACCAGCCCATTGGCGATAGAACACTTTATCACCAGCTTTCACAGTTAAAGTTACGCGTTCGCCACTTGAATTGCGTGAACCTTCACCAATTGCTATAACTTCACCTTTAGTAGGTTTCTTTTCAGCACTTGATGGAAGCACAATTCCACCTTGCTTTTCTTCGCTAATAGGCTTGATCAGCACGCTATCATCTAATACATCTAAACTTATACTTGACATTTGTTTTTCCTCATCAACAAATTAACTTATAAGTTTATATATATATACTCGTAAGTTAGATTTCAAGGGCTGGAGCTTGTAAAATATGCACGCCATTATAAAATATGCACGCCAAAAGCAGTTTCTAAAAGAGCCTAATGTTATATAATAAAATTTAGATTTATTTATAGAGATTTCATGAGTTATATACCATTTTTAAGTCGTGGTGTGATAGTGCTATATGGGCCTGACACTAGAGATTTTCTGCAGGGTATTATAACCAATGATATTAATAAGTTGGATAGCCAAAAAGCCATTTACTCTTTATTGCTTAGCCCTCAGGGAAAATATCTATATGATTTTTTTCTTATTGAATATGGTAAATACACCCTCTTGGAGTGCGAAAACATGCACTTGCAGCAAATAATCGAGAAACTGGATTTGCTTAAAACTTATTTGAAAGTGAAAATTAAAGACGTTAGCGCACTATATAAGGTTGGAGTTTTGTTTAATACTAAGTTGGCGGAGTGTAGTGGTAAGTCACAAGTTATTTTTCAAGATCCAAGGCACAAGCTGCTAGGAATGAGGATCATACATAAAGATGAAATAAAAGAGCCGGTTGGGGATTTTACTCAGTATGAAAAAGTTAGAATTCAAAATCTCGTTCCAGATGGAGCGAAAGATATGGTGCAGAATTCATCATTTCCACTGCAATTTTTAATCGATAAAGTAAACGGTATAAGCTTTAATAAGGGGTGTTATATAGGTCAGGAAGTCGTAAATCGAATGAGCAGACAAGAAATATTCAGAAGAAAACTTTACCTTGTTGAGGGAGATAACGCACTTCCAGATATTGGCACTAAAGTGACAAATGAAAATAATGAGGAAATAGGGGAACTGCGCTCTAGTGTAGACAACATTGGATTTGCATTGCTTAATACTGGAAAGAGCCATGCAAATTTATATGCAGATGGAGTTAGGTGCGTTAAGACGTTGAAGTCTTAAGGTAGCGCATATAGAAACGAAAAACTTGCTTGACACCCTTCGCCAGCGCCCTTATCATAACAGTGAAGCTATTTCATTTAACTTCGCAATCTGTGCAGATTAAAACGACAAGGACTCCTGATATAATGTTGAACATTTTTTTTCTGCATTTCCGGGAATGTTCAAAAAAGCATACGCGTCAAGTTAAGGAAATAAAGGTATGAAAGAGATAGAATAATAAGGTATAAGTTCTCCCAGATATACTTTTAGTGAGAGAACCAATGAATAAAATAACTTGCTTATCAAAAAAGCTCAAAGAATTTTTTAATGAAAAAGCAGAGAAAATCTCAATTACAACAAGGTTTATAAAAAGAAAGAGAAAGCTAAAAGGTTCATCATTCGTAAAAGCCATGGTCTTGGGTAATATAGGAGTTGATAATTGTAGCGTAGAAACAATGTGTCAATTACTAAACGAGGACTCGATAGATATAACAAAACAAGGTTTGGATTTTAGATTTACTGAAGAAGCAGTGGAATTTATGAAAAGGATGTATAATGAATCTGTGATTCTCTTTAAAAATATCTTGCAAGTTGATTGCAAAATCTTACAGCAATTTAATAGTGTTAAATTATTGGACAGTAGCTATATTACTCTACCTAACAGTATGGAAGAGATGTATAAAGGTTATGGTACTAGCTACAGTGGCTATGAAAGCAATACTAAGTCTGGAATAAAGTTACAATTAGTTTTCGACTACATGAATCAGATAATAGACCAACTTAATTTAACGGAGGGGGTAAGATCAGACCAGGGATATAGGAAACATTTAAGTAATATATTAAGCAATGATTTGCTAATATCTGATCTCGGTTATTTTGTGCCAAGTTCTTTTAAACAAATCAATGAAATAGGAGCTTATTTCATAAGTCGTTATAAATCCGATACCAACATATATGATGTAGAAACAAATCAAAAAATGGAGTTATTAGAATGTTTAGAGGATAAGTTATTTTTAGAAAACGAGGTATTGTTAGGAAAAGAAGCAAAAATTAGAGTAAGAATTATATGTCAGAAACTAACTGAAGAACAGTCTATGGCCAGAAGAAGGAAAGCTAATAGATTAGCAAGATCGCAGGGATATACATCCTCTAAAAGAAATCAAAAATTGTTGAACTGGTCAATATTTATAACTAATGTTCCAGAAAATAAAATTAGTGCTGAGCAAGTATTAACGATTTACAGAGTAAGGTGGCAAATTGAGTTATTATTTAAATTGTATAAAAGCCATATCAGGCTTGATAAGCTAAAAGGAAAGCCATGCAGAGTATTATGTGAACTATATGCTAAATTGTGCGCAATTCTTATATTTCACGGCATAGTTGGTTGCACAGAAGTGAAAAAGAATACAGAACTTAGCTTAACAAAGGCATTTATTGAGCTAAAAAGGCGGGTTAGAGAGTTATTTTTAGTATTAACCAAAATTAATAGTTTAAAAGCATTTCTTAAAAAACTCACTATAACTTGGTCGCGATTTTCATTAAAAGACAAACGTAGAAGGGCTAGAGTATCCACTTTAACCTCTCTAAATTTGCTCACAATCTCTTAACTTGACGCGTATGGCTGTCATTCCAGTCTGGAATCCAGAGAAAAGGATGATGTCATCCCAGTGTCCCTGTAATGTCATTCCAGTGCTTGACACTGGAATCCAGCCTTTATTATGCAGCCACTTGGTTAAAATTAAGTCTTCTGGATCCAAGTAGTCAGGGCACTGGGATGACAAAGGAGGGCAGTGTCAGCTACTCGGATGACACCCTGCTGGTGGACAATGTTTGTATAGTTGTGCGTCACGCGCTGGAATGACGAATTACTTAACCGCCATACCGTCACGGTATCTCCTAGCATAGATCCCGCTAACAAGTAGCGGGATGACGATTTTGTATCGGAAAACAAGTAGCATGACGATTTATCAAATGTTCCTTAGTTTCTCAAAAAAATCCTTTAACAAAAAAGAGCATTCTGTTTCTAATATCCCACCATAAACTTCAGGTATATGGCTGCAAAATTGAAATATCTTAGCACCATTTTCAATTCCTCCACCTTTTGGATTATAAGCTCCAAAGTACAATCGTTTAATTCTGGCAAAGGAAATAGCTTGAGCACACATCGGACATGGTTCTAATGTTACGTACATATCAGCATCACAAAGCGTGGGAGTTGAAAATGCTTGTCTGATCGCTAACATCTCTGCATGTGCAGTTGGATCGCTGGATATATTGTGTGCAGAAGAAATGATATTGTCTCCACTCACTATTACAGCACCTATGGGCACCTCATCATTTTTTTGAGCGAGTTTGGCTTGCTCTATGGCAAGCTCCATATATTGATACTTAAACACTAGGCACTTATTTCTTATCAATTGCTGCTTTAACGAACGACACGAAAAGAGGATGAGGAGAAAACGGCTTTGATTGAAATTCTGGATGAAACTGCACACCAATAAACCACGGATGACTCTCTAACTCCACTGCCTCTATGCACGTTCCATCTTCTGATATGCCACTGCATAACAGCCCATTTTTTTCTAAGTCATCTTTATAATCTGAATTGATTATGTACCTATGCCTGTGTCTTTCTGAAATAGTAGTGTTACTATATGCATCCATCATTTTAGAGTTTGCATTTATATTACATTTGTATGCCCCAAGTCTCATGGTTCCACCAAGATCGTCATCTTGATCGCCAGCTAACTTAACGATTGGATGTTTACAGTTACGAAATTCTTCAGAGTGTGCATCTTCAAGCTTAACAACATTACGAGCAAACTCAATAATTGCAAGCTGCATACCAAGGCAAATTCCGAAAAATGGGATATTATTTGTACGGGCATAATTTATTGCTAATATTTTACCCTCTACTCCGTCATCACCAAACCCCCCTGGAACAAGGATTGCATGAGAATTCTGTAATTTCTCTCCTATAAGTTTTTCATTTATAGGTTTTTCTTCCTTCTCTCTTGAGTTAACCCAATTTATCCTTACTTTGACTTTATTACTAATCGCACCATGATTTAATGCTTCAACTAGTGATTTATACGCATCAGGGAATTCGGTGTATTTTCCCACTATAGACACAGTAACTTCCTGTGTTGGGTGCCTTATGGAATGCACTATTTGATCCCATTCAGTCAAGCTTGGTCTTGGCTTACTTAAATGAAAGTGCTCCAAAATTTGCGTATCAAGCCCACATTGGCTATACAACACCGGTAACTCATATATATGACTCACATCAGGAGCAGGTATCACATTGGATAAAGAAACATTGCAAAGCTTAGCTATTTTCTCTCTTTGATTATCGAAAATTTCTTTCTCACTGCGGCATAATATAATATCTGGTTGTAACCCCGCGGAATTTAACTCTCGAACTGAATGCTGCGTTGGCTTTGTCTTTAATTCTTGCGCTGCGGTAAGATATGGTATTAAAGTTAAGTGAATAAGGATAACTCTTTGTTTTCCTAATGTGTAGTTAACTTGGCGTATAGCCTCCAAAAATGGTTGGCTTTCAATGTCACCTACAGTTCCACCTATTTCACATATTACAAAATCTAAACCTTCCGTACCATTAAAAATGAACGATTTGATCAAATCTGTTACATGAGGAATGACTTGCACAGTTTTGCCCAGATAATCACCACGCCTCTCTTTCTTCAATAACTCATGATATATCTTACCAGTTGTTATATTGTCATCTTTTGTTGCTTTAATTCCAGTAAAACGCTCATAATGCCCAAGATCCAAATCAGTTTCAGCACCATCTTCGGTAACAAATACCTCTCCGTGCTGAGTTGGGTTCATTGTCCCAGGATCAATGTTGAGATACGGGTCAAGTTTTCTGATACGGATCTTAAAACCGTGAGCTTGAAGAAGCGCACCAACACTCGAAGCAACTAAGCCTTTACCAAGCGATGACACAACTCCACCTGTGACAAAGATAAATTTAGCTTCCTTCATTAATTTTCAAATGGAACAGAAGTAGATTCACTTTCTTGCTTTTTTTCTAATATAATTTTTTCTGCGATCGATTTTTTATGTACGTCTTTTGAACATAATCCTGACAATAGCAATGTGTTTATAATAAACAATCCAGCAACAATAGCCGTTATTCTGCTGAGCGGGTTTTCAGAAGATTTCACCGGAATCATCGAATTGACCCCCTGTTGTGTATTACTAAAACCACTTAACGAACTACTTCCAGGCGGCTGCAAGAGCACTAAGATTACTAACACAACAACCAATATTATTTGAAATATACTTAATACCGCTACTGACATTATAGATAGGGCTGAAAATAAAAATCTTAGCAGTACAAAGCACGTAAGTCAAGAACATCTGTCACCCAAGTAGTTTGAAATCTAAGTATGTATTTACTGCTTACCTTATTTTGATTAACATATGCATAAGACTTTGGGCTTAATATGTATCACATTTTAAAATACAAAGATTATGAACCAAAAATAGACGAAAGTGCTTTCATCGCAGGTGGTTCGCATATCATAGGCAAGGTTGAAATAGGAAGAGATGCAAGCATCTGGTTTAATTGTGTAATCAGAGGGGACGTTGGATCAATAAAAATAGGTAATGGAACAAATATTCAAGATGGAACGGTAATTCATGTGGATAGAAACCCAGGTGGTGACACAATTATTGGCAGCATGGTAACAGTGGGACATTTTTGTGTGTTGCACGCATGCACGGTGCATGATAAGGCGTTTATTGGTATGGGCTCTACCGTGATGGACCATGCAGTTGTGGAGCCTGAAGCTATGGTAGCTGCTGGCTCACTGGTAACACACGGAAAAGTGATAAAAAGTGGGGAAATATGGGCTGGCAGGCCAGCAAAATTCTTCAAAAAAATGTCGAATGAAGAAATTAAACATATTACACAATCAGCACAAAATTATATTATGCTAATGAAGGAATATAAAAACTGAAGTTCGCGTCAAGTGTTTTACTTGACACGTACATTTCGGCTTAACCCTTGTTACTTCTTTTTCCCATTCTCATTTACTTCTTGTGCTTTTGCCCCATCTACTTGAGTACTAGGTAATACTGCATATGTAATACCACCGGCTACGAGTGCAGATGCTACTGCTATACCAATCATTACTAACATCTCTAACTTAACTGTACGTTCAAGTGCAGTAAATGCTATCAGTCCAGCAGCAAGACCCATACCAACAGTAGCAGTGTACCGTGCTCCATTGCCTTGTTTTGGTTGCTCAGTTGTTTTGCTTTTATCTTCTAGTTTTCTATTTTTCTCCTCAGCTTCAGTCAATCGATTTTGTAAGTCTTTTGTTTCATCCTTTTTGGCTTTTAACTGAGCAGCAGTATCATTTGGTGCTGCTTGCAACTGCTGAACTTGATCTTTTAATGCTATTATTTCATTCTCTTTGGCTTTTAACTGAGCAGCAGTATCATTTGGTGCTGCCTTTAACTGCGCAACTTCATCATTTAGTTTATTTATTTCATCCTCTTTGGCTTTTAACTGAGCAGCATTTGGTTGGTTGTTTAACTGTGCTTCTAAATCTTTTATTTTATTTGTTAGTGTTGTTTTTTCACCCTCTAACTTCGTAACAGCAGCATCTGGTTGAGCTTTTAATGCTGTCATTTCATTCTCTTTCTCTGTTAACTTTTGCTGTAACGCCACAGCATCTAATGCTTCCAATTCTGTTATTTTAGCATTTTTCTCTTCTAACTGCTGCTGCAACGCTGTAGAATCTATTGCCTTTAGTTTTTCCACTTCAGCTTCTAAGTCTTGTTTTTCCTGCTGAGCTGTGTCCAATTGATCTTGTAATTCTTGTGTTTTAATTCTCAATTCCTCCTCAGCTTTCTTCTTTGCAGCTTCTAATTCTTCATTTTTCCCCTTTAACTGCTCTTCTGCAGCTTCGAATTCTGTTGTTTTAACATTTTTCTCTTCTAACAATTGTACTGTGGGATGGCAAGATAGGGCTTTTACCATAATCTCCTCTTTCTCATCGTTAAAGCCTAACAGATTTTTCATTTCTTCTAGGCGACTAAAATATTTGCCACCCTTTTTCCCAACGGATTTTACATTCATGATTGTATTATCTCCTAGTTCTTCTTGAGGATAAGAACCAGTAATATATAGTTGTTGATCATTTAGCGTACAGCCCACATAAAACTTGTCATCAATTATAGCACCACTCTTATCTACGTTTTTATACTTTTTAAATTCTTCATAATCATCTTTTTTTATAACAAGCACTATTTTATCATCGGCAACCTATATTGTACCATTCTTTAAGCTTAGCATAACGAACCTCAATTATAACTTAACATTACATAATACCCTTAGAACCTAAGGTCAAGTAATATTTTTATCATAGCATAGAAAATTTATGTTCGTAAACAAAAAATTTTGGCGTAAAATTGCCGTAATTGTGCTATAGCTAAAGTAATTTAGGTTTACCGACCATCGTCATTCCGCTGCTTGTTAGCGGGATCTAGAGATACCGCGGCGGTATGACGTTGCTAGCTTAAAGTTTAAAATTGAGAAATATTTATGTTAAAAGAAAAATACGGCTTTAAAGAAGTTGAAGACAAATGCAACATATTATGGGAAGGTAGTAAAGTTTATAAATGGAATGGTGAAAAGGATAACACTTTCACTATAGACACGCCTCCACCGACAATATCAGGAAAACTCCATATCGGCCATATATTTAGCTATTGCCACACGGACTTTATTGCAAGGTTTCAGCGCATGCTGGGAAAAGATGTGTTTTACCCAATTGGGTTTGATGATAATGGGCTTCCCACTGAAAGATTGGTTGAGCAAACCTATAAAACCCGCGCAAAAGAAGTTGGCAGGGAAAAATTTATAGAGATGTGCCATGAGGTTATTGAAAAATCAAAGCAAGAATTCAAGGAACTATTTAAATCGGTCGGCATTAGTTATGACTGGGATTTGGAATATCACACGATCAGCAAGGAAACTGTGACGCTTTCACAGATGTCGTTTATTGATCTATATAATAAGGGATATGCATATAGAAAAATGCAGCCCATCCTTTGGGACCCGGTTGATAAAACCGCAATTGCGCAAGCAGAAATAGAAGATAAAGTTTTTGAGTCATCCTTAAACACGATAGTTTTCTCTACTCAAGAAAATGAGCAGATCAACATTGCAACTACGCGGCCTGAGTTACTTCCTGCATGTGTTGCAGTTTTTTGTCATCCAGAGGATACGCGCTACACTCATCTGATCGGAAAAACAGCGGTAGTGCCAATAACAGAGGAGAAAGTTCCAATAATAGCAGATGATAAGGTTAAAATAGATAAAGGCACCGGGCTTGTTATGTGTTGTACATTCGGTGATGAACTCGACATATATTGGCAGCAAAAGCATAATCTACCGATGAAAATTATCATCGATCAGGATGGAAGGATGGACCTAGATGATGTCATTCCAGTGCTTGACACTGGAATCCAGGAAAAAGAGCCAATGCCAGCGATGACAGAGGAAGATATCATGTCAGCGTATGGTCAGAAAAAAGAAGAATGGATCCCAGTGTCTGGGCACTGGGATGACACCATAGGGGCTACTGGGATGACAGGAGAAAGGGCTACTCAGATGACAAAGGAAGGTGGGTGTGATCAGAAAGAAGAATGGATCCCAGTGTCAGCTACTCGGATGACAGACGATATACTAAATGAAATAAATGGATTGAAAGTTACAGCAGCAAGAAAGCGGATAATCGAAATCCTAACTGAAAAAGGACTTTTGGTAGAAAGCACTAACATTTCTCATTCTGTTAAGTGTGCAGAAAGATCTGGTGCACCACTTGAGATATTGCCTACTTATCAATGGTTTATCAAGACCTTAGAGCAAAAAGCTCAAGTATTAGATAAAGTAAAAGAATGCAATTGGCATCCAGCTACTATGCGTAAACGTATGGAAGTGTGGATAGAAGGGCTAAATTGGGACTGGTGCATCTCAAGGCAACGTTATTTTGGTGTGCCATTTCCAGCGTGGTATTCCAACCGTAAGGGAGAAGAAGGTAAAATTATTCTAGCTGAGATAAAGGACCTGCCTATAGATCCATTGAAAGATTTGCCAAAAGGGTATAGCAAAGAAGAGGTTATCCCAGATCAAGATGTAATGGATACCTGGGCCACAAGTTCAATTACTCCTCAACTAAGTGCACTAGCAGTAAACAGTGAGTTTAGCTTACCAAATCATCGCTATGATACGATATTTCCTGCAGATCTGCGCAGCCAGAGCCATGAGATAATAAGAACTTGGGCTTTTTATACTATTTTAAAGGCACATTATCATGCAAATTCTTTACCTTGGAAAAACATTATGATCAGCGGTTGGTGTTTAGCAGATGATAAGAAAAAGATGAGTAAATCAAAGGGTAACATCATTACTCCTCATGTAATACTTGAAACTTATGGAGCTGATGTAGTGCGCTATTGGGCAGCGAACTCAAGGCTTGGAGTTGATACAGTCTACTCTGAAAATACATTCAAAATTGGCAAGCGCCTCGTTACAAAACTTTGGAACGCTAGCAAGTTCGTTTCCATGTTCATGGAAAAGCATCAAGTGATGAGCATAAATTCTGCTCACGAGACAATGGATAAGTGGATATTGTCTAAGTTATACAAAGTTATAGAAAGAGCAACGAACAACCTATTACAATTTGAATACTGCGAAGCTTTGGGCGTAATAGAGGAATTTTTTTGGAAGGATTTTTGTGATAGTTACTTGGAGTTAGTAAAAAAACGTGCGTACGGAAGCAGTTTAAGTGCAAAACAAAGCTTGGCGTATGTACTGAATATTATTTTGCGGTTATTTGCACCTTTCTTGCCTTACATTACAGAAGAGATATACCACCAATTGTATAGTTATAATTCTGTACACAATCAAAGTAATTGGCCGAGCAAAGAAGAACTTATCTACGATAAATATTCAGAGGAAATGGGAGATAATGTTATTCAGATATTAAACATTATCAGAAAGATAAAGGCAGATAATAATGTATCAGTTAAGCATCTGATAAAAAAGTTGATGATAAAAGCAGATCTACGAGAGGATAAATTGAATCAATCTGCACAGGATGATTTGCAGGCAGTTTGCAATGCGGAAACGATAGAGTGGATGCAGTCTGAGCTTGAAACTGAAGACGGAAAATACATAGTGAATATAGACTTATACTGATTTTTATAGCTTTACTTCCTTTAATATCCATGCTATTGTAATCATTATTAGTATGAGGGAATAATGAGGGATTTGTATAGTAAAACCAATGCACCATATCTTATAGCTGGTGCTCTTGCTACTTTGGTATTGCTTGCGTCTGGGACACTTGCTGTTGCCCCTTATGTTAAGTTCTTGTCTTCAGTTGCAGCCTTTAATGTAGCTCTTCCTGTTGCTTTGAGTTTGTCTATACTTTCTGTTCTGGTGCTTGTACTTTCATGTAAAATGATCAGCCAGAATAAAAAGCTTGATGCACAAAAAGCAGAACCTAATGAAAAAAATGGATTAGCTAAAGAGCAAGAAAATATAATACAAAGCTTAGAGCTTCAAATCAAAGAGCTAAATAAGAGGCTTAGTAGTCAATACAATGAAATTGTAAAGCTAATGGGTAGTGCTGCAAAAAAAGATGAAGTGGAAGAGCTAATTAGTAGTTTCACGGCAAAATTAGATGAAATTTCAAAGCAAGCTAATAATGCTACAACAAAAGGTGAAATGGAAGAGCTAAGTAAGAAGCTTAGCGATGAAATGGAAAAGCTAATTGGTAGTCTCATAACAAAAGAGGAATTAGAAGAAAGGCTTGGTAGTCTCATAAAGAAAGTTGAAGTAAAAGAAGAGCTGCGGATGAAGTTTTATGGAAAAGATGAAGAAAGAGGAAAGATAACATTTGATGATGTTATACTTCAAAACGATATAAAACAAAAGTTGATAAGGATTTGTGAACCAAATGCTCTAGAAAAAGGAGAAGGATACATTTTGTATGGTCCACCAGGAACTGGTAAGACTATGACTGCTAAGGAGATTGCAAGTGAAACTAGATTCAAATCTGCATTTATAAGTGTTTCTGGATCTGATTTGCTTAATGTGTCAAATATAAATAAGGTTTTTGAGAAAGCAAAAAAAAACACTCCTTGTATAATTTTTATAGATGAAATTGATAGCATTGGCAAAATGCGCAGTGATAATAATGTAGAATCTTTAAATAATTTATTAGCTGAATTGGATGGATTTGAATTTAGAAAAGGTGTGACGGTGATTGCTGCAACTAATCGTATAAATGTTTTAGATGATGCACTTATTAGGGGTGGTCGTTTGTCTACACACATTAAGATTCCTACATTAGACACAGACACACGTAAAAAAATAATAAATGAGTATTTTCAGAAGAAAGAATTGCAAAATATATTTATTGACACAATTTTACGCAATACTAATGAGAATTTTTCACCAGCAAATCTGATTAGTTTATTAAAGGAAATAGAAGATTGTGGAAGTAAAGTACTTGACAATACTAGGATTGGGGTTATTTGTCGAAATTTTAAGAAGACTCATAATGTTACAAAGGTGTCGAATAAGCAGACTAACGGGAAAATTGAAAATTCTATAGGAGAATCACAGCAATACACATCCAGACCATCACGTAAGCTGAATGACGCTTCATGTGATTCTGGATATACCAGTATATGTTCTACCCCAACCAATAGCTACCACACATTTTGAGTACAGTTGTACACTGGATACATAAAACCTTAGCCATTTTTAGCTAGCAGACTGAAGATGGGAAGTTTGTTGTAGGTGCAGGATAAAAATAAATACTCCCCTCCACAGATAAGAGAATTTTAATAAATATATACAAGACTGCTGAACGTGGGGGGGAGGGGAGTAATGAGCAATTTGCTTAGTGAGGCTAATGCATTTTATTTTGTAGCTAGTTCCTTAGCTACTCTTACGTTACTTACATCTTTAGCGCTTATTGTAACTTCTAATGTGCCTCTTCCTCTAATTCTTGCTTTAGCTACATTATCTGTTTTGGTGCTTGCACTTTTATATAAAATAATTCGTAATAATAAGAAAATAGAGATTGAGAGAAATAAATTCGCTCAAAAAGAGCAAGAGTTGGAAAATAAAATAACTCTAGGAAAGGAAGCTGAAGAAGCTGCAAACAAAGAAGTGAAGAATCAATTACATGAATTAACTCGAGAAAAGCAAAATTTAGACAAGAGAGCAAAAAAATTGAATCAGAAAGTAAATGAGTCAGAAGTTGAGAGAGAATCTCTTCTTGAAGAAAAAAAATCTTTAGAGAAAAAATTAGAAACAGCAAAGAATCGTACGTTTGAAATAGACAATGAATTGGACAAAACAAAAGAGGAAATAGATAAGCTTGTTGCACGAGAAGAAGAATTACATCTTAAAATCTCGTGTTTACGTGAACAGTTACAAGAAAAAGAAGAACGTATAACAGAATTGAAAGGGAAAATAGACAATAATCAATGCAAAGAATTAGAAAATAAAAAATTGAATGAGGAAGTAGAAAAATTACGTAAAGAAATAAGGGAGTTATACGAGAAAGAAGACAAATTTTATAAAGAAAGAGATATATTACGTAAGAAAGAAGACACACTTTATAAAGAAAGAGATATATTATATGAGAAAGAAAAAAAGTTGCATACAAAATTAGATGACCTAAAATGTGAAATCAGAAAAATCAATAAAGAAAAGGAAAATTTATCTAAAAAATTGGAAAAGAAATTTGACGAGTTAGATGAAGCAAATGGTTTAATTGAAAATCAGTCTTTTGAGTTAGACGGAATAAGAAAAGATTGTAACAATGAGGTAAAAGGTTTAAAAAATTTACTTTTAGAGCGAGACAGTCAAATAGAACAACTTGAAGAAGATTTGTTGAGAAATGCAGAAGAGAAAAAGGGTTATTTACCGGAAATGTTAGAATCTGTGGTAGACAAGGTAGAAAAATTGGTAAACAATAATGAAGCGATCGGAGATCGTAGTAGAAAAATAATATTACAGGAGACTCAAAAAATAAAGTTTATATTGAAGGAAATTATGCAATTCACGCTAGGTGAAGATTCTAGATGTGAATCACCATCAGAGGAAACGTTTGATTGTTTACTGGAGGATCTTGGATATGCAAGTCGCTCATCCACTCCGATCAAATTGCCAAATTCACTATTGACAGAATCTTATGAACGTAATCAGAGTGAAAGTATTTGCAAAACACAACAATGAGTCTTATTATAAGATAAATCATGCAAGATAATGAACCCAATAATATGCGCACTGGATACACAAGACTTAAATAAGGCTATTTCTCTAGCTAATGCTCTGCGTGGTAAAGTTGGCATGGTAAAGCTGGGATTAGAATTTTTTGCTGCTCAAGGTCTTTCTGGAGTGCAAGAAGTTGCAAAATGCAATGTACCAATTTTTTTAGATCTGAAATTGCATGACATTCCAAACACTGTAGCTAAAACAGTTGAAGTAATAAAAGTTCTGAACGTTGAAATGTTAACTCTGCACATCAGCGGTGGAACAAAAATGCTTGAAGAAGCGCTAAGTGTAGTGCAAGGCACAAAAATAAAGCTGATTGGAGTGACAGTGCTAACTAGTATGAGCAATGAGGATTTAAACGAGCTTGGAGTAGCAAGAGAGGCAAAATCACAGGTAATTTTGCTTGCAAAGCTTGCAAAAAAGATTGGACTCCATGGAGTAGTCTGTTCTGCACTAGAAGCTCAAGAAGTGCGCCGAGAGTGCGGTGAAGACTTTAAAATTATTACTCCAGGAATTCGTATAGATCCAGGTCATGACGACCAAAAAAGAACAGCAACACCAAAAGAAGCAATAAATTCAGGAGCTGATTATATCGTCATTGGCAGACCCATTACAAAAACTACAAGTAGTGCGGAGCTAATATTGAAATCCATGAAAGAATTTTAATATAATAACTTAATTTATAAAAATACTAACATATTAATTAGGAATAAGCATGAGTAATATCAATAGAATAATACGCGAAGTAATCAAGGAATTCCGCTCAAAATTACCAGATAAGGAAATAGAGGAATATTCTGGCAAATTGAATAAGCTACATATCTACCAGTGCAATAAGCATATAATAGAAAATAAGAAGCTATATCATTATACAATAAATGGGAAAACCCATGCTATGGGTCAGCATGGGCATAATTTTGTCAAGAGTTTAGAAGTTATCTTGAGGAATAAGCCACAAATTTCCTTAGAAGAGGTAATTGATTTTATGGAAAAAATAATTAATTTTGGTATTGATAGTTGTTATGGAGCATTTGAGATGATATTTGAATCTCGCTCTGGTGTTACAATAGATGATGCAGTTAATTTTGTAAAAGATAGCTTATCTAGTAAATTTTATGGATTCCATGGCAGTGGGATTTTCAAAGTAATATTAGAACTTAATCCAGAGAGCTCTCTTGAAGAGATAGAGAAACAATTTAGCAAAGTAGTAGATCCTTACTTTCTTAATGCTTGGAGTCGAGAAAGTGAAAGGGCTTTTGCTAAGATATGTAGGTTATGTAGAGAAGGACATGTGGAGAATATGCAGAAATTTGATTTTAGCAATTTTAATTTAGATCAAGATAGTGCTGGAGCATTAAGAGCACTGTTACAGTATTGTGTTGACGTTTCTAATCAAAAAGCTTTAGGTGATTCACATGAATTGCATAGAGAAGAGATGGAGGGGATATATAAATTTGATGATAATTACGATTTAAATTTAGATAGTGATCATAATGATAGTATCTGGCATTGAAATTATACTACAATAATAAAATAACTGGATAAAAATTATCACCAAAAAAATTCAAAAAAGTGCTTGACATAAAAGAACGAACATTATATAGTGTCATTATCTTTTATTTTACCTCGCTTAATTTAATTACTGGATTAAGCTTACAGTACTAAGCGTGGCACAAAGTGCCACGCTATTTTTCGGTTTACATTTTCAACAGATAAAAAATGATGCCATTTCAGTGCCAAGCACATAACTGTACGAACATTCATTTTTAAAGGTAAATTGCACAACAGATGATGTCATTCCAGTGCTTGAAACTGGAATCCAGAAATTTTGCTTATAACTGAGCTGATGAGCTAAAGGTAGTTGTCTTACGCTAAAACAAACGTTTTTAATTAAGTTGCATAGAAGCTGGATCCCAGTGGGCTTTGTTGCATCGCTACTTATGAAAGGCTAACTATAGTTAGGATTATAAGCAACCTATTGAAAATCTTGTTTTTTTGCAATCAATCTGATCAAATTTAAGAATAGTAATTTGTTATTTATATTAATAAATTTAATTCTATTGAAAATAGCTAAAGCATTGAAATTCTTGAATTTTAGCCGGATTGGTAAATGGTAGTGAAATTTCTTTTACTCAAATTTAGGTATTCATTGACCGTTCTTGTTATAAATACCAGAATAATAAGCTACTGATATTCCCTATCTTTTTTATCTTTAATCCATCATAGCTAGCGATGCAACAAAGCCATCCCAGTGTCAAGCACTGGGATGACAAGAAAGGGAGCACTGGAATGACATCGTTTACCATACGCGTCAAGTTAAGGAAAAGTGTAAGTAAAGTTGATAGAGTGAAGGAAAATAATAAGGTATAAATTCTCTTGGATATATGAATGAGAGAACTTACAATGGACAGAATAGCTTGCTTATCAAAAGACCTCAATGAATTCTTTAATGAAAAAGCAGACGAAATATCAATTGCAGTAGGTTTTATAAAAAGAAAGAGAAAACTTAATGGCTCATCATTCATAAAAGCTATGGTTTTTGGTAACATAGGAGTTGATGATTGCAGCATAGAAACAATGTGCCAATTGCTAAATGAAGACTCGATAGAAATTACAAAACAGGGTTTAGATTTTAGGTTTAGTGAAGAAGCAGTTGAGTTCATGAAAAAAATGTATAACGAAGCTTTGTGTTTATTTAAAAAAAGTCTACAGATTGATTGCAAAATTTTACAGCAATTTGGAAGCGTTAAATTATTGGATAGCAGCTACATTAGCCTGCCCAGTAGCATGGAAGATATGTACAAAGGATATGGCAGTAGCTATAGAGATTGTGAGAATAATACCAAATCAGGAATAAAGCTACAGTTAGTCTTTGATTACCTGAATCAAGCGCTAGATAAGTTAAATTTTATGGAAGGAATAAGGTCGGATCAAGGTTATAGGGATTATCTGAACGGTTTATCAGCCAATGATTTGCTAATATTTGACTTGGGCTACTTTGTGCCTAGTTCTTTTAAACAGATTGATGAAGCAGGTGCATATTTTGTTAGTCGTTATAAGTCTGATACCAATATATATGATATAGAAACAAATCAAAAAATAGAGCTATTGGAGTATTTAGAAGGTCAATTATCTTCAGAAAAAGAAGTATTATTAGGAAAGGAAGTAAAAATTAAGGTAAGAATTATATGTCAAAAGCTAACTGAAGAACAGTCTATGGCTAGAAGAAGAAAGGCTAATAAATTAGCAAAGTCACATGGATATACATCTTCTCAAAAGAATCAAAAGTTATTAGATTGGTCAATATTTATAACTAATGTTCCAGAGAGTAAAATTAATGCTGAACAAATATTGACGGTTTATAGAGTAAGATGGCAAATCGAATTACTATTTAAACTATATAAAAGTCATATCAATCTTGATAAACTAAAAGGAAAGACAAATCCATTTAGAGTATTGTGCGAGCTATACGCAAAATTATGTGCTATTCTCGTATTTCACGAAATGGTTGGCTGTGTAAAACTAAAAAAGAACACGGAGCTCAGTTTAACAAAGGCATTTATTGAATTGAAAAGGCGGGTTAGAGAGCTCTTTTTGATATTAAACAATATTGTCAATAATTTAAAAATTTTTCTAAAAAAGCTTACTATAATCTGGTCAAAGTTTTCTTTGAAAGACAGATATAGGAAGACCAGGGTATCTACTTTAAGCTCTCTACATTCCTTAACTTGACGCGTATGGACATCGTTTACTATGTACCATATTGCAATATTCGTACAACTGTGGGAAACATCTATGGATGCCATTCCTATTACCTTATTTCCATTTTTATTTCATTTTCAAAGGAGGCTATTATGTCACTTACCGATATCGCTCACCGTATCAATGAACTCGCTTCATCATGGGAGCAATTTAAATTAATAAATGATCGCAAACTAAAAGAAATTGAAAGCAAAGGGCGTGCTGATTCTGCAACAATTGAGCAGCTATGCAAGGTAAATAATGCCATTGATAGTTGCAAAGAGCGTTTAGACTTGATCGAAACTGCAGCTCAACGCCCAGAAGTAAATACAGATTTTAGCACAAGCGATAAATATTTTTCTGATTATATCCGCAAGGGAATGGAAAGCGGTTTATCACACAAAACCCTCAGTGGAGATGACAGTGATATCGGGGGTATCTAGTTACTCCGCATATTGTAAAACGCATAAACAAGCGCGTAACTGATTCGTCCCCAATGCGACAAATATGCTCCAGTCAAAGAATCTCTACTGAAACATTGGATTACATTATAGAAGATTTTGACCGCGCCGGTGCAGGTTGGAGCAGTGAAACAGTAGATGATGAGGACGGTGGCAATAAGTCTAAGTATGATTTTGCAAAAGATACGGACACGCCCAAAATCCAAAAGATTTCCGTCACAACTTACGAGTTATATGCTCAACCACAAATATCACAAAAGTTACTCGATGATGCGTTTGTCGATGTTGAGAGTTGGCTGGTGGAAAAGATTGCCGAGACTTTTAGTAAGGAAGAAAGCGAAGCCTTCATTAAGGGTGAGGGCACTTTTCAACCAAAAGGAATTTTAGCTTATGAAAATGGAAACAGTTATAATAAAATAGAGCAAGTTAAAACTGAAAAATTAGATAGTGATTCAATAATGATGTTGTATTACTCTCTGGACGAATATTATTCCAAAAATGCGTCATTTTTGATGAATAGGAGTACGTTGAAGGATATCAGGCTGCTAAAATCTCAAACAGGTCAGTATCTCTGGCAGCCAAGTCTGTCGCTTGAAGCTCCAGATACTTTAATGGGAATACCAGTATATCAATCTGCCGATATGCCACCAGCGCCAAACAATCAGCTACCAGTAATTGCGATGGCAGATTTCAAACAAGCTTATAAGATTGTAGATAACAGAGGAATGAGAATATTAAGAGACCCTTATACGAATAAACCTTATGTGAGGTTTTTTGTCACTAAGCGTGTCGGCGGAGAGGTTGTAAACACCAGTGCTATTAAATTGTTGAAAGTTGCGAGCAAGTACTAAAAACTTCCGCAGCATCATCTTTATAGCTGATCAAAGCAACACGTCATACCGCGATTCATTCCATAACTGTACGAACATTGTGATTTTGGCCCATCAGGAGGGTGTCATCCCAGTGCTTGACACATATAGCTAAACTGACTTAGATTTACCGACAGTTTGAAAAACAAAAATTCGTCATTCCGCTACTTGTTAGCGGAATCTATGCTGAGATATCGCAGCGGTATGACGTAGGAAAACCTTTCTTGGGTTAGCTATAGTTTGCTATATTATGTGATTTTATTTTTAGCGTTGCTTCTTATATTATGTAATTTATTTTCCATAATATACATTATGTAATTTTCGATGCTAAGATCTGTTATAGCTCTCAGTATGATATGAGTGATTCTCTTTTAATAATTATTTTTTAAATAGTTTGTTGGTTCATCAATTTCTTTAGGATTGATATCTACAATTATTTTTCCGTTTTTTAACAGAATAATCCGATCTGATATTTTTGTTAAAAAATCCAAATTGTGAGAAGCGATAATCATAGTAATACCCATATCTCTAACTGATTGTAATAGTTCCACAACGTCGACTATTGTTGCTACATCTAAACCAGACGTTGGCTCATCGCATAATAGAATCCTTGGATTCATCATTAAGCTTCTGGCAAGCGCAACCCGCTGTTTTTGCCCACCGGATAGATTACTAGGGTAATCATTTTTTTTAGAGGCAATACCCAAAGACTCAAGTAGTGAATCACTTTGATCCTGAGTTTTGTTTTTAAGTTTGGGAGCATATGTAAGATTTTCCCAGACAGTCATATGTGGGAAAAGTTGAAAATCCTGAAATACAAAACCAGTACTATCATTGCATTCAATGCTACCAGAATCTAAAACTTCGAGTTTTTGTATACAACGTAACAATGTTGATTTACCACTACCAGAAGGACCAGCAAGACCAACTATAGATTGTTCTATAATCAGGTTAATATTATTAAGTACTGGAATATTATTAAATAATTTACAAACATTATGCATTTTTATCATATATACCTTTCTGTTCAATCTTTTTGCCTATATATTCAATTAGTAATACAAGAGCGTAATAATAAGCCCCAGCAAGACAAAGTGGTATAAAATAAGTAAATTGTTCTGCTGCAAGCATTTGCGCAGAGCGCATAATATCAACACCACCAATAGTAGAGATTAATGCCGTTTCTTTAAGGAGTGCAATGATCTCATTTATCATTGCAGGAAGAATATTTTTAATAACTTGTGGTAATATAATATCTCTCCACATATAGAAACTAGGTATTTGTAAAGTTTTAGCTGCTTCAAACTGGTTTTTTGATATAGTTTCAATACCAGCTCGTAAAATCTCAGCAATATAAGCACAGCTATTTAGACCAAATGCTATAATGCCAGCACTAAATATGTTTAATTTAATTCCTGCAATGGTTGGAGTCATAAAATAAACAACACTTAACTGTAATATAAGGGGGGTGCCACGTATTACAGATATAATTCCATTAATTAATGGAATACAGATCTTATTATATCTGAGTACTGAAAATAACCCTCCTAGACTCATACCTAAAAGCAGTCCTCCAATCAATAATTTTAAAGTAAAGGCAAGGCCTGTTCCAACAAACAAGAAATTAGAAATTAATTCTTGCATCAGTTATCTCCTAGCCATTTTTCTGCTATCTTTTGTATTACACCTTTACTTTCTAAACTTTTTAACGCCTCGTTTATTTTATCCTTTAAATCAGATCCTTTATTCACAGCAATAGAATAACCATTATCTGACTTAGCGATGGCTGACCATGATAGACCAGGATTTTTTTTGCTAAATACTTTACCTTGGAATTCATCAATTAGGACGCTATCAACATGACCAGACTTTAATGTTTCTACAGCTTGATTATTATTGTCTATAGCAATAATTTGAGCTGTTGTAGGAACATGCTCTTTTAGCCAAATTTCCATGACAGTTCCTAGTTGAACGGCTATCTTCTTGTGAGTTAAGTTGTTTATACCGGCTATGGGTTTATTTTTGTGATATAGAATACCAAATTCCCCTGTATAATAACTATTTGAAAAATCAAAATTTTTTTCACGCTCTTCTGTGCTACCAATAGTAGATATAGCAGCATCTACAGAATTACTTTGCAATGCTGCAAATATAGTACTAAACTGCATATCTTTAAATATCGCTTCTTTACCTAACTCTTTTGCTACTAATTGAGCAAGCTCAATGTCAAAGCCAGTAAATTTACCATTTTCATAATATTCAAAAGGTGGATAATCTGCAGAAATTGCAAATCTAATGATATTATCGTGTTTATCTTCCTTGCATCCTGTTAATAGAATACTTATCGCTATAATAGCATTTAAAATGTATTTTTTCATATTACTAATTTATATTCATATTTTATTCATCTTGTGAATATAGACATTAAAAATTGAATAGTCAAGAAATAATGAATATAATTTCAAATATACTTATTACATATTCAATATGAGGAAAATGCATAATGCATGACAACACACTAGGTGAACATATTTTAAATATTATTCAAAATCATGAAATTTTAGAACAGAGCGATTTACAGACCTTACTCAAAAAAAGAGGGTATAACATTTCTCAGGCTACTTTATCAAGAAAATTGAAAGAACTTAAAATTGCCAAAGTTGCTGGTATGTATAAAGTAATTGACATCAACCAATATCGATTACCATTAATACTTAATATGCAAATTTCGGATTTTGGTTTAATAGTACTACACACTCAACCAGGACAAGCTAGCAGCCTAGCTTACTTTCTAGATCAGAAGTATGTTATTTATTCATTAAATAATAGCAAAAACATAGGAATTATAGGAACTATAGCAGGTGATGATACAGTATTATTGATCATCAAAAGTAAGGCTGAACTTAACAAAGTATTACAATCAATTTATGAAACATTTCCATATTTAAGTCCTGAATAAGAATGTTGTAAGTTAAAAATGTGATATAAAGGAGATGAGAGGGATTCCTTTGTTTAAATCTTTGTCTTCTTTTTTTCAATATACCTACATATCAGAATGGACAATTCATATAGAATCAGCATTGGTATTGCAAGCCCTACTTGGCTTAATACATCAGGTGGAGTTAAGATTGCAGCGATAATAAAAATTACCACTATCGCGATTCTGCGTTTATTTGACAAACTTTGTGTAGTGAGTAACCCTACTCTCACCATTAATGTGAGTATTACTGGAATTTGAAATGCAGTGCCAAAAGCAAACATAAATTGGAGAACGAGGTCTAAATATTCGCTAACTGATGGCATAAACTCTATTGGTATACCGAAAGATTTCCCACTATGTTCAAAAGTGATGAAAAACTTCCAGGCTAAAGGAAATATATAGTAATAGACTACAGTAGCTCCCGTTACAAATAAAACCGGTGTTGCAATCAAGTATGGCAACAACACTGCCCTTTCACTTTTATATAACCCAGGTGCTAAGAACATATAAAATTGCCATGCAAACACAGGAAAAGAAAACAAAAGTGCGCTCATTATTGCAACTTGGAGATACACAAAAAATGCCTCTGTTAAGTCTGTGTAAATTAAAGAAAAACCTTCGCTACCTTTTGTTGCTTCTATTAAAGGTGCGAGTAAAAAACGGTATATATTTTCCTTAAAGTAATAACAAAAACCAAAAGCAACGCAAAAAAATAGAAAGCAAAAGATAACTCTTTTTCTGAGTTCCGCAAAGTGCTCATAAAATGAGGCGTATTTGCTTGAGTTCCAGTTCATACTTTACTATAGCTCAATAATGCTATGTCTAACATTCTCAGCGAAAAAGCCCACTCATTGTCATACCACGCTGCAACCCTGCATATATCACCTGTAACATATGTACCGGTTAAATCCACAATTGCACTATAAGGGTTATGCACAAAATCTATTGAGACTAAAGGTTCCTCGCATATAGAAAGTACATTTGACATTGGATAACCCTCTGTCATCCTAGTACCCTCTGATGTCATCCGAGTAGCTGACACTGGGATCCAGAAATTAGATTCCAGCGTCACGCGCTGGAATGACGTAGAGGAGAGAGCTGCATCCTTAAACATTTCATTGATTTCTTTAACGGTCGCTTTCTTATCAGTCGTAAATGTAAAATCAACCATAGAAACATTGCTAACCGGAACTCTGACGGCAGTGCCATCTAGCTTGCCCTTTAATTCAGGAATTATAGAACCAATTGTTTTTGCTGCCCCGGTTGTAGTTGGCACCATAGATAATCCGCAAGCCCTTGCTCTACGCAAATCTTTATGATTACCATCAAGAACATTTTGATCATTCGTGTAGGCATGTATAGTAGTCATAAAACCGCTTTTTATACCTAAACTGGAGTGTAGGACTTTCACAATCGGAGCAAGGCAATTTGTAGTGCAAGAACCTGCTGATATTACTTTATGCTCTTTTTTGAGCATATCATTATTCACACCATAAACTATAGTTACATCAGCATCCGGAACTGGAGCAGAGACAATTACTTTCTCTGCATTGTGCCTTATTGCTTCTTCACGTTTGTTGAATGCACCAGTACATTCAAGTATTACATCAACATTCCAAGGAATATTTTCAGGGCTCCGTTCTCTATATAAAGAAAACTTTTTGCCATTTATGGATAGCCAATTTTGAGACTCATTAAAGTCAATATCACCACTGAATTTGCCATGAACAGAATCATATTTAATCAAATGTGCATGCTGCTTTGCACTGAGCGATCCATTTACAGCTACAACTTCTATTTGCTCACTATACTTTTCTATTTCATAAATAGCACGCAATACGCCTCTGCCTATTCTACCCAGACCATTAATTCCTACGCGAACCGTCATCTCTTCATTCAAAAATTTAATTATAGAGGATATCACTTGATATTTCATTCTATTCTTTTGCTTTTCTATCGATATGAACATTATAGCAAGGAGACAGGGCTAAAAACTTGCTTGACAAACTCCGCCAGCCCCCTTATCATGAAACTGAAGCTATTGTATTTGCTTTCGCCAATCTGCAGATTAAAAGGTAAGGATTACTTAATGTATCGGCGTCTTATGTTTAATTTTTTGCAGTATATAGATACTGTATGTCTTTACAAAACTTCATCTACATCTAGATTTTTATCTAAATAAGCTGAACGCGCTTATAAAGCGTTACAAGACATCAAAAAATGCCAATACTTGACAGAGATAGTAAAAGACTAGCTAACTCGGGGATTCTTTGTCTTTTTTTCTGCTTGGTAAATTTCTTAAACATTTGCAGCGTAGGTTAGTTGCAATTAAAAGCGGCTGAATCTCGCTTGTCAAGCGTTTAAAACATAAAAAACGCCAATATTTTAAAGCAGATAATAACCCCAGGGCTTCTTTTGCCTTTTTTTTCATTTGGTAAATTTCTTAATGTTTATAGCTAAAAGAGCCCAAGAGAGGTCAATGCCCCTGTGATGTCATTCCAGTGCTTGACACTGGAATCCAGCCTTTATTATGCAGCCACTTGGTTGAAATTAAGTCTTCTGGATCCCAGTGGGCTTTGTTGCATCGCTCTTCGGATAGTAGGTAACGCACAATAAATTTATGAAGCTATCTCAAATTTAGCCATACCAATATCAGTGAACTTATTGAGCAAATAGCATTTAACAAGTAGTTCCTTCTCTCTATTTGTCTCAGATTTATTCCTAAAACTAAACCCGAATGTTTGTTTCAGTCGCGAGAAAAAACTTTCTATATAAGATCTTTTTCCGTAGTTTGTTTGCCTTTTCCACCTCTTCATTCCATCTTCGCTGCATGATTTTATTAGTCTAATTGCAGCATTTCTCTCAGCCATATAGTCTAACTTTGGATGCTCTGCTGCGTTGTTTTTCGGAGGAATTTTCGTTTTTATACCATATTGATTACACAGCTTATAGAGCTTTTCTCTGTCATATGCCCTATCTGCATATAGTACTTTTATGACATACTGAAAATCGACTTCTTTTAGCAAATCACAAGCTCCATAGTGATCAGCCGTTACTGTATTTTACAGCTATGGCTTTTTTGCTGTTTGTATTCAACATTACATGCAATTTTCTTGTCTGTTCATAGCTGCGATACTTTCTATCTTCGCTATTTTCTTTGCTATGACCAGGAGTGTTGTTGTATATACTAATTCCTGTACTGTCTATAGCAATTTCGATATCTTCCATATTATTTTCTGCAATCATTGATCTTAATATTGAGTTTCTTAAACCTTCTTGATGATTGTGAATAGCTGATAACTTGCAAATTTTTCCCAATTTGCTCAAGGTATCCTGCTATAAACCCAACTGTTTGCCTCAGGCCTATTCTAAATAAACAAGTTATTATGTGCACCAAAATTACAACTTTATCGCTATAAATATTGTTGCCACCTGGTATTTTTGGACCATTCTCGTACCACTTTTCTATGGCTTCGTTGATATAATGAAAAATATTTCCTCTTTTTTCTAGAAATTTGTTATATTCGCTATGGTTACTGACCCTCATTTTTTGTGGCATATTTTTTCTTTCAAGGTTAAATGGCTATTTTATAATGAATTTTGTCAGTAGCCACCAGATTTTTTCAGTTGCTATGCAACAAAGCCATCCCAGTGTCAAGCACTGGGATGACAAAAAAAGGAGGCTACTCGGATGACAGGAGAAGGTACTGCCGTCATAAAGGAACCAGTTTCAGCTACTTTCATGACATCGTTGTAACATTGTACCATATTACAATTTAGCGTTTTTAGTAACTAAGAAAAGTGCTTCCCCCTTTTAGAGCACTGCATATAATAGAATTATATCGCAGTGCATTGCGAAACAAAATTCCCAATACTACAGGAGGCTTTATGAATAAGAAATTTCTCTATTCACCATTGTCAATAAAAAGCATAGGAGAAAACGGTGTATTTTCTGGTTATGCTAGCGTTTTTAATATAGTTGATAAACAAAATGATCTGATATTGCCTGGAGCATTTAAGGAAAATTTAAACAGAAATAAAATAAAACTCCTTTGGCAGCATAATCCTGACGAACCTATAGGTAGCATCATAGATATTTATGAAAATGATGTTGGCCTGTATATAACCGCACATTTACTTTTGGGTATTCAGAAAGCAGAAGAAGTGTATTTGATGCTCAAAACTGGGGCAATTAACGGACTTTCCATCGGCTATATACCTATAGAGTATGATGTTGATCATAAAAGTGGAGCTAGAGTGTTAAAACAAGTGGAATTATGGGAAGTCAGTTTGGTCACTTTTCCTGCAAACTTGGCTGCTCAGGTAATCAATGTGAAAAATCAGAACAATGAACAGGAAGTGTTAGCAAGAGCGATAGAAAAAGCAAATGCTGTACTTGCAGACATGTACATTTCTGCTTAAAGTGTATTAGGCGGGCAAAGACTTTACCATAATTTGACACCTGTGTTAGTATTTGTTTAACATTTATACTAATATATATAACTTTATTACTATTAAAATTTTCTGTAAATTAAAGTTAAAAAATAAGGTAATTTTATGCTAAATATTAATAATAAGGTTAATTATGAAATTAATATTAAGCGAAAGGAAAAAAAATACAGCTGGTCTACTGTATTTGCTTGGTTATATCTAAAAACGATTGGACGAATATTGCCCAAGAGATGGAATAGATGGGCAGAAAATATTTTGTACTACGATAAAACTACTGCAAACAATGAAGTTCAAACTGATGCTTTTAAGACAATAGATGGAAGTGTTCAAGTTGACTTAAAACCTGAAGTTGTAGAGAAAGAGAGCCAAAGTGTAGTGATAAACAAAGATGGAGGGGTTCAGACTGATGGAGTAGCCATACGCGTCAAGTTAAGAGATTGTGAGCAAATTTAGAGAGGTTAAAGTGGATACTCTAGCCCTTCTACGTTTGTCTTTTAATGAAAATCGCGACCAAGTTATAGTGAGTTTTTTAAGAAATGCTTTTAAACTATTAATTTTGGTTAATACTAAAAATAACTCTCTAACCCGCCTTTTTAGCTCAATAAATGCCTTTGTTAAGCTAAGTTCTGTATTCTTTTTCACTTCTGTGCAACCAACTATGCCGTGAAATATAAGAATTGCGCACAATTTAGCATATAGTTCACATAATACTCTGCATGGCTTTCCTTTTAGCTTATCAAGCCTGATATGGCTTTTATACAATTTAAATAATAACTCAATTTGCCACCTTACTCTGTAAATCGTTAATACTTGCTCAGCACTAATTTTATTTTCTGGAACATTAGTTATAAATATTGACCAGTTCAACAATTTTTGATTTCTTTTAGAGGATGTATATCCCTGCGATCTTGCTAATCTATTAGCTTTCCTTCTTCTGGCCATAGACTGTTCTTCAGTTAGTTTCTGACATATAATTCTTACTCTAATTTTTGCTTCTTTTCCTAACAATACCTCGTTTTCTAAAAATAACTTATCCTCTAAACATTCTAATAACTCCATTTTTTGATTTGTTTCTACATCATATATGTTGGTATCGGATTTATAACGACTTATGAAATAAGCTCCTATTTCATTGATTTGTTTAAAAGAACTTGGCACAAAATAACCGAGATCAGATATTAGCAAATCATTGCTTAATATATTACTTAAATGTTTCCTATATCCCTGGTCTGATCTTACCCCCTCCGTTAAATTAAGTTGGTCTATTATCTGATTCATGTAGTCGAAAACTAATTGTAACTTTATTCCAGACTTAGTATTGCTTTCATAGCCACTGTAGCTAGTACCATAACCTTTATACATCTCTTCCATACTGTTAGGTAGAGTAATATAGCTACCATACGCGTCAAGTTAAGGAAAAGTGTAAGTAAAGTTGATAGAGTGAAGGAAAATAATAAGGTATAAATTCTCTTGGATATATGAATGAGAGAACTTACAATGGACAGAATAGCTTGCTTATCAAAAGACCTCAATGAATTCTTTAATGAAAAAGCAGACGAAATATCAATTGCAGTAGGTTTTATAAAAAGAAAGAGAAAACTTAATGGCTCATCATTCATAAAAGCTATGGTTTTTGGTAACATAGGAGTTGATGATTGCAGCATAGAAACAATGTGCCAATTGCTAAATGAAGACTCGATAGAAATTACAAAACAGGGTTTAGATTTTAGGTTTAGTGAAGAAGCAGTTGAGTTCATGAAAAAAATGTATAACGAAGCTTTGTGTTTATTTAAAAAAAGTCTACAGATTGATTGCAAAATTTTACAGCAATTTGGAAGCGTTAAATTATTGGATAGCAGCTACATTAGCCTGCCCAGTAGCATGGAAGATATGTACAAAGGATATGGCAGTAGCTATAGAGATTGTGAGAATAATACCAAATCAGGAATAAAGCTACAGTTAGTCTTTGATTACCTGAATCAAGCGCTAGATAAGTTAAATTTTATGGAAGGAATAAGGTCGGATCAAGGTTATAGGGATTATCTGAACGGTTTATCAGCCAATGATTTGCTAATATTTGACTTGGGCTACTTTGTGCCTAGTTCTTTTAAACAGATTGATGAAGCAGGTGCATATTTTGTTAGTCGTTATAAGTCTGATACCAATATATATGATATAGAAACAAATCAAAAAATAGAGCTATTGGAGTATTTAGAAGGTCAATTATCTTCAGAAAAAGAAGTATTATTAGGAAAGGAAGTAAAAATTAAGGTAAGAATTATATGTCAAAAGCTAACTGAAGAACAGTCTATGGCTAGAAGAAGAAAGGCTAATAAATTAGCAAAGTCACATGGATATACATCTTCTCAAAAGAATCAAAAGTTATTAGATTGGTCAATATTTATAACTAATGTTCCAGAGAGTAAAATTAATGCTGAACAAATATTGACGGTTTATAGAGTAAGATGGCAAATCGAATTACTATTTAAACTATATAAAAGTCATATCAATCTTGATAAACTAAAAGGAAAGACAAATCCATTTAGAGTATTGTGCGAGCTATACGCAAAATTATGTGCTATTCTCGTATTTCACGAAATGGTTGGCTGTGTAAAACTAAAAAAGAACACGGAGCTCAGTTTAACAAAGGCATTTATTGAATTGAAAAGGCGGGTTAGAGAGCTCTTTTTGATATTAAACAATATTGTCAATAATTTAAAAATTTTTCTAAAAAAGCTTACTATAATCTGGTCAAAGTTTTCTTTGAAAGACAGATATAGGAAGACCAGGGTATCTACTTTAAGCTCTCTACATTCCTTAACTTGACGCGTATGGATGGAGTAGCATTGATAACAGAGGAAGATGATGAAGCATTAGAAGAACAGCTGGAGGGCATAAATCAGGAATTAGAACTTGAACGTTTACAAAATGCTTCCTTAAAAGAAGAAAATAGAGAATTACGATCTGCAATTGAAGGACTTGAAAAGAGTTATAAGGGACTTACAGAAGATGCAGGCGAACGAGAAGAGGAACTAACCAAATACAAACAAGATAAAAAAGCAATGCAGGATAAAGTTGATGAACAACAGAAAACTATATTTGATCAATACATGATAATAAGAGAGCAAGGAGAAGAAATTGAAGCTACTAGGAAAGATAATGAAAGTCTGCAAGCACAAATAATAGAACTTAAGAGTAGGTTAAAGGACAAGGAGGATAAATTAATTGAATTGAATCAACAATGGCAAGCTAGCAAATTAGTGGCTTTACTTAAATCACAGACTGATAAATCATACGCGTCAAGTTAAGGAAATAAAGGTATGAAAGAGATAGAATAATAAGGTATAAGTTCTCCCAGATATACTTTTAGTGAGAGAACCAATGAATAAAATAACTTGCTTATCAAAAAAGCTCAAAGAATTTTTTAATGAAAAAGCAGAGAAAATCTCAATTACAACAAGGTTTATAAAAAGAAAGAGAAAGCTAAAAGGTTCATCATTCGTAAAAGCCATGGTCTTGGGTAATATAGGAGTTGATAATTGTAGCGTAGAAACAATGTGTCAATTACTAAACGAGGACTCGATAGATATAACAAAACAAGGTTTGGATTTTAGATTTACTGAAGAAGCAGTGGAATTTATGAAAAGGATGTATAATGAATCTGTGATTCTCTTTAAAAATATCTTGCAAGTTGATTGCAAAATCTTACAGCAATTTAATAGTGTTAAATTATTGGACAGTAGCTATATTACTCTACCTAACAGTATGGAAGAGATGTATAAAGGTTATGGTACTAGCTACAGTGGCTATGAAAGCAATACTAAGTCTGGAATAAAGTTACAATTAGTTTTCGACTACATGAATCAGATAATAGACCAACTTAATTTAACGGAGGGGGTAAGATCAGACCAGGGATATAGGAAACATTTAAGTAATATATTAAGCAATGATTTGCTAATATCTGATCTCGGTTATTTTGTGCCAAGTTCTTTTAAACAAATCAATGAAATAGGAGCTTATTTCATAAGTCGTTATAAATCCGATACCAACATATATGATGTAGAAACAAATCAAAAAATGGAGTTATTAGAATGTTTAGAGGATAAGTTATTTTTAGAAAACGAGGTATTGTTAGGAAAAGAAGCAAAAATTAGAGTAAGAATTATATGTCAGAAACTAACTGAAGAACAGTCTATGGCCAGAAGAAGGAAAGCTAATAGATTAGCAAGATCGCAGGGATATACATCCTCTAAAAGAAATCAAAAATTGTTGAACTGGTCAATATTTATAACTAATGTTCCAGAAAATAAAATTAGTGCTGAGCAAGTATTAACGATTTACAGAGTAAGGTGGCAAATTGAGTTATTATTTAAATTGTATAAAAGCCATATCAGGCTTGATAAGCTAAAAGGAAAGCCATGCAGAGTATTATGTGAACTATATGCTAAATTGTGCGCAATTCTTATATTTCACGGCATAGTTGGTTGCACAGAAGTGAAAAAGAATACAGAACTTAGCTTAACAAAGGCATTTATTGAGCTAAAAAGGCGGGTTAGAGAGTTATTTTTAGTATTAACCAAAATTAATAGTTTAAAAGCATTTCTTAAAAAACTCACTATAACTTGGTCGCGATTTTCATTAAAAGACAAACGTAGAAGGGCTAGAGTATCCACTTTAACCTCTCTAAATTTGCTCACAATCTCTTAACTTGACGCGTATGGTTCTTCAGTTAGTTTCTGACATATAATTCTTACTCTAATTTTTGCTTCTTTTCCTAACAATACCTCGTTTTCTAAAAATAACTTATCCTCTAAACATTCTAATAACTCCATTTTTTGATTTGTTTCTACATCATATATGTTGGTATCGGATTTATAACGACTTATGAAATAAGCTCCTATTTCATTGATTTGTTTAAAAGAACTTGGCACAAAATAACCGAGATCAGATATTAGCAAATCATTGCTTAATATATTACTTAAATGTTTCCTATATCCCTGGTCTGATCTTACCCCCTCCGTTAAATTAAGTTGGTCTATTATCTGATTCATGTAGTCGAAAACTAATTGTAACTTTATTCCAGACTTAGTATTGCTTTCATAGCCACTGTAGCTAGTACCATAACCTTTATACATCTCTTCCATACTGTTAGGTAGAGTAATATAGCTACTGTCCAATAATTTAACACTATTAAATTGCTGTAAGATTTTGCAATCAACTTGCAAGATATTTTTAAAGAGAATCACAGATTCATTATACATCCTTTTCATAAATTCCACTGCTTCTTCAGTAAATCTAAAATCCAAACCTTGTTTTGTTATATCTATCGAGTCCTCGTTTAGTAATTGACACATTGTTTCTACGCTACAATTATCAACTCCTATATTACCCAAGACCATGGCTTTTACGAATGATGAACCTTTTAGCTTTCTCTTTCTTTTTATAAACCTTGTTGTAATTGAGATTTTCTCTGCTTTTTCATTAAAAAATTCTTTGAGCTTTTTTGATAAGCAAGTTATTTTATTCATTGGTTCTCTCACTAAAAGTATATCTGGGAGAACTTATACCTTATTATTCTATCTCTTTCATACCTTTATTTCCTTAACTTGACGCGTATGGACTGATAAATTGTGTCAGGCTAAAGACAAAAATACTGAATTAGAAAATAAAGTCAGTGACTTAGGTCATGAAAACAAAGCTCTACGATTAAGTGTGAATACATTGACTGCTCAATTGGGTGAAATGGAGAACTTGGGGAAGCAATTACAAAGTGTTCAAGAATCTAAACAACAATTGGAGATTGATTTAGAAGGTCAATTGAAAGCTGACACTAAGAAACTACAGGAAGCAAAAGAAGGTCAATTGGCTAAAAAGGCAGTGCAGTGAGTACAGTATCTACTGCAAAATCAACTCTTTCAAAATTACGAAACTTGCCCAATAAGCTTTCTAGGGATAAGGGTCTCAATAACTTTTTATCTGGGAAAAACGAGGAGTTAAAAAAAGGTTTTCCTGAATTTAAAGAGAAACACTTTTGCCATAACGTGCTTAATGAAACTATAAAGTCTCTATCAAATCAAGATGATGGCAAATTTGAAAGCAGTAAGCTGCTTGAATTATTAGAAAGTAATTTGAAACAATCCGCAAGGGAGATCATAGAAGCTAAGGTTAAAGAAGTTGTCAACGAACATTGTAACATTGGAAAAAATATGGGTAAAGAACTACGAGATGACACGTTAAAAGCCAAGTTGTCACCTTCTGTTAGAAAATGCGTAAAAAAATTAGAATTTAACAAACAAGAAGGGGTAAATAAGATTGTAGACTCTATCTTGCACAGCTTTAATAGCAAGAATAATAATAATAACGACTCAGGAGAATTGCTTAAAGAAATTGTTACAGGAAAATTAACAGAGGCTAAAATGAAATGTTTTTCAAATAAGATTCAAGAGTTACAACTGGCATTAAGCATAAGAGATAAATTTTTATCTCCAGATCAGGGAATGTGTAATCAAACTCAAGGAGGAGTAAACGAATATCAATTAACAGAAAAAGCTAAAAAAGAACATATACCTAATTCCTCTATGAGTTCCCCTAATATTGCAAGCATACATTCATTGAACAGTCAGAAAGCAGTTAGAATAGGCTCTTAGCATAAAGCACCAGCTCCTCTTTTGTTAAAGTGTAGGAGCTATCTTCCCAATGTTGTTTTAGCAATTCCAAGTTTCTACCTAAACTTTTTCCTGGCTGGTGACCTATACTTATTAAATCATCGCCAGATAAAGGAAATTTTGGAATATTGAATGTGTTAGCAAATGAAATGTATTCATCAACATTTTCTCCAGACTCAACACCACAAATTTTCACTAAATCACAATATAATTCTCTACCAAATAGAGATAAATTTTTATCTCCAGATCAGGGAATGTGTAATCAAACTCAAGGAGGAGTAAACGAATATCAATTAACAGAAAAAGCTAAAAAAGAACATATACCTAATTCCTCTATGAGTTCCCCTAATATTGCAAGCATACATTCATTGAACAGTCAGAAAGCAGTTAGAATAGGCTCTTAGCATAAAGCACCAGCTCCTCTTTTGTTAAAGTGTAGGAGCTATCTTCCCAATGTTGTTTTAGCAATTCCAAGTTTCTACCTAAACTTTTTCCTGGCTGGTGACCTATACTTATTAAATCATCGCCAGATAAAGGAAATTTTGGAATATTGAATGTGTTAGCAAATGAAATGTATTCATCAACATTTTCTCCAGACTCAACACCACAAATTTTCACTAAATCACAATATAATTCTCTACCAAATAAAGATATGTATTTTTTTTGCTCTTTTTCTGAGAGTTCTGTTTTGATATCGTTGGATAGTAAAAATAGCAGCTTTTTCTTTTGCTTGTTCGAAAGACGTAAAAATTTGCTTACATATTCTCCAAGACTTAGCCTGTCATTTTTTTTAGTAGTCCTAAGGAGTAACGCTAATTTTACTAGTGCATCAGTGCCCAAAAGAAGTGGCGAAGACAGAATTTCGCATTTTACTTCTTTTGGGATAATCTTTTGCAAAACATCAGATTCTTGCATGCTCTTAAGTGTTGGAAAAGGATCATTGCACTCCAGCAATTTAAGTATTTCATCTCTTATTCTCTCTCCAGAGAGGTTTTGAATCATATGCGAATGCTTTTTGCATACGTTTAGTATTTCATCACTCAAATCTCCGACACATATTTTTGCATGAAAACGAAATGCTCTTAAAATACGTAGATAGTCTTCTTTAATTCTATCTTCAGCGTTGCCTATAAAGTTTAACCTTCGCGCTTTTAAGTCCTCTATACCACCAAAGTAGTCATATATATGGCCATGCTTATCTGCATACAGAGCATTAAATGTAAAGTCGCGCCTTGAAGCATCCGCTTGCCAATTATTGGTAAATTCTACTTTTGCATGCCTACCATCACATTTCACATCATGCCTTAGTGTTGTGATCTCAAAAGATCTTTGATTTAGAACCGCAGTGATAGTTCCATGTTTTAAGCCAGTTGGAATAGTTTTTATATTACGGAGTTTTAGCGCTTTAATCGTTTGATTGGGAAGCAAATTAGTAGCTAAATCGATGTCGTGGACATCACGCTGCAAAATTGAGTCTCTCACACACCCGCCGACAAGCCTAGCCTCACCACCAAATTCCTCTATGGCATCAATAATTAAACTAGTCTCATGGTCAACTTGCATTTAGGTTAGTACGTACTGCAAGTTCATATTATATGAAATGCTTGCAAAAGCCCTATATAAAAATATACAGGGCTATTAAGATTTTACAAGTTGTGGTGCTCGTTGTTGATGAAATGGTTCTGCCATCGATTCCGTACCACATCTTAGTAAACTTGAAGGGTTTTGCTGCTCTATGCGCTGCTTTATATCACTAACGCACTGCCCTACAACATCACCAATTTTTCCATCAGCATTTTCTGCCAATAACTTATCAAATCCCTTTTCAACCTCTGCTCTCTCAGAGATATCCTTTGAAAGGTTACAATATTCTAAGATCTCGTCTAGCTGCAGTTTTTTTGCTAATAGGAAATCTTCTTGTTCTTGCTCTTGTTTAAGTTTGGTTTCCTCTTGCAGTTGTTTTGCTAAACTTTTATTTCTATCAAGCAATGGTTCGAAATGCAATCCGCCTTTGTTTATTATATGCACAATACTACTATCATCATAATCAACTTTATTGTATTCACCTGCACTTTTTGAACCTGAATTGTCTATTAATTCATGCAAAGACAGATCTTGGTTATCAACAGTCTGGTTCTCTATAACATGTAGCTTTACCTTATACTTTTCACAAAGTATTCTGCCTTCAACGTCAGGATCACCCCACCTACTGTTACGCATAATGTCTGCTGTATAATCATCTACAGTTTCACTACGGTGCTGGCCATTGTTATCATGACTATTGACAATTGCATTTGTAAACCACTTTGGTGGATTCTTTTGCGCAAATTCCCTACAATCATTTCTTAATTTTTCGGCAGTAACTTGCTCTCCTGTCTGTTGTTCTAGACTTTGCCTGAACGAGTCAAAAAAACAGCTTCCATTACCAATTGCTTGTCCTACATAGAAATTGTCAGGGTAAGGGTTACTATTTAAAAGAGTTATTTCTTGCCCTGAGATCCTGGGCCTTTTTATTCCAACCTCAACATCATGAAAGTCACTTGGTAGTTTCCGTTTCTTAGCTGTAGTCATAGTTTTACCTTAATTTAAGCTATATATTACTATACCAACAAAATTGTCAATAAGCGACTAATTAAGTATAGCAGAAATTTTTAAATTATGCAATAGTTATAATTTTACATAGCAAATATGAGTTTTAACTGCGGTATAGTTGGGTTACCAAACATAGGAAAATCAACCTTATTTAATGCGCTTACAGAGTCAAGTGCAGCCGAAGCTGCAAATTATCCTTTTTGCACAATCGAGCCAAATATAGGCAAGATTTCGATAAAAGATCAACGTTTGAAACAAATCGCAGCAATTGCAGGCTCAGAGAAGGTAATCTACAACCAATTAGAAGTTGTAGATATTGCAGGTCTGGTAAAGGGTGCGAGTAAAGGCGAAGGGCTCGGCAATAAATTTTTAAGCCATATCAGAGAAGTTGATGCCATCGTTCATCTGCTCAGGTGCTTTACGGATGACGATATCAGCCATATACACAGTAAAATAGATCCAATATCAGATGCTAAAGTGGTAGAAATGGAATTAATCCTAGCTGATATTGATAGCATAGAAAAAAGGCTTCCTCAATTGGAAAAGAAAGCAAAGCAAGGTGATAAAGAGCTAAAGAGACAACTTGAATTAATGCAAGAGGTATTAGCTACTTTAAAATTAGGTAAACCTGCAAGAAGTTTGGAGAATATCGATGGAGATGAGATGAAGTTGCTTCAATTGCTGACAACAAAGCCCGTTATGTACGTTTGCAATGTTGAAGATACAAATGTTATAACTGGCAATGAATTATCTAAAAAGGTAGAGAGAATGGCAGAGGAAAATAAAAGCAAATTTTATTGCATTTCAGCAAAACTCGAAGCAGATATTGCAAATCTTGATAGTGAAGAGGAAAAACAGAGTTTTTTATCAGAATTTGGCTTACAAGAATCAGGGCTTGATGGAGTAGCGCGTATTATGTATGAAGTGCTGAGTATGATAACTTTCTTTACTGTAGGGCCAAAAGAAGCACGAGCTTGGCCAGTAAAAATAGGGTCAACAGCCGATAAAGCAGCAGGTGTAATCCACACTGATTTTGAGAAAGGCTTTATAAAAGCAGAAACGATAGGCTTTGCAGACTACATAAAGTATGGAAGTGAACCGGCTTGTAAAGACGCAGGAAAAATTCGCTTTGAAGGCAGAGATTACATCGTGCAAGATGGTGATATAATGCACTTTAGGTTTAATGTGTAGTTTATTATGCAGCCACTTATTTAAAGTTAAGTTTTCTGGATCCCAGTGTCTGGGCACTGGGATGACATCCTCCCTAGCGGAGATTGCTCTCAAATCACAATGTTCGTACAGTAAGCACTGACCACTTTGCTTCAATATTTGCGATGCCCCTGAACAGATACAAAAAATCTATTGTTTTTTTATAAATTAAATCCTAAGGCATTTTTTACTGTAGATTAATCATTTGATTATAGTATCATTTTAATTAAGCTTATGCTTGGGATATTTATGAAGAATATTTTATATTTTATATTATTAGCTGTCGTATTCGGATCACCCATCCTGTTTGCCGTAGAGCAGCTTGAAGAAAAGAAAATTGAATCAGTTCATAAAAACGAAAATGTAGGTGTAAGGAAGCAAGATAGCACAAATCAAAAAGATGAGTTGAAAAGCAACGTCGATGCTAAACAAACACAAGAGGCTGAGAGCAAAAGATTAGACGGCACTACCGATAAAGAGAAACTGCAACACAACGAGAACAAAGCTTTCGTGGTTGAAAAAACTATAAGTGAAGGTGAAAGGATTGATAAAGATTTGCCAAATGACCAGCTAGAAGGAAGCACAGACAAATTTGCTCAAAATTTACCAAATGTGGCCAATAAAGAAGTGAATAAAGATTTGAAACCAGAGCCTTTGCCTTTAAGTGCTGATTTAAATGAGAATACAGCTAACCCGCAAAAAAATCTACAAGCTGATCAGAAGATTGATATAAAAGATAATGAACTTTCAAAAAGTGATGCGAGTCAATTATTAGAGGAAAAAAAAGAAAAAGTAGAGAGTCAGTTTGAAGAAAAAAAAGTGAAAGAAACAAACAGTAATTCCAAGGACCGCAATAGAGTAAAACCTATAACTAAAAAAGATGAAAGTGAAAAGAAAAATTTACAAAAATGGACAAAGCTAAACAGAGAACCAATAAAAGAATGGGGTCATAAAGACATACAAAGCAAGTCAATATATAAACGACAATATGATAGCCTTAATGAGCATCTTCCTACAACTGTGTTTATTGATGATTACAGTAAGCAATTTTTTTACTGCATTAAGAAGAACAACTTAACTTGCTTAAGAGGAGTAATAAGTAAGCTAGAAAAAATTGGATTAACAATTCAAGAGATACTAAGGTTTAGAAATAAATTGGGTGATACTCCTCTCATTTATTCAGTTAAACAAGGTGAGGTAGACATAGTGCGCTTTCTCTTATTACAAGGTGCTGATCTTAGAGTAGTTAACAATAATTTTCAATCCCCAATTGATATAGCAATCGAAAAAAAGCAGATCAATATAATAAATGCGATTGCCGAAATGATGCCACACCTTTTGGAGGATAGAAAAATAGACAATAAAGAAAGCTCAGCAATGTACGATTGGGCTGTGAAAACGAAAGAAAACAATGAGTCGCAGTGTGATAAGCAAGATGATTAGATTTTTGATATTAATTTTAGTTGGTCATTTATGTTATGGAAACGAAACAAATGATGAAAAAAATCAGATTAGTGATTTTTTAAAAGCTCTGCATGATGTAAAATACGTATCTTACAGTAAAAAAGACTTTGCTGAATTTTTGGTGCAGTGCCACAAAGAGGGCGTGCCAGAAGATTTTAAGAAAGGTTTTGGTTCTAACTTAAATGGAGCTAATTTTAACCAACTGTACCTAAGTAAATCTGTTTTTGATGGAGTAAGTCTGATTGGTGCCGATTTTTCTAACACCGATTTATCCGATGTGTCTTTCATTGATGTTGATTTACGTGGTGGTAATTTTTCCAATGCTAATTTACATGGCATTAAAATAAAAGGTACAAATTTGAGTTTTACAAAATTTGTTTCTGCAAACTTAACAGATATCGTATTTGATCAGTCTAATGTTAGTTATGCTGATTTTATCAGTTCCGATCTCAAAAAAGTAAGTATGCACAACGTAATTGGTTTGCATACTAATTTCTCGAATGTGAAAATGAATTTCTCCAACTTATCAAACTCGAATGTTAGCCACGTAAATTTTAGTGATAGTGAAATAAACGATACTGTTATGCAGAAAAACAACCTTGATAATGCAAGTTTCTTTGGAGTGGATGCATATAAATTAAAGATACAATTTTCTTCATTAAAAAATGCTAACATATATGGTGCAGAGTTAAAAGAATCAGACTTTACAGGTAGCAATCTTTCCGATGCCTGCCTTAATTCTTCTATCATAATTAACAGTAACTTCGACGAGGCTAATTTAAGCAACACACAAATTTCCTATGTGAATGACGATAATTCAAGTTTTGTTCAATCTATACTAAATGGTTCCAAGATAAAACATGCATATGTTTCTGAAGCAAATCTTCATGATGCTGATTTATCCAATATTGATTTTAGTTTTAGTGAACTGCATCAAGTTAATGTCTCTAATGCTGACATTCGTCACGGAAAGTTTCATAATACTAAAGTTGCAAATTCTAACATGAATGGCTCATCTTTTGACCATTCACTATTCACCTCTGCGAAGATAGAAGATTCAGACCTTTCTACAACTTCAATGTATAAGATAAAAATCCAAGACTCTCAAGTTTATAACAGTACACTTTCTCGCCATAATATTGATTCCAGTGAAATAGAAAATTCAACATTCTTTAATTTATTAGCTGATAATTCGAGCTGGTCCAATTTAAAAGTAACTAATTCAAATTTTATTGAAAGCGATTTCAGATCTTCTTTGCTTCACGCTAATGCCTTTAGGAAAACTAGCTTTTTTCTTAGCAATTTGAGTAATTCAACAATTAGTGATATGTCTTTTCTCTCTTCAAGCATATATAAAAGTTCAGTTGTTGATGCTCACTTAACAGGTTGCAAATTTGATAATTCAATTTTGATTGACAATAAAGGACAGAAAAAACTTGCAGGTTCAGAAAATGCTATAACTTCGATTAAAGATTTGCAAGAGAAAATATCACAGGGTGAAAAATTTAATGTAAATTATTCTTACTTTGAATTTAAGAATATGAATTTAGAAAATGCCGATTTTTCTAATTCAACATTGAGTAGAGCAAAGTTTGTAAACGTTAATTTGAATAAGGCAAATTTTGAAAAGACCGATTTGCGCTATACTGTCTTTGATAACTCTTCTCTCATTGGCACCAACTTATCAAATTCTAATTTAGAAGGTTCTAGCTTTTTAAACTCTGATCCAAAAAGCACCATGTTAAAAAATGCAAAGAAAAATGACCGTAAAAAGTGAGGGCGTATTCTTGGTTCTATCCTCCCCTTCTGGAGCTGGAAAAACTACTATATCAGCAAAATTACTTGAGCAATCAACTAATTTAGTTAGGTCTGTTTCTATGACTACACGCAAGCCTCGCCCCGGCGAAAGAAATGGAAAAGACTATTTTTTCGTTACCGAAGAAAAATTTCACGAGTTATGCAAAGCTGGCCAAATGCTTGAATACGCCAAAGTTTTTGAGAATTTTTATGGTATACCAAGAAATTTTATAGAGCAAAACTTAAGCAATGGAATAAGTGTTTTACTCAGCATAGACTGGCAAGGAGCATTTCACTTATTCAAGCTCATGAGAAAAAAAGTTGTGAGTGTTTTTATACTTCCCCCTTCAATGGAAGAGCTTAGGTTGCGTTTGCAAAAGCGTAATAGTGATGATGCAAGCGAAATAGAGCGCAGATTAGCCGAAGCTCAAAAAGAGATAAGCAAACGTGATAAATATGATTATGTAATAATCAATGATGATATTGATAAAAGTGTAGAAGAGATAAGCTCCATACTAAATAAAGAAAGACTTAAAAAACTAAAAGAAAAACCAAGTCTGGAAGACTGATAAAAACATCAATTTGGATATTTGCAGCTATAGTTTCTTATCCTATTTTAGCCAATAGCACATTTCACAGTTTAGCTATATTTATTATTTTTTAAGATTAAATGGTTAAAATAGTAGCAACTGTTCAAGTGAGGTTTAACTATGACGGCAAATTTTCTCACAGAAATTAATTTTCTGCCTTTCCACCTATACATATACAACGTTTAGCTCAATTTAAAAGTCAAACTTCTTGGTTGTTAGTTTAGTGCTGACAACTTAAATAGCTTTTAATATTGAGGTTTTAGTATGGGTATAGATATAACTGCACTAACTACTAATGCAGATAAATTAGGTGAATGCATAGATAAAAATAAAAAGCAAGAGCAGGATAGAAAAGACGAGCAATTGCACTGCACTATAGAGAGAAAGGTAAAAAAAGAAGAACACAAGCGTGAAAAACCAAGAGGTCAAGATGGAACCCTCAAGAAGTGTAAAAGGTTATTTGAAAAAGATGCTAGTCCTGAAGTATTAACTAAATTAGAAGAATCACTTAGAGAACAAGAAAAATATTATAGGTATTATGTCCAATGCTTCCTTCCAGTGCTAGATAAAGCAATAGAACGATCGAAAAAAATATCAAATGAAACAAAAGAGCGAGTAAAGCAAGCAATTTCAGAAATTACTTATAATAGCAAATATTGTAACCAAAATGATCGTAGGGACAGTGGAATTGAAAGTGACTACAGTAGCGATGCTGGTGATGATTATGAGAAACATTCAATCAGTAACCCTAATACAGCAAATGAAGATCAAGAAGTAGAGAAAAGCAACGGAACAACGCATAATAATGTTCAATTACTAAAAGCGATCAAAAATGGAAATAACAGGAAATTTAGAAAATATCTAAAAGATTGTACGGATATTAGCAGCATAAAAGATGAAAAAGGAAATAATATTTTACACCTTATCGTGTCATTGGAAAAGAAACAGAAATGCAAGTTTCTAGGTACCCTAATAAAAACGGTCACCAAGGAAGATCTAGCACAACTCATTAATAGTGAAAATCAGACCCCTTTTCAGGTAGCACTAATTAACAAGGTAACAAAAGAAAAACATGAGTCTAATACAATTCGAAGTAACGATAACACACTTAAGTTTCTTACAAAATTGTTAGAGCATGGAGCCAGCTCTGATAATTTAGAATTATCTACAGAAGAATTACAAAACTTAAAAGAGGAGCAAAAGACATACTATCGTAATTTCTTAGAAAAATTAGCAGAGTCAGTAAAGAAGTCTAAGTTAGACCAAAAGACAGAAAACTCGGTAGTAATTAAAATCGCGAAAATTACCGACGGTGGTTACCCATTACATAAAGCAGTTTCAGATAAAAATATAGATAGATTTAATGATTTGCTACAGAGAGGTGATGATATTACTACTAAAAATGCAGATGGTGATACGGTCTTACACTGTGCTGTGACATTAAAGAAAGAAGCAAAGTGTAACTTTACTCAGCTTATACTAGAAAAAAACAAAGAACTGGTAAATACTCGAAACAAACAGCAAACACCTCTTCACCGATTACTTCAGTATATAAAAAAAAAGAGCGGGAAACAATCATGTACAGGTAAAAATTTTGAAAAAACTAAAAGGTATGAAACCCTAGAACTATTGCTAAAAAATGGTGCAGATATTACTGTGCAAGATAAAGATGAAAAAAATGCTCTGCACTATATTGCTTCATTCAAAGGAGAACAAAAAGTTGCATGTTTGAAGTTGACTTTAGGTAAGGATGAATTTAGTAAGGCTATAAATGCTGTTAACGGGAAAGAGCAAACACCTCTTCATCAGTTGCTTCAGCATATAAAAGAAAAGAATGAGGATCGATCATGTACAGATAGAAAATTTGAAAAAACAAATAGATATAAAGCCTTAGAGTTATTTTTACAAAATGGTGCAGATATTACTGTGCAAGATAAAGATGAAAAAAATGCTCTGCACTATATTGCTTCATTCAAAGGAGAACAAAAAGTTACATGTTTAGAGTTGATTTTAAATTCGGTGGAAAAAGAGAAATTTAGTAAAGCTGCAAACGCCGCTAACGAAAAAGAACGCACACCACTACAAGTAGCGCTAATTACTAAGACGACAAAAGATAAACATAATTTGGTCAATCCTAAGAGCCGTGATAACACGATCAAGTTCTGTGTAAAATTATTGCAAAATGGTGTTGACCCAAAGCAGTTAATACTACCCGAAAGATTATGGAGCAAAGAGTATTATAAAACTATAAAAGGAATAGAGAAATCAATGGGTAGAGCGCTTATTCCAGATGATATGAGAACTGAACTGAAGTGCAACTTTGGCAGGAAGTTAAAAGCACGCGATATTGTGAAGTACATCAATAATGTTGCTTGTAAAGCAGTGACAACGCTTGTATTTGCTGCTTTAGCCTGTGCAGCAATATTCAGTGCTTCTCAAGGAATTATTACAATTGCAACTGCCTCATCTATTATAGCAGTTATTGGAGTTTGTTATCTTATTTACTTGAATTTAGAAAATATTTATGAAGGATTTGGAAAAATTAAAGGAAAGTTTACTGAAGAAAAGCAACTTACACTTCAAGATAACGCACCAAAAAATGATACACAATGCAATAACTCTGTTAAAGATATAGAAAATAAGTCCAACGATTTAGAAGAGCAAGAGGTGCAAAAATCATCAAATCAATCAGAGCATACTGAGAGTCCTCCAGACACTAAAATGAGTGCCATATCAATAAAACTCGTTGAAAAATTGTGTAGGGATAGTGTAACTAGTAAACCCTCTTCTCTGGCGCTATGAAATCAATCTCACCGCTCAGAGTTTTTTCAGCCACTTTTTTATAATCAATTTTTACGTTAATTTGCCCTTTCTTTTCTTCAAGCCACGCTATAGTGTGCTTCATCCAGTTTTTGTCATCACGTTCAGGAAAGTCTTCACGAGCATGGGCACCTCTGCTTTCCTCGCGATTAGCTGCGCATTCCATGGTAATAACCGCTTGTGGGATCATGTTAGCAAGCTCCAGTGCTTCAACTAAATCACTATTCCACATCATACTGCGATCCTCAAGTGAAATATCAGGCATCATTTTTGCTACCTTTTTTATAGCTTTTTTGCCTTCTTCTAAAACTTCAGCAACACGGAACACTGATGCGTACTTTTGCATAGTGTTCTGCATTTCGCTGCGTATTTTTGCTACTTTTAGCCCACCGGAGGCAAATCGCATTTTATTAAATCTATCTACTATCCAGTCTGTGCAGTCTGAATGCAATTTTTTATGTGGTGTACCGGATTTTAGTTTCTCTCTTGCTCTGAGCGCTGCAGCTCTACCAAAAACCACAAGATCAAGAAGCGAGTTAGAACCAAGTCGATTTGCACCGTGCACAGAAACACATGCAGCTTCTCCAATTGCAAATAGTCCATCTACCACTTCTTCCTTACCTTGCTTCAGCGTGATCACTTCTCCATAATAATTGGTTGGAATGCCACCCATGTTATAGTGAACAGTCGGAATGACCGGTATTGGATCTTTAGTGACATCAACTCCAGCAAAAGTTCTTGCGGTTTCGCTGATGCCCGGCAATCTGAGTTTTATTACTTCCGGATCAAGATGCGCTATAGTTAAATACATATGATCTTTTTTTGGTCCAACCCCCCTTCCCTCTCTAATTTCAATTGTTATTGCGCGACTTACCACATCACGGGAAGCTAAATCTCTTGCTTTTGGTGCGTAACGTTCCATAAACTTCTCGCCCTGAGAATTAACGAGGTACCCCCCTTCACCACGGCATCCTTCTGTCATCAGGCACCCTGAGCCATATATTCCTGTTGGATGAAATTGTACAAATTCCATATCTTCAAGTGGTAATCCAGCCCTTACTACCATGCCATTACCATCACCTGTGCAGGTATGCGCACTTGTTGCAGAGAAATAAACACGTCCATATCCACCTGTTGCTAACACCACTCTATGCGCACGAAATCTATGTAATGTGCCGTCGCATAGCGACCAAGCAAGAACTCCGCAGCATGCTCCGGTTTCGCTATCCATAATTAAATCAATCACAAAGTATTCAACAAAAAATTCAGCGTTGAATTTAAGACACTGCTGATATAGAGTGTGAAGGATTGCGTGCCCAGTCTTATCTGCTGCCGCACAAGTGCGCTGCGCTGATTTTCCTTTACCAAAGTGAGTTGTCATTCCACCAAAGGAACGCTGGTATATTTTGCCATCTTCTGTACGAGAAAAAGGTACGCCAAAATTTTCAAGTTCAATAACAGCTTTAGCAGCGTTTTTACACATATATTCTATTGCATCTTGATCACCAAGCCAGTCTGAACCTTTTATTGTGTCATATGCATGCCAGCGCCAATCGTCTTCACCGATATTACCTAAAGCTGCACTAATTCCGCCTTGTGCTGCAACTGTATGACTTCGTGTAGGGAAAATTTTAGAAATGCAGGCAACTGAAAAATTAGTTGCAGCCATCCCAAGCGTTGTTCTGAGCCCTGCTCCACCTGCACCTACTACTACCACGTCATACTCATGTTCTATGATCTCATACGCTGACTTATCCATATTTACTTATTTTATCATTACAGGCTTATGATATCACAGAAGTAGAAAAAATCTATACAAGTTTTCTATAGTTAAGACGTCATGCCGCCGCGGCGCTAACAAGTAGCGGGATGACGGTTGTCGGGGTGTCATGAAAGTAGCTGACACTTGGGGTCTATGTTTTTTCTGGTCACACGTACAGCTGTACGAACATTGTGCTACTAGTAGGGTGTCATGCCAGTGCTTGACACTGGCATCCAGGAATTTTATTAAGTTGGTGAGTATAAAAGTAGCTGTTTTATGTTAAAATACGACGTTTTCGATGAGATTATATGGAAAACTGGATTCCAGTGTCAAGCACTGGAATGACATCACAGAGGCACTGGAATGACACCTCTCTTGGGCTCTTTTAGCTATAAACATTAAGAAATTTACCAAACGAAAAAAAAGGCAAAAGAAGCCCCGTGGTTATTATCCGCTTTAAAATATTGGCGTTTTTTATGTTTTAAACGCTTGACAAGCGAAATTCAGCTGCTTTTAATTGCAACTAACTTACGCTGCAAATGTTTAAGAAATTTACTAAGCAGAAAAAAAGACAAAGAATCCCCGAGTTAGCTAGTCTTTTACTATCTCTGTCGAGTATTGGCATTTTTTGATGTCTTGTAACGCTTTATAAGCGCGTTCAGCTTATTTAGATAAAAATCTAGATGTAGATGAAGTTTTGTAAAGACATACAGTATCTATATACTGCAAAAAATTGAACATAAGACGCCGATACATTAAGTAATCCTTACCTTTTAATCTGCAGATTGGCGAAAGCAAATACAATAGCTTCACTGTCATGATAAAGGGGCTGGCAAAGCTTGTCAAGAAATTTTCTTATTTCATTTAAATTGCTTGTAACCTTCTTATACACTCATCTTTACCAAGAATCACCATGATATCAATGATTCCAGGTGCATCCATTACTCCAGTTATAGGGGCGCGTAATGAGTGGTATACATCGCTTATTTTCATATCGTGCAATTTTGCACATTCCTTGATCTGAGAAGATAAAAAACCCTTATTCCAATTTTCATCACCGATCTTTGACAGAAATGACGCGAGTAACTTGATTATATCGAGGTTAGATTTGACAATTTGCTCAGCCTCTTCACTTAAATCAAGTGGCGGATCTTGAATATAAAATTTTGCTAAATCCAATAATTCGGTCAGGTAGTTTGCTCTTTTTTTTAGCTCTGTCAGTCCCTGCAGTAAATAGCCCTTTTTTTTGTCAGTTAGAGTATTTTCTCTAAGCATTAGAGTCAGAATATCTTCATTGCTCATATTACTAATATAGTGGTTATTCAAATGCTCCAGTTTTTTGAAATCGAGCCGTGCAGGTGAACGACCAATACTTTCTAAATTAAACCACTCTATTGCTTGCTCATCGCTAATAATCTCATCGTTGCCGTGACTCCAGCCAAGTCTCAGCAAGTAATTACGCATCGCTTTTGGCAATATTCCCATCTTTTCATAATCGCAAACGCTTGTGGCACCATGCCTTTTGGATAGCTTATTCCCATCTTCCCCATGGATAAGCGGCACATGTGCAAAGCGTGGAATGTCAAAATCAAGAGCCTGGTATATTAGCAGATGTTTAAAGGTATTAGTGAGATGGTCAGAACCGCGTATTATATCAGTTATTCCAGCATCATGATCGTCAATTACGACAGCAAAAATATATGTTGGAGTGTTGTCAGAGCGTAAGATCACTATATCATCAAGCTGGTTGCTATTTACTTTGATTTGGCCGTATATTTTATCATCAATGACGATCTCTTGTGAGTCTGGCACTTTGAAACGGATAACTGACCTCACACCGGATGTCATTCCAGCGCGTGACCACATATTTTCTTCTGGATCCCAGTGTCGGCTACTTGGATGACAAGAAGGAGGTTTTGTAGTACATTTATGCTTGTATATCTTGCCCTCTTCTCTTGCTTTTATTTTCTTTTCTGCAACTTCATCTTCAGGGCAATAACAGTGATACGCCCTACCCTTCTCAACTAAAAGGTTTGCTACTTCTTTATGCCGCTCTATTCTTTTTGACTGATATACTATTTCCCCATCACAGCTCACACCGAGCCATCTTAGCCCTTCTATAATTGCATCAATTGCTTCTTGTGTTGAACGTTTTCTGTCGGTGTCCTCAATTCTTAGCAAAAACCTGCCACCATGATGCTTTGCATAGAGCCAATTAAATAACGCAGTACGAGCTCCTCCAATGTGCAAAAATCCTGTTGGTGATGGAGCAAATCTCGTGACTATACCTGGCATATTTGTCTGTTACAGTAATGTAAATGATGATAGCTAAAATTTATGTTTGTAACAATTTAGAATTTATTTGTTCTGAGAGATAAAATTTACTTGTTTTTCATAAATTGTGTTGTATAATTTAGTATTGGTTGAATATAGCGAGGTGAGTTATGGATGGACTTGTAGATATAGCAAAATTGCTTTCAGATAATGAAGCTAATATCAATTGGCGTTACACCGGCCCTTTTGATAAAACAAAACAAAGAGTACAGGCAGATAATCTCCTGCATTTAGCTGCAAGAATACAAAACAAAGGTAAATTTGTAGACATTTGTAAGAAGAACATTGCTTCTGTAACTGCGCATAATGAATATGGAGATAATCCATTTCATGAAGCAGCAAGAAGTGGAATTTTGCTGCCTGCAGTACAAGAGATTGTGAATGACTTAGAGAAGGAAGCTAATAACAAAATTACGAAAGCAGAAGAAGCTGGAGATCGGAAAGAAGTAAGCAGATTGAAAGAGGAACTCAAATGTAATAAAAAATATATTAAAGATGCGCTCTGCAGTAAAGGCTATGCTTTTAATAAGAAGAGGGAAACTCCTCTTTATTACTTAAATGCTGCACAACAGAAAGAAATTAAGCAAATCGCAGGCATAAAAGACAGCTTTATATGTAACCAGAAGTTTCACCTGTGCTTATATATAATAGGAGCGATAGCATGTATCGCTGCTTTATGTTTGTCTTTATACTTTTTATTTTTAGTTTCTCAATCTTTTGCACTAAGCTCGATGGTTGCAATAGCTTCTGGCGGAGTCACATACCTGTCAGTTAAAGCATGTAGCGAGATACATGCCTTGCATAACGAAAGCACTTTAGTGGAAAATGCTAATGTACAACTTGCAGGAGAAAGTTTGGGTGTTTGATGAAGCTAGAAATTACTTGCAGGCAATGATATAGAAATTTACTTTCTTAACTTCAGAAAGTATACTCATACGATGATAGAAAAGAAGTACAGTAAGATTTTAATAGCAAACAGAGGAGAGATTGCCTGCAGGATTATCAGAACTGCCCATAAGATGGGTATATCTTGTGTGTGCATATACTCGGATGCAGATGTAAATTCTGTGCATGTAAGACAAGCAGATGAGTCAAGATATATCGGCCCTTCGCCATCTTGCCTCAGTTATTTAAACATTGAAAAAATATGTGAAGTAGCAGTTGAAACAGGTGCTGAGGCGGTTCATCCTGGCTATGGTTTTTTAGCAGAAAATCCAGATTTTCCACGTGCTCTTCAAAAACATAATATAGACTTCATCGGCCCCAGTGCAGAAACAATAGAAGTTACAGCCAACAAAATAACAGCAAAAGAAGCGGCAAAAAAAGCTGGAGTAAATGTAGTGCCAGGATATATGGGTAAGATCAGCGATGCTGCCCATGCAGCTCAAGTTGCTGAAGAGATCGGTTTTCCCGTTATGCTCAAAGCTGCATCAGGCGGTGGTGGCAAAGGAATGCGAATTGTAAATTCCAAAAAAGAAATTGAACTAGCGTTCACATCAGCAACAAATGAAGCAGAGAAAAGTTTTAAGGATGGCAGTATCTTTATAGAGAAATATATAGAACTACCAAGACATATTGAAATACAAATCATAGCAGATAAATATGGCAATATAGTTTGTCTTGGAGAAAGAGAATGCTCGATACAAAGGAATAATCAGAAAATAATAGAAGAAACGCCAAGTCCATTCATTAGTGAAGAAGTAAGACAAAAAATGTATGTTCAATGTGTTTCTCTGGCAAAGCAAGTTGGCTATTTTTCAGCAGGCACTGTTGAGTTTGTTGTAGATAAAGACCAAAACTTCTATTTTCTTGAGGTAAATACGAGATTGCAAGTTGAGCATCCAGTAACAGAATTTATAACTGGAATAGACATAGTAGAAGAAATGATTAGAACTTCCTGTGGAGAGAAATTGAGATTCAATCAGGATGATATTAAACTTACTGGTTCTGCAATAGAAAGTAGAATTTGCGCTGAAGACCCATCGAAGAAATTTTTCCCTTCCAGCGGAAGAATAAAATATTACGATAAACCGGGTGAAAATGATTATGTAAGAATAGATGATGGAGTTGCTGCAGGTTCAGAAATTAGCACGTTCTATGACTCAATGATTGCAAAAGTTATAACATATGGAAAAGATAGAGTAGAAGCGATTAGCAGAATGCAAAAAGCATTGTCTGAATGCTATATAGAAGGAGTAACAAATAATATAGAATTTCTAGAATCCATCTTCCATCACCCAAATTTTATCGCAGCAAAGCTCCATACGAGATTCATTCCAGATCATTACCCTAGTGGGTTTCACGGCGATTTTATTACAGAAGAGTATATTAAAATATTTATTTTCACTACGTTATATGTTCATTTAGAAAATGAAGAAAGGTATTATCATAAGGCAGTGAATGAAACGCTTGTAGTTGTAATAAATGACAATGAGTACTCTGTAAACGTAAAGTACCAAGATAATACGTTAATAACAATATACAACCATAACGTATATTCTGTAAGTGGTAAGTGGAAATCAAGTCATGAGTTACTATATATTACAATTAATGATGATGCTGATATAACATTTAAAGTAGAAAAACAAGGCAGTAAATACTTCATAAGACATGCAGGTATGAAAGCTGAGTGTTGTATATTTAAACCTCATGTAGCTGAATTAAGTAAGTTAATGCTAAATAATGAAACAGAAGGGATTTCAGCAGATGCTGTAAAATCCCCAATATCTGGTTTATTAGTTAAATTACACGTAAATGTAGGAGATCAGGTGGAAATAGGACAACCTTTATTTGTGGTGGAGGCAATGAAAATGGAAAATATCATATGTGCTGAAGCAGCAATGGTGATAAAAAATATTCCCGTTCAAGAAGGAAAAAATGTGCAGATCGGTGATGTAGTCTGCTTTCTTAAATAACACAAGAAGTACAAACTTGACCCAAACAAGATAAATGAAAACACTTGATGAGCTATGGCAATGGCTATTGGTATGTGTAACAAAAGAGTAACCACTCCTAAAATTATCTGAATGATGATGGAGAGCAGCATAATATATACCGGTTTTACGCTAGCATTTTTTACTGTGAGTATTACTACCAAAGTTAGTATTAGCAATGCCAGTGCTCGATGTATAAATTGCACTGTCGCTCTGTTCTCAAAGATATTCAGCCATATAGGCTGTAAGAAAAATAAATCTTCTGGAACGACTTGTCCGTCCATTAGTGGAAAGGTATTGTAAATCAAACCAGCATTTAATCCCGCAACAAATGCGCCGAAAATTATTTGTATTACAATTAGAATCAGAATAAGTATTGTGTAATATATACTACTGTTAGTAGATTGAAATCCTGTCATCCGAGTAGCTGACACATAACTGTACGAACGCTTACTTTTGAAAATAAATTGCACAGCAAATGGTGTCATGAAAGTAGCTGACACTGGAATCCAGCTTTTACTATGCAGCCACTTATTTAAAGTTAAGTTTTCTGGATCCCAGTGTCTGGGCACTGGGATGACATCTTTCTTGGTGAAAATTACTCTTATACTGCAATGTTCGTATAGTTGTGTACGTAACACTGGGATCCATATTTGGTAATCAAAAAATTGATATGACAATAATGCAAAGATAATTAATGCTAATAATAAGTGAAGTGCAAGCCTATAGTGGCTAACATGAGGTTCAGTTACTAAACCACTTTTAACCATATACCAACCAGCAAAAGCTTGTAAAGCTCCAAATAATAATGCCACACATAGCTTTATTACTACCTTTTTAGATATTTTTCTTCTTAATGTAAAATATATAAATGGCAGGACAAAAACTAAACCTGTTAGTCTTGCAACCAATCTGTGTACATATTCTATTAAGTATATAGCGCGAAACTCCTCCATACTCATACCATAGTTAAGTGCTTTATATTCAGGTGTAGCTTCGTATTTTAATTTTTCTTGTAGCCAGTCTTGTTCACTCAGTGGTGGTAATGTTCCAGTAATTGGTTTCCACTCCGTGATTGACAATCCTGCTTTTGAAAGTCTGGTAAATCCACCAATCCCTACCATGAGAATTACCATGACCGAGCAGAGAAAAAGCCAAATAGCTACAGGTTTTGCTTCCATAAACCATGCTGAGTTTTGTTCCATCGCTCAGGGTAAAGAATAAATTCCCATAAGGCAAGAAAAGCTGCAACACTATGTAGCAGACTATAGACCGGAAAAAATATCGATACTATATAAAAATAAAAAGGCATCTTTTGCTGTTTGACAGCTATTACCAAAAGAATCAGGTTAGTAACGTATACCACTACAAAGTAGTACAAAAATAATTCATTTAAAACTTTAGTTAATATCAATAAAAGCAGTAAAAATGGAGTAGTAAAAAATATAAAAGCTGCAGAACCAACAAAAAGATTCAATAGCAAAATTCCCTTAAATCCAGTGTGTTTATAAAGTGACTTTATATTTTTTAAATGAACAATATAAGTTTGCATATAGCCTTTGATCCAGCGCGCTCTTTGCTTAATCCAAGCAAATACAACAATTGGTGACTCTTCCAATGTTTCTGAGTCAATCATCCTGGTTTTATATCCCATTTGCGCAAGTCTCAAACCGAGGTCAGCATCTTCGGTAACACTGTAAGCATCCCAGAAAAACACTTTTTTTAGAATTTTTACTGAAAAATGATTACTGCTACCACCCAAAGGCATTGGCATGTTCATTTTTTGGAATCCAGGCAATAAGTATTGAAACCAGTTCATATACTCCAGAGAAAAGGATTGTGTAAGAAAATTATAATCACAATTATAGTAATTTAATTTTGCTTGTACACAGGCAAGCTTATCGTCGCCCTTATTAAATTCAATCAGTGCTTTTTTTAACTGCAATGGGTCTGGTTTATCGTCCGCATCATATATTACTGCATACTTTCCTCTAGCAAAGCTCATAGCATAATTGCATGACTTGGCTTTTGTTCTAGGCAAAGAATAAGGCACTTTTATTACTTCAAAATACTGCGGTAAAGTGTACTTTTCTATAGCTGCTAGCGTTTCTTGGTCATCACTTTCTACCTGAAGCTTCACATCTAATTTTGATTTTGGATAATCCAAACTTTCAATGCTTTCAACCAATTGCTCTATCACTGCACTTTCTTTAAAAGCAGGCAATAAAATAGTATATATAGGAAAATCTTCTTCACTCAGCTTACTATAATCCACTTTTTGGTTGGAGGTTTCACATAAGTTAAAAATTGTAGCTATAAACTTGAATAAATAGCTAGAACATCCGATTATAAATATCAACATCAAAGCAAAATATGTATATTTCTCTGTTAGTGTTAAAATTGAAGTTACAATAAAGAAAGAAGCAAAAAATATTGAGCTTAGTTTAATGCTTTTGGCTGAAAAATTAGGATTCTTGTAATATAAGTAGTTGCTTGCAAATTCTGAAATACCAAAGTGCGAGTTAAGAAGATTTAAAATCTGTTCGCTATCCACTTTTATTAATACATAGTCAATACCGTAATGAGCTTCGACCCAACGGTTGATATCTCGGCTTGTGTCTTCAACCATAAAAAAAGTAGTATTATTTAATTTTTGCCAAGGAATTATATTAAATTTATAGTAAAAAAGTTTCTCTGGCTCTTTGCACAAACTAGAATCAAACTTAATTTTTTCTACATTATCAGCTTGAAGTATAGGCAATTGTTGCATTGAACCTAATGCAATTTTTTATTTAAGTCACGTGAAAATGAAGATATGACCTCGCTACTACGCTTATCATCTTTACGTTCATGCATTATTTTTTTTACAGCATCAGCAGCTATATTCGCTGTGTTAGCCTGTAAATCTCCAAGAGCTTTTTCAACTTGGTCAGTGACTTTCTTCAAGTTAGAATGGGCATTGTCATCTAATGTCTGATCTAGCTGCTGTCTATTGTGCTTAATGATACTATTAGCTTTATCAAGTGCTTCATTCATCATTTTATTAACTTCTGCATCTAATTCTTTGTATTTTTTAGAAGATTTTTTGTAATACTCCAACATATCTTTCCTGAATTTTTCAGTTTCTTCACTTGAAAATTTGCTTTTGTTACGCTTATTGTTAAGCGCATTTTTTATCACTTTCTTTAGCAATTTATACGAAAGGACAAAACTTACCAAGAAGGCAAGACCGATAATCAGTGATGTAGACATAAAAACCCCTAAAATTCTTTGGACACCAAGTCAGCAATAAATTCCTCTTCAATTTCAGAATTAGTCAATTTAGTATAATAAATTAAAGCAATACTAGTAGCCATTTGTTTTAACTGATCAGTATATTCAGATTTAAATTCTGCCACTTTTTTTTCAATAAGCTTGCTCTTTTTTTTATCTTCCTCTTCTAATATATTCTTAACATTAGCTCTCATTTCTTCTACCTGAGCAAGTGCATCATCTATGATTTTTTTTGCCTGTATTCTAGCTTGGTTTAAAGCGGCATCATACTTGGCAACCTGATCTTCCGTGAGTCTTAAAAGATGAACAGAACTATTAAAAGAATCCAATACTTCTTTACTTCTAGTGCTTATTATTTCATCTAACTTTGGCAAAAATAAACAACTTACTACGAAAAAAAGTGAAGAGAAAAAAATTAAAAACCAAAAAACTTGAGAAAAGAAGGTTGAAACATCAAGCTGTGGCATCTGTTAAGCAGCAAATATTAATAACATTGCAAGTACAAACGCAAGCAATCCCATGATTTCAACCATGGCAGCACCAATATAAACATAACTTTTCATTTTACCTTCTGATTCAGGGTTTCTCGCAATCCCATTTAACATAGCAGAGAAGATATTAGCTATACCTAAACCAGCACCGAGCATTCCAAACACAGCTAAACCAATTGCTATAAATTTTAAAGCTACTAAATCCATATATTACCTTTAATTATTTCTTTATAATATAATTGTAAAATATTCTACAAGGAAGTCAATTACTTTACTGCATCTGACAAATATACACATGTTAATATAGTAAATATATAAGCTTGTAAAATTGCAACAAATACTTCAAATCCTATCAATGCAATTATGAACAAAAACGGCGCAGGAGTGAAAAATATGTTCATATTTACAATAAACCCTGCTATCACTTTGATGATTGTATGACCAGCAATCATATTTGCTGCAAGCCTTATTGATAGGCTAACCGGCCTTACTAAATAAGCAAACAACTTAATAATAATTATTATAGGTGCAAGCCACGAAGGAGTTCCTTTTGGTAGCAATATGCGTAAAAATTCTACTCCCCTTTCTTTAAATCCAACAATCGTTATATAAATAAAAACCACCATCGATAAAGCGAAGGTGACTATCACATGACTTGTGACCGTGAAACTATGAGGAAGAACACCAACTAAATTACACGATAAAATGAAAATAAACACTGTAAATATCAATGGAATGTGCTGCAAGCCTTTGCTTCCAGTGTTATTTTCTATTATTGAAATGACAAAATCATATACATACTCAACTGCAGCTTGCAAATATCCTGGTATTACTGCCCCCTTCTTTATTCCAAAAAGCAAAAAGAGTATCATCAATATCACCGAAATCATCGTGAAAAAAGATGAATTGGTAAAGCTTACGTCATACCCAAATAACCTAGGTAACTCTATTATTGTATATACTTTAAATTGCTCTAGCGGATTTAACGCCATTTTGACCCTATGTACTTGAACTATAACAGTAAATAAAGTATGAATTTTATAGGACAAAGTCAAGGGTTAAGATAAGGCTCTGTGTTATTATAACATTGATACATTAACAAAATATGTAATTAGAGTGTTAATTACAGTCAGCTCTGTATTTTAAAATTTACTAATCTTATTAAATTATTTAACTTAACATCTTATTTTAATTATAATTTAATTTTTAGTGAGGTATATAATGAACGAAATAGATTTTATTAACGCTAATCATCCTTTAAATTTAGAGCAGGAATTTGGTAACGGATACATCAAATTGACAGATGGTTCCTTTAACGAATATACTGGCCATTATCAAATAGGAAGCGAAATACTAGATGAAAGCCATAATATGATAGGAGACTTAACTATAGATGGCTACATTCATAGCTTCCATGCAGATACCCACAATATGAATCTTAAATCCTTTACGGAGATAGATTTAAAAGGTGATATAAAGAAGATAAATTCTCTTTACAAGAAGATATAAAGTTACAAAAACTTCTGCATCATTGCTTGTGATACAGAAGTCACTTTTCATTCCACTACAATAAGCTTTAAAATCACTACATTTTACATTACAATAACTTTTTCACTTCTTTTTAGGTCCATGAAATTCACATTATCTTGGTTATTAGAACACTTAGAAACCAATGCTAGTTTAGAAGAAATTACCGATAAATTAACTCACATAGGGTTAGAAGTAGAAGATGTGATCGATAATTCCAGATTGACTGGGTTTATTGTTGCAGAGGTATTAGAAGTCGTACCTCATCCAAATGCTGATAAATTAAAATTATGTAAAGTAAATGATGGAAGTAAAATTCTACAAATAGTCTGTGGAGCAAACAATGTTAGAGAAGGTATGAAAACTGTACTTGCATCTCTTGGTAGCACGTTGCCAGAAAGTGATCTCACAATTAAGTCCACAAAAATACGAGGAATGCTAAGTGAAGGGATGCTCTGCTCTGCTTCTGAACTTGCGCTGGTTCAAGAGGAAAGTGAAGGAATAATCGAGCTTTCCGATGATTATAAAGTAGGGGATAAATTTTTCAATTGTGACCCTGTAATTGATATAAATGTTACTCCAAACCGTGGAGATTGCTTAGGCATTTATGGAATAGCTCGCGACCTTGCTGCAACTGGAATTGGGACATTAAAGACTTTAAGCATTCCACAACTTACCAGCTCCATAAATTCACCAATCGATGTTGAAGTTACTGACGGGGAAAGTTTTATTAGTGGAATATACATCGCCAATGTAAAAAATCAAGAAAGCCCAAAATGGTTAAAAGATAGGCTGGAATCGATAGGAATGCGCTCCATTTCTGCAATAGTTGATATCACGAACTATATTATGATATCTTTCAGCCGCCCAATGCACGCGTATGATGCAAAAAAAATAGAAGGAGAGCTCACAGTACGCAAAGCAAACGACGGAGAAAAATTTGCTGGTTTGAACGGTAAAGAATACTTATTAAACAAAGACATAAGCGTCATTGCAGGTGATAAAAATATTCATGGAATTGCTGGAATTATAGGTGGTAAGTGCAGTGAATGTACTCTTGAAACTACTGATATCTTTTTAGAGTCTGCTTGGTTCGATCCCATCTCTATTACTAAATCTTCAAGGCAGCTCGGCATCTCCACAGACGCTAGTTACAGATTTGCACGTTCAGTTGATCCTGGATTTACTTTTGATGGACTCAACCTTGCAGCTAAAATGATTCTGGACTTATGTGGTGGAGAAACCTCAAGCGTAGTGTCTGCTGGCAGTTTAGATAGTGCTGACACCAAGGTGAGCTTTGATTATCAGGATGTGAACAAGTTTGGAAGTGTGTCTGTATCGCCTGATGAGGTGCTTGATATCTTAACGAAACTAGGGTTTAGTATTGATAAAAAAACCGAAGGCAATTGGAATGTACAAGTACCAAGCTGGAGACCGGACGTGACAATACCGGCTGACCTAATCGAAGAAGTAACAAGGATATACGGCTATGACAAAATAAAAGAAGAACCACTACCAAATAATGTTGAAGAAGTAGATAGTACATACGACAATTTGCGTATTTTGATGACAAACAGAGGGTTTCATGAAGTGCTAACCTGGTCGTTTATGAGTGAATCAACAGCTGAAAAATTTGGTTACTCGAATAAGTTATTTATCATCGATAATCCGTTTAACAATAGCTTTAATATAATGAGACCAAGTATTATGCCAAATTTATTGCAAGTTACTGCTGATAATATTGCCCATGGAATATCTGATCTTGCAATCTTCGAAATCGGGCCGATTTACGATGGTGAAGCTCAGTCTAAGTATGTTTTAAGTGGAATTAGGTCAGGAAATAATTTACCGCGAAACCATTATAATACTGATAGGAAAGTAGATGTTTTTGACGCAAAGGCTGATTGCATAGCAGCTTTGGAGTTTTTTAACGTTAATTGTGATAATTTAACGATAGAGAAAGCAGAAAAAGAACATTACCACCCAGGAAAGTCAGGCACTCTCTCTTTTAAGAATAAAGTAGCAGGTTATTTTGGAGAGTTGCATCCTAATATATTAGATCTTTTTGATATCAAGCAAAAAGTTGTAGGTTTTGAGGTAATACTAGAAAATATTGAAAATTTACCTGTAAGTAGAAAGAAATTTATCGATTATAAATACCAAAGTGTAAAACGTGATTTTGCATTTATAGTAAATAAGGATGTGGAAGTAGGTAACATAATCAATGTGATAAAAAAAAGCTCAGAGCTCATCACAGAAGTTTTGATATTCGATGTATACCATGGAAATAATATAGAACCGAATAAGATGTCTATAGCGTTGTCAGTTACTTTTTGCTCTCCAATCCACACTTTAACTGAAAAAGAGATCCAAAAAGAATCAAGTGCTATAGTTAATTTAGTATGTGAAAATACCGGAGGAACTTTGAGAACTTATCGTTGAGTCACAATCATAGTTTCCTGCCGTTGCTGTGTCACACTTACTTCATCCAATTTATTTCCAATATTGAATTCAATATCCTTGAAAAATCTATCCCACATTCCATGCAAATGCTCTTCTATTTTAGGCCACACATCATTTTTAAATGTTACCCCATCATCAGAAAATAAATTACCTAAAAAGGCTCCAATACCTTCATAATTTGACTGAAAACATTGAAGAAATGTCTCTCCTTCTTTATAAGTATTATGTGCCACATTTAACGCTTTTCTCTCTGTAGTCTCTTTATAAGCATTTGATGCTCCAATCTTTATTGCACCAAACATAACTTTACTCCAGTTCTTAACTTTCTGTATACAACCTTCACTATTTCCTGGTATATTATTTATTATATTTTTTGTCAAATTGTCTATCAAAGGAGACAATAAATTTTGACTAAAATGTTTGATATTATCTTTTGTTTTAATTACAGGATATTTGATGCGTTTTTCTGCTAAACAGTACTCCAGTTCTGCTCTTTCTAATAACTTCTTGATTTCTTTTTCATCAAAAGTTTCAAGCTTGAATACCTTCAGTAAATCATCTTCTATTACTGCAAATTTTATTTTTTCACGAGACGTTAGTTCTTCTTTATAATCATTTTTTGTTTCTTCATTTATCAATAATTCTTTTTTGCCTAATTCTAACTGTTTTAATGCTTTCAGAATTTCTTCATTCCTTTTTAAGAGCACTTCTATTGATCTTGTACCCGGATGCCCTTTTTCCCTGTTATTTTGTTCAGCTTGTAAACGCTTATTTTGATCTTTGAGTGTTTGTTCTAATGTAGATTTTTCTAAATGTCCTTCATCTTGCACGCGAAAAGCTTCAATTATTTCTGCTAGACCTGATTCACCATATTTTCTTAATTTCTTGCATAAACGTAAAACACCCTTTTTTTGTTCTCGAAGTAACCTTTGCACTTTATATTTTTTTATTTCTAAATACATCTTTTCTATAAAGTCATTTATTTTAGCTGAAGCTTCCTTATCCGATGGAACCTTTACTTTTTTTTCTAAATCTTCAAGCTGCTTCCTTAGGCTTTGCTTCTCCTTATCCGGTATATCTGATTGACTTAACTTACCTTGAACTTTTTTCATTACTGATTTTATCAGCCTGCGCTCAATCTCTTGATCATCATATTCGAATTTAAAAAGGTCTTCTAACCCCCTTTTTAAGGTGTCATTTGTTAAGCTACTGTTTTCATGTATTTCTTTTAATTTCTTATATATATTGTTACACCTTGTTTGACCTATTCCTCTTAAACGTTCAATTTCTTCTTTCGCATTACCTAAGGCTTTCTCTGTTGCTTGGAGATGCTTATTTTTATAAATATCAATTACTGTCCTTTTAACTATTTCGCCTTCCTTTATAAGCTTTTTCCATTCCGCCTCATGTACAGAAAATTCATCATCTTTTGAGTCTTCTACTTCCATTCCTGCGTTTTTCAAATCTTCTATTATAATCTCTTTTCTACTTGGTAATTCCTTACCTTGGCTCTCTAATTCCTGTCTCACTAAAGAATTTTTTATCTCATCTTCCAGCGAAAAATCTTCTCCCCGTCTATCTCGCTGAAACTTAATTGCTTGTATAAAGGCAACTTGATAAGCACTTTGTATTAAGTGACTTGTCAAATTAGGACCTATACTATCTACCACTTTCGACTTGAATTCGTTCAATAATTCCTTCAATTTATCATATGTAATCTCTTTCTTTTCTAGCTTTATCAGTTCTTCCATAGTCTTCGCAAATTCCTGAATAGAAGTTGCAAGCACATCCTTGATTTCATTGCGTAAGGGCTTAAGACCATTTTTTAAATTGATGTTAGTTGACAATTTCAGTACGATGCTATGCTCTGAATCCCGCGTCACATCAAACCACTTGTTATTTTCATTTTCATACAAATCTCTAAGCAATCGTTTAAATTGCGGTGGAAATTCTATTTCCATATCCCACGCAATATTTGGTCCAGTAACTTCCTTTTCATGAAAAGACACCTCAATATTTTGATGCTTATTAGAATACCGCCCCATACTTATTTTAAGAGCAGTAACTAAAGAGTGAGATAAATCTCTATTCAAAAGATAAAAAGTAGCCAAAGCAATTGTTGCAGGAACAACTAAGGCTACAAGTACAGCCATATTAACAAAAATTGCTATTGCAGCAAGAACACCATATGCCAATCTTTTTGGCACGCCAGTTTCACTCTTTTTTGTCTTATCTTCCCCTACACTGTCTTGTGTCTTGCTGTTTGCTTGAAATCTACTGCATACGACTAATCCCAGTGCAGTAAAAGCAATATAAGGAAGCATTAAAACTGACAGAGCTAAATTTAATATTTTCTTTTCTGGGCAAGTTCTATTTATTTCCTTAAATATTTCGCTTGATATATTATACCAGGAAGTAAAAAAATCAGAGTTATAATCTTTATAATGAAATATACTGAGTGGAACGTTAAAATTAGCTAACGGCTCTTGTTCTTCCACAGCATCAAAAAATTCTTCTTCCTCTTCTGAAGTAGCAAGACCTAAATTATTCCCTTCTTCTACATTAGAAACAGCTTCCATAGCATCAAAAAACTCTTCTTCCTCCTCCAAAGTAACAACAGATTCTGCTTTACCTAAACCACCACTATTGTTAACAACTTCTTCATAATCATCTGCAACAGCTTTATTCATATTATAACCTTATCCAATTACCTTAAGTATAGCATAAATACTGACAATCTTGCAACTTTATTAAAAATTTAACGCTCAATACTAACACTTAAATCCTGATATTCCTTAGAATAGAAGTTAGTTCCAATTTCTGTATTAATGTCCAAAGATAAGGCAAGGGTCTGCTCTTTTATATATTCAAACCACGTATTTATTGCTTCCTTAATTTTCTCATCTTCTGTTTTGATTATTACTCTGATTCTATCTGATATATGAAAATCAGCTTGTTTCCTAGTTTCCTGAATGAGCCTCACGACATCTCTCGCTAGCCCTTCTAGAATCAATTCATCATTTAAAGTAGTGTTTAGGATAACAACCCCTTTGTTGTTATCAAATACAGAGGAGAATTCACTGTTTGCTTTTAATAATAGTTCATATTCGCCTTTTTTTATAGTATAGTTCTCTGTTTCGTCTCCCAGAAATATCTGTTCATTTCCAACTTGCCTCCATTTTCCCTCTTTGACGTATTGAACTAATTTCTTGATCTTGCCTGGAACTCTCTTTCCAAGCACAGGGAAGTTGAGTTTTAACTCTAGTGATGCAACTTCTTTCAACTTATCCACTATTTCTAATTCTTTTACATTTACCTCATCTTTTATCATCTCTTGATATTCACCTTCAAGAAAACCACAGGAAGACTGATGATAAATCCTCATACTGCCAAGTGGCTGTCTGATACGTATGTTAAAAGTGTTTCTAATAGAGAGTGCAGAGTTACATATCTCTCTCACTAGATCCATTTTGGCAATGAGCTGACTATCAAACTTCTCTAATTGTGGAAAATTAGCCAAATGAACAGATGTTTCTTCATACTTAAGCCCTTGCCATATATTCTCTGTTATAAGTGGCAACAAAGGAGCTGCAGCTCTTAGTATGTAATAAAAAACCGTATATAGAACATTATAAGCATCAGTTTTATCCTGATCCAAATCACCTTTCCAAAAACGCTCGCGACTGCGACGAATATACCAATTATTTAGCACTTCAAAAAAGTTCATTAAAATTTTGCAAGCCTCTTGGGAGTTATAGTTGTTCATAGAAGCTTGGATACCTTCTACAGCTTCAAAACACTTGGAAATCATGTAACGATCAATAGTGCTTCTATAGTCCTTACACACTTCAGCTTTAATTCCATCTGCATTTGCATACATAGTAAAAAAGTGATAACTATTCCAAATAGGTTTTATTACATTTTTTAGAACATCTCGTATTGAGTTTCCTTCTTTATCGAGTAGCAAATTACCACCACAAACAATAGATCCAGAAAGCATAAGAAAACGCAGTGCATCAGAACCGTATCTATCAAAAACCTCCATTGGATCTGCATAGTTATTCAAACTTTTGGACAATTTTTGCCCTTTTACATCCAAAACAACACCGTGGCATATGCAGTTCTTAAATGGTTCCCTATCAAACAAAGCAGTGGACAATACAAAGAGCGTATAAAACCACCCCCTGGTTTGCGCTATGTATTCAGTGATAAAATCCGCAGATTCAAACCACTCCTTATTTTCAAACGGATAGTGGATTTGCGCAAATGGCATCGAGCCAGATTCAAACCAGCAGTCAAACACGTCAGGTACACGGCGCATAACTGATTTTCCTGTTGGATCATCAGGATTTGGTCTTGTTAAAGTATCGATAAATGGTCTGTGCAAGTCGTCTATTTTAACATTAAAATCTCTCTCCAGTTCTTCTATTGAACCATATACATCTACTCTTGGATATCTCGCATCGTCTGATTTCCATACAGGGATTGGTGTACCCCAGAATCGATTGCGTGAAATTGACCAGTCGTGTGCCCCTTCAAGCCATTTTCCAAATTGACCATCTCTAATGTGGTTTGGTATCCAATTAACTCTCTTATTTAGCTCTACCATTCTGCTTTTGAATTTTGTAACAGCAACATACCAAGAAGGCATAGTGCGATAGATCAAAGGAGTGTCAGTTCTCCAGCAGTGTGGATAATTGTGAATATATTGTTCAGTTTTAAACCAATTCCCTTGCTCTTTTAATTTTTTTATTACTGTATCATTGGTATCAAAAACATGAACCCCTGCCAAATCTGAAATTTCAGCAGTAAATTTTCCACTGTTATCAATTGGACAAATAACTGGAATATCATGGCTTTGGCAAAGGTAAAAATCTTCCTCACCAAATCCAGGAGCAGTATGCACAACGCCAGTACCATCTTCTTCCGTCACATAATCAGCAATAAAAACGCGAAATGCATTTTTTGTGTCTTTAAAATAGTCAAACAGTGGTTTGTAAGAAAGACCTGCAAGATCATTCGCTTTAAGTTTTATATTGCAGTTTTCATATGGAATATTGTTTTGTTCAGAGTGGCTGATAAATTTCTCTAAGTAGCTTTCAGCAAAAATGTATATTTCACCATTCATTGAACTTCCTTCACTACTCCCTGTCATCCCAGTGCCCAGACACTGGGATCCAGAAATAGATTCCAGCGTCACGCGCTGGAATGACATCAAAGGGTGGACTGACACTGCACAATACTTAATATCTTTTCCTATTGCTAAAGCCAAGTTGCTCGGCAACGTCCAAGGAGTTGTAGTCCAAGCAAGTAATTTACACTTTCGTTTAACACTTTTAAATTGCTGTGGGTTTTCTAAAAGCTCAAATGCAACAGTTACAGCTTTGCTAACTTTTTCTCTATACGCGTTATCAAGCCTTGTTTCGAAATTAGATAATGGAGTTTCGCATGCCCAGCTATATGGTACAACGCGCACTGATTCATACACCAGACCCTTATCATAAAGCTGCTTGAATGCCCACATGACCGACTCCATGAATGATTTATCCATAGTCTTATAGTCATTGTGAAAGTCTACCCACCTTGCTTGCCTATTTACATACTTCTCCCACTCTGATGAAAATTTCATCACAGAAGTACGGCAATGATCGTTAAATTTATCTATACCAAACTTCTCTATCTCAGTTCTACCAGATATTCCAAGTTCTTTTTCTGCACCCATCTCAGCCGGCAATCCATGGCAATCCCAGCCAAATCTACGTTCAACCCTTTTTTGAAGCATAGTTTGATATCTTGCAAATGCGTCTTTGATGAAACCAGTGAGTAAATGTCCATAATGCGGAAGTCCATTTGCAAACGGAGGCCCATCGTAAAAGACAAAACAATTATCCTTGGAACGTTCTTCAACTGACCGCTCAAAAACTTTGTTTTCCTGCCAAAATTTTATGATTTCCTTTTCTAACGATAAAAAATCAGGACTACTTACTGTATCAGGATAATGCTTTGACTTCATGTTCGCTATGTAAAACTAAAGAATATAGGGCTTTCTGAAAAATTACAAATTCAAAAATATTTCCGTAGCTCACACCCCAACAAACTATTCTGCCGAGCTTCCAATACCTTTTTTTAAGTTTTATAGCATTTCTCATAATAGTCCGAACAGGTCATAGGAAGGCAGAATCAACAGCACGACGAAAGGATTCGAATAGAGGAATGTTTTTCCTGGCTCTGTTTTTTATAGCAAACCAATGATGCTCAATTTTGTTGAAATCTGGAGAATAAGGCGGCAGATACAAAATTTCTGCACCAACCCCTTTAGCAAGCTCGATAATCTTATCAGACTTATGAAAAGTAGCATTGTCAAGAATGACAGTCTGTCCAGGTTCCAAGATCGGTGTCAAAAATTGCTCAAACCATCCATTAAAAACATCCATATTACAGTGGCCTTCAAAGGTTAACGGAACAACTATCTTTCTTCCACTTAAGGCTGCAACCATACTGATTCGTTGAGTTTTCTTTCCAGATTTTAAGGCATAAAACCGCTGTCCTTTCTGGCAATATCCGTAGGGGTAGTCTTCGGTGTTATCAATGCCAGACTCATCTATATACACTAAGTTTTTAGGTTCTTTTGTCGCTATAATTTTCAAAAATTCAGCACGTTTTTCTTCGTTTCTTTCCTTGTATCCATATGTCTTTTTTTGCGCGTAAATCCAATTTTTTTAAGGGCTCGATAGATCGTTTGGATACTAACGTTGTTCCAAAGTTTAGCCATTTCCGATAGAGTCTTTCCTCCGTGTTCTCTGGCAAATTTGGCAAAGGTATCCCAGTCGGTAATTTTGTGATTGTAACCCCCATTTCCAAGTTTTTTTGATTGAAAGTCTCCTGTTTCTTTTCTTCTTTGCTGCCACTCCCATAAAGTAGTTCTTCCAATCTTAAATCTTGCTGCCACTGTTTCTCTGCTTTCTCCTTCGTCTAGCGCTTCCATTGCTTTTTTTCTTAAATCATAACTATATGCTGCTGGCATTCAACCTCCTTATCATCATCTACCCTTATCCTATCACATCCGGACTTTTATGGAAAGAGCTATACTTGCAGTTTTTATTGTTTTACTTAACATTAACCCAAGCTTTAGGGGTATTTTATGGATCAGAAGACAGATAAGTTTCCACAATTTTTAAAAATGTTGTGCTTTGTTGAAATGTGGGAACGTTTCTCTTACTATGGAATGAGGGCACTTTTGGTCCTATTTTTGACTTCTCACTTAGGTTTCACTGATGAGAGGGCCTTTACTATTTACTCATTATTTGCTGCAACAGGTTATGCTATACCAATACTTGGAGGTTTTTTAGCTGATAAGTTGATGGGATTCCGCAACATGGTGTTGCTTGGAGGGATAGTGATGATAGCAGGTCATGCTTGCATGTCATTGGTTAAGTTTGAACCAGGTTTATTATATTTAGGTTTATCTCTAATAGCCATAGGTACTGGTATGTTTAAAGGGAACGTAACTAACTTACTTAGTTCATGCTATGGCAAAGACGATCCTGAACGTAGCAGAGGCTTTACTTTATTTTACGTAGGTGTGAATATTGGAGCAATATTGGCTTCTATTTCATGTGGTTATGTAGCCCACTTGTTTGGCTGGCACTACGGCTTTGGTTTAGCTGGTATTGGGATGTCTATAGGGCTAATCTTTTTTCTCAAATTTCAGAATCTTTTAGGAGATAGCGGCCTTTCTCCTTATCCAGAGCTTATGAATAAGCGCATATTAGGGATTAAAATTTTTGGTATAGTATTGATAGGAAGCTTTCTGTCATCATCAATAATTGCTAAAATGCTTATACATAGTGAATTTTTTACTAATATGCTCATATTTATTGGAATAACAGCTCTGGGCATATTTATCTATATAATATCTAAATTATCAGCAGAACAAAGACGAAAATTAGTGGCATTATCTATTCTTGTGGTATTTTTCTTGTGTTTTTTTGCTTTAGAAATGCAGCTTGGCTCTTTGGTTAACTTATTCACCGAAAGAAACGTTATTAACAATGTATTAGGTATAACAATCCCAGCTTCAGTTTCTCAAGCCATAAATCCTTTGTCAATTATAATATTTGGCTTTCTTTTTGGAACATACATGAAGTTTAAGCAAAAATATGCAACTTCCATGTTTACCCTTGGCCTTCTGACAATGGCTATGTGTTTTTTCACACTGTACATAGGATGTTTAAACTCTAACATTGAAGGTAAAGTAGAATACTTATATTTAATAATTGCTATCTCCTTTATGGGACTGGGAGAATTATGTATTGCTCCATTAGTCCAAGAACAAGCAACTACACTAGCCCCCAAAAACCTTAGAGGAGTAGTGATGGGTATAGTAATGCTGTCATTAGCGTTTTCTAACCTAGCCGGAGTTGCAATATCAAAATTTATGTCAGTTCCTTCAGTAAATGGTAAAATAAATTATTTAGAATCTTTAGAAATATATAAAGAGGGTTTTTTAAAGGTGGGAATATTTAATTTAATGCTCGTTATTGTATTTTTATTCTTCTTCAATTTTATACATAAAGTTGTTACTAACTCATCTTGTACAAAAAATTGATATAGGTAAGCTCAAATTTGTAGGTTTAAGGTACCCGTTCAGCAGAGGTAGCAATTAAACTTTGTAACTTTTGAAAAAGATTATGATTGCATTTTTTCAATACTCTTTGCTTAAGATTTATATTTAACGCTGCTTAAAATCAGTGAAATGCACACCCCAGCAAACTACTCTGCCGAGCTTCCAACACTTTCACATTTACTATTTTGTCCCTGTATTTATCTTCAGAATCATCAATGCACACTGATTGCATATATGGGCTTTTACCAATAATTTGGTTTTGGTGTTTACCTTTTTTATCGCTAAATAGAACAGGTATAGTTTTACCTACCATACTCTGGTTAAACTCAAGTTGTTGCTTACTAATTAATTTCTGTAAACGAAGAAGGCGCTCTGTTTTAACCTCTTCTGGTACTTGATCTTTTCTTTCCGCTCCCGGTGTGCCTGGTCTTGGGCTGTATTTAAAACTATAAGCCTGAGCATATCTAACTTTTTCTACTAATTTCATAGTTTCTTCAAAATCTTTTTCGGTTTCTCCAGGAAAACCAACAATAAAATCAGAAGAAAATTCGATTTCAGGTTTCAATTTGCGAAATCTGTCTATTATTTCCAAATACTCCTCTGCAGTGTGTTTCCTGTTCATCGCGTGCAATATTTTATTCGAACCAGACTGCACAGGCAGGTGAACAAACGGCATGAGCTTTGGCTCTTCCGCATGTGCCAAGTAGAGAGATTCATGCATATCTCTTGGATGAGAAGTTGTATAACGAATCCTCTCTAGCTTTTCAATTTTAGCAATATGACTAATTAATTTTCCTAAATCCCACACTTCCCCTTCGCACTCCCCATGGTAAGCATTGACGTTCTGACCAAGCAAATTGATCTCATTTGCCCCATTTGCAACTAATTTCAATGCTTCACGAAATATTTCATTCACTGGCCGTGAATACTCAGCTCCACGAGTATAGGGCACTACACAAAACGTACAAAATTTATCACAACCCTCTTGTATGGCAAGAAACGCAGAAGACCCCTGGCTATTGCCATAGCATTCATCTGGCAATTTATCAAACTTTGCAACTTCAGGAAAATCAGTGTTTATTACATGACCTTTACTTCTGCTTGCTTTGACTATCAGCTCCGGTAAGGTAGCGATACTCTGCGGACCAACAACAATATCAACAAAAGGAGCCCTTCTGAACACTTCTTCTCCCTCTGCTTGCGCTACACACCCAGCCACCACTATAGTCATTTCTTTTCGTAACGAATGAATCTTCCCAAGCTCTGAGTAAAGTTTTTCTGCTGCCTTCTCTCTAATGTGACAAGTATTCAGTATCACTAAATCGGCTTTCCCTGCATCACTAACAACGTTGAACCCCAAAGGTTTAATTACATTTTCCATTAAAACGGAGTCATAAACGTTCATCTGACAGCCGTAAGTTTTAATATATAGGCCTTTCATATTTGGTATGTCTTTTTCAAAATTTCTTCACCCTACACGTAAATGTCTAACAGACCAGCGCGTGACGCTAGTGAACTTGCTAGCACAATAGATTTTGACAAAATTATACGAAAAACTGGATCCCAGTGTCAAGCACTGGGATGACAAGTTCTCGGCAACCCCTACGTCATACCATCACGGTATCTCTAGATCCCGCTAACAAGTAGCGGGATGACGGTTGTCAGGGTGTCATGAAAGTAGCTAACACTGGCTTCCATCCAAGAGGGCAGTGCCCTCTTCTTGTCATCCCAGTGCTTGACACTGGGATGGCTTTGTTGCATCGCTACTTATGAAAGGCTAACTATAGTTAGGATTATAAGCAACCTATTGAAAATCTTGTTTTTTTGCAATCAATCTGATCAAATTTAAGAATAGTAATTTATTATTTATATTAATAAATTTAATTCTATTGAAAATAGCTAAAGCATTGAAATTCTTGAATTTTAGCCGGATTAGTGAGTGGTAGTGAAATTTCTTTTACTCAAATTTAGGTATTCACTGACCGTTCTTGTTATAAATACCAGAATAATAAGCTACTGATATTCTCTACCTTTTTTATCTTTATCCATCATAGCTAGCGATGCAACAAAGCCCACTGGGATCCAGGAAAAAGAATGGTGTCATGCAAGTAGCTAACACTGGGATGGCTTTGTTGCATAGCAACTGAAAAAATCTGGTGGCTACTGACAAAATTCATTATAAAATAGCCATTTAACCTTGAAAGAAAAAATATGCCACAAAAAATGAGGGTCAGTAACCATAGCGAATATAACAAATTTCTAGAAAAAAGAGGAAATATTTTTCATTATATCAACGAAGCCATAGAAAAGTGGTACGAGAATGGTCCAAAAATACCAGGTGGCAACAATATTTATAGCGATAAAGTTGTAATTTTGGTGCACATAATAACTTGTTTATTTAGAATAGGCCTGAGGCAAACAGTTGGGTTTATAGCAGGATACCTTGAGCAAATTGGGAAAAATTTGCAAGTTATCAGCTATTCACAATCATCAAGAAGGTTTAAGAAACTCAATATTAAGATCAATGATTGCAGAAAATAATATGGAAGATATCGAAATTGCTATAGACAGTACAGGAATTAGTATATACAACAACACTCCTGGTCATAGCAAAGAAAATAGCGAAGATAGAAAGTATCGCAGCTATGAACAGACAAGAAAATTGCATGTAATGTTGAATACAAACAGCAAAAAAGCCATAGCTGTAAAATACAGTAACGGCTGATCACTATGGAGCTTGTGATTTGCTAAAAGAAGTCGATTTTCAGTATGTCATAAAAGTACTATATGCAGATAGGGCATATGACAGAGAAAAGCTCTATAAGCTGTGTAATCAATATGGTATAAAAACGAAAATTCCTCCGAAAAACAACGCAGCAGAGCATCCAAAGTTAGACTATATGGCTGAGAGAAATGCTGCAATTAGACTAATAAAATCATGCAGCGAAGATGGAATGAAGAGGTGGAAAAGGCAAACAAACTACGGAAAAAGATCTTATATAGAAAGTTTTTTCTCGCGACTGAAACAAACATTCGGGTTTAGTTTTAGGAATAAATCTGAGACAAATAGAGAGAAGGAACTACTTGTTAAATGCTATTTGCTCAATAAGTTCACTGATATTGGTATGGCTAAATTTGAGATAGCTTCATAAATTTATTGTGCGTTACCTACTATCCGAAGAGCGATGCAACAAAGCCCACTGGGATCCAGGAAAAAGAACGGTGTCATCCGAGTAGCTTGACACTGGCATCCAGGAAACTTAATTGCAAGTAATGCATTGAGTTTGGTAAGTATGGGTTTTGCGTTATAGAATGAAGCACTTTTGGTGAATTTGTAAAGAAAGCTGGATCCCAGTGTCAAGCACTGGGATGACAAGAAAGGGAGCACTGGAATTTTTATTTCAGTATTGTACATTAGCCATGCATCTGAACAGATACAAGCTTTCTGCTTTTTTTGGGTAAGGTCAGTCAAAAAGGTTTTACAACAACCATAATAACTATAACTATTATCAATACTGTAACTGCTTCATTTAAAACGCGAAAATAAATATGTGACTTCTTATTCGAACCCATTGCAAAATTTTTCCTATATTTTGCAAGTAGCATATGAATAATTAACATCAAAAGTATTGCAAATGCTTTTACATGAAACCATCCTTCACGATATGCTTCCCTAATAACCATTAGTGTAATTCCAAGACCAAGTGAGAAAAGCATTGCAGGGTTTATGATATATCTAAGTAGCCTCTTTTCCATTGTTTGAAGCAAGCTATCATTTTCCGATCCCGGTTTTACAGTTGCATGGTAGACATAAAGCCTGGGTAAATAAAGCATACCTGCCATCCACATGATAACAGAGATAACGTGAAAAGCCTCAAGCCAGTGGTAATAGTTCATTAGCAAAAATTTAAAATTCCTGGTATTGTGTTAGTTTAATGAAAAAGAAATCGATATGAAAGCAGAAAATTTCACTAAAGAACAGATAATTGGATTCTACAGGAAAATGCTACTCATACGCAGATTTGAGGAAAAAGCAGGACAATTATATGGGATGGGATTAATAGGCGGGTTCTGTCACCTATCAATAGGACAAGAAGCAGTTGCAGTTGGAACTCAAGCTGCATCAAAATTAGGTGACGCTTTTATCACAAGTTATAGAGACCATGGTTTAATGCTCGCATGTGATTCTGATCCAAATGTTGTAATGGCAGAACTCACCGGCAAAGAAACGGGATGTTCAAAAGGTAAAGGTGGTTCGATGCACGTATTTAACGTTGAAAAAAAATTTTTCGGCGGACATGGAATAGTGGGAGCACAAGTTCCAATTGGCACAGGAATAGCATTTGCTAATAAATACAAGAAAAAAGATACCGTGGTATTCACGTATTTTGGTGACGGTGCTGCAAATCAAGGACAAGTATATGAATCATTTAATATGGCAGCTTTGTGGAAGTTGCCTGTGGTTTACATCATAGAAAATAACGAATACGCAATGGGAACTTCTGTGCAAAGATCAACTTTAGTAACTGAGCTGTACAAAAGAGGAGAAAACTTTGGTATTCCTGGAAAACAAGTTGATGGAATGGATTTTTTCTCTGTTTATGCGGCTACAAGCGAAGCAGCGGAACACACACGCAGCGGAAAAGGGCCTATCCTGCTTGAAATGAAGACATATCGATATCGCGGTCACTCAATGTCAGACCCTGCTACTTATCGCTTAAAAGAAGAAGTTGAAGATATGAAGCAAAATCATGACCCTATAAGCACTTTAAAGAAATACATGACAGATAATAAAATGGCTTCAGAAGAAGAGTGCAAAGTAATTGATAAGGAAATACGTGATTTAGTAAAAAAGTCGGAAGATTTTGCCAAAAATAGTAAAGAACCAAGCGTTGATGAGCTGTATACTGATGTTTATAAATTTGTTAGCTAATTTTTTTATCCAGAACTGTACAAACATTGTATAGTAAACGATGTCATCCAAATAGCTCCTTCTCCCGTCATCCAAGTGCCCTCCTTTTTTTGTCATCCCAGTGCTCTGACTACTTGGATCCAGCTGAGTTGGTGAGTATAAAAGTATAGCTAACGCAAGCTCTACGTCATGCCGCCGCGAACCGTCATACCGCGATTCATTCGCGGTATCTCTAGATCCCGCTAACAAGCAGCGGGATGACGGTTGTCAGGCTAGCTGTCATCTCAGTAGTCTCCTTCTCCTGTCATCCGAGTAGCTGACACTGGTTCCTTTATGACGGCAGTAGCCCCTTCGGTGTCATTCCAGTGCTTGACACTGGAATGACACCAATAATTGACATTTCACTAGATATTCATTATAAATAATGGAATGCTACAAAGTATAAAAACCATATTAATAGAAGACGATAACGTTAGGCTGGATAGGTACATCAGAAGAATCTTTCCTGATCTAAAGCAATCTGTAATTGAAAAATCTTTAAGGAAAGGATTAATCAAAGTTGATGATTGCAAAGCAAAGTCCAGTGATAGAGTAAATTCTGGGCAAACTATAACGCTGAAGCACTTGCATTATATTGAAAACGCTAATTCTGATCGCAAATATAATGAAAAGTTAGTGAATCTACTAAGAGAGAACATATTATATGAAGACGAATATATACTAGCTATAAACAAACCCGCAGGGGTCATCGTTCAAGGTGGCGTAAAAGTAAAGATTAGCATGAGTGATTTGCTTGACCAAATAAGAGAGGGAGAAACATTTAAAATTGTCCATAGGCTAGATAGAGATACGAGTGGAGTGATAATATTCGCACGCAACGCTAATGTTGCCAGATACCTTATGGAAGAATTTAAAGGACGAAGAGTAAAAAAAACTTATTTAGCATTAACTTCTGGCATACCGAGCAAGGATAGTGGAACAATAGACTATCCATTGGTGAAAAAATATGTTTCAGGTCAAGAAAAAGTGGTCGTTGATGAAAATTCACCTCAGAATGCCACTACGCATTTTTCAATTATAGCAAAATCCAAACACAATGTTGCTTATTTAAAATTACAACCAATTACCGGCAGAACCCATCAGTTACGTGCACATTTAGCTCATATAAATTGCCCTATTCTTGGTGACGGTAAATATGGTGGTAAAAAAGCTTTTATTGATGGGATAGCAAATAAAATTCACCTTCATTCGCATTCTTTATCTTTAAAACTGCCAAACAATAAAGAAATCACTATCACCGCTCCTATCACTAAACACATCGAAAAATCCATTGAAGCGCTATTTTTCGACTGAAACGATTTCACCAATCAACTTTTCTGTCTTTGGCTTTAATTTGAAGCACAGATATTAGGCTAATTAATGCGCAGGCAGTAAGATAAATGCCTGCTGCAAGTTTTGTTTCGGTTTTTTCTATAAGCCACATGCATATGTATGGAGAAAGGCCACCAAAAATTCCTGCAGATATATTATTTGCTAAGCTTACGCCAGTGCATCTTACTTTTGTTGGAAACAGTTCACAAATAACAGAACCATATATTCCAAAAGATGCACCTACTGGTATAGTAATCAATAAGTAAGTTATGATTACGACATAGTGGTTAACGGAAGATAATAATGGTAATACACATGTACCAATCAGAGATAGCATAATCAGTACAGGAATCATTACGCGTTTTCTTCCAACTTTATCAGATAAAATTGCAAAAAGTACCGCAGATGCTGCAAATACAACCTGTATTACTATCCTCATTAAATCTTTAACACTAATAGATAAAATAACTAGCTCTTTTATTGATATATTATAAAACATTATTGCTGCGTAGACAATTGCATTCTGAGCAATTCCCAGATTGATTGAAATAATAAGCGGTCTTTTATAGTTTCTTACTAGTTCTAACAATGGTGAATGTGCTAAATTATTAGCGTACTTATTAGTTTTATATGCTAAGCTTTCTTTTAATATGTACCTAGTTAAAAAACCTATTGTCCCCAAAAAAAAGCAAAAATAAAAAAGCAACTTCCATCCCCATATTTCATAGTTCTCACCTGTAACTCTTTTGCAGATAAATATCATTGTTATGCATAAGAGCGTTCCAAGGGCTCCGCTAAAGGGCTTCATACTTCCTAAGAAACCTAGATTTTTTTTATCTTTTGAATGCTCTATCGTAAATGCTGTATTAATGCTTGTTTCACCTCCTGCAGTTATTCCTTGCACTATTCTACAAAACACAAGCAATACAGGTGAAAGCAACCCTATTTCTTTATACCCAGGTATAATTCCCATAATTGTGGATGATATTGAAATTAATATTACTGAAGTAAGTAAAGTCTTTCTTCTGCCATACTTATCTCCCATATAACCAAAAATTACTGCACCAATTGGTCTAAACGCAAAACCAATTGCAAAAACACCAAGGAATTTGAGTGTACTCAAATAATGATCTTCTGATGGGAAAAAAACGTTGATGATTGTATCTGTTAATACTCCAAAAAGAGTGAGTTCATACCACACAATCATGTTACAGATCATGCCCGATAGTATTGCTTTTTGGATATTATTCATGGTCTTTCAATTTAACATAACCTAATATATCATTAACCGGTGCTCCTTGCTATAAAATTTTTCATTCAATAACCTTCAAGGATAATTCACGTAAATGCTTATCCTCCACCTTGGAAGGAGCACCCATTAGAACATCTTCACCTTGCTGGTTCATAGGAAAACAGATTACTTCACGAATATTTGGCTCATCAGCAAGCAGCATAACTATTCTATCAACTCCTGGTGCTATTCCACCATGAGGAGGAACACCAAATCTGAATGCACGTACAAGTGCACCGAATCTTGTATCAACTTCTCCCCGGCTATAACCTGCAATGGCAAAAGCTTTATACATGATATCCAGTTTGTTATTACGAATCGCCCCACTTGACAGTTCTATTCCATTGCAAACAAGATCATATTGGTAAGCAAGGATATCCAGTGGATTTTTGTCCTCTAAATCTTTCAGACCACCGTGTGGCATGGAGAATGGGTTATGAAAGAAATCGATTTTTTTACTTTTATCGTCATATACAAAATATGGAAAATCAATGATCCAACAAAACTTGAAGATATTATCATCTATAAGACTGAGTTCTGACCCTAAAAGAGTGCGTACTTTTCCTGCAATGTTTGCCGCCTCATTCTCTTTGTCAGAAGCAAAAAATACACTATCTCCTGGCTCTATGTTTGTTGCTTCTCTTATGTGGTTTAGCCTATTTTCATCAAGAAATTTAGCAATTGGGCCTTTCGCAGTTCCATCTTTATCAAACGTTATATATCCGAGACCCTTAGCACCGAATTCTTTTTGCGCATGTTCTATCTTTTTATCAAAGAAGCTGCGTGGTTCCTCTGCTGTTTTAGGTGCAGGGATGGCTCTCACTACCATACCACGCTCAATATTGCTTTTGAAAATATTGAACCCTGAATCACGAAAAATTTCTGTAACATCGCTGATTAATAGTGGATTGCGCAGATCTGGCTTATCAGAACCATATTTAAGCATTGCTTCTTTATATGTAATACGTGGAAAATCTTTATCAACAGACTTACGAGAAAATTTAGCAAACACTCTATATAAGGTAGACTCAATAATCTGAAAGATGTCTTCTTGAGTTACAAAAGACATTTCAAGATCTAGCTGATAAAACTCTCCCGGAGAACGGTCAGCCCTTGCGTCTTCATCACGAAAACACGGTGCAATTTGGAAATATTTATCAAACCCTGAAACCATGAGCAACTGTTTGAAAATCTGCGGAGCTTGTGGCAATGCATAGAACTTGCCAGGATTTAGCCTGCTTGGCACTAGGTAGTCGCGTGCTCCTTCAGGAGAGGAAGCAGTGAGTATTGGAGTTTGAATCTCTAAAAATCCTCGCTCTATCATGAGCTTGCGGAGCTCTGCAATAATTTGTGAGCGCAAAATAATATTGTTGCGGACTTTTTCACGTCTTAAGTCAAGAAATCGATATTTAAATCTCATGTTTTCTGGGTATTCTTGCTCGCCGGTAATGCTTGCCAATATACTTCTTTCTTCTTTTGCTATTTCTTCATCAAAGTGGAACTCAACTTCCGACTCAACGCGCAAATTGTTGACTATCACCTCGATTTCTCCGGTAGAAATAGAGCTGTTTACCGTATCTTCAGTTCTAGCTTCAACTATTCCTGTAACAGTAATTACACTCTCTAATTTTAAATTTGATATCTCATCAAAAAAGTCTTTGTCATTATTAAATACTAGCTGAGTGATTCCGTAGAAGTCTCTTAAATCAACAAAAATTAGGTTACCATGGTCGCGCTTACGATATAACCATCCAGAAAGGGTAACTTCCTTTTCTACGTCGTTCTTCCTCAGTTCATTGCACGTATGAGTTTTATAGCAGTTCATATTTGTTTTACTTCTAAATTCTTTAAGAAGTATAGAAATAAACCTTATTACATACAAGCCCGTTCGTCAGATATTTGCGCAATTTTCGAAATAGAGCAGTACTGCTTTTATATTGTCTTTACCCGCAAAAAAATTGCACAATTTCTATAATTATGGTATAATAGTAAGGGTATTTTTAATGAATTAGATACAGGAAATGCCACTTACACAGATCATATTATATAGCGTAACATTACTTGCTGTAGCTGCAGTATTTCTCTTTTTGAGAAAAATATACAAAAATCGCATTAGAAAAATCATATTTCCTAGAAAAGTTTTTAAAGAAGAGTGGGAAGAAGACAGAAAATTCAATGAATTGTATCAAAAAAACAAGCAAAAAGAATTGATGAAACAACAGGAAATACTGCGCGAGAAGCAAAAAGATGTGCAAGTTTATAAAGAAGATCCAGAAATAGTTGACATAGCAAAACCGGTAGGTAAATGGACAAAGATGGTTATGATGGGTAATGGTTTAATGAAGCGTTTTGCACAATTGATACATAGCGAAGGCGGACAGAAAGGATTTTGGGAGCTGTTTGTTAAAGCTCAGGCTTCAACTCAAGGTAAACATAAGGGGAAGGGCAGATAATCCATGCTTGAATGTGAAAATTTATCCTGCGCTCGTAATAATAAGGTACTATTTAAGAATCTCAGTTTTAAAGCTGAGCTAAAATCAAAGATTCTAATCACTGGTCCAAATGGTAGTGGTAAAACCAGCTTAATTAGAAGTTTATCTGGACTTTTACCGCCGGTATCAGGCAGTATAAAGCATTGTGGGAAAGACATATATGATGACCCAAAATCTTACATATCTTTTATGGTCTATATAGGGCATAAAAACGCCTGCAAGGACAGCTTAACTGTTGCTCAAAACATAGAATTCTGGGCAGGAATACGAAATACTAGGGAATTGATTATGGCAGCTATTTGTTGTTTGCAGTTGCAACCTGTACTTAATATTAGATATGGCGAACTTTCTGCAGGCTGGAAAAGGAGAGTTGCGCTTGCTCGCCTCTTGATTTCTAATGCAAACGTTTGGCTGATAGATGAACCATTTTGTAATCTTGATAGTGCAACGTGTGAATTAGTGCTGAACTTAATCTCAATACGCTCTGAGCAAAATGGTATAGTAATTATTACAGGGCATAGCTCTACAGAGCAATTGTGTGATTTTACAACGATTGATATACGCGATTTCAATAGACTTCTTGTATAGTTTTTGGCAACAACCGTTAGAAACGAAAAACTTCCTTGACAAGTTTCGCCAGTCCCCGTATCATGAAACTGAAGGTATTCAGTTATCTTCATCTGTGCAGATTAAACAGCAAGAAAACAACGTAGTTGGCGTCTTATTTTTAATTTTTTGCACTATGTGCACCTTATGTCTTCACAACATTTCTAGGTTTTTACCTATATAAGCTGAAACGCGCTTATAAGTCGTTTAAGACAGTATAGTACGCCAATTTGCAGGATTAGAGAGTGACAACTAGCTAACACGGGTTTTCTTTGCCTTTTTTTTCTGCTTAGTAAATTTCTTAAACATTCAAACTAAGGTGAGTTGCATTTAAAAGCAGCTAAATTGCAGTGTTTAAGACTTAAAAAACGCCAATACTGAAAATAGACAATGACTAGGGCTTCTTTTGCCTTTTTTTTTATTTGGTAAATTCCTTAATGTTTATGGCTAAACGACAACCGTCATACCGCTGCTTGTTAGCGGGATCTAGAGATACCGCGAATGAATCGCGGTATGACGGTTCGCGGTGGCATGACGATAAGCTCGTCATCCCGCTGCTTGTTAGCGGCTAAGGGATACCGCGAAGGGATACTGCGAATGAATCGCGGTATGACGGTTAATTATTCTGCGGCGGTATGACGTAGAGCTCGCGTTAGCTATACTTTTATACTCACCAACTCAGTATCCAATCTGGATCCAAGTAGTCAGCTACTTGGATGACACCCTGTTGAGGCTGCGCTTACACATTCCACTTTCTATGCTCACCAAACAAATTTGCTTACTCGCAGCAAAATTTTCTGGATCCAAGTAGTCAGCTACTCGGATGACATCTTTGTGTTTGAGGCAAAACCAGCTATAACATTTCTTCGCAAACAAATGTTCGTACAGTTGTGCGCGTGATGCTGGAATCTAGACAACAATTAGATCCTATTGTCAAGCAATAAGCTACATGTGCTATTTATTTAGTAGATTAAATATGAAGTTTAAAACTCTGCTATTGACTTCCTGTAGAACTAGTGAAAACCAAACTTGCTTAAAACCACTTAATTAGTTATAGTTATAAGTTTAGGTACAGTAAAATGACAGCTTTTGTCCCCTTGATTATTTTTTTAATCTTGTATCTTGGAAGTGGTGCTTATTTTTCTTTTATCGGAACTGATAATCCACTTCATCAGGTTTCACCAGTAATATGCTTGTTACCAGCACTATTTTTTGCTGTCTCACGTGGTACAAATAAAACTCAGCATAACATCGATACTGTTATCGAGGGCATGGGTGACAAAAATACCCTTACTATGTGTTTAATTTTTTTATTTTCTGGAGCATTTTCTGCAGTTACTCAATCAATTGGTAGCGCAGACACTGTTGCTAATTTAATTCTTAATTTCCTTCCAGCAAGATTACTGCTGCCTGGAGTATTTTTGGCTTCTGCTTTTATTTCAACTGCAATTGGCACATCTATGGGAGTTGTTGCGCTGATGGTACCTATAGCTGTTAATCTGGCAAAAAGTGGAGCTTTTGGTCTCGAAATAGGAACTGCAACTGTAGTAGGTGGTGCCGTGTTTGGCGATAACCTTTCGATGATATCTGATACCACCATTGCATCTGTTTCTTCACAGGAAGCTTCAGCAAAAGATAAACTTAAAATGAACTCTAAAGTTGCACTTATTGCCAGCATTATAACACTCATCTACCTAGCAGTTGCCTCAAATAGTACAAAAATTATTTCTATATCAAATTTAGATTATTATTCTATAATAAAAATTATTCCTTACATTTCTTTAATAATCATGGGGCTGCTTGAAGTCGCCACTTTAGTAACAATAACTATAAACATAATTATTGCTGGTGTGCTAGGAATAACTTTTTTTGACTATGCTATCATTCAATTTCCTCATGACGTGTATGACGGTTTCAAAAAAGTAAACGAAATAGTGATATTTGCTCTATTTATCGGTGGATTGAGCCATATAATGTACAAGCAAGGTCAAAAAGCGTTGCATAAACTCATCGATGAAAGCAATATCACAAAAACTAAAGCTGAATTTGTGATAGCAGGAATTGCGTCTATGTTTACTACCTTAGTTGCCAATAATACCATTGCTATTTTACTAAGTGGTGGCATTGCAAAAAGGCTTGCACAAAAACACAGTATTGCGCCACATCGCAGCGCATACTTATTAGATGTTTTTGCTTGTGCTACAAAAGGTATCTTACCTTATGGTTCCCAACTATTGCTAGCAGGTAGCATCGCCTCTGTATCACCTATTTCTTTATTAACACAGGTATATTATTGCTTTATTCTAGCGGCAGTTACAATAGGCGAAATAATCATCAACAGCAGAAAAGAGAAACATTGTGCGGCTGCAACTTAGAGTTTCTCTTTTTTTACCCATAAGGAACGGAATTACTTGACACCCTTCGCCAACCCCCTTATCATGAAACTGAAGCTATTTATTTATCTTCGCAATCTGTGCAGGTTAATGACAAAAAACTTAGGGTATTTGGCGTCTCATGTTTAATTTTTCGCACTACGTGCATCGCATGTCTTTAAAAATTTTTAGGTTTTTATCTATATAAGCCGAAACGCGCTTACAAAGCGTTTAAGACAGCAAAAAACGTCAAATTGACAAGGGAGAATTTGAATGCTAGCTACTACGGGGTTTCTTTGCCTTTTTTCCTGCTTAGTAAATTTCTTAAACACTTGCGGTGTAGGTTAGTTGCAAGTTAAAAGCAGCTAAATCGCTCTTAATCAAGCGTTTTAGAATAAAAAAACGCCGGTATTTTAGTACATGGTAAATAGCCAACCACCACGGGGCTTCTTTTGCCTTTTTTTTTATTTGGTAAATTTCTTAAACATTTATAGTTGCAATTTAAGAGCCCGTAAAGGGTGTCATTCCAGTGCCCCTGTGATGTATTCCAGTGCTTGACACTGGAATACAGTTTTCCATATAATCTCATCGAAAATGTTGTAACCACTTTCCATGCTAGTTTGCTTGTTCACAAGCAAACTTTTCTGGATCCCAGTGTCTGGGCACTGGGATGACAAGAGAAGGTACTAGCCTGACACCCTGACAACCGTCATCCCGCTGCTTGTTAGCGGGATCTATGCTAATGCCCTTTTATTCTTTCAATTATGTTATTTCCATTTAAATCTGTCTGTTCCGCAACTTCAGTGAATACAGTTGAATACTCCCTAAAACTGATCGTCATAACTTTACCCTACTTTGAATAATATTTTGATCATTACATATTGTAACAAAAAAAAATCAACTCATTTCTTCTAACGGCTCTATATTAAAGATAGAAAGTCCAGAAGCAATGACGTGTGCTAAGGCTTGGACAAGTTGCAGCGGTGAGATCTTTCTTATATTTTTAATTGTGTAATCTTCTGTGTTTGTAAATGTTTTTTCTATACCCCACTGCAGTAATAAGTACTTTACGTTCTGAATGATTTATGATGTAAATTATACGGTAGTTGCTAACCCTTATCCTATATTGCCCTCTAAAGCTATGACATAAAGGCTTTCCTAGATTAAAAGGATCAACTGTAAGGCGTTTCTTTATGGCCTCCTGAACCATTAATTTAATCTTTGCCGGAAGAGCTGGAATTTCTTTTTCAATAACATTTTTTAAGAATTTTATAGTGTAAGTTTTATTTCCAGATGTTTTCATCATCCTCTACTTCTTCTTCACCTTCAGAGAGGCGATCGTCAGCTATTTTGGATAGCTCTACATCTTCTTCGAACTCTTCTTCCACTAAATCTACTAAAACTTCAGGAATAGTTTTATTTTGAGTCTCTGCCATTTCTGTAAGATACTGAGCCAATTTACTGTCAAAACTTACATTAACATTGAGCTTTTTTTGACTGTGAGCCATATATTAACCAGAAAATACTACTATAAACTATAACATTTTTACTTAATTTTGTCAACTTCTCTATTCGTTGAAAAAACAATCTTGCATAAAAAAATCAACTCATCTCTTCCAAAGGCTCTATATTGAAGATAGAAAGTCCAGAAGCGATGACGTGTGCTAAGGCCTGCACGAGAAACATTCTTGCAGCGGTGAGGTTTAAGTTGTCTTCCAGTATGAAACGCATGTTTAAATCACTCTTGCCATACCCCCATAAAACGTGAAACGCTTCTGCAACTTCAAGTAAGTAGAAAGTAATTCTGTGTGGCTCACAAAGCCTTGCTGCAATTTCTACCACATCTGGCCACTTTGCTAAGGTTTTTATGAGGAAGAGCTCTCCACCTGTCCTTAAAAGTGAAGGATCTGCTGTTGGGAGCTCTTTTGGAGCATTACGCATTAACGAATGAGCACGAGCATGCGCATATTGCACGTAAAAAATAGGGTTGTCTTTTGACTGTTCTTTAACTTTAGCAAAATCAAAGTCCAAGACCATATCATTCTTGCGTGTTAGCATTATAAAACGAGTTATGTCCCTGCCAACTTCTTCCACTACATCTCTTGCTGTTAGGAAGTTTCCTGATCTTTTGGACATCTTAACAGGTTTGCCGTTCTCGAAAAAATTCACAATATTATGCAGTTTTACCTCTATTTTTGCTTGATCATCACTGAGCGCAGAGACGACTGCTTTGAGTCTTTTGACATAACCGCCGTGGTCACTACCAAGCTCTACGATCATATTGTTAAAACCACGCGATATCTTATCAAAATGGTAAGCGATATCCGAGGCAAAATAAGTCCAACTGCCGTCCTCTTTCTTCAATGCACGGTCAACGTCATCACCAAATTTTGTAGAGCGAAATAGCATCTCTTTTCTGGAAGTCCAATTTTCGCTTTCTTTGCCTTTTGGTTTCTCCAGATACCCTTCATACACTAGACCCTTGTCAGACAATATCTTTATACTCTCTTCAATTTTGCCACTTTTTTGTAGCTCATACTCTGAAGTAAAAACATCATGATGTACTCCAAGTAAGTTCATGTCTTCCTTTATGATTTCTAAGATAGAACTTAAAGTATAGTCTCTAATCACTTGATTATCTTGCTTTTCTAGAAGCTCTGCGCCATATTTTTTGGCCAGCCCAGTCCCTATTGGTTTTAAATATTCACCTGGGTATAAACCTTTTTCGATGCTGATTTTTTCTCCCAGAGCTTCCTTATACCGCAAATATACTGACCGAATTAGCGTATCTATCTGCGCTCCAGCATCATTAATATAGTATTCCTTAGTAACTTTATAACCAACTTTTTTCAATAAATTTGCCAGAACGTCACCAAATACTGCCCCTCTTGCATGACCAATATGCAGTGGACCAGTTGGATTTGCAGATACAAATTCAACATTAATGGCCTGATTGTTCCCTATATCTAGGGTGCCAAACTCTGTTTTTAGCTCATTTATTTGTTTTAAAATCCCATGCCATACTTTTATTTTTAAGTGTATGTTGATGAAACCAGGGCCCGCTATTTCCACTTTTGCAACTTCATCAAAAAGTTCAAATTCTTTGGCTAAAACCTCTGCAATTTCAATGGGATTCTTCTTTTCATGCTTTGCGAGCACCATAGCAACGTTTGTGTAAATGTCTCCATGTGCTCTGTTACTTGGGGGTTCTACGATAAAGTTTGTTGTATCTGTATTTATAATACCCCTTTGCTTCAACTCGTTTAATTTACTCAAAATTAAGGAAGAAGCCCTTTTGAAAATGTTCATCAACTAGAAAAACTATGAAAACCTCCAACAATATAGCGAATAAGTGGGGCTAGTTGAAGGTTTATCTTAACTATTTTATCTTCCTGGATCAGAGTTTATATTAAGTCGTTGCCGTAACCATGGTAAGAGAAAGCCATACCTTCACTGTAACCATCATTACCAGCATCAGGCTCTTCAACATCATCAGTTACTACCTGATCTTCAGTTGTGATTTTATCCTTGATCGTCTCATCTACACCCTCATCACTATAAGAAAATTTGTTAGTATATGAATAGCGATTATTGATTTTATCACTATAGTTATGTTTTAACATAGAGACCCCCTATACAGTCAAAATTGGAATTACATTAAGATAGAACAAGCTATGAATATAACGTGAATGAAAGAAACTACAGATCACGAAATTTCCGGATAACTATGGAACCATTATAAAATAATAAAATTAAAAATTTAATAATTTTAATTATAAATCTAGCATATCAACTAACGGTATGATTTAAATTTTCTTTCAATTCCACTGTATCTTCGCCAGTTTTGCATACAGCCCGTCTTTACTCATTAGAGAGTCATGAGTTCCTACTTCTTCTACTTTTCCATGATTAATTACTATAATCTTGTCAGTCTTGAGTGCGGTTGATAGCCTGTGTGTAATTACGATTGTTGTTCTGTTTTGCATTAACTTGCTCAATGCTTTTTGCACGAGGTTCTCACTTTTGTAATCAAGGGCAGAGGTTGCTTCATCCAGTATTAAAACCTGAGGATTGTTGAGTATGGCCCTTGCTATTACAATACGTTGTTTTTGTCCTTCAGAAAGTTTTAATCCTCTTTTTCCTACAAATGTATCAAATTTATCAGGCAGCTTATCAATAAATTCCATTGCATAAGCGCTGATGGCTGCTTGCTTTACTTCCTCATATTCGGCACCTGGTTTGCCATATAGTATATTTTCCATTATTGAGCAAGAGAATATCATGTGATCTTGTGGCACTAAGCCAAACAACGATCTGAGGTCATTTAGCGCAATTGACTTAATGTTGTGCCCATCGATAGTAATGCTACCTTTGTTTGGATCATGAAAACGGAGCAGAAGCTTTAAAATGGTGCTTTTACCACTGCCAGATGGTCCAACAATTGATACTGCTTGACCTGCCTCTATAGAAAATGATACGTTATCTAATGCTGGCTTATCAGCATAAAAAAATGTTACACCATTAAACGAAATTCCCTTTTGAACACTACAAATTTTTATAGGATCATCGGGATCTGCTATAGAGCTTTTCATATTTTTAAATTCAAATAAACGCTCTACTATTCCAAGACCTCGTTGTAAATCACTGATATTATCGCTCAAATTATTTATAGCTCCTGCCGCAAGCGCTGAATAAAACACAAATGAGGAGAGTTCTCCAATAGTTATATTATTGCTTAAGACTTCTTTAATACCAAAAAAGAGCAAAACAACTAGTGAACCTATCACACACGTGATAACTAGAGTTACTAAAATAGCACGCAAGAGTACTAATTTTACGTATGATTTTGATACTGAGTTTAAATGTTCCTTAAAACGGATTTTTTCGTTTTCCTCGAGTACAAACGATTTGATAGTCACTATAGATCTAAAATTTTCCTCACTAAATGACGCAAGCTCACTTAATTTATCCTGAGCAAAGCGTGCATAGCTACGCACTTTTTTTCCAAGTGAGGTCATGATAATGAGTAGTATAGGTATTATTGCGGCTGCATACGCAGTTAGTTGTATATTTGTATATAATAACATAGCAACACTGCCAATCAGAATCACAAAATTTCGTAATATGGTTAGTAAGCTGCTGTTTATTATTGATTGCAGCACAGAGGTATCAGTAATTAACGCTGAGATAACATCTTGTACGCCTGTGTTCTCAAAGAAACTTGGTTGCAAGTTAGTGATACTGCTATATAAGTCATATCTGATTCTTGCGATAACTTTCTCGCTGCCAATGCCAATGAAATATAACCGAGTAAATGCAGTGAGAGAAATGGCTAAAACTATAAGTATTGCAACTAATAGTTTGGTAGTAAAATCGTGCTCTGTGCCAGAATCAATTATATTGCTTAAGCCTCTGCCAAAGAGGAGGATCGTTAAGGCTGAAAATAAAACTGCAATAAAAGCTATGACAAAATAGGATAGATTAGGCTTTATATAGTAAAATAACTGCCTAATATTAGATCGCATCTTATTTTAAAGTTTCTAAAGTTAAGTATATAGATTTTAGTTTCAGGGGAAAGGGGAAAGGTGTAGTATGAAGCAATTTAGGTTCTGCAGCTGTTATAGTCCACCAAGAAAGGGTAGTAGCCCGCAGAAACGAAAAACTTGCTTGACAAACTCCGCCAGTCCTCTTATCATGGTATTGAAGGTATTCAGTTATCTTCATCTGTGCAGATTAAACAGCAAGAAAACAACGTAGTTGGCGTCTTATTTTTAATTTTTTGCACTATGTGCACCTTATGTCTTCACAACATTTCTAGGTTTTTACCTATATAAGCTGAAACGCGCTTATAAGTCGTTTAAGACAGTATAGTACGCCAATTTGCAGGATTAGAGAGTGACAACTAGCTAACACGGGGTTTCTTTTGCCTTTTTTTCTGCTTAGTAAATTTCTTAAACATTTAAACTAAGGTGAGTTGCATTTAAAAGCAGCTAAATTGCAGTGTTTAAGACTTAAAAAACGCCAATACTGAAAATAGACAATGACTAGGGCTTCTTTTGCCTTTTTTTCCGTTTGGTAAATTTCTTAAGTATTTATGGCTAAACGACAATCATCATCCCGCTACGTGTTAGCGGGATCTATGTTAAGGTATGACGGTTAAGTAAGGGATCTATGTTAAGAGATACCGCGGCGGTATGACGGTTCGTGGCGGCGTGACGATAACCTCGTCATCCCGCTACGTGTTAGCGCCACGGCGGTATAGCTATACTTAAAAATATGGTTGAATAGTTGTTAATAATAGTGTATAATTATTAATCTTTTCTCAGTATTTTTACTATGGCTCTTTCTAAATTTCTCGATCCAAAGTTAGATTTAACATTTAAGAAAATCTTTGGCACTGAAAAAAATAAGAATATTCTTATCCATTTTTTAAACGATATTTTAGGATGTACTGAAGTCAACACTATACAAGAAGTAGAATTCTTAAGCACCATTATGGACCCTGAAATTGCTTCTGATAAACAAAGCATTGTTGATGTTCTCTGCAGAGATTCTAGTGGGAACAGGTATATAATTGAGATGCAGCTCGCTCGTGATAAAGGCTTTGAAAAACGCGCACAACTTTATGCTGCTAAGGCTTACTCAAGACAAGCTGATAAATCTGGTAAATACGTTGATTTAAAGAAGATTTTCTTTATCGCGATTTCAAATTGTACCTTATTCCCTGATAAGCTTGACTATATATCTAGCCATACCATAAGAGATGAAAAAACCAATGAGCATGACTTAAAAGATTTTCAATTTATCTTCATAGAGCTGCCAAAATTTCCTAAGAGTAGAGAAGAACAACTAGAAAGTGTAGTAGACCGTTGGCTATTTTTTTTCAAATATGCAGATGAAACAACGGACGAAGATCTCAGAAAAATTGCGGAAAAATCACCAATAATAAAGCTAGCATATGATGAATTAGATAAGTTTCACTGGAATGAAAAAGATCTAATAACTTATGAAGAAAGAATAATGGATCTGCGCAAAGAAGAAGCCATTCTTGAATACAGACTTGATCTTGCTAAAGAGGAAGGTAGAAAAGAGAGGGAAATTGAAGTCGCAAAGAATCTACTTAAAGCAGGTGTTTCTTTTAATATTATAGCTCAAACTACTGGTCTTTCTATGAGTGAGATCAAAGAATTGCAGAATTAAGTGTGAATGGTTACGAAAAATATAAGTTTTTGCGATAAACGACATAGTGATGTATTTGTTGTTCAGCATGTCAGTGGAATATTTTCTGGTATCTGTTCAGATGCATGGCTAATGCTGAAACAAAAATTCCAGTGCTCCTTTTTTTGTCATCCCAGTGTCAGCTACTTGCATGACACCCATTTGTTCCTATAGTTGCTTTTCTCGTCTACCTTATTTTGCCACTCATCTGAACAGATACCCATTTTGGAGGGATACCAATAATAGTTGTGAGCGGTACAAGTTTAGTCCATATACCTTCCAAGCATAACACGCTCACGAAACTTTAATGCGATAGCTTGGTTTCTACTGAAAGACAGCATTATGCCAAGTGCGATGCTCGAAGATAAAAGAGAAGAACCACCATAGCTAAGTAACGGCAGGGTTATGCCGGTGGTTGGAAAAACACTCAATGTTACCCCTATGTTTATTATGAATTGTGTGATGAATTGAATTGAGATACCGAGAATCACCAACAGATTAAATAATTCATTTTCCCTATATGCAATGTAAAGCAAGCGGGCGGAAATGATGCCAAATAACATCAATGTGGCTAAGCACGTAATCAAACCAAATTCTTCTGCTAAAACAGAAAACACAAAATCTGTATGGCAATCAGGAAGAGAGGCTTTTACGCTACCTTCACCAGGCCCAACTCCAGTTAATTGACCTCTTTTGAATGCTTCTAATGATTTTGTGACTTGAAAGTTATCGCGCTGCGTAAAAAAGACAAAATTGTAAATCCTTTGCTTTATATGTGGGAGGCATAAGTAAGCTATTGTAGTTCCAGTTGTGGCCATTCCTATTATGCATAGAAAGTATAAAAATGGTATACATGCAATAAACATTTGACCGATAAAAGAATATGTTAAAAGCATAGACATACTGAAATCAGGTTGCAAAAGTAACAACACAAAAACTAACAGAAATATTATGATTGATATGTGTATTTTAAACTTCATTTCGCTGGCCAAGATACTAGCTATAACAACAGAAAAAAATGGCCTTACGAACTCAGATGGTTGAACTGAAATTTTGACAATATGTAACCATCGTTTCGCACCTTTTACCTCTATACCAAGTATTATCGCAATTGCTACTAGAATAGTAAATAAAATGAAACCTGCGAACGAGAGGTTAAGTATAGTTCTTGTGTTGAGAAAAGAAAATGTCACCAAGGTAATTAGTGACAGGACTATATAAATTGTGTGACGCCGTATAAAATAATCTTGTGGTAAAGAAAGACGCTGCGCAATTACAGGGCTTGCTGAATAAACAAGAATGAAGCTTATAGTGAGCAAAAAAAACACTGGAAGGATGAGATAATAATCCAGCGTTCTATACCAGAGTTTAATATTCATTTTGTTCCAATGTGTAATGCCACTATTCCATAGCTCATATTATGAAACTCAACATTCTTAAAACCTACCTCTTCAATCTCCATTTTAAAATCAGCCTGAGTTGGAAATTCTCTGATGCTCTTCACTAAATATTCATAAGAACTCTTGTCTTTAGCAACTATGCTGCCAATTTTAGGAATTACTTTAAATGAATATAAGTCATAAAGTTTGGTAAATATCTCATTTTGATAGTGCATAGGGGCAAATTCTAAGCAGATAAATTTTCCATGTGGTTTTAATACCCTGTGCGCCTCATTTAAAGCCTTCTTACGGTCAGAAACATTTCGAATGCCAAAAGCTATTGTGCAATAATCAAATTCGGAGTCTTCAAATGGTAAACTTTCTGCGTTCGCACATACCCAATCAAAATTAATTTGGTTTGAATTTATAGCTTTATCACGTCCTCTGCTTAGCATGTTTTGATTTATATCGCATACTGTAACCTTAGCACTTGGCTCTTTTCTTACTACTCTTATTGCTATATCTCCAGTTCCTCCAGCAACATCTAAAACCTTAGAGTTTTTTGTAAAATGCACACTATTTACCATCCTATCTTTCCATAATCTGTGCATTCCGAGGCTCATTATATCATTCATGGTGTCATAGCGATTTGCCACGGAGTCGAATACCTCTTTAACTAATTGTGATTTCTTCTCGATTTTTATAGTAGACATTACGTAAAAACTCCTTTATAATTAGTAAAAATTAATTTGAATTAACACAAATGTCAACGACAGGCCTTGAGCCTGTTAAAATCTTCTTCAGCGTGGTATGATGACCGAGTTAGTGGGCTTGATGCAACCACTAGGAACCCTTTGGAGTAAGCGATATATTTATAATGCTCAAACTCTTCTGGGGTAACATATCTATCAAGTTTTGCATGTTTTGGAGTTGGTTGTAGATATTGACCAATTGTAATAAAATCAACCTCAGCACTGCGCAAATCGTCCATAACCTGAAATATTTCCTCTTTTGTTTCTCCAAGACCAACCATAAGCCCCGACTTTGTGAAAACTTTAGGATTAATCTGCTTTACCATCTTCAGCAAATATAGTGAATGAAAATAGCGAGCTCGTGGTCTTATTTTTGCATACAATCTCGGCACTGTTTCAATATTGTGGTTATAGACATCAGGTGATGCAACAGCGATTGCTTCAAATGCTCCTTTCTTATTTAAAAAATCAGGAGTTAAAATCTCTATTGTTGTTTCTGAAGTTATCTTTCTAATTTCTTCTATGCACTGTATAAACTGATTTGCGCCACCATCTGGCAAATCATCACGATCAACGGAAGTAATGACAACATGTTTTAAGTTTAACTTTTTTATCGCTTTTGCTAAATTTTCTGGCTCATGAGGGTCTAGTTTATCAGGAATGCCAGTTGCAACGTTGCAAAATGCACAAGCACGAGTGCAAACAGAACCAAGAATCATCACAGTAGCATGACGTTTATTCCAACATTCACCAATATTTGGACATGCAGCCTCTTCGCACACTGTATGCAAGTTATGCAGTTTAACGATGTTTAAGGTCTCATTGAATACTTCACCGGTCGGAGCTTTTGCTCTGAGCCATGGAGGCTTACTATGCATCTGAAACTGCTAACTCTACCTCTTGCTTTACTAAAACTTTTTTCAACCTTCTTTTTATCTTCTGCGCTTTCTCACTTAGTTTAATCGTTCTTGTGTTGAGCAAAAAAGCATCTAAATCACCTTTGTAATCTATAGTTCTCAAAGTTCTTGTTGCCACACGAAATCTAAACTTTTTATTCAATATATCACTTGTTAACGTAACCTTATGTAAATTTAAAAGAAAGGTACGCTTTGTTTTACGATTCGAATGTGATACCTTATTACCAAAAGATTTTTTTCTATTTGTTAATTCACAAACTCTACTCACTTCAATATACCAAATTATTCTATGTACTTAGATTACCTTATATAGTCAAATAGTCAATACTCTCTTGCTTAATTTTTATACCATATACTGCTTTATAACCAAAAAATATCGTAATTTTTTCTATTATAAGAGAAATCATATGCTGAATTTCCAATGCTTTGCTGCCATTTGTTACTACCAGATGCAACACACCCGAATTTATATTCTGTGCATATGAGATCTTTTTCGGTTTTGTACACTCTGCTATTTCTTTCCCTACTATATTTCGCCAGTTTAAAATAAGACGTATTTCATTTTTACTAATCTTATTTTTCATGCATTTTAATGCATAGTTTTCAATTATAGACTTTAATTTTTTTGGACCGCTACGTTTGAGCATTTTTCTGTTTTTTTAGTAGGTAGATAATATAAAAGTATACATATAACTTGAGATTTTGTCATTACTGCTACATGTTTGTGAGATACCGTGACGGTATGACCATAATCGTCACTCCGCAACGCATATTGCATAGTCGTCATTCCGCGGCGTGTTCGCGGAATCTAGCTCTGGTCACGCTACTTAGATGACAACCTGCTAACTGCTTTACAAACCTCTAGCCTCACACCGTAAAAGCAGTATTTTTATGCAAAACTTATCTCAACGTAGGACTTGTCAAGATCGTTCCATTCAAAAATTTTTGTTTTGCCTCATAATTAACCTTATAGCTGTTTTAATTGTAATTAGTTAAATTATTATTAACTTGCCAGGCTAGATCCAAAAAATAGCATAATCAATATGCAAATTGTAATAGAAATCACGTTTGCGTATGGTTTATTGCTATGCGGTTAATCTTTCCTCAATCCAAGCTGCTTGAATAGCTTCGAGTATTTTTTCGTTACAGCGTTTTTCATCATCATCAAATTCCTCTAAACTCAAGACCTTTTTTTTAAGCTCAGTGAATCTGATACTAATTATATTCTCATTTGGAAATTTTTCCTCCAGAGCTTCCACAATATCTTCTATATCAAGCCATTTCATACTTTTTTGTATTTATCTGCTAAGTTAAATTGGTGCCCATGGGGAGACTTGAACTCCCAAGGTCGCAAAACCCACGGATTTTAAGTCCGCTGCGTCTACCGATTCCGCCACACGGGCTTTTTTTATCTATCTAGAGTAAAACTCTACTACTAAATTGACTTCCATGTCTGCTGAATAAGGAACCTCAGAATATTGAGGTGACCTCAAATACTTCACTGAATGCTCTTTACTATCTGCTTCTAAATAATCCGGAGCCTTGCGCTCTTGTTTTTGTTCAGCCTCTACTACTACAGGGATTTTTGCTGCCCTTTCTCTTATTTTTATTATATCACCTGGCTTCACTCGATAACTCGATATGTTAACCACCTTATCATTAACTGTAACGTGCTTGTGAGATATGAGCTGCTTTGCTGAGTAAATTGTTGGAACAAGACCAGAGTGGTATAAAACAGAACTTAATCTCGATTCTAAGATACCGATAAAATTATCAGCCGTATAACCCTTTCTGTTATAAGCATCTAAAAATGTACGTCTGAGCTGCTTACTTGAAATCGCATAGTAAAACTTAAATTTCTTATGCGCAGCAAACTGCTTACCAAAGTCGGATAACTTCTTGAATCCAAGAATACCATGTTGACCTGGAGGGTATTTCCTTTTGTTTACTGGGTCTTTAGCTCTACCCCATAAATTTACACCAAGTCTACGGCTAATCCTATACTTTCTAGTGATAACAGTTGTCATATAAAAACTCTCACGATTTAACTTTAGATTATTAAGGATTTTAGCACTCAGTGTCAACTTGTTTTTGCTGATATAATCTTTTATACTTCATTTTTAAGTTTTTCTATTAACACATGAATCATTCACATTTAAAATCTATGGCAAACGCCATCCGTTTTTTATCAATTGATGCAGTACAAAAAGCAAACTCTGGACACCCAGGTATGCCACTTGGCATGGCAGATGTTGCAACTGTTTTGTTTGCTAAATATCTGAATCATAATCCTGATGATTCTAAATGGTTCAATAGAGATCGCTTTGTTTTATCAAACGGTCATGGGTCAATGTTACTATATTCAATATTATATTTGACAGGTTATATCGGTATAGATGAGCTAAAAAACTTTAGGCAAATGAGATCCAAGACCCCAGGTCATCCAGAGTTTGGCTTGACTTCCGGAGTAGAGGCAACAACAGGCCCGCTCGGTCAGGGGTTTGCCACTGCTGTTGGCATGGCACTTGCTGAATCGATTCTTAAAGAACAATTTGGAGATAGCTTAATTAATCACTACACTTACGTGATGCTAGGGGATGGCTGTCTTATGGAAGGAATAAGCCATGAAGCAGCATCACTTGCTGGGCATCTTAAATTGAATAAGCTTATAGCTCTTTTTGATGATAATGATATTTCTATAGATGGCGCTACTTGCCTTTCCTGTTCTGACGATGTAGAGAAACGCTTCTTAGCGTATGGATGGAATGTTGACAAAATTGATGGCCATGATTTTGATGCCATATCCCTTGCAATAGAGCAAGCAAAAAAGTCTGATAAACCTACAATGATCTGCTGCAAAACTATTATCGGAAAATTTTCAAGCCGTGCTGGCACATCCTCTGCTCACAGTGGTGCTTTTTCGGAGGAAGACATAAAACAGATGAGAGAGAAATTAAACTGGAATTATGAACCATTCCATGTACCAGAAGATGTGAAAAATGCCTGGAAGAAAACTGTTGAGAGAGCAAAACAAAACTACACGATGTCATTCCAGCGCGTGACCAGGAAAGAAGAAAAAGAATGGATCCCAGTGTCAAGCACTGGGATGACAGAAGAGAATGCTGGGATGACAGGGTATCATGCAGAACTTCAAAGACGGTTAGATAAACATCTACCAGATAATATCGCTGGTGTTTTAGCTGACCTGAAGAAACAAATATGTGAGCTAATGCCAAACGAAGCTACTCGATCTTCTTTCGGCAGAGTAATGGAACTTTTAACTGAGTCTATGCCGGAATTAATCGGCGGTTCTGCTGATCTTACTGGGTCAAATTGCACTAAATATAAGCACATGCAGGTAATAAATAGCAATAATTATAGTGGCTCTTATGTCCACTATGGAGTGAGAGAGCACGCTATGGCAGCTTGTATGAATGGTATGGCACTTCACGGCGCGATTCTTCCTTATGGCGGCACTTTTTTGGTATTTTCCGACTATTGTCGTCCTGCTATACGTCTTTCAGCTCTGATGAAGCAGCAGGTTATGTATGTCATGACTCACGACTCAATTGGAGTGGGAGAAGATGGCCCAACTCATCAGCCAATAGAGCATTTAGCCTCTTTGCGTGCTATACCAAATCTATATGTTTTTAGGCCAGCCGATGCAGTTGAAACTCTAGAGTGTGTTAGCATTGCACTCGAAAAAAAAGAATCACCTGCACTGTTTGCGCTCTCAAGGCAAAACGTAAGTTACATGCGCAAGTTCTACTCTGATATCGATCAATCTGCTAATTTATCGAAGTTTGGTGCATATATTTTGTGTGAATGTTCAAAAGAATTAAAAGTGACGATATTTGCTACGGGGTCCGAGGTTGAAATTGCAGTTGAAGCAAGGGAGAAATTGCAGGAAAAGGGTATAGGTACAAGGATTGTTTCTATGCCATGCTGGAGGCTTTTTGACGAGCAAAGCGATGAATATAAAGCGGCAATATTAAATAATGACAGCATTAAAGTTGCAATTGAAGCCGGAAGTGAAATGGGTTGGCATAAATACATAGGTTCAAACGGTATATTTATTGGCATGAAAAGCTTCGGAGAATCAGCACCTTATAAAACACTCTATGAGCATTTTAATATCAGTGCTGATCACGTAGTAAAATGTGTGTGTGAGAAACTGGTTTATATTCAGTAGACTTCTTGCATAACCATATGAAAGCCCACTCTTCTTTGTCATTCCAGCGCGTGACGTTATTTCCATCCAAGATGGTGTCATTCCAGTGCTCCTTTTTTTGTCATCCCAGTGCGTGACACTGGGATCTAGCCTTTATTATTTGGTTGAAATTAAGTCTTCTGGATCCCAATGTCAGCTACTTTCATGACATCATCATAAAGTAAAATGAGATCCCAGTGTCAAGCACTGGGATGACACCTTTTCCGGTAGAAGATCACTATCAAATCACATTGCTCTGGTCATTATGATCACCATTATTTTGTTCAACTGATTGATCGACCCCAGGTGAAGAAGAATCATCATAAGGTTGTGTGTCAGACTTTTCTTCGTCAGACCCAAACAACCATGAAAAAAAACCACCAAAAAATGATGCAACTAATGAAAAAGGCTTCATAAGTATACTAAACAAACTACCAAAAAAAGAGCTCGGCTGTTCTTCTGTTTGTGCAGGTTCTGTGGAAGCAACAGGACCTACATCGTTGTCTTGTACATCAGTTCCTTGTTCTGCACTGGTGGTGCTGGTTTGTCCTCCCTTATTTTGTGTAGATCCAGTAGGTTGACTACCGTTGCTTACACCAGTTCCTTGTTCTGCACTGGTGGTGCTGGTTTTTTCCCCTTCTTTGCTATTATCTGATTGTAGTTCAGTATCATCACCTACTCGTTTTTCTTCCTCTTGACCCCCTTCACTATCTGTCGATGATCCACCCGCTGAACCATCATCAGATTTTTCTGCTGGTTGCAATAGAGTTTTTATTCCTTCATCAGTGGCTAATTTGAAAGGAGTATTTCCATCTTCATTTTCTATATTAACATCTGCTCCTTTTTCTATTAAGAATTTTACTGTTTCCGCAGAGGCGTTTGCTGGACGATATGCATAACCCATAAACATTTTATTTTTTGTAGTAAAATGTAAAGGAGTCCATAGATCGTTATCTTGTATATTAACATTCGCTCCTTTTTCTAATAAAAGTTCTGCTATATCCGTATAACCTTCTCTAGCAGCCCAATGCAAAAGAGTATGTCCATATGAATCTACTGCATCAGCATTTGCTCCCTTGTTTAATAAAGCTTTAACTATATCTTTATGGCTACTATTGTAATTATATTCCATCATACTCTGAAGAAGTGATTCCATTACTGTATCAACCTTTGCTCCACTATTTAATAAAACTTCAGTTGCATCTTTATGACCATAGAAAGCAGCTTTAAACAAAGGAACCATTCCATTTTTATCTGCTATATTAACATCTGCTCCTGCTTTTATTAGGGCGTCTACTATTTCTTTATGGCCACTTGCAGCAGCTTCAAATAAAGGAACCATTCCTTCTTTATCTGCTATATTAACATCTGCTCCTGCTTTTATTAGGGCGTCTACTATTTCTTTATGGCCACTTGCAGCAGCTTCATGTAAAGGAGTTTTTCCATTGCTGTCTATTGAATTAACGTTTACTTTTTTACTTAATAGAATTTAAACTTCCTTATAATTATCACTTTTAACGGCTGAATACAAAGCTTCGATATCCTTTTGCGTTTCTTCTAGAATTTTTACTATATGTTGCCTGCCTTGTTGAGAGGCAAGCTTTAAAGGAATGCTGTCAGTATTATCTAGTGGAGTAACACAAATTCCTTTTGCTTCTAATAGAACTGTTACTATTTTCTTATCGTAACTTTTAGCAGCTTCATGTAAAGCAGTCCTTCCATTTTCATTTGCTATATTAACATTGATCCCTTTTGCTTCTAATAGAGCTTCTATTATACTTGTATCGAGTGGTTGCGTTTTGTTGGCTTTTTCAACAGCAACATGTAAAAGAGCGCGTCCATTTTCAGACTGTGCATTAACATCTGCTTTGTTATCAATTAAAAGCGAGACCATATCTTTGTCTCCTTTGACAATAGCATGCCGTAAAGGAGTAAATCTGTTTCCATCTAAAGCATTAACATCTGCTCCTTCACTTATTAGACGCTTTAATCCATCAATATCACCTCTTTTAACAGCCTCAAATAAAGCAGCATTTTGTGGAACTTGGCTTTCTTCTTCATCATTTTGCAATACTGGACTAGCATCATCAGATTCTTCTGCGGGTTGCAATAGAGTTTTTATTCCGTCATCACCGGCTAAATTTAAGGGAGTATTTTCCCCTTCATCTTTTGCATTAACATTTGCCCCTTTTTCCAATAGATCTTTTACTATCTCTGCATGGCCATTTTCAGCAGCCCGATGTAAAGGAGTCTTTCCATTTTGATCTGTTATATTAACACTTGCCCCTTTGTCCAATAGGGCTTCTACTACCTCTTTATGGCCATGTGCAGCAGCAAAATGTAAAGGAGTACCTTCATATTTATCTTGTGCATTAACATCGATCCCATTTACTTTCAGTAGGGCTTCTACTACTTCTTGATGGCCCTCTTCAGCAGCCCTATGTAAAGGAGTGCTGTTATGTTCATCTATTGCATTAACATTTGCCCTATTATTTAGTAAAACTTCTACTACCTCTTTACGGCCCTCTTCAGCAGCTCGATGTAGAGGAGTCATATTTGCAAATCCTACTGCATTAACATTTGCCCCATTATCCAATAGATCTTTTACTATCTCTGCATAGCCATTTCCAGCAGCATAATGTAAAAGAGTGTTGTTATGTACATCTACTGCATTAACATCTGCTCCTTCACTTATTAGACGGTTTACTGCATCAATATCACCTCTTTCAACAGCCTTAAAAAAATTATCTCTACTTTGTGAACTACTCATCCTACACCTCTTTGTAAAACTATATTGTTATAATAAAGCCGTTAATAATCTATGAGCTCTCACCCCCTGTAAAATTATATTATCATGATAAAGTCATTAATAACCCATGAGCTCTGGATCACGCAAATAATGGTTATTCCCTGTGTTTTTCAGTACATTTGAGCTGGCTGTACATAAGAATTGCAATTGTAGAGCATGCTATTGTTAATAGTAAATTTGGTAAAATACCATAGCGAAAAAATTTTCCTACTATATATATTCCAATAGCCCCAAACATCATATTGCAGAATGAGAGAACTGCACTACCAAGCCCTATACCTTTGATCGTTTCTAAAGCAGCAGTTACGTTATTGCTTATTATTAATGCAAGTCCGATATTGGCTGGAATCCAGGCGACTTGAAGAATTAATATATTCAACTTGTCCGCGAAATAAAAATATACCAATAAACTATCGGATATTATCGGTAACACCAAACCTATTATTAGCATTTTGCTAACCCCTACTTTTGGTACATACCTTCTATTAATTAAAGTTCCAATTATGTAGAATATGACTATGATCGATATGAGGTAGCCAAAATACTGTACTTCAATGCCCATCGATTCAAATATGAACGGGTAGTTAGCAATGTATGCCCAAAGCCACATGAAAGTTAATCCATGAATGGCTGAAAACCCAAGGAAACGATAATTTCTAAATATTGATATATATTGCTTGAAGATATTAGTAGTTATGTTAGTTATACTGGTTTCATTTTTATTTACAGTGAGTGTTTCTTGTAACTTAAAGTAGATAAAAATAAGTATAGCAATTGCTGCAAGTGATATAATAAAAAACAAAAATTTCCAATGATACCCATGTGAAATTATATAACTGCCCACCACTGGAGCTATTCCAGGTGAGAGTGCCACAACCATATTTAATTTTGAAATGACTCTCGAGTATTCACTACCCGAGTACATATCCCTTATTGCTGCATACCCAACAACACCTGCAACACCAGCCCCTGTTCCTTGTATGAAGCGAATTAGTATCAAGAGCGCAATGCTGTCGGCTATATAACACATGACACTTGCCAAAGTAAAAATTGTCATACCAATCAGCATCATTGGACGCCTACCATAATGGTCCGATAATGGACCATAAATTAATCCAGACACCGCAAATCCAACTAGATTCAAGCTAATTGTAAGCTGCACTACACTGCCTTCTACTTTAAAATAATTGGCAATGCTTGGTAGTGCAACTGAGTATAGGTCAGTTGCCATATCGACAATTGCTACAGACAATATCATAATAAGAGAGATGATATTTTGCGAAAGAGCTGTTTTCACTTAATGATTTATTGGTAAATATACTTAATTATAATGTATTTTTTTCATTAGTATAAGTACAATGTTACATAGTAAACGATGTCATTCGAGTAGCGGACACTGAAATCTTAAGCTAAAATCATGAAAAGCACGAATTTCAATATCTTACCTTTGATTATTCACTTTAAGCTTTAAGTCTTCAACAGAAGATGCATTTGCCTCACTTACTACCTTTAGTGGTTCACCAAGGCTATGTTCCACTTTTGTCTCAAATTTAAAGCCCAATTTTTCGCAAAGCTTCTGAAAATATTCAACAATAACATCAAACAAATTCTTACCACTTACTTTGTAGTTTTTTAGCTCTTTAGGAATGGTAAGAAGTATAGCATTTCTCATAATAGTCCGAACAGGTCATAGGAAGGCAGAATCAACAGCACGACGAAAGGATTCGAATAGAGGAATGTTTTTCCTGGCTCTGTTTTTTATAGCAAACCAATGATGCTCAATTTTGTTGAAATCTGGAGAATAAGGCGGCAGATACAAAATTTCTGCACCAACCCCTTTAGCAAGCTCGATAATCTTATCAGACTTATGAAAAGTAGCATTGTCAAGAATGACAGTCTGTCCAGGTTCCAAGATCGGTGTCAAAAATTGCTCAAACCATCCATTAAAAACATCCATATTACAGTGGCCTTCAAAGGTTAACGGAACAACTATCTTTCTTCCACTTAAGGCTGCAACCATACTGATTCGTTGAGTTTTCTTTCCAGATTTTAAGGCATAAAACCGCTGTCCTTTCTGGCAATATCCGTAGGGGTAGTCTTCGGTGTTATCAATGCCAGACTCATCTATATACACTAAGTTTTTAGGTTCTTTTGTCGCTATAATTTTCAAAAATTCAGCACGTTTTTCTTCGTTTCTTTCCTTGTATCCATATGTCTTTTTTTGCGCGTAAATCCAATTTTTTTAAGGGCTCGATAGATCGTTTGGATACTAACGTTGTTCCAAAGTTTAGCCATTTCCGATAGAGTCTTTCCTCCGTGTTCTCTGGCAAATTTGGCAAAGGTATCCCAGTCGGTAATTTTGTGATTGTAACCCCCATTTCCAAGTTTTTTTGATTGAAAGTCTCCTGTTTCTTTTCTTCTTTGCTGCCACTCCCATAAAGTAGTTCTTCCAATCTTAAATCTTGCTGCCACTGTTTCTCTGCTTTCTCCTTCGTCTAGCGCTTCCATTGCTTTTTTTCTTAAATCATAACTATATGCTGCTGGCATTCAACCTCCTTATCATCATCTACCCTTATCCTATCACATCCGGACTTTTATGGAAAGAGCTATACATCTTCGTTTATGCGATAGTCAAAGCCAGCTTTTAATTGACCTGCGGGTCTTATTGACGGTTTTTCAAACCATACGCGTCAAGTTAAGGAAATAAAGGTATGAAAGAGATAGAATAATAAGGTATAAGTTCTCCCAGATATACTTTTAGTGAGAGAACCAATGAATAAAATAACTTGCTTATCAAAAAAGCTCAAAGAATTTTTTAATGAAAAAGCAGAGAAAATCTCAATTACAACAAGGTTTATAAAAAGAAAGAGAAAGCTAAAAGGTTCATCATTCGTAAAAGCCATGGTCTTGGGTAATATAGGAGTTGATAATTGTAGCGTAGAAACAATGTGTCAATTACTAAACGAGGACTCGATAGATATAACAAAACAAGGTTTGGATTTTAGATTTACTGAAGAAGCAGTGGAATTTATGAAAAGGATGTATAATGAATCTGTGATTCTCTTTAAAAATATCTTGCAAGTTGATTGCAAAATCTTACAGCAATTTAATAGTGTTAAATTATTGGACAGTAGCTATATTACTCTACCTAACAGTATGGAAGAGATGTATAAAGGTTATGGTACTAGCTACAGTGGCTATGAAAGCAATACTAAGTCTGGAATAAAGTTACAATTAGTTTTCGACTACATGAATCAGATAATAGACCAACTTAATTTAACGGAGGGGGTAAGATCAGACCAGGGATATAGGAAACATTTAAGTAATATATTAAGCAATGATTTGCTAATATCTGATCTCGGTTATTTTGTGCCAAGTTCTTTTAAACAAATCAATGAAATAGGAGCTTATTTCATAAGTCGTTATAAATCCGATACCAACATATATGATGTAGAAACAAATCAAAAAATGGAGTTATTAGAATGTTTAGAGGATAAGTTATTTTTAGAAAACGAGGTATTGTTAGGAAAAGAAGCAAAAATTAGAGTAAGAATTATATGTCAGAAACTAACTGAAGAACAGTCTATGGCCAGAAGAAGGAAAGCTAATAGATTAGCAAGATCGCAGGGATATACATCCTCTAAAAGAAATCAAAAATTGTTGAACTGGTCAATATTTATAACTAATGTTCCAGAAAATAAAATTAGTGCTGAGCAAGTATTAACGATTTACAGAGTAAGGTGGCAAATTGAGTTATTATTTAAATTGTATAAAAGCCATATCAGGCTTGATAAGCTAAAAGGAAAGCCATGCAGAGTATTATGTGAACTATATGCTAAATTGTGCGCAATTCTTATATTTCACGGCATAGTTGGTTGCACAGAAGTGAAAAAGAATACAGAACTTAGCTTAACAAAGGCATTTATTGAGCTAAAAAGGCGGGTTAGAGAGTTATTTTTAGTATTAACCAAAATTAATAGTTTAAAAGCATTTCTTAAAAAACTCACTATAACTTGGTCGCGATTTTCATTAAAAGACAAACGTAGAAGGGCTAGAGTATCCACTTTAACCTCTCTAAATTTGCTCACAATCTCTTAACTTGACGCGTATGGTCACCGTAAGTCACTGCTTTTAGGTAAAACTTTTTCCCCATTTGCACTTCGAAAGATATTATTGAATCATCAAGTAGAACAAATTTTTCACCTGTGGCATGATCATATTCTTTAGTATCTTCTTGTCCTCTGATTAGGTTGCTAAGCTTATATTTATTTTTATCTATAAGTTCAGCATTCTGGAATTTTATTACCTCTTTTCCAACCAGTGCTAAATTTGAGTTCGCAATTGAAGTTATGTTTCCAAAACGTAACACTACTATAAGCCCCTCGTCGGTAGATTCCATTACATATCCGTAAGTAGACTGCTTATTTGTGCTTGCGATAGGCTTATAATCCTTATCGTTGTACGAAATAAAGAGCGTTGCTCCCTTCCAATTCCTTTCCTCACCAATTAAAGTAAAGCTTGCAATATTACCTTTAACATGCGGTAAATCTATCATTTCTGCGATGGTTTTGCTGATATGAGAAGGAGGGTATTCCTTCAGCATAAGAGACCTTGTTGAAGGAAAAGAAAGCTTATATATGGAGCTGTCATAACCAACACCACTTACTTGAATGGACATGCTTTCAAATTTTGTTTTTATAATTCTCACCGTATGCTTTTTCTCACCGTCTAAAATCGTCATTACATCACTTGGCGCAAGCCACGCATATCTTATCGGCAGCTTGAAATTGTATATATTTCTCTCTTGCCACGAAGAATAAAGTAAAACCTCAGCTATATTTTGCGCCTCTCCCTCCTCCATAATGAGCGGTATTTCAACTGTTATAGCAGTGCCTTGCTTTGGCAACTCAGCATATTTAACATCAATTGGATAGCCAAAATTGCGATTAAAATAAACGACGTTAACTTTATTGTTTAAATCCAGTTGACTAATATTAACAAGTTGCATTTGCTTTGAATTGTTACTGAAAACCGTTTCACCAATTGGCATTACAGTTGTAACTCCCCTGCCCTTTTGAACAAATTTCAGTTTAGAGTCCTGTTCAACCACATCAAAAAAATAGCAACTTTGCAGCATTTTAATAATAGAACGTACGGGTTGCTGGTCGTTTATCACATACCCAGACAATAACCCTTTGACGTTGCTTGTATCGAACTGATCGCTTTTTAAACCTGCTTTTTGTAATAGATCCGATAAAACATCGGAAATATTAAGCTGTGAAAGCTTTCCCTGAATCCAATGTCCTGTCTGCCAATTATGGCAGTCAGTCCACATATCACATAAATTGGGAAAGTAAGGAAATGGCCTTGCATCCCACGCCCAGAGAAACATTTTTTCTACCATTTCCGAGCTTTGCCACTTTTTTAACGTTCCTTCAATTGCAATTTTTTGCGAAAGAAAGCTCACCTCTCCGTTTGAATATCGTGGATATTTGCTCTCTATGCTGCCTTTGTCAACAAACACATTTGGTTCATTAGTGCAGCCGTTCATACTGGGAAATCCATATTCAGTAAACCATATTTTTTTCATTTTTGGTTGCCATTTTGTTTTGCTACCACCTGGATTTATGTGAGTTTCACTCCACCATTTCTCTATATTTTTCCACGCATACCTGCTGTCGTTATACTTTACTTTTTCAGGCTCACTTTTTGAGTAATCATAGAAATAATCATACCCCACTCCACTGCTCCAACCACCCATTACATCTTCCGCAGAATAGCCAAAAGGAGGCTCTGGACCATCAGTCAGTGGAAAATAAGCATCTATGCCAATAACGTCGATGTACTCTGAAGACCAAAGCTCATCCATATTATACCAACCATCATATGAATGGTATTCGCTCCAATCCGCAGCGTAAGTTACCGTTACTTCTTTTCCAAGCTGAAGTTTTATTCGCTTTGCAAGCTTAACTAGCTCTATAACGGCAGGGTAATTACCTTGTTCATCTCTAATTTTGGTAAGCCGCACAAGTTCAGAACCGATGATAAACCCTTCCACTTTAGTTTGTTTGGCAATGCTTGCATAATGCTCTATAAATTTGTTATATTGATTCTCAAAAAAATCACTTATATCCCCAGGAGTCCCGCTCAATTTTCCTCGCCACTCTTTGTTCTTTGTGTCAAGCAAGGGCATTGGATAGAGCATCACCTTGTAGCCTCTGCTGCGTAACTCTTCTATGTATCTTATCAACGCTGCATCACTAACTGTGCCACCATACCTTGGGTTTCCACTCGCATCTTTTGAAATTAGCTGAGCATTATCTCTGGTTACACCCCCTACTTGCCAATCATCAGGTAATATTGCGGAATCATCTTGAAATTCAACTGCAGGATATATTTTACAATCTTTAATGTTCAGATCATTCACAAACCAATTGACTACTACCGATACCCACTCAACATTTGGTAAATCTCCCTTTAATTGATCCAAAGAAAGCATTGCATCGCTCTTTTTAGTGTGGTTGTTGTGATTTACCCTTTGCGCCAGCCCATATGGGATATATTGGTTGCTGCTTATTTTCTCTTGCGCGATTTTCTTCTGTATTTTTGTATCATATACAAACTCACCTGAACCTGGTATGATATTGATATTCCGAATATTTTCCGCTATTGAAAACCCAACGGGCTTTAATGCAGTTTGCACTTCAAACGTAAATACCGGAACATGATTATTATAGTCTGCTAAAGGAAAATTCTTGATGACTATGTAAGATATTCCCCTATAAGCCGGCACATTCCCCTCTCCTTCAATTGATGACATAAATGGATCAGGATTTTGGTCTTCTCTGCCGCTGTAAAAAGTATAATCTATTTCATCAAAGCTAAGTGATGTTGTATCTGCCCAGATTCTGTTTAATTTTTCTACTTTCCCCTTGCAGATCGCAATTGCAAGCGTTGCATAGTAATTATATGTAACGTTCATACCTCTTCCAATTTTACTTTTGGTGGTTATCGCCTCTTCTTTTATTGGCTGCGCCCAAATAATGTTCCCTGCAACACGAGCAGTGCCATAGATAATTGGAATTGTTCTGCCATAGGTTGAGGTTTGAACTTGCAGATTTTTTAGCCTCGCACCATGCGTTACTTTTTGCTCGGCATCAAGGCCAAACATCGCACCATCAAGCTGCGCACCAAGAAGAGCACCGAGTTCTGAGCCGATAATCTGGCCAATTGGCCCAAAAATGCTGCCTGCTTGACCAAAAATTGATGATAAAATTATTGTAGACATAATGATCCTCCTTTTTGTTTCTATAGCTAATGTAGGCTCTACGTCATGCCGCAGCGGATAGATCCCGCTAACAAGCAGCGGGATGACGAGCTTATCGTTATGCCGCCGCGAACCGTCATACCGCGATTCATTCGCGGTATCTCTTAGCATAGATTCCGCTAACTAGTAGCGGAATGACGAATTTGTCATTTTACAGCCACTTGGATGACAATTTGCTACTAAATAGTAGCAAATTCAATAATTTACAATAAATAATTGAAGTTTTTAATTAAGAAAAGCACATGATGTAGCTATAATCATTGTAAGCAACAATGAAAAAGTACGGAAGTGAAAAATTACCACTCTCATGGCAATCACTTCACCAGCGGCAAAGTGATACCATGCTGATTCATATATTTTCCTTTCATATCATCATATGATTTCTCGCATTCACTTTCGCCGCTTAAAAATACGAATTGGCATGCGCCTTCATTAGCGTAAATTTTCGCAGGAAGCGGAGTGGTGTTTGAGAATTCGAGTGTGACATGACCTTCCCATCCAGGTTCTAAGGGAGTAACGTTTACTATAATTCCACACCTTGCGTAAGTTGATTTACCAACACAAATGACCAGTACATTCCTTGGTATACGAAAATATTCCACTGTACTTGCAAGTACGAAACTATTTGGTGGAATTATGCATACATCTGTTTCCTTATCTATAAAACTATTCTCAGAAAAATTTTTAGGGTCCACGATAGCTGAATTAACGTTAGTAAAAATTTTAAATTTATTATCCACTCTTGCATCGTAACCATAAGATGATAGTCCGAAAGATATAACACCTTTGCTGCTTTTGTGATTCACAAAAGGCTCTATCATTCCAAAATTTTCAGCTTTTTCTCTTATCCATTTATCTGGCATAACTGCCATAATTGCCCCTTAAAGTTGTGTAATACTTACAATAATATAAAATAAAATTTAAATGTAAACTGTAGCTTTTGTCATGCAATTAAAGCTTTTCAGTTTGATTTTTGTTATAATAATTAGATTTATGTTCTTAACTAAAAATAATGCTTAGAAACTTTCTCCTGATTTTTGTATTCGTATTATTCACGCCGCTATCAAATGCTGATGCCAGGAAATACATCAGAATTGTTGGATCTTCAACTGTTTTTCCTTTTATCTCGTTTATAGCCGAAGAGTTCAACCGTGTATTCTCCTTTAAGACTCCAGTTGTGGAATCGATAGGAAGTGGATCAGGATTCAAAATGTTTTGCTCAGGAATAGGGGAAGACACTCCAGACATCACCACTTCATCTCGCCCTATGAAGGAAGTAGAAAGAGAACTATGTAAAAGGAATAAAATTAATGAAGTGATAGAAATCATCATTGGCTATGATGGAGTTGTCATTGCAAATTCAAATCAAAGCCATAGATTTGATTTCACAAAGAAGGACTTATTTGAAACTTTATCTGCATATTCTCAAGAAAATGATAAATTAGTAAAAAATAATAAGAAGTTTTGGTCTGATGTAAATCAAGCCTTACCAAAAACAGAAATTGAAATTTATGGTCCACATCAAAATACAGGCACATACGAAACTTTGGTTAATTCTATTATGCTTGATCAATATTCATGCATGAACTCGAGAATTTTCAAAGAGAATTATAAAGATCAGGAAGAAAGAAAGCAAGCATGTGGTAATATAAGGGATGACGGAAGGTATATAGAAGTTGGAATTAATGAAAACATAATAATACAAAAATTGAAAAGTAACAAGAACGCTTTAGGGATATTTAGTTTTAGCTTTTTAATGAGGAATCAAGATAAAATACAAGGGAGCACAATTGCAGGAATTGAGCCAACTTACGAAAATATATCATCGGGAAAATATATATTAGCAAGACCTCTATACCTTTATATAAAGAAAGAACACCTGGATACTGTTGATGGATTAAGAGAATTCATAAAAGAAATTATAGATTCGATCAGCATTGAAGATGGGTACCTATCTAGGCTTGGTCTAATTCCACTTTCAAGTGAAGATATAAAGAAAGCTTCAGCAAAGGTTTATGATATAACGTGACGGCAACGTTTCTTTTATATTCTTTGTTCTAGCGTAGTCAGACCCAGCGCGGCGCGCTGGGATGACAATGGATTACTAATTAGACAGTTCTGCGTTGTTGCAACACCCCAGAAACAACCGGGTCCGAGCTTTTCGTATTTGGGCTTTCTGATTTCTCACAAACTCCTCCAATATAAGCTAGTACAGCCAATGCTGAAACTGCTAAAACTTCTAAAACTAATGCAACTACAGGATATGCCAGCACATAGGCTGCAATAGCACCAACTACGCATAGTCCAACAACGCCCAGAGCGATCTTCCCTTTGTGTTCACTCCAGAAGTTTGTATCGTTTTTTTCTGGGGTTTTGTTGTCTGCAGTTGGTGCAGAGTTTACGGTGTTTTGATCTAGATCAGTGTCATCTATAAAGTTAAGATCATCATTCTCAGACGGATCCTGATTGATTTCTTGTGAAAATCGAGTCGCATACTCTTTATCCCATGCTATCTGATCATCCATACGCGTCAAGTTAAGAGATTGTGAGCAAATTTAGAGAGGTTAAAGTGGATACTCTAGCCCTTCTACGTTTGTCTTTTAATGAAAATCGCGACCAAGTTATAGTGAGTTTTTTAAGAAATGCTTTTAAACTATTAATTTTGGTTAATACTAAAAATAACTCTCTAACCCGCCTTTTTAGCTCAATAAATGCCTTTGTTAAGCTAAGTTCTGTATTCTTTTTCACTTCTGTGCAACCAACTATGCCGTGAAATATAAGAATTGCGCACAATTTAGCATATAGTTCACATAATACTCTGCATGGCTTTCCTTTTAGCTTATCAAGCCTGATATGGCTTTTATACAATTTAAATAATAACTCAATTTGCCACCTTACTCTGTAAATCGTTAATACTTGCTCAGCACTAATTTTATTTTCTGGAACATTAGTTATAAATATTGACCAGTTCAACAATTTTTGATTTCTTTTAGAGGATGTATATCCCTGCGATCTTGCTAATCTATTAGCTTTCCTTCTTCTGGCCATAGACTGTTCTTCAGTTAGTTTCTGACATATAATTCTTACTCTAATTTTTGCTTCTTTTCCTAACAATACCTCGTTTTCTAAAAATAACTTATCCTCTAAACATTCTAATAACTCCATTTTTTGATTTGTTTCTACATCATATATGTTGGTATCGGATTTATAACGACTTATGAAATAAGCTCCTATTTCATTGATTTGTTTAAAAGAACTTGGCACAAAATAACCGAGATCAGATATTAGCAAATCATTGCTTAATATATTACTTAAATGTTTCCTATATCCCTGGTCTGATCTTACCCCCTCCGTTAAATTAAGTTGGTCTATTATCTGATTCATGTAGTCGAAAACTAATTGTAACTTTATTCCAGACTTAGTATTGCTTTCATAGCCACTGTAGCTAGTACCATAACCTTTATACATCTCTTCCATACTGTTAGGTAGAGTAATATAGCTACTGTCCAATAATTTAACACTATTAAATTGCTGTAAGATTTTGCAATCAACTTGCAAGATATTTTTAAAGAGAATCACAGATTCATTATACATCCTTTTCATAAATTCCACTGCTTCTTCAGTAAATCTAAAATCCAAACCTTGTTTTGTTATATCTATCGAGTCCTCGTTTAGTATAGCCTTTCTTATAATAGTCCGAATGCGATAAGATATGTGTTTATGGCTATAGCAGGCCAGTAGCATATTACGGTCTGTTCGGATTATTGTAAAAAGAGCTATAATTGACACATTGTTTCTACGCTACAATTATCAACTCCTATATTACCCAAGACCATGGCTTTTACGAATGATGAACCTTTTAGCTTTCTCTTTCTTTTTATAAACCTTGTTGTAATTGAGATTTTCTCTGCTTTTTCATTAAAAAATTCTTTGAGCTTTTTTGATAAGCAAGTTATTTTATTCATTGGTTCTCTCACTAAAAGTATATCTGGGAGAACTTATACCTTATTATTCTATCTCTTTCATACCTTTATTTCCTTAACTTGACGCGTATGATCTGATCATCAGTCTTGGCATTATCTAGTTCATTTTTACTAAGTTTTTCCTCAAATTCTTGAATCAAATCTTGAAAGCATTGCTCACCTACTCCAGGTATTTTAGCAAAACGTTTTTGTGCACATGTAAGTTTATCCATTACATAGTTATTTCCATTGGGCTCGAACCCAAGGAGCCCTGGAGAAGCAGCATCAAACATTAATTTAAAGCTTTCTTTTATCTTTTCCACATCTTCTTGGTTCAATTCTTCACTATATTCAACTTTCAGAGGATAAACTAAAAGGGCATCTACTCTTCCACTACTCCAATATACCTCTCGCTCTAAAACCCTTTCTACATCTTCACCACAATTCTCTAATGCTGCTTTAACTTGATCAATATCAAGGTTTTCTATTGCTTCTTGTAAGTTGGAATCAAGATCCATTACCCACTTGTGATCTTCTATTTTTTGAATAACTTTTCCAAGAACAGGTCCGTTATTAGAATCGTTGGTCCTTTCTTGCAGGCCTCTAAGCATATTTATTGTGTTAACACTATCACCTCCTGCTAGATCGTATTCTGTATTACACAAAAAATCACGAGTTTTTTGATCAGCTTCCTTCCAAATTTGTTCAATGATCTCTACTTGAGCTTTAATTGTAATGCTACAACACATAACAAAATCTAAAATGGTACCTTTGTCACTAGTCAAAGTCCCCTCGTGGCTCAAAACTGCTTGTATATCATTATGTTCATTATTGTCGAGTACGTTCTGGACTTCCTGAAAATTGCCATTCCAGACTGCCTGTCTTAATGAATCTAGAATTTCTTCTTGTGCATTAGTTAATTCAACCATATCTTACCTCTAATAAAAATTTAATTATCACACATATTTACAAGTAAATCAAGCATACTGTTAATAACTGTTAATAAAGGCCAACAAAATGCTTGACGTTAGAGTAGCTTTTATGGCTTTGTATAGCGAGGAAGTAATTCTATGAAAAATCATCAACGTTTACAAAATTTGCGTTCAATTGTATTTATTGTGGGAATATTCCTATTGCTGTTTAGCTTAGCAATGCTTATTCCTGCTATTACCAATAAGTATCTCAGCTACGAATGGAAAAATTTCCTCGCTGGATTCATAATTACCTGCACATCTGGCGCAATTTTTATTTTACTCGGTAAATTAAGTAGATTGCATGGAATGCCAGCAATTTTTGCGATTACTAGTTGCACCTGGATTGCCTTGTCTCTGTTTGCAGCTATTCCTTTCTATTTTGATAATCTGAGCTATGTTGATGCATTGTTTGAAACGATATCTGGCATCACAACCACAGGAGCAACTATATTTAATGATATTGAAAAACAATCTCCAGGAATACTGCTATGGAGAGCAATGCTACATGGCATGGGGGGTTTTGGTGTAATCACTTTAGGAATTGCAGTTTTTCCTATGTTTAAGGTTCTCAGCCTAAATAATTTACTTTATTCTGAGTATTCAGATGCTACCAAAAGGAAGTTGCCGAATACGCGAAGCGTAGTGATTCATGTTACGGCAATATATTATGGCTTAATTTTGTTATGTATATTTTCCTATTATCTAGCTGGTATGCCACTATTTGATGCAATATGTCACGGAATGTCTGCTGTATCAACTGGTGGATTTGCTAACTATAATGATTCTATAGGGCACTATAATAATCCCATACTAGAAGCCATAACGATCGTTTTTATGATTTTGGGTTCTCTGCCTTTTCTTAGCTATTTAAAAATCATAAGACGGTTAGACATTTGCTATGATGAGCAGGTCTCTTACTTTTTTAAGATAGCTATTGTTTCATCTTTATTTGCTTGTTTTTGGTTGTATAAAAATGTTGATTTAGGAGTGTCATTATCATTTAGATGCAGCACATTTACCATCACTTCCTTGATTACGTCAACTGGTTATGCAATCTGTAATCATATAGATTGGAGTTTCATTTCAGTCTTAGCTTTTTTTCTCACCTTTGTTGGTGGATGTAGTGGTTCTTCAAGTGGTGGTGTCAAAATCTTCCGCTTGATTGTTCTTTTAAGGTCTATAAGAAATTACTTTTACCTTTTATTAAACCCTGATGCAGACAATGGAGTAAAATTCAATGGAAAAACCCTGGAGAATGATGAAGTTCACTCTGTCTTTATATTTTTTGCAATTTTCATGTTAACGTTTACCATTTCATCAATAGTGATGTCTTACTTAAGCAATGCAGACTTTATAACTAGCATCAGTTCAGTCTCTGCAACGCTTACAAACTCTGGCCCGGGATTTAGTAATTTAATAGGTCCTTCGGGTAATTATTCCTCTTTCAGTAATGAAGTAAAATTATTTCTATCGTTTTTAATGCTGCTTGGCAGACTTGAAATATTGCCAATCTATTTTTGTATAGGCAATTTATTCTTATTTAATAGAAAGAAATAGTTGGTAAAATTTGATATTATAGCTAAACTGACTTACGACAATTTGAAAAACCGTCATTCCGCTACTCGTTAGCGGAATCTATACCGCGAATAAATCCACAGATGTACGAACATTGTGATTTGGGCACACCAGGAAGAATGTCATCCAAGTAGCCCCTTTCTCGTCATCCCGCTACTTGTTAGCGGGATCTATGCTAAGAGATACCGCGAATGAATCGCGGCATGACGGTTCGCGGCGGTATAGCTATAGATAGTATTAGCTATTTAATAAAAAGATCGTAGCTAAACCAAGAAATATAAAAGCTGAGAGAATATCAGTTGTTGCCGATGTTAGGATTGAAGAAGAAACGGCAGGGTCAGACTTTAAACGGTGAAGCATTATAGGAATGAAAGTTCCGATGAACGTTGCAATAATTGACATCATAATCATGGAGACCACAAAAATCATCTCCACTTTGAAGTTGTGAAACCTTATTGCTAACACTACTAATGAAATAGTAGATAAGATCACCCCGTTTATAAGACCTATTAAAAATTCTTTCATCAGTATTCTTTTTGCATTTTGCTCAGTTAGATATTTTGTTGCGATTGCCCGGATGGTTAGCGTTACTGTTTGGGATCCTGCATTTCCGCTCATTGATGCAATTATCGGCATGATTATTGGCAGCACTATAAAACTTTTTATTACATCATCGAAAAAGCCAACTACTATGGAACACATTGTTGCAGCTAAGAGGTTAAACAGTAACCAAGGTAGCCTTTTAATTATAGTTTTATGTATAGGGGCATTTATATCGGCTTTAGAAGATACACCGCTTATTTTGAGTACATCCTCTTCTGTTTCTTGTTGAACAACTTTTATTACATCTTCAATTAAGATCACACCAATAATTTTACCATTCTTATTTACTACCGGAGCCGATAATAGAGAGTAATCTTTAAATATTCTTGCTACTTCCTCTTGGTCTATTCCAGTTTTAATGATTTTTATGTCATGATCCATTATCTCTTTTATTATTGTGTCTCCTGAGTGAGATATTACCTTATTTAAATTAACACTGCCTATAAGCTCTAATTTTGAGTTGATAATGAATATCTGGTGAAATTTTTCTGGTATTTTTTTATAGTTGCACACAAATTCTGTCAGTTGATTTATTGTCCAATAATATGGAGCTATAACCATATCTTTATGTATTAACCTTCCTGCACTTTCTTCTGGATATGATAGCAACTCCTCTACCGATTTCTGAGTTTTGCTGGGCAAATAGTAAAGTATATTTTCTACAGACTTTCTATCTAAATCTTTCACTATGGTTACTATATCTTCTACATCAAGGAGCATTAGTAACTTTGCTGTATTTTCTATTCCCAATGTTTCTATGATCTCTATTTGTAAATCTGGCACTACATGCACTAGGGCATCACTTAACAAATGTTGATCGAGGATATTAACTAATTTCTCCCTGTGATCACTGATCGAAGTAGATAAAAAATAAGCTAACTGAACACTGTCTATCGTTTTTACAATATTACGAACATTCTCTAGCTCCTCGTTATCAAGTGACTCTATTAAGTCATCAATAGCCTTTTTGTCTAAACCATAATGGGAACTTATTTCAATATTCATTACTTTACCTTGTTTTTTAATAAATATACGCGCTTGATTTCCTTAAACATTAAAGTATAATGAAATTATTTAAATTAACTATCATATGGTTAAATTTCTATTTTGTTTACTGTTATTGTTATTGATAGTAAATATATTAAAATCTAAAGTATAATGAAAACTTATCCAGAAATTCTTGAACACTTTCAAAGCTTAAATAAAAGTATTTCTCTTATCAGGAGGTGTCTTTGACATAGAAAAATTAAAGTTGCGCCTTGAAGAGCTTGACTCCCAAGCGTCGAATGATGACCTATGGCAAGATAACCAAAAAGCACAAGAAGTTTTAAAAGAACGTTCTAAAATTAAGAATGACGTAGAGTCGTTTTTAAAGCTGGAAAGCGATTACAACGATGCCATCAGCTTAATGAAGTCTGCTATTGATGAAAATGATGAAGAATTTTTCTCTGAAGTTGAAAATGAATTAGCTAAGCTAGAGAAATTAATCAAGTATAAAGAAACAGAGTCCTTATTTACTGGTGAAGCAGATAATAATAACTGCTTTTTAGAAATCCACTCAGGAGCTGGCGGAACCGAGAGCAATGATTGGGCTGAAATGCTGATGCGCATGTATATAAGGTGGGCAGAAATTTATCACAACTTTAAAGTTGAAGTTGTAGAAAAATTAGAAGGAGAGTCAGTTGGTATAAAGTCTGCAATGATAAAAATCGTTGGAGAAAAAGCTTATGGGTGGGCAAAAAGTGAAAGTGGAATTCACAGGCTGGTTAGAATATCGCCATTTGATGCAAATGGTAAACGTCATACCAGTTTTGCAAGTGTAGGAGTAACTCCAGTGATCGAAGATTCAATTGATATTGCTGTGGATGAAAAGGATCTAAAGATCGACACCTACCGAGCTTCTGGAGCAGGCGGTCAGCATGTGAACAAAACTGAAAGTGCAGTACGCATTACGCATATTCCAACTGGTGTTGTAGTTCAATGCCAAAATGGTCGTTCTCAACATAGAAATAAAGATGAGGCGTTAAAATTACTTAAAGGACGTTTATACCAAATTGAACTGGAAAAAAAAGAACAGAAAATGGCTGAAGAGTATGGTAAAAAATGCGATATAGGCTGGGGTAATCAGATCAGATCGTACGTTATGCATCCATATCAAATGGTGAAGGATTTAAGAACCGGACATGAAGTGGGCAATATAAATTCTGTTTTTGATGGTAATATAGATTGTTTCATAGTTAGTGTGCTTACTAAGCAAAATTAGGTAGGGTTGACTTTCTTGCCATAATATATGATAATTAAAATATTGTTAAAGTAGGAGTAAAGTTATGGCGATTAAATATGATCAGTGGAAAAGTGACCTTACCCAGAAAAAGTGGAGAGAAAGTTTGGAATGTTTTTTACAAAAAGAATGATGCATCAAATTGTTCTGGAATGCAATAGTTAATAGTGACGTTGTTTGTTATAAAAAATTTCTATGTATTCAAATATTGCAGTTCTAGTTTGTTGAGCAGAGTGTTGTGAAGTATCAATAAGTATTTCTCTTTTCAATGAGCTAAAGAAGCTTTCTGCAACAGAATTGTCGTAACAACAGCCTTTATTACTCATCTATATTCTTTACAGCTAAGAGATATTGATACCCTTGCGCAGTATATTGTGAACCTTGGTCACTGTGCAGCAGTAGATTTTTAACAGGTTTACGCCTATTAATGGCCATTAATAAAGAGTTCATAACCAATTGTTTATTTATTGCACTACTCATTAACTACCATACGTGAGAATTATTGCTGCCAAATATAGCCATCCCTCCTTGGTTTTGATGTAAGTAATCCCATACTTTATTTGGTTGATCAACAATAAAGTTTTGGTCTAATATATTGGGAGCTACAGCTCTATTATCTGTTTGTTGTTTTTTAATTTTAAACTTTCTTCTCAGTATAGCCCTGATGTCATTTTTCTGCATAATACTTTGCACCGTTTTCAAATTGCAACTTTTACCCAAAGCCTTCAATTCAGCATGAATTTTAGGAGCTCCATATCTACATTTAGAAACTTGATATATTTTTTGAATAGCTTCGAGTAGCTCTTTATTTGCTGATTCTCTACTGCTTATTTTTCTTGTGGTCCACTTATAGTAGCCACTAGCAGAAAATCCTACATAATTCCTGTACTTTATAGCAGTTATAGCTCTTTCCATAAAAGTCCGGATGTGATAGGATAAGGGTAGATGATGATAAGGAGGTTGAATGCCAGCAGCATATAGTTATGATTTAAGAAAAAAAGCAATGGAAGCGCTAGACGAAGGAGAAAGCAGAGAAACAGTGGCAGCAAGATTTAAGATTGGAAGAACTACTTTATGGGAGTGGCAGCAAAGAAGAAAAGAAACAGGAGACTTTCAATCAAAAAAACTTGGAAATGGGGGTTACAATCACAAAATTACCGACTGGGATACCTTTGCCAAATTTGCCAGAGAACACGGAGGAAAGACTCTATCGGAAATGGCTAAACTTTGGAACAACGTTAGTATCCAAACGATCTATCGAGCCCTTAAAAAAATTGGATTTACGCGCAAAAAAAGACATATGGATACAAGGAAAGAAACGAAGAAAAACGTGCTGAATTTTTGAAAATTATAGCGACAAAAGAACCTAAAAACTTAGTGTATATAGATGAGTCTGGCATTGATAACACCGAAGACTACCCCTACGGATATTGCCAGAAAGGACAGCGGTTTTATGCCTTAAAATCTGGAAAGAAAACTCAACGAATCAGTATGGTTGCAGCCTTAAGTGGAAGAAAGATAGTTGTTCCGTTAACCTTTGAAGGCCACTGTAATATGGATGTTTTTAATGGATGGTTTGAGCAATTTTTGACACCGATCTTGGAACCTGGACAGACTGTCATTCTTGACAATGCTACTTTTCATAAGTCTGATAAGATTATCGAGCTTGCTAAAGGGGTTGGTGCAGAAATTTTGTATCTGCCGCCTTATTCTCCAGATTTCAACAAAATTGAGCATCATTGGTTTGCTATAAAAAACAGAGCCAGGAAAAACATTCCTCTATTCGAATCCTTTCGTCGTGCTGTTGATTCTGCCTTCCTATGACCTGTTCGGACTATTATGAGAAATGCTATACTATATAAAAAAATATTTTACTCTTTTTGACTGGCCAGGGCTTTTTTTTAAATGTCTCTTTCCCTTGTTACTCTTGCTTTGTAAATCAAACCTCTCTTTGTCATAAGGTGCTACATCTGGAAATGCATTTGCCGCTGACTTTTTTTCGTTATATTTCTTCATCCATTTTCCTAATACACTATCCCTTATTCCTAGATCTCTTGCTACTTTTGCAACTGGTTGACCTACCTTTCTTTGTTCATTTGCCAGTTTAACAGCTTCCAATTTGAATTCTGCTGTATATTCTCTTACCATTTCTAATCCTCCAAAATTTTATTTTACCCAAAAAAACTCTTTTCTTTCTCTCCACTTTTTCTGGGTAAGGTCAGAAATTTAATGATCCAGGATATACTCCTTTGTTAAGGGAGATTGAGCATTTTCGAATATTTCTTGAGTGCTTCCAGACTCAACAATTCTGCCATTATGAAAGAAAATCACACTATCAGATAACTTCTTAGCTTGCTTCATTGAATGAGTTACCATAATTATAGTAAATCTTAATTTCAGCTCTTGTATAAGATTTTCGATTGCATTGGTTGCCATTGGATCAAGAGCGGAGCACGGTTCATCCATTAATAAAATAGTTGGCTTCACTGCAATTGCGCGAGCAATGCATAGTCTCTGTTGTTGGCCACCGGATAAATTGAGTGCGCTATCTTGCAATCTGTCCTTCAATTCTTCCCATAAACCAACCTTGGTTAAACTATTTTCCACCATCTCATTCAATTTTTGCTTATCCTTCGCCATAACATGCAATTTTGGCCCACAAGCAACATTATCATATATTGATTTTGGAAAAGGATTTGGCTTTTGAAATACCATACCAACTTTTGCTCTAAGTAGTACAACATCCATATCGCGTGAATATATATCACCCAGCCCATCGATATCTAATTCACCAACAGTTTTGCAACCTGGTACATAGTCATTCATACGATTAAAACAACGCAAAAATGTTGATTTACTGCACCCGGATGGTCCGATAAAAGTAGTAACTTTTCTTTTATAAATATTCAAATTTATATCGAATAAAACTTGCTTAGAGCCGTACCAGAGATTTAAATCTTTAACAGAGGCACGTGTATTGCTCATATCACATCCTGCATTGAATAGAGCCCCGGAATTTCTCTTTTATTTTCGTATAGCCATACTGCTGCTTGAACAGCTCCTCTAGCAAATGTTGTGCGATCAATTGCTTTGTGGTTTAGTTCTATCCGTTCATCAGAATTAACAAACATCACGCTGTGATCTCCTATTACTCCACCTCCACGAGATACTGCAAAACCTATTCCCCCCTTTTTTCTTATGTTTGAACCACTATGTAAATATTGATTGGACTGAAAATCCATTTTTGAAGCGTTAGCAATTGTTTTGCCAAGTTCTATAGCTGTTCCAGATGGTGAATCCTTTTTTAAGTTATGATGCATTTCCCAAATCTCAACGTCATATTCATTACCTAAAAGCTCAGCAGCTTTTTTTACCAATTTCAGCAACACATTAACCCCAACACTCATATTTGCTGACCATAATATTGGAACTTCAGCAGCATATTCTTTCAAATCGACACCTTCTATTCCAGTTGTGCCACTAACCAGCGGTGTTTTAAATTTTACAGCCGCTTTAAGGCAGTCTAACATACATTCTTTAGTTGTAAAATCTATTACAACGTCAGATGACTCAAATATGCCACTAATAGAACTTGTAACTTTAATTCCTAGATTGGCTATAATTGGTCCAATATCTGAATCTATGTACTTACTACCTGAACGGGCAACAGCACCTGCTATTTCCACTTTGGTATTTGTAATTAATTCATTGAGTATTTTTTTGCCCATTCTGCCTAAGCAGCCTATTACTCCAACTCTGATTTTCATAAAGCTTTTTACGTTTATTAAGAATGTTAGGCCTTTTTTTAAGCTCTGTCACTTCTGATCTATATTCTATAGCTGTACGAACACTGCAATTTCAGATCCCAGTGCCTTGACCACAACTATTGCAATATGGTACATAGTGAACGATGTCATTCCAGTCTGGAATCTAGCCTTTCTGCAATCTCATCGAAAACGTTGTAACCACTTTCTATGCTAGTTTGCTTGCTTACAAGCAAACTTTTCTGGATCCCAGTGTCTGGGCACTGGGATGACAGGAGAAGGCACTGGGATGACAAGAATAGGGCACTGGGATCTAGTGGGCTCAAACTACAATGTTTGTACAGCTGTGATCTATATTCTATAGCTGAATAATTTAACAATTCAAAATGAATACATATCCTATTGAGCTCTATATTACATACCAGGTTGCTTTGCCTTTTCCATGCTGAGTGATGTGATTACTCTTTACGAGATTAGATACGTGCTTCTTTAAGGTATTGCAGTTTGCTTTAGTAATATTTTCCAAATCCTTAATTGTAAGACGTCCATGTTTGCTGAGTAGTGCTAATACTTTAGCAGAAAGTGGTGGTAAATAGAGATTTAACACTTTTTCATGTGACACCTTTTGTTCGAGATGAAATTTTTGCTTTTGTAGTGACCTTAAAAAGAATATAAGCCATGGATTAAAATCATAGCTGCTCGTCTTCAAGGATTGTTGAGTACGACGCAAAGCTAAGTAGTAACTCTCCTTATTACTTTCAAGGGAACTGTAAGGTACATAGATATACCCTAACTTTAGTAACAAGAAAGTTGTGAGAATGCGTGATAATCTGCCATTTCCATCCTGGAAGGGATGAATAGCTAAAAAAGTAACTATAAAAATGCCAATAATTAATAGAGGGTGTAACGATTTCACCTCTAATTGCTGGCTAGTCCAATAAATAAGTTCTTGCATTTGTGTTGCTGTCTCAAATGGAGAGGCTGTTTCAAAAACCATACGCGTCAAGTTAAGGAAATAAAGGTATGAAAGAGATAGAATAATAAGGTATAAGTTCTCCCAGATATACTTTTAGTGAGAGAACCAATGAATAAAATAACTTGCTTATCAAAAAAGCTCAAAGAATTTTTTAATGAAAAAGCAGAGAAAATCTCAATTACAACAAGGTTTATAAAAAGAAAGAGAAAGCTAAAAGGTTCATCATTCGTAAAAGCCATGGTCTTGGGTAATATAGGAGTTGATAATTGTAGCGTAGAAACAATGTGTCAATTACTAAACGAGGACTCGATAGATATAACAAAACAAGGTTTGGATTTTAGATTTACTGAAGAAGCAGTGGAATTTATGAAAAGGATGTATAATGAATCTGTGATTCTCTTTAAAAATATCTTGCAAGTTGATTGCAAAATCTTACAGCAATTTAATAGTGTTAAATTATTGGACAGTAGCTATATTACTCTACCTAACAGTATGGAAGAGATGTATAAAGGTTATGGTACTAGCTACAGTGGCTATGAAAGCAATACTAAGTCTGGAATAAAGTTACAATTAGTTTTCGACTACATGAATCAGATAATAGACCAACTTAATTTAACGGAGGGGGTAAGATCAGACCAGGGATATAGGAAACATTTAAGTAATATATTAAGCAATGATTTGCTAATATCTGATCTCGGTTATTTTGTGCCAAGTTCTTTTAAACAAATCAATGAAATAGGAGCTTATTTCATAAGTCGTTATAAATCCGATACCAACATATATGATGTAGAAACAAATCAAAAAATGGAGTTATTAGAATGTTTAGAGGATAAGTTATTTTTAGAAAACGAGGTATTGTTAGGAAAAGAAGCAAAAATTAGAGTAAGAATTATATGTCAGAAACTAACTGAAGAACAGTCTATGGCCAGAAGAAGGAAAGCTAATAGATTAGCAAGATCGCAGGGATATACATCCTCTAAAAGAAATCAAAAATTGTTGAACTGGTCAATATTTATAACTAATGTTCCAGAAAATAAAATTAGTGCTGAGCAAGTATTAACGATTTACAGAGTAAGGTGGCAAATTGAGTTATTATTTAAATTGTATAAAAGCCATATCAGGCTTGATAAGCTAAAAGGAAAGCCATGCAGAGTATTATGTGAACTATATGCTAAATTGTGCGCAATTCTTATATTTCACGGCATAGTTGGTTGCACAGAAGTGAAAAAGAATACAGAACTTAGCTTAACAAAGGCATTTATTGAGCTAAAAAGGCGGGTTAGAGAGTTATTTTTAGTATTAACCAAAATTAATAGTTTAAAAGCATTTCTTAAAAAACTCACTATAACTTGGTCGCGATTTTCATTAAAAGACAAACGTAGAAGGGCTAGAGTATCCACTTTAACCTCTCTAAATTTGCTCACAATCTCTTAACTTGACGCGTATGGTTCAAAAAAGTGTGTCAAACCGAAAAAAAAGTAATAAATTGATATAAAAAAATGGAGGTTTGACAATGAGTCAGAAAGTAGTAAACAGAACTACCGGTTTGGTAGATTACAAAGAACTGGAAGCAAATATACTGTCATCAATAAGGGAAGGCAGACCATTAACAGGAAGGGATGGAGCATTTACACCACTTATAAAAAAGCTGCTGGAGGCAAGTTTGGAAGGTGAAATAGAAAATCACTTATTAGCTGAAAGTGAAGAGAATAATCGAAGAAATGGGAGAAATGGAAAGACTTTACGGACAAGTGCACACTCACTTCTTCTTGATTTTTTGGTTTATCTTGTCTACCTATTTTGCCACTCTGCTGAACAGATACACTCAACTAATGGTCAATACATCTTCTATTAAAAATTGTACAAATTCATTGCCATTCCAGTAATTCATAGAGATTTTACCCAAAATAGCTTTAACATTACCCTGCATGATAGCAGAGCCAAGATGAGTATTTGCAGAACGAAATGCAATAGCTCTTACCATAACATTATCATCAGCAATAAAACATTTTATATGGTCAACTCCTATAACTTCAGGCTTTCTTATCTTTGCTCCTTGGATAATAAACCTTGGTTCAGGATTTCCAACTCCAAATGGTCCCAAGCGTTGCAATTGATTCCATAAAGACAAATTTATTGCTTTAGCAGTTACTATACTATCAGCTTTTAAAGTTTTCTCATTTATAGAGTTTGAAAATCTTTCAGTAAAAAAATCATGCAAATCATTTATTTTGTCTTCTTTAATTGAAAATCCTGCCGCCATACTATGGCCACCACCTTCAATAATCAAATTTATAAACTTTGCGGAAAGGACTGCAGCACCGATATCAACTCCCAAAATTGATCTACAGCTTGCTTTTCCTATTCCATTATTTAAAGATATCACTACTGTTGGCAAGTGAAACTGCTCCTTTAGCCTTGATGCAATTATACCAATTATTCCCTGGTGCCAATTGCCACTTATCATTATAAAATTCGCACCTGATTGGGCAGACTTTTCCGCTTGTGCTGTAGCTTCCAAGAGAGCCTCATTTTCTAACACTTTTCTTGCATTATTCAAATCTATTAATTTTAGCGCGATTGAATGTGCCTCTTCATCATCATCGGTGGAAAGCAACCTTGCACCAAGCGATGCTTCTCCAATTCTTCCTCCAGCATTTATGCATGGCCCAATACTAAACCCTAATCGAGAAACACTTGGTTTTTCAAGGATTCCCAAAGCATCAAATAAAACACGCAAGCCAACGTTTTTTCTTGTTGACATAACTTTTAATCCTTGTGAGACAAGTGCTCTATTGAGGCCTGTGATCTGCATAACATCACAGACAGTTCCCAGGGCAACCAAATCCAACAGATCAAATAAATCTGGTTCTTTTTTGTTGGTAAAAAATCCTTGCTCACGTAGGCTTTTATTAAGAGCAACAATTAGCAGAAATGACACTCCAACTGCTGCTAGGTTATTATAAGGAGAGCTCTCATCAAGGCGGTTTGGATTCACAACTGCTAAGGCGCTTGGTAATTTTTCCGTACCAAGGTGATGGTCAACAACTATAATATCAAGACCAAAAGCCTTTGCATCTTCTATTGGTTGATATGCAAGCGTACCACAATCAACGGAAATACATAAATCAATTCCATTCTTTTTAAGTTGTAATAAAGCATCTGTGTTTAATCCATAACCCTCATCAACACGATCTGGAATGTAGATTATAGAGTGTATATCGATTGCTCTCAGGTACCTGTTAATCAATGCTGACGACGTTGCACCATCAACATCATAGTCACCAAATATTGCAAGGTTTTCATCATTTTTTATTGCCCGTATTATACGAGAAACAGCTTTATCCATATCAAGAAGGTGAAAGGGATCTGGTAATAGCGATCTGATTAGTGGATATAAGAAGTCGCTTGCATTTTCTATGTTAACACCACGAGTAACCAATATTCTTGCTAATATTTCTGGTAACTCAAATCTCTGTGTAAGAGTTAAGATTTGCCTTTGATCTGCTTCTTGCAACTTCCACAATGCATTTGTTATGCTGCGCTTTTCAATTTCAAGTAGCATATTCTTTCTTTGTAAATAAAACTACTTTACCAGAATTTTTAAGCTTGTTCTATAATTGTATTAGACTTCTGCATAACCTAAACTAAGTAGAAAAAAGGTATCATCTAAGTAGCTGACACTGGTCTCCATCCAAGAGGGCAGTAGCCCCTTCGGTGTCATTCCAGCGCGTGACCAGGTCTTTTTAGCTATCATAGGATGACAGAAGCAGACACTCCACTTTGTCGTTCCAGTGCCTCCTTTTTTTGTCATTCCAGTGCCTTGACTATTTGGATCCAGGAAAAAGAATGGTGTCATCCCAGTGCCCCTATGATGTCATCCAAGTAGCCTCCCTCTCCTGTCATCCCAGTGCTCCTTTTTTTGTCATCCGAGTAGCTGACACTGGGATGGCTTTGTTGCATCACACTTTATGAGATGGTGATTTATGGTAAATTCATGTAACTATCTCAAATTTAGCCATACCAATATCAGTGAATTTATTAAGCAAATAGCATTTGATTAGCAGTTCTTTTTCTCGATTTATCTCAGATTTATTCCTAAAACTAAATCCGAATATTTGCTTTAATCTTGAGAAAAACCCTTCAATATAAGATCTTTTCCCATAATTTACTTCTTTTTTCCATTCTTTCATGCCATCTTCACCGTATAATTTTATTAACCTAATAGCAGCATTCCTGTCAGACATATAATCTATTTCTGGATGTTCTGCCGCATTGTTTATTGGTGGAATTTTTGTCTTTATATCATATTCGTTACACAACTTATAAAACTTGTGCCTATCACATGCTCCATACGCGTCAAGTTAAGGAAATAAAGGTATGAAAGAGATAGAATAATAAGGTATAAGTTCTCCCAGATATACTTTTAGTGAGAGAACCAATGAATAAAATAACTTGCTTATCAAAAAAGCTCAAAGAATTTTTTAATGAAAAAGCAGAGAAAATCTCAATTACAACAAGGTTTATAAAAAGAAAGAGAAAGCTAAAAGGTTCATCATTCGTAAAAGCCATGGTCTTGGGTAATATAGGAGTTGATAATTGTAGCGTAGAAACAATGTGTCAATTACTAAACGAGGACTCGATAGATATAACAAAACAAGGTTTGGATTTTAGATTTACTGAAGAAGCAGTGGAATTTATGAAAAGGATGTATAATGAATCTGTGATTCTCTTTAAAAATATCTTGCAAGTTGATTGCAAAATCTTACAGCAATTTAATAGTGTTAAATTATTGGACAGTAGCTATATTACTCTACCTAACAGTATGGAAGAGATGTATAAAGGTTATGGTACTAGCTACAGTGGCTATGAAAGCAATACTAAGTCTGGAATAAAGTTACAATTAGTTTTCGACTACATGAATCAGATAATAGACCAACTTAATTTAACGGAGGGGGTAAGATCAGACCAGGGATATAGGAAACATTTAAGTAATATATTAAGCAATGATTTGCTAATATCTGATCTCGGTTATTTTGTGCCAAGTTCTTTTAAACAAATCAATGAAATAGGAGCTTATTTCATAAGTCGTTATAAATCCGATACCAACATATATGATGTAGAAACAAATCAAAAAATGGAGTTATTAGAATGTTTAGAGGATAAGTTATTTTTAGAAAACGAGGTATTGTTAGGAAAAGAAGCAAAAATTAGAGTAAGAATTATATGTCAGAAACTAACTGAAGAACAGTCTATGGCCAGAAGAAGGAAAGCTAATAGATTAGCAAGATCGCAGGGATATACATCCTCTAAAAGAAATCAAAAATTGTTGAACTGGTCAATATTTATAACTAATGTTCCAGAAAATAAAATTAGTGCTGAGCAAGTATTAACGATTTACAGAGTAAGGTGGCAAATTGAGTTATTATTTAAATTGTATAAAAGCCATATCAGGCTTGATAAGCTAAAAGGAAAGCCATGCAGAGTATTATGTGAACTATATGCTAAATTGTGCGCAATTCTTATATTTCACGGCATAGTTGGTTGCACAGAAGTGAAAAAGAATACAGAACTTAGCTTAACAAAGGCATTTATTGAGCTAAAAAGGCGGGTTAGAGAGTTATTTTTAGTATTAACCAAAATTAATAGTTTAAAAGCATTTCTTAAAAAACTCACTATAACTTGGTCGCGATTTTCATTAAAAGACAAACGTAGAAGGGCTAGAGTATCCACTTTAACCTCTCTAAATTTGCTCACAATCTCTTAACTTGACGCGTATGATCACATGCTCTATCTGCATATAGTGCTTTTATGGAATGCTGAAAATCAACTTCTTTTAGCAAATCACAAGCTCCATAGTGATCAGCCGTTACTGTATTTTACAGCTATGGCTTTTTTGTTGTTTATATTCAACATTACGTGCAATTTTCTCGTTTGCTCATAGCCACGATATTTTCTGTCAGTGCTATTTTCCTTGCTGTGTGTTGTTGTATATACTAATTCCTGTACTGTCTATAGCAATTTCGATATCTTCCATATTATTTTCTGCAATCATTTATCTTAATATTAAGTTTCTTAAACCTTCTTGATGCTTGTGAATAGCTGATAACTGCCAAATCTCTTCCTATTTGTTACAAATACCCTTTTATAAACCCGACTGTTTGTCTTAAACCAATTCTAAAGAAACTGACGATTATATGCACCAAAATCACAACTTTATCACTATAAATATAGTTGCCGCCCTGCATTTTTGGACAATTCTCGTACCAATTTTCTATGGCGTCATTGATATAACAAAAAATGCTTCCTCTTTCTTGGAGAAATTTGTTATATTCATGGCAGTTACTGACTCTCATTTTTTGTGGCATATTTTTTCTTCAACAGTTAAATGGCTATTTATAATGAATTTTGTCAGTAACTGCCAGTTCTTTTCACTTGAGCGATGCAACAAAGCCCACTGGGATCCAGGAATTTTATTAAGTTGGTAAGCATAAAAGTGTTATGTAAAATACAACGTTCTTGATGGGATTGCGTGAAATGCTGGATCCCAGTGTCTGGGCACTGGGATGACAAAGGAGGACAGTGTCAGCTACTCGGATGACAAAAAAAGGAGCACTGGAATGACAGCAGTCCTACGTCATACCGCCGCGGTATCTCATCAGCTAACAAGCAGCGGGATGACGGTTGTCGTTTAGCTATAAACATTAAGAAATTTACTAAACAAAAAAAAAGGCAAAAGAAACCCTAGTCATTGTCTATTTTCAGTATTTGGCGTTTTTTAAGTCTTAAACGCTGCAATTTAGCTGCTTTTAAGTGCAACTAACTTTAGCTAAAATGTTTAAGAAATTTACTAAGCAGAAAAAAAGGCAAAAGAAACCCCGTGGTAATTAGTGTTCACTCTCTAATCCTGCAAATTGGCGTACTATACTGTCTTAAACGACTTATAAGCGCGTTTCAGCTTTTATAGGTAAAAACCTAAAAATGTTGTGAAGACATAAGGTGCACATAGTGCAAAAAATTAAAAATAAGACGCCAACTACGTTGTTTTCTTGCTGTTTAATCTGCACAGATGAAGATAACTGAATACCTTCAGTATCATGATAAGGGCGCTGGCGGAGTTTGTCAAGGAAGTTTTTTCGTTTCTATGGGTCAGTTGGTACGCGCTTTGCCTTTTAACAGATGTAAAAGCACAATTATTACGAACAACATTCCACCAACAACTGATATAGCGCCACCTATAATGAAGCACGTGCGTGCTAACATTGACGAAATGCTTGGCAGATCTGCAACCTTCCTTAAAGCACCATCTCCACCAAGCCACACAAGGCCAGTAATATGGAGAAAATGCCCTACACTGTAGGCATAAATCTGTAATCTTACCATGGAGTTTTTTACCTCTTTAAAGTTTAATTTGGGTAACAGCCAATAAATGAAATTCATAAAAGCTATAGTGATCCCAACTACAGAACCGTGATAATGAGCAGGAATCGTGACATTACCTTCAATAGTCAACACTCCGAGCACATCTCCATAAGTGAACAACAAAAATGAATGTAATAAATAGTTGCTTTTATCATTAATAAAAGTTCTGATGTTGTAGCACACTAATATTATCAAAAAGCACGGCAAAACTGCTCCAGCAATCCTCATATGCCAAGTAAAAAACTGTATTAACTTGGCACTATCAACTGGATAAACAAAATATACAAACGGTGCGCCTACAGCTAAAATCGTGTTTATAAATAGTGGTAAAATAGTAATTTTATTGCTTGAAGCTAGACTAATATCATTGGAACTTAGCATTATTAAATAGACTAAAAACATTCCTTGAGTAAAAGCAAACTGCAATAAATGTCCGCCTCCCCAAAAGAGATATTCGTAAAATAAATTATTATCTGAGTGATATAGACCTGGAGGCATATTATTATATGCTAAAACAAAGCAAAGAAATGACGATACAAGTATAATAACTAGCCCAATTTGCCCAACAGAGAGAAATGAAACCTCTTTTTTTGATGTGTATGCTAGCATTGTATTTACTAATATACTGGCAATAAACAAACTGAGTCCAAACAAAAATAATTTGTTTTGTAACACGGGAATATAATTACTTTTGATAACTTCAGTGTTTGGAACGAATGCGGATATAAACATGAGCAGCATCGAAAGGGTTGATAGAACCCATGAAAAGTTAAACCAACTATTGGTATTTTGTAGGTTTATGATAAAGAGCAGAGATATTATAGAGCACATCCACACTAAAATTGACAAGTTCACGTGTATTACCAGCGCATTATCAAAAATATATTGTGCAGAAGGAACAAGAGAGGAGATAAAAGGCAATCGTAGAAAAATAACAATTATTGACAGTAACCCAGAGCAAGCAAGAGCACATACTGCCAAGAACATCCATTTTCTACAGAGCGGAGCGTTGTCTTGTATATTAAGCACAATCTTTTTTCTCAATTTTGTTCAATACAATATATAACACTGCAATAATACCTAAAACATAGCAATAGTATACGTGTGGCATGACTGCCAAAGGTGAAACTCCAGCAATAGTGCTAGCCAAAAGCAATTGAGCGCCATACGGTATTAATCCTTGAAATACACAAGAAAATATGCCTAGCCATGCTGCACTATAGTGAGGCGGTATTTCATATTTCTTAGCAATATCTCTAGCAATTTCACCGCTAAAAATTATAGCGATGGTATTATTTGCAAGTAAAATATCAAATATGCTGACTATTTTTGCAATAAATAACTGTGCAGTTTTTTGTCCACCACGTTGTATCATAACCCAAGATGAAAGTTTATCTGCAAACTCCTTAGAATTTTTACCTACTAGTCCTGAAAGCCCGCCAACCATCAATGACAGTAGCATAATTTCATGCATACTCATAAACCCTTTGGTGATGTTTTGGCTTAAAAACAATAAACCATGATTGTTGTTATTTATAAATCCAATAATTCCAGCAAAAGTTATGCTTAAAACCAATGCCGTAAATACATTGATTCCAAAGTTTGCAAGCAATATAAGTATGATGTAAGGAGCCACAAGCAATAAAGAATACTCCTTAACTGAAATAGCAGCACTATTGCTTGAGCTATAAAATAATATAATTATTGTGAATATAGAAGCAATTAGTGCCACTTTTGCATTCAGTTTTAATTTTTTCTTTATATCAGCCTTTTGAGACATCACAGATGCAATTGTAGTATCAGAGATAATAGATAAATTGTCGCCAAACATTGCTCCTCCTACAACGGTTGCCACTCCTAAGGAAGGAGAAATCCCAGCTTGTGTCAGTTCAACTGCAATAGGAGCAATTGTTGCAATGGTGCCCATTGATGTACCAATAGCAGTGGAGATGAAAGCTGCTACAAAAAATAATCCTATGAGTAAAAATTGTGTTGGTATAAATGAAAGAGCCAAATTAACTGTGGCATCAGCACTACCGATTGCTTTAGTTACTTCACTGAATGCACCTGCAAGTAAAAAAATGATGCACATAGTGATAATATTACGATCTCTTACCCCATCTAGAAAGGCATACATTTTTTCTTCAGTATTGCCCTTGTATAAAACCCAACCCAGAGCTATGGCAGGAACAATGGCTACTAGTGGAGATAACTGATAAAAAGCATTTGACACGCCAAGAACAGTAAAATATATGCCGCTTCCTACAAAAAGAAATAGGAACAGTAAAATAGGCAAAAAATTTGTAAAATAAAACATACCTCAGCTCTGATAAACGCAAATCAACTATGATATAATTTATATTATTATAAACCACAGTTGGCACCTTGACCAATGTTTTTCTAGAAAGCAATCTACCAGAAAAGGTTTCCATGAAAAGGACTATTATAATATATCATCTACTTGAATTAAACTGGGAGATAGAATAAGTAAAAAATATGAATGACATAACAACAAAGCAAGTCATATCCTTATGGGACACACAAGTTGGTGGGTTTTTGCCGGATAAAAAAGAAGTGGAGATTGTATAATACCTTCTTAATCTAATGCTTCAATGTTTCCGACATAGGAAAAGTATCATCTTTATTTTCTATAGAGGAAGGCACACTATTTTGATTATCATCACCATTAATTGGAGTAGTAGGGTGCATTAAAGCAACTTTCATAACTTCATCAATATTCTTAGCAAAAACTACGTTGATCCCTTCTTTGATGCTTGCCGGAATTTCTTGCATATCTTTCTCATTTTCACTTGGTATAATCACAGTTTTGATTGATCCTCTGAGCGCTGCAAGCAATTTTTCTCTCAAGCCCCCGATAGCTAAAACTCTACCACGCAATGTCACTTCGCCTGTCATAGCAACATTTTTGTTAACTGGTATATTTGTCATAAGAGAAACAATAGACGTACATACCGCGCCGCCAGCAGAAGGGCCATCTTTTGGTACAGCACCCTCAGGTACATGCAAATGTATATCATTATTTTGGAATTTTTCGGGCTTTATACCAAAAAACAAACAATTTGATCGAATATAACTATACGCAGCTTTTATAGATTCTTGCATAACCTCTCCAAGCTTTCCTGTGTATTTTATTTCTCCCTTGCCCGGAATTAGGACTGATTCTATCATCAAAATATCACCACCTGTTTCAGTATAGGCGAGCCCAGTTACTATTCCTACTAAACTCTCATTTTCCGCAATGCCAAAGGTATATTTACGTACCCCTAAATAATCTTGTAAATTGTCAACCCCTACGGATATTTTCTTATTTTTATCAGTCAATATTTCTTTAACTGCCTTTCTCATGAGCTTTGCAAGCTCCCTTTCCATACTCCGCACACCACTTTCACGTGTATATAAACGTATCAACTCGTATAACGCCTCATTAGTTATGTCCCATTCCTTCTGATACAAACCATGCTCCTTCTTTAACTTCGGAATAAGGTGGTGTGTAGCAATACTGATTTTTTCATCTTCAGTATACCCGGACAATTGTATAATTTCCATCCTATCACGCAAAGGATGTGGTAAATTTAAGCTGTTTGCCGTAGCTACAAACATTACACTTGAAAGATCAAACTCAACTTCCAAGTAATGATCCGTAAAGTGTTTATTGTGCTCAGTATCTAAAACCTCAAGTAATGCAGACGCAGGATCGCCACGCGAATCAGAACCCATCTTATCTATTTCATCAAGCAGAAAAAGCGGGTTGCATGAATTAGCTTTTTTCATGTGTTGAATGATTTTACCAGGCATTGAGCCAATATAAGTTTTCCTATGCCCTCGTATCTCGGACTCATCACGCACACCACCAAGAGCTATACGAACAAAATCTCTTCCTACTGCTCTTGCCATAGATTTAGCCAAAGAAGTTTTACCAACACCTGGCGGTCCAACTAAGCAAAGTATAGGACCTTTTATCTCTTTTACTCTTTTTAATACCGCTAAAAATTCTATTATTCTATCTTTTACTTTCTCTATGCCATAATGATTTTCATCTAAGATTTTCTTAGCTGCATTTAAGTTAATTTTTGCATCTTTGTACTTTCCCCATGGCAACTCAAGCAACCAATGCAAGTAACTAGATATAACTGTAGCTTCAGGAGAAATGGGATTCATTTTCTTGTATCTCTTCAAATCAGTTATAGCTTTCTCTCTTGCTTCCTGAGAAAGCTTTGTTTCATTTATCTTTTTTTCAAATTCATTGAGTATATTCCCTTCATCACCATTCTCAAATTCGCCTAATTCTTTCTGTATAGCTTTCAATTGCTCGTTAAGGTAGTAAACTTTCTGAGTGCTTTCAACTTGCGATTTAATTGTCTTATATAAACGGTTTTGTGCGTTCAAAATACTCATTTCTCTCTCAATAAAAGCAAAAGCTTTTTTTAAACGCTCTTCTGGGTCATAAGCCTCAAGTATGCTTTGTTTATCTGATACTTTTATATTTAAATGTGAAGCTACCGTGTCTACAAGTTGATCAACTTCTTTGATTTGATCAATGGAGTTAATGGCAACCTCGGGCTGATTTTTCTTGTTTAGCTTACACCAGCTATCGAACGCGTCTACAACAGATCGCCTTAAAGCTTCTAAGTCAATATTGTCTTCATCTTCTTTATAATGACTGTCTAACTCTACCCTGGCTTGTAATAAAGTATGAGAGCTAATATATTCTACAACTCTTCCCCTTCTTATCCCCCGGATTATAACTTTTACTGCATTGTCAGGTAATTTTATTAACGGTTGTACAATGCTTGCTAACACACCTACTTCATAAAGATCTTCAGGCTCTGGATTATCAACAGAGCCATCTTTCTGTGCTACAAGAAAAATCTCATTTTGGTGATTACTACTACTTATTGCATACTCTAGTGCATTAACAGATTTTTCTCTGCCTATGAATAAAGGCACCATTATATTTGGAAAAATTACTACATCTCTTAAAGGTAATACTGGCAATGCAGTAAAACTAGAGCTTACAGCACGTTCAATGTTCATAATATATGCCTCAAATTAATCATTAACCGTTATAACATTGCCATTGTTATTATGATTAACCGTTGCTTTTCCTAATTCTACCATTTTCTTAGTGATTACTATAGTGCTACCTTCAAAGCCTCCGTTTCCAGATGTATACATAATGTCAAGCAAAAGTGACTCCAAGATAGCACGTAACATTCTTGCACCTGTTTTGTAGCTTATAGCCTTTTTAGCAATAGCTGATATTGCTTCATCTGAAAACTCAAGGTTTACTTTGCTAAACGCAAGCAATGCTTTGTACTGTTTTATTAGTGCATTCCTTGGCTCTGTCAACACATGTATTAAATCTTCATGATCCAGCTCATCTAAAACAGCAGTTATTGGAACCCGCCCTACAAATTCGGGTATTAAACCGAATTTGATTAAATCTTCAGGTTGAACATCATGTAAAGCATTCTTTTTCTTTTGCTCTTTAGACTGACTTATATCTGCTCCAAAGCCAACTGACGTTCCCTTTTTTCTCGCTTCAATAATTTTATCGAGGCCTTCAAAAGCTCCTCCACAAATAAACAGTATGTTACTAGTATCTACTTGTATAAACTCTTGTTGTGGGTGTTTTCGCCCTCCTTGTGGCGGAACATAAGCAACTGTACCCTCCATAATCTTAAGCAGAGCTTGCTGGACCCCTTCACCTGAAACGTCACGGGTTATTGAAGTGCTTTCAGATTTTCTTGTAATCTTGTCTATTTCATCTATAAACACTATACCACGCTGTGCTTTTACAACGTCATAATTTGCAGCTTGTAATAAACGCGACAACACGCTTTCTACATCATCACCCACATAACCTGCCTCAGTTAAAGTTGTCGCATCAGCCATAGCAAATGGCACATCTGAAACTTTAGCAAGTGTTTTGGCTAGCAAAGTCTTACCAGAACCAGTGGGACCAATAAGCATTATATTTGACTTCTCGATTTCAATATCACTTATAGCATGAAATTGTACCATGGATTGACAATGGTTATACATAGCTACAGATAAAACGTGTTGCGCGTGTTCTTGACCTACAACATGCTTGTTGAGAAAGTTTTTTATATCCTCAGGTTTCTTTAGTAATAGCTTCATATCAGATATACGATCTGAATTAAAAGATCTATCTTTCTTTTGACTTATTGCTTTATGGGATAATTCTATGCACTCATTACAAATAAACACCTTTAAACCATCCGAAGAGTTAGTAATCAATTTATCTACTTCATCTTGCGCCTTGTTGCAAAAAGAACAGTAGTGTAAATCATTATTGTTATCCATTAACCCACCTTTTGTTTAACTTTAATATTTTCAATTTCAATATCTGTACGCTCAGCTATCACCCTGTCAATTAAGCCAATTTTCCTTGCTTCTTCAGGATCCATGAATTTATCTCTTTCCATCATTCCTTCAATTTTCTTCAGTGAATTTCCAGTATGTTTTTCATAAATTTGATTTAGTTTTTTCTTAACCCGCAAAATTTCATTAGCATGTATTTCTATATCAGTTGCTTGACCATGATAACCACCAGATGGCTGATGTATCATAATTCTTGAATGAGGTAGAGAGTAGCGCTTACCTTTTGTACCAGCTGCAAGCAATAAAGAACCCATAGACGCAGCTTGACCTATACATAAAGTTGAAACGTCTGGGTTTATATACTGCATTGTATCGTAGATCGACAAACCAGCAGTTACAACACCACCTGGTGAGTTGATGTACATACAAATGTCTTTATCGGGATTTTCCGATTCTAAAAATAAAAGCTGTGCTACTATTACACTGGCCATATTGTCTTCAATAGGACCTGTTACAAAAATTATTCTTTCTTTCACTAGTCTTGAATATATGTCATAAGCGCGCTCACCGCGACTAGTTTGTTCAACTACAATTGGTATAAGAGTCATACCTTTTCCTATTAAATATTATCAAATAATTCCTTTAATTCTTTCACAGAAACAATCTGCTCTTCTTTACTAACTTTTTCTATTATATAATCTGTCACTTTATACTCAAGCGCTTGCCCTCTAACTAATTCTTGAAATTGTTTATTTGATTCAAAATGCTTAAGTACTCTGTCAAATTGCACATCTTTACTGACATATTGATTTACAAGAACACTCAAAACATCATTTTGAGTTAATGATATTTTATGTTCTGCACTAAATTTCATAAATAACATAGCAAGCTTTACACGTTTTTCAGCTTCTTTACGAGAATCATTTTGAGCACCCAATTCTCCTTCCATTCTTTGTTGCTCCTGTTTTACTATGTCTGTGGGTAAATCAAAACTATAATTAGCATCCAAATAATCAAACAGCTCCTTTTTAATTAAGAGATTTCTCATTTCGGTGCACTGATCACCAATCATTTTTTTTGCATGATTTATTAGCAAAGAATAATCTTTAAACCCAATACTCTTAGCTATTTCATCATCATTTTCAAAATCTTTGGCAATTTGAATCTCATTAACTCGCACAGAAAAATCAGCTTCCTGTCCTGCAAGGGAAATGGCTTGGTAATTTTCAGGAAATTTCAACTTAAAGTTCTTTGTTTCTCCCTTTTTCATACCAGTTAATTGATCTTCAAAACCATTAATAAATGTGCCAGACCCTAAATTAACGGCAAAATCTTTGCTACTTCCACCTTGAAAGAGCTTATTCCTAATCCGCCCTTCAAAATCAATTATCAATTTATCCCCATCTTTCGCTTGATAAGAAGCATCATCAACAGAGGCAAAATTGGGGAACTTTGTTTTGATAGAATCAATAAATTCTTTTATATCTTCCTCTTCAATCTTTGCTTCAATTTTCTTTAAGTTTATTTTGTCAAGATCTATCATCGGTACTTCAGGCATCGACTCAAAAGATAGCTTGTATACAAAATTGCCCTCCTCATTTTCTTTGCCCAGATCTGGTAATGATATAACATCAACCTTAGGATAAATGTGAGACTTGACTTCAATTTTTTTCATCAAATCACTTGAGCAATAATCAATTGTATTATTTATCACATATTCCAAAGCCTCGTTTTTATAATTTGCAACAACAAGGTCATAGGGCATCTTTCCAGCCCTAAATCCAGGTGATTTTGCATTTTCTGCTATCTCTTGCAACCTGGAATTTACCTTTTGTTTTATATAATCACTACCAACTGTGATTTCATACTCATACTTTAGTTTATCTATACTAAGCTCTTTGTAGGTATATACGCTACTTACTTCGACTGTATTTTGAGGTATATTATTAGACATCATAATTCATTTATTAACATTTTAATTCATATCTTAATAGAGTCATTTTACCAGAATTTAAGTTAAACACAATCCTTAAGAACAGGTTTTTACACAAACAAAAGTGTATTTAGTGATTATAAATTTTCCCTTAAAACCTAAGTTACATGACTTTAAAGTGCGGATAGAGGGACTTGAACCCCCACGAGCAAGCTCACCAGGACCTAAACCTGGCACGTCTACCAATTCCGCCATATCCGCAAGAAATTTTCAGTACCCTATTATAGGTATTCCATTAAAAATATTCAAGGTTTAAAGTCTTACTTAATTTATGGTATTTACACAATCAAAAAAGCTTATTAACATTTCTTAATGAAAGCTCTAAACCCTGAAAATCAATAATGAGATTAATAACAAGCTTCTTACTCGCAATTTTTTTGATTACACAAAGTGGTTGCACAACCCTTATAATAGGTGGTGTGGTGGCTACAGCGACAGCAACAGCAATAACAATGCAGGACAAATCCTTGGGAAATATCATTGATGATACGACTATGGTCATCAGAATTAATAAGGGGCTCTTAAAACATGGGCTATTTTCATCCATAAAGGTTAAAGTAAGTGAAGGAAGAGTATTGCTCATTGGAAGTGTTGACACTCCTGAAAAACAACTTACAGCAGAAAAAATAGCTTGGCAGCAAAAAGAAATTAAAGAAGTGATAAATGAAATAAGAGTAATACCAATTCAAATGGCTTCCATGCTAGACACCACTGTAGATGGCATGATAACAGCGGAAATAAGAACAAGACTCCTGGGAAAAAGAAATATTAAGTCAATTAATTATAGCGTTAATACGGTTGATAGAGTTGTTTATTTGATGGGTATAGCCCAAAATAAAGCGGAATTAAAAGCTGTAATAGCAATTGCAAGAAAAGTAAAGGGAGTAAAACAAGTTGTAAGTTATGTACGATATAGGTACAGTAAGTTACGCCATTAGGCAAAAATCGCTTTCAAATTATAACATTTGTACAATTGTGACAATAGGTAGAGAACATAAATGAAAGTTGCCTTTCAGATGGATGAAAATATAAATTTTGAAACTGACACTACATTCGTGCTAATAAAGGAAGCACAAAGGAGGAAGCACGAAGTTTTTGTCTATGCTCCTAACAATTTAGCACTAAAGCTAAACCATCCAATTGCTCTGGCTCAGAAAGTCAGCGTTGATGATTTTAGTTTTATCTCTAAAGAGGATGTAGCAATCAACTTGAATGAAATGGACATCATATTTATCAGACAGGATCCACCCTTTGATATGCGTTATATTACAACAACATATATCTTAGAAAAAACCAGCGCATTGGTAATTAACAATCCAACAGAAATAAGAAATTGTCCTGAAAAATTGATAACTTCATTATTTCCAGAGCTAATTCCGCCAACTTTGATTACTGAAAATATATCAATGATTAGAGATTTCTACTACAACTATCAAGATATTATTCTGAAGCCATTGTATAGTTATGGAGGAAACGATGTGATAAGAATACAAGATGAGAATAGTATTCAAGTAGTAGTGGATCTCATGATAGCAAAATACGAATGCCCTGTGATTGCACAATCATTTTGTAAAAATATAGATGAAGATAAAAGAATATTGCTACTTTATGGCCAACCAATTGGTGTAATGAAACGAATTCCAAAAATCAGTGGAGAGATCAGAACAAACATGCGACTTGGAGCAAGTTTTGAGCCCGCTCAAATGAACGATAGAAACAATGAAATATGTAACAAAATTGGTCCTGAATTAAAGAAAAGAGGGCTAATATTTGTTGGTATTGATATTATAGATGACTTCCTGCTCGAAATTAACACAACTTCACCCACGGGAGTAGTTTATATCAATAAATTGTATAATATATCGCTAGAAAAGGATCTTTGGGACGTGTTTGAAGAAAAAGCAAGCAGCCATCAACTAAACCTGTGAACAATCACCTTAACAAACTCAGTAGTCCCATTCTTTATCCCTGTTTTTTCTGTACTATTGGTCATATCACGCAATTTTTGAGAATTATTTAATAGATCAAATAGTACCTCTGTTAGATTTTTTTTTGCTTCACTATTCTGCTTAACTATTATAGCTGCTCTCGAGTCTTCAATATATTTTGCGTTATAAAATTGGTGATTATCTTTTGAGTAAGGGTAAGGAATATATATAGCAGAACGCCTAGCAAGAGTGATCTCTGCTATTGAAGTTGCTCCTGCTCTGCTAATTACCAAGTGAGCATTGGCCAGTCTATTCTCCATATCATCAAAAAATTCACTCAATTCACAATCGATCTTTTCACTTTTGTATAGACTTTTGACCTTGTTTACATTTTTCTTCGTACATTGCTGCGTCACTCTAATTTTCTTTTTCATTTTAATAGGTAAATCACAAATTACGCTGCTTACTACATCATCAAAAAAATTTGCACCTTGGCTGCCTGCTATGACCAATATATTTAGGATTTTCTCAGTGCTAGAATGGCTCTGTGCTTTTATATCAACAAAATTTCCTGTAAAAATACATTTATTGCCCTCTGCATATTTAGTCTCCGGAAAGCTGGTTGCAATTAATTTTGCACTCTTGAAAAAGAATCTATTTACTCTCCCTAAAACTGTGTTTTGTTCATGTAAAATTATAGGTATAGAAAGAACTCTTGCTGCAAGAAGAGTTGGAAAAGAAGCATAGCTACCAAAACCAATGACCGATTTTGGTTTTAATTTTCTTACTTGATACAGTGCTAACATAGAGCTGTATATCAAGAAAAGGAAAAACTTAAATTTGTTGCTGCTTGGTTTACATAATGGCAAGGTGTAGTTTCCCACGTCAGTATTTTTATTTGTTTTTTTATCAGTAAATACTATGCAACTATATCCTTGTGCCTTTAGTGCTCTTGCTAAAGTTATAGCTGGAAAAATGTGTCCGCCTGTGCCACCTGTTGCTAAAATAATATCCATCTGTAAATAATAAATCCTAGATTGTTAACTGTTATTTAACAATTTGCACGTAGAATTTTATTAAGCGTTATGATAGTTGAGTTAAAAATGCCTAAAAGTAATAGTAAAAAAGAACCTAATGAGAAAAATAAACCTCAAGAACAAAGAGAAGGCAGAAGCGGAGGTTTTTTAGAACTGCTAAAAAATATAATAAAAATTCTTTTCAATTCGGTCGTTGACCTACCTGAGCACGAGCAGCATAATAAAATGAAAAGCACTAATCTACAACAAGGTTTGGATACTAAAGGAAAAGGCCCAGAAGATCTTCATCCAAAGGCAAAGCTTGAAGTTAAAGAAGCAGCTAAGGGATTGAAAGAAGAGTTACAGAATTCTGATGCTGGTGGTAATCAATCTATTGAAACTAAAGTGCCTAATCAAACTACTACTCAAGACATTGACAACTCTAAAACGATGGAACGTTAGTTCAACTATTTAACATCTGCAGCAAGCACTGATTCATGTATCATCTCTGAAATGGTTGGATGAGGAAAAATCGTAGATTTTATGTCGAAGTCTGTTCCTTCTAGTTGCTTTGCAAGAGCAAAATTGCTAATTAACTCCGTTACTTCTGCACCTATCATGTGGCTACCCAGAATTTCTCCGGTTTTTTTATCTATAATCGTTTTCACTAACCCTTCAGTTTCACTGAGTGCAACAGACTTACCATTAAAGTTAGAGTGAAATTTTCCTATTTTTATATCATACCCACCTTTTATTGCCTGTTCCTCAGTAAGGCCGATGCTCGCTATTTGTGGATGAGAATAAGTGCAATTTGGTATGCATTCTTTTTTTAACGCATGAGCATTTTTACCAGCAATCTTTTCAATGCAGATCACGGCTTCATGGCTCGCTTTATGTGCTAAACATGGTGGGCCAGCTACATCACCTATTGCATACACATTTGATTCACTAGTTTCATACCATTCATTCGTTTCAATAAAGCCAGAAGGGCTTAATTTAATTTTTGTATTTTCTAAACCTATATTTTCAATATTTGCTTGAATTCCAACCGCAACAATCACCCTCTCAAATTCTTTGCTCTCACCACTACTTAGTAGCACTTGAGCAGAGTCTTTACTTTTAGTAAGAGCTTTTACGCTACTGCTTGTATATATTTCTATCCCCTGTTTTGTGAATATTTCTTGTGCTAAATCTGAAATGTCCTTATCCTCCAGCGGCAAAATAGTGCTCTTTATCTCTATGATTGTTACATCAACACCCAAAGTACTATAAAAACTTGCAAATTCTATTCCAATTGCACCAGACCCTATAATTAGTAGCGATTTTGGTAATCTCTCTGGAGTCATAGCGTGCTGCGCATTCCATATTAAATCTCCATCTGCCTCTATTCCAGGCAGATTCCGTGCCCTCACGCCTGTTGCTAAAATGATATGCTTGGAAACAATTTCTTGTTCTTCCTTATCGCTAACGACTTTTATAGTACCATTGCCTGCAAGTTTACCAAAACCTTGATGAACTTTGATATTATTTTTTTTCATCAAATATGCAACACCGCTTGACAATTTATCAACAACGTTTCTTGAGTATTTCACTATTGATTGTATATCAAAATTCGCTCCCTTTACTTCTATACCAAACTCTTTTGATCTTTTTATTAGCCTATAAACCTCAGATGCTCTAAGCAGTGATTTTGTTGGTATACATCCCCAATTTAAGCATATACCGCCTAAATTTTTTTCTTTTTCCACAATTGCAGTTTTAAACCCAAGCTGTGCCGCTCTAATTGCCGCTATATAACCACCAGGACCGCTACCTATAACCGTAATATCATACTCATTCATCAGTTTTCTTCGTATTCAAAAAGATTATATATAACAGATGGAACCCATACAATCAATGGTCTGTCATCTACCGTCTTAAGAGTCAAGATAAAAGTTGTTATTTTTTATCATGGCATTTAAACAAACGATAATTTTTCTCATGACAGCAACTAATGCAACCTTAGCAGCTTTGCCAGAATCAACCAAACGCTGATAAAACGCTTTCATTTTTCTGTTGTGGCGCATAGCAACAAGAGCTGACATGTATAGTGCTTTCCTTGCATAAAACCTGCCTCCTTTGATTTGAGCTTTGCCAACTTTTCTTCCACTTTCACTAGTTTTAGGTGCAACTCCAACTAAGCATGCAATTTCTCTATTCTCTAATCTACCAAGCTCAGGCACCTCTGTCAGTAGAACGCTCGCCGTCTTTGATCCAATACCTTTATAGCTGATTAAAAGCTCATTTTTTCCTTTCAATTCAGCTATTGCGTCTTCTATGTCTTGCCTAATTTCTTTCAATTGTTTTTCAGCAAACCCTATCTGTCTTTCTATGTATTCTCTAGCTTTTCCCGTCGCACTTTGCAGGCGACACTTGTTTGCATGAATTGCATCATTTAAATTACGCTCAACTGCCCCCAGCTCCTTTAATTCCTCTTGCTTTTGTGAAATTATACATCCTTTTACTTCACCGTCTTTACTGACAAATTCAGCGTATTTTTCCAGTAATTTAGCATCTAACTTGTCAGTTTTTGCAAAATGATTGCAAGCTTTGGCAAATGCATATACCCGATTCGGGTGAGCTTTATGGACAGTTATCTTGCAACAATTTTATAATGAGCTTTTCATAGCCACCAGCTTACACATAACTTGATGGGTAAATCGACTATATTTGTTTCTATAAACTTAGATATAGCATCACTCACGTTTGCTATGCGCTTATGCTTGCCATTAATTGAGATGTCCAATGCTTCCTTGGAAACATCTACTCCCATGAAAATTATTCTAGCCATTTTTGTACCTATAAATATAATCAAACAATAATGCAAAATGCTGTATACAGGATTGTAATTCGATCTTTTAGATCCACCTACCGTTCGTACTACATTTTGCTTTAAGCCTTACTATTACCCACAAATAAAAACATAGTATTGTATTTACTCAAATAATTTAATTTTATTAACCTGAAAGCTTATTAGATTAAAATTATTAAACTAAGAGTTATAATTTTAGCAACTAAAAGCTGTAAATTGCACCATATAAACAGTTATTCCAAGCAAAAGTTATGCCATTAAGAGCTATGCAACAAACATTTATATTTGTGGGTAATAGTAAGATCTAAATCCGATAGAGCATTGTTGGCACACCATCAAAAGTCGCCTCAGACCTCTAATGCATCAATGTACAAACTTACACCTTTTAGTTGGTAATACCATTTTAGACGTTTATCATTCGTTTTAGAAAATACTATAGTAGCGGAATGACGAATTTTTGTTTTTCAAATTGTCAGTAAATCTAAGTCAGTTTAGCTATATAAAACATAGTATAAAAAGAGCTATTTTAGCAAAATTTTAAACAAATAAAGTTAATTACTTCACAATTGATACCTTACGAGAAAAGCACATTTGATACAGATTTAAAATACAAGTTAACGAATTATTATGATTTTTACCAAGATAATAATATAGTAAGGTTTGGTAGTGAGGTATCAAAATGGAAAAATACACCAACGCATGGTTTAATAAGAAAGATAATCATGATTGTGCAAATGATGGCACTTGCGGGCAATCTATAAAGGATTTTAGGATTGGTAATTCTGATATTTCTTTTTTTGATAGTAACAAAAACTTAATTGCCAAAGTACCTAAACTACCAAAGTATTCTAGGGATAAATATGGGCATCAATTGTATAAGGAAGCTGAGTCAAAGCAGTTCAATTATTTTTCCACAAATATACATGATGTTTTGTCTAACAGCTTTACCGTTAAATACGGGTATATAAATTGTACTATAAAATACGACAACTTATCTGAGCAGGAACAAAACCAAATAGAAACAGACATTAAAACTGCCTATGAAGCATTTAAAGAAAAGTTTTGCTTGAAAAATAGTAATGCAAGTTACAATATAACGGTTCACATTTTTAATAATAGAAGCGATTATACAAAGTATAACAATCTTCTCGGCATAGATGAAGATGGTGGTCCAGGATATATTACACGAGGAGTAACAGATTGTCAGAATATTCTGACATATAAGCAAAGTGCCATGGATTTTGTTCTAGGTCATGAGCTAGGCCACATATTTCAATTGCGTTTTTCACCATCGGCAACAGTCCAAACTTTGAATATTCTGGATACTGAACTCATAGCGAATGTCATTGGACGAGAGGTAGAAGAAAAAAATTATAAAGCTATTTGCAAGCAGATGGGTGTAGATGAATATGAAGGCCATGGATGGATGTTTAAATTTAAATATAAAGGTACACTTTATAAATATCACAAGAACCTTTCAGAAGAAGAAAAATTTAAAGCTATACAAAATGTCAAGAATATTCGTGAACTAGTAGATGAATATGAAGATCATGGATGGATGTTTAAATTTAAATATAAAGATACAACTGGTAGTATATACCTCAAGGACCTTTCAGAAGATGAAAAATTTCAAATTATACAACGTGTCAAGAATTCTGGACTAGATGAATATGAAGACCATGGATGGATATTTAGTTTTAAATACAAAGGCACCACTTATAACGTAAGATACAAGGACTTTTCAGAAGATGAAAAATTTAAAGCTATACAAAATGTCAAGAATATTCATGAACTAGTAGATGAATATAAAGACCATGGATGGATATTTAGTTTTAAATACAAAGGCACCACTTATAACGTAAGATGCAAGTACTTTTCAGAAGAAGAAAAATTTCAATTTATCAAAGACATTAAGAACTCTCATGAATCGCTCGTTAGTGAATGTGATGGATTGGGGAATGAGAATACAGTTTTATCGATTCACGTTGATGAAAATAAGGAGATAAGTCGAATGTATTTTCGAAACTCCGACAAAAATATATTCAAACAGCTAGATAAGACACTTATAAGCAGAAGTAAGTCTGAAGAAGAGGTAAATGAAAACCGCACGAATCCAGAGCCAGAAGAAGAACAAAAAGGTGATGACTACACAGAGGTTACAGGAATGTTGCAATTTAAGTACAAAGGGACCAATTATGCTATACAACACAGAGGTTACCTTTTAGTAGAAGAAGAAAAACTTCGATTGATTCAAGATATAAAGAACTCTCATGAATCGCTCGTTAGTGAACGTTATAGATTAAATGAAGGGTCATTAAGTCAGAATGCAACTGTAGTAATTTTTGTTGATGAAAACAAGGACATAGAGAAAATGTATTTTCATAATCCAGACAAGAATATGTCCAAATGGTTAGATAAGACACTCATAAGCAGAAGTAAGCCTGAACAAGATGTGGATGACAGAGCAGGAAAAGAGCCTGAACCAGAATCAGCCGAAGAGGATACTCAGCAACCCAGTAATTTCTTATCCAATATTTTTTCAGCAATTAAATCCATTATTGATTCTATCTCATCACTCTTTTCATGGTTATTTGGGTCGAAAGAGAAAGAGTCTAATCAACAATCTGATGATAATCCTTCTTTGTTTAAGCTCGATGCTAATGAGTTAGATCACGAAGTTAGGCCTGATGCCAATGAGTTAGGTCACGATGTTAGAGATCACTTATCAGACAATTATAACCATTACAACTCATCTGATGGGCTAATGTAATATAGCTAATTTACAGTATCTGTTCAGATGCATGGCTAATGTACAAATATTGAAACAAAAATTCCAGTGCCCCTGTGATGTCATTCCAGTGCTTGACACTGGAATCCAGCATTTCCATAATCATCAAAACATTGTATTTTAACAAAAAACAGCTATTTTTATGCTTACCAACTTAATAAAATTCCTGGATCCCAGTGGGCTTTGTTGCATCGCTCAAGTGAAAAGAACTGGCAGTTACTGACAAAATTCATTATAAATAGCCATTTAACTGTTGAAGAAAAAATATGCCACAAAAAATGAGAGTCAGTAACTGCCATGAATATAACAAATTTCTCCAAGAAAGAGGAAGCATTTTTTGTTATATCAATGACGCCATAGAAAATTGGTACGAGAATTGTCCAAAAATGCAGGGCGGCAACTATATTTATAGTGATAAAGTTGTGATTTTGGTGCATATAATCGTCAGTTTCTTTAGAATTGGTTTAAGACAAACAGTCGGGTTTATAAAAGGGTATTTGTAACAAATAGGAAGAGATTTGGCAGTTATCAGCTATTCACAAGCATCAAGAAGGTTTAAGAAACTTAATATTAAGATAAATGATTGCAGAAAATAATATGGAAGATATCGAAATTGCTATAGACAGTACAGGAATTAGTATATACAACAACACACAGCAAGGAAAATAGCACTGACAGAAAATATCGTGGCTATGAGCAAACGAGAAAATTGCACGTAATGTTGAATATAAACAACAAAAAAGCCATAGCTGTAAAATACAGTAACGGCTGATCACTATGGAGCTTGTGATTTGCTAAAAGAAGTTGATTTTCAGCATGCCATAAAAGCACTATATGCAGATAGAGCATGTGATAGGCACAAGTTTTATAAGTTGTGTAACGAATATGATATAAAGACAAAAATTCCACCAATAAACAATGCGGCAGAACATCCAGAAATAGATTATATGTCTAACAGGAATGCTGCTATTAGGTTAATAAAATTATACGGTGAAGATGGCATGAAAGAATGGAAAAAAGAAGTAAATTATGGGAAAAGATCTTATATTGAAGGGTTTTTCTCAAGATTAAAGCAAATATTCGGATTTAGTTTTAGGAATAAATCTGAGATAAATCGAGAAAAAGAACTAAATGCTATTTGCTTAATAAATTCACTGATATTGGTATGGCTAAATTTGAGATAGTTACATGAATTTACCATAAATCACCATCTCATAAAGTGTGATGCAACAAAGCCATCCCAGTGTCAAGCACTGGGATGACACCCTCCTTATGGGCCAAAATCACAATGTTCGTACAGTTGTGGATTCATTCGCGGTATCTCGGCATAGATTCCGCTAACAAGTAGCGGAATGACGAATTTGTCGTTTTTCAGATTGTCGTAAGTCAGTTTAGCTATAGCATAATGCTATATTAATAAATAATCTATATAATACTATTAAATATAATAATTAAAATCTAAATTACTTTCTCTATAAAAGGAGAAATTTACCTTAATGAAAATACATATATATTTAATATTGTTTTTATTTTTTTCTTGCACTCAACTATATGCTGACGAGGAAATTGCAAAATTTGATTTACTTATTGGCGAGATAAATGAAGCAAGCTTCACTCTTAAAGGTGCAATAAAGGTTACAGTAGAACCAGGCTGGCACATATATTATAAAGATCCTGGAGATTTTGGCCTTCCCACGTCTATTAGTTACAAAGGTAATGCATCAGATATAAATATTCACTGGCCTATTCCAAAGGAACATAAAGATAAAGTAGGGAGAGAGACGTTTGTAAGTAACGTATATGAGGGTATGGTATTATTTCCCTTTAAGATGAATATATTTTTAAATCAAGGGTATATTGACCTTAACTTCCATATAAATTATGCGATATGTAAAGATAGGTGCATCCCTAAAAATGTTGAGATAAAAATCAGGCAACCATTAAAGGATTTTATAGATTCTGATATCAATAAACTTATAAATGAGTGGTATGAAAAATAGAGTTCTCATGGGGTAGGTGTCATTCCAGCGCGTGACACTGGAATGGCTTTGTTGCATCGCTACTTATGAAAGGCTAACTATAATTAGGATTATAAGCAACTTATTGAAAATCTTGTTTTTTTGCAATCAATCTGATCAAATTTAAGAATAGTAATTTGTTATTTATATTAATAAATTTAATTCTATTGAAAATAGCTAAAGCATTGAAATTCTTGAATTTTAGCCGGATTAGTGAGTGGTAGTGAAATTTCTTTTACTCAAATTTAGGTATTCACTGACCGTTCTTGTTATAAATACCAGAATAATAAGCTACTGATATTCTCCACCTTTTTTATCTTTAATCCATCATAGCTAGCGATGCAACAAAGCCCACTGGAATCTCATTTACTTTTTTGTTCACTATGTGAGGAACTTGGGCCTACAAGTATATAAACATAATGGTTTCGCATAAAAAATTTAGATCCCAGTGTCACGCACTAACTGTACGAACATTGAGATATAAGAGTAATTTGTACCAAGAAAAAAGATGTCATCCCAGTGTCCAGACACTGGGATGGCTTTGTTGCATCGCTAGCTATGATGGATTAAAGATAAAAAAGATAGGGAATATCAGTAGCTTATTATTCTGGTATTTATAACAAGAACGGTCAATGAATACCTAAATTTGAGTAAAAGAAATTTCACTACCATTTACCAATCCGGCTAAAATTCAAGAATTTCAATGCTTTAGCTATTTTCAATAGAATTAAATTTATTAATATAAATAACAAATTACTATTCTTAAATTTGATCAGATTGATTGCAAAAAAACAAGATTTTCAATAGGTTGCTTATAATCCTAACTATAGTTAGCCTTTCATAAGTAGCGATGCAACAAAGCCCACTGGGATCCAGATTGGACACTAAGTTGGTGAGTATAAAAGTAGCTAACCTTATGTTAAAACACAATATTTTTGGTGAGGGGTTGCATTAAAAGCTGGATTCCAGTGTCAAGCACTGGAATGACATCGTCTTAACATTGTACCATATTACAATGTTCGTACAGTTATGTGTCACGCTACTTGGATGACAAGAAAAGGTTTCTAGAATGACGGAAACGAAGTCATACATAGAAAATAGGTTAGGTATTTTCAATTTTTGTTGTATACTCAAATAAAAATCTCACTTTTACAGATGGATACAGTAAAGTTTGTTTTATTACTGCCAACAATATTACTCATGCTAGTTGCTGGTGTTTACCTATCGATTAAACTAAAATGGCTACAGGTATTTAGATTACCATACGCCCTTTCACTCCTTGGAGCTAAAAAAGGAGAAAATAAATTTTCTTCTATAGCCGCTCTGTTTACAATTTTAGGGGGAAATTTAGGAGTAGGAAATATTTCAGGAACTGCTGTTGCTCTAAAAACCGGAGGACCGGGCTCTATTTTGTGGATGGCGATAATTATTGTTATCACTTCTGTGATAAAATATGTCACTTGTTATCTAAGTATAAAAACCAGAAAGGAAAAGAACGGACGGTTTATAGGTGGCCCTGTAGCCTACATCGCTGATGCATTTAACTCTAGAAAAGCTACAATTGTGTTTCTAGTTGTTATGATAATGGTTTCAATAACAGTTGGTAACCTTGTTCAGGTAAATTCTCTATCAATACCACTTAACATGATAGATGTGCCTGTAGTCATTGGTGGCATTGTAATGGCCATAATATTTTTTGTTGTTGCAGCTCTCAGCTTAAAAAAAATTAAAATTTTTATATCGGCTATGATACCGATAATGACGGTAAGTTACCTCACACTTTGCGGTATCATATTATTTAAATTTAGTGAAAATATTCTTCCTTCTCTAAAACTAATAACAAGCAGTTTTTTTACAACTAGTAGCTTTAACTCTGGTTTATCTCTAGGTTTGATTTTAGAAATGTTGACTATTATTCAAGTTGGAACTTTGCGAGGTATTTTTGCAACAGATATAGGGCTTGGCCTCGAAGGAATCGTACATTCTTCAATTGTTCCTAAGAAAAATAATAATAAATTTATTATTGAACAGAGCCTAATCACAATAATATCGCCTTTTATAGTTGCATTCATAGTGTTTATTACAACAATGGTACTGCTTGTCACAGATTCTTGGGTCACTGATTTAGAGAGTACTAACATGTGCATATTTGCTTTTAGAAAAGCTATGAATTGGCCCTATATTGACTATTTAATTATGGCCATAATGTTTTGTTTTGCCTTTACTACTATTTTTACTTGGTTTTTTTGCTCAAAACAGACAATACGCTATGTGTCTATGGATAATAAATACACTAAAATCTGGATTGTAATTTTTACCATGATCATTCCGCTTGGTGCGATAGGTAAAGTCCGGTTGCTATGGGATGTTGCTGATATCTCGATTGCTGCTTTGTTGTTTATCAACATACTCGCTATACTCAAGCTAACCTCTCAAGATCCAGAAGTGTTTACTATGAGTAGCAGATATTTGAAGTTGCAAAAACAGAGCTATAGCTAAAGCAATTTAGGCTATGCAGCTGTTGTGATATAAGAGTGATTTCCGCCAAGAAGGATGTCATCCCAGTGCCCAGACACTGGGATCCAGGAATCTTGATTGGCACTAAGTTAGTGAGCATAAAAGTAGCTAATCTTATGTTAAAACACAACATTTTTGATGGGGTTCGTGAAAGGCTTGATTCCAGACTGGAATGACAACTTAAATCGTTTGATGTTACCATAAAATAGCTTGTGTCATCACATTAGTAACACAACCTTCCTTAATAAAAATTCAACCAATGCTTGTGATAATTATATTAGCTAGTATTAGCTAGAACTAAAGGCAGAGGGTTATTAGTGAGGGATATATGGGCACTAACGATACACAACAAGAACACATTTATAATGAGCGCATTCAAGAAATTTTTCCTTTATTTGATAAAATAAAAAAGGAAGACGACCCAATTTATAATGCTAGAGTTGATTTTAACACAGTAAAGTTTTTAACAAAACACGCCAACTGGAATTGGGACGAAGAAGAAAACAAAGATAAAGCATATGGAGTTATTCTTCAGAAATGCGACAAGACAAAGAAAGCTGGACAAGAGCTTGAAAGTGAAGTTAAAGAAAGGTTGAAAGAGTATGTTGATGATGTTGCAGGAGTTTCAATATACGGTAATCACGCAAGTATTACGCTGGGAGATGACAAAAAAGAGTTTAAAATCAGCGAATTTTTAAATAGTGATTTTTGTGAGAAGAATGAAATCTCGGGATTTTCAACATTGCATAGTGATGGAAAGAGCGGAATGCATGGTTTTGTTGCCGAGGAAGAAGGGAAAAAAATAAGACATTATGTCGTAACTGATGGTTCATATGAAATGACTTTAAAGTGGTATGCGGAGGGGAAGGAATGTAAGATCAAAATTAAGATTGATGCTAACGGTGTAGACCTTGTTAAAGGTGATGATTTTTCTCTAGAACGGTTAGAAGTAAACAGAGATGTAAAAATAGGTGGTTTATTCTTGCATGAAATACAATTCAGGGAGAAAGGACAAGGAAAAGTGAATGAGATGCAACATAGTAAAGACAGTAACGAGCTATCATCTGAAACTACGACAAGAATTGATGTTAATAGAGATGTTAGTGTTCAAGCTACTGATATAACTCGAAAAAAAGAAGATCACCATTCACATTTTGGACCACAATCTAACAGCAGAAGGCAGTCTTACGATAGCGGAATTGGAAAAGATTTTGACGATAAAATTAATTCTCAGGAGGCTAAAGAAAAGCGTGAGCTTAGACAAGCAGCACGAGAAGCAAATTCGGGAGGTCAAGTTTATAACCTACAATCGCTTTTTGAGGAGAATCCTCAGAACAAAAAAACTCCTCCGCCACTTCCACCTAGAACTAGTTCACTACCACCTAAAAAAGGTGTTTTCGATGAGCAAGGGGGAGCCAAATCTGGAAGCCAAAAACCAGATGACTTGCGCGAAAATGAGCAAACACCTAATAATCAGCAAAAAGGTGCAACTTCTGATTCTTCAGATAGTTCTACTTTCACCAAGTCTGTAAGCCACAATCAAGATAATAGGCAAGAAGATGAACGGTATGACAATCCTACATTTGGACATGCTGTACCTGGAAGCCAAAAACCAGATAGAAGTGAGCAAACACCTAATGATCAGCAACAACCTAAAACCCAGCAACAAGAAGGAAATAGCAAAGGCGATCTGTTACAAGACATCAGAAATTTCAAGAAAAACAACTTACGGCACATTGATGTTGATGATAGAAAAGCATCAATTGCAGGAAGTAGAAAAAATAACCCATCACCGTTAGAGACATTAAAGGACATAATTCCTTATTCATCTTCTCCAGATAACAGTGATAACCAAGATGCTAGTGATGCTAAGTGGAAAGAAAGTGAACAGCCGCTCTCTGCTACAGCACTCAATAATAAAAGTGACTCGGGCTATTCATCTCCAACTCATGACAATAATGAACAATCTCAAGTAAATCCTGAACAGTTAAAGAAGAGCTTAGAGAACATTGAACAAAGTGATCAAACTCCACCTGAAAATCTTCTTAAAGAAATCAGAGATAGATCACAGCAGGATAATAGAGGATTAAGGCAAGTTGATCCTACTGATAAACTGTCACAAGATAAAGAAGATGGATTGCAAAAAGACGATTTAGCAGATGTAAAAATAGTGGAAGGTCCAACTATTAGTGTCTCTGCTTCAACACCAAATAGTATAAGTGATTCAGGCTATATATCTCCAACTAATAGTGATAGTAAATCTCAAACAGATTTAAAACAGGTAGGAAGGAAATTAGAAGAACATATTAGACAAAGTAATCTAACTCTATTTGAAGAACTTAAAAATACATTAGGTCAAGAAAATCTCGGGTTAAAACCAGCTGATCAGAGTCAGATTAGCGAAGAAACTAAAAAACGCTTGAGAGAAGTTGGGTTGCTAAAAGACAGCTCAACAGACATAAAAGCAAACGATTCGGGCTATTCATCTCCAACTCATGACAATAATGAACAATCTCAAGTAAATCCTGAACAGTTAAAGAAGAGCTTAGAAAACATTGAACCAAAAGAAATCGGAGATACGAGTGAGTTAAAAGGAGCATTGGGAAACCCGGATAAAGGGTTAAGAGAACCGGCACAACAGGCTACTAAAGAAAATATTCCTAAAGATTCATTCTCAGAAAACATTTTAGAAAAGATAGGAGAAGGTAAACAATATGACCCTATACGTAAGTGGTTAGAAAAAACAGTGGCAGAACGAGAAAATAATGACACTAATCCAACTGTAGATAAAAATAGCGAACTATATAAATTACTAGAGAAAGATGAAGCACAACTGAAAGCTGGAGTAATAGAAGAAGAAAGAGGAGATACTTTAACAGAACACACTGATGGTTATGATCGCAATAGAATTGCATTAGCTAACAGAAATAAAAGACCACTAGATTGGGCTAAACAGGTTGCTGAGTCACAACAAAAAAAAGATACTAATAAAGGTATTTCAATATAAATTGAAGTTAAAATAATTGCTTAGCAAACAATAGGTTTCATGTAATGGTAACCCTATAACGGAAGAGTAGGAGCCGCGTAAGAACAATACGAACACTCCAGCTAGGCCTTGTATATTGCATCCCCCCGCCCTATTTTTCCACTCTTCTGATGCTAAATAATACTTAATTTCTTGTTCACTGAGACGTTTAAATTTCACTATTGTAACCACAGTCCTGATATGTTGTTTAGATTGATCGGGAGTTAATAGACATACACTGGTGTATACTCTATGCCTTCTTCCTGATAACAAGCGGATACATTTTTCTGCTTGCTCAACGTTTTCAGCTTTGAGCAATATCCTTCTACCACAAGCAACAACTGTATCAACACCAAGCACAAAATAATTTGGATTTAAACTTTGTATTTTCTCAGCTTTACTTTTTGCCATACGGATTGAGTAATCCTTCGGAAGTTCCTTTTTTAAAGGGGCTTCATCTATATCTGCTGGCAAAATTAAACCTGGCTCAATGTTTATTTGTTTTAGTAAAGCTATACGCCTTTTCGATGATGAAGCAAGAATAAGATTATTTAGAGATCGTTCTGTCACTTGTACCTTTAAGCCTTCTAATGATCCTACCCTTTCTCGCATTCCTATCGTAAATGCTCATCTCAACTAACACCCTATCCCCTATAATGATGCGTATTTTACTTCTTCTCACTTTCCCTGATACATGACAGATAATCTCATGTTCATTGTCCAGTTTCACTCTAAATTCTGCTGCAGGTAGTAAAGCAGTTACTGCCCCTTCCACTTCAAAAATTGTTTTCGATTTCTCGTCTTTTATCATATGTTATATTGTAATTTAATAATCTTTTTTAGTCTACTATAGATTTTAAATTATTATCAACACAAAAGACCTTTTGCGCCCCACTTAAGTTGCAACTTAACCCCAACCATCTTCACAATGATACCCTACCTACGTTTCTACTCTCTGCAACCTTCTCAATAGAACTTATAGGACTTATGTTGAAAGATAAATCATTATCACAATTTTCTTCATCGCTATCAAGTCCACTATCAACGCTTAAAGATCTGAGTAATGTTGTCTTCTCTCTCAGTGGAACATAAGACTCATTATCAACGCTTGAAGATTTGGATAACCTTTTCTTCTGTCGTGGAGCATTACCAGACTCATTAGAAATTTCTCCCGTTAATTGATTGTTGAAGCTCCTTTGTTCATCAGCACGAATTTTTTCTTCCAGTCCATCAAGCATTCCTACCAATTCATCACCCCATTCATTTTCTTCTTCTAATAATTGTTTACACTTTTCTTTCTCACGCTCTAGCTCGTTTCTTAACTCTTCGACTTTATCTTCATCTTTAGTGAGTTCAAGTGTAAGCACCTTATCTCCTGGAAATTCCTCGTACTCGTTTTCTAGTTCTTCAATGTTGAGTTTTAGTCTCTCTTCTCCAAGTGTATCTTGTAAATCGCTATCCTGCCTATCTGATTCTTTAATCTTTTGCTCAATTTCTACTTGTACCTTATATTCCTGATCTAATTCTCTTAGCTGATCTTTCAAGCGCTCTTTCTGCTGGCGTCGTTCAACCATTATCTGTTCCGCATCTTCTCGTGCTTGATTTAGCTCTTTTTCCAAATTCTTCTTTCCTGCATTAACAATTTTCAGCTCTTCCTTTAGCTTTCTTTTTTCTTCATATACACCTTTAAGTTCTTGTGCTTTCCCTTGTAGCTCTTTTAACACACCTGCTAATTCTTCATTTTTTTGTGCCATTTCAGTTTGCAATTCCGTGTTTTTTTGCTCCTCTTTTTCAAACCTGTCTTGTAAATTGCTATTCTGCTTCTCTAACTTTACAATTGTTTGATTAGCTTCTGCTTGGGTTGTTTCTAGTTTCTCCTGTAGTCGCTGATTTTCTTGTATTAATTCATGGTGCTTTTTATTTATCACTTGCAACCCTGCTTCTATTTCTTGCTTCAATTCAACAGCTTCTTTTTTCAAATTTGACATTTCTTGCTTCAATTCAACGTTTTTTTCGGACAGCATCTGATTATTTAAAATCAATTCATCCATTTGTTGTGAAGCAAATTCTGTCTGAGTTCCAGTGTGCTGTAAATTGACTTCCGTTTTAGTTTCGATTTGTTGTGAAGCAACTTCTGTTTGAGTTTCAGTGTGTTGTAAATTGACTTCCGTTTGAGTTGATGCATTGCTATTAATAGAAGGAGGAAGGCTATTGTCAGCATCAACTTTAGGGTCTAATTCTCCCTCTGGTTCCTCGCGATAGGCCGCTATAGACTCATTTTGAAAATTATTATTAGCAGTAGGTACAACATCAGCAGCCTTACCTTTTTCTAGTACAGCATCATATAAGGAGAGACCTTGAATATATAATTCATCGTTTTGCTTTATTAATTCTAAGATCTCATCCGATAGCACAAAATCTTCATCATTAAATTTTAGTACTTCAGTTATGCCATCGCTACTCACATTCATAATCATGGTACACATTTCGGATCCATCCTTTACAGGCCAAGTGCTTTTCATTTCATAATATGCGCCCTCTTTAAATTCATAATATCTTTCCTTACCTTTCCGATGAGCGTGTATTTCATGTTTTTTATTGCAATAGATATTCAGCTCTTTAATATCTTTCTCTTGCTGTAAAATGTCACTAATCCTGGTTTGCTCACTTCTATTGTAATTAATAAGATTGATATTCAAAACTCTATGAGTGTTATCAGTTTCTGTGTAATAAGCTCGAAACTCTACGCCTTTCTCTCCAAGATATTTACTTGCAGCTTCTTTTCCCTGCTCTGCCAACTTTATGCATTTATCTATATCTTCCTTAAAGCTCTTATTAGCAGACTCTGTTACTGCTTTATCTATGTACGTTTTTTTAAAATCTCCATCATTTATTAGGTCATAAAAACTCCACTTATCCCCAAAAGCCCTCTGCACGTAAGTGAAATTCTTTTTTTCCTTTAGTTTTCCTAAGAACCACACCTTTTCTTTCAGATTTTTCAGTTGAAAGCTTACCCTTGCCTTTACACTAGAGTTTTTGGCAGGAATACTAACTTCTTCTAATTCTTTAAGTAATTTGTTATTTTTTATAATTGAGGAGCAAAACTTTACAATAGCAGAATTTGCAAACGAAGGATCTTTTTTTATATCTTCATCAATAATTTCTTTAAAACGTGCAAATTGAGGTAGAACATAAAAATTGATTATTTCTTTTTCTGATCTTGTTTTATTAGCATAAGAGATATCACCTAATTGTGAATATAACTCTTTTAATGTATAGTAGATAAGCGTAGAGTAATAAACCTCCCTATTCAGTGAAGTTGGTCCAATACACTTTTCAAGTTGATCACCTGTTTTTCCTGCCTCTGCTGTTTTTTCTTCTTTAGCCAAACTTCCAATCATAATACACCTCCTTAACTATATTTATATTATACCAATTAACATATATTAAAAGAAATCAAACTGTATAACCTCGCCCTACACTAACTTTTATGATTACTTAATTGTGTGAAAATAACTGCAAGTGTTAAACTTGAGCTTTTATTTTTCATTATACATTTCTTACTACATGTTTATACTGCTGTCTTGCATAATAGACTATTCGAAGTTACACAAGTATTTTTTTTATTAGATAAGAGTTAGTAAGAGCCTGTTCATAATTTTTTCAGAAGTAAGGCAGTGAAAGCCAGAACTACCATTTGTAGGCTAGTATTGAGTTTTCGCTCACAATTTTTCCACAATCTTCTACATTTTTCTAACCAAGCAAAAGATCGCTCCACAACCCATCTTTTGGGCAATACAACAAAGGAACGTAATTCATTTCTTTTGATCACTTCAACGGTTGCACCAATAATCGTTTTTATTTGAGTTACAAAATTCTCTCCAGTATAGCCTGCATCAACCAGTACATTTTTAACTTCCGAGAGGTTTTCTTTTGCATTTTCGACCATTCTCACAGCACTGCTACGGTCAGTTATCTCTGCTGTTGTTGTATAAATTGCATGCTTGCGTATCTACTGCAATACGGCCCTGAAATCTTCTTGCCTGCATCATAGCTTCAGCAGTATCTGCATTTTTTATACTCTGTGCATCAATTATGCAGAAGCTTTTCCGACCATTGTTTTGTCGCAATTATTTTTTTTTAATACCAGCTCCAGAACACTTTCTTTATTTACATCTGGTTTTTCACTCCACTTCTTAAAATAGTCGTAACAATTGCGCCATTTTGGGAACTCTTTTGATACCATTCTCCACTAGCAACCACTTTTTAACACGTATAACACTCCACAAAATATATCATGTAAATCAAGTGTTCTTGGTTTTGTCTTCTTTCTGCAAGATTCCAGATCTGCTACAATAATCTCAAACTTTTCTCGACTTATGTCACTTGGTTATAAACTTCGCATATCCTACTTTATATACTTTATCCTCTCACTTTATCTCTTTTTTGAGATTACGTACAGGCTCTAAGATACAAAGACGTTTTCAGAAATCTTTAAGCTTAATAACATCCTCTCTCTTTGGACTAGTTGAGATTAGATGAATTGGTACACCTATTAATTTTTCTAACCCTTCTATATATTTTATTAAATTGATAGGCAATGTTTCAATCGACCTTTTACCTTGAGTGTTTTCTTTCCAGCCAGGAAACTCTTCATATATTGGCTCTAATTCCCCTTGTATTGAATGCGATGCGGGTAAATAATCATATATTTTTCCGCTATACTTGTAACCAGTGCATATTTTAATTGTATCAAAAGAATTAAGCACATCTAATTTGGTTAATACAATGCTTGAAACTCCAGAGAGTTGTACGGCCTGGCGCACTAAAACTGCATCGAACCATCCGCAACGCCTTCTTCTATTGCTCACTGTTCCAAGTTCCTTACCTATAGTAAACAAGCTATCTCCTACTTCATTTTTCTGCTCAGTAGGAAATGGGCCATTGCCCACTCTTGTTGTATAAGCTTTTACCACACCAATAATGTAAGCATTGGAGGATAACCCTGAGCCTGTTATTGCTTGCGATGCTACAGTATTACTTGAAGTAACAAAAGGGTAAGTTCCGTGGTCGATATCTAAAAATGCGCCTTGGGCACCTTCAAATATTATTTTCTTACCTTCTTTCATCAAGTCATTTAATATCTTCCACACAGGTTTTTTATATGAAAGAATTTTTTCTGAAATCTCTTGAATTTCCTTTAATATTTCTTCTTTTTTAACCACCTGGTAGTTAAGGCCTTTCCTGATAGCATTGTGGTAATTCAAAAGAGTATCCACTCTTTTATTGAGCTCATCTGCGTTTTCTAAGTCACAAAGGCGTATAGCTCTCCTTCCAACTTTATCTTCATAACATGGCCCTATCCCTTTGTTTGTTGTACCAATTTTGTGATTTCCATTTAAATCTTCAAATAGCTTTTCCTTGTCCTTATGTATGCTAAGTATTAATGGACAGCTCTCGGATACCATCAAGTTGTTATAGTTTACGTCTACTCCTTTAACTTTCAATGACTCTATTTCTGAGATTAGAGCGTGTGGATCAAGAGCAACGCCATTTCCTATGATAGATATTTTGCCTGGCCTCAAAACAGCAGAGGGCAGTAAATTTAATTTATAAACCTCATCATCTACTACTATAGTGTGCCCTGCATTATTTCCTCCCTGAAATCTCACAACTACATCTGCATTCTCAGAAAGATAATCTACTATTTTACCCTTGCCTTCGTCACCCCATTGCAGACCAACAATTACAATGTTATTCATCATTATTTTCTAGATTAATACATAAATATTAATGCAGTACGCTACAAATGGAAAGAGAAATCTACGCCTTTCCTACACCCCTTAAATAAAGAAATATACTGTCGATTTTCTTAATATATTACCAAATTATTCATCATTATATGATATAACTTACAGCATATTTACAGTAAGGTGTTATTTATGAAAGAGACAAAAGGAAAAAATAATAAGAGTCCAGTAGTTAGATTAAAGGCCACAGCTAAAGAGTTCAATTTTAGTAAATTAAGAGCAGATCAAGATAATAAATTAGCGAATTCCGGTGAAACAATGTTCTTAGATTTTCAAAGGATGAATTTTATTATTAACGGAAAAGAAATAGATAAAAATCTTATTATTGCATTTAAGGAAGGAGCTAAGCACCGCAAAAGCGAACTTTTTAATAGTGATGATATATATAATGACGAAATATTTAACAAAAAAGGAACAAGAGAAATAGATACGGATCATGGCAAAGCTTTTGTTGCTTCAGTACTCGAAGATATTGAGAAAGAGCTTGTAAGTAATGCATTGGGTGAGCTATGGAAAAATCACTGTGAAAATTCCAAAACTGCCAATCATCAAAAAACCGATTCATATAAGAAAGAATTTGAAGAATTTTACAATGCTGGCCAAAGGTATATCCATCTATTACCAACAGAGAAAGATGAAAACAAGGATTACCGTTCCTTTGCAAAAGAAGTTTTCAAAAAAATGTTCAGATACGCTGGGGCAGAAGTTCCAAGTGATGCTATTTTAGAAGAGCTAGTTAACAATTGTAATCAAGCAGGGTATGAGGCTGCTCCATTTATACAAACCCAACTTGCACTTGGACAGTCGTTCATAGTAGAAAATCCTAAAAAAGTAATAAACATTGATTGTGCTAACCAAAATAATGTGAGAATTAGATCTGATATGAGGCTACCAATACTCTCTGTTAAAAATCAAGTTATGCATGGCGATAAGATATGTAATCTGTCTAGTTCATTGGAATTTACAATTGAATCTCACAATGGTGAAGACTTTGTAACATACAGAGATGGTAAATTGTCACTTACTATTCCTAAAGAGTTAAAAAATTATAAAGATAATGGCAAGAGCTTGTTTGACATTATTAAAGAATATTTTCAGAAATTCTGTGCAAAATTAGGATTTAAACCTGAGACAAAAATACAAATAGAGCATGGCTTCGGTGCTCAAAGTAACTATTTAGATGGTACAATATCAACCACAGGATCAGATGCAAATGAAGAATTTATCAATCTTTTAAGCGAAAATCTCAGAGAGAGGTTATTGGGGTCAGGAGTTGCTCTAGAAGATGAAGATGTTGATGATGTTGTTGAAGTCAGAGTATCTACCGTTATAGATCTATTGAGTGATTATGCTAAATTGGAAGATAATAAAGAACACAGAGAGTTATTAATAAGTAAAGTAGCAGATAATTTAGGACTTTCCACTCAAGATAAAACAGCACCAGAAGTATTGATGGAATTAGGCTCTTTACCTTCTTTGACAAAAGGTCAGGTTAATCATAATCAAGTGCAGTCTGTTGTAAATACTTTTATTAAGTTAATTATTGAAGGGAAAAGCGAAGTATACAAAAAAGGAGGTGCGATTAATGCAATTGATGCAATTCATAAGGAGATAGATAAGGCAATTGTTGAGCAAGAAAAAAAAGCAACCAACAAACAAGATATAGAAAATGATAAATGGACAGATAGAATCAAAAAACAGAATTATTCTGCGGAATCACATGAACATTTACCTTAAAGATATTAGTAGGCTCTTTAAATATTTTAGAGTTCATGGTTACAACGGTTGCTATTTTACAGTGCATCTCACAACACTTTCTTCAAAAATATACATGTTAACATACCCTGGACGTACAAGATCACACTTATACCCAAGCTTTTCATAAAATACTTTCGCTTTTTGAAAATTCATGGTTGCAACGGTTGCTATTTTACAGTGCATCTCACGACCATAATCATGAACTTCTTCCATTAGCTGCTTTCCCATACCTTTTCTTCTATAATCAGAGTGCACCCAAAGCAAGTCAGTGTAAATTGAACCATAGATAACAAAACCGCTACAACCTACAATAATTTGTTCAGTATCATCGCGAATAAAAAAAGCAAATGGGTTACACGTACCTTTATCAACGGTTTCTTCATTAATCTTTTTGAGTAGGAATTCAATGTCTTTGCTACTTGGTGATGTGGTGTGTTCTATTTTCATCTCTCGGCCTAATACCGCATACTGATTTCTCTCTTTATCTTATATAAATTAATTAAGTAAAGTGAATACAGTATCCACACTACTAAAAAAAATGTGGCACAAAACATAAACATTGCAACCAGTGGCAACAGCAGGGAACTTTCTATTGCTATTCCACCTTTTCTCAAAATGCTTGCTGGCTGATGGAGAGTGGACGATAAATTCACGGAAAATTTTACTATAGGAATATTTATAGCACTAAAGATGGCAAATACTGCTGCTGATTTTTCTGCCCTCGCTTCATTATCAAAAGCGCTCCACAATGAAAGGTAGCCAACATATAGGAAAAATAAAATCAGCATTGAAGTAAGCCTTGCATCCCATACCCACCAAGTGCCCCAGGTTCCTTTTCCCCAGATGCTGCCTGTGATTAAGCATATTGCCGAAAAGACTGTCCCTGCAGGAGCAGCAGCATGTGCCAAGACACTAGCAATGCTATTGTTCCATACCAATGAAATGAAACCAAGTGATGCAATTAATCCATATATTCCAAGAGCAAGCCATGCAGAAGGCACATGAATGTACATGATTCGTACAATTTCTCCTTGTTTATAATCTTCTGGAGAGAAGAATAACGCCAAAGACATTCCAATTAAAAAACATGCGAAACAAATAACCCCAAGCCAAGGTAGAGCTTTCTTAGAAAAATAAGAGAAATTTGTAGGCTTTAATAAAAACATTCGTTTTGAGAATAATTGTGTTAAGAATTTACCAATTAGTTTGAGTTTTATCAACAGGATAGTTTTTCTATATTTACGTAGGTCAACAAATTAGCATAATTTCAGTAGCAGATTGCTAGCTATTATTTTTAGTATATGACCCTTAAAAAGCTTAATCTACACTTAGTATCAGATTCAAGTGGTGAAACTGTTATATCAGTTGCAAAATCAGCTCTGAAACACTTTCGTTCTGTAGAAACGATCGAATATGTTTGGTCTTTTGTAAAAGGAGAAGAGCAGATTGACAAAATTCTGGAGGAAATTAATAGGAAAAGTGATGAGCATAATTTTGTTATATGCACTATTACTGATGATGAGCTAAGAAAATATCTAAAAGATAACTGTATAAAGTTGAAAATTCCCTATAGAGCAATATTATCACATATTATTAGAGAAATTTCGTCTTATCTTGAAATTGAAAAAGACGAAAAGCTTGACTTGCATACTGAGATAAATAACGAATATTTTCAGCGCATTGAGGCAATAAACTACACTATTAATCATGATGATGGACAAAATATTCAAGATATTGATAAAGCAGATATAATTTTGGTTGGAGTTTCACGTACATCAAAATCTCCCACCAGTACGTATTTAGCTTACCGAGGCTATAAGGTTGCAAATATTCCTTTTGTTAGTGGGGTACCCTTTTATGTCGACTTGGCAAAATTAAAAAATAAACTAACGATAGGGGTAACAATAGACGTAAGTAGGCTAATAGAAATACGCAAAAATAGACTTACTTCAATTAACAACGAAGATAATAATATATATGCTAACCCTGAGAAAGTAGAAAAGGAAATTAAAGAAGCAGAGGAGCTCTTTAAACAGAATAACTGGCCAATTATCGATGTCACGCAAAAGTCGATCGAAGAAGTATCAGCAACAATTATACAATATTTTAATAAAATGTTATCAATTGACTAACTCTTGATAAGTGATTATAATGTAAAGTAATTTAATTCTTACTATAGATATGAAAGTCAAAGGGTCGCTAAAATCTCATCGTAACAGAGATAAAAATTGTAAAGTTGTGAAAAGGGGTGGTAAGATTTACATTATAAATAAGGTAAAGCCAAGGTGTAAAGCGCGTCAAGGTTCTTAGCTTTTTGTTCACCTTTTCATGTTATATATTTTTTATATGTGAAAGTACGGTGCTTATATCTAAAAAGAAGCAAAAGTTACTGTGTTTAAGCGCAGCCTTACTCATTTCTTCCCTTACATTATATTTCAGCATTAGCACAATTACAGGTAAACGTGGCTTATTGACGTTAATCGATTTAAAAAAAGAAATCGAGTACAATAAACTTTTGCTAAAGGATGTCTCTTCTGAAAAGGAAAAGTTGGACAACAAAGTATTTGGCTTATATGAAAAAAGCTTAGATTTAGATCTGCTTGATGAGCAAGCAAAAAATGCTTTAGGTTATGTGAACCCTAATGAACTTATGGTTGTTCTTGACGTGGAATAGCAGTAGTGACCTTACCCAGAAAAAGTGGAGAGAAAGAAAAGAGTTTTTTTGGGTAAAATAAAATTTTGGAGGATTAGAAATGGTAAGAGAATATACGGCAGAATTCAAATTGGAAGCTGTTAAGCTGGCAAATGAACAAAGAAAGGTAGGTCAACCAGTTGCAAAAGTAGCAAGAGATCTAGGAATAAGGGATAGTGTATTAGGAAAATGGATGAAGAAATATAACGAAAAAAAGTCAGCGGCAAATGCATTTCCAGATGTAGCACCTTATGACAAAGAGAGGTTTGATTTACAAAGCAAGAGTAACAAGGGAAAGAGACATTTAAAAAAAAGCCCTGGCCAGTCAAAAAGAGTAAAATATTTTTTTATATAGTAACTGCTATAAAGTACAGGAATTATGTAGGATTTTCTGCTAGTGGCTACTATAAGTGGACCACAAGAAAAATAAGCAGTAGAGAATCAGCAAATAAAGAGCTACTCGAAGCTATTCAAAAAATATATCAAGTTTCTAAATGTAGATATGGAGCTCCTAAAATTCATGCTGAATTGAAGGCTTTGGGTAAAAGTTGCAATTTGAAAACGGTGCAAAGTATTATGCAGAAAAATGACATCAGGGCTATACTGAGAAGAAAGTTTAAAATTAAAAAACAACAAACAGATAATAGAGCTGTAGCTCCCAATATATTAGATCAAAACTTTATAGCATTTCTCATAATAGTCCGAACAGGTCATAGGAAGGCAGAATCAACAGCACGACGAAAGGATTCGAATAGAGGAATGTTTTTCCTGGCTCTGTTTTTTATAGCAAACCAATGATGCTCAATTTTGTTGAAATCTGGAGAATAAGGCGGCAGATACAAAATTTCTGCACCAACCCCTTTAGCAAGCTCGATAATCTTATCAGACTTATGAAAAGTAGCATTGTCAAGAATGACAGTCTGTCCAGGTTCCAAGATCGGTGTCAAAAATTGCTCAAACCATCCATTAAAAACATCCATATTACAGTGGCCTTCAAAGGTTAACGGAACAACTATCTTTCTTCCACTTAAGGCTGCAACCATACTGATTCGTTGAGTTTTCTTTCCAGATTTTAAGGCATAAAACCGCTGTCCTTTCTGGCAATATCCGTAGGGGTAGTCTTCGGTGTTATCAATGCCAGACTCATCTATATACACTAAGTTTTTAGGTTCTTTTGTCGCTATAATTTTCAAAAATTCAGCACGTTTTTCTTCGTTTCTTTCCTTGTATCCATATGTCTTTTTTTGCGCGTAAATCCAATTTTTTTAAGGGCTCGATAGATCGTTTGGATACTAACGTTGTTCCAAAGTTTAGCCATTTCCGATAGAGTCTTTCCTCCGTGTTCTCTGGCAAATTTGGCAAAGGTATCCCAGTCGGTAATTTTGTGATTGTAACCCCCATTTCCAAGTTTTTTTGATTGAAAGTCTCCTGTTTCTTTTCTTCTTTGCTGCCACTCCCATAAAGTAGTTCTTCCAATCTTAAATCTTGCTGCCACTGTTTCTCTGCTTTCTCCTTCGTCTAGCGCTTCCATTGCTTTTTTTCTTAAATCATAACTATATGCTGCTGGCATTCAACCTCCTTATCATCATCTACCCTTATCCTATCACATCCGGACTTTTATGGAAAGAGCTATATTGTTGATCAACCAAATAAAGTATGGGATTACTTACATCAAAACCAAGGAGGGATGGCTATATTTGGCAGCAATAATTCTCACGTATGGTAGTTAATGAGTAGTGCAATAAATAAACAATTGGTTATGAACTCTTTATTAATGGCCATTAATAGGCGTAAACCTGTTAAAAATCTACTGCTGCACAGTGACCAAGGTTCACAATATACTGCGCAAGGGTATCAATATCTCTTAGCTGTAAAGAATATAGATGAGTAATAAAGGCTGTTGTTACGACAATTCTGTTGTGGAAAGCTTCTTCAGTTCTCTAAAAAGGGAGTTACCAATAGACACCTCTCGGCACTCTAAACAGCATATCAAAACTGCTATATTTGAATATATAGAAATTTTTTATAACAAACAACGTCACTATTAACTATTGCATTCCTGAGCATTTTGATTCATCATTCTCTTTGTGAAAAACATTCCAAACTTTCTCTCCACTTTTTCTGGGTAAGGTCAAAGGATCTTATGTCTTAAACCTTATCACCAGGCTTAACAAATAGGTGGCCCAATACTATTAACTTTATGGGTTTACCTTCGTTATTTGCTACTATCCAAACCCCATCGCTCTCATGATCAACAATTTCTATTGGTGCAAATACTACATAATTATTATCATCAACAATCTTTATTCCAAGAGCACCTTCGTCACTTAAGCTCAGGGCTGAAGAAGGAACTTTATATGCAAATCTTTCGCCTGAAGGTAGCCTTACGTTGGCAGTTAGTCCCTGCAAGGATATCATTTTATTATTAGTTACCTTTACTTCTACCCTATAAGACCCAGTTTTAGGCTCAGCAATTTTACTAATAAAACTTACTTCACCTGCCAATTCTTTTCCGTCCAGCAAATTAATTTGAGCTGTGCTGCCTAGCTCTATTTTATTTACTTCATTTTCCGAAACGTATAACACTACAAGAATTTGATCGAAATTAACCACGTCAGCTATTTTTTGCCCAGCATTAACAAAATCCCCTTCGTTTGCATTGATTTTATCAATATAACCATCTATAGGAGATGTGACTGCAGTATTTTCTAAATCCAATTCTAGCCTTTTTAGGTCAGCTTTTGCACTTTGTAACGCAGTAAAAGCTGCTTCTACTTGTATTTGTGCCCCATAGCCTTTTTTATTCAGTTTGTGAGAGGAATCATACTCAATTTCACGCTGCTTTAATAAAGCTTTGGCTTTCTGAGCTTGCTCAATCCTGTCATAATCTTCTATCTTTAACACTACATCATCTCTTTTTACCTTTTCACCATCAGGTAAATAAATAGCAATAATCTTACCACTTATTTTTGAGACAAGGCTAGCTCTATGTAAGGGATTTACTGTACCAGAAAAATTTAAATATATAGTGCGGTTTTGCGGCGCACGTTCTTGAGTTTTTACTGAAAAGCTACTAGTTGCATTATCGCTATGAACCGCCTGATCTTTTTTTAAAAATGCACTGCTGATAAAAAACAGTAGAATAAAAGCAATACTGGAAATGATGATTACTTTATTTCTCATCTTTAAACAATAGAATTTGTTGACCAATCTTGTTAGAAACAACTGCATAAATTTTCGAATCAGAAATGTAAGTATAATACATGTACCATTGTCACTCCATAAATAGTTTTATATGAGAACAAACACAAGATTTTCCTATAATAAGTAAGTTTTTTATTGCTAAAATGCAATTTTTAATCGAATAAAATTGCAAACAAAGTTGTGCATAAGACTGGATTTAAAAAAATCTCGAAAAACATACTAAAACTTTTAAATAATAACTTTATATCTAGTGGCTTTGCCTTCTCCAAGACGCTGTAAGTATTTCATCCCTAGCAGTTTCTTTGTAATTGCCTCTACTGTTCTTGGAGGAAATCCTAGAGCTTCTATAGCATCTTTTCTACTAAATTCTTTATCTGCAAGGCTAAGTGCCCACTCCCAGAAGAATAATTGTTTTCTTGATAATAAATATTCAGTATTCTCCCTCTCAAGAATATAATGCGCCTCATTTGCTTGCGTTTTGAGCACATTAAGAAAAAATATTAACCATGGGGAAATATCTTCTTTGCCACTTTTCCAGCTACTTTGTGTTTTATTAAGCGCTAAATAGTAATCAAGTTTGTTAGTTTCAATTATCTTTTCATGTGATACAATAGATACAAAATCATAACCCTGCTGCAACAGCATTAAATTAGTTATCAATCTACTAGTTCTGCCATTTCCATCTTGAAAAGGGTGTATTGCCAAATACTCAAAAACAAAGTTAGCAACAATAATAAGAGGATGCTTAAATTTATTATTTAAGGACCAGTGATACCAATCAATAAGCTCTTGTACTTCCTTTCTAACAAGGTAAGGTGGTGTGGGATCAAAAATTATACCAACAACTTTTCCATTCTGATCTTTTGCCTCAACTCTATTAGAACTTGCTTTGTATTTTCCTCTATGATACAAATCTTTTTCACTATAAAGTAGCATCTGGTTGTTAATGTGCAATATTGATGACTCACTAATTGGAATATCCGTATAATCATGAAATATTAGTTTAAGCATTTCTAAGTAGCCAGCAATTTCTTGCTCATCTCTATTTTTAAATTTTTTGACACGTAGGTTTTTATATAGATCCTCAACTTCTTTATCGGTTAGACGATTTCCTTCAATACGGTTAGAAGCGCCAGAAGATGTAACAATAACTGAATGAGTTAATCTTTCAATTGTTTGTGGTAGTAGTTTTTTCGTTATCTGCCAGCTATTTTTAACACTATCAACTGCAGTAATTAACTCGTACACTTGCTCAATTACAGGCCCTTCTAGGTTGAGACGCGTACTAAGACGAAAATTCTTCCAGTTCATATTCTTCTCACATGCATATTATGTGAGATAATGTGAGATAATGTGATAAAAGTCAATAGTAAACTTTATATGCACAGCAGAGCTAACTACAAAAATTATACATTTTCAAGTGATCCTAACCATATCAAAAACTACAGGGCAAAGCTGTTAGAGGAAGGCTTAATTAGTTAAAAATTTCAATCTTATGTAAAATATTGTCTTATTTTGTAATTTTCTTGTTGACTAACGAGACGATATCTACTTTTCAATAAACTCCATTTGCATTTCTTGTATACTGCTTTCTATTTGCTTTATTTGTTCTATCAACCTTTCCTCTAAGTCAAGATTACCGCTCAGCCTCGCTTCGGTTCTTTCTTTTCGTAATGCATTTAACTCTTTTAGTAACACTATATTATTCCACACAATTTCTGCAGATTTTCTCTCGTTCAGTTGGCTATTTAGTACACTAGTTTTTTCAAATACATACTTTATAACGTTAAACTGTTTCAATTCTTGTAACAAAGCCTCTTTATCGAGTTTGCTTTTGTTACTTATTACATCAATTATACGCTGTTGTAATCTTTTCATCTCATTAGTAAATTCAAAATGAGAAAATTGCTCAAAAAATATAGGACGGTTCAAGATTTCAGGAAATTCTACGGCTATACGCAAAATTACGGCCTGATTTTGCTCTGCTTCAATTAGCTCTGGAGATTTGTTATGAAGATACTCACCTTTTGTTGCTCTAGTTTTACTATTAAAAATCTGTTTTTTGAAGCTACTTCTTAGTTCACTAGCCTTATTGTAAAAATAATCTCTGTAATACCTTCTAATACTGCTGTTGCTAATAGTATTTACATATTCCATGAACTTGTGCTCAAGAATTGAATATTTTTCCGGAGCAAGTTTTTCATAATTTTGCAAATTGCTATCGATTATGTGATGCCATAAATATTCAGAATGAAGTTTTGTTGAGTGATCAAGCGCAATCAATACGTCTTCTTTCTTGTATTCCAGTTCGTTACATATATCGTATGGATCTTTATTACTCGGCAAAGTCACAAATTTTAACGTGTATCCAGGCTCTAATATTGGCAGAGCAAGTTCTGCAACTCGAGTAGCAGCATGACGTCCAGCACTATCGCCATCCATACAGATGGAGATTTCTTTAGCAAATCTCCATAGATTTTTTATCTGCTCTGCAGAAATTGCGGTACCAAGCGGAGCAACTGCATTACTAATTCCTGCTTGATGTAGCGCTATAGCGTCCATATATCCTTCAACAACGAGTATGTGCTGTTTTTTACGTATTTCGCTTAAAGCAAAGTTTAATCCGTATAAATTCTCCCTCTTCTTGAAGAGCTGACTCTCTGGACTGTTTAAATATTTCGGCTGTTGCTCAGAACTTAGCGCACGTCCGCCAAAACCAATAACTCTCCCTGCAATGCTCTGTATAGGAAATATCAGCCGGTCATAAAAATAATCATGAAAATTTTTGTTTACTAATCCAATATCAATTAAAATTTTGTCTTCAATACCTGAAGAGTTTAAATACTCTTTCAAACCAGAGCTTGGTGCATAACCTATCTTAAATTTATCTATGATTTTAGGTGAAATCTTACGCTGCTTTAAATAATCTACAACACTTTGATTTTTTTGTGCAAACCAATTTGCAGCTAAATCAAGCGCTAAAAATAGTTTATTGTCCTCTTTTGTAATACTAAGACTTTTGGGCAGTTCAACACCTGTAACCGATGCTAATCTTTCCAATGCTTCTTTAAAGCTTAATCCTTCAGTTTGTGAAATAAATTCAAATACGTCACCACTAGCCAAGCAACCAAAACAGTAATACAATCCTTTAGTATTACTTACCGAAAAAGATGGGGTTTTTTCGTTATGAAATGGACAGAGCCCAACAAAACTATCTCCTCTTTTTATTAATCTGACTTTTTTACCTACTAGGTCGGATAATAATAATTTTGATTTTATAATATCTATATGATCCATCTTGTGAAATTAGTAGTAGGATAAAAATTATATAGAATTTATACACATCTGACTCGAAATTTATTTCTATAACTAAAGCAATTTAGATTTACCGACAATGTAGCTATACAAATTCAAGAGCAATCCTGTCATCCAGGTAGCCCACAGAAACAAAAAACTTCCTTGACAAAACTCGCCAGCGCCCTTATCATGAAACTGAAGCTATTTATTTATCTTCTCTGTACAGATTAAATGACAAAAAAACTCAACGTATCTGGCGTCTCATGTTTAATTTTTTGCACTATGTGCACCTTATGTCTTTATCAAATTTCCGGGTTTTGACCTACACAAGCTGAAATACGCTTATAAAGCATTTAAAACATTAAAAAACGCCAACTTAAAAAATGGATAGTGAATAACTAGCTACCCTAGGGTTTCTTTTGCCTTTTTTTCTGTTTAGTAAATTTCTTAACGTTTATAATTTAGATTAGTTGCGGCTTAAAAGCAGCTAAATCGCGGTTATTAAGTGTTTAGAATAAAAAAACGCCATACTTGAAAGTATAATGTAAGTAATTAGCCAACCACGGGGCTTCTTTTGCCTTTTTTTTCGTTTGGTAAATTTCTTAATATTTATACAGAAGGTGTCATTCCAGTGCTTGACACTGGAATGGCTTTGTTGCATCGCTCTTCGGATAGTAGGTAACGCACAATAAATTCATGAAGCTATCTCAAATTTAGCCATACCAATATCAGTGAACTTATTGAGCAAATAGCATTTAACAAGTAGTTCCTTCTCTCTATTTGTCTCAGATTTATTCCTAAAACTAAACCCGAATGTTTGTTTCAGTCGCGAGAAAAAACTTTCTATATAAGATCTTTTTCCGTAGTTTGTTTGCCTTTTCCACCTCTTCATTCCATCTTCGCTGCATGATTTTATTAGTCTAATTGCAGCATTTCTCTCAGCCATATAGTCTAACTTTGGATGCTCTGCTGCGTTGTTTTTCGGAGGAATTTTCGTTTTTATACCATATTGATTACACAGCTTATAGAGCTTTTCTCTGTCATATGCCCTATCTGCATATAGTACTTTTATGACATACTGAAAATCGACTTCTTTTAGCAAATCACAAGCTCCATAGTGATCAGCCGTTACTGTATTTTACAGCTATGGCTTTTTTGCTGTTTGTATTCAACATTACATGCAATTTTCTTGTCTGTTCATAGCTGCGATACTTTCTATCTTCGCTATTTTCTTTGCTATGACCAGGAGTGTTGTTGTATATACTAATTCCTGTACTGTCTATAGCAATTTCGATATCTTCCATATTATTTTCTGCAATCATTGATCTTAATATTGAGTTTCTTAAACCTTCTTGATGATTGTGAATAGCTGATAACTTGCAAATTTTTCCCAATTTGCTCAAGGTATCCTGCTATAAACCCAACTGTTTGCCTCAGGCCTATTCTAAATAAACAAGTTATTATGTGCACCAAAATTACAACTTTATCGCTATAAATATTGTTGCCACCTGGTATTTTTGGACCATTCTCGTACCACTTTTCTATGGCTTCGTTGATATAATGAAAAATATTTCCTCTTTTTTCTAGAAATTTGTTATATTCGCTATGGTTACTGACCCTCATTTTTTGTGGCATATTTTTTCTTTCAAGGTTAAATGGCTATTTTATAATGAATTTTGTCAGTAGCCACCAGATTTTTTCAGTTGCTATGCAACAAAGCCCACTGGAATCCAGTTCTTATTATACAGCTATCTGGTGTACTTATTTAAAATTAAGTTTTCTGGATCTCAGTGCCAAAGCACTGGGATGACACCCTTCCTGGCGGAGATTATTCTCAAATCACAATGTTCGTACAGTTGTGGAATGAATTGCGGTATGACGTAGGAAAACCTTAGCTATAGCTTTAGAACTCCCAAAAGGTCAGAAGCATTGAATGACTTGACAGAAAGTTCAAACCCATATAAAATGTCCTTATTTCTTATATGTTAGGTATAGTATCAATTGCCTCAGATCATGCTGGTTATGAATTAAAATCAGAAATAAAACCTTACCTGGAAGCCCTAGGTTACAGAGTAGTAGATCAAGGCTGCACTGCTAAGCAAAAGTGTGTAGATTACCCAAACTATGCTGTTAAAGTTGTAGAAGATATAACAAGCAAAAAAGCAAATTATGGGATATTAATTTGTGGTACAGGTTTGGGCATGAGTACTGTGGCAAATCGTTTTGAAGGAATCTACGCTGCTTTATGTAACAGTGTTGAGATCGCAAAATTAGCTCGCGAGCATGGCAACGCAAATGTACTGTGTCTTGGTGCAGGATTTACTGCGAGTGGATTAGCAAAAGACATAGTCAAACAATTCCTCGAAACAGAATTTTCAAAAGAAAGCAGACATAAAAAACGCCTTGATAAACTCAGCAATATAACCTCTAAGAAAAAAAAAACAAAAACTTATAACGAAGATGAAATATCAAAATTCGCTAAAATGGCAGGCCAGTGGTGGGATGAGAACGGCAAATTCAAACCATTGCACATAATGAATCCTGTTAGAGTATCTTACATTATTGAGAAAATAAAAGAGTTAAAAAAATGCAATTTGAAAGAATTATCATTGCTTGATGTTGGATGCGGTGGTGGCATTTTGTCAGAGTCAATGGCACGCGTTGGCATTAACGTTGTGGGAATAGATGTATGTGAAGAAAACATAAAAGTAGCGCATTCACATGCAAAAAAAGTAGGGTTAAATATAGAATATATACACACCAGCATTGAAGAGCTAAGCAATGACAAGAAGTACGACGTGGTTCTGTTGATGGAAGTAGTTGAACATGTGGATAATTTAGAGCTTTTCATGAAAAAAGCGATAGAACTGCTAAAACCGAATGGGCTGATATTTATATCCACAATAAATAGAACTATCAAATCCTTCTGCCTTGCAATAATTGGTGCAGAGTACATATTAAATTGGCTGCCAAAAGGTACACATAACTGGAATAAATTTCTCAAGCCGTCAGAAATTGCAAATCACTTAAGAGAAAATAATGTAACGCTGCAAAACATGGCTGGCATGGAGTACAACGTAATAAAGCGTGAGTGGAATCTAACTAAAGGCGTGGATGTTAATTATATACTCTGCGGTTTGTTAGATTTAACTCTATAAAAGCACCATTTTCACTTCCAATACTTTGAAGGATCTTGGCCAGCTTTTATACAGTAGCCTTTATTAGTTAGCGCCCAACCGGAACGACAAGCATAATCTGTACCTACACGTTCATATCCAGGAGCAGCAACACACTTTCCATTCTCCAAGGTTTGACCTTTAAAAAGACAACAAACTTCTTTTTCTGTTACCTTTGTTACAATTTGAGGAGCACCAAAAAACACAGCAACAAACATACCCAGTGCGAAAAGTGCAGGCCAAGGCATTCTGCCAAATATTGCAAGTAAGCTTGAACCAATTATTACCACTGTAATCATTGGTCTACCTATTCCATGAACGTAACCTATTACATTACACATTACATCTGTTGCTCCATCAGCGTGTGCATCAAATGCATAGAAAACTATAAATAGAATTACAAGAAAATTTCTCATTGTTCTTTCAATAATCATGCCTGATTGTTTCTTATTTTAATAAAATTTCAGTAAATAGCTTTTTTCAAAAATTATGCTTAACCCAATCAATATTTATTTATTACTGCCTTTTTAATACTATAATTAACTCAGTTGATTTTTATCAAAATGCTAAACCATGGAACAATTCGAGAACTTTTACATCACCACGCCAGTATATTACGTAAACGATAAGCCGCATATTGGTCATGCATACACTTCTCTCTTGTGTGACGTGGTGGCAAGGTTCATGAAACTAGCTGGGAAAAATGTCAAATTTACCACCGGTACAGATGAACATGGACAAAAAATAGAAAAAGCAGCTAAAGCAAAGGAAATGCAGCCAAAAGAATTTACAGATGAAGTGAGCGTTTCATTTAAAGAATTGGCTAAGTTCATGAATTTTGAGTATGACGATTTTATTCGCACTACGGAGGAACGTCACAAAAAAGCAGTTATAGCTTTATGGAATAGACTTGAAGAGAGAGGGCAAATATATTTGGATTCCTATTCGGGTTGGTATTCAGTTCGTGATGAAGCATTTTATCAGGAGTCAGAGCTGATAGATGGCAAAGCACCAACAGGTGCTGAGGTCCAGTGGATAAAAGAAGAGAGTTACTTTTTTCGCTTATCAAACTGGCAAGAAAAATTACTGGAACTCTATAAAAATCAGCCAAGTTTTATCTTTCCTGAGACCAGAAGAAATGAAGTGATATCGTTTGTAAGATCAGGGCTCATTGACCTCTCAATCTCTCGCACTAGTTTTAACTGGGGAATAAAAGTACCAGGTAATGACAAACACGTAATCTATGTTTGGATAGATGCATTAACCAATTATCTTACATCAATAGGTTTCCCTAGTACTGAAGGTGAGGAATATAAGAGGTTTTGGGCAGAACCAGAAACACAGATTCCAGTGTCAAGCACTGGAATGACACCAAACCAAGGGAAAACGCAGATTCCAGTGTCAAGCGCTGCAAACCTAGCTGACAACTCTTTCAACGTTCATGTAATCGGTAAAGACATATTGCGCTTTCATGCTGTATATTGGCCAGCGATTCTCCTTGCAGCAGACCTGCCACTGCCAAAACAAATTGCAGTTCATGGTTGGTGGTTGAACGAGGGAGAGAAAATATCCAAGTCCCTTGGTAATGTCATAGATCCAATTGGCCTCGCTCAAGAGTTTGGTGTTGATCAGCTACGCTATTTTCTCCTTCGGGAAGCAAGATTCGGCCAAGATGGCAACTTTAGTAAGAAAAATATGATCAGCCGGATAAATTCAGAACTGGCAAACAACATAGGCAATTTAGTACAAAGAACAATTTCATTTTTACACAAGCAATGTTCTGGAATTGTACCAACAATCGATCAAAGCCTACTTAAAGGTGAAGAAAGTCTTCCAGGTTGCAAAGCTATACTCGATCAAGTGATGAATCACCTATCAAAGTATGAATTTAACCAGATTATACTTCTAATTATCAACATCTCTTCTGAAGCAAATGCCTACATAGACAAAAGTGCACCCTGGACACTAAGCAAAACTGACAGAGAGCGCATGAATTTAGTAATTTACAAGTTACTGGAATATATCAGGATAATAGGCATTTTATTGCAGCCAATCGTTCCCAAGTCAGCAGAGATGATACTAAATCAACTGCAAATTCCGAAAGAACAACGAGATTTAAAATCTTTGTGCGACGCGTGCGTAAGTTCAGGCATAACATTGCCTAAACCTACGCCGGTTTTTTTGAGGGTTGATGCTAAAGAGGAGAAATAGTGTAAAAACTATTTCTCCTGGATGGGATTATCTTTAGTTAACGACGGTGCACACCGCTGTCTACATATTCAAGTTAGGTGGCAAGTGCCTTAGTTACTTTAGCAAAATGTGATTTAGTAACATCAGCATCTATCACTACTACTTCAGTCATTGCCGACTTAACCTTTCCTAGGCTCCATGCAAACCAGCCTTGACCATTTTCTTCTTTAGTTGGCTGACTTTCTGGGCTAGAAATCTCAGTACCTTTTTCATCACCAGATTCTGCATCATAAAATACATCCTGATCCTCAGAAAGACTCATTAAATACCTTTTAGCAGCATCAACATTTAAATGATCAGGTTGCTTAGGAACGTTATCAATATTCATCTGATTTTCCTGGCTAGGAGTCTCAGTTTTTAAATTTTCTTGTGTAGCCACATTCTTTTTTTCATCAGTTTGCTCTCTTAAAAATTGCCTTACCATCTTCTGTTTTTCTCTAAACAAAAAATCAAATAATATTGGAGAAAGCTCTAGCTTTGCCCCCTCTGGAATAACAATACCATTACCTTGAGATTCACTTGAAAGTTGACTAGCACCACTTGCTTGATCTGCCTTATTACCAAACATCAAGTTTTTAACACTATTCCAGTATGGTGAAAATTTTTCTGAGACCCATGAAAATTCTATTTTAGTTGATGGCATAGTATCATAAACATTTTTTAATTTATTTCCAACACTACTAATTGTCCCTTTTGCTGACTCAATTGATGTATCACAAGTGTTTTTCAAGCTGCTTCCAAAGCTATTAAGTGCACTTTTTACTGGTTCAAATGACGTACCATAAACATCTTTTAAGCCATCTTTAACAATACGAGTTACACGACCACTAATAAATGCTTCTTTTGTAGAAGTAAATGCTTTTTCAGATGCTGTTTTGATATCCTTTGCAAACTCAGCTGATGGCATAGTATCATAAATATTTTTTAATTTATTTCCAACACTATTAAATTTCCCTTTTGCTTGTGAAATAATGGCTTGCTCTTGAGTTTGTACTTCGAAATCTCTCTTAGTAAGCTGCTGGTTTATGCTATCAAATTCTACCGCATTACCTGGCTGAGAAGCATTAATCCTTCTGGTTGCAGCCAACTCATTTTTCATTCTAAAAATCTCCCGATCTTTCTCAGAAATAGTTTTATCTTTATCTTCTATCTCTTTTGCTTGATTAGCCAGTTGAGTATTTCTTTCGGATATTTCTTTTACTTTCTCAGAAATTATTTTACCTTTAGCTTCTACTTTACTTTTTTCATCAGAAAGCTGAGCTTCCTTCTCAGAAATAGTTTTGTTCTTACTAACTGCTGCATACGAAAGTGCAATAGCTACAGCAGAAAATACAGCACCATCAATAATAAATGGAAGGCCAACACTTAATGCTGCAACTGGAGCTAAGAAACCAATATAAGGAGCTGCAGCAAACACTCCAGATGCTAATAAAGTTAAAGCAGCCAGAGTTCCAGCTATATAATAGGGTACATTGTTTTTATTCATCATCTCACGTATTATAAAATATAATACCATTATAAAAGGATTTTTAAGAAGTTGTCAAGCTATCTTTACATAAAAAAAAATAATTGATAAACTTGGGAACAAGAAGATTGCTGTCAAGCTATGAACTATGCCTTTCCGTGTAATCTTTAAATGCACCTCTGTTAGAGTCAAAATATAGCTTCACACTGCCAATTGGTCCATTTCTCTGCTTTGCAATAATGAGCTCTGCAATGTTTCTAATTTTTTCCATTTTCTCTTGCCATTCCCGATGTTTATTGTTTCCTTCATTTGGCTGTTTTCTTAGTTCATAATACTCTTCTCTATAGAGAAACATTACTATATCTGCGTCTTGCTCTATGCTCCCTGAATCACGTAAATCAGAAAGTTGTGGTTTTTTATCATCCCTCTGCTCAACAGAACGAGAGAGCTGAGATAGTGCAACAATGGGAATATTTAGCTCCTTTGCAATTGCTTTCAAACCCTGCGTCACTTCCGAGATTTCTTGCACTCTATTTTCATTACTCCTTTTTGTTGTTCCTCTGATTAGCTGCAAATAATCAATGAATACCACTTCTACATTATATAATTGATACAGCAAGCGTATTCTGGTGCGAAGGGCACTAATTGATAGCGCAGGGGTGTCATCTATGATGAAAGGCAGTTCAGATAATTCTGTACTAGTATTGATAAATTCATGCAATTCAAAATCACTAATTCTCCCGGTTAATGCCTTATAATAACTAATTCCTGAATCTATAGTGATCAGCCTTGCAGTTAATTGCTCTGCTGACATTTCAAGCGAGAAAAACGCTACATAGTGTTGCTTATCTGCTCTTTTTTGCAACATCTTACAAGCATTAAGTGCGATGTTTAGCGCCAATGCTGTTTTACCCATAGAAGGCCTTGCAGCTAAAATTAATAAATCAGATTTTTGTAGACCACCAAGAAGCTGATTTAGATCTTGAAGTCCGGTTGTAACGCCTAGCGCTTCTGGATTATTTTTCAGTGTGCTGATCTTCTCAACTACATCTTTAATTGAACTTGCAAGTTTTATATATGTTTTCTCACCTTGTTTTTTTACTGCCAAATTGAACAATTTTGTCATTGCTTGTTCAATTTGCGCCTGTGCAGGATTTTCAATATCGTAGTTGTAGCTATCACCAACTATTTCTTGCCCGAGCTTGATTAAACATCTCCTTAAGTAAGTATCACGGATTATTCTAGTCAAACTATAAATATCAAGTGCAATACTTGCCTTCGCTGCAAGCTTTGCTAAGTACTCTACCCCACCACACTCGGTAAATGCTTGGTCGTTTTCAAAAAACATTTTAAGGCTCAGTTCATTGGCAACTATGCCATGTTTTCTGGTTTTAGATATTTGCGTAAAAATACTTTGATGCAGTGGATCATAGAAATTTTCTGCTGTAATTGTGTCTTCAACTGCATCACAGATTCTATTATCACGAATCATTGCACCAATAAGCATCTGTTCAGCTTCTAAATTATGCGGTAATTTACATATTTCCTTATCTACACTTCTTGAACTGAGGAGATTGGCTAATTCATTCATTTTAAGTTTTGAGAGTAATTGTTGATTATTGTAGAATATTTAGTTTTGATTTGAAAGACATATAAAATTTGACTAATTCCGTGTTGCCTATAGCATTAAAACTTAATGCCCCTGTGGTGGAATGGTAGACACGGCAGACTCAAAATCTGTTGCTTGCAAAAGCATGCTGGTTCAAGTCCGGCCAGGGGCACGTTAAATATTGGAAAGTATATATATGTTACATAAATTTTTTAATCGTTTATTTTCTATTTTTTCTTCTATAAATGTTATTCAAAAGGTAAAGAAAGATGAAAATGGGATATGTTATGTAACGGGCCTCAGGCGCTATATATCAGTATTGCTTGATTTGATTATTATCGTTTTGTTCTTGCAGTTTTGCAGCCAAGCCTTAAATCAGCTCTTTATGAACTCAGAGGATAGCAAAATATTAAGTCAAATTGCTGCAAAATCCCCAATGCAAGCACCACTGTCTGCGGAAGAAAAGACAACGCAGAGTAGACTTATAAAATTACTAATCCTAAATCAAATAGTCCAGTTTATTATGCTCTTTTGCTATGTAATATATATGTGGGTAAAGTTTGCTACTACACCTGGAAAACTATTATTTGGGCTTAGAGTTGTGGATGCACAAACTTTCGAAAAGATGACCCTAAAACAAGCAACAAAGAGATTTTTTTCCTTTATATTGTCAGTTGCACCATTGTTCTTGGGCTTTTTATGGTCAAATTTCAACAAACGCTGTCAAACTTGGCACGATAAGATCGCAGGCACAGTGGTTGTCACGAGTAAAAGCCTTAGAAGGCAGAGCTAAAAACTACTTGACACCCTTCGCCAGCCCCTTTATCATGATACTGAAGGTATTCATTTATCTTCAATCTGTGCAGATTAAACGACAACAGTATTACGTATTGGCGTCTTATTTTTAATTTTTTGCACTATGTGCATGCACTGGGATGACACCTCTGGGCACTGCCGTCGTAAAGGAACCAGTGTCAGCTACTCGGATGACAAAGGAAGACAGTGTCTCAGCTACTTTCATGACACCATTTGCTGTCTTTAAAAATGAATGTTCTTACAATTGTGCGTCATGCGCTTTATTAAATATTTTACTTAAAAATCTAATTTCTTATTATACAAGAGATAAGCAATTCATTGATGATGAAAAATTACAAAAAGGGGCATAGAAAGCGCCTAAGAGAGAAAATTATTTCAGATAATGGACAATCATTACTTGATTATGAAGTTTTAGAGCACATTTTATATTCAGCATATAGTAGAATTGATGTAAAACCGGTGGCAAAGAGTTTGATAGAAAGTTTTGGCAGCTTAAATAAAGTTTTTAATGCTGACCTGGAAGCGCTGCAAAACGTTGATGATGTCAGCAATGCAGCGATATCTGCCATCTTTTGTGTAAAACAAGCCTTTGTTCGTTCTGCAAGAGAAGAAATAAAAAACCTGCCTGTAATCGATAACTGGGAAAAATTGCTTGATTATTTAAGAATAAGTATAGGAAGCCTCAATAAGGAAAATTTTCGTGTCATCTATATGAATAAAAAGTATCGTCTAATAGCGGAAGACCTGCAAAATATTGGTACAGTAGATCAAACTCCTCTTTATGTCAGAGAGATCATCAAGCGCGCACTTTTGATTGGTTCAACATCCATTGTAATATCTCACAATCATCCAAGCGGAGATACACAACCTTCAAATAGCGATATATCTCTCACTAGACAACTAGCAGAAGCTTGCCAAAGTATAGGAATAGAATTAATAGACCACATTATTATTACATTCAGTAGCTATTTTAGTTTCAAGGAAAATAGGTTGTTGTGAAAGCCTTTATAGCTACAGTAACTTAGATTTACCGACAATCGTCATTCCGCTACGTGTTAGCGGCTAAGAGATACCGTGAATGAATCGCGGTATGACGTAGATTGCTGTCATCCCGCTGCTTGTTAGCGGCTGAGATACCGCCGCGGTATAGTAACTCGTCATCCCGCTACGTGTTAGCGGGATCTATCCGCGGTGGTATGACGGTAAGATTTATTGTGGCATGATGGTGTAGTATAATGTTGATAAACCTCAGTTACTTTAGCTATAAACGATTAAGATGAAGTTATCATATATCTATATACTTACAAATAAAGCTAATAGCACATTATATATTGGTGTAACTGCAAATTTGATCAAGAGGATTTGGGAACACAAAAACAAAATTGTTTCAGGTTTTACATCAAGATATAATGTAAATAAACTTGTATATTTTGAAGAGTTTGAAGATATAAGTTTAGCTATTGCAAGAGAAAGGCGCCTGAAAGGATGGCCAAGGCAGTGGAAAATTAATTTGATCAATCAAAAGAATCCTAGCTGGGTTGACTTATATTACTTAGCTTTAAGATAGCTATGCTGAGATCCCGCTAACACGTAGCGGGATGACGAGAAAGGAGTGGCGGTATGACGGTTCGCGGTGGTATGACGTAGTAGCTATTTCTTGCAATCAAGTTTCGTTAAAAGTCAGATTGAATGGTTAAATCTTCCACCCAAATAACCACGCACTCTACTTGCTTGTTTGGATATATTTCTTGTACTAAGGTTTTATAGATTAACATCTGTTTTTTTATTTCATTTAATAAGGAAACAGAAACGTTACGGTGTGATTTGTAGTCAATTATGATTGCTTTATCTTGCGTTATGCATAGCCTATCTAGTCGTACTAATACTGACTTGCCATCAATTGTTCCACTCAGTGTAATCTCTGATTTGCCTTCCAAGTCAAACAAATAGCCATATTTTTCATTAAAGGCTAATATTTTACTGTAAATTTCATCCTTATCTTCGCTGATGTTATCAAGGTATTTTCTGACCCAATTTTTTCTCCTTTCTTTTTCTATCTTGGGCATATACTGCAATATGCTGTGAATAATCAGGCCTCTTGCATAACCATCTGTCATCCAAGTAGCTGACACTGGGATCCATTCTGCTCCTTCTTTTTCACTGGATTCCAGCGTCACGCGCTGGGATGACACCGAAGAGTGGGCTAAAGCTGGTGGAAGGGAAATGACCGGAACGTCAAAGTAATCACGTTTTTTATAAATGTAAGGGTAGTTTGCATTCACGCATAATACTTCAACTTTTTCTTTAAATATTGGCCGTAAACCCCTTTGTTTCTTTTCATATGGTTCTCCATACTTAGTGATTAGATCATACCAAGAGCCCTTTTGCACTGGCTCTTTACTTAAGATGTATAACTCATCTTCAGCACGCGTGAGTGCTACGTATAATAAACGCAAATATTCATTATAATCCTCTAGTTTTTTCTCTCTTTTTACTTGATCGCAATAAGCGTTGTTGTTTTTTCCACACCAAAATGGTGCTTCCGTTCCATCAAAGATAATGCTTTCACTGTTTCTTGGCACTGTGTTTGTATCAACCAAAAATACTATGGGAGCTTGCAGACCTTTTGATTTGTGAATTGTCATTATTCGCACAGCATTGCGTTCTGATTGCATATCATTCTTAATCTCCGGATTATTCTCCTTGATCCATTGAACAAACGCTTGAAGAGATGGGTTTTCAAATTGCAACACGAGGTTCATAAATTCGTCTAGGACCTCAAAGCACTCAAGACCTAGCCTTGCAGCAAATTTCTTCTTACCTGTACGTAATATATGCGTAAATAGTGCAAGAGGAGACTCTATGCGAGATAAGTTAATGAGATAGTTTAATTCACTATAGATAACCACAGAATAATCGTGAATTCTTTCCCATAGTGAATGCTCTTTACGGTCGTATGCAATGTTAAATAAATCATCCTCGGTGAAATTAAATAGCGGTGATTTTAAAGCATTTGCAAGAGCTAAATCATTTGCCTGGAGGAGTAAAAATTCGGCCAAAGCTATTAAGTCCTGCACGGCTATATAGTTCATAATTCTAAAATAATCCCGGCCTACAACTGGCACATTTGCTTTTTTAAGTTCGCTTATTATGTAATCAACTAACACGTTTCGTTGTCGCACCAAAATCATAATGTCTCTTGGCTCTATATGGCGATCTTTAGCGACTAAAATCCGCCCTTCGTTTAACCAATTGTGAATTCTGTTAGCTATTGTTTGAGCAAGTAATCGATCTGCTATTGTATAACCTTCCTTGCATGTCAGAGGAATTTGTAAAGCTCGCTGTTCTTTCTCTTTGCGCCTTGGTAACGCTGGCCAAATTTCAATATATCCTTGGTCATTTTCTCTATGTGGAACATGTTTTATTTCATTATCATTAAAAGATATTTCTGCGCGGAAGTTATTAAATATTCTATCTACAAGCATCAAAACTTCTGGAGTTGAGCGAAATGACTTTTCAAGTTGGCATGATATCCAATCTCTACCACCAGTTTTCGTATGAAAGTATTGTTGCATATAGTTGAATAGATGGGGATTTGCTCCTTGAAATCTGTATATGGATTGTTTTACGTCACCAACTACAAATAAGGTTCGCTTTTCATCATTACCGGCAAAAAATTCATCGCAGAGATTTGTTATAATTTTCCACTGGCTGATGCTATTGTCTTGTGCCTCGTCAACAAGGATGTGATCTATTTTTTGATCCAAGTTAAACAATATCCAATCTTTATAGTTTGGATTGCTGAGAAGATTTGTTGCTAAGTCAATTATATCATTGTAGTCAAGCAGTGCATTTTTTGATTTTTCACTATTATACAAATCAACATATACTTTAAATACACCAAGTAAGCTACTGGTTTTCTTGAATATTTGATAAGAGTTCATGTCTCTTATATGGGTAAATACTACATTCTGAACGCTCTCTATTATTTGCTCTGCATCTTTGAATTTCTCCAAAATACTTTTTGTTGCAATGGATGATATGCTCTTTTTTTCGTGCGATTCTGATTTTAGAAATACCTTGGCTAGGTTTTCTATTTTGGTGTCATTCCACTTTATTCCGGTGTCATCTGAGTAGCTGACACTGGTTCTTTTTTTCTGGATCCCAGCTGGGATGACAGTAGAATAAAGTATTTCACTATAACTCTGATCTCTTTTACTGCCTTCACTTAATATCTCGGCTAGTCTTTCCACGTGCTCGATTGTTTCACTCTGTAAGTCATGAATTTCATCTGGGGCGCTCAATTTATCTTTGATATATTTCGAATCATTTGCTGATATCGATCTTTTTATACATAAAGTATAAAGCAAATCGCGTAGTTTATTTTCATCAATTTCAGTTGCAATAAGGTTGATATCATCCTGCACAGTTTCGTTATGAAGCACTTTATTGAATATGATGGAATGTAATTCTTTGCATTCGCTCAGCGTGCAATTTGGAGCAATGCCAGCTTCTATAGGAAAGCTGGAGATTAATTTGTAACAGAAAGCGTGTATGGTTTGTATAGTTAGACCAAGATTTTCCAGTTCAGAGAAAAGCCTTCTTGCTCTTGTTAAATAATCTTTATTTTTTCTGGATCCCAGTGTCACGCACTGGGATGACATTGGAAAGAAATCTAGTTGTTCTAGATCTGCTGCCAACACACTATCTGAACATATTGCCCACTTACTGAGTATGCTGTGAATGCGATTCTCCATTTCGTTTGCTGCAGCATTGGTGAATGTTAAGCAAAGAATATTTCTTTTGTTTTCTAATAAAAGTCTCAATACTCTGTCTATTAAGATTTTTGTTTTGCCTGTACCAGCGGACGCATTTACCCACACAGAGAAATTAGGATTTATGGCATTTGATCTCATCAGAAGTGCGAGAACCTTATAAAAGTTGACTAGAATAGCATTATACATATAATGTAAAAATAGTGTTAGTGAAGATATATAATGAAAAGTTTTTGTGTAAAGGCGCCTGCAAAAATCAATCTTTTTTTGCATGTTGTAGACAAAAAAGAAACAGGGTATCACTTGATTGAAGGTTTATTTGTCTTTGCTAATCTCTCTAATTTTTTGGAAATAAAAGTAGGTGAGAAGGATTCTAGATACGATAACTCTACAGTTGAATTTATAAACTCCGAGTCTAAAATAAATAACCAATATAACACTGTAATGAAAGCGGTTAATCTGCTGCTTAGGTATGCTCCTGTACGCACTAAAGTCACTGTAAAGGTTGTAAAAAACATACCAATTGCTGCAGGACTTGGTAGCGGATCCTCAGATGCTGGAGCTGTGGTACGTACGCTAGGGAAGCTGTGGGAGATTGATAGGACGATTTTAAATGAAATAGCCTTAAACGTTGGTGCTGATGTTCCCGCAAGCGTAGATAGCAAGCCAGTTTTTGTTAGAGGTATTGGCGAAGAATTATGCCACATTAAAAAATTCTCTTTACCTACAAATGTGGTGCTTGTGAAACCGAAAAAAAAGTTTTTGAGTACACCAGATGTATTTTCCAAACATGAAGGAAAATTTTCTGAGCCAATTAAATGGAGCGATGACGCTGAAAAGGATTTGTTGAAGCTTCTTAAAGAGACGAGAAACGATCTTCAAGAAATAGCAATAAGCTTTGTACCTGAAATTAAGGATGTGATATCAACACTTGAGTCACAAGAAGGCTCTATACTTTCTCGCATGTCAGGCAGTGGTGTATCATGTTTTGGAATATTCGATAGTGAGGAAAATGCAAAAGCTGCTGCAGTTAATATCGGAAAAAAGCAACCAGAATGGTGGGTATGTGACACTCAATTAATAGTTTGACTTATGCCCTTAATTTCCGAGAATAAAAATCTTATAAATGGTTACAGGGAAGGAAAATTTTTGGTGAATAATAGAGAATATTGCGGCTCAATTATAATTTTTCCTGAAAAGGTGATTAAATTGAAAGAAAGTGATATAAACAGCAAGGAGTATTTTGAATCTTTTTTAACAGAGGAAATAGAAATTTTGTTAATAGGTACTGGTAAAACACGCAATATACTAAGTTCTTCAGTGAAGTCCTATCTTATGGAACAAAAAGGTTTAAATTTTGAATTTATGACAACAGGTTCTGCATGCAGAACCCATAATATTCTGATATCCGAAGATAGATTTGTTGTCAGTTATCTAATAGCCATATAGCATGTTTGAAATGTTTACCCAGGATTTTTTCATCAACAGTCTAGTTGCAGTAGTCGTAATTAGCCTAGTAACAGGCGCTTTAGGATCGTTTATGATATGGCAAAGGTTATCTTATCTTGGTGATAGTTTGTCCCATTCTTCATTGCTTGGTATTGCACTTGCTTTGATCTTTAAGATTAGCCCATCGCTTAGCATAATGCTCATTGCAATTACATTTGCTATACTACTTTCTCTTAATTTTAACAGATTATATTCTGCTGATACGATATTGAACATTGTTACCAATGTAGTTTTATCATCGAGTTTAATACTTATGTCTTTTCTTCCATCTGGCAATAATAGTATTATTAGCTCACTGTTTGGTGATATATTAACGCTCGATCAAAGTGATATAATATCGATTTTTTTAACCTCTCTAATAGTTACTTTGATATTAATATTTAGATGGCGTTATTGGTTAATGATTTCAATTAATCAAGATTTAGCAGTAGTTGAAAAAATTAATGTTACCTTTGTTAGACTAGAATTTTTAATCACTCTTGCTATATTTATAGCAATTGCTGCCCAACTAATAGGAATATTACTCATTGCTGCATTTTTGCTAATACCAGCAGCATCTGCAAGGCTCATTTCGAAAACTCCAATGCAGATGATTATTGTTGCAACAGTTTTTTCTGTGATCTCTGGGATATCAGGTCTCATGTTATCTGCAAGTTTTGATTTGTTAACTGGACCTGCAATTATACTTGTTGCAGCGGTATATTTAATTATCGCTTATTTTATAAGGCTAGTATTAAGCAGGTTGGCTTAATTTTGATCTCGAATGTTAATAATTTTGTAATATACTCATTATAAAACATCACTATCTTAGCACAAAATAGTTTTTGCTATACTATTATTTATATGCTAATGATAAGTTGTTAATTTTATGGAGTAAGCAATATGAGCGAAGAAGGATTTTTTTCCAAATATATATCTCAACCTGTGAAAAAATTTTATAATTATATTACAGGAAAAACAGAAGAGTCAGATGATGTAGCAGGCGATGTGCATAATATTGCACAAGGAGACTCAGAGTCTTTGGATACTCATGTACAGTCAAATGAGAATGATATCATATAGATAGCATGAGGGTCACACCATCCAAAGTTAAAAAATTCCTAGAGAAACCTGATGCTTTACGTGGTGTGTTAATTCATGGAAGTGATAACAGTAGGGTTGATTTTTATGTACAAGAAATAATTGCTAATTTGGGTGAGTATTCAGTTCAGGTGATGGATTTTGCAATAGTGAATAAGTCACCCAGTTTACTGTTTTCTGAATTGGCAAACGTTTCGATGTTTACCAGCAAAAAATTAATTAAGCTGATAAATGTGAGTGGAGGTATATCCAAAGAGTTAAAAAACGTATTGGATTATAACGCAAGTGGTCACTATGTAATGATGGTAGCAAGTGATCTTCCATATAATTCTGCGACTAAAAGTTATATGGAGAGTTCAAAAATTTTTGGTGTGATTGCTTGCTATAAGGACAGCAACAGCAATCTTTATGACATTATATCAAGTTACTTAAAACAAAATGATATAAAATGCACAAATGAGATAATCTACCATTTGCAATCTTACTTTAATCATAGCAAGCTGCCTATATGTTCAGAACTTGAGAAGTTAGTTTTATACTTAGGGGAGAGAAAAGACCTAAAACTTACTGATATAGAATTATGCTTTTCAACTTCTGGCAACGACTATGCTACACTTGATGATCTATGCTCTGCCATAGCAAGTAAAGATATGTCGCGCTTCATTAGAATTTCTGATGTATTGATATCGCAAGAAAATTTTTCACCGATAGCACTAATTCGCATTATATCAAATTATTTCCTACGCCTTGAAAACGTTTTGCTGTCAGTGCAAGGTGGAATGAGTGAGCAGGCTGCGATTGATCAGCTAAGCCCTCCATTGTTTTTTAAACAATTGCAGAGCTTTAAATCTCATTTGAAAAGTTTGCAACTTTCAGAACTTAAGAAGATCTTGGAAAAATTGATAAGCTTAGAAGTTACCTGTAAAAAAACTGACTTGGATCATAAAATGATTTTTCAACATGCACTGACGAGTAGCTGACTACTCAGATCCAGCCTTTCTTATAATTTCATCAAAATGTTGTATTTTAACATAAAATAGCTGCTTTTATGCCTACCAAAATTCATTCTTTAGTGTGTGTCTCACAAGTATTCTTTGCTAATAGGATATTTTCGAATATAATTGAATATAACTAGATAAAAATACAGATATGTTTGACATTTCAAAAATTGTAATAACACCTGAAATGTTAAAATTAGTTGCTGAAATTGATGAATTTAAAGGAGCATGGCAATTGTTTGGTAATTTAGCTCCAGAACGTTTACAAATGCTCAAGAAAATTGCAACAATTGAAAGTATTGGTTCTTCTACCCGTATTGAAGGGGCAAAACTATCAGACCGTGAAATTGAACAATTATTATCCAAACTTGATACACGTTCATTTCGTTCTCTAGATGAACGAGAAATAGCCGGATATGCGTATGTGTGTGAAGAAGTATTTCAAAATTTTAAAAAGATGCCATTTACAGAAAACACTATAAAACAGTTTCACATCTGGCTTTTACAATTTTCATATAAAGATCAAAGGCACATGGGAGAATATAAAAAATTCCCCAATCATGTTGAAGCGTTTGATGAATCTGGAAAAAGCTTGGGCATAGTTTTTGAAACCATACGCGTCAAGTTAAGGAAATAAAGGTATGAAAGAGATAGAATAATAAGGTATAAGTTCTCCCAGATATACTTTTAGTGAGAGAACCAATGAATAAAATAACTTGCTTATCAAAAAAGCTCAAAGAATTTTTTAATGAAAAAGCAGAGAAAATCTCAATTACAACAAGGTTTATAAAAAGAAAGAGAAAGCTAAAAGGTTCATCATTCGTAAAAGCCATGGTCTTGGGTAATATAGGAGTTGATAATTGTAGCGTAGAAACAATGTGTCAATTACTAAACGAGGACTCGATAGATATAACAAAACAAGGTTTGGATTTTAGATTTACTGAAGAAGCAGTGGAATTTATGAAAAGGATGTATAATGAATCTGTGATTCTCTTTAAAAATATCTTGCAAGTTGATTGCAAAATCTTACAGCAATTTAATAGTGTTAAATTATTGGACAGTAGCTATATTACTCTACCTAACAGTATGGAAGAGATGTATAAAGGTTATGGTACTAGCTACAGTGGCTATGAAAGCAATACTAAGTCTGGAATAAAGTTACAATTAGTTTTCGACTACATGAATCAGATAATAGACCAACTTAATTTAACGGAGGGGGTAAGATCAGACCAGGGATATAGGAAACATTTAAGTAATATATTAAGCAATGATTTGCTAATATCTGATCTCGGTTATTTTGTGCCAAGTTCTTTTAAACAAATCAATGAAATAGGAGCTTATTTCATAAGTCGTTATAAATCCGATACCAACATATATGATGTAGAAACAAATCAAAAAATGGAGTTATTAGAATGTTTAGAGGATAAGTTATTTTTAGAAAACGAGGTATTGTTAGGAAAAGAAGCAAAAATTAGAGTAAGAATTATATGTCAGAAACTAACTGAAGAACCATACGCGTCAAGTTAAGAGATTGTGAGCAAATTTAGAGAGGTTAAAGTGGATACTCTAGCCCTTCTACGTTTGTCTTTTAATGAAAATCGCGACCAAGTTATAGTGAGTTTTTTAAGAAATGCTTTTAAACTATTAATTTTGGTTAATACTAAAAATAACTCTCTAACCCGCCTTTTTAGCTCAATAAATGCCTTTGTTAAGCTAAGTTCTGTATTCTTTTTCACTTCTGTGCAACCAACTATGCCGTGAAATATAAGAATTGCGCACAATTTAGCATATAGTTCACATAATACTCTGCATGGCTTTCCTTTTAGCTTATCAAGCCTGATATGGCTTTTATACAATTTAAATAATAACTCAATTTGCCACCTTACTCTGTAAATCGTTAATACTTGCTCAGCACTAATTTTATTTTCTGGAACATTAGTTATAAATATTGACCAGTTCAACAATTTTTGATTTCTTTTAGAGGATGTATATCCCTGCGATCTTGCTAATCTATTAGCTTTCCTTCTTCTGGCCATAGACTGTTCTTCAGTTAGTTTCTGACATATAATTCTTACTCTAATTTTTGCTTCTTTTCCTAACAATACCTCGTTTTCTAAAAATAACTTATCCTCTAAACATTCTAATAACTCCATTTTTTGATTTGTTTCTACATCATATATGTTGGTATCGGATTTATAACGACTTATGAAATAAGCTCCTATTTCATTGATTTGTTTAAAAGAACTTGGCACAAAATAACCGAGATCAGATATTAGCAAATCATTGCTTAATATATTACTTAAATGTTTCCTATATCCCTGGTCTGATCTTACCCCCTCCGTTAAATTAAGTTGGTCTATTATCTGATTCATGTAGTCGAAAACTAATTGTAACTTTATTCCAGACTTAGTATTGCTTTCATAGCCACTGTAGCTAGTACCATAACCTTTATACATCTCTTCCATACTGTTAGGTAGAGTAATATAGCTACTGTCCAATAATTTAACACTATTAAATTGCTGTAAGATTTTGCAATCAACTTGCAAGATATTTTTAAAGAGAATCACAGATTCATTATACATCCTTTTCATAAATTCCACTGCTTCTTCAGTAAATCTAAAATCCAAACCTTGTTTTGTTATATCTATCGAGTCCTCGTTTAGTAATTGACACATTGTTTCTACGCTACAATTATCAACTCCTATATTACCCAAGACCATGGCTTTTACGAATGATGAACCTTTTAGCTTTCTCTTTCTTTTTATAAACCTTGTTGTAATTGAGATTTTCTCTGCTTTTTCATTAAAAAATTCTTTGAGCTTTTTTGATAAGCAAGTTATTTTATTCATTGGTTCTCTCACTAAAAGTATATCTGGGAGAACTTATACCTTATTATTCTATCTCTTTCATACCTTTATTTCCTTAACTTGACGCGTATGGGAATGACAGCAGTCCTACGTCATACCGTCACGGTATCTCTAGATCCCGCTAACAAGCAGCGGGATGACGGTTGTCAGGGTGTCAGCTACTTAGATGAAACCCTTTCCCGGTCTATCAAATCACATAGGAGAAAACTAAGACCAATCAAATTTCTTATCTTGCGGTTTTATTTGCAATATTGCTACCACACTGATCAATAAGCAAAAGACTACATAAAGCCCAGCGGCAAAGTTTACTTGAGGAAATGTTATAGTAAACCAAGTGCATATCATAGGAGTAAATCCTCCATGTAACGCATAAGAGATGTTACGTGATAAACTCACTCCACTAAATCTAACATTGGTAGGAAAAAGTTCAGCAGCAACTATTCCTATAGGATTTATACCCCTTTCTATTATAGAAAGAGCCATTACACCAAGCATAATTATAAGATAACTTTTATAGTAGTATGCAGTAGATAACACAGGACAACACAGTACCATTGTGATCACTGTAAATAAGATTGCAGTGCGCTCTTTTCCTACTTTATCAGCTAACATTCCGAGCGCTATTGAAGATATCGGCATTAATATACTGGTTATAATGAGCACAATTTCATTGACATATGTTGTTACATACGTCTCAACCGACACTATTTCTTTTGCAATTGTTCGAAGAAATATGGTAAATCCAACAACAACATTAACAGGTACAGATATTAAAATAGCAAGTATCAGAGCTCTCTTGTAGCGTTTTATAAGCTCTATTATTGGCAAATCAGATAAATTCCTTTGTTTTCGATTTTCTTCATATGCTGGAGTTTCTCCTAATGTGTATACACTATATGCGCTGATTAACCCCAAAACAAATGAAAAAGTAAACGGCAACCTCCAACCCCAAGCGTTAAAATCAGTGTTTTTTTTGCAGATGATCACTACAATCACAGAGAGCAAGATGCCAATGGAGCGACCAAAACTTATTATTCCAAAAAACATTCCTAGTTTTTTCTTATTAGGTAAATGCTCTATGAGATAAACAGAACTGCCTCCTTGTTCAGCGCCAAGCGCAATCCCTTGTGTCACATGGATTGCAAGAAGCAATATAGTAGAAGTTATACCTATTTTGCTATAACTTGGAATAAACGCAACGAGACTAGACGGAATCGATATTAGCAAGATAGCAATCGTTAATGCCATTCTCCTTCCATACCTGTCACCAATGTGACCAAATATGAATGCGCCAAGTGGCCTTACCATAGCACCCAGTCCTGCAATTCCAAACAATTGCAGTATTCTGTTGTAAACATCTTTTGCACAACAAAACTCTCTACTAATTATGTTAACCAGATCGATAAAGAGCATATGGTCATACCATATTGCTATTCTGCAGAGAATAGCTGATATCAACACCCTTGTTTGCACTAAATTTAATTTGTAAATGTTTGCTTATTTCATTGTGGCTGCTTTTTGGGATTTTGCAACCTAAGGTGTGGGTTGACTTTTTTATTATGGTGTGTGAAACTAAAATGTTATTAACATAGGGACAAAGTTATGGTGGGTGTAATTTATTTAGCGATGCTGGGCGTGGCAGCAATAATAGGAGCTATAATAGGCACTTTAATAGGTCTCTTACTAAGTTTCACTAGTCTTTCACCTCTGATAATAGGCGGAACTGTTGGAGCCATCTATGTAGTGCCATTAATTGCAGCTTTCATAACAATTCTTTTGTATCCAATTCCATATGAGCGTCATAGCGGGTTAACATTAAAAGAAACTGCGTGTCTAGCTGGCTTGTTTATTGGAAGTGTTGCAGCCGGAGTTGGCCTTGTTGCATGTGGCTTGACTCCAATAATTAAAGTAGATTCTTTATCGTCTTTATCAACTACAGTTAGTTCTTTGTTAGCTATGGGAGCTACAATACCAGTACTTCTGATTGCAACTGCAATTGGAGTAGCTATTGTAATCGAGCTCGCTAAGCAAGCTAAGGAGTACATATCAGGTAAAATAATGCAAGCAGAAAAAGAACCTGTGACTGATACACATGAAGAACCAGGCTCTAAAATGGAAGAAGCAAAAGAAGAAAAAACTGCTAGAAATAAGCAGGCAGTACGGGAATGTTCAAAAAACCATACGCGTCAAGTTAAGAGATTGTGAGCAAATTTAGAGAGGTTAAAGTGGATACTCTAGCCCTTCTACGTTTGTCTTTTAATGAAAATCGCGACCAAGTTATAGTGAGTTTTTTAAGAAATGCTTTTAAACTATTAATTTTGGTTAATACTAAAAATAACTCTCTAACCCGCCTTTTTAGCTCAATAAATGCCTTTGTTAAGCTAAGTTCTGTATTCTTTTTCACTTCTGTGCAACCAACTATGCCGTGAAATATAAGAATTGCGCACAATTTAGCATATAGTTCACATAATACTCTGCATGGCTTTCCTTTTAGCTTATCAAGCCTGATATGGCTTTTATACAATTTAAATAATAACTCAATTTGCCACCTTACTCTGTAAATCGTTAATACTTGCTCAGCACTAATTTTATTTTCTGGAACATTAGTTATAAATATTGACCAGTTCAACAATTTTTGATTTCTTTTAGAGGATGTATATCCCTGCGATCTTGCTAATCTATTAGCTTTCCTTCTTCTGGCCATAGACTGTTCTTCAGTTAGTTTCTGACATATAATTCTTACTCTAATTTTTGCTTCTTTTCCTAACAATACCTCGTTTTCTAAAAATAACTTATCCTCTAAACATTCTAATAACTCCATTTTTTGATTTGTTTCTACATCATATATGTTGGTATCGGATTTATAACGACTTATGAAATAAGCTCCTATTTCATTGATTTGTTTAAAAGAACTTGGCACAAAATAACCGAGATCAGATATTAGCAAATCATTGCTTAATATATTACTTAAATGTTTCCTATATCCCTGGTCTGATCTTACCCCCTCCGTTAAATTAAGTTGGTCTATTATCTGATTCATGTAGTCGAAAACTAATTGTAACTTTATTCCAGACTTAGTATTGCTTTCATAGCCACTGTAGCTAGTACCATAACCTTTATACATCTCTTCCATACTGTTAGGTAGAGTAATATAGCTACTGTCCAATAATTTAACACTATTAAATTGCTGTAAGATTTTGCAATCAACTTGCAAGATATTTTTAAAGAGAATCACAGATTCATTATACATCCTTTTCATAAATTCCACTGCTTCTTCAGTAAATCTAAAATCCAAACCTTGTTTTGTTATATCTATCGAGTCCTCGTTTAGTAATTGACACATTGTTTCTACGCTACAATTATCAACTCCTATATTACCCAAGACCATGGCTTTTACGAATGATGAACCTTTTAGCTTTCTCTTTCTTTTTATAAACCTTGTTGTAATTGAGATTTTCTCTGCTTTTTCATTAAAAAATTCTTTGAGCTTTTTTGATAAGCAAGTTATTTTATTCATTGGTTCTCTCACTAAAAGTATATCTGGGAGAACTTATACCTTATTATTCTATCTCTTTCATACCTTTATTTCCTTAACTTGACGCGTATGGTTTGGTGGTCATACTACAGTTATAAATAACCCTGGTTTCAGTAGTGGTAGCCATCAAAGCAGAGAAGATAAGAAAAAAGACTCAGAAGACAATAGAAAGTTATTAGCTTTAGGTATGGTAGCTGCAGTTGTGTGTGTTGCTTTCCATGCTGGTATGTGTTTTTGGTATAACAGCAGCAGAAAAGTGGCTAGAAAAGAAGAAAAAATAGATTACCTGGATAGTAAATTTAAAACGTTCAGAAATATAGAATTTGCGGTTGGCGCTGTTTCTTTGGCAGCTTTGGTAGCTTGTGCTGTTTACCCAGTCTTACCAGTGTGGGGTTTAGTTATCCTTGGCGTTAATTCTCTTGTGTGTTTTACTGGTGGTTTAGCTTTTCATATGAAGCATGAGGAAGAATCAGAAAATATCGAGAAAGCTAAAGGAGCGGTAGATAGCTGTCTTAGACAAGGGCATGGTTATGGAGATTCTTCTCGTTATGATGCACCACCTCCTTACTTTTCTCAAGATCCTAATACTACTCCAACTGCTCCTCCTTGTAGTGAATTTGATAATTCTAATGCGAAACGGCAGTTTGAGAATTGTGAGGGGTTCACGTATGATAGAAATCAATAGTTTTATTTTTAGCCAAATTAATTGAATCAAGCCACAAAATCTGCTAAAGTTAACTTTATGAAAGCACCCTTAGCTCAGTTGGATTAGAGCATTTGACTACGGATCAAAAGGTCGGGCGTTCAAGTCGCTCAGGGTGCACCACATTTTATAGGAAGCAGAAGTCACACTTGAAATTAATATATGCAATACCTATCTTTAAAGGTTGAGCACTAAACTATTATATATGAGCAAAAAAGACTACTATGAGCTACTGGAAGTAGGCAGAAATGCCAGTATTGATGAGATAAAAAAAGCGTATAAAAAATTAGCGTTAAAATATCATCCTGATAGAAATCCTGGCAATCAAGAAGCAGAGGAAAAATTTAAAGAAGTAACAGCTGCATATGAAGTTCTGTCTGACTCTGAGAAAAGGGCAGGCTATGACCGTTATGGCCACGAAGGTGCTTCTGGTGGATTTCAAGGCTTTAGCTCTGCAGGAGATTTTAGCGACATATTCAATGACTTCTTTGGTGGAGGATTCGGTGGTGGTGCAAGTAGATCGAGAGCAAAAAGAAGTACAACAGGAGTATCTGGAGCAGACCTACGTTATGATCTTGAAATTACCTTAGAAGATGCATTTAAAGGAATACAAGCGCCTATACATTATGTGACAAATGTAAAATGTGATACATGCCAAGGCACAGGTGGCGAAGGAGCAATTAAACCAGTTCAGTGCCACACATGCCAGGGAAGCGGTAGGATTAGAACTCAACAAGGCTTTTTTACCATCGAAAGAACATGTACTACATGCTATGGGGAAGGAGAAATAATACAAAACAAATGTAAGAAATGTGGTGGAAGTGGACGTAGAAGAGATGAAGTAAATATATCCGTTTCAATTCCAAAAGGCATAGAAGAAGGAGCTAAGGTAAGGATAAGTGGTAAAGGAGAAGCTGGAACAAAAGGTGGAAAAAGTGGAGATTTATACGTATACGTGAAAATAATTTTCCATAAAATCTTTGCTAGAAATAAAGCAGATTTACACTGTAAAGTGCCTATAAGAATGACACTAGCAGTGCTTGGTGGTGAAATCGATATTCAATCAATTGATGGAGCTAAAATAAAAGTAAAGGTCCCTGAAGGCACTCAAACTGGTACCAAACTACGTTGTAGGGAAAAGGGTATGCCATATATGAACTCACATGCTCGTGGTGATTTATACGTACAGGTAATAGTTGAGACTTTAAATCCAAAAAATTTAACTAAAAAGCAAATTGAACTATTAAAAGCGCTTGAAGAAGAGGAAAATGCAAGTGTACAACAGCAATCTGAAGGGTTTTTTAGTAAAGTAAAAAAAAAATAAGAAATCTGCTAAATGACATAAAGGGGTAACTGTTTACGGGTTTTCATTTAATCCTGCAATTCTTTGACCTTATTAATGGAAAACTTAACAATAGTGTTATTATTAGCCAACAGAAACTTCTTAGTTCCTTAAAACTATGTAAAAGCAATAAATTTCTTTATTTAAGGTCGAAGTTTTGCTATTCTCAGGTTTTAATAATTTAAATTTAATGAATATAAACAAAAATGAGTTTTTATTTCTTCCGCTTGGGGGAGTAGGAAGAATCGGGATGAATGTTAGCCTATATCATTACCAAGGTAAGTGGATTATGATCGACCTTGGTGTTGGTTTTGCAGATGAAACTATGCCAGGTGTTGAGCTGCTCATTGCTGATATAGATTTTATTGCTCAAAGAAAAAAAGATTTACTTGGAATAATAATTACACATGCACATGAGGACCACTGCGGTGCAGTGCCCCACTTGTGGGAAGAGTTGCAGTGCTCCATATATACAACAAAGTTTACGGTTAATTTTCTTAAAGAGAAACTAAAAGAATTTCGATTGGAAGGTATAGTGCCTGTGAAAGAGGTAGACATAAATGGCAGCATAAATTTGGGTCCTTTTACCGTCGAGTTTATAAATGTAACTCATTCAATTCCTGAGGCAAATTCAATATTAATTAGCACTGAAATGGGTAGTGCACTCCATACCGGAGACTGGAAATTTGATCCAAAACCTGTTGTTGGATTAACTTCTAATATGGAGCGTCTAAAAGAAATTGGCGATAAAGGTGACCTGCTTGCAGCAATTTGCGATTCAACCAATATATTAAGCAAGCATCACCCTGAGTCAGAAGGTGAAATTTATAATAATATTTATAACATAATAAAGCGGTCTAAAAAATTAGTTGCTGTTTCGCTATTCGCTTCAAATGTGGCACGAATTGAAACGATAAGCCAAGCTGCAAAAGCACTAAATAGAAAAGTAGTTTTACTTGGTAGATCTTTATGGAGAATAGTGAAAGTTGCGCAAGATAGTGGTTATTTAACTGATTCTCCTCAGTTTCTTGAAGCAAAGGAAGCAGTAAATTTTCCAAGGGAAGAACTGGTGCTACTTTGCACAGGTTGTCAAGGTGAGCCACTGGCAGCTACCGCAAGACTTGCTGCTAAGAGTCATCAAGCATTTAAAATGCAGCAAGGTGATACCATGATCTTTTCGTCAAAAATCATTCCTGGAAATGAAACTCGTGCGCACAACATGCTCAATGCCTTTATTGAGATGGGGGTAGAAGTTATTACTGAAAAAACAGAGCATGTTCATGCTTCTGGGCATCCAACAAGAGAAGAGCTAAAGGAAATGTATTCTTTAATAAAACCGAAGATGTCTATTCCAGTTCACGGCGAATATATTCACACGCATGCACATGTAAAATTTGCTAAAGAGTGCGGTGTGGCAAAAGCAATAATGATTGCACCAGGTGATATTGTTAATTTGGAGAACGGAGAAAAGGTTGATTCAATTGATGTTGACTACTTTGGTATTGATGGTATGTTGCTACGTCATCCGGAGAGCAGTGTTATAAAAATGCGTAAAAGAATGAGAGATGCCGGAGTTATTGTGGTAACAGCAGTTGTAAACAAGAAAAATAAATTGCTTGCTAAACCAAAAGTATTTGTACCTGGTGTTTTTGAAGTGCTAGAAGATGCAGCTACCATACAGAAAATTGTCAAGAAAGTTGAGTCGTTGTTTAGTTTGCAGCCAACAAAAAAAATTAAAAATAAGATTGAAAGTTCAATATTGAGTATCTTAAAGGAATATTTACTAAAAAGGCCTATAATTGAGGTTCAGATAGAACAGGTATGAAATGAATGAAGCTATTCGTTCATCTGGTGTTATTTATTTCGTTATTTATTCCTTATTTTACAAAAGCTGCTTTATATGTTGATATAAAAAAAAGCAGTGTTGGTAACATTGGTCTTGTTGTATCTAAATGTACATGTAAAACAGCGTTGGAAAGCGAATTAAGCGAAAATATTGCAAAGGTAATAGGAACAAATTTATCTAATTGTGGCTTATTTAATGTAAAACGTGGCGCGGAAGCTGAATCTAAATCTTGGAAAAGCGATACTGTAGTCACAGTAAGTTTAAGCGAAATATCTGGTAGTGCATTAGAGCTATCATTTCGTTTATTTGACGCTTTTACAAAAAGAGAATTACTTACTCAGTCAGTTGTTTTTCCAGCAAAAGACTGGAGAAAAATTGGTCACCTCGTTTCGGATGTGATACATGATAGATTAATTGGTGAGAAAGGGCACTTCAACACAAAAATCACGTATATCGCTGAAGAAAAAGATAGCAACTACAAATCTGTGCGTAAAATTGCTGTGATGAATCAAGATGGAAGTAATATAAAATACTTAACAAATGGCGATAGATTTGTGTCAACACCGAGATTCTCACCAAATGGAAAGGGTATTGTTTATATCTCGTACGCAAATGGTAAAAGTTATATAATATTAAAAAATTTAAAAGATAACACTGAATCAATAATCAGCGCATTTGAAGGAGTTGTTTCTGCACCAAGATTTTCTCCCGATGGTAAATCTCTTTTAATTTCCCACTCATTGGGTGGTGAAACGAATATATTATCTTTGGATTTAAGTAGTAAACGAACAAAAAAAATTACTAAAGGTTCAGCTATAAGCACTTCTCCCTCTTTTTCTCCAGATCAAAAGTATATGGCTTTTAGTTCTGATATAAGTGGGAGTCAGCAACTGTACGTTATCGATTTTACTAACAAAAGTAAAAAACCTAAAAGAATTAGTTTTGGGAGTGGAAGATATGCTACGCCTGTTTGGTCGCCAAAAGGAGATCTGATAGCTTTTACAAAGATTCAGTCAGGAAAATTTTACATAGGAGTTATGAAGCCAGATGGCAAAGAAGAACGTCTGCTTTCAGAGGGGCATAAAATTGAATCCCCGGCATGGCTACCAAATGGCAGAGAAATCATTTTTACAAGAACAGAATCACCAAGCAACTCTAAACTATATTTAGTAGACTTAGTAAAGAAAAATCAAAAAATGGTTTCCACTCCTACAAATGCTTCTTTACCGGATTGGTCTTATTTTTGAAAGTAGATCTATTGTGGATTTGATATAAGCTTGTTTTACCTTAATCGTTTATAACCTTTGGCACTACAAAATACCCATGCTCAGGTTTTGTATTGGACAATATCTCTTCTTTAATATTTTGAGAATTTATAACATCATCGCGTACATGAATGTCCTTGTCTATGCTGCCATAACGCATAGGAGAAACACCTTCAGTATTAACTTGCAATAAAGTATCATGTATCCAATCCAGCATTGTCAGTTCTTTGGAGTAGTGATCAATCTCGTCATTTGATAACTTAATCCTTACAAGCTGTGCAATTTTAAGCATTTCTTCCTTGGTAATTGTTATTTTTCTCTTATTTGCAAATTCTATTAGTGAAGTAATAACGTCTTCTGTTGACTTAGCTGGCATTTCTACCTCCTTGGATGAAGTGAGTTAAAATATTTACAACCGAAACAACTTCTATTTTACCAGTTTTTTCAAGTTTGTGAAGTATGGTATCCGTAATCACTAATTTATCTAAAGAAGAGGAAGAGATTTTCTCAACTGCACTTCCTGAAAGCACACCGTGTGTGATGCATGAAGTTACGGACTTTGCTCCGTAACTTTTTAAAGCAAGAGCTGCATTACACAATGTTCCACCAGAGTCAACTATATCATCAACAATGACACAATTTTTGTTTGCAACTTCTCCTATTATGTTCATTACTTGAGATGTGCCTGCTTTCTCCCTATATTTATCTACTACAATAATCTTATCACTTAACCCTATCTTGTACTTTTCCTCTAAAGTCTTTGCAAAAGCACGTGCTCTACCAATTGCTCCAACATCAGGTGCAACAATTGCCAAATTTTCCGTGTGTATAGAGTCAACAAATGCTTCAAAGCAGTTCAAATTAGTTATCGGTACATCAAAGAATCCTTCAATTTGACTTGAGTGCAAATCAATAACTGCAACGCTACTTGCACCTGCAGTTTGAATAAGATTTGCAACTAATTTGGCACTTAAAGCAGACTGCACATTATTGTTCTTGATAATTCTATCTTGCCTGCTATATCCATAATAAGGAATAATTACTACTATCCTTTTGGCTCCTAATCTATTTACTGCATCAATTATGAGCAGAAGCTCCATAAGGTTATCATTCACAGGGGGAGAAAGAGATTGTATTATATATACTTCTTGATTATATAGATCATTTGCTACTTCTACATTTACCTCGCCATCGGTAAACTTTGATATCCAAGCAGAGGATGGTTGAACATCTAGCCGGTTAACTACTGATTCCCCTAATTCCTTACTAGCATTACCTATTACTATCTTCATAACGCACTAATTGAGTTTTTAAGATTATACAGAAATTGTAAAATAATTGAAATGTAAGTGTCTTTATCTAGCATTCTTGTCGGTGAATTAGGTACCTCTTGTACAATGACCTGTCATTTTCACGCGTTGTTTCAATATACAGACCCAAATTGAAACAACTATACAAAATCCTGCTTATGTTTCAAGATAAATGACTTTAATGAAATATAATTTATCTAGTCATTTGTATCTGCTAACATACTACACTTCCCATTGTAGAGCCTCTGCAACTTACTGAAATTTATAATCGCTTTATAAAAAGTTTTATACTCTTTGCTTAATTGGAGGCGCTACCTCTGCACTTTCTGCTCTGTCTAGGGTACTACTTGGTTTTTCTGCAGTAATTTTTGAATGCTACCATCTACCTTATTCTTGATATCTGCTCCATATGATCTTAATACTTCAATAGCTTTCTCGTTTCCACTATTCAGCGCAATATCCAAAGCATCCATTCCATCATTATTTTTGTGGTTGATAAAATTCTCTAACTCAAAGATTTTTATATATTGCTCAATGATGAATTCTACCACTTTTCCAGGGCAATTATTAGCGGCAGGAAAGAGTACTGCATTGTTATTATTGTCTTTCTTTGTTACATCTGCTTTGAGCTTGTCTATCAAATACTTGATAATTTCTATTCTGCTATCATCTTCTGCTTCAGTGCACTGCCTAGCAGCTAAAAACAGAGCTGTTCGCCCATTATTGTCCACATCTTCAATATCTTGTCCCTTATCAATTAAGGCTTGTATTATATTTTTGTTCCCATATAAAGCAGCAAAGTGAAGAGGAGTATACCCTTCGGTGCTTTCTCTTTCATTAATCAATGCACCATGGCTAGCTAGTAATTCTATAAATTCTGGCGTATTTGCAAAAACTGCAAAGTGCATTGGTGTTAGATCATCTTTACCATGATTTTGAGTTTTTGCATTAACGTTTGCTCCATTTTTTATCAGCAATTTTGCTATTTCTAATTGTTTGCGTCCGATGGCAATATGCAGTGGCGTACGATTGCGTTCATAATGATCATTGACGTTTGTGCCACACTTTATTAGTAGTTCTGCAGCTTCAATATTACCTTCCTGAATTGCAACGTATAAGGAAGCATATCCATCTTTTGTTTCCTCTGTCATACGAAATTGCGAACATGTTAGTTCATATATTATTAAGGATTATTATTAAGTTTTTATTAATACAATATTAATGTAGCGGGATGACGAGCTTATCGTCATCCCGCCGCGAACCGTCATACCACTGCGAACCGTCATCCCGCCGCGGTATCTCTAGATCCCGCTAACAACTTACTATTACCCACAAATAAAAACATAATATTGTATTTACTCAAATAATTTAATTTTATTAACCTGAAAGCTTATTAGATTAAAATTATTAAACTAAGAGTTATAATTTTAGCAACTAAAAGCTGTAAATTGCACCATATAAACAGTTATTTCAAGCAAAAGTTATGCCATTAAGAGCTATGCAACAAACATTTATATTTGTGGGTAATAGTAAGCGCTAACAAGCAGCGGGATGACGGTTTTTCAAATTATCGTAAGTCAGTTTAGCTATAGCTACAAGTTTCATTCTTCCCTTACAAATAACTTTACTGCGTCCTTTTTTCGGATTCAGAATTAGCAAGAAACGTTCTTGTAAGGTGGTCTACTAAAATTTTACTTTATAAAACAATGTCTGAGCTATGCAATTAATACATTGTCAACACAACTGATTCATAAAAGCAAATATTATAACCACGAAGAGAGAAAATGTTATGCTTAGTTTAATAAGAAAGACCTTGAGAAAAAAAATGACTCATCAGGTAAACGATTCGAAATTGAAAGAGAAAGATGAAAAAAGTATTTTAAAATTAGCATCAAAAATAGAAGGCAAAAAAAGTAGCATTGCTGAAGAACTAGAAAAAATATCTGAAAAGGAAAAACAAAGGATTCTTACTACGGAAGTAAGCAAACATCGGGGTAAAGAACCAACTATTATATCACTTGCTTATGCTATACTACGTAAAGATAGTATAGCTGTTGAGAAAATGTTAAGAGTAGCTAAAGAAAACGGTATTCTGAAAGACATTCTTGACGCAACAACAACTATAAAATATCCAGGTGGTCAGGAAGAAACTTGCACACCACTTACTTATGCCATATTATGTAAAAATAGCAAAACTATTGAAGAAACTTTAAAAGTCTCTAAAGAAAACGGTATTCTGAAAGATATTCTTAACGCAACAACAACTATAAAATATCCAGATGGTCGGAGAGCAACTGTTACACCACTTGCTTATGCTATACTATATGAAGATAGTATAGCTATTGAAGAAATTTTAAAAGTCTCTAAGGAGAACGGTATTCTGAAAGATATTCTTAACACAACAGCAACTATAAGATATCCAGATAACAAGGAAGTGACTTACGCGCCACTTGCTTATGCTATGTTCTGGAAGGATAGCAAAGCTATTAAAGAAATTCTAGTAGCAGCTGAAGAGAACAGTATTCTGAAAGATATTCTTAACACAACAACAACCATGAAATATCTAGACCGGGAAGTGACTTACACACCACTTGCTTATGTTATACTACGTAGAGATAGTATAGCTGTTGAGAAAGTGTTAAGAGTAGCTAAAGAAAACGGTATTCTGAGAGATATTCTTGACACAACAATAACTATAAAACATTTAGATAGCCGGGAAGTGACTTACACACCACTTGCTCATGCTATGTTCTGGGAGGATGGCAAAATTATTAAAGAAATTCTAGTAGCAGCTGAAGAGAACAGTATTCTGAAAGATATTCTTGACGCAACAACAACTATAAAATATCTAGATGGTCAAGAAGAAATTTACACACCGCTTACTTACGCCATATCATGTAAAAATAGCAAAACTATTGAAGAAATTTTAAAAGTCTCTAAAGAAAACGATATTCTGAAAGACATTCTTGACGCAACAACAACTATAAAATATCTAGATGGTCAGAAAGAAATTTACACACCGCTTACTTACGCTATATCATGTAAAAATAGCAAAACTATTGAAGAAATTTTAAAAATCTCTAAAGAAAACGGTATTCTGAAAGATATTCTTGATGCAACAACAACTATAAAATGTCCAGATGGTCATGAAGAAACTTGCGCACCGCTTACTTATGCTATACTACGTAAAGATAGTATAGCTGTTGAGAAAATGTTAAGAGTAGCTAAAGAAAACGATATTCTGAAAGACATTCTTGACGCAACAACAACTATAAAACATTCAGATAGCCGGGAAGTAACTTACACACTACTTGCTTATGCTATACTGCGTGAAAATAGTATAGCTATTGAAGAAATTTTAAAAATCTCTAAGGAGAACAGTATTCTGAAAGATATTCTTAACGCAACAATAACTATAAAATGTCTAGATGGTCGGAGAGTAACTGTTACACCACTTGCTTATGCTATACTACGTAAAGATAGTATGGCTGTTGAGAAAATGTTAAGAGTAGCTAAAGAAAACGGTATTCTGAAAGACATTCTTGACGCAACAACAACTATAAAATATCCAGATGGTCAGGAAGAAACTTGCACACCACTTGCTTATGCTATACTACGTAAAGATAGTATAGCTGTTGAGAAAATGTTAAGAGTAGCTAAAGAAAACGGTATTCTGAAAGACATTCTTAACACAACAATAACCATAAAACATAAAAATAATCAAAAAGTAACTGATAAGTTACTTGCCGCATTACATGATCGCAAAGTTATTCAAAAAATTTTAGACATAGCTAGAGAAAATGATATTCTGAAAGACATTCTTAATGCAACAATAACTATAAAATATCCAGATAGTGAAGAAAAAATCTACACACCACTTACTTATACAATATCATGTAAAAGCAACGAAGCTTTTAATACAACAAGAGCTATAAATCAAGATGGTCAGGAAAAAACTCACATCCCATTTCCTACCCTTGATAAAAGAGAAACTGAATTAAAATTAAAAGAAAAAAGACAAAGTAGAAGAGATGAGGGATTAAATTTTAACAATGGTAGTAGTGACAAAAATGTTGAAATAAAAGTTAATGGGGATATCTTGTTGCAGCATAGTAGTGGAATTGAAAATGAAATAAATCATACTGCTGTACGTAATGATGTAAGGGGGGTAAAGCCTCTAATAGAAAGTAGAGTAAATGTTAAAGTACAGAATATAAATGCAGTGATTGCAACTTCTGTGACACTTGAGTTGGTAGCTAGTAAAATAACATGTGTACTGTCAAAACCCACCACTAAATTGGAAGAAGTAGCTATAACATATTTTCAAGGTTTAGCACTATATTTGTGAAACTTAATTTATATGTGCTAAACAAGATGCTGATTAGTTTTATAGCTAACCCAAGAAAGGTTTCCCTACGTCATACCGCCGCGGTATCTCTAGATCCCGCTAACAAGTAGCGGGATGACGATTGTCGTTTAGCCATAAATATTTAAGAAATTTACCAAATGAAAAAAAAGGCAAAAGAAGCCCTGGGGTTATTATCTGCTTTAAAATATTGGCGTTTTTTATGTTTTAAACGCTTGACAAGCAAGATTTAGCTGCAAATGTTTAAGAAATTTACTAAGCAGAAAAAAAGACAAAGAATCCCCGAGTTAGCTAGTCTTTTACTATCTCTGTCGAGTATTGGCATTTTTTGATGTCTTGTAACGCTTTATAAGCGCGTTCAGCTTATTTAGATAAAAATCTAGATGTAGATGAAGTTTTGTAAAGACATACAGTATCTATATACTGCAAAAAATTGAACATAAGACGCCGATACATTAAGTAATCCTTACCTTTTAATCTGCAGATTGGCGAAAGCAAATACAATAGCTTCAGTTTCATGATAAGGGGGCTGGCGGAGTTTGTCAAGGAAGTTTTTCGTTTCTGTGAACCACCTGCTAACCGACAGCTAACATTAACTACCGATATCGTATCTGAAGAAGCCCCCTGGCCATTCTAAAAAATTTAATGCTGAGTACACCTTACTTTTGGCTTCCTCTATAGTGCTCCCTTCTGCTACTATATTTAGCACTCTTCCGCCATCGGAAACTAAGTTACCACTTTCATCGAATTTAGTACCAGCATGAAACACCAACACACCAGGAATGCTTTCAATCTTATCTAATCCTTTAATTACTTCTCCCTTTTGATAATCACCCGGATAGCCTTTACTTGCAACAACTACACAAACTGTAGATTTGTTGTTAAGTTCCACCATTTTGACATTTAACTTTCCTTCTGCAACTGACAACATCAATTTTAACAAATCGCAATTTGAATCAAATCTAGGTAATATAGATTGCGTTTCTGGATCACCGAATCTAACGTTATACTCGAGAAGTTTTGGGCTATCTTTGCAAATCATTAAACCAGCAAAGAGTACTCCTTTATAAGACGTACCCATGTTAACCAATGCTTGAGCTGTAGGGTATATTATTTTTTGGATAATTTTTTGCTCCATGTCCTTACTTATAATTGAAGGTGATGAGTACGACCCCATACCTCCAGTATTTTGGCTTTCATTACTTTCATCAACTCTCTTATAATCTTTTGCACACCCAAGAGTTACTACTTTCAACCCATCAATAAGAGCAAAAAAACTTACTTCTTCTCCAACTAAAAACTCTTCTATGATTATTTCTTCACCTGATTCACCAAATTTTTTCTCCACTAGCATTGAATTTATTGCTGAAAAAGCTTCGCTTTCTGTATTACATATAACCACCCCTTTTCCTGCTGCAATTCCATTTGCTTTCACTACAAGTGGAAACTTTATTTTATTGCTACGTACAAAATCTTTAGCTAACCCTTCATCAACAAAACACTCGTACTTGGCAGTTGGTATACCATATCGTTTACATAGTCCCTTGGTGAAAGACTTCGATCCCTCAAGTTTTGCAGTTGCTTGACTTGGAGCAAAAACATTTATTCCCTCTGCAACTAAATCATCAGCAAGCCCATCAATTATTGGTTGTTCTGGACCAATAACAACCAACTCTATATTTTCTCTCTTGCAAAATTGTGTAACATCCACTGAATTTTGAATATTTACATCCACAAGAGCCCCAAGATCTTTCATAGCTTGGCGACCAGGAGTTACATATAACTCAGTCAAGATAGGAGATTTTTTTAGAGCCCAAAGTAGAGCGTGCTCACGCCCACCAGAACCTATAACCAGAACCTTCATCTTTATTTCCTCGCTTTTCTATATGTCAAAATTATTATTTGCTTATAACAGTATCATTACTCATGTATTTTTGCAACACGTTTGGTATTGCAATCGACCCGTCAGAATTTTGATAATTCTCCATTATGGCAATAATCGTTCTTCCTATAGCTAAAGCTGAGCCGTTTAAAGTGTGAACATATTTTTTTATCTTTTTATCAGTTTCTGAAGAGTATTTAGCGTTCATCCTTCTTGCTTGAAATGCACCACAATTTGAGCAGCTTGATATTTCTCTATATTTATTTTGCCCAGGTAACCATACCTCTATGTCATAAGTCCTTTGTGCAGCAAAACCCATATCGCCACTGCAAAGCAGCATTACTCTGTATGGCAATTCTAATTTTTTTAATATCTCTTCAGCAACACTCGTCATACCCTCAAGCTCATCATTTGATTGGTCTTCAGTTGTGATGCTTACCAACTCCACTTTACCAAACTGGTGTTGCCTTATCATGCCCCTGGTATCGCGACCTGCACTACCTGCTTCTTTACGAAAGCACTCCGAATATGCAGTAAAGCGAATAGGCAGTTCTTTTTCTTCCATTATTTTGTCAGCAACTAAATTTGTTAAAAACACTTCACTTGTGGGAATCAACCTCAATTCGTCGGTAGTTAAATACGAATCGTCAGAAAATTTCGGTAGCTGACCAACATTATACATAGCCTCGTTTTTCACCAAAGTCGGGTGGTACACCTCAGTATAGCCAAATTCATTAACATGCATTTCAAGCATAAAATTTATTAGCGCTCGTCCAAGCTTAGCTAACTGTCCTTTTAATATCGTAAATCTTGATCCGGAAATTCTCGCCGCTTGTTCGAAGTCCATTAAACCTAATTTTTCTCCGAGTTCATAATGAGATTCTGGTACAAAATCAAACTGTCTTTTTCCTCCATATCTTCTCACCTCTAAATTAGAGTTCTCATCTGCGCCTATTGGCACATCTTGCGCAGGAATATTCGGCAAGTTAGATAAAACATTCACTAACTTATCCTTTTCTGCTTGTTCTTTTAAGCTGATTGCCTCTATCTCATTTGTGATGCTTTTTGACAACTCTATTTGCTCTTCACAGGGGCTCTTGCTCATTTTAAGCTTTTTTATTTCCTCTGTGATTTCATTGCGCTGCCTATTCAAATCCTGCAGTTTAGTGGTTAATGATCTTTTCTCGTGATCGATTTCTAATATCTCTTCCGCAGTAGATTCTCTAATTCCCCTGCTTTTCATTGCCTTTTCAAATCCTTCAGGGTTTTTGCGTATATATTCTATATCGTGCATATATTGTGCTATTACTAACATTGTTACTGTACTCCAAAAGCTCTTAATATTCAATATATTCTCATACTACTAAAATTATTATGGTTGATTTTTTTGTTAGAATTTGTTAAAATTAATTAACTTAGCGTTCATAGGATGTGGTATGTTGGGCATCACAGGAAAATGTAATCAATTAAAAAAGAGCACTTACTTTGCTGATTGGAAATTCGTTATCTACGCTACTTGTGTATGCCTAGCAGCCACATTCGCTGCTGGCTGTTTAGGGGCGGTAATAGGATCCCCTCTATTGACCTTTCCACTTGCTATGCTCATCTCTAACCCCGTAGTTTGGGTTTTAATGGGAATAATTCTTACAGTAGCATACAAAATGGTTGTTGAACCTTTATTTTACTTAGCGAAGAACTATATTAATGGAAAAAGAGCAAGTCAAGGTGAGCAAAAAACTCAAGATGGAGATAGTGGTATTGTACCAGGAAGTGAACCCAATTCAAGGAACAGTAGTCGTAGAAGCTCTTTGGATAGTGGTTTGGGTGGTAAAGAGTTTCACGAAGATTTGGACACTCTTGTGCATCAGACAAACAGAAAAAACTATAGTTACTGGTTAGATGATAATGACATTACACATATTGCAAGAGTTGTATATGGGTACTCACAAAGTGAATATAGTAATAATAATATCTATTTTCTTGCCCCTAGCTATTCTAATGGTTGGGACGAACTCACAAAAGAATTTCTTCAGAATTATAGAGGTGAATTCAAACAAAATTCTAAATTGATATTTACTTCGGTTCTTCATATTAACAATAATCATTGGGTAACTTTGGTTATTAAACCTGATGCAGGTGATAAAAAATTTAGAGCTTATTACTGTGACTCATTTGGTAATCAATTGCCAGATAATGTGCTAAATATTGTTAAAAGAGAACTGCAAAAAGAGGAATGGGTATTAGACATAAGAATTTCCCCAACTAAGCAGCAAAGTGACGGGTATAACTGTGGAATATTTGCGTTAGAAAATGCTCATAAAATTACACAAATGCTTAACGAAGACAAATCATTTGACGAAATTGACAAAAAGTTATCAGAATATAAATTTGATTTGAATGAGAAAAGAGAAGAATTTACAAGAGCGCTTATGGAAGATGAGAAATGTAAGGAAGATCTAAGAAATCGTAAGCATCCGCCAAGGACGAAAACATCTCAGTCTTCTATTTCAAGGGAGAATGCAAGTTTGTGTTGCATTATGTAATCAATGAAAAATTACCATTGACCTTATGCCCCTCCAAATAGGAAATTTGACAATTGATTCTCCAGTTATTTTAGCTCCAATGTCTGGAGTGACTGATTATCCGTTTAGAAGTATTGTGAAGAAACTTGGTGCAAGTTTGTTAGTTTCAGAGATGATTGCAAGCAGAGCTATGATTATGCAAACTCGCCAGAGTTTGCAAAAAGCAAAAGTCGATGCATTAACTGCTGTTCAGCTTGCTGGATGCGAACCGAATGTTATGGCAGAAGCTGCAAAATTGAATGAGGATATGGGAGCAAAAATTATAGACATAAACTTTGGTTGCCCTGTTAAAAAAGTTGTAAACGGTTATGCAGGATCAGCGCTAATGCGTGATGAGAAAAAAGCCGCTGAGATAATTGAAGCTGTGGTCAAAGCAGTGAATATGCCAGTTACGGTGAAAATGCGCACTGGATGGAACGATGAAAATCGCAATGCCCCGAGACTTGCGAAAATTGCCGAAGACTTAGGAGCAAAAATGATCACTGTGCATGGAAGAACAAGAGCGCAGCTTTATAATGGTCAAGCAGATTGGAAATTCGTTAGAAATGTTAAAGAGCAAGTGAAAATTCCAGTTATAGTAAATGGCGATATTAAAAATTTAAATGATATTCAGAATGCTCTCAAAGAATCTGGAGCAGATGGAGTGATGATAGGTCGTGGTGCCTACGGTAAACCTTGGCTGATTAATCAAGCAATGAACTTTCTCAGTGGAAGTGAAACTTCTGAGCCAACAGCTTCAGAGAGATTAAGCATCATACTCGAGCATTACGACAATATTCTTGAGTACTATGGAAATGACACAGGAATAAAGATGGCCCGCAAACACATAGGTTGGTACAGTAGCGGGCTTCAAGGCTCATCTGAATTTCGTGTGAGAGTAAATAACATGACAGATAGCACAGAAGTGAAAGAAAATATTATTGGCTTTTTTGGTCAAGAGACACACTAGCTGTACTCAATTCGACTGATCGTATGCCACTACGCTCTCTTCCTCACCAGAGTGTAAATGACAACCATTATCCATCAACCATTCCTCGTCATAAGTTTCAATATCAAAATATTTTTCATATTTATCCACATTATCACAAAGTGAAAGTGCTCTGATCTTATTCATAATCAAACCTGTACCAGCAGGAATTAATCTTCCTACTATAACATTTTCTTTTAATCCACTTAAAGGATCACTCTTCCCGCAGAATGCTGCTTCTGTAAGTACTTTTGTTGTCTCTTGGAAAGAGGCAGCAGAAATAAAGGAGCTAGTTTCAAGACTTGCCCTAGTAATCCCCTGCAGAATAGGAAGATAATGAGTAGGCCGTTTGCCAGAGTTACTCATAGCATCATTTTCCCTATCAACTTCCAGCTTGTCAATGCTTTCGCCAACCAAGTACATAGTATCACCAGGATCAGTAATTTCCACTTTTTGTAGCATTTGTTTTAAGATCACCTCTAAATGCTTATTGTCTATACGAACACCCTGCAATCTATAAACTTGCTGTATTTCAGAAATCATATAGTGCGCTAAAGCTTCTAACCCAAGCACACGTAAAATATCATGGAGATCAGGGTCACCATCCATCAATAGATCACCTTTACGTACAAAATCACCTTCATTGACTATTACATGCTTACTTCTTGATACCAAATATTCAACTGGAGAAATTTGTTCATCTACAGGTTTAATTAATATACTGCGTTTTCCTCTACGGTCTTTTTCAGAAAACGCTACATAGCCATCTATCTCACTAACAATAGCATGCTCTTTAGGACGACGTGCTTCAAATAACTCTATAACCCTCGGTAAACCACCAGTAATATCACGAGTTTTAACTGACTCTCTTGGTGTTCTTGTAATAACATCACCTGCATGAACCTTCTGGCCATCTTGTACATTGAGCACTGCACCGATTGGTATAAAATAACATGCTTCAACGCCACTTGCGAGTGTCATTACTTTACCATTATCGTCAAGCAGCACAATACGAGGACGTAAATTAGCTCCACCAGAATGCAATTTCCAGTCTTTTACTACTTTGCTTGATATTCCTGTAGATTCATCCATCACTTCAGTGATCGAAATTCCATCTTTTAAGTCCTGATAAGACACTGTACCAGTCTTCTCCGTGATAATAGGCAATGTATAAGGATCCCATTCCGCAACTTTATCGCCAATTTTTACTGACCCACTCTCATCTACATAAAGCTTAGCGCCGTAAGGTACACTGTGCTTCAACTTCTCACTACCAAGGCTATCAATCAACACGACTTCACAGGAACGGCTTATCACAATTTTATTTCCGTTTCTATCTATAATTATATTACTATTGTTTAACTTTATTTTAGCATTAATAGAAGCTATAATATTCGAGGATTCAACGCCTCTAGTCATTACTCCACCTATATGAAAAGTACGCATCGTTAACTGAGTACCTGGCTCTCCAACAGATTGAGCAGCTATAACACCAACTGCTTCACCTATTGAAACAATTTTACCAGTTGCAAGGTCTCTTCCATAACATAAAGAACATACACCAGGACTTATTTCACAAGTTAAAGGCGATCTAATTTTTACAACATCAAGACCTGCAATGCTGATTTGCTTTACTTTATCCTCATCAATTAATTCCCCTGCTTTTACTAATAATTCTTTTGTCACTGGGTTATATATATCATTTGCAGCTGTTCTACCCAGCACAACACTCTCTAGAGATGCAACTATAGTACTTCCTTCAACTGTAGCTCTCACAACAAGACCATTTTTTGTTTTACAGTCATGCTTTGTAACTATGCAATTTTGAGATACATCAACTAAACGACGAGTTAAGTATCCAGAGTTTGCAGTTTTAAGTGCAGTGTCAGCTAAACCTTTACGCGCACCGTGAGTAGAATTAAAGTATTCAAATACGTTCAATCCTTCACGGAAATTAGAAATTATAGGTGTTTCTATAATCTCACCAGAAGGTTTGGTCATGAGCCCTCGCATTCCTGCTAGCTGTTTCATCTGTGAAGTAGAACCCCTTGCACCAGAGTTAACCATCATATACACTGAGTTGTACTTACTATTTCCATCATATATAGATATTGCTTTTAACATATCATTAGCTATCATATCCGTACACTTAGACCATTCATCTATAACCTTGTTATACCTCTCACTTCTAGTTATTAGCCCATCTTGATATTGCATAGAGAATTTCTTAATTTCACCCCTCGCGTGATCAACATGTGTAGCTTTAGTTTCAGGTATAACCATATCACAACGACCAAAAGAGACACCAGAAAATGTGGCATACTCAAAGCCAAGTACCATTAATTTATCAGAAAATGCCACTGTAGCACTTTGACCACAGTTACGATATACCAAATCAACTATACCAGTTATTTCCTTGACTGTTAATATCTGATTTATTAGATCGAAGCCTAGATTCTCATGCTTAGGAAAAATTTGCCATAATATTAAACGGCCAGGAGTTGTACAAACAGTTTTATAGTGAGTTTCACCGCTGCTATTAATATACTCCATCCTATACTTTATACTAGAATGAATATGTAAAGTACCATCACTCAAGGAATGCTCAACTTCACAAAAAGCACCAAAAGATGGTAAATTATCTTCCTTAGGTTCTTGTAAAGTCAGATAATATATACCAAGTACTATATCTTTACTAGGAACTATAATCGGTCTGCCATTAGAAGGACTTAAAACGTTATTAGTGGACATCATCAACACCCTAGCTTCAAGCTGAGCTTCCAATGAAATTGGCACATGCACTGCCATTTGATCACCATCAAAATCAGCATTAAACGCCGTACAGACAAGCGGATGAAGCTGTATTGCTTTGCCTTCAATAAGGATTGGCTCAAAAGCCTGAATACCAAGTCTATGTAGCGTAGGCGCTCTATTCAACAAAACAGGATGCTCTTTTATTACCTCTTCAAGCATATCCCAAACTTCTGGTTTTTCTGCTCTTATCAACTTACTAGCAAACTTAATAGTTGGAGCCATACCATACATCTTAAGCTTTGAGTAAACAAAAGGTTTGAATAGTTCAAGAGCCATTCTTTTTGGTAATCCACACTGATTTAGTTTCAAAGTTGGACCAACAACTATTACAGAACGTCCAGAGTAGTCTACCCTTTTTCCTAAGAGGTTCTGGCGAAAACGACCCTGTTTTCCTTTTAACATATCACTAATGGACTTTTTATATCCAACAGCACCAGCTTTATTTACCAAAGTATTACGACGACTATTATCAAAAAGAGAATCAACTGCTTCTTGTAACATCCTTTTTTCATTACGAATCATAATCTCAGGAGGATTTAAGCTCAACAATTTCCTCAACCTGTTATTTCTATTAATAATAGTCCTATAATGATGATTCAGATCAGAAACTGCAGGACGACCACTCTCAAGCGATACCAAAGGACGCAAATCAGGTGGTAAAATAGGTATAGTTGTAAGTATCATCCACTCAGGCCTATTTCCAGATTTAATGAAGTTTTCAACAATACGCAATCTCTTTATAATTTTCTTTCTTCTTATCTCAGAAGCAACAGATTCTAATTCTAGTCTTAAATCCTTCCTAATTTCATGTAAATCAAGGCGCGTTAGCAACTCTCTTATAGCTTCAACACCTTGCATAGCTACAAAACTATCGATCCCATAGCTATCTTTAGCTTCATTATAAGCTTTTTCACTAATAATCTCACCTTTTTCAAAAGGCGAAACAAGAGGATCTATTACGATATAATTATCGCTATATAAAATATTCTCAATATCTCTGAGAGACATATCCAATAATGCTCCAATTCTTGAAGGAAGCGATTTCAAAAACCATATATGAGCAACAGGAGATGCAAGCTCTATATGACCCATCCTTTCTCTTCTTACTTTAGAAGATGTAACTTCTACTCCGCATTTTTCGCATATGCGACCTCTGTGTCTTCTTTTTTTGTATTTTCCACATAAACATTCATCGTCATTGACAGGGCCAAAAACCTTAGGGCAAAATAATCCACCTTTCTCAACTTTGAACGTACGATAATTTGCAGTTGAAACATCTTCTATCTCACCACAAGATATACGCTTAATACTTTCAGGGCTAGCAATCGATATGCTAACCTCATTAAAAGGTTGTGCAATGTTAGTGTGAGATATATCTTCAATCACTACATCATTTTGCTTTAAATCTACATTTAAACATAAAGAACGTAGTTCTTTTATCATCACATTAAAGGATTCAGGAATTCCACATTCAAAATTACTGTCACCTTTTATTATCGATTCATAAATCTTAACTCTACCATTAATATCATCAGACTTCACAGTTAACATTTCCTGCAAAGTATAAGCAGCACCATAGGCTTGTAATGCCCAACATTCCATTTCACCAAAACGCTGACCACCAAAATGAGATTTTCCTCCAAGAGGTTGTTGAGTAACCAAACTATAAGGCCCTACTGAACGCGCATGAATTTTACCATCAACCAAGTGGTGCAACTTAAGCATGTACATGTAACCAACTGTAACCTTGCGGTCGAATTTTTCACCACTGCAACCGTCATATAATACAGCTTGTCCAGAGTTATCTAAACCAGCAAGTTCAAATAATTTTGCTATTTGTTCATCTTTTGGACCCTCAAATACAGGTGCAGCAACAGGAACGCCATCACGTAATTTGCGTGCAAATTCAATGAGATTATTATCACTAATATTACGAATATCATTACAGATAGATACGTTACTGCCATAGCTATAAACCTCAATCAGGAAGTTACGTAAATTGCTGTATGAACTTTTACAAGAGTTCAAATAGTTCTCTACTAACTCATTCAACTCGTCATTTAGTGCATTCTTATTAGGTGTATTTAAAACAGAAGCCGTTATTTCATCATCATCAATATTTTCAATTTTTTTATTATCAAGGTATGCTACTGCAAATTGTGTAAAATTATCATCGTTAAGGGACCTAATTCCCTTGCAAAAAGCACTTTTGATCTTATTGATCTCATCGAGAATATTACTTACCTTTTCCCCTAATTTTCTACAAGCCCAACCTACATGCGTTTCCAGTATTTGCCCTACATTCATTCGTGAAGGAACACCAAGAGGGTTAAGAATAATATCAACAGGAGTACCATCTTCCAAATAAGGCATATCTTCCACTGGCACAACTCGAGAAATCACACCTTTATTTCCATGTCTACCAGCCATTTTATCCCCTGGTTGCAGACTATGTTTCACAGCAATGAAAACTTTTACTGACATCGACACACCTTGAGGCAGGTCATAACCTTCATGTAATTTTTCTACTTTTAGCTTAAACTGTGCTATTGCATGTGATACTTTTTCATCAAAATCTTTTTTTAAGCTCTTAACTTGCTCAGAAATGGATTGGTTTTTTAATCCTATACCCCACCATTGCTCACGTTCAATAGAGTCAAATTTTTCTCGATCTTGAGAACCAGAATTAATAAGAAGTTTCTTCAGTTCATCATAGAAATATTCACTAGTAACATTGATTATATAATCTCGCTCTTCCTCAAAGTCATTTATCTCTTTTTGTTTGATGAGTAATGCCCTTTCATTTTCTTCAACCCCCCTGCGTGTAAAGACTTGTACATCAATTACTGTCCCTTCAACATCTGGAGATGTATATAAAGAGGAATCCGCACAATCGAATGACTTTTCACCAAAAATTGTCATTAATAACTTCGTTTCAGGAGGCAATGAAAGAGAAGGTTTAGGTGTAACTTTACCTACCAGAATATAGCCTGGACCAACTCTTGTACCAATTTTCACTATACCACTATCATCCAAGTGATATAGATTTTCTTCATTAACACCAGGTATAGCACGAGTTATTTTTTCTGATCCTAAAGGGGTATCATGTACAACACAGTCAAATTCTTCTATATGAATAGAAGTAAAGAGATCTTTTTTAACAACTTCACTAGAAATAATAATAGAGTCTTCAAAATTATAACCTTGCCAAGACATAAAAGCGACTAGCAAATTTTTACCAAGCGCCAACTCACCACTGTTAATTGCAGGACCATCAGCTATTACATCACCCTTTTTAACATAATCACCTACGCACACTAGCGGTCTTTGATTAATACAAGTATTATGGTTAGAACGCTGAAATTTCCTTAGATGATAAATATCTACGTCCAAGTAGTTAACCCTTTCTTTATCAAAAGCACGTATAACTATAGAGTTACTATCAGAACTATCAACTATGCCATCGCGTTTTGCTAAAACTACAGCACCAGAGCCAGAAGCTACAAAAGACTCCATACCAGTAGCAACCAGAGGAGCGGTAGGCTTCAATAAAGGTACGGCCTGACGTTGCATATTTGAGCCCATTAATGCTCTATTAGCATCATCATTTTCTAAAAATGGAATCAAGGAAGCTGCAACTGATATTACCTGCTTAGGAGATACGTCAATGTAACTAACTTGGTCGCTACTTACCATGACGAAGCTACCAGCATATCTACAGTATAGCATGTCATCAACAAAGCAATTATTTTCATCAAGCTTTACGCTAGTGTCAGCTATATGATGTGAGCCTTCGTCTATAGCAGAAAGATACTCAATTTGATCAGTAACAACCCTATTGACTACTTTTCTATAAGGGCTTTCAATGAAACCATATTTATTAATACGCGCGTATATAGCTAAGCTGTTGATTAACCCTATATTTTGCCCTTCAGGAGTCTCAATAGGGCAAATTCTTCCATAATGAGTTGGATGAACATCACGCACCTCAAATCCTGCCCGTTCTCTTGTTAAACCGCCAGGACCTAACGCGGATAACCTTCTTTTATGTGTTATTTCAGATAACGGATTAGTCTGATCCATAAATTGAGATAATTGAGAAGAATTGAAGAAATCTCTTAAGACATTAGTTAACACTTTTGGATTAATAAAATCAGATGGAGAAACTTTATCTAAACTAGAAGTGGACATAGAATCAACTATTGCGCGTTCCAATTTCAACAACCCAGTTCTAAATTGATTTTCTATAAACTCTCCAACTGATCTTACTCTTCTGTTTCCTAAATGATCAATATCATCTACAGATCCTTGACCGTCACGTAACAATACTATTTTTTTCACAATTTCAATAATATCTTCATGCGTTAAAACAGTTAAATCCTCATCATAATTTAATCCAAGGTAAGAGTTAAGCTTCAACCTACCAATGTTAGACAAATCATAATATTCCGGACTGAAGAAAAGATTACGGAAAAACTCTTCTACTATCTCTAAAACAGGAACTTCACCAGGACGCAAAACTCTATATATTTCATATAGTGCATCCTGATAAGACATGTTTTCATCTAAGAAAAGCGTATTTAATATATAAGGTCCAACAAACAAATTATCTATGTTCAACACTGATATTTCATCTACAGATAATAACTCAAGCTTCTTTATGTCTTCCAGCTTTATAGATTCACCAGCAGATAAAATTTTCGTAGAGCTAGCACTATCCATTAAATCTTCTGCGAGGAATAAACCACATATAGAATTAAAAGGAACCAGATACTCTTTCAATTCATTATCATATAGCTTTTTAGCTAGTCTTGAGGTAATACAAACGTTAGCTTTAAGCAGCACATTACCTTCAATATCCATTAAGTCGAAAGGCAGCCTCACTCCTTTAAATTTATCAGGAACAAAAGGCACTTTCCAACCATCTTTATGTTTTACATACTTTATTTTCTCATAAAATCTATCGAGTATATCATTATTTGATAGACCCAACGCCTTTAATAAAACTGAAATTGGCAATTTTCTTTTTCTATCAACACGAAAATACAAATGGTCTTTAACATCAAATTCAATATCAAGCCAAGAACCCCTATAAGGAATAATTCTAGCAGAATAGATCAATTTACCAGAATTGTAAGTTTTTCCCTTATCGCTATCAAAAAATACACCAGGAGACCTATGCATTTGTGAGACGATAACTTTTTCCACACCATTAATGATGAAAGTGCCCTTATCAGTCATCATAGGCAACCCACAAAAGTGGACTTTCTGCTCTTCTATAGATTTTACAACGGTTGCAAGTTTAGAATGATCTCCACTCTCTTTAATCGATTTATATTCATCAAGAGAAATACCATCCTGCATAACAACAAGACGTATAGAAGCAATAACCTGAGCAGAAAAAGTTACACCACGCTTTATACACTCAGATTCATCATACTTAGGATCATCTACCCTACAACTTATAAACTCAATAGTAGCCCTACGCAAAGGATCATTTATTGGAAAGATTGTATGAAAGATAACTTCAAGTCTTTCATTACCCTTATTCTTAGGAGTAAAAGAATCATATGATTCTTTTTGAACCTTAACCAAATCCAATAAAGAATCTTTTAAATCAATCGACCTAGAATAAGAAACTCTAGGAACAAAAGCACCAGAAGCGTACATATAAGAAGAATCAACCATTAAAATACCCCAAACTAATTAAAAGAGCTATATCAATATAAAATTAATACATTAAATATTATTCAAGCTCCACTTTAGTTGCTCCTGCTTCAATAAGTTTTTGCTTGATTTTTTCTGCTTCGTCTTTAGGAACATTAGCAGTCAAATCTTTAGGTAAAGATTCAACCAACTCTTTTGCTTCTTTTAAACCCAATGTAGAATTAACCTCTCTCACAGCTTTAATAACTCCTATTTTTTTACTCGCATCAATTTCTTTAATCACAACTTTATACTCAGCTTTTTCTTGAGCAGCAGGAGCAGCAGCATTATCACCAATAGGCGCCCCAGCACCAACAGCTCCACCAAGAAAAGAACCAGCAGGCAACCCTATTTTCTCTTCTAAAACTTTTACAAGTTCAGAAGCCTCTAATAGGTTTAAAGATAATATTTTATCAACCAAATCACTTGTTACATTACTCATAATTACCACCTTACTTAACAACAAATTTATTTTTTAGAACTATAATAATCCAAAACTCTCATAAGCCTCATAGAAGATGAATTAATAGACAACGCTAACCGAGCAGGAATATCATAAGATATTAAACGCATAATTTTAACACGCAATTCATCCAGAGAAGGCAACTTAGCCAGTTTATTAACATCTTCCACTGTTAACAATTCATTTAAATGAGCTGCGCAAATCACAGACATTTTTTCTTTGTTAGCATTAGTAAAATCAACTATTAATTTTGCAGCTTCTACTATGCCACTAGAGTATATAATAGCAACAGGACCGGAAAATTTGCCTGATAAATAAGAGAATTTACCAGTCCTTTCCAAAGCCAAGCGCGCTAGAGTGTTTTTAACTACTAATACCCCACCTGCTACAGACTTCAGACTATTCCTCAGAGTTAATGAATCATTAGCATTTATAGATTTAAAATTTACCAATATCAAGAAATCATTATTTACAAATACGTTTATTGTGCTCTGTATAAATTCATCCTTATCTTTACGCTTCACGGTATCACTCCCTTAAATTATATCTTCCACTTTGCCTATCTTATAAGCTTTACCCATAGTTGAATTTAAAAAAACACCCTTAAAGTAAATTCCTTTCGCAGAAATAGGTTTATTATCTTTAATTACTTTAAGAAAGGCTTTTAAATTTTCTAGCAAGTCATCAATATCAAATTTAATATTTCCTAATTTACCATGAATAACACCATTTTTATCTGTTCTAAATTTTACCTCACCAGACTTAATGGTTTTAATAGCTTCTGCAATGTTAGAAGTCACAGTACCAAATTTAGGGTTAGGCATCAGCCCTTTAGCACCCAATACTTTTGCAATAGGAGTGATTTTTGCCATAAAATCAGGAGTAGTAATGCACCAATCAACATCTAACTTTCTACCTTTTTTTATTTCTTCAACTAAATCCTCTCCTCCTGCAATATCAGCACCAGCTTTTTCAGCTTCTAATAAATGTTTATCTTGAGCGAAAACAGCTACTTTAATATTCTTCCCGATACCTTTAGGCAAAACTACTGTACCACGCACCTGCTCTTCAGATTTACGTGAATCTACGCCTAAATTGACCGCAATATCAACTGATTCATTAAATTTTGCTGAAGCAGACTCAACAATCTTCTTCAAACACTGCTTAGGATTATCATTATATGTATTCATTTACCTAACCTTCCACAACTTCTATACCCATAGATTTTGCAGTGCCTACAACCATTTTCACTGCTGAATCTTCATTATCCACTTTCATATCAACCATCTTGCACTTTGCTACTTTAATTATAGCAGACATAGGTAATTTAGCCACTAATTCTTTACCAGGATTACCAGAACTTTTACTTAATGTAGCCTCCTGCTTAAGTAAATAAGCCACAGGCGGACCGCTGACAGTAAAATCATGAGAGCGATCATCCTTTATGGAAATTCGCACTGTTACTAAATCGCCTACTTTATAATTAGCGTTAGCAGCACTAGTAACTTTATTAAAAGCTTCACAAAACTTAGGAACAGGTATACCACGTGGACCAAGTACTGAAGCAATTTTCGGTCCTGGAACTGCTTTCCCAGCTTCCATAAGTAAGTTAATCTTAGCAACTATAACACTCATAATTAATCCTCTATTTTCTCTACTTGAGCCAGATCAAGCTCTATTATTGTCGGCTTACCTAAAATCGATACTTCCACATTAATAATTTTTTTCTCATCGTTTACCATATTTACCTTACCAGTAAAATTTTGAAAAAGACCATCATTAATTTTCACTTTTTCACCTTTTTCATAACCATAACCTAACTTCTTTGTCTCTTGAGCATTATAAAGTGCATTACACATTGAGTGAATCTCATCATCCAAAATCACCTTTGGAATATTACCGTTTTTCAAAAATCCATAAACCTTAAGAGATTTTGGTATATTATTGATAAAATTCAATACTTCATCGCATAAATTCACGTATAAAAAGACATAACCAGGAAAGCATTTCCTTCGTGTAGCAATTTTCTTAGATTTCAACTCTACTTCACTTAGCTCTTCATATGGAATAAAAACTTCCTTAAAGTAATCATTAACACCCAATCTCATAGAATTTTCCAATATATGTTGGCGCACTTTCTCTTCACAATTGGAAGCAACTCTCAAGATATACCATTTATATCTATTAAATTCTTTACACTTTAAACTTATCTCATCATCTGAAATCATCTCAAAATCACCAGATTCGCCACTGCAGAATCCAGGCGTTTGATTCAAAATATTTTTGCTTTCATCACACAGATGCATATATACATACACTTCACATAATTCTTTTATATCAGACTTTGAATTACATACCGTTTGATAAGGAATAAACACTTCCTTAAAATAAACAGCATTACTTACCAATTCGCGTATGTTTTGCTCATATCCATAATCAACTTTAATGATATACCATTTATATTCACATTCCATAAATAATTCCAAATAAAGCCTTAATTACGTAAAGAGACATAAAATCCACAAAACAGAAGAAAATCGAAAAGCATAATATAACAATCATTACAACAAATAGAGATGACAACACCTCCTGTTTCTTTACCCAAGCAATTCTTCGTATTTCTTGCTTTATATCACAGAAAAAACCACACAAACTTTTTAACATTTCCACCACAACATTAATGCAGGAGCGATAGGAATTGAACCTACAACCTCTGGTTTTGGAGACCAGCGCTCTACCAATTGAGCTACACTCCTATAACTCAAACTCTCACTCCAAAATTTCAGAAACAACACCAGAACCAACAGTTCTACCGCCTTCTCTTATCGCAAAACGCAATCCCTTATCCATTGCTATCGGTACTTGCAATTCTACTTCTACACTCACATTATCTCCTGGCATTACCATCTCCTTCCCATCTAGCAATTTTATGCTCCCAGTTACATCCGTTGTCCTTAAATAAAACTGTGGCTGGTAATTCGCAAAAAATGGTGTATGCCTTCCTCCTTCCTCTTTCTTTAATATATAAACCTCCGCCTTAAATTTTCTATGCGGCGTTATCGTCCCCGGTTTTGCCAATACTTGCCCTCTCTCCACTTCTTCTCTTTTTGTTCCTCTTAACAATATTCCTACATTGAGTCCTGCACTTCCCTTATCCAGCAACTTCTTAAACATTTCTACACCTGTGCATATCGTCTTTTGCGTCGCTTTCAGACCTATTATCTCTATCTCTTCTCCCGTCTTTATCTCTCCCTTCTCTATTCTTCCTGTTACCACTGTTCCTCGCCCCGATATCGAAAATACATCTTCGATTGGCAATAAAAATGGTAAATCCACAGGCCTTGGTGGAACCGCTACATATTCATCTAACTTTTCCATCAATTTGTCTATTGATTTCTTTCCATATTCGCTGCTGTCATCCTCCAGCGCCTTGAGCGCTGAACCAACCACCACAGGCACTTCATCCCCTGGAAATCCGTATTTACTCAGTAATTCCCTCACTTCCATTTCTACTAAATCTATCATATCAGCATCAGCAACATCAGCTTTATTTATATACACCACGATATATCCAACACCTACCTGCTTCGCCAGCAATATATGCTCTCTCGTTTGTGGCATTGGCCCATCAACCCCCGACACTACCAATATCGCCGCATCCATCTGTGCTGCACCTACTATCATGTTCTTTACATAGTCAGCGTGTCCAGGACAATCAACGTGTGCATAATGCCTTTTTTCCGTCTGATACTCAACATGCGCTGTTGCTATCGTTATCCCCCTCTTCCTTTCTTCTGGCGCTTTATCTATCTGATCGTACGCTACAAAATTTCCATAATGCTTCGTTATCGCCGCTGTTAACGTCGTCTTCCCATGATCCACATGTCCTATTGTTCCCACATTTACATGCGGCTTTCCAAATGCTTCCACTACTGCTGTCATAATTATTACCCTTAATTATACTCTAACTTTAACTCATCAACCACATATTGTGGCACTTGCTCATAACAAGAAAAATGCATACTATACTGCGCCCTTCCCTGAGACATAGAACGCAAAACGTTGATATAACCAAACATATTTGCAAGAGGTACCGAAGCAGTAATTATTTTACTATTATTACCTAAATCGAGCATATCAGCAACATTTCCTCTTCTACTATTTATATCACCCATAACATCACCCATATATTCTTCAGGAGTAATGATTTCAACTTTCATTATAGGCTCCAGCATTTTTGGACCAGCTTTATTTGCCATCTCTTTAAAAGCACCTTTAGCAGCAAGTTCAAAAGCTAAAGGACTAGAATCAACCTCATGAAAAGCACCATCAAGAAGGGTAGCCTTAAAATCAATCAACGGAAATCCCGAAATTATACCACCTTCTCTTATCAACTCCAAGCCATTTTCTACCCCAGGAATATACTCTTTTGGAATAGCACCACCTACAATTTTACTTTCAAATTGAAACCCAGAACCAGGCTCAAGAGGTTCAAATTTTATTTTAACCTTAGCAAACTGACCAGCTCCACCAGATTGTTTTTTATGAGTGTAATCAATTTCAACAGATTTAGTGATAGTTTCACGATATGCAACCTGAGGAGCACCGACGTTAGCCTCAACGTTAAATTCGCGCTTCATTCTATCAACAATAATCTCAAGATGGAGCTCACCCATGCCTTTCAATATAGTCTGGCCACTTTCCGCATTTACTGACATTCTCAAAGAAGGATCTTCTGCAACCAACCTATTTAGAGCAATACCTAATTTTTCCTGATCTGAAGTGGTTTTAGGTTCCACAGCAATTTCAATAACAGGCTCAGGAAATTCCATACGCTCCAATAATATAGGAAAATCAACAGAACATAAAGTATCTCCGGTGGTTGTTTTCTTTAGCCCAACTAAAGCAACTATATCTCCAGCCCTAGCCTCAGTTATATCTTCTCGGTTATTTGCATGCATAAGTAACATTCTGCCAATCCCTTCAGTTTCGTTTTTTAACGCATTTGAAACGGTAGATTTAGACTTTAATTTACCAGAATAAATACGGATAAACGTCAAGCTGCCTACAAATTTATCCGTCATCACTTTAAATGCAAGAGCAACAAATTTCTCTTTTTCTGAAGGTTTGACCTCAATTTTCTTTTCTGAATCTTTAGGATCAATTCCAACAATTACATCAACATCAATAGGAGAAGGTAAAAAGTCAACCACACCATCTAAAAGTGGTTGTACGCCTTTATTTTTAAAAGCTGATCCACATAACACAGGAACAAATTTTCCTTTAATGGTCCCATTTCTCACGCATTTTTTCAGTAAATCCACTGGCAGATCATTAGACTCAAAGTAAGTATTCATCGCTTCATCATCCATCTCAGCTGCAGCATCTAATAAAAGATTTCGATATTCTTGAGCCTTATCAAGCAAATCAGAAGGAATATCTTCATAAGAAAATTTAGCGCCCAACGTTTCTTCTTGCCATATAATGGCTTTCATAGAAATAAGGTCAATTATACCTTTGAAATCTTTCTCACTCCCTATTGGTAAATGAATAACTAAAGGTGCTGCACCAAGCTTCGTCTTTATCATATCAACACATCGATAAAAATTTGCCCCTATTCTATCCATCTTATTAACAAAGCAGATACGAGGAACGCTATATTTATCAGCTTGACGCCACACTGTCTCAGATTGAGGTTCAACTCCAGCAACTCCATCAAATACAGCAACTGCACCATCCAAAACCCTTAAAGATCTCTCAACTTCAATAGTGAAATCAACGTGACCAGGAGTGTCTATTATATTGACCCTATGATCATTCCAAAAACATGTTGTTGCAGCAGATGTGATTGTAATACCACGCTCTTTTTCCTGCTCCATCCAATCCATAGAAGCTGCACCATCGTGCACTTCACCAATTCTATTTTGCTTACCAGTATAAAATAAAATACGCTCTGTTGTGGTAGTCTTACCAGCATCTATGTGAGCCATTATCCCTATATTTCTGTATTTAGATATTCCAATTTCCATATCACAATTAATTAGCTAACATTAAAAACGAAGATGAGAAAATGCCTTATTAGCTTCAGCCATTTTATATTTTTCTTCGCACATCTTAAACGCACCACCGCGTTTATTATAAGCATCCAGTATTTCAGATTGCAAACAATCAACAGTGGTTTTTCCACTCTTTTTTCGAGCAGCAGAAGTTGCTTTAGCAATCCACCTTAACGCTAAAGAAACCGCTCTATCTTGTCGAACTTCAACAGGTACTTGATAAGTTGCACCACCAATGCGTCGAGAACGCACTTCTATAGAAGGAGTAACATTTCCTACTGCTGTCTCAAAAATTGATAACCCACCTTCGCCTATTTTCTTTTCAGCTAAAGACAAAGCGTCATAGATAATCTTTTCTGCAGTAGATTTTTTACCACATTTCATGATTGTATTAATGAAACGCATCAGCAAAACACTGCCGTAACGCGAATCAGGACTTATTTCTCTTTTTTTTGCTTTATTCCGACGAGCCATAAACTTTAACCAGATTTCTTTACACCATATTTTGAACGAGCTTTCTTTCGATTTTGCACACCACGCAGATCAAGGGCACCTCTTATTATGTGATAACGCACACCTGGCAAATCTTTAACCCGCCCACCACGTATCAAAACAACAGAGTGTTCTTGTAAATTATGACCTTCACCAGGTATATAAGCCGTCACTTCACCATACCCACTAATTTTTACTCTGGCTACTTTACGGAGTGCTGAGTTAGGCTTTCTAGGAGTTGTAGTATACACCTTAGTGCAAACACCTCTCCTTTGAGGGTTGCTTTCTCCCAAAGCTGGTACCTTTTTCTTATGGGTCAATCCTAATCTACCCTTACGTATTAATTGATTTATCGTAGGCATATGTTATAAACTCAAGCTCATTAAAATAACTAAGCTTTTAGTTATAAAATAATAAACCTCAATAGTCAATATAAAAATAAACATTACTACTCTAATAATTAAGCTCAACTGCCTTGAAAGCCATCAGTAGACTTCTTGCACTACCTCCCAAGCCACAACTGTCATTCAGTAGAAACGAAAAAACTTACTTGACACCCTTCGCCAGCCCCATTATCATGGTACTGGAGGTATTCATTTATCTTCAATCTGTGCAGATTAAATGACAACAGTATTACGTAATTGGCGTCTTATTTTTAATTTTTTGCACTATGCACACTTTACGTCTTCACAACATTTCTGGGTTTTTACCTATATAAGCTGAAACGCGCTTATAAAGCGTTTAAGACAGTATAGTACGCCAATTTGCAGGATTAGAGAGTGACAACTAGCTAATACGGGATATCTTTTGCCTTTTTTTCTGCTTAGTAAATTTCTTAAACATTTAAACTAAGGTGAGTTGCATTTAAAAGCAGCTAAATTGCAGTGTTTAAGACTTAAAAAACGCCAATACTGAAAATATACAATGACTAGGGCTTCTTTTGCCTTTTTTTTGCTTGGTAAATTTCTTAATATTTATGGCAACATGAACTGAGCAGGAAGGTGTCATTCCAGTGCTTGACACTGGAATCCAGTTTTCCATATAATCTCATCGAAAATGTTGTAACCACTTTCTGTGCTAGTTTGCTTGCTTACAAGCAAACTTTTCTGGATCTCAGTGTCTGGGCACTGGGATGACAGGAGAAGGTACTAGGATGACACCCTGACCTCGTCGTCCCGCTACGTGTTAGCGGAATCTAGAGATACCGTGACGGTATGACGTAAAGCTCGCATTAGCTATACTTTGATGCTCACCAACTTAGCTGGATCCAAGTAGTCAAGCTACTTGGATCTGCAAATTGCAATGTTCGTACAGCCATACGCGTCAAGTTAAGAGATTGTGAGCAAATTTAGAGAGGTTAAAGTGGATACTCTAGCCCTTCTACGTTTGTCTTTTAATGAAAATCGCGACCAAGTTATAGTGAGTTTTTTAAGAAATGCTTTTAAACTATTAATTTTGGTTAATACTAAAAATAACTCTCTAACCCGCCTTTTTAGCTCAATAAATGCCTTTGTTAAGCTAAGTTCTGTATTCTTTTTCACTTCTGTGCAACCAACTATGCCGTGAAATATAAGAATTGCGCACAATTTAGCATATAGTTCACATAATACTCTGCATGGCTTTCCTTTTAGCTTATCAAGCCTGATATGGCTTTTATACAATTTAAATAATAACTCAATTTGCCACCTTACTCTGTAAATCGTTAATACTTGCTCAGCACTAATTTTATTTTCTGGAACATTAGTTATAAATATTGACCAGTTCAACAATTTTTGATTTCTTTTAGAGGATGTATATCCCTGCGATCTTGCTAATCTATTAGCTTTCCTTCTTCTGGCCATAGACTGTTCTTCAGTTAGTTTCTGACATATAATTCTTACTCTAATTTTTGCTTCTTTTCCTAACAATACCTCGTTTTCTAAAAATAACTTATCCTCTAAACATTCTAATAACTCCATTTTTTGATTTGTTTCTACATCATATATGTTGGTATCGGATTTATAACGACTTATGAAATAAGCTCCTATTTCATTGATTTGTTTAAAAGAACTTGGCACAAAATAACCGAGATCAGATATTAGCAAATCATTGCTTAATATATTACTTAAATGTTTCCTATATCCCTGGTCTGATCTTACCCCCTCCGTTAAATTAAGTTGGTCTATTATCTGATTCATGTAGTCGAAAACTAATTGTAACTTTATTCCAGACTTAGTATTGCTTTCATAGCCACTGTAGCTAGTACCATAACCTTTATACATCTCTTCCATACTGTTAGGTAGAGTAATATAGCTACTGTCCAATAATTTAACACTATTAAATTGCTGTAAGATTTTGCAATCAACTTGCAAGATATTTTTAAAGAGAATCACAGATTCATTATACATCCTTTTCATAAATTCCACTGCTTCTTCAGTAAATCTAAAATCCAAACCTTGTTTTGTTATATCTATCGAGTCCTCGTTTAGTAATTGACACATTGTTTCTACGCTACAATTATCAACTCCTATATTACCCAAGACCATGGCTTTTACGAATGATGAACCTTTTAGCTTTCTCTTTCTTTTTATAAACCTTGTTGTAATTGAGATTTTCTCTGCTTTTTCATTAAAAAATTCTTTGAGCTTTTTTGATAAGCAAGTTATTTTATTCATTGGTTCTCTCACTAAAAGTATATCTGGGAGAACTTATACCTTATTATTCTATCTCTTTCATACCTTTATTTCCTTAACTTGACGCGTATGGTTCGTACAGCTGCGTGCTTGACACTGGGATTTAGTGCAGCTACCATAAACTGGAAGCTCATCTTGCTATTTTTGGCTGAAAGAAACATATTTTTAGAATAATGAAAACAATCAGCTCTTTAATTCAAGAAGGATCGGAGTTATTATCGTCACATAAAGTTGAATCACCACATTTAGATTGTGAAATCATCATGCAGCACGTACTTGGAGTGGAAAGATCATTTATAATTGTGAACCATGCTGATCAAGTGCCAATGGAGAAAGAACTTTTATTTTGGAAATTAACAAAAAAAAGAGCGGAAAGATATCCAATATCGCAAATAATAGGTAATCATGAATTCTGGAGTAAAAATTTTATAGTTAACCAGCATGTTTTAGATCCAAGGCCAGATAGTGAAACAATAATCCTAGCAGTGTTAAAATATTACCCAAACAAAAAACAGAAACTAAAAATTGCAGATTTTGGTACAGGCACAGGTTGTTTATTGATATCCGTACTTAGTGAGTATGAATATGCTGTTGGCGTCGGTTTTGAAAAAAGCTTGGAAGCATATAAAGTTGCCTATCAGAACACAAAAAAACATGATCTTCTCAGCAGAGCCAAAATATTTCCAAGTTCGTGGACAGAGTGCAGAGGTTCATTCGATCTTATAATCAGTAATCCTCCATATATTAAAAGAAGCAAATTGAAAGACTTGCAAGCTGAAGTGCAAAAGGAACCAAGAATTGCCCTTGATGGTGGTATTGATGGTTTGAGTTGTTACTTGAGCATTTTTCCAATATTAAGGAGGTGCCTTAAAAAAAATGGGTTTGCGATATTGGAGATAGGTGAAGATCAAAGCAATATTGACAAAATAATCCCCTCATACGAATTAGCTTTTCAGGAATATGTATATGACTTAGCGGGAATGAAGAGATGCATTGTTGTGAAAAGAACATAGCTAATGTTTTTTTGCCTTCATCCCATATTATCCTATATCATCCCAGTACCCTCTACCTAGTCATCCAAGTAGCGTGACTACTTGGATCTATATTTAACTAGATCCTATGGTCAAGCCATAGGACGACAGGAACGGTTTTATGCATTTTTTAAAGGGCAACATGTTTAAGCTTTGCTGGCAAAATGGAAAGTAAGACCAGCCTCTATACCGTGTGTGTGAAATAGTTGATTACCTATATTTATTTCCTCAGTTACTTTGCTACCTGAGCTAGGATTAAGCTTCTTTTTTTTATCATTATTAGGGTCGTCTACCACTTGTCCTAACCTTTTTGCTGTAAGCTTAATATCGCTACCAATAGCACCAAAACCTCTATATCCGATATGCATATTTATAGCATTTCTCATAATAGTCCGAACAGGTCATAGGAAGGCAGAATCAACAGCACGACGAAAGGATTCGAATAGAGGAATGTTTTTCCTGGCTCTGTTTTTTATAGCAAACCAATGATGCTCAATTTTGTTGAAATCTGGAGAATAAGGCGGCAGATACAAAATTTCTGCACCAACCCCTTTAGCAAGCTCGATAATCTTATCAGACTTATGAAAAGTAGCATTGTCAAGAATGACAGTCTGTCCAGGTTCCAAGATCGGTGTCAAAAATTGCTCAAACCATCCATTAAAAACATCCATATTACAGTGGCCTTCAAAGGTTAACGGAACAACTATCTTTCTTCCACTTAAGGCTGCAACCATACTGATTCGTTGAGTTTTCTTTCCAGATTTTAAGGCATAAAACCGCTGTCCTTTCTGGCAATATCCGTAGGGGTAGTCTTCGGTGTTATCAATGCCAGACTCATCTATATACACTAAGTTTTTAGGTTCTTTTGTCGCTATAATTTTCAAAAATTCAGCACGTTTTTCTTCGTTTCTTTCCTTGTATCCATATGTCTTTTTTTGCGCGTAAATCCAATTTTTTTAAGGGCTCGATAGATCGTTTGGATACTAACGTTGTTCCAAAGTTTAGCCATTTCCGATAGAGTCTTTCCTCCGTGTTCTCTGGCAAATTTGGCAAAGGTATCCCAGTCGGTAATTTTGTGATTGTAACCCCCATTTCCAAGTTTTTTTGATTGAAAGTCTCCTGTTTCTTTTCTTCTTTGCTGCCACTCCCATAAAGTAGTTCTTCCAATCTTAAATCTTGCTGCCACTGTTTCTCTGCTTTCTCCTTCGTCTAGCGCTTCCATTGCTTTTTTTCTTAAATCATAACTATATGCTGCTGGCATTCAACCTCCTTATCATCATCTACCCTTATCCTATCACATCCGGACTTTTATGGAAAGAGCTATACATCTTCGTTTATGCGATAGTCAAAGCCAGCTTTTAATTGACCTGCGGGTCTTATTGACGGTTTTTCAAACCATACGCGTCAAGTTAAGGAAATAAAGGTATGAAAGAGATAGAATAATAAGGTATAAGTTCTCCCAGATATACTTTTAGTGAGAGAACCAATGAATAAAATAACTTGCTTATCAAAAAAGCTCAAAGAATTTTTTAATGAAAAAGCAGAGAAAATCTCAATTACAACAAGGTTTATAAAAAGAAAGAGAAAGCTAAAAGGTTCATCATTCGTAAAAGCCATGGTCTTGGGTAATATAGGAGTTGATAATTGTAGCGTAGAAACAATGTGTCAATTACTAAACGAGGACTCGATAGATATAACAAAACAAGGTTTGGATTTTAGATTTACTGAAGAAGCAGTGGAATTTATGAAAAGGATGTATAATGAATCTGTGATTCTCTTTAAAAATATCTTGCAAGTTGATTGCAAAATCTTACAGCAATTTAATAGTGTTAAATTATTGGACAGTAGCTATATTACTCTACCTAACAGTATGGAAGAGATGTATAAAGGTTATGGTACTAGCTACAGTGGCTATGAAAGCAATACTAAGTCTGGAATAAAGTTACAATTAGTTTTCGACTACATGAATCAGATAATAGACCAACTTAATTTAACGGAGGGGGTAAGATCAGACCAGGGATATAGGAAACATTTAAGTAATATATTAAGCAATGATTTGCTAATATCTGATCTCGGTTATTTTGTGCCAAGTTCTTTTAAACAAATCAATGAAATAGGAGCTTATTTCATAAGTCGTTATAAATCCGATACCAACATATATGATGTAGAAACAAATCAAAAAATGGAGTTATTAGAATGTTTAGAGGATAAGTTATTTTTAGAAAACGAGGTATTGTTAGGAAAAGAAGCAAAAATTAGAGTAAGAATTATATGTCAGAAACTAACTGAAGAACAGTCTATGGCCAGAAGAAGGAAAGCTAATAGATTAGCAAGATCGCAGGGATATACATCCTCTAAAAGAAATCAAAAATTGTTGAACTGGTCAATATTTATAACTAATGTTCCAGAAAATAAAATTAGTGCTGAGCAAGTATTAACGATTTACAGAGTAAGGTGGCAAATTGAGTTATTATTTAAATTGTATAAAAGCCATATCAGGCTTGATAAGCTAAAAGGAAAGCCATGCAGAGTATTATGTGAACTATATGCTAAATTGTGCGCAATTCATATATTTCACGGCATAGTTGGTTGCACAGAAGTGAAAAAGAATACAGAACTTAGCTTAACAAAGGCATTTATTGAGCTAAAAAGGCGGGTTAGAGAGTTATTTTTAGTATTAACCAAAACTAATAGTTTAAAAGCATTTCTTAAAAAACTCACTATAACTTGGTCGCGATTTTCATTAAAAGACAAACGTAGAAGGGCTAGAGTATCCACTTTAACCTCTCTAAATTTGCTCACAATCTCTTAACTTGACGCGTATGGTTTATATTACAGTGCTACAGAAATTTTACAGCATCGTTTATTGTCTTTATCGTGCTTTGATTGACACAATTTATAATGATGGAGTGGAGCATGCAGGGTATTTATCATTTTTAATTCTGTTATCAATATTTCCTTTTCTCATCGTTTTAATGGCTGTGGCGTCAACATTCGCAAATTTTTTAGACCAGTACAACATTGGCTGGGTATTTATCATTGATAACATGCCACAGGATATTTTATCATCTTTGATGCCGCGTATTAGGGAGATAATATCAGGCCCGCCGCAAAGCTTACTAACTTTAGCAATTGTAGGTGCTGTTTGGACCGCTTCATCGACAATTGAAGGGCTTAGAACAATACTCAATAAGGCCTATAAAGTTCCGGTTTCGCCGCCTTATATATTAAGAAGAGTACTAAGTATATTACAATTTTTAGTAATCACGCTTATTATAACTCTAACTATAGTGTTTTCTACACTAGTACCAATGCTAATTGATTTTTCCTATCAGGGGCTAAGTTATACTAGGTATTTACTTATTGAATTTGTACTTTTCACAGTAGTCTCTTGGCTATATTTTATGTTACCAAACATAAAACAAAATTTATCAGACGTATTTCCTGGATCTTGTGTAGCTGTTATTCTTTGGACGATTTCTGCTTCAGCTTTTAAGCAATATTTAAAAGCTTCCTTTGACCAACTGGATTTGATATATGGAAGTTTAGGTGGTGTGGTAGTGTCATTACTATTTTTTTATATGCTAAGTTTGATTTTTATATATGGAGCAAAATTCAATTTTCAGCTAAAATATTTCAATGGATCTCGCTAAGGAGAAAGAAATGGGTAAGTTAGAAGGTAAAGTAGCTTTAATCACCGGAGCTTCAGGTGGAGTAGGCTCTGCTGTTGCAAAAAGGTTTATAAGAGAAGGTGCATGTGTGATTCTGATTTCAAGATCTCTTGATAATCTCAAGCCACTATATAATGAAATTGAAGAGCTTGAAGAATTTAAAGAAGGCTCTGTGAAACTAATTCAGCTTGATCTTTTAGACTTTGAGAATGTAAAGATACTGACAAACATGATAGAAAGCCTGAAATTATCAGAATCTGGAGCACTTGATATATTAGTTGCGTGTGCTGGAATTTTAGGCAAACTGAACCCCATTCATGACTGTGAGATTGAAGAGCTACAGAACGTAATGAATACAAATTTTACTGCCAATTGGTACTTACTAAAAAACTTAGATCCAATGCTAAAAAAGTCTAATGCTGGAAGAGCGATATTCATGACCTCAGAAGTGACACTTTCTCCTTCCTCTTATCCATATTGGATGCCGTATGCTGCAAGTAAAGTTGCACTAGAAATAATGGTGCAGATATATGCATCTGAGACAAAACATACAAAATTATGTGTAAATGCTGTATACACGGAAGGACCTGTGGGTAGTGAGCAGGCATTTCCTGGATCTGAATTGGTGTCACCTGATAAACTGACAGATAAATTTGTGGAATTAGCTTCTGAAGACTGCAGCATATCAGGAAAAATCTTACCGCTCAGCAAATCTCCCGAATAAATTACCATAGTATCTGCAAAGATACCGTTAAGCCCACAACTGTATGAACATTGTGATTTGAGAGTAATCTCCACTAGGAAGGATGTCATCCCAGTGCCTCTATGGTGTCATTCCAGTGCTTGACACTGGAATCTAGTCTTTATTATGCAGCCACTTATTTAAAGTTAAGTTTTCTGGATCCCAGATGGCTTTGTTGCATCGCTGGCTATGATGGATTAAAGATAAAAAAGGTGGAGAATATCAGTAGCTTATTATTCTGGTATTTATAACAAGAACGGTCAGTGAATACCTAAATTTGAGTAAAAGAAATTTCACTACCACTCACTAATCCGGCTAAAATTCAAGAATTTCAATGCTTTAGCTATTTTCAATAGAATTAAATTTATTAATATAAATAACAAGTTACTATTCTTAAATTTGATCAGATTGATTGCAAAAAAAACAAGATTTTCAATAAGTTGCTTATAATCCTAATTATAGTTAGCCTTTCATAAGTAGCGATGCAACAAAGCCATCCCAGACTGGGATGACACCTCTGGGCACTGCCGTCATAAAGGAACCAGTGTCAGCTACTTGAATGACATCATTTGCTGTGCAATTTACCTTCAAAAATGAATGTTTGTACAGCTGTGTGTCAAGCACTGGAATCTGCCACGCAAATTGCAATGTTCGTACAGTTATGCGTCAAGCCTAAAAGTATAGCTCTTTCCATAAAAGTCCGGATGTGATAGGATAAGGGTAGATGATGATAAGGAGGTTGAATGCCAGCAGCATATAGTTATGATTTAAGAAAAAAAGCAATGGAAGCGCTAGACGAAGGAGAAAGCAGAGAAACAGTGGCAGCAAGATTTAAGATTGGAAGAACTACTTTATGGGAGTGGCAGCAAAGAAGAAAAGAAACAGGAGACTTTCAATCAAAAAAACTTGGAAATGGGGGTTACAATCACAAAATTACCGACTGGGATACCTTTGCCAAATTTGCCAGAGAACACGGAGGAAAGACTCTATCGGAAATGGCTAAACTTTGGAACAACGTTAGTATCCAAACGATCTATCGAGCCCTTAAAAAAATTGGATTTACGCGCAAAAAAAGACATATGGATACAAGGAAAGAAACGAAGAAAAACGTGCTGAATTTTTGAAAATTATAGCGACAAAAGAACCTAAAAACTTAGTGTATATAGATGAGTCTGGCATTGATAACACCGAAGACTACCCCTACGGATATTGCCAGAAAGGACAGCGGTTTTATGCCTTAAAATCTGGAAAGAAAACTCAACGAATCAGTATGGTTGCAGCCTTAAGTGGAAGAAAGATAGTTGTTCCGTTAACCTTTGAAGGCCACTGTAATATGGATGTTTTTAATGGATGGTTTGAGCAATTTTTGACACCGATCTTGGAACCTGGACAGACTGTCATTCTTGACAATGCTACTTTTCATAAGTCTGATAAGATTATCGAGCTTGCTAAAGGGGTTGGTGCAGAAATTTTGTATCTGCCGCCTTATTCTCCAGATTTCAACAAAATTGAGCATCATTGGTTTGCTATAAAAAACAGAGCCAGGAAAAACATTCCTCTATTCGAATCCTTTCGTCGTGCTGTTGATTCTGCCTTCCTATGACCTGTTCGGACTATTATGAGAAATGCTATAATTAGCTAATAGGTTTAATAAAAATTCACATATACAGGAAAGATTGGTAACATTACTTGAATAGAGACCGTTATTGTAATTATGCCGAAACGCACAGATATAGAATCTATATTAGTAATAGGAGCAGGCCCAATAGTTATAGGTCAGGCATGCGAGTTTGATTATTCCGGAACGCAAAGCTGTAAAGTATTAAAAAGCGAAGGTTATAAAGTCATTTTGGTTAACTCCAACCCCGCAACTATAATGACAGATCCTGAGTTTTCTGATGCGACGTATATTGAGCCGGTACTGCCTGAAATCATAGAGAAAATTATAATTAAGGAGAGGCCAGACGCAATATTGCCAACAATGGGCGGGCAAACAGCGCTCAATTGTGCAATAAAACTTGCAGATGATGGAGTGTTAGACAAATACAACGTAGAATTAATAGGGGTAAATAGAGAAGCAATAAAAAAAGCAGAGGATAGAGAGTTATTCCGCCAGTCCATGGATAGAATAGGACTGAAATACCCCAAAAGTATCATTATAAAAAATCAAGAACAAATAAAAAAGGCTTTGGACTACGTTGGATTACCAGCAATCATCCGTTCATCATTCACTCTTGGTGGCGCAGGTAGTGGTATAGCATATAATAAAGAGGAGTTTTTCAATATCGCAGAAAGTGCTCTCAAAATTTCGCCAATAAATGAAGTTCAGATAGATGAATCAATTATTGGCTGGAAAGAATATGAAATGGAAGTTATCCGCGATTGTAAAGATAACTGCATAATAGTCTGTTCGATAGAAAATGTTGATCCGATGGGAGTGCACACTGGGGATAGCATAACTGTTGCTCCTGCTTTGACTCTGCGTGACGTAGAATACCAACAGATGAGAAATGCATCTATAGCAGTGCTGAGAGAAATTGATGTTAGTGCCGGTGGTGCAAATGTTCAATTTGCAGTGAATCCTAAAGAAGATGGAAGCCTCGTTGTGATTGAGATGAATCCAAGGGTTTCTCGCTCTTCTGCACTTGCTTCGAAAGCAACAGGCTATCCTATTGCAAAAGTTGTAACTAAACTTGCTATTGGCTATTCGCTCGACGAAATACGTAACGACTGTGCTCCAATAATACCAGCAGCATTCGAACCAGTGATTGATTATATCGTCACTAAAATTCCTCGATTTGAGTTTGAGAAATTTAAAGGAACGAATTGTGAACTATCAACCTCCATGAAATCAGTGGGAGAAGTAATGTCTATAGGCCGCACTTTTAATGAGTCACTGCAGAAAGCTTTTCGTTCACTTGAAACTGATCTTACAGGACTTGATGAAGTGTTTCCTGAGAACATTGATATTGATCACGTAAAATCTCAATTAGCAAAATTGCTACCAAACAGATTACTGATTGCTGCTGACGCAATGCGCCACGGAATTAGCATAGAAGAAATAAATTCGATTACAGGATATGACTTATGGTTTCTGCAAAATATACAGCAAATTATATTAACTGAACAAAAAATCAAGGAAAATGGATTTCCTGGAACTGCGTACGAAATGTTAGAGCTGAAAAAAATGGGATTTTCAGATGCAAGATTAGCAAAGTTAAGTAATAGACCTACCTCTGTCATTCCAGTACCCTCTAATGTCATCCCAGTGCGTGACACTGGGATCCAGCCAGCGTTACACGCTGGAGATCGAGTAAAACAAATCGAAGAAATAAGAAAAAAATTTGGCATTAAACAAGTTTATAAACGCGTAGACACCTGTGCAGCTGAATTTGAATCAAGCACTGCTTATATGTATGGCTGCTATGAGGGTGATGTTGAAAATAAAACGGAATGTGAGGCGAATATTTCTGACCGAGAAAAGGTTGTCATTTTAGGAAGTGGTCCAAACCGCATTGGTCAAGGTATTGAGTTTGATTATGCATGCGTACATGCAGCTTCTGCCGCCAAAGAAATGGGGTATGAAACAATAATGATCAACTGTAATCCAGAAACTGTTTCAACTGACTACGATACCGCTGATCGTTTATATTTCGCCCCACTGATTGCAGAGGATGTGCTTGAAATACTAAGTAAAGAGCAAGAAAATGGCACACTGGTTGGTGTGATAGTTCAAATAGGTGGTCAAACACCTTTAAAGTTAGCCAAAGTGCTTAACGAGAGAGGTTTCAAAATTCTGGGAACTTCGTTTGATTCTATTGACCTTGCAGAAGATCGCATGAGATTTAAAAACCTTGCTTTGCAACTTAATTTAAAACAACCTGAAAGTTCTATCTGCCATTCAGTAGAAGAAGCGTTAACCAACGCAGAAAAGGTGGGGTTTCCACTAGTAGTCAGGCCATCATATGTCCTCGGCGGTCAGTCTATGTCGATTAGACACGATACTCAGAGCTTTAAAGAGTACGTCTTAGATCAAACTAAAATCTTTGAGCATGGTTCGCTGCTTCTTGATAAATTTTTAGTCAATGCAGTTGAGGTTGACGTTGATGCTGTATGTGATGGGGAAAAAGTTTTCATTGCAGCGGTCATGGAGCATATTGAAGAAGCTGGTATCCACTCTGGTGATTCAACATGCTCAATACCGACAAATACATTGAGTGACGAAGTAATAAAAGAGATCGAGCTCCAAACTGAGAGAATAGCATTAGCATTAAAAGTGAAAGGTCTGATAAACATTCAGTTTGCTGTTCAAGAGAATAGACCTCTTGCAGAACCTGTTTGTGATGAGAAATCTTTAGGAAAAGTGCAGATGAGCACCACAGAATACTCGAATGTATTTGAGGAGCGCAGACAAGCTTTGACGACAAAATTGCCTTCAGAAATCGAGTTATGCAAGAGGTCTAGTGATGTATACATACTTGAAGTGAATTTAAGGGCTAGTCGAACCGTTCCTTTTATTTCCAAGGTAATCAATATTCCTATTGCAAAGCTTGCCACTCAGGTTATTTTGGGTAAAAAATTGAATCAGGAAAACAAGCCTTTCAATCATTTTGCAGTTAAAGCTGCTGTTTTTCCATTCACGCGTTTTTCGGGAATTGATACTCTACTTGGTCCTGAAATGAAATCAACAGGAGAAGTGATGGGAATTGACTCATCATTTGAAGCTGCACTTGCAAAAACGCACATGGCTGCAGGATACAAGTTACCAACAGAAGGAACAGCTCTGGTTTCAGTAAAAGATGATGATAAAGAGTATATATTGCCTGTTGTACGAATGTTGAAAGAACTGAGTTTTGAAATATATGCAACCAAAGGTACAGCTTCTTATCTGAATAATAATGGCATTGCTGCACAAACTGTAAATAAAGTGAGAGAAGGCAGACCCCACATAGTTGATATGCTCAAAGATGGAAAAATAAATCTAGTGATCAATACCTCAAAAGGTGTGAAATCAGTTTCAGATAGCAAAGATATCAGGAGAACTGCTATTTTGCAAAATATAGCTTACAGTACCACAGCTTCTGGGAGTAAAGCGTTAGTGCTTGCAATTCAATATGTAAAGAATAGCAAATTGGAAGTGAAATCATTACAGCAGATACAAAACGGTTAAATATCAAAACTAGAATAATTCACTCTCAAAATGCTAAAGAGAACATAATAAAAAGATGGAAATTTTGAAGGAAATAGTATACCTAAAGAATCAACTAGCGTAATTGAACAGCCAAATGCTGCAACGAATACTCCACAATCTTACCTAGAGGACACTTCCCTTATATGTTAAGAACAAGTCTTTATAAATATCAAAGTAGTGATATTAAAGACACACAGAGAAGAGGAACCGTCACGCCCCTTGATTATAAGAATCGTTGTTCAGCAAGGTTCTCTTCTCTGGTTTATTATACTGAAAGTTCCGAACAACTGATTGAGCTTTTAGGCTCGTATATAAGGCTGGAAAATGCAGTATATGTTATTATTACGGAGGAATTATGAATTCATCAAACATTATTGCTGGCATTGATGTTAGCAAAAGTAAATTAGATCTCCACATTCACCCACTTGAGCATTATAAAATATTTGAAAACAATGTACAATCCATTGATGAAATGCTGGACTTTTTACGTTTGCATAATGTAACCAAAATTGGTCTTGAGGCAACTGGTGGATACGAAAAATTATGTGCCTATACTTTACTAAGCAATGGTTTTGAGGTGTACGTCATTCAACCAAGGTGGGAGAGACTATGCTAAAAGCCTTGGTATTACTACAAAAACTGATAAAATAGACTGCAGTATCATCTCACGTTATATTAATAATACAGATATGCGTGTTACTCCTTTAACAGTTAGTAATGGTAGTATTGATTGCTTGAAACAAAAATTATCTCGTAGAAACCAACTTGTAGAAATAGCAAAAATACAAAAAACCCAAATCCAACAGGTAACTGATACATCTATAATCAAACAAATAGAGGAACTTCTTGCAATTTTACGTAATCAAATTAAAACTTTAGAAGATGAAATGATTACATTTATCGATCAAAACCAAGAGCTTAAAAGAAAATATATATCAATAACTATATAGTAGCGGGATGACGGTTTTTCAAATTATCGGTAAATCTAAGTCAGTTTAGCTATAGGCAGCAATTTTCTGTATTTATTTTAAATTGAAGAAAGCTCAAATGAAAGATCGTGTTTTGCTAAAAATCACAGAATGCAGTCTGGTTACTATTTAAAAGGATATGTTCAAAAAACTGTGTCAAATCAACTCATACACTTCATTACCAACTTCATGATGAAGTTCCCCAGTTGGATGGAAATAATCAAAAAAGAAATAATCCTTTAGTGTTTCTTTGCTACACCCAGGGTTATAGTGAACGTCAAGTTCCCCTTTAAATATCAACTTTAAGAGTATTTTTATATTTTCTTTAAATCTCCCAACTTGGTCTGCAATGTTCGATGTGCATGCATCTTGACAATTTAAACCTTTGCTCTTGTATTCGCTAAACATACTTCTCATTTTAGAGTTAAGATCAAATGCTTTTATTTCAAGATTTGTACTTTTCTTCATATAATCTAAGCCTTTAGCCAGTTTTGCATTGAAACTCTCCGTGAGCTTTGTAGCTAGTTCCCTTGCTTCTTCATCTCTATTAAAAGCTGGTATTGAGCCAACTTCAGGTGCATTTGCAACAACTACATGCTTAACACCATGTTCATTTAGAACCTTAAGTGCATTACATATTTCACTCACTGCTTGTTCCAACACTTCTTCCGCTTTAGTATCGTCATAAGCAGTGGCAACCATAACATCATTTCCGCCGATTATGATGCAAAATAAATCTTCTTTACCTATATCTGGATGATGTTTAATTACCGCATCTAGCTGGTTAGCTAAACGAAATTTATTGAAGAAATAAGAAAAAATAGGGTCAAAAATTTCAGATGCTGTTGCATATGAAACTGCGTAATTCTGACCTTGCTGTTCGTGCCATCTCCCAAAAAATGAATAACTCCACCCAGGTTTAAATTCATCTAAATCTAAATATTTTGCTATATATTCAACAGCAGTAGGGCCATTGCTAAAAGATCTTCCTTGATAAAAAGGATCATCAAATTTTACGCTTTTTGCAAAGGATAAATTATTTAAAATTCCAATGATTGCGCCATTATCGGATAAGCTATCACCCAGAACATAAAAATTTCTATACTTTGAATTAGAATTGTCATTTTTGTTTGTCATAATATTTACCGTAGATTAGCATGTTGTTTCATTAGATTCATAGAAAAAGAAAAATAGCGGTGAAATTATACAACTTTGGCCTAACTTGCTCTCCACTTTTTCCGGGCAAAATCAGCTTCTTCTTAACTTGACACGTATACTTAAAAGAACCCTCTAAGTTTTCTAGCACGGCTTGGATGTTTCAACTTGCGCAGTGCTTTTGCCTCTATTTGCCTAATTCTCTCACGTGTTACATTAAAAATTTTTCCTACTTCTTCTAAGGTATGTTCCTTCCCATCTTTACCAAGGCCAAAACGCATTCTTAAAATTCTTTCTTCCTTTGGTGTTAAAGTTGCAAGAACATTGGTTGTAATGCCACGCAAGTCAGCAAGTATTGCAGCATCCTCTGGCCTGGAGACTCGCTTGTCTTCTATACAATCACCAAAGGTACTACTATCATCTTTTCCTGTTGGAGCTTCAAGACTTACTGGATCCCTTGCTATTTTCATAACTTTGCGTATTCTTTCCAGTGGCATTGTCAGTTCTACACTCAATTCCTCTAACGTCGGCTCTCTTCCCATCTCATGAGTCATCTTTCTTAATGCTCTGTTGATTTTACTGATAATTTCCACCATATGAACTGGTATTCTAACTACTTTAGACTGCTCAGGTATTGCTCTAGTGATTGATTGTCTTACCCACCAAGTGCCATAAGTTGAAAATTTATATCCACGTTTGTAATCAAACTTATCCACGGCCTTCATAAGACCAATATTGCCTTCTTGTATCAAATCAAGCAGATCAAGGCCTCTTTTTGAATACTTCTTAGCAATGGAAACTACTAGCCTTAAGTTAGCCTTAATCATTTCTTGCTTTGCTTCAGAGACTTCTCGTTCGTGTTTTTGTATTCTCTTGATTAGCTCCTTAAATTCTTGTACGTTATCTTCCTGTATATGCTGCTTAATACCGTTCAAGGTACTAGCTATATGTTCAGAGTTATTGTCTATAAACCTTAAAAATTTGTTTTTTAATTCACCTGTAAAAGAGGACTGATTTTCATTGATCTTTAAAAGACTTATCTTTTTCAATTCGTGCTTTAAAAGCACGTCATCATAAACTTTATAGAAACTTTCTCTATCGATATCGTATTTTCTAGCCTCAGCAATAAGATTAGCCTCTTCAAGCGTAATGGATCTATTTATCTTATAAAGTTCTTGTGTAATTCTGGCAACAGCAGCATCACTTAACTTAATTTGTAATGCTATAGACCATATTTGATTATACAAATTTTCTAGCTCATTAGAGAAATTTTTAGAATTTTTTCTTAATATCAACGCTTCATTTGTTAAAGTAATTATCTCATCCAATGCAACTATGACCTTTGGCAATAAGTCACTTTCCATTTCAAGAATAGAAACATTTAAATTGACTGAACTTATATCTTCATTATTACCGTCTTTCTCATCATCACTTTTTTTACTATCTTTCTCATCATCACTACAGTACTCAGCATCTTCAGAAACATCCTCAGAATCCTCAACATCTTCAGCACTTTCTTCACTCTCTTCACTTTCTTCTTTGGGTACCACATTAAAATCAGAGTTATAAATTGCATCCAGATCTATAATTTCTCTCAGTAAGAGAGCTCCATTACTTAAATCATCACGCCATACTTTTATCACCTTTAATGTTACTGATGTTTCAATTATTGCACGTAACATGTTATGCTTTTCAGATTCAATTTTTTTTGCTATCTCGATTTCATCTGCCCTTGATAAAAGCTTTACGGAGCTCATGTCTTGTAAATAAATCCTCACTGGATCATCATTTTGTACTAAAGTTGCAGTAACATTTGGCGATGTGTCATCATCATCAAGTTTACTATCATCACTGTTGGAAGGAATATCTTCTTCATCTTCGCTACTTTCAAGCACATTAATTCCGGAATCCTGCAATAAAGATATAGCATCATCTATAAAGTCAGACGAAAAATTTTCATCTGATAATTTATCATTTATATCATCAAAGGTGATAAAACCACCCTTTTTTATACTCTTAGTTACCAGATCTTTGATAATTTTTTTCTTATCTTCTGCATCATTAATAGTTGACATCATTACCTTTATAGTTTATAATTTTATTTCTTATTAACAAACAAACTTACAACGAGCAAGTCTATAATTTTACTTTTAACTTGTGGCTATTTGTTACTTCATATAGTTTAAGATACTGTTAATTTATGTACACTTGTCTTAATCGATTGTTCCATACTTTTCTTCCATTTTTACTGCTATGGATAATCCAACTGAAAATGTTGCAATTCCAACCACTATAGCAGTAAGCATTAAAACATGGGGTATAGGATTGCTATATGAATAAAAATTTGAAACCAATATAGGAGGCAAGGAACTTTTTATATATCCTAGAGATATGTAAAATAACAAAACAGATGCTTGGAAGACGCTTACCCCTATCATTTTCTTGATTAAATTTTTATCGTTTATAATAATATATAAACCTAGCACCATTAATACAATAATAATCGTATAATTATATAAAGTCATTGTTTTTTCCTACGAGCAAAATTTATATATATAATTAACATAGAGGAGCAGACAGTAAATGCTACACCTAATTCCACCAAAAAAATACCTAATTTTTGACCGGTTCTATTATTGGTTAACAAGATATCATAAGATAAAAAATTTTGGCCAAGTAAAGTTGTTGCAACGCCCGTTCCTCCATAAATTAAAATACCTAACACGTTAGTCAATCTAATCACAGAATAAGGTATTGCTTTTAGAGTTGTAGATACACCAAATAGCATTGAATATAATATTATCCCGGAGGCAATAATTATTCCTGCTTGAAAACCTCCACCCGGAGTGTAATCACCGTGAAATTGTATGTATAAACCAAATAAAATGATAAAAGGTATCATCAAAAATGTTACTGCATTTAATATCGGATCTTTAATCATTTTCTTTTTCTTCTTTTAATATCAACGTTATACAAAGCGCAGCAGTAAAAACTACTATAGTTTCTCCAAACGTGTCATAACCACGAAAGCTTGCCAAAATAGCTGTCACTATATTAGGAATACCGGTAGCTTTTTCGGTATTTTCCACATAATAAGGAGCAACATGCAAGTGGATCGGAGCATTGTGGCTGCCAAAATCTGGCAATTGAATCATAAAATATGACAAACATACAGCCAGAAATAACATAAAAAAAAGCGTTATAGGGTTATGAGATAGATTTACTTTATGATTCTTTATCAAGGAGAGTGCTGCAAACGTAAAAACTGTACTGAGCCCCGCACCAACAGAAGCTTCAGTAATTGCAACATCAGGTGCATTCATAATTAAGTATATAAGCGCAATCAGTGAACTAAATACACACATTAGAACAGCACTTACGACTAAATGTCGCGAGAAAACTATAAAAACCGTAACTGTTAGTAACAACAAAAGTAACACTACATTTAATATTTCTAACACCTTAGCCTTCTTTAACAGTTTTTTTCTTAACTTTATAATGAGTGCGCGCTAAAATATAGCTATTAGTTGAGTTAGCTACCCATATTATAAAAATTAATAATACTATTTTAACAGTATTGATTGAAAATCCATTCTGCAAAGCAAAACCAATTAACAATAACGTTGCACCGCTAGAATCTGTAATACCTGCTGCATTTAACCTAGTATAGAAATCAGGAAATCTGATCACCCCTATATTTGAAATAATTATCAAACAAATACCTAAAAATATGAAAATGGATCCTATCATAAATTATCAAAACAACATTAATCTCATTAGTGCTATAGTTGATATAAAGCTAACGCTAGCATACAACAATGCTATATCAATTAAAAAAAAATTATTCAGAATGATTGATATTGCTGTTATAAGTACAACTACTTGCGTTGAGAAATTATTGAACGCTAAAACCTTATTGTACACATCATTTGACTTAGACACTATGCAACACAACATTACACTCATACAGAACAACAGTGTATAGATAGCAATGCAAATCATTTAAAGACTATGTGACTTCAGTAGATTTCTAAACGGATACTTCTTCATCGCCATCTTGATCATTTATTTCATCATCTATTTCACCATCCACTTCATAATCTTGGCTTTCTTGACTTGCATCAAGATCTGTGTTATCAGAAAAATTTAATAAATTCGCTAGCTTACTTGTATTACTGCTGTAAACATTATTCATATTTCCTTTCATGTATTCCTTGCATCTACCTACCAAAAGGCTAAACAGCTCATGAGTATCCACCTGTTTTCCTGCTATTTCATGTAAGGAAACTATGGTATTTTTATGACCTTTAAACTTAGCTGCTTGAATTGGATTACTTGCCCCTGTATTTAAATCATGTGTTCTTTGACTTGCCAACAGAACCAATTTGAAACGGTTACTTACCCGTTCTATACACTTTTCTACAATAGACTCAGCCATAAGATACTACCTTAATAAGTTTTATACTATATCACAAAAAACAAGTTGTCAACTTTGTATCTATTGCGATTCAACTTCATGTTTTACTTTTTCTGCCTCAGATTTTATTTCTTGGCTTTCTGTCATCGTGATTGTTATCTCATGATCAAGTTTTTTTAGAAATCCTAACAATCGCTCTAAAGAAAAACCATCTATTTTACCATTTTTAATTTGCGATACCTTTGGCTGATCAATACCAAGTTTCTCAGCTGCAAAAGCCTGAGTCCAAGCATTTTTTTCTATAATTTTATTTATTATATAAAGCAACTTTGTTTTTATTCCTGCACTGTCTAAGTTATTTAACGATATTATTTCCATAATTCTTACACTCACATATCAATTAACTTTATTAAATATTATAACATAATATTTAATATACCAAGATATTAATATCATGTAACTTGTCAATAATTATATGATATCAATATTTAAAACTTTAAGTTGATTATATATTAATATTTTTATCAAATTTCTAGTAATTTTAAATTACCATTTTACCATCAGTCTATCTGAAAAAACCATTTATAGAAAGAACAAGCTAAGATTACAAAGCTTGAAATACAAAAATAATTATTTTATAAATTTATCTTACATAAGAAGTTTATATCTCTATATCTTAATATAAATATTTATTTAAATTTTTAAAATTTCTATTTTAACGAGAATTCTATATATTATATTTATAATATAATTTAAATATTTGTTGCTTTTTAGCTGGAACATTATTTAGTTAGTAAGTAAAATTGTGTTGAATATGACAAAAATAAAAAAAGATATTGCTGTTATTATGGGAAGTGAGTCAGATTACACCACTATGGTCCATACCGTTGATATGTTAAAAGCATTAGAAGCTTCACATGACATATTCATAATATCTGCACATAGAACGCCAGAAAGGCTCTTCAATTTTGCTAAATCTGCACAAGAAGAAGGTTTTAAGGTTATTATAGCTGGTGCAGGAGGTGCAGCTCATTTACCTGGTATGGTTGCGTCACTAACTTGTTTACCAGTTATCGGTGTTCCTGTGCATAGTAAACAATTAAATGGGCTGGACAGTCTACTCTCTATAGTTCAAATGCCAAAGGGTGTTCCAGTTGCAACCATGTCTATAGGAGAAAATGGAGCATATAATGCTGCCATTACTGCCGTATCTATATTGTCAATTTCCAACAGTGAAATTGCAGGTAGGTTAAAAAAGTGGAGAGAGAAACAGACCAAAGAAGTAAAAGAAAAACCAGTTTCATAATAAATCTATGGCAATAATTCTTTTAGACACAAAAACCATAAACCGTATAGCAGCGGGGGAGGTGATAGAAAGGCCAGCAAGTGTAGTAAAGGAATTAGTGGAAAATGCAATAGATGCTGGAAGTTTAGAAATAGAGATTAAAATAGAAAGTGGTGGGCGTAACCTTATTATTGTGACAGATGATGGTAACGGAGTAGAAAAAAACGATTTAGAACTTGCGTTTATGCGCCATGCTACTTCAAAATTGAGCGACAATGAGTTGATAGAAATCAAGCATCTTGGCTTTAGAGGAGAAGCTCTGCCTTCAATAGCAGCAGTAAGTAGGATAAAATTATCGTCTAAGGCAAGAGAAGCAAGTGAAGCATGGTCTATAAGTTATGAGGGTGGAGAGAAAATAGGGGAGCAAACTCCTTACTCTTTATCACAAGGGACACATATTGAAGTACGAGATTTGTTTTTCGCTACCCCAAATAGACTAAAATTTCTAAAAACCGAAAGAGCAGAAACTCAAAGCATTGTTGATATTGTAAACAACCTAGCAATGATTAACTATCATATAGGGTTTACTCTCACTTCAGGTAATAAAAAGCTCTTAAAATACGCTAAGCAGACTTCGTTATTTCATAGATTGTGTGAAGTAGAAGAAGAATTTCAGGGCAATTCTTTGGAGGTCAATGAAGAAGAAGACGACATTAAACTTACGGGACACATCTGTAAGCCGACCGTCAATCGTGGTAAGTCCACTCAGATCTATACGTTTGTTAATGGAAGGCCAATTAAAGATAATTTACTTATTGGCGCAGTTAGGTATGCATATCATGATTTTATTCCAAGCGATAGGTATCCTTTTGCAGCGTTACATTTAGAGATACCTTATGATCAAGTAGATGTAAACGTGCATCCAAATAAGTCAGAAGTAAGGTTTCAGAATAAGAAGCTCATATATGAGATAATGACAAGAGGATTAATTAAAGCATTGTCAAGAAGGATAGGCACCTTTCCAGCGCATGACCAGAAAATGGATTCAACATTGCCAGATCCTTTTGATAAACCTAATGTTCAAAATGAAAGAAGGCCAAGTCCTTTTGAAAATCAACTAATAAAAGAATTTGCTTCTCCAAATGAAAAAGCAAAAGGCTTATCAGAACAGTCAAAATCGTTTGATTATACCGGCATACAGAAATTCCCAGCACAAGCGGAGGCTATGGTTCTAGAAAAAAAGGTGTTAGAGCAAGTTGATTTGATAGAGAGCCACCCGCTCGGGTTTGCACGCTGTCAGGTCTATAATACTTACATTATTGCCGAGGTAAGAGACAAATTGATTATAGTCGACCAGCATGCAGCCCACGAAAGGCTAGTATATGAATGCTTAAAACAAAAATCAAGTGTAAAAAGACAAAAACTACTTCTTCCTGAAACGGTTGAAATCAAAAATCAAGCCGGAATGGAGATGATTGAAGTCTATAAAGATAAGTTATTTGAAATGGGTTTTGATATTGAGATCAAACCAGAAAATAAAGTGATAGTAAAAGAAATCCCTGCAATTTTGGGAGCAATAGATGTGAAAGAGATGCTAATTAACATAATTGATAGATTAACGGAAATAGAAGATACATTGCCAGTAGAAGATAAAGTGAACAAAATATTGGCCACTATCGCTTGTTATGGATCAATTAGAGCGGGTAGAAAAATGAGATTAGAAGAAATGAATGTGCTGCTTAGACAAATGGAAAAAACCCCATATTCCGGGCAATGCAACCACGGAAGACCAACTTATATAGAAATGAAACTCAGTGATATTGAAAAACTTTTTGAGCGTAGGTAATGAGGTTGCCATAAATATGTAAGTGCTCCTTTCTCGTCATCCAAGTAGCTCATAGAAACGAAAAAACTTCCTTGACAAACTCCGTCAGCCCCCTTATCATGGAAGTGAAGCTATTTATTTATCTTCGCAATCTGTGCAGGTTAATGACAAAAAACTTAGGGTATTTGGCGTCTCATGTTTAATTTTTCGCACTACGTGCATCGCATGTCTTTAAAAATTTCTGGGTTTTTACCTATATAAGCCGAAACGCGCTTACAAAGCGTTTAAGACAGCAAAAAACGTCAAATTGACAAGGGAGAATTTGAATACTAGCTACCCTAGGGTTTCTTTGCCTTTTTTCCTGCTTGGTAAATTTCTTAAACACTTGCGGTGTAGGTTAGTTGCAAGTTAAAAGCAGCTAAATCGCTCTTAATCAAGCGTTTTAGAATAAAAAAAACGCCGATATTTTAGTACATGGTAAATAGCCAACCACCACGGGGCTTCTTTTGCCTTTTTTTTCGCTTAGTAAATTTCTTAATGTTTATAGCTAAACGACAACTGTCATCCCGCTACGTGTTAGCGGGATCTCTTGTTAGCGCCGCGGCGGTATGACGTCTCGCTTGCAACCTATAGCTTTGTCATTCCAGTGCTCCTTTTTTTGTCATCCCAGTGCCTTGACTATTTGGATCCAGAAAACTTAGCTTCGAGTCAAGTAGGCTGCAAATAAAAACTGGATTCCAGCGTCACGCGCTGGAATGACACCCTGACAATCGTCATCCCCCTACGTGTTAGCGGGATCTATGTTAAGAGATACCGCGAATGAATCGCGGTATGACGTATAGAAACTAAAAAAGTTCTTTTTTAAAAAACTTAAGTTATACTTATAAGTATTTGATACTTTTTATAGTAATTATGTCGAGTTTAAGCTGCCTTTATGGTGATAATGCAGAATTTGTGGAAGAAATGTATAGCCGTTATCTGCAGGGCGATAAATCAATCGGGAAGGATTGGCACAGAGTTTTTTCAAGCAATTTAGAAGTTAATAAAGCAGAGACTTGCGGTGCACAACATGCAACTAAGGTGGATGATTCGGCTTCTGATTTGGCAAATTTCTTCAGATCTTATGGTCATCTTTTTGCAGACCTTGATCCATTATCGCCAAGTGGAAATAAAGAAATAGATTATCAGAAATATTCGAATCTATCTCCTACGGATGATACTAGAATCTATAGAGATATTTACTGCAAGAATATTGGCTTTGAATTTATGCATATCTCCTCTTATGAAGAGAAAATGTGGCTGCAGGAAAAGATCGAAAATCAAACCTATACGCTGAGCTCACAAGACAAAAAAGAAATACTGAGGCACTTGATCGAATCTGAGATGTTCGAACAATTTCTCCATATGAAATTTCCTGGGTATAAGCGTTTCTCTATCGAAGGTGGAGAGTCAGCTATCGTTGCAATTGAAAAAATCATTAGTGATTCTACGGTTTTTGGTATTGAAGAAATAGTCCTTGGCATGGCTCACCGCGGACGACTCAATGTTCTAACCAAAGTGATGGGGAAAGAATATGCGGCAATGCTGTCTGAATTTCAAGGCAATCTTGCATACCCAAGTGGTCTTGAGGTGTCCGGTGATGTTAAATATCACCTTGGTTACTCTTCTGATCGAGCACTTTCAGGTGGCAAAAAAATACATTTAAGTTTATGCCCTAATCCATCTCACCTTGAAGTGGTAAATCCGGTTTTGGCTGGAAGAATAAGAGCAAAACAGAATATAAGATCTGTGCTTGGCATATCAATTCATGGTGATGCGGCTTTCATCGGTCAAGGAGTGGTTGCTGAAACTTTAACCTTAAGCAATATTGAAGGCTATAAAGTGGATGGCATTGTGCACATTGTCATTAATAACCAAGTTGGTTTTACTGCTAACCCATGTTGCGCACGATCCTCTTTTTATTGCACTGATATAGCAAAATCAATAGAAGCTCCAGTGTTTCACGTCAATGGAGATAACCCGGAAGCTGTGAGTTTTGCTACAAGTCTGGCGATGGAATATAGGCAGAAATTTAAAAAGGACGTAGTAATTGACATAATGTGCTACCGCAAATATGGCCATAATGAAGGTGATGAACCGAATTTCACTCAGCCACTTATGTATAAGGCGATATCAAAGCATAAAACTCCTGGAACATTGTATGAAGAAAAATTGACTGCAGAGAAAGTATTAGATGGCGATGAAGTAAATAAATTGCGCAGTGAATTCAGGGCAAAATTAGATAAAAGTCTTGCTGAATCAGCGGCTTACACTCCAAAAAAAGCTGACTGGTTCGGTGGAGTGTGGTCAAAATTAAGAAGAGCAAAGCTGAACGATTTGAGCGAATACTACACGGATTCTGGTGTTCCGCCAGATGAGCTGAAAAAATTAGGTGTGCGTATAAATAGCAATATCCCAAGTAACTTTAACATTAACAATAAGGTTAGAAAAATACTCGATGGCAGAATAGACAGCATAAATTTTGGTAGTAATATAGACTGGGCAACTGCCGAAAGTCTTGCGTTTGCATCACTGCTCACAGAAAGAATAGGAGTGCGTTTATCAGGACAAGACTCTGGTCGTGGAACTTTCTCGCACCGTCATTCAAGGCTTGTTGATCAGGTAACAGAAGAAGCATTTATTCCGCTAAACAATATAAATGAAAAGCAAGCTCACTTTGAGGTCATAGATAGCGCACTATCTGAGTATGCTGTAATGGGCTTTGAATATGGATATAGTCTTGATTCTCCGTATTCACTGGTGCTCTGGGAAGGACAATTTGGTGATTTTGCAAACGGTGCGCAAATTATGATCGACCAGTTTATCGCATCTGCAGAAACAAAGTGGTTGCGATCAAGCGGTCTAGTTTTATTGCTGCCTCATGGTTATGAAGGACAGGGACCTGAGCATAGCTCCGCACGTATAGAGAGATTTTTGCAACTCTGCGCAGAGGATAATATGCAGGTAGTTAATTGTTCCACTCCGGCGAATTACTTCCATGTCTTACGCAGACAAATGCATAGAGACTTTCGTAAGCCTCTGGTAGTGTTTACACCTAAATCGCTACTGCGCCACAAAAGAGCAGTATCTAACCTATCTGATTTTGAAGGAAAATTCCTCACAGTAATTCCAGAATGTAGAACAGGTTTAGTTTCGAATGATAAAATACGTAAAGTTGTAATATGCAGTGGTAAAGTTTATTACGACATATGTGAAGCACAAAAAATAAACGATATAGCAGTAATACGTTTGGAGCAATTCTATCCTTTTCCTGCAGATAAACTAAGTAATGAACTTGAAAAGTACAAAAACGCTGAAATTATATGGTGTCAAGAAGAACCAAAAAATATGGGAGGATGGTTTTTTGTCAACCCATTGATAGAAGAAGTGTTATCTAATCTCGATATCCAAGCAAAAAGACCTAAGTGTATCGCAAGACCTGCTGCTGCATCTCCTGCATGTGGTTATGTTAGTGTTCACACTCAGCAGCAGGAGGAGATTTTAAAGCAGGTTATGCAGGGGATCTAGCACAATTGTGCAAATATTGAAGCGAAAGCTGGCAAGCGAACATTGTTCATCAGATCTTGACGCTGGGCACTGCAGCCAGGCGCGATAGAAAACGTATCACACCAATCAAACCCTTTTGGTACTCAAGCAAATATAAAAGATTTTTATTCTATTAAAAAAAATTTAATTTTTATTAAAATTTTCATTTATTTTTATTTAAAAAGTAAACATTATTAATATTTACTTTAATTAATATAGGATATATATGAATACAAAAATATTTGAGATGTTAATAAGGAGAACTGGTCTACGCAGAGATAGCAAAGCTGAGATCATACAGTTAAATAGAAATGAAAAAGCTTTTGTAGATGAGGATAAAGAATCTATCGAATTAGCTGAGGCCATTTTTGAAGAGAATAATATGTTTCATTTCCGCAAACCAGGTCCTGCTATGGATTACATTTTGCACAAATTATAGCTCTTTCCATAAAAGTCCGGATGTGATAGGATAAGGGTAGATGATGATAAGGAGGTTGAATGCCAGCAGCATATAGTTATGATTTAAGAAAAAAAGCAATGGAAGCGCTAGACGAAGGAGAAAGCAGAGAAACAGTGGCAGCAAGATTTAAGATTGGAAGAACTACTTTATGGGAGTGGCAGCAAAGAAGAAAAGAAACAGGAGACTTTCAATCAAAAAAACTTGGAAATGGGGGTTACAATCACAAAATTACCGACTGGGATACCTTTGCCAAATTTGCCAGAGAACACGGAGGAAAGACTCTATCGGAAATGGCTAAACTTTGGAACAACGTTAGTATCCAAACGATCTATCGAGCCCTTAAAAAAATTGGATTTACGCGCAAAAAAAGACATATGGATACAAGGAAAGAAACGAAGAAAAACGTGCTGAATTTTTGAAAATTATAGCGACAAAAGAACCTAAAAACTTAGTGTATATAGATGAGTCTGGCATTGATAACACCGAAGACTACCCCTACGGATATTGCCAGAAAGGACAGCGGTTTTATGCCTTAAAATCTGGAAAGAAAACTCAACGAATCAGTATGGTTGCAGCCTTAAGTGGAAGAAAGATAGTTGTTCCGTTAACCTTTGAAGGCCACTGTAATATGGATGTTTTTAATGGATGGTTTGAGCAATTTTTGACACCGATCTTGGAACCTGGACAGACTGTCATTCTTGACAATGCTACTTTTCATAAGTCTGATAAGATTATCGAGCTTGCTAAAGGGGTTGGTGCAGAAATTTTGTATCTGCCGCCTTATTCTCCAGATTTCAACAAAATTGAGCATCATTGGTTTGCTATAAAAAACAGAGCCAGGAAAAACATTCCTCTATTCGAATCCTTTCGTCGTGCTGTTGATTCTGCCTTCCTATGACCTGTTCGGACTATTATGAGAAATGCTATAATAAATGATAGGAAGCTTTTCGAGGAAATGAAAGATAGAGGTACAAGTATAATACGTCTTTTTTCTTTGTTATCAATGTATCATGGTCGTCTCAATTGCTGTGTTATAAGAAAAGGAGGGTGTATTACTGAGTGTGGCATACTTGATTACGCTGGCACCTATCCAGAACTAGTGCCTTTAGAGGACTTTATACTTATTGAGCCTTCCTCGTACCTCGAGTACATTGTGTTTGACAATGAGAATATCAGAAATAGGTTAGCTGAAGACTTAACTGAAGATAAAACAAAATTAGATATCTTTTTGAATGGAATTTTAGCAACAAAGAATTCGGATTTAGTATTATCTTGTATTAACAAGATAGAGGTTCTTAATGAGGAAGATAGATATTTTGTTAATCGCTTACAGAAAAACAACATGCTAGACTACATCTTAAACAAAGATGATACAACACTTGAAAAATTAACTCTAAAGGAATTGTTGAAGCTTTCTATTTTGCAGGAAGAAAAAAGCACTGAGTTAGAATCTCCCCAAGCTTCAAGTGTAAATGTTAGCAAAGCTCAGCAACATTGTAGTATATAGCTGGTGATAAAGTTTAAAATAATTGCATATACTAAGGCTCATTTAAATATAGAGCCTCAGTGGTGCTTAATTTTTTCAATTGATGGTGACTAGTAGCCCTACTATGATGTGGATCTATGCTCGCTTATAACTAAAATTTCACTTCCACCAAGGGGATATTATTCCAGCTATTGCTTCCATAGTCATCAATAGAAGCGTTTAAGTAATCTGTATCAAAGCGCACGGGCACATCAAATTCAAAGCTCGCAGTGATTATCACATCTTTTACTGGTGGCTTCATAAATGTTATTTCTCCAGTTGAATAATTTACTGAATATTCACTCTCTTCTTTACCATTTAAATAAATCTTTACTGTCCCATGTACTGGCTTTTTGATCATACGTATATGCTTATCTTCCCCACTTACATAAGTTTTGATTAGCTGAAAAGTCGTTTTTTTGTTATCTCCTATACCAATCTCTTGATTAATGGCTATAAAATCCGACCAATCCTTAAAACGAAACCCTATTGCTTTACCTTTTCGTGCATGAAAAAATGTTATTAGTTCTAGTAGCTGCTCGTTTGATCTGACCCCGTAAGCTATGTTGTATCTAGTGCGTGCATGAGACCAATTGATGTTGCGCTGTTCACAACCATTGTGAGTTGTTACAACGTCAGTGGAAAATTCCGGTCCTCCAGTGGAACCATAAGATATATTTTCTGGAAATCTAATTTCTGTGAATGACATATACCCTCCTGTGAAAGTAAAATAGTTTGGTTGAAGAAAATGTTGTAATTTGAAAGCGTTTCACATAGTAAATGACGCTATGGAAAGTGGATGAGACTACTGAGTTAAACTGCTGTCACACCCACAGTTACTATACTCAGGTTCATTTGAGTTGTCAAGCAAAAAAATAAAATTTTATGGCAAACTGTAACTAGCCTTGCTTGTGACTTAATTCATCTACTTTTTTGCGTAATACATTCAAATCAGTTGCTCCTACAAACCATACGCGTCAAGTTAAGGAAATAAAGGTATGAAAGAGATAGAATAATAAGGTATAAGTTCTCCCAGATATACTTTTAGTGAGAGAACCAATGAATAAAATAACTTGCTTATCAAAAAAGCTCAAAGAATTTTTTAATGAAAAAGCAGAGAAAATCTCAATTACAACAAGGTTTATAAAAAGAAAGAGAAAGCTAAAAGGTTCATCATTCGTAAAAGCCATGGTCTTGGGTAATATAGGAGTTGATAATTGTAGCGTAGAAACAATGTGTCAATTACTAAACGAGGACTCGATAGATATAACAAAACAAGGTTTGGATTTTAGATTTACTGAAGAAGCAGTGGAATTTATGAAAAGGATGTATAATGAATCTGTGATTCTCTTTAAAAATATCTTGCAAGTTGATTGCAAAATCTTACAGCAATTTAATAGTGTTAAATTATTGGACAGTAGCTATATTACTCTACCTAACAGTATGGAAGAGATGTATAAAGGTTATGGTACTAGCTACAGTGGCTATGAAAGCAATACTAAGTCTGGAATAAAGTTACAATTAGTTTTCGACTACATGAATCAGATAATAGACCAACTTAATTTAACGGAGGGGGTAAGATCAGACCAGGGATATAGGAAACATTTAAGTAATATATTAAGCAATGATTTGCTAATATCTGATCTCGGTTATTTTGTGCCAAGTTCTTTTAAACAAATCAATGAAATAGGAGCTTATTTCATAAGTCGTTATAAATCCGATACCAACATATATGATGTAGAAACAAATCAAAAAATGGAGTTATTAGAATGTTTAGAGGATAAGTTATTTTTAGAAAACGAGGTATTGTTAGGAAAAGAAGCAAAAATTAGAGTAAGAATTATATGTCAGAAACTAACTGAAGAACAGTCTATGGCCAGAAGAAGGAAAGCTAATAGATTAGCAAGATCGCAGGGATATACATCCTCTAAAAGAAATCAAAAATTGTTGAACTGGTCAATATTTATAACTAATGTTCCAGAAAATAAAATTAGTGCTGAGCAAGTATTAACGATTTACAGAGTAAGGTGGCAAATTGAGTTATTATTTAAATTGTATAAAAGCCATATCAGGCTTGATAAGCTAAAAGGAAAGCCATGCAGAGTATTATGTGAACTATATGCTAAATTGTGCGCAATTCTTATATTTCACGGCATAGTTGGTTGCACAGAAGTGAAAAAGAATACAGAACTTAGCTTAACAAAGGCATTTATTGAGCTAAAAAGGCGGGTTAGAGAGTTATTTTTAGTATTAACCAAAATTAATAGTTTAAAAGCATTTCTTAAAAAACTCACTATAACTTGGTCGCGATTTTCATTAAAAGACAAACGTAGAAGGGCTAGAGTATCCACTTTAACCTCTCTAAATTTGCTCACAATCTCTTAACTTGACGCGTATGCTCCTACAAACAGGCTATCTCCAATTATTAAAAAAGGTGTACCACCTACTCCCAAATCTCTTACTAGAAGCCTACTGTTGTTTATCATTTGCTCAATTTTGTCCGCGTTATCTTTTATGGAATCATTAAAATCGTCCTCATCAATCCCTATGTTTTTCACTATATCCAATATGCTTTCGTCTGAAAATTCTCCTTTGTGACTTAAAGCAGCATGGTGAAAATCGAAATATTTTTCTTTATCGAGAAAATAGACAGCTAAAGCACTTTTTGCTGCCTTTAAAGAAGCGTTACCAAGTATTGGAGCATCCCTAAAGATATACTTAATTTTGCCGTCGTTAATTAACTGCTTTATATCATTCTTTATAGCTTTGCAATGTCCACAAGAATAGTCAAGGAAGCCTACAGCTATAACACTACTATTTTCATTTCCGGAGTAAGGATAAGTAAGGTCAAATATTTGATCCTTGTATTGTGAAATTTTACTTTTGGTTACATTATCTCGAGCAGCGTAACTACTTTTAATCGACTCCTCTCTGAGAGTTTTTACGATCTTATCAAAATTTCTGCTTATATAATTATCTAATTTCTCACCTATATAATCATCGCTTAGCATTTGGCTGCGATTTGAAAGCCAATTGTTTATTATCGGCAAGCTTGCTATTGCTATTATTAAAATTAATAAAAACGATATTCTAGACATACAATTTATTTAAAAACCTACAACATAAAACTTTTAGTACACATTTATCTGTATATTAAAAGAAGCATCTAATGTTAATATATAAAAACATTTATATCAAGTGTATTTTATAGTCAGTTTTGCCTCGAATACAAACTTTACGTACAATGATTAGGTATATTGTCACAAAGTTCATCAGAAGACTTGATAATGTAGGTGACCAAACTACCCCCAGAATAGCCAATTATGAGATGCTCTATCTTTTACCGCCACGCTGTAAATACGGCGGTAAAACAAAGTTGATAATTTTATTCCGCTGTGTATAATTTTCCGCGGAATAAACATATGAGTGAACCAATAATTGGCAGAGAAAAAGAAATAGCTATTCTACAAGACAAACTTCTTTCTCAATCAGCCGAATTTATTGCTGTTTATGGTCGGCGTCGTGTAAATGTTGTATTATCTGCATTTTATCAGCATAATATAGAAGTAATGTAATGCAGATATTATGCCGATGCCGAATTATACGATTACTTCTAAAATTGCTAGTTGTCTTATAAGGATTGAAGCAGCAAAAGAAAAAGTGTTACATTTGCCGCTCACTGTATCAATGCTTTTGTCTCTTCGTGAAACTGCACGGCTTTATACCACACACTATTCTACTATGATTGAAGGAAATCGACTTGAACCTAAACAGATTGAAGAGGTTTTAAGTGGTAAAAGCCACTTTCCAAAATATAGGAGAGATGAAAATGAGGTTAAAGGATATTATGCAGCTTTAACTCAAGTTGAACAATGGGCAGCAAGGAGAATACCCATTACTGAGAAAGCTGTTCAAACACTACATGCTCTAGTAATAGCAAGTGGAAAATCTAAAATAAAATCAACACCTTATCGTGATGGTCAAAATGTTATCCGCGATAGTCTTACACGTGCAATAATTTATATGCCACCTGAAGCAAAGGATGTACCAAAGCTCATGAGCAGTATGATTGATTGGATTCGTAACAGTGAGCAAGTGCCTTGCCCAATTATTGCAGGTATTGCGCATTATCAATTTGTAACAATTCACCCTTACTATGACGGTAATGGTCGTACTGCAAGATTGTTGACTACATTAATTTTACACCTTGGTGGGTATGACCTAAAAGGACTTTATTCATTGGAAGAATATTATGCTAAGAATCTAGGAGCGTATTATGAAGCAATCAGTATAGGTCCATCGCACAACTATTACATGGGACGAGCTGAAGCAGATATTACTAAGTGGGTGGAGTATTTCGTAGAAGGTATGGCAAATTCATTTGAGAACGTTTTACAACGTATAAATAAAGAAGAATACCACGCTGATCAGACTGATCTTATACGTAAGCTTGATCCTAAACAACGCAAAGCTCTTGAGCTCTTCCAGGAGTTTTCCGCTATTACAGCTAGTCAGGTTGGCGAACTATTTAATTTTAAGCCTCGTACCAGTGCGCAACTTTGTAAAAAGTGGGTGGAAATGGGGTTTATCAAGATTGTAGATTTTTCCAATAGAGGAAGGAAATACAAACTTAGTAAGCAATATGAGGATTTGATCTCAAATTAACTGAAAGCTCGCTAGGCAGGAAAGTAGTGCATAGGTCAAATTTCAATAAAGTGCTTGAAAACTAAATGTAAACTTAAAATTTTAAAAACTGGAATATGTACAACAACTTACGTGACTTCATCAAAGCCTTAGAAGAAAAAAAAGATCTGATTAGGATTAAGGAGGAAGTTTCAACAGTTCTTGAAATGACAGAAATTCATCGCAGAGTTTTGTCAAGCAAAGGGCCAGCGATCATTTTTGAAAATGTTATCACAGAAAATGGCAAAAATTCGATTCCAGTTTTGGTGAATTTATTTGGTACTATTAAGAGGATTGCATTGGGGTTGAACATAAACCCTGATGAACTAAGAGATCTTGGTAAACTTTTAGCATTTTTGCAATCACCTGAGCCGCCAAAAAACTTTAAGGATGCTATAAAAATGTTTCCTTTGTTGAAAGTCGTGTTATCGATGCGAAGTAAAGTCGTGAGCAAGGCTCCATGTCAAGAGGTAGTGCTAACCGGAGATGAAGTGGACCTAAGTCTACTGCCCATTCAAACATGCTGGCCAAATGAACCTGCACCACTTATCACCTGGCCAATTGTGGTAACGAAAGGACCCACGAAAGAAAAGCAAGATAATTTTAATCTTGGAATATATCGTATGCAGGTTATAGATAAAAAAACAACACTAATGCGTTGGCTTGCACACAGGGGTGGCGCAACTCACCATAAGCGTTGGAAGGAAGAAGGCAGAAAGATGAAATTTCCTGCTGCTGCTGTGATCGGTAGTGATCCTGCAACGATTATTGCTGCGGTAACTCCAGTGCCAGAAACATTGTCAGAATACCAATTTGCTGGACTACTGCGAAAGAAGCCGCTTGAGCTGGTAAATTGTAAGACTATTCCACTTCAAGTACCAGCTCACGCGGAAATCGTTCTGGAAGGCTATGTGAGTTTGGATAGATATCAAGACGAAGGGCCATACGGAGATCACACCGGCTACTATAATTCTGTTGAGCAATTTCCTGAATTTAATATTACTGCAATTACTATGCGTAAAAACCCGATATATCTTAGCACTTTCACTGGCAAGCCACCTGATGAACCATCGATTCTTGGTGAAGCACTCAATGAAATTTTTGTGCCCATTCTTATCAATCAATTTCCAGAGATAGTGGACTTTTATCTGCCACCGGAAGGTTGCTCATATAGAATAGCGATAGTGTCGATAAAAAAATCCTATCCAGGGCAGGCAAAAAGAATTGTTATGGGCATACTTTCTTTTCTAAAGCAGTTTTTATACACGAAGTTTATTATCGTTGTTGATAATGATATAAATGTACGTGATTGGAAGGAAGTAATGTGGGCAATGTCAACGAGGATGGACCCTGTGCGTGATACAATCATGATAGAAAGTGTACCTATTGATTATTTAGACTTTGCTTCCCCTGAAAGTGGACTTGGAGGTAAAATGGGATTTGATGCGACAAATAAAATCCCGCCTGAAACCAAACGAGAGTGGGGAAAGAAAATTGAGATGAGTGAGGAAATAGTAAGGAAAGTCGCGGAGAAGTGGGAGGAATATATGGACTAGACTTCTTGCATAAAAGCAGAAAAAAGTTTGGCGTTTTTTATAATGCCGCGATTGGCATTAACTGATAATTGTGATTTAAGTCCGTCACAGTGCCCTTTTTTTTGTCATCCTATAGCTATACCGCCGCGGTATCTCTTAGCCGCTAACAAGTAGTGGGATGACGAGCTTATCGTCATCCTGCCGCGAACCTTCATACCGCGATTCATTCGCGGTATCTCAGCCGCTAACAAGCAGCGGGATACTTAGGGATGACGGTTGTTGTTTAGCTGTAAATATTAAGAAATTTACCAAATGAAAAAAAAGGCAAAAGAAGCCCTGGGGTTATTATCCGCTTTAAAATATTGGCGTTTTTTATGTTTTAAACGCTTGACAAGCGAGATTCAGCCGCTTTTAATTGCAACTAACTTACGCTGCAAATGTTTAAGAAGTTTACTAAGCAGAAAAAAAGACAAAGAATCCCCGAGTTAGCTAGTCTTTTACTATCTCTGTCGAGTATTGGCATTTTTTGATGTCTTGTAACGCTTTATAAGCGCGTTCAGCTTATTTAGATAAAAATCTAGATGTAGATGAAGTTTTGTAAAGACATACAGTATCTATATACTGCAAAAAATTGAACATAAGACGCCGATACATTAAGTAATCCTTACCTTTTAATCTGCAGATTGGCGAAAGCAAATACAATAGCTTCAGTTTCATGATAAGAGGGCTGGCGGAGTTTGTCAAGCAAGTTTTTTTGTTTCTGCGGGCTACCTGAGTCTATTGATTTCATTAGAGCCGAAACTCTTGAGACCTAGGTGATAATTCTATCTAAAAGAATGCCGAAAAAGAGCAGCAACCCTACGTAGGAATTATTTTTAAATATGGACATGCATTGACTGGGATCGTCAGGATTGAAATTTTTGTATTGGCGGTGAAATATGAACCCTACAGCAAGTAGAGCAATATAAAAAATGTTATTTAATGATGATAAGATACCAGCATATAGCCACGTCATAAGAGATATTAAATAAAATCTTTTCAACCAAGATTTTGTTGTATCACCAAAATATAATGCGGTAGATTTCATCCCGAGTTTTTCATCATCTTTTTTATCTTGATGGGCGTATATGGTGTCATAGCTAAGTGTCCAAAAGACGCATCCTATATAAAACAGCAAGGATTCTATACTGATCTGGTTTGTTATTGCTGCTGAGCCCATGAGCGATCCCATATTGAAGGTAAACCCTAAGAACAATTGTGGCCACCAAACATACCGCTTTAATAAAGGGTAAGTAGCTATCATACACATTGAGATTATTCCAAGTATGAGTGTAGTTTTATTAGTTAATAATAAGATTACCAGGGCAATAAACAGTAGCAGTGAAAGTAAAGCTAAAGCCTGCTTTATGTTTAATGCACCACTTGCAAGTGGCCTATATTTTGTTCGTTCAACGTGCGCATCTATTTTTCTATCGAAGATATCATTGATTATGCACCCTGCGGGTCTCATTAAAAATGCACCTATAGTAAACAAAACAAGGAGAAAAAGAACCTGATACGATAGAGAAGTTGAGGCTAAAAGAATACCGCTCAAACTGGGAAATAGCACAAGCCACAAACCCGTTAAACTGTGCAACCTCATTAATGAAAAGTAACGATTGAAATGCATTAATTAAGTGTGATTATGTAATATTTTGCTTACATTAACAAAATTATCGAACGCTAAGTCAGGCTTGAAAACTAGTTCAGGTATAAATCGCAAATCAACATAACACAATATAGATTTACGTATTGACCATGCAGATTGGTTCATTTCATTAACAACAGTATTAATATCACAATTATTCTCAGAAGGATCTCCAGTGCGTCTTTTTTCTGGATCTAAGTAGTCAGCTACTTGAATATTCAATGAAGATAACACAATATATACATCTGCTTTTTTCAAATCTTTACTTAATTTTACGTCAGATACCGCTACATTTTTATTGAACACCTTACCTTCCATTAGAACTCTTGATATTGCTCTATGCAATACCGATGCTATCTTTAGGTTTCTAATTTCCTTTTTCATATCCAGCTACTATAACACCCTTTCTTCTTGCACTAATTGATAAGCTTCCAAAATATCTCCAACTTTAATATCGACATTACCCTCTAGTGATACTCCGCATTCAAAGTTTACACCTACTTCTTTAACATCATCTTTAAATCTACGTAGTGCTTTTAACTTTCCTTCATGCACCAATTTACTATTGCGCACTACCTTAATTAAAGAATCTTTTTTTATGACTCCATCACTTACATAACATCCAATGATATTACCAGCTTTAGATACATTAAATATTTGCCTTACAGATGCAGAACCAACACGAACCTCTCGTGTAACAGGCTTTAACATTTTAGTTAAATACATTCTCATGTCGTCAATGAGCTCGTATATTATGTTATAAGTATGTATTTCTATACCTTTTTGTTTTGCCAAGTCCCTTATTTTTGAGTCCACTTTTACATTAAAAGCTAAAATTACTGCACTTGATGCTTCTGCAAGCAGCACATCTGAATCTGTTATCCCTCCTACTGCTTTGTGTAGGATATTTAATTTCACTTGATCTTTACCGAGTTTATCAATTGAACTTGATATTGCTTCAATAGAACCAGTTACATCGCACTTTAAAACTACAGATAGTTCTTCTATTTCACTGTTATTACGGCTGAATATATCTAAATCATCCTCATCTAAATTTTCTTCTTTTTTCTTGATTAACTCTAACCTATGTTCAATAATTTCACGTGCCTGCTTTTCAGAATTTATAACAACAAATTTATCTCCAGCATTTGGCACACCATTTAGACCAGTAATTTCAATTGGAGCAGAGGGTAGTGCTGCTTTTTCTCTTTGACCAAGGTGATTAACCATACTACGTACTTTACTGTATGTTGTACCAACTACCAATATATCACCAACCTTTAACGTTCCTTCCTCAACTATCAATGTGGCTGATATTCCTTTCGCTTTATCTATTTTGGATTCTATTACCCATCCAAGTGCTCGACAATCTTCTATTGCTTCTAGCTTCATTAATTCAGCGATTAACAAAATCGTCTCTTCTAGTTTATCTAAATTAGTTTTCTTTTTTGCTGATACTGGCACAATCATAACATCACCACCAAGCTCTTCAGGAATGAGATCATATTGAGGTAAGCTACTCATTACTTTCTCCACATCACCAGGCTCAGATTTATCAATTTTATTAATAGCAACTATAATAGAAACATTTGCTGCTTTTGCATGATTTATTGCTTCAACTGTTTGTTTCATGATTCCATCGTCAGCTGCAACTACTATTACAACTATATTAGTAATATTGGCACCACGTGCACGCATCGCAGTGAACGCTTCATGTCCTGGTGTATCAATAAAGGTAATTTTTTGCTTATCTTTTGTCGTTATTTGATAAGCACCTATGTGTTGAGTTATGCCACCTGACTCTCTTTCTGCAACATTAGATTCACGAAATGCATCGAGCAATGAGGTTTTACCATGATCGACGTGTCCCATAAAAGTGACGATTGGTGGTTTAGGTTTTTTAGGCAGGCTTTCTCTGCCTTCTATAAAAAATAAATCTTTTTCTCTGTTGGTATCGCTCACTCGTTTAGCCGTATGATTAAATTTTTCCACTATTTCACATGCTATATCTGGATCCACCAGATCATCTACTCTATAACTCTCACCGACTTCTTCTTTGAACATTTTTAGCACACTCTTGCTATCTTCTGCCATGCGAATAGATAACTCCCTGATAGTTATTTTGTCTGGTATAATAACTTCTCTTGATATATTTTTACCCTTAGTAAACTTTGACTTTCTACCTCTTATACCAAACCTTTGCTTAAATACAGGGGGTTGTTCAGTTTTTTCATCTATTGCCTGTGCAATTACCAGTTTAGAATGCTTAGAATATATATCTTTGTTGACTTTAAAAGACTTTTTATCGTTGTCCTCATGGTCAATACTATCTTCTTTTGGTTCAACTAAGTGGGTATTACTTAAAACTTGCTTATTTATTTCCTTAGATAAAGCGTCCGCTTCATTTTTCTCGTCAATCTCTTTATTGCTGTCTTCTTTTGCTGTTTTCTCTTTTTCTTCTCTCTGATTTCTTTCTTTCAGCAAAGCAGCATTCTGCACAGCATTAATGCGAAAAATTTGTTCTTTCTCTGTTAAAGAACCTAATTTACTCTCTTCAAATAAATTATGTTCTTCTGCATCATGAGATTTTTTTCTTCTTTTTTTTACTACTGTAGCTCCAGTACTTGGGCTAGCTGAAGAGTTTAAATTGAGGTCTAATTTAAGCTTGCTTAAACCTTGGAGCGTTAATTTTTTATCACTGATATCTTCATTATTCATATTATTTTATTATATTAATCCAAGCTTTTTACGTGCTTCTATGATTATTGAATCTACTGTATCTTTTAGATCTTCTTTGCTATCGGATGAGGAAGAGAGTATGCTGCAAAACTCATAACTTGATAAATCTGCTATGTCCTCTAAAGTCTTAATATCATGCTTACTAAGAGCAATTTTATTGTCTATTGATAAAGTTAAATTGATTACATCATCCTCCATACCTAAACTTTTTAGCTCTTCTATTTTTCTATCATTTTCTGCTTTCAGGTACTTATTTGCTCTATTGTGAAGTTCGTTTGCAATATCTTCATTAAAGCCCTCTATTGAAGCAAGCTCTTTAATTGAAGCGCTAGATATGTCTTCTACACTTGAAAAACCTTCTGTTACCAATAGCTGACCCATAATCTCTTCTAAGTTTAAAGCTTCAGCAAATAAAGCTGAACATTGACTAAGTTCTTTACTTCGCCTTTCTGATTCTTGCTGAGTGCTTAATATCTCAATTTTCCATCCAACAAGCTCTGAAGCTAATCTTACATTCTGGCCCTTTTTTCCTATCGCTAAACTCAATTGATCTTCAGCAACTATTAACTCTATGCAATTTTCATTTTCATCAATAATAACCTTCGATACTTCTGCAGGAGTAATGGCTTTAATAACAAATTGACCCAAATCTGAGGAGTAATTTATAACGTCAATTTTTTCACCATTTAATTCGTGTATAATAGTTTTTATTCTATCTCCCTTAACTCCAACACAAGCACCTACTGGATCAATGTTCTTGTCGGGAGAGAAAACGGCAACCTTAGACCTTGAACCAGCATCTCTAGCTATACCTTTAATTGTCACTAATCCGTCAGCAATTTCTGGTATTTCTTGATTTAATAATGCCTCCAAAAAGCCTTCATGAGTCCTAGAAAGAATAATTTGACGTCCATCATCAGAGCGCTTAACAGTCTGTATGTAAGCTTTAACCTTATCACCTTCACGAAATGATTCACCACCAGTTAAATTTCGCAATGGAAGATATGCCCTAGTGCCATTTATGTCTATAATAAGATCTGAATATTCTACTTGTTTAACAATACCATACCTTATTTCTCCCACCTTATCTTTAAATTCCTCATATTGCTTTTTTGACTCTTCATCTTTAATTATTTGAGCAATCTTTTGCTGGGCAATTCTTGCTGAAGCAAGATCAGTGTTAAGAGAGAGTAATTCACTAACAGTATCTCCAACTTTTGCATCTCCTTTTATTAATTTAGCTTGTGTAAGCGTAATTGATTCACACTCGGTATTCTCTTTTTCATTTGATTCATCATCAATAACTTTTAGTTTTCTATATGAAGTAACTTTGCCTGTGTTTCTATCTATATCAACTACAATTTTACTTTTGCTACCATATTTTTGATGAGCCACTGCTTCTATAGCACTTTCTAGTGCCTTTATTACAACATCAAAATCTAAACCTTTTTGAAGTGAAAGCTCTCCTGCTGTTTTTATTACATCAAGGCTTCCAACTATGTTATTCTTGTTACTTTTCTGCTTAACACTGCTTTTACGATTAGCAATCATAATAAATAAATCCAATGTAATTAGTTATAATTATAGCTCCAACGGGCAAAGAACACTATCTTAAATGTTAAATGATTGCTAATTTAAGTCAAGTTTTTTCATGTCTTTGTATAACAAGCAACGCAGGAGTAAAGAATAAAGTTAAAACCGTTGCAGCCAATATTCCACTTGCTATGGTTGTTGAAATGTCAACCCACCACTGGCTTGATGGAGCATCATATGTGATTTGTAGCGTAAAAAAATTGATATTTAACCTGGTAATCATCGGTATTAAACCAAGAACTGTGGTTGCAACGGTAAGCAATATTGGCCTAACGCGAGAAATTGCAGCGTTTATTACACATCGCTTGATGTCATTTTTGTGTACCTTAATTTGGTGATGAAAGGCATCAAGTAATAGTATGTTATTATTCACTATAATTCCCGCCAAAGCAATTATCCCCACTCCACACATAACAACTACGAAAACTTGTTGGATAAGAAAGAAAACAAAAAACACACATGTTGTGGATAAAAACACTGCTGTCATTACGATAAATGTATGGTATACATTATTAAACTGTGTCACTAATACCAATATCATTAGTGTAATCGCTAATATAAAAGCCTTTAACAAAAATGCTCCTGATTTTTGTTGATCTTCTTTGTCGCCTTTAAAATCAATTTTTACTCCCTTGTCCCAATCCTGGGCAATAGAATTCTGAATGAACTTTACTCTTTCATCAACAAGATAGCCAGTATCAACGTCAGCAGAGATTGTCACTATGCGTAATCCATCAATCCTGTTTAGTTTGTTTACCTTTTTTTCGGGAGCATATTTTACTATATTGCTCATAGGATACGGGCCATTAACTGTATTGATAAAAAGATTGTCTATAGTCTTCATGTTGCGATCCTTTCCAGGGAAACGGAGTACAATATCGATTTCTTCATCCGTGTTATTTGGTCTATATTTTCCAATCAACACTCCATTTGTAACCATCTTTATAAAATCGCCAATGGTTGCAACACTTACTTCAGAGCTTGTAGCCTTATTCTTATCAACACTCATATTCCACTCTATTTCAGGTGCTGATCTGCTATCTTGAATATTTATAAACCCGGATGAAGGTTGGTTCATAATTTCTAGAATTTTCTCTGCTGCTAAATTCAAACTGGATACACTCCCGCTGAGGTTAATTTGTATTGGCTTGTCAGCCGACGGTCCTGGCTTTTCCTCTTGAACATTAATTATTATTCCTTTCATGTCTTGCACACTGCTCCTTATATCATTTAGTATGTGCTTAGCTTTGCGCCTGAAGCGCCAATCCATAAGTTCTAGTTGTATTCTGGCGATAACGTTGTCTGAAAATGCTCCTGATCTAGCATAAGAAACATGAATTTCTTTTTCAATGCTCAAAATGCGTTCTTCCACTTCTTTGAGTATCAGATCTCGTTCTTTGGCTGATAAGCTTTCTTTTGCTTTAACACTGATTAAAATATTATCTGAATCCACTTTCGGAAAAAACTTTACTCCAGGAGCAAAAGTAAAGTACAGCACACTAAATGAAAACAAAACGAATACAGTAGCACATACGAATTTTTTAGGATGATCCAAAACCTTCTCTAGCATGCGTACGTAAGCTCTTATTATAGGCCCAGCATTTTTTATTTCACCACTTTCTATAGCACTCATTTTTTTTATTTCTTTTTTTGAAGTTATCGAAGGCTTACCAAATATTGCACCAAGTGTTGGTATAAAAACCAAAGCCATAATGAGCGATCCAGTCAAAGTTAGAATTATTGTAATTGGTATGTACTGCATGAATTTACCAACAGTATCAGGCCAGAATAATAGAGGAAAAAACACTGCTAATTTAGTTAACGTTGATGATAGAACCGGATAAAACATATCACGAACTGAAGTGTAAAAAGCTTCTACTTTGTCCATTCCGCAGATCATCTTTCTATCGGCATATTCGCTGATCACAATTGCATCATCAACCAGCATGCCAACAGCCATAATTAAACTGAAGAGCACAACGATATTTAAGGTTATACCCATAAAGTAAAGAGCTATTATCCCAATGAGAAAGGAACCGGGTATCGAGAGTGCCACAAGAATAGCAATCCTTGTTCCCATAGAAAGCATCATTATGATCAATATTAACAACACAGCAAATATTATGCCGTTTTCCAAGTCATCAAGCACATCGCGGACGTTTTTTGACTGGTCGTTTAAGTACACCACTTTTAAATTTTCAGGTAATTGATCTTTTGCCTTATCCATTAAGTATTTTACTTGATTTACTGTGTCTATTATGTTTTTTCCGTTACGTTTTGAAATTTCTAGCACGACACTAGGTAATCCATTAATGCGAGCAAATCCTTGGTGATCCTCAAACCTAGGGTATACTTTTGCTATATCTTTGATTCTCAAAACTGCATCGCCTTGAGATCTAATAGGAATATTCATAATATCTTCTATATCTTTTAATAACCCTGATATTTTAATCGAATATTTACCGGCCAGTGACCCAGCTCCCACTAGTCTATTATTGCTTGATATAGCTTGGAATATTTCGTTTGATTGAATGTTATATTTTGTTAGAACTGTGGGCTCAATTATAACTTCCACTGTTTCTTTACGTATACCTGCCACTTCAACTTTGAGAACATTTGGCAGAGATTCTATTTCTTTCTTTAACTTGCGTGCTATTTCAGTTAAGGCTCTTTCTGGCAAATTACCAATTAAGCCGACATTGAGTATCGGAAATAAGCTCAAGTTTATTTCATTGATTATCGGAGATTCCGCTTCAACAGGTAACTTCGATTTTATGTTTGAAAGCTTTGAACGAACATTATCGAGCACTTCTTTATTATCATACTCTGTTCCAAATTCGAGTATCATGTGAGCACCATCATTAGTTGCAAAAGCTCTCAATTCTCTTACACCTTCGATGGATCTTAGTTCATTTTCTATAGGAAGCACTAATAGCTTTTCACTATCTTGAGCAGAAATCCCAGGAAGTCCAACAAACACGCTGATTATAGGAATCTGTATATCAGGATTGCTTTCCCTTGGCATTTTTACATAAACGTATGAACCGAAGATAAAAATTACTATAAGTAATAATACCACCGCCCTGTTTCGCTCTATGAGTAAGCTCTGCATGTTGAATGTTAGCTGAATATGTGTGTTTGTACAATATTATAGTCGAGATACATTGCATATTAATTAATCCTTGTGTAGCTTTAAAACTTTACGCAAATAATTAAAATTTTCGCAAAATTGCAAGTATAAGAAAATTCCTGTATAATAATTCTAGAACAGTATTTGAGAGGTTATTATGGTGGCAATTCTAAATGTAACAAAGGGCAAAAATAAAGTTATTGTGTCTGGATTAGCTGGAGCTTTATCAGCTTTAATATTTTTAACAGCAATCCACATTGCCGCAAAGATAGCCATTATCGTTTCTGCCGCTGCAGTTACTTACTTATTACTTTCGCTGGTTCATAAAATAAGAACTAAAGCTGAAATTACTCGTGTTTCAGGAGATAAAGTTTCAGAAGATGAAGGGTATAGCAGTGTTGATGAAGGTGAAGAAAAAGATACCGTAAAAGAACCAAAAAGAACTGAAACTGAGCTAGAAGAAGAAATAATAAGGAAAAGAGCACAAGAACGCATGGAGAAAGGATCACTTGGTGGTCCTATAAATGCGTTTGGCGAACCAATTCATGTGACTATAGATGCTGAAAATAGTAATCCTGTTGATTATACAAAAACTATGGTAGTGCCTGAGGAAATTATTCTTAGCATGCTAAATGATAAAACTCTTACACAAAATAACTCTAGCTCTATAAAGAATCAGATGAAACCTCTTCCTGAGCACATGGATGTGCCTGGTAATCCACTTCCTGGGCAAGTGTTAAGCAATCTAGAGCTTGAATCTAAAAGCACGCAGAAACTATCTGCTTTAGACTTGCTATTACAGTGCAAAAATGTAGATAATGATGTAAAAAAAATGCTAAAACAGCCAATTACCCAAAAGGGGTTTAACGGATTAGGATTTGATAGATAGTTGTTATATTAACCTCTCCATCTCATATTGAGGATCAGATGCAATGCCGTAGACCCTATTTGGCGGAGCAATTTTGTTCTCTATACCAAAAACCATACCTTCAATTATTGCTGTGAGTACTTTTTCAAGGTCACAATCTGCTCCGGGAACGCGGTGCTCTAGGCGGCATCTTTTGAAATCGTTGCCAAAATAGGGAATTCTTATCGCAGCAGTTCTGTTATTTACTCCCCAACTAATCGTAGTTGGAGTGTGAATATCCGGATACTGAAATCTTAAATATGAATCATCATTTGGAGCAAAAAACAACATATGTTTTTTCATCATTGCACATAATCCACCAATACTATGAATCAGATAGTCACTGTACTTTTGCTCATTGATATAAAATAAGTTACCGTTATTTGAATTCACGAGATTAACATGCACATTTAATGCACTGCCTGCTCTATCCAAATAAGGCTTTGCTTTAAAAGAAACATTCCCACCTAGTTTTTGTGCTGTTTCAGTAAGTGATTGTTTTGCTAACTCAAAATGCTTAATTAAATTGTAGGAGTTCGTATAACAACCACTTTTTATCTCATACTGATGTGTAGAATTCTCCTTCTCGCAAGAAAATTCAAGAGATGCTATTTTATTTTTGATGCTATTCAGAAATAAGTATTCTTTTTCTATTCCTTCAATGTAAAACTCTAGTTCAATACCGAATACAGCATAACAACTCAAATTACTTAATATAATCATAAATTTGCTTCAGTAAATCTATATTCGGTTAGCTATATTTATATGAATACTTTACTTATTTGCCAGTAAATTTAACATCTTATTTATACATAATGTATTACTGTTTTTAATAGCATGCTTCTAATCCTCGATACAAGCGACATTTACAAATTTTTCATTTTTTTGAAATAAAAATGATCAATTTTAATGTTTTTATACCCTTTACAACCCATCAAAAAATCACCATAATTTTTAGTATGTATTAAGTAGTATTAGCTTTTCATTTTGCAGTAAGCTATTGATTATCTTATATTTTTCTAATTATTGCTTTTTTCTTGGTGTGGTATATGAACTTAACTAGCCCTAAGGTTTCTACTATGTTTTTTGATCAGATTATTACAGTAACGGATCACAATGTTACTTGGGAAAAAATCCAAAATTGTCTTTATAATCTTTATGGAGAAGCAACATATAATAGCTGGCTGAGTTCACTAAAATTTGTCAGTAGCAGAAATGGGGAAGTTCTTTTATCCGTGTCAACAAGGTTTATAAAAGAGTGGATTACAGTTCATTACATGAAAAAAATATTATCATTATGGCAAAGCGAAGATAAAAGTATACGTTCTATTGATATTCAAGTAATTGAGGAGAGGAATTCAAATTTTAATGTTATACTAAAAAACAGAGAGGAAAGTAATCATAATCTTGGTTCGCCGCTGGATCCAAGGTTCACCTTTGATAATTTTGTAGTGGGAAAGCCAAATGAATTAGCATTTACGGCGGCAAAGCGTGTGGCAGAATCTATAGATCCAATATTAGGCAGCAATCCTTTGTTTCTATATGGTGGAGTGGGACTTGGTAAAACACATCTAATGCATGCTATAGCTTGGCACATAGTCAATTCCCCATCAGCAAAAAGAAAAGTGGTGTATTTATCAGCAGAGAAATTCATGTACCAATATATTACAGCGCTGCGAAGCAAAGATATTATGTTATTTAAAGAGCAATTTAGATCAGTAGATGTATTGATGGTAGATGATGTGCAATTTATCAGTGGTAAAGATAGTACACAAGAAGAATTTTTTCACACTTTCAATGCATTGATAGACCAAAATAAACAATTGGTTATATCAGCTGATAGGTCTCCTAGTGATCTTGATGGAGTGGAAGAAAGAATAAAATCACGACTCGGTTGGGGGTTGGTGGCAGATATTAATGAAACAACTTTTGAATTAAGGCTTGGTATATTGCAGGCAAAAGTGGAGCAGATGAATATGTATGTTCCGAAAGATGTCCTAGAGTTTTTAGCAAGGAACATAAAATCTAATATAAGAGAATTAGAAGGAGCATTAAATAAGGTTACCCATACCTCATTAATTGGAAGAAGTATGACGGTAGAATCAGCTAGTGAAACCCTAATCGATCTTCTTAGGTCAAATCATAGGTCAGTCACAATAGAAGAAATACAAAAGAAAGTAGCTGAATTTTTCAATATAAAGGTTGCAGATATGCAATCCAATAGAAGGCTTCGCAGTCTTGCAAGGCCAAGACAAATAGCTATGTATTTTGCCAAAAAATTTACGCAAAAAAGCCTACCAGATATTGGGAGAAACTTTGGTGGCAGAGACCATGCTACTGTTATACATGCAGTAAAACAAGTAGAAAATTTTATAAAGACCGACTCAAAATTTGCTGATGAAATCAATCGATTAAAAAAAATGTTTAAGTAGCGTTTTTAAAATAGCTAATAACAAATCCTAAAATGAATCGACTATAGTTTTAATCCGTTTAAGTTTAAAATCTTCTGTTAGCTTCGCAGAATACATTTCCTTATTGTGTTGATTATAGAAGGTAAATTCGTGATCATCTAAATTTAGTATTGCAAAGCCAAAGCCAAAAAAGTTTCTAACCTCGTGTGCTAAGTAGTTTTTACCATTTAAATAGTCAAATTCTACATTTTGATAAACAGATTCTTGATCTTGAGCGTGTAATGATGCACCACCGTTTCCAACTATAATTTGGTCTGGAACATTATCCATTAATAAAATCTGGGCTATATGAATGTGGCCAGAAACTATGGTAGTAACATTGCTTGGAAATTTATCTCCAAAAGCTTCGATTTGTGTAAGATTACCATGGCTTTTTAATGTCAAAAATTCTTTTTTTGGAGATCTCCAAAGCGGTTTATGAGTTAAAAACCACATGGGCTTGTCAGAACTATTTTGTATCAATTTATCAAATTGCCTCTCAAAAGCATCAATTGTGCTTTGGGTTGTAAAAATATCCTCACCGGATGAAGAGTCGAAGATAAAAAATTTCATCGGTCCAGCATCTAAGGACCAACTAGAAACGAAGTTTCCACATTTTTCAGACGAAAAGGGGTATGAATCTAGATACCTGAACCATCCTTCATAAGCTCTATCACAACTCTCATGGTTTCCACGAACAAAAAGGAAAGGGGATTGTGATAAAATATCCTTTGCAGGCTCAAACCAATCAGCGTACCAAACTTCTTTATTATATCCATAAATATCGCCACACTTTTTTGTATTTCTACATTTTGTTTGTCTATAATGATAATCACCAACATGGATAATTAAATCTGGTTTATGAAGGGCGATTGAATCTAAATTTTTTTTTAAAGGCCAGCTATCTACCGAATTACATTCCTGCTGAAATAACATATTTATTCTACAGCCCGTGTCACCAATGAAAGCAATTTTATTAACCTTTTTTGGTAATATAGGAACCCGTAGATCCTCAATACTAATGTTTTTGGCACTTGTTTGTACTGTCAGTTCACAAACTGTTTCGTTATGATCACCATTGTTAATTGAGCTGCGATTCAGCATTTCTGTTTCCTCGCCATCAACATAAACAATGGGACACATGTCATTGTCCGTAATTGCGCGTATGCTTAGTTTATTTTCTGGGATAACTTGAGACCATGTGTATAATATTTGTGCATGGACGAAATGAAAGCTAGTTATAAGAGAGAGAGCTAAAAAAATAAAGATATTAGCTATATTCATTTGTATAAAAACCTAAGTTAAAAATTAGTAGTAAGGTTATCTTAAATGATTAAAATTTATAATCACAAAATTCATAATCAAATTATACAAACAATTTCTAAATTATTCTAGTATCAGATTGACACTCTAGATGAAAAATTCTAAAATGATTAAGTAATTTAAAATAATTATATAAAAACTAGAATATAGTGCGGCCGTGGTGGAATTGGTAGACACGCAGCGTTGAGGTCGCTGTGGCTCATAAGGCCTTGGAAGTTCAAGTCTTCTCGGCCGCACCAGTTTTTATCGCTGTTTAATATGGGTAAAAATGTTTATAGGAAATCAGAGTAGCAATAAGGTAGAAAGAGCTATCAGCGAAATCAGGCGCGGTCGGCCAATTGTAATATATGATGAAAGTAATTACCTATTGTTTGCTGCTGCTGAGGCTTTAGAAAGAGATTTATTTAATCAATACAAGCTTACATCAAGTAATGTATATGTTACTTTAACTTCAAGTAAGGTAAAATACATATCTCAGAATAAAGAACATAACAGCAAACGTCTGTTGGTGAATAATTTTGATGAACTGCTCTATTTAATAAACTGTTCAAAGGAAGATTGCATAAAAGAGTTGCAATGCTCAAAGACAATAGATGAATGTGCTATTGCCTTGCTTAAGTTCTCAGAATTATTGCCATACGCGTTAGTGGCTGATATGACTTTTGAGAATAACCATGAAATGCGAAATTGGTGCGAGAAAAATGACGTTATTGCACTGGACACGTCATTCATAAATAATTTTCAAGAAAATCAGGATGTATATGAAGTGTGCAAAACATCATTATTTTTAAAACAGACTCAAGAAGTAAATATCATATCTTATAGAACCGAAAGTGGTGGAAGAGAACATCATGCAATTATCATTGGCAATCCAGATAAAGATGACGAACCATTAGTGAGAATTCATTCTTCGTGCTATACGGGTGACTTGTTAGATAGCTTGTCATGCGATTGCAGAAGTCAGTTACATCAAGCAATTCAAATGATAGCTGACTCTGGAAGTGGTATTATATTGTATTTGATGCAAGATGGAAGAGGCATTGGTTTAACTAATAAGTTAAGAGCGTACAGTATGCAAAGAGGACATAATCTTGATACTGTTGATGCAAATAGAATATTGGGTTTTGAAGATGATGAAAGGAGTTTTGCTGTTGCAGCTAAAATGCTTAAGAAATTGAACATTAACAAAATCCAATTACTTACAAACAATGATAGGAAATTGTCAGAATTGGAAAGTAGTGGTATAGGAGTTACAAAGTGTCTACCACTTATTGTGGAACGTAATAAATATAACGATTCATATATGGAGACAAAGTTTGGTAAATTAGGCCATAGATTAAGAGTTTTTTAGCTTTTTTGCTGTAACTACTTTGTTAATTTGCTATGTTTATTAACATAAGTTAAGATTTTTAGGAATACTAAAATGCTAAGATTTTTTAAGCAAGAAAAAAATACTGAATCCTTAGATAAGGATATAAATTGGAATTCAAACCGCTACAGCACAGTTATTGCTCAAAGGAATATTCTACTTTTATTTGCATTAATATTATTAGCAACGATCTCTATCAGCATATTAGTCATATTTAAAATTAGCACAAGTAGCACTATTGAGCCATTTGTTATAGAAATTGACAAGAAATCAGGAATAGTGCAATTGGTTGATCCTGTCACAGTAAAACAGTATTCTGCAGATGAAGCGCTAAACGATTATTTTATTTCAGAGTATATAAAAGCAAGGGAGGTTTTTGATCCATATCATTATAATTATAACTATTATACAAAGGTGAGGTTGTTTTCCTCACCTAATGTGTATAATGAATTTAGAAATTATGTAGGATCGCAGAATATGGATGATCTTTTTAATTTATATTCAGATACCAAAAGTGAATTTAAAATTCGCTCAATTCAAAAGTTGGGTAACGATGCTCTTCAGGTGAGATTTTTTGTGGAATTTACACGGAAAGATGGAAGTTCTACGAGAAAAAATAAGATAGTTATTATGTCATATAGATATGCATCGCTTGAAATGGATGATCAGCAAAGATATATTAACCCATTAGGATTTCAAGTTATTTCATATAGAGTAGATGATGAATATGTATAGGATATTATTAGTTTTAGCTTTACTTGTAAGTGGCAATTTAAACGCATCCATTAATTATAATGAGCCTATTTCTATAGATAGTAGAATAAAGACTTTTGTGTATAGCCCTAATGAAGTATTTACGGTGGTTTTTAGTCAGGGTTACTATTCTTATATTGAATTTGCGGAAGGAGAAAAAGTTAAAAATATCGCTGTTGGTGATGCATCAAGTTGGAAAATTAATCCTTATGACAATAAATTGCTTATCATGCCATTTGAAGTTAGTAGTCGCACTAACATGATTATTACGACAACTAAAAAAAGAAATTACATTTTTGATTTAATCTCAAGGCCAAACTACGATAAATACCCGGATACTGATGCTAAGAAAGTAGATCACGATTATTCTGCTGAAAAGGATATATCTTACGTAGTACGTTTTTATTATCCTCAAGAAGAAGGTGAATTTGATGTTGATTTAGATGAGGTTTCTTTACCTACTCAAATGCAATATACTACAGACAAGCTAGAAAAAATAATACAAGAAAATGATACGAAGTACAATTATACATATATTGATGAAGGTGGTAATGCGGATATAGTTCCGATCGAGTTATTTGATGATGGTTATTTAACCTATTTAAAATTTAGAAATAATAATAAAATACCTCAGGTTTTTGTAGAAGGGGAGGATAAACCTTGTAAAAGGCTGTTATTTGATGATTATGTTATAATAAAAGGAGTACATAAAAAGCTATTTATGCGTTATGAAGATGGTGAAGTTGAAATTATAAATAGGTCACTTTAGCTGTGGTACATGCAATATGAATAAAGAAAGGCGTAACAATTCAGAAGATGAATCAGAAATAGAGAATAAGGTAGTAACAGTTGGCTCTAATCAAGGTCATAGGGCATTGATGGTCATTATTTTAGTGCTTCTGGCTGGTGGAGTGTATTATCTCTATTTTAGTCCTTCTCCTAAAGAGGGTTCAGAAGTTATTAAAAAAGAGGAAACAAAGCAAAACGTTCAAGAATTGAAAGGAAAGTTGGAACAAGTTCCAGATAATGTAATGGTTCCTGAAAGAATAATAACTGATCCCTTACCACCCTTACCTCCTCTTCCTACACCACTAATCATACCAGAAATAAAACAAATTAAAAAAGAAGAAGTGATGAAAAAAGAAGAAGAGAAACCAAAAGAAACTCCTGTGTCAAATATACCTATTTTGCCAAAGCAAAATTTTCCTTCTAGTAATGTTATGGGCAATTTACCTACCTCGTTTCCTACAATAGGGGGTGGCGGTTATCCTAGAGACAGACGTAGTGCACAGATGTTGACAATTTCAGGTGGTAGTGGAGAGAACAAGGCTGCTGATGCTATTTTATCCGACACTTCAGCACAATCGAGCAAAGCTACCAGAGTAGGAAAGCTTGGTTTAATGATTACTCAAGGTAAAATTATTGATGCTGTTCTTGAAACTGCAATAAACTCTGATCTGCAAGGAATGCTGCGTGCTATGGTGAGTAGAGATGTTTATGCAGAAACTGGTGATACAGTTTTAATACCTAAAGGCTCAAGATTGATAGGCAGTTATTCATTTGACTCGAATGTTGCTAAATCTCGTGTAAATATAAACTGGAATAGAGTGATTCTGCCACATGGAATAGATATTGCAATCTCATCACTTAGTACTGACGAGCTTGGTAGAGCAGGAATAGCAGGAATAGTTGATAACAAAATAGTAAGTGCGTTATTCTCTTCAGTGACACTTGCTGGTGTTTCGATTGGTTCTGCTGTTATAGGGCAAAAGGCTTCTAATCTTGTTGATACGCTAACTATCAGAGATGCAGTAAAGTCTATCACTGCAACCGAAATAGATTTTTCTTCTCTCCAACTCATTATTGACCCAGAAAAGAAGATATCTAGTGACAAATGGAAATTAGGCCTTGGGGCTATCGGAAGAATTCGGAGTGCCAAAAGCAGACAAGATTTACTAAAAATAATGAAAGAGGAAATAGCAAAAGCACTAGGAATTGAAGAAGACGAGGTAAATATAAGCCTGGAAATTGTAAATCAACTGTTAGAACAAATTCAAAGAAAAAGCAAGTCTGTTTATGATGAAGCAATCGGGAAATCAATCGAGGATTTTTCTAAAGATATGCGGGATGTAGTGGGCAGATATACAGATAAAAAACCAACTATTTATGTTGATCAAGGCACTGCATTGAAAGTATTTGTTAACCAAGATATAGTATTTCCTCCACAGGCAATATTAAATCAATGAAATGAACTATGCTGCACTTGATACATATTTGGAGCCATTACAAGGCATATTTCAAGAAGAAGGCGTAAATGAAATATCAATAAATAAGCCAAAGGAAGTATGGATTGAAAATCGCGGTGAAATAAGGTGTGAAAAATTAGAAGTATTCGATCTTAACCATTTGAAATCTCTTGGCAGACTGATTGCTCAAGCTACAGAACAAAAACTTAGCGAAGAAGCTCCGTTACTTTCGGCAACATTACCAAATGGTTATCGTATACAGATAGTATTTCCGCCAGCATGTGAACCTGATAAAGTAGTCATGTCGATTCGTAAGCCTTCTAGCATGCAGTTAGCACTCGATGATTACGAAAAAATGGGGGCTTTTTCTGAAACTGTTACAGAAGCAACTGATAATCCAGTTGACCGTCATTTGGATTTATTGTTAAGGCAAAAAAAAATAAAAGAGTTTTTAGAATACGCTGTAATAAGTAAGAAAAATATTATAATTAGTGGTGGAACTTCCACTGGTAAGACTACTTTTACTAATGCTACTTTGCGTGCTATTCCAGCTGAGGAAAGAATTATTACTGTTGAGGATGCAAGGGAAATCGTTTTGAACGATCATCCCAATAAAGTCCATCTAATTGCCTCTAAAGGAGGGCAGGGCAGAGCAAAAGTAACCACTCAAGATTTGATAGAAGCGTGCTTACGTTTAAGGCCAGACAGAATAATAGTTGGTGAGCTCCGTGGAGCGGAAGCTTTTAGTTTTCTCAGGGCGATAAATACTGGTCACCCTGGATCAATATCAACCCTTCATGCAGATAGTCCAACAATGGCCCTTGAGCAAATAAAATTGATGGTTATGCAGGCAAATCTTGGCATTCCTCCAGACCAAATTATACCATACATTAGAAATGTGATTGATATTGTTATTCAGCTAAAAAGAACCGGTGGGGGCAAAAGAAGCATTTCTGAGATATTATTTACTAGATCTGCGAGCGAAAATGCTTAAATTTATACATAAGTTAAGGAAGAGTAGTTTATGAGTAATGGAAATCACCTACGTAATATTCTCATAGGAGGTGTAGTAGCTTTTAGCGTACTTGAGTTTTGCTTCTATCTATCTGGTATATTGTTTGTTCTGTTTGCTGATGGTCCGGATGCTGTGGATTTTAAGGCAATTAATCCTAGTTTGACGCCTTTCCCTCAAGCTCTTTGGCCAACGATTTTTGATCATATACAATATTGTTGGCATCATCCAGAGTTATATAGCCTTGAGCTCAAAATCACATTAATTATATCTTCTGCACTGCCTATCATTGTTTTAATGATTATCTTATGGAATTTAAGAGAAAGGATAATTGAGTGGCGACCATTTAAAAAGAAGGAATCACTTCATGGAGATTCGCAGTGGGCATCAGAGAAAGACATACGAAAAGCAGGATTAAGAAGCAAAAAGGGATTATTGCTTGGTAAAGATAAAAGAGGATACTTCATTTCTGATGGGTTTCAGCATGCATTGTTATTTGCACCTACAGGTTCTGGTAAGGGTGTTGGCTTTGTAATTCCTAATTTATTATTTTGGACTGACTCGGTAATTGTACACGACATAAAATTAGAAAACTATGAAATAACAAGTGGTTGGCGAGAACGACAAGGACAAAAAGTATACGTATGGAATCCAGCGCAGCCAGATGGAATAAGTCACTGTTACAATCCATTACAATGGATTAGTGAAAAACCTGGGCAGATGGTTGACGATGTGCAGAAAATAGCTAACCTAATCATGCCTGAACAAGACTTTTGGCAGAATGAAGCAAGAAGCTTATTTGTTGGAGTGGTATTATACTTACTTGCTGCACCAGAGAAAGTTAAATCTTTTGGTGAAGTTGTGCGTACGATGCGTAGTGATGACGTGGTTTATAATCTTGCTGTTGCTCTTGATACAATGGGTAAAATACTACACCCTGTAGCATATATGAATATTGCAGCTTTTTTACAAAAAGCTGATAAAGAAAGGTCAGGTGTTGTATCAACCATGAACTCATCACTTGAATTGTGGGCAAACCCATTGATTGATACTGCAACTGCGTCAAGTGATTTTAATATTCTAGATTTTAAAAAGAAGAAAATTACAGTTTATGTTGGTTTAACTCCTGACAACTTGACTAGGCTCAGGCCTTTAATGCAGGTTTTTTACCAACAGGCAACTGAGTTTTTATGTAGAAAATTGCCATCGGATGACGAGCCTTATGGCGTATTGTTTTTAATGGATGAGTTTCCTACACTTGGAAAAATGGAGCAATTTCAAACAGGTATTGCATATTTTCGTGGTTATCGAGTTAGGTTATTCTTAATTGTTCAAGATACTGAGCAGCTCAAAGGAATATACGAAGAAGCAGGGATGAACTCCTTTTTGTCAAACTCGACTTACAGAATAACTTTTGCAGCCAATAATATTGAAACAGCTAATTTAATATCGCAACTTATAGGAAACAAAACTGTACAACAAGAATCGTTGAATAAGCCTAAATTTTTAGATTTAAATCCTGCTTCAAGGTCATTACATATCTCTGAAATACAGAGAGCATTGCTATTGCCTCAAGAAGTTATTATGTTGCCACGTGACGATCAGATAATTTTAATAGAGTCGACTTACCCAATTAAATCAAAGAAAATTTTGTACTACAGTGATACCACCTTCACAAGAAGGCTGCTCAAACAAACTCGTGTGCCTACACAAGAACCATATGACCCAAACAAAGTTCTTTCTGCCGCTGCGAGCAAAGATAAGGTTAATAACGAGGGGAATAATGTTCTTGAGGGACCTAATTCAGTTGATTATCCTGCTGAAACTAAAACCGAAGATGCAGTATATGATGAATCAGATGAATTTGCAGACGAAGATATTGATGATGAAGATATCGACGATAAGTTTGAAGATGATGACGAGGAAGATGAGGATAGGAGCGATGATGGGTTTGATGACGAAGAAGAGGAGGATGAATTTGAAGATGAGGATAAATTAAAAAATGACGAGAAGTAAGGTTAACTTTGCCTATTTTTAGCTCAGAAAAGTGCAAGTTATGCAAATAATTAGGTTTTTCATATTAAGCCATTTTTAATTAATTAGTATTAGATTAGCTATTTTAACTAGGGGAGTAGTAATGATTAGTAAAAAAACATTAGCGGTTACAGCATTTGCTTTATTGTTGTCACAACAATCTTTTGCAAGTGAAACAGAAGGGTTTTACTTTGGTAGTGGGTATTACGGTCAATATTTAAATAACACAAGCGTACTAAAAACAAGCACTACAGGTATCAAAAATTTGTCTATAAATGACAGGGGTGCTCAGAACACAGAAGGTCAGTCACTAAGTGAGTATAAAGGAGATTATAATCCACCTTTTGCTGCAAATGTGGCATTTGGTTACACAGGAGAATTGGGTAACAACAGCTATAGGGCTGAATTGGAAGGGATGTATTCTTCTGTAAAAGTGGATAATATTGGTTTAACAAGTAGCCAAATAACTGTTTCATACCTAAAGGAGACTGGTGAGGATCCTAATAAAGAAACTTATCTCTATAGTGCTGCAGTTAGTCATGACCAAATTGAGAACATATCTGTAATGGCAAATGTTTATCATAATTGGAAAAGTGACCGTTTCTCTTTTTCTCCTTACGTTGGTATTGGGATCGGTGCAACAAGAATGACGATGTTTGAAAAACCATACGCGTCAAGTTAAGAGATTGTGAGCAAATTTAGAGAGGTTAAAGTGGATACTCTAGCCCTTCTACGTTTGTCTTTTAATGAAAATCGCGACCAAGTTATAGTGAGTTTTTTAAGAAATGCTTTTAAACTATTAATTTTGGTTAATACTAAAAATAACTCTCTAACCCGCCTTTTTAGCTCAATAAATGCCTTTGTTAAGCTAAGTTCTGTATTCTTTTTCACTTCTGTGCAACCAACTATGCCGTGAAATATAAGAATTGCGCACAATTTAGCATATAGTTCACATAATACTCTGCATGGCTTTCCTTTTAGCTTATCAAGCCTGATATGGCTTTTATACAATTTAAATAATAACTCAATTTGCCACCTTACTCTGTAAATCGTTAATACTTGCTCAGCACTAATTTTATTTTCTGGAACATTAGTTATAAATATTGACCAGTTCAACAATTTTTGATTTCTTTTAGAGGATGTATATCCCTGCGATCTTGCTAATCTATTAGCTTTCCTTCTTCTGGCCATAGACTGTTCTTCAGTTAGTTTCTGACATATAATTCTTACTCTAATTTTTGCTTCTTTTCCTAACAATACCTCGTTTTCTAAAAATAACTTATCCTCTAAACATTCTAATAACTCCATTTTTTGATTTGTTTCTACATCATATATGTTGGTATCGGATTTATAACGACTTATGAAATAAGCTCCTATTTCATTGATTTGTTTAAAAGAACTTGGCACAAAATAACCGAGATCAGATATTAGCAAATCATTGCTTAATATATTACTTAAATGTTTCCTATATCCCTGGTCTGATCTTACCCCCTCCGTTAAATTAAGTTGGTCTATTATCTGATTCATGTAGTCGAAAACTAATTGTAACTTTATTCCAGACTTAGTATTGCTTTCATAGCCACTGTAGCTAGTACCATAACCTTTATACATCTCTTCCATACTGTTAGGTAGAGTAATATAGCTACTGTCCAATAATTTAACACTATTAAATTGCTGTAAGATTTTGCAATCAACTTGCAAGATATTTTTAAAGAGAATCACAGATTCATTATACATCCTTTTCATAAATTCCACTGCTTCTTCAGTAAATCTAAAATCCAAACCTTGTTTTGTTATATCTATCGAGTCCTCGTTTAGTAATTGACACATTGTTTCTACGCTACAATTATCAACTCCTATATTACCCAAGACCATGGCTTTTACGAATGATGAACCTTTTAGCTTTCTCTTTCTTTTTATAAACCTTGTTGTAATTGAGATTTTCTCTGCTTTTTCATTAAAAAATTCTTTGAGCTTTTTTGATAAGCAAGTTATTTTATTCATTGGTTCTCTCACTAAAAGTATATCTGGGAGAACTTATACCTTATTATTCTATCTCTTTCATACCTTTATTTCCTTAACTTGACGCGTATGGCTTCGTAGAGAGTCTACAGAGTTTTTGTGCGCGCAACACTGAACCAGATTTCTTTATCTTAGCCATATTTAAAAATCTAGCTACACCAATTGGTGAAAGTTAGTGCAGCAACCACAGCGGTATCGACTCTTAAAATTCTTTTTCCTAGACTCAATTTTTGACAAAACTTATCGGCAAGATCAAGTTCATAAGATGAAAAACCACCTTCAGGGCCAACAATAATAGCAACATTTTTCTTACCTTTCAGCACTTTATCAGCTTTACCTGTTTCATCACATAAAACAAAATTTTTACTCTGGGAATCAGGTAATTCGCAAAAGTTAATAGGAGGCAAAATCTCTGGTATACTTATCCTACCGGATTGTTCCGCTGCTTCGATTGCTTGTAATTTTGCTCTACTTAGGTTAATATTTTTTACCACTGTACGTTCCGTTGAAATAAATTGAATGCAGATTACTCCCATTTCAGTTGCCTGTCTTACTATGTTGTTCAAAGCAGCACTTTTTACCATGGCACAATACAGGTATAAATTTTCCTCATATTGCTGTTGTTTAGTGCATTCTTTGGGTGTAACTTCTGTCAATTTACGCGATATATTAACTACTTCTCCTAACCATTCTCCATCTTTTCCATTAAAAAGAGAGAGATTATCATACTTCTTAAGCCGCATTACATTGCAAATATAGTGACTTTGTTGTGGATTAAGTGCTAAACTCACGCCTTGTGATAAAGCTTCTTCAACATAGAGCCTAATTTTTCCCATTCAAAACCTTAATTATATTCTACTTGAGTGACTCTTACGGGATTTGAACCCGTGTTACCACCGTGAAAGGGTGGTGTCCTAACCACTAGACGAAAGAGTCAACTTGAATCTAACTAGGTTATATCGATTACATATATAAAGTCAATTCAATTATTTTGAATCACATAGTTAGAGGGATATATCAGTAATCTTATATCGACCATACGCGTCAAGTTAAGAGATTGTGAGCAAATTTAGAGAGGTTAAAGTGGATACTCTAGCCCTTCTACGTTTGTCTTTTAATGAAAATCGCGACCAAGTTATAGTGAGTTTTTTAAGAAATGCTTTTAAACTATTAATTTTGGTTAATACTAAAAATAACTCTCTAACCCGCCTTTTTAGCTCAATAAATGCCTTTGTTAAGCTAAGTTCTGTATTCTTTTTCACTTCTGTGCAACCAACTATGCCGTGAAATATAAGAATTGCGCACAATTTAGCATATAGTTCACATAATCATACGCGTCAAGTTAAGGAAATATCGTGAAATATAGCAACATTTGAGATGGGCATTTTATTTGTTACATTTATTTTTTTAGGGAGTTCTTATCTAGAAGAAGATAATTTTTTCAGAAGAATCTATAAATTAATAACTTTATTACTTAATATATAAAATAGTTTTTTCGTTTCCTTTCTTCCTTATACCACTTTTCCTTAACTTGACGCGTATGGTTCACATAATACTCTGCATGGCTTTCCTTTTAGCTTATCAAGCCTGATATGGCTTTTATACAATTTAAATAATAACTCAATTTGCCACCTTACTCTGTAAATCGTTAATACTTGCTCAGCACTAATTTTATTTTCTGGAACATTAGTTATAAATATTGACCAGTTCAACAATTTTTGATTTCTTTTAGAGGATGTATATCCCTGCGATCTTGCTAATCTATTAGCTTTCCTTCTTCTGGCCATAGACTGTTCTTCAGTTAGTTTCTGACATATAATTCTTACTCTAATTTTTGCTTCTTTTCCTAACAATACCTCGTTTTCTAAAAATAACTTATCCTCTAAACATTCTAATAACTCCATTTTTTGATTTGTTTCTACATCATATATGTTGGTATCGGATTTATAACGACTTATGAAATAAGCTCCTATTTCATTGATTTGTTTAAAAGAACTTGGCACAAAATAACCGAGATCAGATATTAGCAAATCATTGCTTAATATATTACTTAAATGTTTCCTATATCCCTGGTCTGATCTTACCCCCTCCGTTAAATTAAGTTGGTCTATTATCTGATTCATGTAGTCGAAAACTAATTGTAACTTTATTCCAGACTTAGTATTGCTTTCATAGCCACTGTAGCTAGTACCATAACCTTTATACATCTCTTCCATACTGTTAGGTAGAGTAATATAGCTACTGTCCAATAATTTAACACTATTAAATTGCTGTAAGATTTTGCAATCAACTTGCAAGATATTTTTAAAGAGAATCACAGATTCATTATACATCCTTTTCATAAATTCCACTGCTTCTTCAGTAAATCTAAAATCCAAACCTTGTTTTGTTATATCTATCGAGTCCTCGTTTAGTAATTGACACATTGTTTCTACGCTACAATTATCAACTCCTATATTACCCAAGACCATGGCTTTTACGAATGATGAACCTTTTAGCTTTCTCTTTCTTTTTATAAACCTTGTTGTAATTGAGATTTTCTCTGCTTTTTCATTAAAAAATTCTTTGAGCTTTTTTGATAAGCAAGTTATTTTATTCATTGGTTCTCTCACTAAAAGTATATCTGGGAGAACTTATACCTTATTATTCTATCTCTTTCATACCTTTATTTCCTTAACTTGACGCGTATGCTTATATCGACAGCCTCCTATTACTCCATGCTCAATACTCACTGAACCTATCTCAGATTTAGGAGCTAATTCTAATTGTTGTTCAACTTTTGTATCGGAATCATAGCCAGAATCGTAGCCAGAATCTCTACGCTCATATTTCTGCCTTATTTCTTCTACACTAAAGCCAGCCTTGGTCTTAATTTTTTGATCATTAGTCTGTTGCTGACTTATCGACTTATTAGCACTTAGCTCATTTAGCTTCACTTGCCAATCATTCACTTTATCTTGCACTAACCCATGGCAAGTTCCAGAATTAGCTTTTATGTCTTTTGCTTTTCTTTCTGCTCTTTTCTTGGACAAATCTACCCTAGCATAAATAGGTTCTGACGACTGTTCTGGCTCTTTCTGTTTTAGGCTAGTAGGCTTTTTGTTCTGAAAGATCATCTATAGTGCAATAAATAGGTTCTTCTGATATACTCAAATAACCACTATCTTCCAATGATAAATTTTCAGTGGATTTTTTATGTGAATCATATATTTCAGCATAAATAGATTCTTCTGATACACTCAAATAACCATTCTCCCCTAATGAGTTACTAACCTTAGCATCATACACCTCAGCGTAAATTGGCTCTTTTGAAGGCAAAGCATCATAATTAGTGCTCTTTGGCTTATACTCAAAAGTTCTAGAAGGTTTTTGAGGTGGTATTACATTGTTGTTCACCTCAGCGTACATAGTTATTGGCTCATATTCAGAGGTTCTAGGAGGTTTTTGTTGTATAGCTTCAACATTCAAATCATCTGTAGAATAATACTCTGCGCCTTTTCCTAGTAAAAAGGAAACTGTGGGGTGAAGAATTATCTCTGCTGGTAAGTTTTTCTCACTATCCAATTTTAGATTTTTTGATTCTGCTAAACTCTCAATAACACGAATTATAACATTCTTTCCATTCTCATCTATTGAGTGGATATCAGCTCCACGATTAATCAGCAATTCCATTATTTTGTGATCTGTAGCATGTCCTAAAGCCTGATTTAAAGCTTGATTATTATTTATATCAAATGATCCTGTATTCTTGAGAGACATAGTCTTTGAAAAGAATTTTCTAAAACTATTTAATGCATCATAGAGAATTAGAGTCAGTTTAACACCTTTTATGTCATTGTTTTTGACAGATTTAATTAAAAAATTATCTATTATGCCCATGATTATACCCCCTATATAAAAGCTCACTACCATGGTACAATTTTAAACTATGATGATTTATTTTCTACTAATAGCAGCTCTCTATAACCACTTAACAAGTGGTGGCATTGACATCATAATTGCATCTGGATTGCCGTCAGTCATTAAACCAAACCTTGTGCCACGATCGTATAACAGATTGAATTCTACATATCTGCCACGTTTTATTAATTGATTTTCTCGTTGTTCTTTTGTCCAAGATTTTTGCATATGTTTACGTATGACGTGCGAATAAATTTCCAAAAAGGCTTCACCTACTGCTTTTGTGAACTCAAAATCATTTTCCCAATTACCAGAACTCAGATTATCATAGAAAATACCACCAATGCCACGTGGCTCTTTTCTGTGTTGTAAGAAAAAATAATTGTCACATTGCTCTTTAAATTTTGGATAATATCCGGTGTCAAATCTATCACATGTCATTTTGATTGATTCATGAATATACTTGCAATCTTCTTCATTTCTATATATTGGCGTAAAATCCATTCCTCCACCAAACCATTGTTTTGAAGTATATATCAGCCTTGTGTTCATATGTGCTGCAGGGATAAGGGGCGATTGCATATGAGACACTAAAGATATACCGCTTGCCCAGAACTCTCCGTTACTTTCACTTGCACCAGGAATTTCATTAATGGCTGAATCTGCAAATTTTCCGTGTACTTTTGAAACGTTTACTCCAACTTTTTCAAAAACATTACCAAAAATAATTGTAGATTCACCACCTCCACCACCTGGGCGATCCCACTTTCTCTTTTCGATCTTTGGCTCTGCGGATGATTGTTTTTCAATTAATAAGAAAGATTCTATGATCTTATCTCTTAGTGCACAGAACCATTTAAATGCTTGTGTTTTTTGTTTTTCCATAATATCCTCTTGCTAGCTTATTAACATTGTTATATCTGATATTTAAGGAACTTAATTAGATTTGGATGATAATTATCTATCAAAGACGTTAATAAATCTATAATAATTAAATCAATATAATAAAACATTTTCGTATGTACAACAATGCCAAGTAACAATAATGAATAAAAGATACATAGATAACAAAAAAGAGAACAGGGTTGACTTCATACTAAGAAATTATGGAATGTCAATTGTTGTGATGGCAGTTATTATGCTCTTACCTCCAGTAGCAATATCGATACTCTACTTTTTTGATATATATAGTCAGCATATTAATATAGAGATTAATTTATTAGTTAGCATTCTAACAACTCTCTTTATGATGTATAATGTAAAACGCTACAGATACCTACTTAATACTATAGAATTTCAAAATGCAATATTTGCAAATGCACTAAATCATAATACAGAATTTTGCCTTATTTTACATAAAGATGAAGGTATTATTTATGCTGATGCAAGGTTCTACGAAAGGTTTAAAGATCATATAGATGATGACATTACGTTAGACAAGATTCTTGAAATAGGAGATGTTTCAGAAGCAGACAAAAAAGTACTCTATCATGCACTAAAAAATAACTCTTCTGTACAGGTATGCATTTCCTTAAACAAGAAGAATAGAGTATCTAACTTTCTTTTGCTCTTTGAGCCGATACCAGATAATCCCCAAATTGCTATAAATAGTAATAAGATTTTAAATTTATCATTAGTGCCAATAGCAAGGCCAGATGGGTATTTTGTATTAAAAGCAACACAGATAAACAAGGAGCAGATATATGAAGAGTTAATAGAAAAACACAGCATAGGAACTTACATTGCAAATGCCAAAGGGGTGATTTTATCTGTAAATAAAAGATTTTTAGACATATTTGAACTAAAAAAACTGGAAAAAGGTAGCTCAATCAGTGATTTTATATCTCAATCTAAATATAACAATACAACAACCGATAATGAAATTTTGTTTTTTACTATAAGTGGTATTCCATTCAAGGCTTATATGAGCACTGCTATATTTTGTGATAAATACAACCATAGCTATATATATGGCTTTATAACACCAACCGAATCAAATATTGTTGATTATCAATTACACCCTTGTTTTGCAAATTCATCAATTGCTATTGCACAATGTGACATAAACGGCAACTTTGTAAAGAAAAATACGGCACTAATAAAGCTTGCAGGGTCAGATAATAATTCAATCTTTACGTTGATATTGGATAGTTATCATGTGAAAATACGTGAATATTTTTCGAGTAATAGAATAAATAATGCGTCTTTTGATGTACAGCTCAACGGCGGTAATAACATAAAAATATATTTCAATAAGTTTCTTCATAATAAAATGATCTTCATACTTTGTTATTTTATTGACAATACTGAACACAAAAACCTAGAGATAAAGCTTGAGCATTATCAAAAGATGCAAGCTATAGGGCAGTTAGCAGGTGGTATTGCGCATGATTTCAACAATATATTGACTGGGATAATAGGATTTTGCGATTTGCTTTTACTCCAACACTCAGCTGGTGACCCATCTTTTGGAGATATAATACAGATACAGCAAAATGCAAAGCGTGGATCAAATTTAGTAAGACAATTGCTTGCTTTCTCAAGAAGACAGACCTTGCAGCCAAAAATTATTGATGTAAATAATACTATAGCTAATCTTTATGAAATGATAAAAAGATTAATAGGTGAAAATATAAAATTTAATATTTATTATGGTAGAGACTTGGGTGCTGTTAGGGCTGATCAAGGGCAATTAGAGCAAGTTATACTTAACTTAGCAGTCAATGCTAGTGCTGCTATGGAAAAGGGCGGAGAATTAACTATACGAACCTTTAATCAAAAGATTGACTCATTAAATTCTACACCTCAGGATATGTTTTCTCCAGACAAGGAAACGATCGAACATGGAAATTATGTTGTGATTGAAGTAATTGATACTGGATGTGGAATGACAAGTGATACAATTGGAAAGGTATTTGACCCATTTTTTTCTACCAAAGATATTACCTCTGGTACAGGTCTTGGCCTCTCTACTGTATATGGCATTATTAAACAAACTGAAGGATACATCTATGTTGCTAGCAAAGTAAATCATGGAACTAAATTTAGCATATTTTTGCCCATGGTTTACATATCAGATGAAAATCTGAGAGAGGAAGATAGTGAAGAAATAGAAAGACCGGTAGTAAGTGAAATTAAAGGTAATGGTATAATTTTATTGATTGAAGATGAAGATTCAGTAAGGGAATTCATTGCTAAAGCACTAAAAAGGAAAGGATTTGATGTAATAGAAGCAAGCATAGGCAGCGAGGCGCTAGAAATAATCAGTAAAAAAAGTCAACACATAGATCTTATAATCACTGATGTAATCATGCCAGAGGTGAGCGGCCCAGAAATAGTTAAAGAAGCATTGATCCATAGGCCAAATATCAACGTTATTTTTATTTCTGGGTATGCAGAAGATGCTTTTTTAAAGAGTGATGACATCAATATAGAAGATTTTCACTTTTTGCCAAAACCATTCACTCTGAATGAATTAGGAAACAAGGTTCAAAGTGTGTTACACAAAGCAAAAAAGACAGTCTAATTTTAGTGTGGTTAACAACAAAAAAATTTTCTAATGCAAAAGTTTCTTGCATATATACAATAGAATTATTTTATACATAAGATAAAAGGCGTGAGCAAGATTATTGCAATAGTAAATCAAAAGGGTGGAGTTGGCAAAACCACAACTAGTATAAATTTATCGACAGCCTTTGCTGCTGTGGGAAAAAGCACTTTATTGGTAGATCTTGATCCTCAAGGAAATGCTAGCACCGGGCTCGGGATTTCTTATCGTAGTAGGGAAGAAAAAAATATATACAAAATACTACTAAGCAGCGAAAATAAATTGATAGAATCGGCAATTTTCAATATAAAGGAAATTCCAAATTTATCACTAATTTCGTCAGTAGTTGATTTATCAGCTGCAGAAATTGAATTATCGCAACTTGAGCGAGGAAAATTTGTGCTAAAAAGCGCATTAGAGAAGATACGCGATAATTATGAGTATATAATCATCGATTGCCCTCCATCACTTGGGCTTCTAACCATAAATGCTTTGACTGCTGCTAATTCTATTATTGTCCCTCTTCAGTGTGAATTTTTTGCTTTGGAGGGATTAAGCCATTTAGTTAAAACTGTAGAGCTGATAAAAAGAAATAACCTAAACCCTTTTTTGGCAATAGAAGGGATAGTGTTAACAATGTATGAAAGGCGCAACAAACTCAGTGAACAGATTAAAAACGATATTTGCCAGTATTTAAATGATAAAGTATACAAAACTATCATCCCATTGTATGAGACTGTTATTCCACGTAACGTACGGTTATCAGAAGCGCCTTCTCATGGAAAACCCACTATTGTGTATGATCTTAAGTGTCCTGGTGCACAAGCATATATAAGTTTGGCAAGGGAAATTTTAAAAAAGCACGCGAGCAGTTGTAAGGAGAAGAAACTAGTAAGCGAGGGCGTAGTATGAAGGATGATAGACGCCTCGGCAGAGGTCTTGCCGGCCTCATAGGCGATAATTATGATAATAAAGAAGATCGACAAGGGCATTTGCCTATTTCATTACTGCACCCAAGCAAATTTCAACCGAGGAAACATTTTGACGAGGAGTCATTAAGAGAACTTGCAAATTCGATAAAGAAAAGTGGCATTATACAGCCTATCGTGGTACGCAAAGATTCAAATGATGATGGTTATGAAATAATAGCTGGAGAACGTCGTTGGCGAGCAAGCAAGATTGCAAATCTTGATAGTGCACCGGTTATCATAAAAGATCTGAGCGACAAGGAATGCTTGGAAGTATCCATTATTGAAAACATACAAAGGCAAGATATTAATCCAATAGAGGAAGGTGAAGCTTACAGAAAACTGATAGATGAGTTTTTCTATACACATGAGGAATTAGCTTCAGCTATAGGCAAAAGCCGCAGCCACATAACCAATATGATTCGGATGTTGTTGCTCCCTGATAGGGTGAAAACAATGATCAATGAGAAAAAATTGTCTATGGGTCATGCAAGAGCGTTGATTAATGTTGAAAATGCGGAAAGTATTGCAGAAAAAATAGTTTCTCAGGGCTTAAGCGTTAGACAAACTGAAAAACTGATAAAGGACCTACATCAAAACAACAATCAAAAAGAGCAGAGATATACTAGAAATCAAGATATGACAGTAATAGAAGGCGCTATATCTTCTCAACTTGGTTTAAAGATCAAAATTAATGACAACAATTCTAAGGGTAAAGTTATGATACGGTATGATAATCCAAATGAATTGGATTTGATATTGAAAATTTTGAATAGGAAACTTGAGGCATAGCTAGTAGTTGGCTAGCAAAGCAACAAACCAATATCAACTGTTGGTGTCATGAAAGTAGCTGACACTGGAATCCAGGAATTTTATTAAGTTGGTAAGCATAAAAGTATAACTTCTACGTCATACCGCCGCGGTATCCGCTAACAAGCAGCGGGGTGACGATTGTCAGGGTAGCTGTCATCCCAGTGCCCTGACTACTTGGATCCAGGAAAAAGAATGGTGTCATCCCAGTGCGTGATACCCTAGTAGAAATCGTTTTTGTAATTGCAACATTCGTGCAATCTTTAGCCATAAATATTTAAAAAATTTACCAAATGAAAAAAAAGGCAAAAGAAACCCTGGGGTTATTATCCGCTTTAAAATATTGGCGTTTTTTATGTTTTAAACGCTTGACAAGCAAGATTAAGCTGCTTTTAATTGCAACTAACTTACGCTGCAAATGTTTAAGAAGTTTACTAAGCAGAAAAAAAGACAAAGAATCCCCGAGTTAGCTAGTCTTTTACTATCTCTGTCGAGTATTGGCATTTTTTGATGTCTTGTAACGCTTTATAAGCGCGTTCAGCTTATTTAGATAAAAATCTAGATGTAGATGAAGTTTTGTAAAGACATACAGTATCTATATACTGCAAAAAATTGAACATAAGACGCCGATACATTAAGTAATCCTTACCTTTTAATCTGCAGATTGGCGAAAGCAAATACAATAGCTTCACTATCATGATAAGGGGGCTGGCGAAGGGTGTCAAGTAAGTTTTTTCGTTTCATCCGATGCGCTGCCAAAAGCTATGCAAAAAGTCCAATGAGTTAACTCCCATATATCCTGAGTAATTCTTGTGCATTAGCTTTGATTAGGATAGGGCATTTTCTATCATTTAATAGGGAACGCAATATTTCAGTTGCACCCTTAACGTCGTTATTGTGTATCTTTACTACAGCAATAGCTTCTTGGCTTGAATAAGGATACACTGTGCTTGATTCTAAATTATCAATTTTGTCTTTATTTATTTTTTCACCGTTGGAGTGAAGTAAGCTCATTACTTCTAAATATTGTGCTAACTCACGCAAAACACCAGGAGCATCTTTATCATCTGCCAAATCATTATAAATAGATGCTGTGTCTGTTGGCATTGAATCTGAGATATGATTGAATGCGCGTTCAAAATTTGCTAAATACTCCCAATTTGAATCTATTTCTTCTAGCAGCGGCTTATTATCTTTTTTTAAGAATAATACTTCGTAAAACTTGTCACCTGCAGTTATAGATTGTTTTGTGTTATCAATGTTGCGCAATAAGTATAATGTGATGCCAACTAACATTGGCGCGAGTGCAAGCAGAAAGATGTATTTTTTCATGGTAATATTCCAAATAGTTATATATTTATACATTAATGCTTTTGATTTGCAAAAACATATTGACATAGTGATTATATCACATGATAATATTCTTAAAGTTGTTTGAATAGTTGGAGATTAAAATATTTCTAAAGTAGAAATAAAGACAGCAGTATTAAGCTAAATTATTTTTTGTCGGATTTATCCGATGTACCCTCAACCTTTTATAGGTTGAAGTCTAAATTTGAGAGTTTGATCCTGGCTCAGAATGAACGCTGGCGGCAGGCCTAACACATGCAAGTCGAACGGAGTTATATTGTAGCTTGCTATGGTATAACTTAGTGGCAGACGGGTGAGTAATGTATAGGAATCTACCTAGTAGTACGGAATAATTGTTGGAAACGGCAACTAATACCGTATACGCCCTACGGGGGAAAAATTTATTGCTATTAGATGAGCCTATATTAGATTAGCTAGTTGGTGGAGTAATAGCCTACCAAGGCAATGATCTATAGCTGATCTGAGAGGATGATCAGCCACACTGGAACTGAGATACGGTCCAGACTCCTACGGGAGGCAGCAGTGGGGAATATTGGACAATGGGCGAAAGCCTGATCCAGCCATGCCGCATGAGTGAAGAAGGCCTTTGGGTTGTAAAGCTCTTTTAGTGAGGAAGATAATGACGGTACTCACAGAAGAAGTCCTGGCTAACTCCGTGCCAGCAGCCGCGGTAATACGGAGAGGGCTAGCGTTATTCGGAATTATTGGGCGTAAAGGGCGCGTAGGCGGATTAGTAAGTTAAAAGTGAAATCCCAAGGCTCAACCTTGGAATTGCTTTTAAAACTGCTAATCTAGAGATTGAAAGAGGATAGAGGAATTCCTAGTGTAGAGGTGAAATTCGTAAATATTAGGAGGAACACCAGTGGCGAAGGCGTCTATCTGGTTCAAATCTGACGCTGAGGCGCGAAGGCGTGGGGAGCAAACAGGATTAGATACCCTGGTAGTCCACGCTGTAAACGATGAATGTTAAATATGGGAAGTTTTACTTTCTGTATTACAGCTAACGCGTTAAACATTCCGCCTGGGGACTACGGTCGCAAGATTAAAACTCAAAGGAATTGACGGGGACCCGCACAAGCGGTGGAGCATGTGGTTTAATTCGATGCAACGCGAAAAACCTTACCACTCCTTGACATGGAAATTATACCTATTCGAAGGGATAGGGTCGGTTCGGCCGGGTTTCACACAGGTGTTGCATGGCTGTCGTCAGCTCGTGTCGTGAGATGTTGGGTTAAGTCCCGCAACGAGCGCAACCCTCATCCTTAGTTACCATCAGGTAATGCTGGGGACTTTAAGGAAACTGCCAGTGATAAACTGGAGGAAGGTGGGGATGATGTCAAGTCATCATGGCCCTTATGGAGTGGGCTACACACGTGCTACAATGGTGGCTACAATGGGCTGCAAAGTCGCGAGGCTAAGCTAATCCCTTAAAAGCCATCTCAGTTCGGATTGTACTCTGCAACTCGAGTGCATGAAGTTGGAATCGCTAGTAATCGTGGATCAGCACGCCACGGTGAATACGTTCTCGGGTCTTGTACACACTGCCCGTCACGCCATGGGAATTGGTTTCACTCGAAGCTAACGACCTAACCGCAAGGAGGGAGTTATTTAAAGTGGGATCGGTGACTGGGGTGAAGTCGTAACAAGGTAGCAGTAGGGGAATCTGCAGCTGGATTACCTCCTTAGGCTTTGCACATAATTTACCATTTTTAATGATGGTGTTGTTATGTGCTATACTGCTGTCTTTACTTCTACTTTATTTTAATTTCCCGATAACGGATTTTATGAGTGATAGACCTCTTTCTCCACATTTACAAATATATAAAGTACAAGTTACTAGTTTTTTCTCTATTATGCATAGATTGACTGGTATCTTGCTATTCCTTTTATTAATGATACTTTCTTGGTATTTCATATTACATGTTTACTTTCCTGAGTTACTTATAGTAAGGTACTTAAATGCATTATTATTCACTCCTGTTGCTAAATTAGCTTATGTCTTATGTTTTATAAGTTTTGTATATCATTTTCTTAATGGTATTCGTCATTTATTGTGGGATGCTGGGCTTAATTTAGAAATTACTGGCGTTTCAAGGAGTGCTATACTGCTGACAGTAACGCTACTTCTTTCTACTATGGCTTTTTTATTTATGTTTATATGAGTCAGTCTGGAAATTCAGTACATCATTGGTGGGTTCAGCGTGTTTCTGCGGTAATTTTACTGTTCCTGTTTCCTTGGTTTATCTATTCATTTTCTTGCACATTTTATACTGATAGCTCTTTGTCTTTTAGTGAAAAATTTATTAATCACCCTCTAGAGCTTTTATTTTTTGTTGTATTGTTGTTTTGCATTTTTTGGCACGCAGTTCTTGGAATGCAGGTAGTATGCGAAGATTATATACACAGCGTACCTTTGAGGATTTTTACAATTACATGCATAAAGTACTTATCAAGCATTACTTATATAACCCTCGCTTTTACAATCTTTATCTTCTACAGGCATATTTTCTTGTAAAATCACCGGTGCTGTGTTAATATATTATTAGTGTACTAGTTTTATTATTGAACTATAGCATTATAGCGATTTTGGTTTGACAATATGTTTGAAGCATTAAAAAAGGGAGCAATAGATCTTACACTTAAAGCAAAAGGTCTGCTTACTTCACCTGAATCTCAAGTTTACGTCGAAGACCTTAGAAAGGTAATGATGTATGATGGAAGGAAATGCCAGTATCCAAAAAATTATGATCAAATTGTACAGTCTGCTAAAATCATAGAAAACAGGGATATGCATGGAAATGCTATACTAGATAAAGATAAAAATCCAACCTATAAACTTTTGTATGGTCAAAAAGATGAGAATGGAGAACAACCAAGTTTCAGATTATCTTTAGTTACCAAAGATAAAGATAATGATAGATCTTATTTTACTATCAATTATATAGACAATCAGGGTAAGCAAATTCCGATAAATGAGTTGCATAAGTCATATTTTGAGCCATTAGGCTTTTCGAGAATGGATTTGAAAAAACACGTGCCAATTTTTGAAGCTGAAAAAACTAAAGATCCTCAATATCCGTTTGAATTAACTAACTCTTCTGTGCTAACTAAAGAGGTAAAAAATAAAGAAGGTAAAGTTCAGGAAGTTGTTGATGAAAAAGGAAGAAATGGAGAATTATTATACACTAGTGATTACAAAAAGCTAAGCACCCATTTTTCAGAAATTAGAGATCAGAATGGTAATTTAGAGCTAGATAAAAGTCTTATATCTGTTCCTATCGTTTTTGCTACAAGCTTGGCTAAAGTTTGTACTAAATTGTTGACTTCTCTTCCTATAAAGTTAGGGGAGCATTTAATAAGCAAACAAAACCCAATTGCAAAGTCTTTTGGTTATCTTTTATTCACTCCTGCAGCGGCAGTAAAAAATTTAGTGGATATGGGAGCTACCATACTTAAGGCTCCAATTTTATTGTTTGTAGCAAATGAGAAAAAATATGGTGATGCTTACTACACCATGTGGAAACACCAACTGAAAGGATGTTTGGAAGAAGCAAAAAGTGACTTTAATGTTATTAAAGGTGAAGAAAGGCTAAAGCCGGATCATGGGAATCGTGATTCACTAGTGGGCACATGGGATGAGCTTAACGCTAGAAGGCCAAAGAAACAAGGGGATGATAAAGAAGTTAGCAAGAGTAATGAAATACTAAAGAGTCCTGAGGAAGAACAAAATAAGGGTAATGAAATATTAAGTGATAAAAGAAAAGGTCATGTTGAGGAATTACAAAATAGAAGAAATTCACAGCAAGGGCAAGGCGCTACACATGATCACTCTCATTAGCAATTACTTTAAATCAACATTTACTTTCTTTATTAACTATTCCACAACAAAAACTTGCATGTATTTTGCCCTCAGTATAAGATATTAATTATTTAATTAATATCTTAACTAAATGCGCCCTGTAATATTGTGTGGTGGTAGTGGTAGCAGACTTTGGCCTTTATCTAAGCCAAAGCAATTTCAGAAAATATTTAGTCAGAACACTATGTTTCACAACACTTTGTTGAGGCTAAAAAGCGATTATATGCCGCCCATAATTGCTACAAATATACAGTACGAGTCATTAGTGATGGAGGAATTGCATGCACTGCAAGAATATAAAGTGATTTTCGAACCAGTGAAAATTGGAACAGCAGCGGCAATATTAATTGCTGCACTTCTCTGCAATGAAAACGAGACAATGTTAATTCTGCCTTCAGACCATTTTATAGGTGATTTGAATAGTTTTTATGCTTCTACTCAAAAAGCGTCTAAGTTAGCCTCTGAAACTAACTCTATAGTCACTTTTGGGGTTAAGCCTCATGAATTCAATTCTGAATACGGCTATATAAATGCAGTATATGATCAGAAAGAAAAATGTCATATAGTGAAAGATTTTACAGAAAAGCCCGAGCGTAAGTTAAGTAACGATCATTATTGGAACTCTGGAATATTTGTGTTTAAAGCAAAACGCTACATAGATGAGATTAAAAAATCTGCCCCGAATCTTTACAACTTATGTTTTAAATATTTCACACCGCAAGAGAGATTTCTGTATTTAAAACAACGAGATTTTGCAGGAATTGAAGGCATATCCATTGATTACTTGGTGATGGAGAAAGCAAAAAACGTTGCAATGATAGAAGCTAATTTCGATTGGTTGGATGTTGGAACTTGGAATTCAGTTTTAGAATTGAGTGAGAAGTTTAGTAAAGAACCGGTGTCATTTCAGCATGTGATTAGAGAAAAAGAACCAGTTTCAACGACAAAAAGTAATAAAAATTTATTGGGTGGAGCTTGTAAGCAACCAAACAAAAGTCTAATTTCATTTATTCATAAAGTTAAGAAAGTAAAGGTGATAAGGAAAGAAGTTAAACCATGGGGATTTTGTAGTATAATTTTAATGAGCGAAAATTTTCTTATAAAATATCTTTTTATAAATCCATTAAGCTGCACTTCTAAGCAATTCCATCACTATAGAGATGAATACCATATAGTGCTATCAGGAGTTGGGTATGTTAGTTTAGAAGACAAAGAATATGCTATAGCAAAAGACCATATGATAGAAATCCCAAGGGAAGTTTCCCATAGGATTGAAAATAGAAGCATAAGCTCTCCACTTGAAATAGTTGAATTTCAGATAGGAGAGCATTTATCTGATAATGATATAGTGAGGTTAGATGATGTATATGGAAGATTTTGAAATTCTAATGTTAAAGATACTCTATAAGCCTGCTAAATTTAAGGAAGCAAAAATCTCTAGTTTTCAAATAAAGAAAAGTCTACAATTATACGAAGTTTCAAAAATATAATGTTTAACCTCAAAATATTTTGTAATGTCCATTGCCTTTGAAATTACTATGGCTGCTTGCTATTTGCGAGCGAAAAATGCCAGATTTTGCTCTATAATGACTTTGTTCTCTATTATCGGCATTGCCCTTGGAGTTGCAACACTAATAGTGGTGATGTCTGTGATGAACGGATTCAGAGCAAAGTTGCTTGACTCAATACTTGGCATTGATGGCCATATTAATGTTTATTTTGATAGGAACATAAATTCAGATTACTACGCAGTTTCAAAATCTATTGAGAGAATTCCTGGTATATTAAAAGCTACTCCTATGACCAATGATCAAGTTATTATTGTAGCAAACGGTAAAATTGCAGGTAGCGTAGTGCGAGGTGTATCAACTAAAGACTTGCTTGATAGTACTGCCGTTACAAATAATGTAATTATAGGTGATGTAAAAAAATTTGATGAAGGAATAATAATAGGAGCACGCTTAGCAGAAGCTTTGAACGTTGACTATGGCGACGAAATTACGTTTATATCATCTGAAGAATTTGATGCATTACTTGGTGAAATGCCGCGAATGAAAAAATATAAAGTTATAGCAATATTTGATATGGGTATGTTTGAGTATGATAATACCTTGATATATATGCCTCTAAAATCAGCACAAGCCTTTTTTAATTATAAAAATAGCATAAAAAATATAGAAGTACTTGTAGACGACGTTACTAGAGCTGATAAGCTGGCAGATGCTATAGAAAAAGAAATAGGAATGGAAGCTGAAAGTTGGCAATCACAGCAAAGCCATTATTTTAGTGCTTTAAAAACTGAAAGAAATGTGATGTTTTTAATTCTCACTTTGATTATAGTTGTAGCAGCGTTTAATATTATCTCAAATTTAATGATGATAGTGCAAGAAAAGAAATCCGCGATTGCAATTATGCGTACATTTGGTGCAACAAGTGGAAGCATTATGCGTATATTTTGCGCTTGTGGTCTATTAATCGGTTTTACGGGAACTTGTCTTGGCTGTATTATAGGTGTCGTTTTTTCTCTCAATATCGAAAGCATTAGAGTGTTTTTAGAAAACATTACTAACGTCAAGCTGTTTGATCCTATGATATACTTTTTTTCAAGTTTGCCAGTGATATTAGTACCCCAAGACGTAGTAAATATTTCTGCACTTGCGTTACTCTTATCATTTTTAGCGACAATTGCTCCTGCGTTGCAGGCAGCTGCACAAGATCCTGCGGAGATACTACGTTATGAATGATACTCAGCAAAAGTACATAGGTTGGTTCTTAATTGTATTGTTATTTACCGGTTACATCACAATAAATAACATAATCTTTTTAAAAATAAATCAGCAAGAGAGTGAAAACAATGTGAAAGCTTTAACGGAAAACATGGATGAATTTAGAATGTTGCTTGAAGTTAATCAATCTAGAATAGAAAAAAAGATATTTGACCTCAAGAGAAGTCAGCATACTCAATGTGAGCAAGGTGATAATAACTCAAGATGTAAGAACCTTGCAAAATTGCTATTACTTGTGGTTAAAATGAAGAATTCGTTATTGCGAGAAGCAAAATTTGATAACCATATAAATTCAATAAAGCCTTTGATATCAGAGCTTGACGATCCAGAGATAGAAAATGCAGTAGATGAATTAGAAAATTTGAAAGAGATAAATACCTTACACGAATTGAAGTTATCTTTTGAAAAAACTATTGATACTATCGATTACAACAAAAGTACATTGTCTAAAAAAATCATTTCAAACTGGATAAAGGTAGACGACCGAAATGATCCATTAAGAGTAAAATTCGCAGAAATTGAGGAGTCAATAAATGATAATGATTGGCAAAATATAACTGTTACAGTAAGCAATTTAACGCATTCAGAATTCAAGCCATGGCTGAATAAATTGAATGGTTTTATTGTAGCTTCTAAGAATATTTCAACAATATATCATCACTTATTACAATATATCTCATGATTTATTTTATAATTTTCGCTTTTTCGTTTTTATTTGGTATATGGGTCAAGGTAAGTGGTGAAGTAATAAAATTGGAATTAGGCAATTACACTATAAGTATTGATCTATATTTCATTATTTTTACTTGTGTAGTTTTATTATTTTTATTAATTACACTTGTACGCTTTTTTTCCTCCATTTCATCAACATTTGCCAACATAAGAAATAGAAGAAGGGATAGGGAAGAATTGCTTCTCTTTGAAGCTTTCTTTAGCATAGACTTAGACAATATAGAGAATGCCCAAAAGCTAGTTAAAAGTCTGAGTGAGGAGAGCGATAGGTTGTCTTTAATAAAGCTCTTTAACTCAGGTAAGACGGGAAATTACAGCTTTTTCAGTAACGGTTTAACAAATATTGCAAATAAAAATCGTAACTTAGCTCTACTTCTAGCCAATAAGCTGATTGTCCACCTCAAACAAGAAAAAGTAGTCTTTCAAAAATTTATAGAATATTGCTCTAGTTCAATTAACGATAAAATGCTATCTATTCCCTTTCAAATAGAGCATTGCATATTGAAAGAAGATTGGATTAATGCAATTTTGAGGTTGAAGGAAGCAGTTAAGTCCAATATTTTTCTCCCCTTTGATCATAAAGAAATGTTTGCAGTGTTTTATTGCGCTTTAGCAAAGCAATATGAAAGTAAAGGAAATTTTAAGGAGGCTATAAAGTCTTTATTTGGAGCACAACGTTATAGTGCAATTTTTCAGCCCATCAATTATTTAAAGGCAGAATTATATATTAAACTTGGAAAAATCAGAAAAGCTTCTGCAGTGCTAGAGGCAGAGTATACAGTAAATCCTACTCCTCAGTCAGCTAAAATGTACATCAATTTAAATAGTAAAGGTGCTGAAAGACTATACAACTTACGCCCTGATTATTATTTTAGTTACTGTTTACTTGCTTTGTCCTCAATGAGTTCAGGTAAATATGATCTTGCAAGTCAATATTTAGACACTGCTATGAAAAAAGCTAATTACATGTCAATCTACTTTATTGTAATACAACTCAAGGTTACATTGCAAGAACACGACAAGGTAATTTATTGGCTAAACAAGATGGGCTCAGAAGCTTTGCCTGATCCAAGCTGGAAATGTAAAAATTGTAACAGGGAACTAGAACAATGGGATCATAAGTGTTCAAGTTGTAATAGTTTTAATTGTGTTTATTATATATTATAAAATTCCGCAAAGTGTAGAAATTACCATTAGACTACTTTCACATTGATATTGCTGAAGTTAGAGCACTTTCTTAATATAATCCTTATCTCCAAACAATAAACCTGCAAGTTTCTTAGCTAGACTTGGTTTTAATGTCAAAAAAACTTGCTTTTAGACACTAACAGTTATATATTTTAATAAATCAGGGTTGTATACAAAATGAAGAGCTTAAAGGAATTATCCTTAAGAATTAAGAATATTAGGTCTGTACAGAAAACCACGAAAATAATGCAAATGGTTTCTGCAGCAAAGTTGTTACAAAGCCAAAAGAAGTTATTAAATTCAAAATTATATGTATCTAAGCTGCATAACATTATTTTTTCATTAATGCTATCAGTTGATCAAGAATTACTGGCAAAAATTCTAAATGTCAGTAACGACGGTTCTTACCTAGTATTCATTATTGCGTCTGATCGTGGCTTGTGCGGCAACTTTAACTCTTCTATTGTCAAATTTAGTCAAGAGCGTGTAAATAAGTCAATCGCAAATGGCAAAAAAGTAGATATTGTATTTCTTGGTAAAAAAGCTTTTGATGTAGGTAAAAATAGATTTGACTCTAAAAGTATCTTAAAAATTGAAAATAGTAAGGGAATCACGTTAAAGCACGTAGAAGCTTTGGTTGATGGTATAGATTTAAGTAAATACGATAAAGTTAAAGTTTTTTATAGTAAATTCTATAATACCTTCACGCAAAAACCAATGTTGGAAACAATAAAACCATGGAGTAAAGACTCATCCTTGATTGATAGCTCTCTGGCTGGTCCAACAACAGATTACGGCTATGAGTATGAACCACAAAATATTGAATTTATTTTAAAATCTTTAGTTCAAGATTACGTTGTAATTGCTCTTTACTCTGCTTTACTTGAAAGTGCAACGAGTGAGAATAGTGCTAGAATGGTTGCTATGGAATCAGCAAACAGAAACACTAAAGAGATACTGAACAAATTAGCATTGCTTTATAATCGTTCTCGTCAAGCAGCGATTACGACTGATTTAATTGAAGTTATAGGTGGTGCAGAATCTTTATAGAAATCTAAGGAATAGAAAATGAATATATTAAATATTGCAGCAGATATTACTAAACTAATAAAAAAGCAAAATCAAGATGCGGAAGTTACAATATATGAAACTAATAAGACTTCAGTTTCTCAGCGTCTATCAAAAATTGAGCAAATATCACAATCTAAAAATTGCACTGTAGGAATCAGAGCTATAGCAGGTAAAAACAAAGCTGCGTATATTTCTACAAACGATTTGAATAATCTGAGTGATACAGTAAGCCAAGTGGTAGAAATGGCAAAGAATGCGCCAGAAGATCCTTGCATTAATTTTGCTGTAAATGGTAGTAATTATATCTCTTCTGCAGATTTAAGTATCTCAGATAATAATGTTGTAACCGTTGATAACCTAAAAGAAATTGCTGAAGCTGCAGAAAATTCAGCCCTTGCACATAAGAGTATCACTAATTCTGAAGGAGCCTCTTCTTCATACGCTTTAGTGAATACAGTATTATCGACTGTTTCTGGTTTTATTGGCTCGTTTAGTAAATCAACCTTTGCTAATCAGGTCTCTGTTGTTGCTGGAAGAGAAAGTGAAATGAAGGTTGGTTACGATTATGATATAGCATGTAATTTTAGTGATTTAAAGTTGCCAGAGTTAATGGGAAAAGAAGCAGCAAAAAGAGCAGTTGATCAATTGAATTCACGTACAATGAAAACTGGTAAATTTCCAGTTATTTTTGAAAAAAGAGCAGCAAAAGGGCTAGTAAAAAGTTTTGCTTCTGCTATAAATGGGAGCAGTATTATAAGCAACAGTTCTTTCTTGAGGGGTAGTTTAAACGCTCAGATTTTCAACGATAGAATTAATATTATCGATGATCCATTGTTGCCAAGAGGCATAGCATCGAGACCATTTGATGGAGAAGGGATAACTAGCAAGAAAAATATATTTGTAAAAAACGGAATATTACAAAATTGGATTTTAGACTTATACTCGGCTAGAAAATTAGACTCAGAAACAACCGGAAGTGCAACTCGTGCAAGTAATGCTGCAGTTATTCCTGCAGCTAGTAACCTCTACATTGAGAATGGTGATGTATCGTTTGAAGAATTAATTCAGGAAGTGAAAGAGGGAATATATGTAACTGATTTATTTGGTTTTGGTGTCAATTTAATCAATGGCGATTACAGCCAAGGCGCTTCCGGATTTTTTATAGAAAATGGAAAAATAACGTATCCAATACATGAGATTACCATTGCTAGCAATTTGAAGGATATGTTTAGCAATTTAGTCGTTGCAGATGATCTAACTTTTTGTGGGCAATTTAATTCACCAACGATTAAAGTTAGCGAAATGACGGTTGCAGGTTCGCTTAACGATTAAAAAATTTATTTGCATCAAGTACAACAATTGTGTATTATTGTCATGTAATGTTAAGAATGGACTATGGAGTATAAAGGTTTAGTTTCAATAGCTAAGCTTAAAGCATTCTCAATCGTAATTTCAAAGTTTTTCATCACATTAGTAATGTTAGTTAATAATTTAGGAGTTGTTTAAATGGAATTTGGTAATGTAAAATGGTTTAATGCCGAAAAAGGCTATGGTTTCATCAAGCCAGAAGGTAAAGGGGGTGACGTTTTTGTACATATTAGCACATTGGAACGTTCGGGAATAAGACCTGAGGCACTTAAAGGAGAGAATAAAGAGAAGGGAATAAAAGGAGAAAGGGTGAGTTATGAGGTTAAAGAGGAGCGCGGTAGAAACGGAGAAGATAAAAAATCTGCAATAAATTTAAGATTGGAAGATTAATCTATTATGAAGTCTTTTAACAGGATTAACGTATTGTGAATAATTTTCATGAGATGGGTCTCCCAGCTTCGCTTAGACAAGCTCTAGATAAAAATAATCTTTTCGTCCCAACTCCGATTCAAATACAAGCGATTCCCTTAGCGCTACAAGGTAAAGATATTCTCGGATCTGCTCAAACGGGGACTGGAAAAACTTTAGCATTTGCTATTCCGTTGGTTGCTAAGTTGCTGAATGAGCCTAACACTGGTTCAGCTTTAGTCATCGTGCCAACCAGAGAGCTTGCGCATCAGGTAACAAATGAGATAAGAAAACTCTTATCTCAAAATTCTGCACTAAGGGTCGCTTTGTTGATTGGTGGTGAGCCTATTTTTAGGCAGCTAAATCAGCTTCAGAAAAAACCACAAATTGTAATAGGTACTCCTGGTCGTATTATAGACCATATTGAGCGTAAAACTTTGATTACTCGCAATGTTAGCGTTCTTGTGCTTGATGAAACGGATCGTATGTTTGATATGGGCTTTGGAGTTCAGATTGAAGAAATTATGAAGCATTTGCCTAAAATAAGGCAAACTCTTATGTTTTCTGCAACTCTTCCTGGAGATATAGTAAAACTTGCTGAGAAGTACCTTAATCGACCAGAACGTATTTCTGTTGATTGTGAGGTTACAACTTCTGTAAAAATTAAGCAAGAAATTGTTTATGCATCAGAATCAGAAAAATATGAAAAGCTTGTTACACAACTATGTCAGCGCGAAGGATCAATCATTATCTTTGTCAAAACAAAGCGAGGAGCGGATCAGCTAGCTAACAGATTGCACAAAGATGACTATAGCGCTTTAGCAATTCATGGTGATTTAAGGCAGCACAAGCGCGAAAGGGTCATTAATTCTTTTCGTCATGGCCGTAATCAAATCATGGTTGCAACAGATGTTGCTTCTCGCGGCCTTGATATTCCCCACATTCAACATGTTATCAATTATGATGCACCACAATCGCAAGCTGACTATATTCATCGTATAGGTAGAACTGCACGCGCTGGAGCTGAAGGGTATGCGCTATCTTTTGTTACACCTCAAGATAAGAGAAGACTGCCTGCACTGGCAGACAAAGAAGGAGAGCTAAATTTTGATTGTAGTGTGCAATTTAAAAAACGTAACAGCAAAAAGGTCTTTAAAAGGCCAAGTACGTTAAAGACTAAATACGGTAGAAAAAAGATCAATGCATTTAAGAAGAAAAGCAGAGTACTAGAAAAAGCGTATTAAATAGGATTTACCTACAATTTGATAAGCGTAAAACTCGTCATTCCGCTACTCATTAGCGGAATCTATGCTGAGATATTGCGGTGCTATGACGTAGATCCAGAGTGGGATTCAAATTGGCTACAGCGAACTGCTGGATTTCAATTTTTTTAATAATTGTGTGCTATTCATTATATATGAGTTCCCACTTTTAAAGAGAATAGGAGATGATTTCCAAAAACTTAGAGGCAAGTTTGAATAGAGCACTATTCATTGCTTCTAATTTTAATCTTAAATATGCGAAAGTAGAACATTTATTGCTGGCGTTAACTAAAGACGTGGATGTAAATTACGTTTTATCAAGATGTAATATCAGAGCCGATGAAATCATCAGTATGGATAACATTCTATCAAGATGCAATATTAAGGCTAATGATTATAATAATAATATAAAAGGGTTTTTACAAAGCAGTTCTGAATTGATTATCAGTGGAGTTAAACCTAGCTCAATGTTTCAATGCATAATACACAGAGCAATAATACGGGCTCATAGCTTGGGGAAAAAAGAAATAAATGGAGCAAGTGTTCTAGTAGAAATTTTGTCTGGGCAAGATTTATACGTTGAAGATCTATTGCAGAAACAAAGTGCGAAAGATTCCAATTTGATTTACCACATATCTAACATGAAATACTCTAACGATATAGATGAATACACCACTAATCATAAAGTAAAACTTGATAAAAATAATGATGCTCCTACTACAGTAAATAAAGGTGAGCTACTAAAAGATGAGGAAATTCTACAAAGTTATTGTAAAAATTTAAATGACTATGCAAGAAGCAAAAAAATAGATTATGTTATTGGTCGTGATTATGAATTAAATCGCACTATAGAAATATTATTGAGGCGTAGAAAAAACAACCCTTTATATGTTGGAGATCCAGGTGTTGGCAAAACCACAATAGTTGAGGGTTTGGTACTCAAAATCATTGAAAACAGTGTTCCAAGTGCGCTCAGGTCCAGTATAATTTATGCTTTGGATTTAGGGTCACTCCTTGCAGGGACACGCTATAGAGGTGATTTTGAAGAGAGAATAAAATCTATAATAAAAGCGATTGAGGCAAAACCAGGTGCTATCCTTTTTATTGACGAAATACACACTATCATTGGAGCAGGTTCTACAAGTGGTAGCTTTCTTGATGCAGGTAACCTACTCAAACCTGCGCTTGCAAGAGGTACACTGCGTTGTATAGGTGCAACTACATATAGAGAATACAGCAATAGTTTTGAAAAAGATAAAGCATTAGCGAGGAGGTTTCAAAAAATTAATGTTAAGGAATCTTCTGTTAACGAAACGATAAAGATACTAGATGGTATAAAGCACTACTATGAAGGGTATCATGGAGTATATTATACAAAGAATGCCATTAGGTCTGCGGCTGAACTTTCGCATAAGTATATTACTGGGCGAATATTACCTGATAAAGCGGTTGATGTTATTGATGAGGCAGGGGCATATTGTAAATTGCTAAGAAACAGGGGTAAAATTGTAAATAGTAGAGATATTAAGAATACCATTACTAGAATTACAAATGTGCCTTGCGGATCTGAATCTGATGATTTGCAGAAAGTAAAGTCTTTAAAAGCTAATCTAGAGAAGGTGATTTTTGGCCAAGAGCAGGCAATAGAATCTCTTGTTAATTCTATTAAAATTGCTAAATCTGGGTTGAGAAATTACAATAAGCCTTTAGCAAATTATCTTTTTGCAGGGCCAACCGGTGTTGGTAAAACCGAGCTAGCAAAACAATTAGCAGAAAGCATGGGCATGAATCTTATACGCTTTGATATGTCCGAATATATTGAGTCTCATACGATATCAAGGATGATTGGTTCTCCTCCTGGATATGTAGGTTATGATCAGGGTGGATTACTCACAGAGTCTGTATCTAATAATCAATATAGTGTTGTGCTGCTTGATGAAATTGAAAAGGCTCATAGCGATATCTATAATATATTGCTACAAATTATGGATTATGGTTGCGTTACAGACACTTACGGACGTAAAGTTAACTTTTCCAATATAATCTTAATTATGACAACTAATGCAGGAGCAGCTGAACGCAGCAAAAGTTTTGTTGGCTTTGGGCATAAAAAATTTAACACTGGTGATAGTGAAAAAGCGATAGAACAGGTTTTTAGCCCTGAATTTCGTAATCGTCTTGATGCGATTATTTCTTTTTCTGACTTAAATGCGGATATAATTCTGCATATTGTAGATAAATTTATTCAGGAACTGAAAAAGCAGCTGACGCAAAAAGGCATAAACTGCTTGGTAGAGGATGAAGTGAAATCTTATCTTGTACAAATGGGTTATAGTAAGGAAATGGGAGCACGTCCGATAGAGAGACTTATTGAAAAAGAGATAAAAAGTTACTTAGCGGAAGAAATACTGAATCGTAAATTAATAAAAGGAAAGAAATTAAGAATCTATATGAATAAAGTAGAAAATAAAATTGCTTTTGATATAGTTTAAAATCCTTGTATTGAACTTCATCTTTGTTACAATCTATAACTTAAATTCAATTTGAATTATAGTGATAAGTGATAAAGTAAAACAAGTCCTAAGCTACTACGAAAGTGAAAACCCTGGGGTAAAAGCAAATCTTACTCGTATTCTCATGCATGGAAAGCTTGGCGGCACTGGCAAGTTAGTGATTCTGCCAGTAGATCAAGGATTTGAGCATGGTCCAATTAAAAGTTTTGAAGTTAACCCTGATGCTTATGACCCACATTATCATTTTCAGCTTGCGGTTGATTCGGGAGTAAGTGCATATGCTGCTCCACTTGGTATGATTGAAGCTGGTGCTGCAACTTATGCTGGAATGCTCCCACTTATTTTGAAACTTAATAGTTCCAACTCTTTACATTCAAAGGATCTAACCTCTGATCAGGCAATAACCTCTTCTGTGAAAGATGCGCTGCGTTTGGGATGCTTAGCTGTCGGATTTACTATATATCCTGGTTCTGCTAAGTGTTTCGATATGATGGAGGAAGCCCGTGGAATCATAGCTGAAGCCAAATCTTATGGGCTTGCAGTAGTGCTATGGTCTTATCCACGCGGTGAAGGGATTTCCAAAGAAGGTGAAACAGCAGTTGATGTTATTGCCTATGCTGCGCACATGGCAGCTTTGCTTGGCGCTAATATAATAAAAGTAAAACTTCCAACTAAATATTTGGAAAGGGAGAAAATAGAAACAGAAAATATTGAATCATTATCTAAAAGAATTGAATATGTTAAAAGGTCTTGTTTTGCAGGGAAAAGAATAGTAGTTTTTTCTGGTGGTGAATCGAAGGAAGTAGATAACATATACAATGAAGCGAAAGAAATTAAGCAGGGTGGCGGTAATGGTTCAATCATTGGACGTAACACTTTTCAACGCAAAAGGGAGGAGGCTTTATCTATGCTAAAAGATATAATGGATATCTACACATAAAAAACGGCTGGGTGGCAGAATGGCTTATGCGGAGGACTGCAAATCCTTTTATACCGGTTCAATTCCGGTCCCGGCCTCTTTCATTCTCTATATCTTGTAAAAGTTGCTCAATTCAACAGTAGCTTTAAGTGTGTAACCTATAGAGAAAGCTTATCCATAGTAAAATCAATTTCTTTTCAAGTTATGGTTATACTCTTATAGCGTTTCATGGTAAAAAATAAACTAAAAATAAGCAAAGTGTTTTACAAACGTAATTTACTATTTTTACTACCGCCCGAAGTTGCTCACTCTTTGGCAATTATGGCATTAAAGAAAATACCTTATAAGAATCCTATAGAGCTACCAGAATCTTTGAGTGTGAATTTTTTTGGTAATAAGCTCAGAAGCCCCGTAGGTCTGGCTGCAGGTTTTGACAAGAATGCAGAAGTTATAAGGCCTATGCTCTCATTTGGTTTTGGGTTTATTGAAACTGGTACTGTAACTCGTAATCCACAATATGGAAACAAAAAGCCAAGAATTTTTCGGTTAATTAAAGATCAAGGGGTAATTAACAGATTGGGATTTAACAATAAAGGAATAGACTACTTTCTTAAACAAATAGATAAAACCAAGCTTGATGATTGCATTTTTGGCATCAACATAGGAAAAAACAGTACATCAAAGGACCAAATCAGCGATTATGTTGACTTAATAAAGATAGTATATGGAAAAAGCAATTATATAGTGCTGAACATCTCATCCCCAAACACGCCTAATTTACGCAATCTGCACAATAAGCAAGAATTATCGGAATTGTTGAAATCCGTAACTCTAACCCGGAAATCAATTGATAATTCTAAATCCATACCAATAATATTAAAAATCTCACCAGATATAGATCAGCAAACGAAAGAAAATATCGCTGAGCTTGCGTTGGAATATAAGATTGACGGATTAACAGTGAGCAACACTACGATCAGTCGGAATAACTTACATTCCCACCACAACGAGAGTGGTGGGTTGAGTGGCAAACCGCTGTTTAAACTTTCAACCGAGTTATTGAGCGATATGTACAAACTTACTAAGGGCAAAATATTGTTGGTAGGATGCGGAGGAATCTCAAGTGGTGCTGATGCATATAAAAAAATAAAGGCAGGAGCTTCTTTGGTGCAGTTGTACACTGCTCTCATATACCACGGACCTCAAGTTGTAAACAAAATTAATCTAGAACTTGCAGAACTAATAAGGAGAGATGGATTTAGTAACATTAGTGAGGTGGTGGGTTGTATACATTAAACATCTTCTCTGTCACCTAAGTAGCCGACACTGGAATAACATCGATGAATCATTATTCAAATAATGGTTATGCAAGAAGTCTATTAAACTGTATATTTTGGAAGTTGTTGGTATTATTTTAATAAAACAAAACTAATTCTTTGGTATAAAGGTGTGGTAGGAAGTGTTATTCTTTTAAATAATGGGTATGAAGAGTTTGAATGATGCAATATCTAAGATCATTGATTATAAATTTACAAATTATGCAATATTAGAAGAGGCACTAACTCACCCAAGCGTAAATAAAAGGAATAGCAAAAACCAGATTGTAAGCTACGAAAGACTAGAGTTTTTGGGCGATAGTGTTTTGAATATGGTTGTATCTGCCACACTGTTTAAACTATTTCCTGAAGAAAAAGAAGGAGCATTGGCAAAAAGAAAGACGGATTTAGTTTGTGGCAACACCATTGCTAATGTTGCTAAAGAAATAAAATTAGGCAGCTTTATCATCATGAATAATAGTGAACGCTGCAATGGAGGGAGATGTAACTTAAAAAATTTAGAAAACTCGCTTGAAGCACTAATAGGTGCAATTTATATTGATGGCGGGCTTGAAAATGTTGAAAAATTTATTATCCAATATTGGGAAAAGCTAGCTAAAGGCATGCTTGACCCCCCTCAAGATCCTAAAACCTCACTGCAAGAGTGGACTCAGAAAAACAAATTGCCTTTACCAGAGTATGAGCTTGTAAAACAAACTGGACCAGCGCACAATCCTGAATTTACTATATCAGTTTGCATAGAAGATTATGGTAAAGTTTCTGCATGCGCTTCTAGTAAAAAGATTGCTGAACAAAAAGCTGCTGAGTTGATGCTAGAAAAAATTGGAAAAGACGCTTCAGTTTAGGCAAAATAGGCATTAATGTAAATTTTAAGGAAGCTAATAGCGTTTAGGGTAAATGGTCAATTTAAGGAGAAGCATAGTATTATTCATAAAAAAGTTGATCTACCAAAAATCAAGCCTTATGTAGTGGAATATCAATGGCTGTTGTCGGAGATGCGGAAAAAAAGAAGTAGCAAGTTACCAAAAGGTGTTATGCCAGATACATTTGGTCCAAGAGTTGTTTTGTGAAGTTGACAGAGTCAAGGAGAATGAAAGTTTTAAAAAATAGCATATTTTTTAATTATAAAAATTTGATATTAACTGTTGTTGGTTGATTGAGTAAAAACCAGTGAATGGTCACGTTAAAACATATTTTTAAATTTCTGCCAAAATCCTGGTTTATTATCATTAACCTTTGTAAATGTTATATTTAAACTGTATTTCGGATCATTTGGCACGTCGTATTTTATGCTAAATGTTGAAACTTTATCGTTATTGTAAATATGTACATCATCATATGATAGCTTTGTTGTGTAACACTTTACATACTTTTGCTTATCATGCACTAAATCACCTGACTCCCTTTCTAGTTCCACAAATTTCGTTTTTTTCTGACATTCCTTCATTTTTATTAAATCCTTATCTAGTGATATTGAAACTGGCAACGTATTTCCAGCATATTCTTTAGCTAAAAGTTCACTTTGAGGATACATTTTTATTTCCCTGCCAAAATGTGAGTCTATGAAATTATTACTCCAAAATTTATCGCCAGAATGCACGTACTCATCAGTAGCATACGGCACCCCACCATGATTGCATTGAACTTTGTAATCTCCAACACCGTTGTTTTGAAAAAAATCATGAATAGCAGTGTAGCTACCGGCAGCATCATTTATATAATCCATTACTTTATTCCTTAAATTTTTAGTTCATTATATCATAATCATTATGCCAATCAATCAAAAAAGCTCTCCCTTGCTGTTTTTAAAACTGATTTTGAGCAAGCGCTCTCGATTAGTTGGGAGCGTATTTGTAAGCATACGCGTCAAGTTAAGGAAATAAAGGTATGAAAGAGATAGAATAATAAGGTATAAGTTCTCCCAGATATACTTTTAGTGAGAGAACCAATGAATAAAATAACTTGCTTATCAAAAAAGCTCAAAGAATTTTTTAATGAAAAAGCAGAGAAAATCTCAATTACAACAAGGTTTATAAAAAGAAAGAGAAAGCTAAAAGGTTCATCATTCGTAAAAGCCATGGTCTTGGGTAATATAGGAGTTGATAATTGTAGCGTAGAAACAATGTGTCAATTACTAAACGAGGACTCGATAGATATAACAAAACAAGGTTTGGATTTTAGATTTACTGAAGAAGCAGTGGAATTTATGAAAAGGATGTATAATGAATCTGTGATTCTCTTTAAAAATATCTTGCAAGTTGATTGCAAAATCTTACAGCAATTTAATAGTGTTAAATTATTGGACAGTAGCTATATTACTCTACCTAACAGTATGGAAGAGATGTATAAAGGTTATGGTACTAGCTACAGTGGCTATGAAAGCAATACTAAGTCTGGAATAAAGTTACAATTAGTTTTCGACTACATGAATCAGATAATAGACCAACTTAATTTAACGGAGGGGGTAAGATCAGACCAGGGATATAGGAAACATTTAAGTAATATATTAAGCAATGATTTGCTAATATCTGATCTCGGTTATTTTGTGCCAAGTTCTTTTAAACAAATCAATGAAATAGGAGCTTATTTCATAAGTCGTTATAAATCCGATACCAACATATATGATGTAGAAACAAATCAAAAAATGGAGTTATTAGAATGTTTAGAGGATAAGTTATTTTTAGAAAACGAGGTATTGTTAGGAAAAGAAGCAAAAATTAGAGTAAGAATTATATGTCAGAAACTAACTGAAGAACAGTCTATGGCCAGAAGAAGGAAAGCTAATAGATTAGCAAGATCGCAGGGATATACATCCTCTAAAAGAAATCAAAAATTGTTGAACTGGTCAATATTTATAACTAATGTTCCAGAAAATAAAATTAGTGCTGAGCAAGTATTAACGATTTACAGAGTAAGGTGGCAAATTGAGTTATTATTTAAATTGTATAAAAGCCATATCAGGCTTGATAAGCTAAAAGGAAAGCCATGCAGAGTATTATGTGAACTATATGCTAAATTGTGCGCAATTCTTATATTTCACGGCATAGTTGGTTGCACAGAAGTGAAAAAGAATACAGAACTTAGCTTAACAAAGGCATTTATTGAGCTAAAAAGGCGGGTTAGAGAGTTATTTTTAGTATTAACCAAAATTAATAGTTTAAAAGCATTTCTTAAAAAACTCACTATAACTTGGTCGCGATTTTCATTAAAAGACAAACGTAGAAGGGCTAGAGTATCCACTTTAACCTCTCTAAATTTGCTCACAATCTCTTAACTTGACGCGTATGGTATTTGTAAGATTGTGACATTCGTGCCTCCCAGTTTTTCACATACTGCTGAATCAATTCAGGATAATCTGTAATAATTAATAAATTTTCAGCATTTCCTTTTTTAGCTGTCTTACTAAGGTTAAATGACCCTGTGATGACTTTTTGATTGTCAACAATCATTATCTTATTATGAGCAATCTTTGGCTTATCATCGATCCAAATTGGTACTCCACCTGAAAATAATTCATTTATAACACTATATTTTGAGTAGAGTTGCGATTTATCTAAGATGACTTTAACATCAACACCGCGTTCTTTAGCATTAATCAAAGATTTTGCAACTGTTCCAAGAGTAAATGTATATTCTTGAACTAAGATAGATTTTTTAGACTGATCTATTACGTTGATTATCGGTACAGCACAATCTTCTCCAGGTGAAAAGCAAACCGTAGCTTTTGGGCAGGGCGAAAATATAAAACCCGCATAGTAATACAGAGAAAAACACATTAACAAGAATAAAAAGTGAAAAAGCCTCACAACAACCCACCCCCGGATATACGGCGATAGGCTACATTATAATTTAATCACCTGTCAATAGACTTCTTGCATAGTTTTTGGCAACAACCGTTAGAAACGAAAAAACTTACTTGACAAACTCCGCCAGCCCCCTTATCATGAAACTGAAGGTATTCAGTTATCTTCATCTGTGCAGATTAAACAGCAAGAAAACAACGTAGTTGGCGTCTTATTTTTAATTTTTTGCACTATGTGCACCTTATGTCTTCACAATATTTCTAGGTTTTTACCTACACAAGCTGAAACGCGCTTATAAGTCGTTTAAGACAGTATAGTACGCCAATTTGCAGGATTAGGGAGTGACAACTAGCTAACACGGGGTTTCTTTTGCCTTTTTTTCTGCTTAGTAAATTTCTTAAACATTTAAACTAAGGTGAGTTGCATTTAAAAGCAGCTAAATTGCAGTGTTTAAGACTTAAAAAACGCCAATGTTCTAAAATAGATATTAGCTGGGGCTTCTTTTGCCTTTTTTTTCGCTTGGTAAATTTCTTAATGTTTATAGCTAACATGAAGCTAAGTACGAACTTTGTTAAATACAACAAATGGTGTCATCCCAGTGCTCCTTTTTTTGTCATCCGAGTAGCTGACACTGGGATCTATTTTGCATGTAACTCCAATTGTGTTTTGGCATAAAACGCGACGCGTATTAGACTTATTTGCAAGCAAAGCTTGCTAGATCCAAGTAGTCAGGGCACTGGTATGACATCATAGGGACACTGGGATGACACCCTGACAATCGTCATCCCGCTACTTGTTAGCGGATGAGATACCGCGGCGGTATGACGGTTCGTGGCGGTATAATGAAGCTTGAAAGCGGATCACCTTTCACGACCCGTGTTTACTTCATTCACTTTAGGAGTATTAACAGGCGTTATTGCCGGGTTCTCAAGCTTTGTTGCCTGCTTCAAACCCTCGCTTACACTTTTGTCCTTTAAAATTTCATCAAGCTGCTTACTCTTTTGTTGCTCTTCGTTATTTGACGTATCTCTTTGAGCATCTTCTTTCATGCCACGAGCATTCTCTACATCCTTTTCACCTTCACCTAAAAATTTTTCTAATATTTTCTTAACAAAGCGCTTCAGAAGACTCAAAAACCCTTCTTCTTTTTGATTTTCTTGTGGTTGAGGCGTGTTATCTTTTTTGTCCGGCTCAGTGTTGAGCTTCTCTTTTACAGAACTCTTGCTCACTGAGGGATTAACGGTTTGTGAATCGTGCTCTGATGCTGTTTGCACAGAAGCTTCAGTAGTCTTTTTTTGTGTATTATGTTCAAGGTCTTTAACTGCTGTTGTAGTTTTTCTCGGAGTGTCTTGGAGTTTTTTGTCACTTTTTGGCTCTGCAACTTTTTCACTTGTGAAGATGCCCTTCCCTTTATATTGTTGGTCAAGCTCAGCAATTCTTTCAAAATCTTGACGTACTTTTTCATCTGCACGTCCTTTTTGACTTTCAAATTTCTGACTCAATTCTGCAACGTTTTTCATTTTGTTCTCAAGCTCCTTACTTTTCACAGCTTTTAGAGCCTCTGTTCCTTTTGCGATATAATTAACCTTCTTTTCTAATGAGGTACCTTCTGGAAAAGCACCTGGAGAACGTTCAAAAACATCTTTAAACTTTTTTTCAACACTTTCTTTAGATGTCTGGGCCATACCTGTTACCTATTAAAACATATCATATAACCAGTATGTTAGCTAATTATATAAAAAACAGTTAACATAACTTGTGGTAAAGAGTAAGAGCGTCCTATTTATATTTTTTTTATTAAAATGTTATTTACTTATTAATTTAAAATATATAACAATATAGAAATGAAAAACAGCCCATTAGCAGTAGTATTCGATTGGGATAATACCTTAGTTGACACTCAAGATAACATTTTTAATGCTATTAAGCATACCATAAACTCAATGGGGTATAGTAATAAAGCTGCTGATAGAAATTCCCACGAGTCAAGAAAGAGCTATATGGTCAATTTATTTGGCGATCAGTGGAAAAAAGCGAACCAGATATATCAACAATACTTAGATAATGCGCTATTACAAAACATTGCTCTGAATCAAGGAGTAGAGAAAATGTTGCAGACACTGAAAAGCCACAATATTTATCTAGCAATAGTAAGTAATAAGAAAAATACTAATTTACGTAAAGAAGTTGCCTATTTTAAACTAGATTCCTACTTTGAAAGAGTGGTTGGGTCATGCGATAATGCAGAAGATAAACCATCTGTAACCCCACTGCTATTTGCATTAGAAGAGAGTACGTTGCCTATAAATAGAGAAAATGTGTTTTTCGTTGGTGATAGCATCACAGATGTTCTGTGTGCACAAAATGCCAATTGTTTACCTATTATATACGGTCAATCAATAAGCGGTTATGAAGATTTGTTATGTTTTCAACATTTTGATAAACTTACAGATTTTGTAATAAAGTATTTAGAAGATAGGTAATGACCGCTGTTACAGAGATTGCCAGTATAACAAGACGCTTTTGCGCGTATTTAATAGATGTAGCAATTTTATTAATTCCAACTTTATTAATTATACTGCTATTAGAGGATTCTCCGTTGATCTTACATCTATCATACATGTGTGTAAATTGTAGTTACTTCACATATTTTATATCTTCAAAGGCCCAAGCAACTCCCGGTCAACAGTTAATGAATATGTATACTATCAATTTAGATAATTCTAAAATAGACTTGAATTTAGCGTTTGACAGAAGCTCTTCCCAGTTTTTTCTTCCTTTGTTAAACAGTGTAGTAGTTGTCCTTACTGAATTTTTGCGAGATCAGGAAGTATTAGTGAATGTCTTGAGTGCATTGAAAGTAATTATAGTGCTACTCACTCTCTGCTGGTATCTAGTTGCTTGCTTCTCTAAGAAAAAACAGACATACCACGACATGCTATTTAATACGGTTGTTATCAAAGGAACTATTAAATGAGTTGCTATAACTATCGTTATCATATAAATTATGCTGATGAATTGAACTAAGGGAAGATTATGAATGAAGAGATAGTAAAACATTTGAACAAATTATTGACCAATGAGCTGACTTCTGTACGCCAGTATCTTTTGCATTTTGCGATTCTCAAAAACAATGGAATTAATAGACTTGCAGAAAAGGTAAAAAATGAGCTTAACGAAGAACTTGAACATGCAAACAAGTTGGCAGAAAGAATTTTGTTATTTAAAGGAGTCCCAAATTTTCAGGATACAAACGAAATATCAAAGTATGATGGAAAGTTTACAAAAGACACAATACGGAAAATCTTAGAAGCTAATTTGAAATTAGAGGGAAAAGGTATTAAGGATATCAAAGAAACGATTTCTATCGCTGAGAAAGAAAAGGATTTTGTTAGTGTAATGTTATTAGAAGAGATGTTAAAAAATGAAGAAGAGCACTTTCATTGGATTGAGAAACAGATCGATCTTATTGAACTAATGGGTGTTGAAAACTATTTAAGAACACAAATATAGAGTGTTAAAAAAGATAGTATTTATTTTAATTATACCTTGCTCACTTCTTTTTTTATTAGGGTTATGGCAAATATTCAGATTGAACTGGAAGAATAATATTATTAAAAGTATGAGTCTTCCAGTGGTTCATCTATTGCCCAATAACGACCTTGAAAAATTTAACTATAGGCATGTCAAGATTGATGGGATTCTAAGTGACATAGAACTATATGTTTTTGCAGGGCAACACGGCTATCACGTGCTGTCTCCTATGTTGCTCACCACTGGACGTTACATGTTGGTGAATAAAGGAATAGTCGGAGAAAAAAAGGAGAAAAAAGTAAAAATTGAAAAAGTAGTTGCAGATGGAATTTTATATTGCGATAGCAATAAAAGTAAAAATTGGTTTATCAAGAACGATACTGCTTCGAATACATGGTTTACCCTGAGTACAGAAGAAATTTCCAATGAGTTAGGTATTAAGCTAGAGAAGTGTGTATTGTGGCCGAACAATTTTGGCAGCAAAGTAGCTATACAGCCAATGAAGCATTTGGAATATGCAATCACTTGGTTTGCACTTTCCTTAATTTGGTTGATTATGTGCGTAATTTACTATAGGCAAAACCTCAATAAAGCTTGAAGCTTTCTGTACATAAAATTAGAGAAGTAGTTATTCATCTTTATCACTACCAAGGTCTTTTAACATACTGTAATTGCCTTTTCTGAATCTACTTTTTAAAGACGTAACTCCACTTTCGCTAATACCACTAAGGCTCAGTGCAGCTCCACCTAGCTGCAATCCTATCTCAGATGTTTCAGGAATAATTTTACTAGCTCCTAGATCTCTATAAACCTCCACATTACTCAGATCTGGTAAGCGTATTACAATATTTACATGCGGAAAATTTGCTGCAACTAAAGAAACAACTTTTTTTATAGTAACTTCATTCTTTATTGAAATAACGAGAGCTTGAGCTCTTTCTATTCCTACCGATTTTAAAATTTCACATCTTGTAACATCTCCAAGATATATAGGAAAACTATCACTTTTTCCTTCTTTGACTATTTTCGATTGAATATCTACAACAACGTAACTTAAATGCTCTGCCGTAAGCATTTTTGTTACCATATATCCCACTCTACCAAATCCAGCAACTATCACATGGTTATAAAGATCTTGTGTATCTGTTTCAACAGCTTCATCATCTAATATTGTTTTCTCAGTGCTAAATGAGTTTGCTATCCAATCTCCAAGCCCCGATAAAAGAGGAGTGAAAGCCATGGTTACTGTAGTTACCATCATAAGTACTTGAGCGATTTCACTTGGTAGCACATTTAGCTCATCTGCTAAGCGAAACAAAATAAACGCAAATTCACCGCCTTGTGAAAGCAGTAACCCAGCTTGTATAGCAGGTGCACTCTTAAACCCAAAAAATCTACACAATATATATATAATAGATGTTTTTAAAACGATAAGGATAATCGATAATAAAGTAATTAGTGGTAACTTATTGAGTAAAAGTTCGGTATTGATGGACATACCAACAGTCATGAAAAATAAGCCAAGAAACAAATCTTTAAATGGCAATACTGCGTGTTCTACTGAGTGTCTATATTCTGTTTCTGCAACTAACAATCCAGCAACAAATGCACCTAATGCTAACGATAAATGGAATTGCTCAGTAATAAATGCTGCTCCTAATACTATTAAAAGCGTTGTTGATATAAAGATCTCATTACTTTCCATTTTAGCAATAACCGAAAATAAAGGTCTAAGCAATAATCTACCAGTTATAAATATCAGCACTAATGCAATAGCTGCTTGCACCAATGAACCTGCCAATGAGCTTATCAGGCTGTGCTCAGAATTGCCAGTAAGTAAAGGTACCAATACTATTAATGGTACCACTGCAAAATCTTGCATTAATAGCACTGCTATCGACAATCTACCAACCTGACTTGCTTGAGAACCTTTTTCTTGCAGAACCTGCAACACTATTGCTGTTGAGGATAGCGCAAGCCCACCACCAATAACTGTTGCTATATTCGTATTCACTCCGAAAGCAAGAGCGATGCACCATATTGCTACCATGGTAACTATAACTTGAAGAGAACCGAACCCAAATACATGAATACGCATAGCGATCAGGCGTTCAAATGTCAATTCAAGGCCTATAATGAATAATAGAAAAACTACACCAAATTCTGCAAGATTATCCATTGCTTCAGCTGAGTGTATCAGATTAAATCCGTGAGAACCAATAACTGCACCTGCAACGAAGTAACCAAGCACTGGACTAATATTCATTTTCCAAAATGCTATGACTATAAACACAGCAGCAGAAAGCAAAATTATAATATCAAACAAATGCTGAGAGCCACTGTGCATGATATTTAACCTGTAGAATTAGACCATTTAATTGAGCAGCCAATACTTGATTTTTGGTCAATTGGAGAATTACCAGTTTCTGCAATAAATTTCATAGCTTGAAATAAGTCACTACTTCCTACTTCATAGCTTTGAACCTTTTCTTTTTTTGTGTCGTTAAAACGTCCACGATAGCAAAGGTTTAAATTGGAATTAAAGCCGAAAAAGTCAGGAGTGCAAACAGCCCCGTATTCTTTAGCTATTTTCTGTGTACTATCAATTAAATATGGAAATGTAAACTTATTTTCCTTGGCAAAATTAATCATATTTTCAAAGGAATCTTCTGGATATTCATTTACATCATTTGGCATTATTGCAATGGTGTTTACCTGATAATCTTTTTTCAATTGATCAACATCGCTTACCAGATTGCTAATAATTGACTGAACGTAAGGACAGTGATTGCATATAAACATTATAATAAGACCATTTTTTCCACAACAGTCACTTAATGCATAATATTTATTGTCTACTCCCAAAAGATTAAAATCTTTTGCAGTAAAACTAAAATCGACTTTAGGAGTATTCAGAGCAACCATAGACTATTATTATACCATATGTAATTTACGGTCTTATTATTTAAATGTCAAACGGTTTCTATGTATACTGTTTGCATATTCTTTTTTAGTATTATAATTATAAAACTTATGTTCATAACTTTCGAAGGAATAGACGGCTCTGGTAAAACAACACAATCTAAGCTACTTGCAAATCATTTTAAGCAAATTCACGGCGAAAATAATGTGGTATTGACTCGAGAACCAGGTGGTACTGATTTTGCAGAAAAGATAAGAGGAGTGTTGTTAACAAATAATATTGATCCTATTTCTGAACTCTTGCTACTTATCTCGATGAGGCACGAACATATGAAAAAATTAATATTACCAGCTCTTGCAGAAGGAAAAATAGTGATTTGTGATCGGTTTATTGATTCAACTATTGCATATCAAGGATATGGGTTTGGAGTTGACTTAGGGCTAATAAGGGACTTACATAAGCTAGTGGAAATTAAATATCCAGATATTACATTCATTCTAGATATTGATGTTAAAGTTGGGTTAAATAGAGCAAAAGACAAGAATAAATATGAAGAAATGGATGTTAATTTTTACAATAAGGTCAGAAAAGGATTTCAGGAAATAGCCATAAAAGAGCCCGTTAGGTGCAGTGTTATCACTGGAATTGAAACAAAAAATGATAATCACGTACACAATGAAATTATTGATAAAATCACCTAGCTTGTGATAGAAAATTATCAATTTCAGGTAACATTATTTCATATGAATAACTTTTTGTTTGAGTAGCTAAAAAATCCTGTATTTTGTCTGGATCTTCTTCACTTATCATCTTATATGCCCTTGCGAGGTTCATTAATTCACTTCTATTTTTTTTATTGCTTACTTCAGTAATAGTAAAAAATTGATCAAAATGGTCTAAGAGGTCTTTATTTTTTATTGAAGACACAATATCGTCAATTTCTTTCACATATAATGCAAGTTTGTGTGCTTTACTACGATCTTCAAAACAAAGATTAACAAGCACGTTACGAAACCTATCTTTCGTAGTATAGCACTTCTCGCAATAGTCCGAATAGGATAAGATATGTGCTTATGGCTATGGTAGAGCAGTAGCATATTATGATCTGTTCGGATTATTGTAAAAAGAGCTATACTTCTCACTTCTGCTAATAAGGACTTAATATTTTCTTGGCAATGCACTCTCTTTACCGATTCAGCCGGTTCAACCATACCAAGAACATTCTTTACCAAAGATTTTTCTTCACAACTAAATATGAACATGTAATAACCCATCGATAAAGTGAAGAGCAAGAACATAGCCGGAAGTAAAAACGGAGCTAATACATTTTGTGACGCAGGGAAAATAAACCAGGTAACAGTTGCTATTGACACAGTTACAAATAATCCTGATAAACATAATTGTGCTTTTCTTCTATAATTCTGATCAATAACTGTACTTACACCAATAGAAGCTATATCAATCATTACTCACACCTCATTAAACATTAATACTAACTGAATGATAGCATTATTGTGATGAAAATGCAATATTATGAATATTTTAATACAATTTATATTGACAGTTACAATTCTGAATGTTTTATTGCAGCGTTAGCTGATTAGCATTTTTAAGATGAGGTCAACTCTCATAGAGAGAGGATTTTTTTATTTTCTCATTCTTCTCATTTTCCTCTCTAACAATTTTTTTTCCATTTAATATGTCCTTTATTTCATCTCCTGTTAAAGTTTCAAACTCCAGTAGATTTTCGGCAATGAGATCTAAGCCTTTCTTATGCTTGGTCAAAATGTCTTTTGCTTTTTCATAGCAAGAAGATACAACTTTCTTCACTTCTTCATCTATAAGTTTTAACGTATCTTCAGAAATTATCTCAGAACCATGTATGGTTTGTTCGCGATTGTGATAGATCGGGCCTATTTTGTCACTCATTCCCCATTTTGTTACCATAGCGCGTGATAAATCAGATGCTTGTTTTATATCCGAAGATGCACCGCTTGTGACTTTATCGTAGCCAAAAATTAGCTCTTCTGCCACTCTTCCACCCATTGCAACAGTTATATCTGCTAGCATCTTTTCTCTTGTGAGGGACACTCTATCTGTTTCTGGTAGTCTCATAACTAAACCGAGTGCCCTACCGCGTGGAATAATTGTTGCCTTGTGTATAGGATCAGAAGCAGGCATATTAACAGCAATCATCGCATGACCAGCTTCATGGTATGCAGTCAGTCTCTTTTCCTCTTCTGTCATAATGAGAGATCGCCTTTCTACGCCCATCATCACTTTATCACGTGCATATTCGAAATCATCCATGGTAACAATCTTCTTGTTTCTTCTTGCAGCGATAAGTGCAGATTCATTCACCAAATTTGCTAGATCAGCCCCTGAAAAACCTGGTGTTCCTCTTGCAACTGTTTTCACGTTTACATCTGGTGCTATTGATATTTTCTTTATATGAGTATTTAATATCTTTTCACGCCCATTTATATCGGGTAAAGAAATAGTAATCTGTCGGTCAAAACGACCAGGTCTAAGCAGTGCTGGATCTAAGACATCCGGACGGTTAGTCGCAGCAATTATTATTACACCTTCATTAGACTCAAAGCCATCCATCTCAACTAATAACTGATTTAATGTTTGTTCTCTTTCATCATTGCCGCCACCAAGACCAATGCCACGATGTCTACCCACCGCATCTATTTCATCTATAAAAATTATACAAGGAGCATTTTTCTTGCCTTGATCAAACATATCGCGAACACGACTTGCACCAACACCCACAAACATTTCAACAAAATCAGATCCAGAAATACTAAAGAATGGCACATTAGCTTCTCCTGCAATTGCACGAGCAAGTAAAGTTTTACCAGTTCCAGGAGAGCCAATCAAAAGGCACCCTTTTGGTATTTTTCCACCTAATATTTGAAATTTTTGCCTTTGTTTAAGAAAATCAACGATCTCTACTAGCTCTTCTTTTGCTTCATCAATTCCGGCAACATCATCAAATGTTACTTTTTTTCCACTAGTCATGAGTCTAGCCCTTGACTTGCCAAAGCTTATAGTTCTGTTGCCCCCCGCTTGTGTTTGTTTAAGAAAGAATAGCAAGAAGCCAATAAAGATAAATGTTGGGACCCATGAGATAAGTAATCCACCAATTACGTTCATGGCAGAATCTCCAGTTGAAAAGGAGAATCTCACTTTTCTATCATGTAAATTTTTTATTAGGTCGCTATATATGACACCGCTTGAATTGAAACTTGAACCGTCCCTGAACTTGCCTTCAATGCTCTGGTTTTTTATGACAATATTTTCTACATCATTGTCTTCTAGTCTAGTTAAAAATTCCGAAAAAGGTATAATTGTTTTACTTTTACCTACATTTCCGCTGAACTGAATATAAGCAACTGAAATAAGAACAATAATTACTAACCAGATCAATAAGCCTTCTAAAAATTTTTTCATTTCTATTTCTAACTAAATACTAATCAAGCTTACCAAATTTTGTTTTATCGTGCTATTAATAATGCATTGAACCTTATCGTCATTGGTATTTTTTCCGTTATAATTTACATCAGGATAAGCAAGCACCTTTCCATCTTTTAGCACTACAGGCAAAGAATAGAAAACTTCAGGGCAGCAGTTGTAATCCTTCAGAAATTCAGGAACTTTTTGTGTTTTTTTTAATGGAGCGATGATAACTGAACACTCTTGATTTCCGAGTATTGTGCAGCTAAATCTGTTATCCCATTGAGTAGGTTCATTTAAAGGTAGGTTTAAGGTAATTTCTTGTATCTTTGACGATTCTCTAATTATCAAGATATTTTCTCCATGTTTTCTTATTTTACACCCAGAAAGTGTACAGTTAACATTACTATCCTTTTGCAATATTTTATTAAATATTACGATAAGGCTGTTGTACCTTGGTTTATAATGTTTACTGGCAATTGCCATTATGGAGTAAAGAAGAAGCCTCAAGGCTATTTCCTCTGGCAATTGATAAAACTCACTTAGTTTAATTTCAATATAACCAAGATCATGCACATTAACGCAGTCATTAAACGCAAGGCGTGTGTAGTGCATCAACGCTTTTGCAGCTCTTTTCATATGAAGGGCTGTGAGGCATATTCGCTCTGTTAAAATCTCTTGATTATCACTTGCTTTAAGTAAGTTACGGTATAAAGTTCGCCTGTATTTTAAGTCATAGTTGCTTCTATCTTCGATCCATTTTAACCGATGAAGCTTAGCGTACTTTTCTATTTCACTACGACTAAAATTTAACAATGGCCTAAATATATAAATACCATTTAGGAAAGACTTGTAGTCCATTGATGATAATCCATCTACGCCACTACCTCGCTCTAATCTTAACAAGAACGTTTCTGCTTGATCATCTTTGTGATGAGCAACAAGTAAATATTTAACATTATTATTTTTACACCACTCTGCTAGTAACTTATACCGTGCTTTTCGTGCCTGTAACTGAATATTGCCTTTAATATTTTGCTTCTCCCAATTTAATATGAACGATTCCTTTGCTCCAAGTTCCTTTGCATAACTTACAACAAAATCAGCTTCTTTTTGAGACTCTGGACGTAACCCATGATTTACTGTTAATGCTGTAGGAAGTGAAAGCTTGTTTTTTTTTGCCCAGTTAGTCATTAAGTGCAGTAAGACTATACTATCTACACCACCTGATACTGCAACTGCAACTTGATTGTTATAGAAAGCAAAACTATTAACCACATTTTGAAATAATAACTCTAATTCCATTATGTCTCTTGATGGCCAGACAGGTCAGATCTCTTACGTCATACCGCGACTTATTTGTGGTATATATAGATCCCGCTAACAAGCAACGAAATATGACAAGTTTGTCCTTTTTTGTCTACCCCAGTGCCCTTTCTTTATGTCATCCCAGTGTTTGACACTGGGATCCAGGTTTTAATGCAAGAAACTATTTCTTTATTCCAGAAAATGAAAATTCCACTCTACGATTTTTAGCATGCTCTTTTTCATATTTAGAATTTCTAGAATCATCTTTTACATTAACCAAAGGCTCAGTTTCACCTTTAGAAGCAGTTTTTATTCTGTTTTCTATGTAGGGTGTACAACTAACCATAAATTTTTTAGCTGCATCTGCCCTTCTAGCGCCTAGCGCAAGATTATATTCATGAGAACCACGGTTGTCAGTGTGACCAGTTAAAGTAACCTTCGCGTTAGGGTTATCTTGTAACACCTCCATTACGTCAAGTAATGCATCTGCACTTACTTCAGCAATACTAGATTCATCATAACCAAAGAAAACTCTTTTATCACCTATCTGCTTAACAACAGAATTTATTTTATTTGTTGTATTTGCTCCTTTTTTTGGGCAAGAACTTACACCAGTAAGTAATAAACAAAAACAGCACATTATAACCAGTCTACTCCACATTACTAAACCTCCATAAATTTTAAATAGTGCGTAACTTTAATTTCAGTAGCTAATATCTCTCCATATTGTAATATAGTCAAGAGAAATAAAATACTAAATACTTTTTCTACAACCTTACAATTAATTTTCCTATAATATGCTGGACTCTGAGTAGAAAAATCCAATAAAAGAATAAAAAGTACAATTTTTTATTGTACTTTAAGCAAATATACTTTTAACTTTATTATTAATCTATTACGGTATTAAACAGATGTTTTCTAAAATAATGAACAAATATGCAATCTTATAAGTTTTTAGAGGAAGTATTATATAGGGTAAAGAATATCGAAAATACGCTAAAAGTACTAAACCAAAGCCAATTGAATATAGAGGACAAAGTTGAACAAATGAGTCTTCTAGAAGAAATCAGACATGAAATTATCTCTCATGACGCAATAAAGGAATCATTAGCAGATGCTCTTGGTAACAAAAAAAGTGCAAATACTCAGCAGCTAAAGTTAATAGAGAGAATACATAAAAGCAACAGTGCTGTTCCTATTGATTTAGTAAAGTCTTTATCCAAAGCTAAGGTTGAATGCCAAAATTTATGGAAGCTATCTCATTCTGAAACCAGTAACTTAGAAAAACTAAAAGAACGTTTTACTGATTTAATCACACTCATTCGCGAAGTAGCTTCTATAAAATCGCAGCAATTAAAATGCTCAAAATACGACTCACTGCTTGCTGACTATGACTCTGATATCACAGAAAAGAATATAAGGGAAGTATTCCCCAAGGTAGGCAAATTTTTTAGCGAAAATGTAGATAAAATAATTGAAAAGCAGAAAAAGGATAAGGATAAGGTTACTAATATACAAAAAGTTGCTACTCAGAAACAGATTGAACTTGGCTCATTATGTTTACAGCAAATGGGTATTGCACTAAATGAGATTCGTACTTCTTATTACTACCCTATAGATTATGATGAATCTGATTTTTGTTATGGTTTATTTTCACTTTTACGGCATAGTGGTTATGCAATTTATCAAAAATGTTTAGCGCAAAATTCTATAAGTAGTCCAATTACGAGACATGTTATGTATGAAACTCAAGGGTTATTCATGGAAAGGATGATTGGAACATCCAGAGAATTTATTGAGTTTATTCAACCACACATAAAAGAGAAATTTGCTATAAAAGGCAAAACTAACGAGAAAGTTAGCAGTGTTGAAAATTTGTACTTGATTTTCAATGAAATAAACCTTTCTTCTTTTTTAAAAAATGCAGATGAATTTAGTCTGTTAGCTCATATTATGTTGAGAACTAGGTTAGAACAAGATATAATAAATGGTACATTGGAAGTCAAAGACCTGCATGATGCGTGGCTGGAAGGTATGAAGCACTATAAAATTCCAGTAAAAGCTGAAAATGAGCTAAACACTTATTTTCAAGATGAATATTGGGCAAGCGGTGTTATGGGCTACTTTCCTATAAAAATTATTGCTTTAATTGCTGCTGTGCAGATTTTCTCTTGCGTTAAAAAGAATCATTACGAATCATTAAGTGCTATAATAAAAGGAGATTTTAGTTTACTTATCAGTTGGTTATCTCAAAATATATACAGTGCAAAGTGTGGCCTGGAACTGCTAAAAAAAGTAACAGGTAAGGGTTTAGAAGTTGAGTGTGTTACTTACTACTTATCTGAAAAGTATAATTTGTCTTAATAAATGGTTTTCTTGAGTTATGTATGAATTTTGTTCGAAAATTAACCGGAAAGTTTTATAGCCTTTTCACTTTCAAAGGTTTATTCGCTAGCGATATTGCTATAGATCTTGGCACTGCAAACACTTTAGTTTATCAGAAAAATCAGGGAATAGTGCTTGATGAGCCTTCAGTTGTAGCAAGAATAAAAGAAAAAGGAAGTTACGTTCCTTATGCTTTTGGTAAAAAAGCTAAAATGATGCTTGGGAAAACGCCTGGAGAAATAGAGGCGATAAGGCCCTTAAAGGATGGAGTTATTGCTGATTTTAAAAGTGCGGAAGAAATGCTAAAATATTTCATACGCAGTGCAAACACAAAATTCACTGTTAATAAACCTAATATTATCATATGCGTTCCATCTGGATCCACGCCAGTTGAAAGGCGTGCTATACAAGATGCAGCAGAAAGTGCTGGTGCAAATGAAGTATTTTTAATTGAAGAACCAATGGCTGCAGCAATCGGAGCTGGGCTCCCGGTTACTGAACCTGAGGGTTCTATGATTGTTGATATAGGAGGCGGTACAACTGAAGTTGCAATTATTTCTTTAGGTGGAATTGTTTATTCACGTTCTGCCAGAGTAGGTGGCGATATTATGGATGAAGCAATAAAATCATATATTCGTGAAAATCATAAGTTATTAATCGGTGAAACAACCGCTGAGAAAATTAAGAAAAGCATAGGTTCAGCCAGTCTGCCAGGTGAAAATAACAAAGAGGGAATGATAATTAAGGGCAGGGATTTAGTGAGTGGCATGCCAAAAGAAATGCTTTTATCAGAATACCAAGTTGCAGAGAGTTTAATAGAGCCTGTACATCAGATAATTTCTGCTATTAAGACTGCGCTGGAGAGCACTCCACCTGAACTTTCTTCTGATATAGTCGATAGAGGAATAGTTTTATCCGGTGGTGGTGGATTATTACGTAATCTAGGTAAAGTTATCAGTGAAACAACAAAATTACCGGTTCGTGTTGCAGATGACCCACTTTGTTGTGTTGCCTTAGGTAGTGGAAAAGTGCTTGAAAACATGGATTATTTTGGCCATGTTTTATTCAAGCAAGATTAAATTATTTTTGAAGGTAGTTTATCGAATTGTTTTGATGGAATTATGTAATATAAATGAGATCCCAGTGTCATGCACCAAGTAATTTGAAGGCAACTTCTAGCAGAAAAGGGTGTCATCCGAGTAGCTAACACTGGGATCCAGGAAACTTGATTACAAATAAATATGCTGTTTTAATGAATTTGTGTAATAGAAGCTAGATTCCAGTGTCAGCTGCTTTCATGACATCATCTACTATGTAAATTGCCCCCAAATCAAAACGTTTGCACAGTTGTATGTTGGAATGACACAAGATTTGCGTTTATAAATTAAGGCGATTATGCTAAAAGAATTTGAAATTGAACCTCTGCTAAAAGATAAAGCTCCGCACCAGACCAAGGCTATTGTTGCAATGTCCGGGGGAGTTGATAGCTCGGTTGCTGCAGCACTGCTACATAACCTTGGGTACCAGGTGATAGGTGTAACTCTTCAGCTATATGGCACTGATGGCAATGCTAACGCAAGAAAGGGTGCATGCTGCGCTGGACAGGATATTTATGACGCTAAGCGTGTAGCTGAAAGTGTTGGCTTTCCTCACTATATTTTAAACTACGAGGAAATATTCAAAAAGGAAGTAATAGAGGATTTTGCGAGTACCTATATGCGTGGGGAAACTCCCATACCATGCGTGAGATGTAACCAAACGGTAAAATTTCGTGATCTATTGCAAGTTACAAAAAATCTTGGTGCGGATGTGCTCGTAACAGGACATTACGTGAGAAGGTTAGAAAAAAATGGTGAGGTAAAGTTGTGTAGAAGCATTGATAAGAGTAAAGATCAAAGCTATTTTCTGTTTGCTACAACAAAGGAGCAGTTAAAGCTTTTGCGATTTCCACTAGGTGGGTTCTATAAAAGTGATATAAGAAAATTAGCAGAATATTTCAGCTTACAAATTTCTGAAAAGCCAGACAGTCAAGATATATGCTTTGTTTCCGAAAGCTATAGTAAAACAATAGCTAAATTAGCTCCACAATCCGTACAGAAAGGCAGAATTGTGGATGTGAATGGAAAAGTGCTAGGTGAGCACAGTGGCATAGTAAATTTTACAGTGGGGCAAAGAAAGGGCTTGGGTATCGCACACAATGAACCTCTTTATGTGATAAAAATTAATACAGAAAATAATGAGGTTATAGTAGGTCCGATCAACGTATTAATGCAAAAAAAAATATTGATCAAGGAGTTAAATTGGTTAGAACAACCAAAGGAAGGTATGGAAGTAACTGTGAAGCTGAGATCATCACATGCGGGAAGTTTAGCAACAATACATTCAATTGACGAAAAAAATAAAGCCTGTGTCATTTTAAACGACGATTACTTTGGCATCAGTCCAGGTCAAGCCTGTGTAGCGTATAAAGATGAGCAAGTAATTGGCGGTGGATGGATATGCTCTTAACTAAAAGCTTTAATGCAGAGTGTAAACATACAATAGACTTCTTGCATAACCATATAACATTGGGAATAGAAACAAAAAAACTTGCTTGACAAACTCCGCCAGCCCCCTTATCATGAAACTGAAGCTATTTATTTATCTTCTCTGTACAGATTAAATGACAAAAAAACTCACGTATCTGGCGTCTCATGTTTAATTTTTTGCACTATGTGCACTCTATGTCTTTATCAAATTTCTGGGTTTTTACCTACACAAGGTGAAATACGCTTATAAAGCATTTAAAACATTAAAAAACGCCAACTTAAAAAATGGATAGTGAATAACTAGCTACCCTAGGGTTTCTTTTGCCTTTTTTTCTGTTTAGTAAATTTCTTAACGTTTATAATTTAGATTAGTTGCGGCTTAAAAGCAGCTAAATCGCGGTTATTAAGTGTTTAGAATAAAAAAACGCCATACTTGAAAGTATAATGTAAGTAATTAGCCAACCACGGGGCCTCTTTTGCCTTTTTTTTCATTTGGTAAATTTCTTAATGTTTGTAGCTAAACGACAACCGTCATCCCGCTGCTTGTTAGCGGCTAAGAGATACCGCGAATGAATCGCGGTATGACGGTTCGCGGCGGCATAAAGATAAGTCTCGTCATCCCGCTGCGTGTTAGCGGAATCTCTTGTTAGCGCTGCGGCGGTATGACGGTTCGCGGTGGCATGACGATAAGCCTTGTCATCCCGCTACGTGTTAGCGGGATCTATGTTGAGAGATACCGCGAATGAATCGCGGTATGAAGGTGTAGATAGTATCCCGCTGCGTGTTAGCGGGATCTCTTGTTAGTGCCGCGGCGGTATAGCTATACCTTTTTCTACTTAGTTTGGGTTATGCAAGAAGTCTAATAACATTTATTGCTATTTTGCCATGTATCCCTTATACTATAAAGTAGAACATTATAGGTTTCAGCAATGATAAAAGAAATTGAAGAACTAATAAAAATTGTTGGTAAGGGTAATTTATTAGAGACGTTATTTATTTTTTTAGGTAGCTTTCAACATGCTGACTTAGATCGTTTTATGGATCACAGGAATCACATAGGTCTGTCTGCATTCATACAGAAGCAAGATGAACAATTAGATTACTATTTTAACTTAAAATTTAGTCTACAAGGGCTGTTTTTAATTTATGCTCTAGCTTATCGAATTCTAAGTGAAAACAATAACCTGAATACTAAAGATGTCATAGATAAAATATATGAAGTTATTAAAGGATCTGAGTTAAATGAATATATAAATGAAGTAGTAGATGGAAGAAAATTAGATTTACTTAACATCTTAGCAAATCCAAAGAGAGAACCAATATTTAAAACAGAAGAAGATTTTGAAAATAAAGTACTCATTGGTCTTAGAAAGTTACTAAGTGAAGGAAATACATTAAACAAATATGACAGAGAATTTGCATTAAATAAGTGCGTTATCAGCAGCTATTATTCCATTCATGACATAAAAGCAGATAAAGATATAGCATTGTTCTTTTCTTTGGGTGGTCACTATAAAGAACTTTCGTCATCTAACAAAACAGTAAAAAGAGAAGTATTAGAGATATGTGAGAATCAGTTAATAGAGAGCTATATAATGTTCTTAGCTGGCAAACTACACATGATCGGATTATCAAGTAGAGATAAATATACAATCGACCATGAGAATGTGGATCGGCAAGAGAAAGCATTGAAAATGGATGGATTAATATATCCTATAAATACAAAAAACACCCTAGAGCAACTGTTAAAAAACCAAAATAGTGATGAATTTGAACAATTAATAACGAGCCCTGATAATATATACTACTCAGTGCTGCAAGAAGAGAATGAATGTAGGCCAAATCCTATCACCAGCAAGAAAAAAGAAAAAGACCATAAAAACACAGTCTGTAAACTTATTTTAGGTATGTTTGTATTATCTGTTGGGTTATATGTTGCTGATTATTTCTTTATGGAGCAAAAATTATTTAATCCAATAAAAGGTGTCCTACCACAGGATAATTTTGCTAATCTAGTAATTGCTGCAGTGCTTACTATCGTAATAGTATATGCTTTATTTCAATTATCACAGGAATCACCACTTTCAACAGTCAATAAGATGACGAATGAAAATTTAGGACCGCTCCATGCAAAACAAGCTTAGAACTACATAAATGTGGCAACTTAAAAGCACATATTGTATAATGCTTATTCTTAAGTTAAGAGGTGATTTATGGATTTAAGTAAAATAACAGCGGGACCAAATGCGGTGAATGTGGTAATTGAAATAAGTGCAAATGCTGAGCCTGTAAAGTATGAATTTAATAAAGAGCTTGGGTTGTTACAAGTTGACAGATTTTTGTCTACCTCAATGACTTATCCTTGCAATTATGGGTTTATACCAAATACCTGTGCAGGTGATGGTGATCCTGTGGATGTTTTGGTGCTAACTCAATTTCCCTTAGCATCTAGTGTTTTAATATCGGTGCGTCCAATAGGCGCATTACTCACTAAAGATGAAAAAGGAGAAGATGAGAAAATATTAGCTGTGCCTGTTTCCAGTGTTGATAGCTATTATGACAATATAAAGGACTATTCTGACTTATCTAAAAGCCTACTAGATAAAATTACTCATTTCTTTTCTCATTATAAAGATCTAGAAAAGGGAAAAACGGTAGCAGTTGGAGAATGGGTTGGTGTGGAAGAAGCAAAGAAAATCATTGAAAAAAGCAGAAATTAGTTTTTATTGATTTATAGCTAAAGTGGCTTAGGTTTGCCCACAATTTGAAAAACAACAAATTCGTCATTCCGCTACTTGTTAGCGGAATCTATACCGCGCACAACTGTACGAACATTGCAATATGGCACATAGTAAACGATGTCATTCCAGTGCGTGACACTGGGATCCAGACTTTCCGTAAAAACGTTATATTTTAACATAACACTTATATGCTCACCAACTTAGTGCTAATCAAAATCCTGGATCCCAGTGTCTGGGCACTGGGATGACAAGAAAGGGAGCACTGGAATTTTTGTTTCAGCATTAGCCATGCATCTGAACAGATACAAATATTGCAATTAAAAGCATTAGACAGGTGGTAGAGGTCTTGGTATTATATAATCTTTAGGTTCTAAATTTGGAAGGGTGGCCGAGCGGCTGAAGGCGGCGGTTTGCTAAACCGTTATACGACCCAAAAGTCGTATCGAGGGTTCGAATCCCTCTCCTTCCGTATACTGTTTTTAGCACGGTTTAAATTCGCTATATTAGCATGTTTTTAGCCTATTTACCAGCGTACCTGATTTTGTTGCAATGGTTTTTATTTCCATTGTCACTGAGATCACTATTAAAAAGTTGGCTAGCATTGACTCAGTATTTATTATAGAATTGGTTATTAACTAAACAACTTTACTTGTATGTATAAAATACTAATTTTACTGTTGATAGTGTTGCCACTTAGGTTGCTTGCAACCGAGATTGAAATTGTTGCAGATGTAAATGGTGAACCAATTTCAAATTTAGATATCGAAAAACGCATCAACTTTATAAATTCATTGTTTGGCACTCAAAGTGTTAATCAAAAAGAAGCAAAGCCTCAAGTGCTTAGGGAGCTAATAGACGAAATTATCATTATCAATGAAGCACAGAGGCTGAATATAAAATTGAGCAACGAGGAGTTAGATAATGCTATTATGTTATTTTTAACCCAAAGTTTTAAACTTAAGGCTAATGAAGTTGATCAATACATAGAGAAGCATAATATAGATCTTGGTATTTTAAGAAAACAAATAAAATGTCAGTTACTGTGGAGCAAAATTATTGAAGTAAGAATTGTGCCATTTATTAATATAAGCGATAAAGAAGTAGATGATGTAAAAAGGCAAACAGAAAAGCCGGATTATCTTATCACGTTCCAAGAGTTTATAATTCCTGATCAAAAAGACAAGGACGTTTATGGTATAGCTGAAGATTTAGTAAAAAAATTACGCAACAGTAATAACCCAGAATCTCCAATAAAGATGCGTAAAGCAACAGTTAATTTAAGTCAGCTAAAAGGAAAACTCAAGAGCGTTTTAGAAGGATTAGAAACCAGCGACATAGCAGGTCCATTCAGTTTCAGTGAAGGTTACTCCGTTATAAAAGTAATAGATAAAGTACAACTTAATCATGCACTGCTGGAAAGCACTTTAAAATTAAAACAGATTGTGGTTGAAGGTTCAGAAAGTTTATTAGATAATCTCAAGGAGCAAAAGGTCAGTTGTTTAAATTTTGATAAATTGGCAGATAATTTTAAGCTGCCAAACGCAAAAGAATTTGAAATAAAAATGCGAGATTTAAATCCTGATTTACAGATTTTATTTAGTAAAACAAGTGTGAATGAAATAGTAGAATTGAGAGAAAATGGCACTGCAAAGTTGATGATGTTGTGTGATATCAAGAGTAATGTAGCGGGTATAGAAGCAATCAAACAGAAAATGTACCAACAAAAGATTATGATACAAAGCAACTTGTTATTAGATGATATGCGTAAAAATGCAGCTATCAGTTATCGGTATAGTTGAAGTCAGAGAGTGTCCTTGTCTTTGTGTATAGAACTATATAAATTACTTTGTTCTATAAAATTTCAAAAAATTTGAACAAATGCAGTTAAAATAGCACATGAAGAATATAATGCTAATTGGTGGTGGAGTTGGAAATGCAGTGTTATTTTCGATAGGGAAGGCATGTCTTGAAAATAATAACAAGGTTTTGTACTTTGCTGGCTATAAGAAGTTAAGTGATGTATTTAAACGAGCACTGATAGAGCGTGCATCAAATGCAGTAGTTTGGGCATGTGAAGAAGGATTGATAGAAACAAGCAGAGATCAAGATAAATCCTTTCATGGTAATATAGTTGATGCAATAGTCTCTTATCAACAAGGAAGATTAGGTATTAATTTGAACGTTATAGATAAAATTATCACTATTGGTTCTGACAAAATGATGAAAGCTGTGAATGAAGCTAGAAAAACAATTTTAAAGCCATATCTAAAATCAGGCCACATAGCAATATCATCAGTTAATTCTCCTATGCAGTGTATGATGAAAGAAATCTGCGCTCAGTGTGTGCAGCAACATATAAATGCGAAAACAGGAGAAAGAAGTTTTGTTTATAGTTGCAGTAATCAAGACCAGGATATGGAGTTTATTGACTTTGACTTTTTAAGTGAGCGTTTGAAGCAAAATAGTTTACAAGAAAAACTTACTGCGAAATGGATAGATCATGTTCAAAGATATTAAACAGCACAAAAAGGAAATAAGAGAGCAATATAAAGCTATAAGAAAAGATATTGATGAAAGTTATTCCAGTTATGCAGCAAATTCCCTTATTAATCTCTTTAATCAGAACTTAAGCTACGTTAAAGGCAAAACAATTGCGGCTTACATTCCAATGGACGGGGAAATAGATGTTGTGCCTTTGATGCATAGTTTACTCGATTTAGATTATAAAGTAGCAATTCCTAATAAAAATAAGTTACTAAAATTTGAGGAATGGAACAAAACAAATGAAGACGTAATTCCTGACGTAATCATTACTCCTGTTATTGCTTTTGATGATCATTTTAATAGATTAGGTTTTGGCGGTGGTTGGTATGACACAATGATGAAAAAATTACGGCCGCTTGGAAAAATATTTATAGGTGTAGCCTATGAGAAACAATATTGTAAAAATCTACCTGTAGAACAACATGATCAAAAATTGGATATTATAATCACTGAGATGTGTGTTAGATGTGGAAGTGGGTTGCTCAAAAAAGTGGATAAAAAAGAATAGATCTCTACCTTTCCCATTCCCTCCCTCTCCAAGCCATCAGAGGGTTTTGGTTTCTCCTGTACTCGCTTGTTCAGAACTTGGACTATCTAATTGAGGAACTGGTGACTTCATTTGGTTAACTTTATCATTAACCATTTTTTCTACCTCCTCTATTTTACCCTCACCAATGGCCATAATTTTAGATTGAAATTTCTCCATAAGTTCCTCAAGTGCTTCCTTATCACTTTCATAAGTACTAGTACCTTTTTCTCTAAGCTTTTTCATGTCATCTTCTGAAAAATTTTGAATAGTTCCATTCTTTACTAACTCTTGTATAGCAGATCGCTGCCCTTCATTTTGAAGCATGCCTATGACCTTTGCTTTACTCTGGGCGTTTTTTATTTTTTCACCTTCTTCGGACATATTATAGCCTATAATCTCTTGAGCCAAACTGTTGTATAATTTACTAAAGTTATCTTTTTTTGGCCCAACCTCAGGCAATTTATCCCCTAAATTTTTAGATAAACTTTTCACTGCTTTTCCTGCATCAATCGCACCTTCTTTTATTTTTTCCCCTGCCTTTACTATACCTATTCCTACATAACGTGCTCCAATAGCCACAAGCGCTATTAATGTAGCAAGCACAATAAGTGGAGAAAATGCTGCTCCTAATACCATTACGGCAGAAGCTATTCCAATTTTTTTATTTGCAGATGCTGATTTAAAATAATTGACTAGATTGTCCAGTGGACCTTTATTATTATTTATAACATTACTTATTGCTTGTTGGTTAACAGATTTTAACGCCTCTTCTATTATTTTTGAGTCAACATTTTCAGAAGTTAAATCTTTAAGTGCTTCTTCAATGAGTTTTATAAATAATTCTTTATTTACCTCCTTTTGCAAGCCTTGGTCATTAATTGCTAAACCTAAATCTTTGAGGTTCATCCCTTTAACTTGTTCTGATAGGGTTGTAAATAACTCTTTTTTCCCCTCTTGTGAGGATTGTGCAATACTTTCTATTATATCTGAAATAGCTTTTCTTAGTTCTGGATAGTCAGTGTCAAAAAACATACTATTGCTAGATTCCATATTCAGCTTCGTTGATTATAAATATGCCTAATTATACATACTAATCATTAATTATATTATAATTGATATAACATACCCCTTTCCAAATATAGAATTTGTATTAAAATATCTAGATTATATGAAATCAAGGTACTTTATGGGTGAAAAAAAATTAAAAGCTGCTGTGGTCTTATCAGGGTGTGGTCACCTTGACGGTGTAGAGGTAAGAGAAGCGGTTTTAAGTTTGCTTGTGCTTGATCAGCAGGAAGTGGATGTTAAATGCTTTGCACCTGATATCAATATCACACAAGTTATGAATCATAGAACAAAAGAGGCAACAAAAGAAAAAAGGAATGTACTTGTGGAAGCAGCAAGAATCGCAAGAGGCGAAATATATGACTTAAAAGAAGCCAAAGCTGAAAATTTTGACATGCTAGTTGTACCTGGTGGATACGGGGTTGCGAAAAATTTATCTGACTTAGCTGAAAGTAAAGACATGGTGACAGTAATGCCTGAATTTGAAAGATTAGTTTCAGAATTTTTTGTTACAAAAAAGCCAATAGGAGCGATATGCATATCTCCAGCCATCATTGTTTCAATTTTAAGTAGCAAGATAGGTAAAGAAGAAAGTAAGGTTAAGGTAACTATAGGAGATGACAGAGAACAGTTGATAGAAAGGCTTGGCGGCGAGCACATAAAATGCGATACAGAGTTATCAATAGAAGACGAAGAACATAATGTATTTTCCTGTTCTGCTTATATGCGTAGCGACGAAAGTACATACTCTGTATATCAAGGGATAAAGCATATGATTGACAGCATGGTAAAAAAGATTAACAAAAAAACTAAACAGCCATTCCTATAAGGTGTACTAAATAAGACTTCTCTATTAATCACACAATTAACTGTTGAATTTTACATTTCTAGCTGTATTATGGCTACGTAGCTAAAGTAACTTAGGTTTATCGACGCTTTACTACTTGTTAGCGGTGTGGTGTAGTGGCCATATATGTTTAGTTCTTTTTTTTAAGGTATTTTGTATGTCAGATCTTTTCTATATTGAAACTACGTGTTGTGTGGACGGTCAGTGTGATGTCTATACAGGGGAAGTGAGTTTTAATGATGTCATGTTAGGCAAGTTCAGTCTAAATTCGTGCAGCGGGAAAGAAGCTATGATAAATCTAGACATTATTACATTCGATATTAATATCGCTATTGATGGTCAAAATGGAAAGACAATAAAAAAAGACCTTAAAGGTCTTGAATTTGTAACTAAAGATGATGGTTCTTGGTATATTAATAAGGATTTTGGTGATGATAAATTTGAAGTTGTAGTAAAGCAATCATAATTTTACATCTCAGGTGTAACATTTAGTATAGGCGCTATTCTATTTATAATGTTCTTTACTATAGGCGCAGCAATTATTCCCCCGGTATGGTGCATCCCTTGAGGCTCATCAATAGCAATTAGCACTATGTACCTTGGGTCAAGCATAGTTAGCACTCCTATAAATGATGCTATGTTTGCATCTTTGCTATATTTACCATCTACAACTTTTTCCGCCGATCCAGTTTTTCCTCCTATTGAATATGCCTTTATTTTTGCTTTTCTGCCAGTGCCATCTGTTACTGCTGCACGTAATAATTTTCTCATTTCCCTGGAAGTTCTTCTTGAGATAATTTGCTCTCCTATACTTCTTTTATTCAACATCAAGGTTGCGTTATGAAATATCCCATTATTGATTAATGCTGCTGCAGTTTGTGCAAGATGTATAGGAGTTACAGCTATGCCATAACCATAAGATGCTGTTATTAAAGTGTTTTCACTCCATTTATCCGGGATTATCGGTGTGGATTTTTCTGGTATTTCTATTTTCAAAGGAGAAAATAGCTTCATAGCTTTAAAGTATTCTACCTGTTTTTCAATACCTAGTTTGACTGCAATTTTTGCTGCACCAATGTTGGATGATTTTACAAATATATCTTGCACAGTAATTTTTGGAATTTTAGATTTATGAAAATCATGAATTTTATACTTTCCAATGGTGATTGGTGTTGATACGTCATATAAATCGCTAGTTTTTGTAGCGTTCGCATCAAGCGCTGCGGCTATTGTAAAGTATTTTAATACCGACCCCATCTCATATACCCCAAGACTGGCACGATTAAACTTTTGTATGTCTTCTGCCTTATTCTGTAAGTTGGGATTAAAATCAGGTAGGCTGACCATCGAGATGACTTCACTATTTCTCACATTTAAAACAATTCCTACTCCGCCAAGTGCCTGATATCTGCTTACAGCTTTAGTTAGCTCTTCATGCACTATGCTTTGCACTCGTGTATCTAAGGATAGTATTATGGGCTTTTCTTGCTCATTGTTTTTACTTATATACGCCTCAACTCCTGCAATACCATTGCCATCTATGTCAGTGTAACCAAGCACGTGTGAAAATAAATTACTGTGAGGATATATACGCTTTATGTCGTCATAAAAATTTACTCCTGGTACACCAGCGTTTTTGATCGCTAGTAATTCTTTTGGAGTCAAGTGCCGCTTTATCCAAGCAAATTTCTTTTCTGAAGTAAGTACTCTATATAAGTTCTTGTATTCGAGGTCATGCAAAGTAGAACACAGTTGTGCTGCTATACTTTCCGGATTCTTTACTTTGGTTGCATCTATATATAGTGATGTTGTGGGCACATTTGTTGCTATTACCACTCCATTTCTATCTAAAATATCAGGTTGTTTATGTACTATATTATCTTTTCTAAAATTTTCTGAAGTAGTAGGTTGATCAAATGTTAAAGAGAATATGCGAAAAATAATTATTATATAAAATATAAATAATGGTACTATAAAACACAGTGAGCGGAGCTTATTTTTAAGTAATGCTTGCATATTTACTTGATTTGACAAAAATGGAAATCATCTTAGCTGAACCACGAGGTTTTTGTGCCGGGGTAAAAAGAGCTGTGGACATATTAGCTATTACTTTAGAAAAATACAAAAACGAGCGCCAAGTTTATGTGCTACACGAAATTGTTCACAATAAATATATAGTAGAGGACTTTAAGAAACAAGGAGTGGTTTTTGTAAGCAGTATCGAGGAAATTGAAGATAATGAAGGAATACTGATCTTCAGCGCGCACGGAGTATCAAAAAATATAGAAGATGAGGCAAAAAGAAAGGGTATTCAAGTGATTGATGCAACATGTCCTTTAGTTAGCAAAGTGCATAAAGAAGCAAAAAGGTATGAAAACAGTGGTAAAGAATTAATTCTCATTGGGCATGAAAACCATCCAGAAGTTAAGGGAATTAGGGGAAGAGTAAACAATCCTATCACTTTAGTGCAAACTTTGCAGGATGTATATGATTTAAAGGTTAAAGATCCAGATAATTTGTCTTATGTTACACAAACTACGTTAAGCATCGACGATACCCGTGACATTATTGCTGCCTTGAAATTAAGGTTTCCAGGCATAACAGGTCCAGATTTAAAGGACATATGCTATGCAACGCAAAATAGACAAAATGCTGTTAAAAAGCTAGCTGAAATTGTAGACATGGTATTAGTTGTAGGAAGTAAAAATAGCTCAAATTCAAACCGCTTATTAGATCTGTGCACTGCTAGAGGAAAAAGAGCCTACTTGATTGATAATTACAGCTGTGTGAATAAAAGCTGGTTTCAGGGCGTAGAAAAGATAGGGATCACTGCAGGTGCTTCCGCTCCTGACATATTAGTTGATGAATTAATAGACTACCTAAAAGTAAACCTGAGTGTAAAAATTTCAGTTATGCCAGGTGGTATTACTGAAAATGTTCAGTTTAAAATACCGAATCTGGTTTAAAACACAACTTATCTACTAAACTTCTCTTGAAATCACACAAACCAGCATCTATAGCTAAGACGTCATACCGCGATTCATTAGACTTCTTGCATAACAATATAACAAACTTTTATTGGGAATAGAAACGAAAAAACTTGCTTGACAAACTCCGCCAGCCCTCTTATCATGAAACTGAAGCTATTGTATTTGCTTTCGCCAATCTGCAGATTAAAAGGTAAGGATTACTTAATGTATCGGCGTCTTATGTTCAATTTTTTGCAGTATATAGATACTGTATGTCTTTACAAAACTTCATCTACATCTAGATTTTTATCTAAATAAGCTGAACGCGCTTATAAAGCGTTACAAGACATCAAAAAATGCCAATACTCGACAGAGATAGTAAAAGACTAGCTAACTCGGGGATTCTTTGTCTTTTTTTCTGCTTAGTAAACTTCTTAAACATTTGCAGCGTAAGTTAGTTGCAATTAAAAGCAGCTTAATCTTGCTTGTCAAGCGTTTAAAACATAAAAAACGCCAATATTTTAAAGCGGATAATAACCCCAGGGTTTCTTTTGCCTTTTTTTTCATTTGGTAAATTTCTTAAATATTTACGGCTAATATGAAGCTAAGTACGAACTTTGTTAAACACAACAAATGGTGTCATTCCAGTCTGGAATCCAGGAAAAAGAATGGTGTCATCCCAGTGCCCAAACACTGGGATTCAGTTTTCTTTACAAATTCACCAAAAGTGTTTCATTCTATAACATAAAACCCATACTCACCAAATCCAATGCATTACTTGCAATTAAGTTTCCTGGATCCCAGTGTCTGGGCACTGGGATAACAAAGGAGGACGTTATTCCAGTGCCAAGCACTGACCATTTCTGGTCTCTTAAATTGCAACTAATCTAAGTATTAAAAAATTTACCAAGCGAAAAAAAAGGCAAAAAAAGCCCGATGGTTGGCTAGTTACTTACATTATACTTTCAAGTATGGCGTTTTTTTATTCTAAACGCTTAATAACCGTGACTCAGCCGCTTTTAAGCCGCAACTAATCTAAATTATAAACGTTAAGAAATTTACTAAACAGAAAAAAAGGCAAAGAAACCCTAGGGTAGCTAATTATTCACTATCCATTTTTTAAGTTGGCGTTTTTTGATGTTTTAAATAGCGTATTTCAGCTTGTGTAGCTAGAAATTTGATAAAGACATGAGGTGCACATAGTGCAAAAAATTAAGCATGATTTACGCCAAATACATTAAGTTTTTTTGTCATTAATCCACTGCAGAGATTGCGAAGATAAATAAATAGCTTCAGTTTCATGATATGTATAACAATGTTACAAAAAATAATATCATAGAATTCAATAGGATAATTCCTAGAAAACCCCTACATACTAAAAAAAGCAAAATGCTGTTAAAATGAGCTTAAGAATAAATAGCAAACATCTAACATAACAATTCTATTTGTAAATCAGGTGAGACTTATCCTATAGAAAGCTTTCGAACTACGCAAGCGTATCTTTTGCCTTTAGTATTTCTTTAAACCTGCTGCAAAAGAGTAGGAATGGTTATAAAATAGGGAGGTATAGCAAGAGAATAGAGAGGGAAGATGAGCTTAAACTACCATAATCTAAAAGAACATCCGAGAAATTTTCGAGATGTAACAGGTTTGAAAATAGAAGAATTCGAAAAGGTTGTAGAAAAAGTGCGCCCAGAGTGGGAAAAAGTTCAAGAACAGAAGAAATGCCATGGAAGAACGTCAAGATTGCCTGTATTGGAAGATAAAATACTCTGTATAATTCTATAGACCTGCTGCAAAAGAGGAGATATTTAAAGAGAGATGTAGCAAGAGGGAATGAGCTTAAATTATCAAATCAACGTTATTCTACTTTACCTCACTAGCATTTTCCTTACCTTGAGCCTTACTATTACTCACAAATACAAACGTTCGTTACATAGCTCTTAATATGTCTACAGAGACGAAATTTCCCGAATTATTTATAATGGACCCTTACGATCACATTCTGGGGACGTACATCAGAAAACTTTTATATTATTAGTTTTGTAGTAAAATTATATGAGTACATCGTATCTATTAAATCAGAAGCTTTATGGATTACAGATTGAGAGCTTATTTGTTTGGGGTTATCTGGTTTATACTTAGCTTACTTAGTAGTGTAGCTAATGATACTATATCAAAATATCTAAGTTTACATCTTCAGAGTTTTGAAATAATTTTTTTCCGCTTTCTGTTTACCACTATTACCCTTGTACCTTTTATGTTTTACTATGGAATAGAAACTTTTAAAACAAGTCAAATATCTACTCAAATAACCAGGGGTGGGTTGTTGTTTTGTGGAATGACCTTATGGACTTACGGGTTGACTGTTTTCCCCATAGTAACTGCAACGATTATAAGTTTTTCTATACCATTATTTGTTATACTTCTTGCAATTCCTTTTCTGGAAGAAAATATAATTTGGCAAAGATGGGTAGTAGCTGTCATTGGTTTTATTGGTATTGCTATTACTACTAAAGCTTATAGTGAGGATTTTAATCCTAAAATTCTTATTTTTATTGTATCTGCATTGATCTTTGCTATATTGGATATACTTAATAAGAAACTTGTAATAAAAGAGTCAGTAATAAGTATGTTATTTTATTCAGCTCTAACGACAACTATTTTTTCTACTCCACCTTTGTTATTTTATTGGCATATGCCTTCCTTGTTGGAGTTAGTATTACTGCTGATTTTAGGAATAAGTTCAAACCTAATTCTGTTCTTCATGTTAAAAGCTTTTGCTCTTACTGATGCTACTGCACTTGCACCGTATAGATACATAGAGCTAATAATTTCTGCAATAGTAACATACGTTATATTTAATGAATTACCTGATAAAAGTGCTTTATATGGTACTTTGATATTAATACCATCAACCTTATTTATAGCTTATTCGGAGGGTAAGGCAATTAAGAAAAATAATGTAACAACAAAAGTTTATAATTGTTAATGGTATTTATTTTAGATGCTAAGCTATATTTTTAAGGTGATAATAAAATGCACATAACTATTATAGGAGTAGGGTATGTAGGATTAGTATCTGGTACAATGTTATCTGAGCAGGGCCATAAAGTTGATTGCATTGACATAAATACTGAGAAGATTGAACTTTTGAAATCAGGGAAAATTCCTCTATATGAACCTGGATTAGCAGATTATTTAGAGAATAATATAAAGTCACAAAGGATAAGATTTTTCGATTCGTATTTTCAAATAAATCCCAATACAGAAGTAGTATTTATAACTGTAGATACTCCATCAGACTCCCTAGGAAATGCAAATTTACAGAATGTATATAATGCAGTAAGTGAAGTTTCTGAGAGAGTTAATCAAGATTGCTTAATAGTGATAAAGTCAACTGTTCCTCCTGGTACTGCAGAAAATATATATAATTATTTATCTAATAAGGGCTATAACTTTGATTTGGGGGTTAATCCAGAGTTTCTCAAGCAAGGCTCTGCAGTATCAGATTTTTTATACCCAGATAGGATAATAATAGGAGTAAAAACTAAGCTAGCTAGAGCAAAACTAGAAGTTATATATAGATCATTTATAGATAAGAATATTCCGTTAATAGTCACTGATACAGTTACTGCTGAAATGATTAAATATGCTTCTAATGCTTTTCTAGCAACAAAGGTTGCTTTTATCAATGAGATGGCAGGTTTATGTGAGCTATTAGGAGCAGACATTGACCTTTTAGCTAACAGTATGGGAATGGACCATAGAATAGGTAAGGAATTTCTCAAAGCTGGTCCAGGATTTGGAGGATCATGTTTTCCTAAAGATTTGTCAGCTTTAATAAGGCTTGCTGAAGATCACAATGTCAAGCTACAAATTTTAAATTCAGTTAAGGAATCTAACTATAATCATATAACAAACATTGCTAAAAAGGTAGAATATGTATTAAATGGAGTCCAAAATAAAAAAATAGCAATATGGGGGCTAACTTTTAAGTCTGGTACTGATGATGTAAGAAATAGCCCAGCTATAGATATTGCACAATTGTTAGTGAATAACAAGGCTAAAATTACTGCATATGACCCAATGGGGATGGATAATGCTAGGCAAGTTCTAAAGGATATAGAATACGCGGACAATGCTATAGGGGCTGCAAGGGACGCGGAAGCCTTGTTATTGTTAACGGAGTGGAAAGAATTTAAAAATCAAGATTTTGCAAGTTTAAAGAGTATTATGGCTGCACCTAATGTTTTTGATTTCCGTAATTTATTAGATAGCGAGCTATTACTAAGATATGGTTACCATGTTTATTCCTTGGGTAAAAAATCTATCTACAAAGTTTAACTGTTGAGAAATTTTTTTTACACCGCTTTACTTAGTTTTTTTAGATCTTTGCTTGATAGTATGGAAAAGCAAACGAGTGCAACAACAGAGCAAATGGAAAAAAATGAAAACATAATACTGTTACCACAGTGCTTAACAAGTACTCCTAAGAGCACGCATGAAAATATTGAACTTGCAATATACCCAAATAATCCTGTTAAGCTTACAATTGCACATACATTATTTTGTGGAGCAATTTCTACAGCTATAACACCTGTCAGTACTTGCACTCCAAATATAAAGAATCCTGATAAGATTGCACAAAGGTTCATAAGAATTATGTTTTGACCAAAGTTCATTGCAATAAAAGTGAGTGCTATACCCAACATATAAAGTGATGCCAGCAAGCTTCTATTTTGAAAGAAGTACATATCACTAATTCTTCCTGTTATTAAAGTTCCAAGGATTCCACCTAAATCATATACGCCTGTTATTAGTGAGGATTGTACAAGAGAAATTTGTAATTTATTCTTTAAAATTATAGGAAACCAAAAGAAGATTCCCATTTTTATAATATAAGCACAAAAAGTAGCACAACATAGAAACCATATGGAACTTGTTACCTTGATACCTATTTGAGATTTCTGCACCTTATAATAGGTAGTAAAGTTGGCACTTTCTTTGTAATATGCCTTTAATATTATATAAATTCCAAAAAGTAAGCATAAGAAACCAGAGTACAAAAATGCACTTTTTGCATTATATATTTTAATTATACTTGGTAATACAATTAAAGTAATACAAGAACCAAGTTGCTGAGATGCGCTCATAACTCCCCATGATGATGCAATTGAAGAGATGCTAGAGTTTGTAACCATAAACTTGGTAATAGCTGGCCAACCTAACCCTTGTGTCCAAGCTAATAATATTAATGTTAACAGTAATAAAGTTAGATTATTATATGATAAAGTTATACCAATGGTTAATAATCCAGTTGCAATATTGCATAGCCCAAACATAAATAATGGATTATTTTTGGAGTCCATGATTATTCCATTAACAAATTTTGATACTCCATAAAAAAAAGAAAAGCAGGCAAAAAAATAGCTTAATTTTACATGGTCAGTATCTATTAACAGTGGTAGAGCAATTGGTATACTTTGTCTTGATAAATAAAGCAGCATATATCCACAGAAGAATAGTAAATATTGAAAGAAGACAAAGTTCACGCCTATTCCCAAATAGCTCTATGCAGATGCTAGCATAATACTATATTGGTATAATATTGTTTGACAAGAAGTTTGCAAACAATTAGTGCAGAAAATTACTTAGTATCTTTCTTATAGCAGATACAGTAGTATTAATATCTTCATAGCTTATATCTCTATGTGTTATAGCTCTGATTTTACCTTTGATGTTAGCCATTCTAATTCCATAATTTGTCATTAGTACGTTTATTAATTCTTGAGTAGATATACAATTAGTACGTAATGAAAAATACGCTATATTAGTTTTATACAGGTCGATATCAATTATAACTTGATCTATGGAGTCTAGGCCTTCTATAAGGTGCTGCATTTTTTTATGATCTTCTTCTAAAGAATTTACATTATTACGTAGAGCATATAAACATGCAGCTGAAATAATGCCAGCTTGGTGCATACCTCCGCCAATTTGAAACTTATAGTACCAAGCTTTTTCAATAAAATCTTCACTTCCAAGCAATATTGCGCCCATTGGAGCACCTAATCCTTTACTAAAATCAATGAATACCGAATCAAAATAACTTGCATACTCCTTTGGAGATATTTTAGTATGAGCACAAGCGTTGAACAGTCTTGCTCCATCTAAATGAGTGAATACGTCATTCTCTTTGCAGAGACTTGAGATCTCTTGAATATATTCTAAAGGCCACACAGCTCCACCACCAAAATTTGTCGTTTGTTCGATAGAAACAAGCCCAACTCTCGGAATATTTCTTAAACTAGGACGAGTAATAAACTCAACAATTTGTTCTCCAGTAAATATTCCTCTTGTACCTTTGATGGGCAAAGGAGTAGCATGTGCCTGGGCTGCGATCAAGCCAGATTGTACTATGAGTGGATGTGAAGTTTCATCAAGCAGCAAGTAATCACCAGGTCTTTGAATGTGTACTTTATAAGCAATTACATTGGACATCGTTCCTGAAATCAAAAAGATTCCTGCAGGTTTACCTAATATTTTACATGCGGTTGCCACTAATTCGTTCACAGTTGGATCTTCACATGCAGCTTCGTTTCCAACTTTTGCTTTAGCCATCGCTTCCCTCATTTTAGCTGAAGGGTCAGTGTTTGAATCGCTAAAGAAATCTATTTTTACTCTCATATTAAATTTAACACAACCTCCTTTATAATTTCAGCAGCTTTCATGATGTCTGTTTCCTTTGTGCCAAGATGGGTAACTGCTCTTATATGAGACTCGAGCCAAGGAAAAAGCAATAAACCATAAGCTTGGCACTTACTCAAGAAAACCTCATTAGTTACATTTAGTGCTTTTATACTAAAGCTTACTATATTAGTTTCTGGATAAGGTAGTACCAGTTTTATGTGTGGAATTTCCTTAATCTTGTCTGCAAACAGTTTGGCGAGTTTATTGTCTTCTTTAAGCCTAGAAATATTGTTCTGTAGTACATACTTTGCTGCATTAGCACAATACCCTATCTGATGATAACCACTACCTAGCCAAACCTGTAGCTTTTTAGCCCTTTCAATTATCTCTCTTTTACCCATAAGCATTGAACCAAAAGGAGCTCCAAGTCCTTTGGTAAAAGAAAAGCTCATTGTATCCACATATTTAGCATAATCTGCTAAAGCAATATTTGTTTCGACATGAGCATTAAATATTCTTGCACCGTCTAAATGAAGATTTACATTGTGAGCTTTTAAAAAGTGATATAACTCGACTTGTTTTTCAAAAGGATAAATTTTACCATTAAACCCGTTTATACTATTTTCTATAGAAACAAGACTCACCTGAGCAAAAATTTTGTACCTTGGCTTAGAATTAATAGCATATTCTACTTCAGCAACATCTAAGATTCCGCTATTATTTCTAATACAATTAAATACGATATTATTTACTTTTGCATTGCCTGCGCTATCGAAAAAATTAACGTGATAATTATAATGAGTTATTAGTTCATCACCAGGACTTGTTTGACTGGCAATGGCTAATCTATTTGCAAGCATACCGCTGGTTGCAAATAATGCTTCTTCTACTTTGAATAATTGTTTGCAATATTCTGATAAGTCATTACAGCTTTTGTCTTCACCATAAGCAAAATCTCCAATAGTTGCATTACTTATTGCATGTATAACGTTGGAGCTCTGCAGAGTTGTAGTGTCACTTCTCAGATCAATAATTTTTTCCATCTTATTTTTTGCCATTCAAACAACCAATTTGAGCATTCCAAAGTTCCTTGTAAAGACCTTGCTTAGAAACTAATTCAGCGTGTTTACCATCTTGGACAATTTTTCCTTTGTTAAATACTAGAATTCGGTCCATGTGTAAAAGTGTAGAAATACGGTGTGCTATAGTAATCGTAGTTTTATTTTTCATCAATTTGAATAAACTCATTTGAATTGTTTTTTCTGTTATAGAATCTAACTGACTAGTTGGTTCATCGAGAAATAATATTGGAGCGTTTTTTAAAAATGCCCTGGCTATTATTATTCTTTGTCTTTCTCCTCCAGATAGCTTGATGCCTTTTTCTCCGACTGTAGTTCCATATTGATCTGGTAGAGTCATAATGAAATCGTGAATACCAGCCAGCTTTGCAGCTCTCATTATTTCTTCGATAGTAGATTGAAGTCTACCATATATGATGTTTGCTAAAATAGTATCATGAAATAACAATGGGTCTTGAGGTATTACAGATATTTGTTGCCTCAAAGAACTCTGTGTAACTTCTGATACTATTTGATTATCAATCTGTATATTACCTTTTTTAACATCAAATAGCCTTAGGATTAAGTTTATAAAAGTAGATTTACCACCTCCAGAACAACCAACTAGACCTACTTTTTCGCAAGGATTAATGGTAACTGAGAAATCTTGAAATAATGACTCCTGACCTTCATAAGAAAAAGAAACATTATTAAACGTTATTTTTCCACTTAATAAATTTAATTCTTTAGCATTTTTCTTATCTTGAATTTCTGGTACGGTAGTTAAGATTGGCAATGCATCTGAAACTTTGCCGAAATGAGTAGAAAATTGGGTAAGATTCCTAGTTAGATGGTTAAGAAACTCTATAATCGATATATTAATTCCAAGTACAAGAGCTATATCTCCTATTGCGATCTTGTTCAATTGATAGTCATAAATTAAAAAGTACAAGTTTACTGCTTGGAGTATATCAAATGAATAGCCATATATAAACCAAAGACAAAAGTATGCCCATTGTAATTTTCTCTCTGCAATAGTTCTTTTCTTGCATATTTGAAAAAATTTGTGTCTCTCATGTGCTTGCTGAGAAAATAGCCTTACTGATATAACATTTAAAATACTATCTGCTATACTAGCTATTACTTGTGAATTTTGTTTAGAGTAATTATCAGCTAGTTCAGTAAGTACACGAAAGCTGAAAATCGATACTAAAATAAAAATGCTTACCCAAGTGAATGTAGCGATTGCAAATTTTATGTTTACTAATGATAAGGTATAAATAGCTAAGACTAATGCTATGCTGTAACCGAAAAAACAATCTATAAGCAATCTTATTAACTCTATCACACTATCCATTAAGCTACTGACCTTATGTACTAAGCTTCCAGATAAATTGTTCTGATAATAGGAATGGTCTTGTTGGAGTAGTCTACAAAAAGATATATCAGCTATCTTTTGACGCATTAAGGTAAACATTCGAATGTCAACAAAATAGCCATAGAATCTAAAAGCAGTAGTGATAAGTAATGCCATACCAAGATAAGCGCTTACAGGTAATAAAAGATTCTCAATTACATTACCTTCCTGATATTTTACAGCTGTATCTAGAATATTTTTTACTAAATACTTTCTAAAAGACAAATCAACAGCTACCACCAGGGCAACTAAAGACATTATAAGTACATTAAGTTTGAATTTAGATACTATATTCAAGATGAACATCAATACACATTTGAAGCTATCAACTCTACTTCTGTTCATTTATAATGCTAGCTCCACTACGTTGACTTTTTTATTGAGAAATACAAGTAGTGAAAACCATAAATTTTTGTATATTTTTCCTGAGATGTCTCCAGCATCATGTAGTGCTGATGCTCGATTCAGAATAAGTAGCTTATATAAATCTCGCTTAGCCTCAGTAGTGTCGATCTCAGAAATATTTGTAGTTGTGTCTGTAATAAAGGCTAACCAGCTCTTGATAAGTTCTTCCATGTTTTTTGCTTTTACACTTTCCTGGTAGCCAAACAATGACAAGCATTCTCTCAGTACAGATTCTGTTAACTCACCACAATTGAGTATACCAAAAACTGAAGGCTGAGGTTTTGGCACATAGGGAAGATCTTGATCTTTTATAATCCACCTTGTTACATAAGCAAATCTATCTTTAGCATCTGTATTCTTATCACTACCATGCCATAACCGTGAATCAAAAACTATTGCATCTCCTGCTGAAATAGGTAATGACTTGATTTTGTAATTTTCCCGATTATTTGAGTACTGATCAAAAAAATATGGGTACCAAAAATCAACTAAAGGCTGTATTTCCCATTTATGACTGTTTTCTATAATTTGCAGTGCACCTGAAGTTTCACTTACATTATTCAAAGCTAACCAAACAGAAAAGTGGTAAGGATCATTGAAACTATAGGAGATGTCTTGGTGGAAGGGAACTGCATCTATTAAATCAGCAGTTTTACATATAACATTTGATTTTTTCTGCAGTATCTGACACTGAAGTGACTTTTCAAGGTAATTTTTAATAATTTCATCTAATGCTTGAGAGATAATTCTAGTTACTTGAGATGACGTGCCCCATCTGCCGGTACAGTTTAAGTAGTCAGAAGTTGAAACACTTAGTTCTTGGGATAGCTCTGATATCTTATTTGTTATATCACTTAAAGACTGAGTTATTAGCTTTAAAGGAACCAGATTTTTGATAATAAAAAAACCATTTTTTTGTAGTATTTCCATATGATTAATACCTGACATCAATGACTGATAAGTAATCTGTTAAAGGCACAACAGCAAAAATTTTGAATCCTTTTACTTGTTTTAATATTTTTTCCCAATCGCTTAATGTTCTTAGTTTACCTCCTGTTTCAACCATTACATTAATATCTACAGAGCCTCCAGTTGGAGAGCGGTAATCTAAAATAGTTTCTATCAATAAAATACGAGATATTCCTTTGACCAATTTTAAATAAGATAATACTTTATCATCATCATAATGCTGCAGAAAGCGGCAAAAGACACCTAATTCATAATTTGTAACTGATAGTTCTTCCTGAGTTATAAGTTTGACTTTTAAATTTTCTACTAACTGTCTTGGTACTTTATGTTCGTTATATAGGCCTATAGAACCTTTATTGTGTATATCAGAATAAGCAAGAAATAAAGAGTGTACACCAAATAGAAATATATTCTTAGCACCATCTATATTAATCCTAGAATTAAACTCTTTAGTATCAAACCTAGAATATCCTAGCAATGCTTGGTAAAACGCTATTTTCTTATCTTCTGATGCTTCTCTTTCCTTAAAAGATTCAAATGAAGAGATGGACTTCTGTTTTAGTATATCGGCAATCTTTAACCAATTCTTTTCAGCGGCAACTCTTGCCCACATCGTTGCTGCTTTTGGCAAAAATGGTATTTCCTTAAAACACTTACCTTTTGATGATAGTTGCCATAAGTCCTTGTCCTTATCGTAATCAATAAACCCTATTTCCCACAACGCCCTTAACAGCCTTTCTAGATTTGGTACGATAATGTTTAACTTTTTAGATAAAACTGGCATAGTTGCAGGTAAAATATTTAACAAATCAAGTTCAATAGCAACGCTTGTTAGGTAAGTTTTCCAAAAGGCTGAAAGTTCTGCAGAAATCCTATGCACTTGAGATTCTTTACCTAAATCAAAAATACTAAACTTTACATTTCCGGTAATATCGATTTGTTCTAACACACCTTCAAAAGTTTCAACTTTTGCCATCCCATTATAAAATGCTTCTACCATTTTAAATCTCTGCTGGTAAATAGGATCACCATTAATATCTATATGAAACCAACCATGTTGATCTTCTGCAATAGAATACCCTTTATGAAAAACATTAAGTTTTTTATACCATTTATTATGTACTAACTTTCCATGATGATTAATATGTGTAGCTTTACTATCCTTGTAGACTACAGCGATACCATCCTTAAAATCTCCAACATAATCATATTCCTCCTGATAAATTCTGTTGCCATTTAAATTAATATGAAAACATTTATCATGTCTTCTAACTACACAAGCATCTTCCTGATAATTTCCAATCCATTGATAAGACTGTTTGTATACTCTACATCCAGATGGATCAATATGGTAACACCCTGTATCATCTTCTACGGCTGCTCTATTAAAGTAGAATCCAAAAGTTTTCAGAAATCTATTATGATAAACTGCTTCTCCTCTTACATTGATATGATAAGCACCTGTCTGATCATAAACCGGTGCAAGACCAGGCTCATGAAATTTACCAACCTTTATAAACCTATTTTCATACAAAGGATTTCCTAGCAACTCGTGAAACCTCTCACACGGTGAAATTTTAATAGATTTAAGATTATCTTTGATTAATTGATCAAAGGTTTTCTCATGTTGCATGTTTTGCATAATTTATAATTTAAATAATTCTTTTGTAAGCTTAGGTACTCACTACTCTGCCATATTTCCTCGAGTTTAATCTCATTAACATTACCAAAATTTCCTAATGTCTTACGGAGTTCATCTGGAGCACAGCAAGGACTAAACTTTCCTTTATTGTTTATCCATGCTTCTTTACCTAAAAATGGGCATTGACCACCTGGAGCCAAATCCTTAATACCTTCTTGAGAAAGGATTGTGAAATTTTCTAATTTTATCTTTTTACCATTTGGCAATAGAATATTATCTCTAAGTTCGTATAACCTTCTCACCTCCGTGTTCCATCTACTAATTGCTAACTCATCTCTTCTCATAGATAGATCCTTAATTTCCTCAAAATGTGCCCAAAGATGATGTCCTTTAACTCTATCTATGCCGTTTTTTATGGCCATCTTAACTATGTCATAGAGTTCATGTAAATTGCTTTCCAAAAATGTTAATTGTAAAGTAACGGTACACCTCTCACCTGTATCGCTAAAGTATTTATCTCTAACTTCAAGGAAAGTTTTTAAATTTTCTGTCACTACTTCCCATTTTGAACCTTTCATGATTCTTTCATGAGTTTCTTTAGTTGCCCCATTCCAGGAAATCTTAACATCAGATAAAATTGGTACCAATAGTTCAGCCCATTTTCTAGCTCCTTTAATGGGAAAAGAACCATTGGTTGTGAGGTTAAGCTTAAGACCGAACTCATGGCACAAATTGATTATTTCATCAAAGCTTTTATACATTAAAGGCTCACCCATAGTAGAAGGAATGATTTCCCTTAAAGGTGTTCCAGCTGCTTCCTTAATTACTTTTCTGATAGTTTCTATCGACAGTATCTTAGGTTTTATTCCTTTAGCTTTCTTTTCTTCTTTAACTTTGCTGTATGGTGAAAAACATTCGCACATTATACAAGCAAAATTGCAGTAATCTGGATTAGTATCAAAAGTAATTCTCCAAGGACCGGGTTTCACAGCTACTGATTTGCCTTTCTTTTCAATAGCATTACGGTAAATCTTGTTAAGTTTCTCAATATGCTCACTCATAGAAGGTATATTCCCATTTTCAGTATAAGGATAGCCTTTTTGGGTAAGTTTATTGTATAATTCCTGATTTGTAGATAGGACTTGCATTTTTTCTGACAAACTACTTGCATCTCTGTGCTTAAATAATAGTCCATCTCTTACATATTCTGCCATACCACCATAATCGGCTGTTATAACTGGTATTCTAAGTTGCTGTGCTTCATGTATTACTAATGGTGAATTTTCACCCCAAATTGAAGGAACGACTATTGCATCAACTTTATTAAATACGTCAGTAACTATATTCTTATTATCATAACTTCCCATCCACTCTATTCTTTCTTTAACAACAGGTGAAAACTGATCGGCAATCGCTTTTAAAGCTTTAGTTTCTTCTCTTGCTGCTCCCCAAATTCTAAGTTTTGCTTTAGATGATAAGTGAGAAAAAGCTTTCAATAATAGATTAACACCTTTTTCGGGAGTATGAGTACCAATATAACCGAAAATAAACTCTTTTTCTTGTGCTCTATTTCTATTCTTAAGACGATTGAGATCAAAACCATAATCAAGATAAGAAATTTTGTTTATCGGAACATAAAAATCCTGAGTAAATTTATCCATCAAGAATTTCGATGGGGAAATAAAGTAATCTATATAGTCTATTATTTTCCTTGTGTGCTTCATTCTAGTTGCAACCCATTGTTCCCAATAATTTATGTCTAAATTCAGGAATTCTTCATCTCCTGTAAAATATCCTTTGTAACATTGAGTTGCACATTTTTGATCCTTTTGTCCATCACAAAGCCGTAACAAATCTTCAGAATTGCGTTGAATAAACCTTCCTCTTGGACACATTAACCAAAAGTCATGTAGCGTAAAAATTGTAGGTATATTTTCTTTAAAAGCAATTTCTGGTAAAGTAATTGATAGATGATTAAGATGACCAAAATGTATAAGATCTGGCTGAAAGTTATCTATTACTCTTTTAAATTGTATATCTACTTCTTCATTGATAAATTTGTAACGATATTTAGCTGTGGGTATATTAATTAAATGCAGTAAGATTCGAGAGTCACTACTATCTAGGACTGTAGTGTAATAAAAATCAGGTAAAAAGCTATTTTCATACCTAGTAAATACTTGTACCTCATTGTTATTTGCTAGTTCATGAGCAAGAGTTTGGCTATAAACCTCTGAACCAGCACTATAATAAGGAGGGTAACCATGAATAACTTTTAATATTTTCATATATTACCATATCTATATTGTTAGGATATTCTTGTGTATCGTTTTGTAGACTTTTTATAAATTTACTTAATCCTACTTCTAATGAATGTTTTGGAGACCAACCAAGTAGCTCTTTAGCTCTAGTAAAATCACCATGAAACTTAGTTACATCAAAATTTCTTGGAGGATAAAAATCAATTCTAGAATCACTTTTCGTGACTTTTAATATTGTTTTTGCTAAGTTTTCTAAAGTACATGGGCTATTAGTAGTAAGATGAATAGCAGGAAGAGAAGATTTTTCGCTTTGTAAATATTTAACAGTTAAGCATATACCCTCTATAACATCATCCAAATAGGTAAAATCAAAAACACATTCTTTACCTTCTATTTTAATTGGATCACCTCTTAATGCATTAATACAGAGTGCAGGAATTACTCTACTGTTATGATCTAGTAAACCACCGTATACATTTGAAAAGCGTAATATTGCTACATTAAAATCTTTTGAACTTGTTATTTGTTCCTCAATAAATGCTTTACCTTTTGCATAATTATTTATTGGATCGATACTAGCAGATTCTGTAACTGGCAGTTCCTTCTGCTCTCCATAGACTTCCCTACTACTTGCATATATAAACCATGGTTTATTTGGAAGTGACTTACATAACCCTAAAAACCGCATTGTACCATCAACATTAATTTTTTGACACAGTGTAGGATAAAGTTCACCATGTATAACTCTAGAAATTGCAGCCAGATGAATGATTCCTGTACACTGAGCAAGTAGTGGTACTATATCTTCTGAAAAAAAACTGAGTGGATTATCGCGAAACCTAATATCGCAGCTTATTACTTCATGGCCTTGGTTTTCTAACTTTTTCACCAAGGTTGACCCTATCAAACCTGCAGCACCTGTTATTAATATCCCCATGTATACCCTCTACTACAACTAGGAAAATTTGTCATACCAATTATCTTACAAGTAAGAATTAAAGGGTATTATAAAACCAGTATAAAACAAATGTCAACTTAAATTAATGAATAAAAAAATGTAGTTATGAAAGAAAAGTTGGCTGCCTTCTTTCTTGAAAATAGTGTTCGGCTTTAATCAAATCCTCCTTATTATTTACTCCCATTGCTTCTCTTTCATCAGAAACTACATAACCTACACTCAAGTTATTGGTTGCTGCAATGGGCACTATATCATTAAGACAATATTCATTGGTCGAATTATTAAATTTTATTTCTTTTACTAAGGTAAAGAGATCTTTAGCATATGAAACCATTATTCCAGAGTTTGCAAGAAGCATTTTATCTCCATTTTTTAGGATTTTTTGAACATTTCCGTAATTATCAATTACTAATCTTCCATATTGTTCATCTTGACTATTGAATCCAAGAAGAACTAAATTATTATACTTTAAACAATCAGTCATTTTCATAACTGTATCGCTAGATATAAAAGGAGTGTCTCCATACTGTATTAAAACTATGTCTTGATCAGATAACTCCTCCAGATTTTCTAGAGCAATTTTAACTGCAGTGCCAGTACCTGTAATATCTTCTTGCATTATTAGTTTTATATTGTATTGATCGATTATACTTTTTAGGGTATCAAAGTTTTCTAAATCTTTTAGAAGGGAGTTGTTAACAACAATTGATAAGCTTTTTAGACTCAGCAATTTTGCATTAGAAATTATATGTTCTAAAAGAGTAAGATTTCCCACTTGGTGCAACGCTTTTGAATATTCAGAATTCATTCTACTGCTCTTTCCTGCTGCTAATATTATCAAAATGTTACTCATACATGACTTAGGGATTGATTAGATAGTAAGTTAATTTATAATTAATAAGATGTAAAGCCCACTATAATTTTCTAAATGATCTAGATCTTGGCACCCTCATTAGAGTTTCATTTAAGAGAGCTATAACTTCAAACTCTTTACTCGATTTTCTACGCTGACATCTTGTAAACTCTGATCTGGACTTTTTAATATTTCTAATAATCTACCTGCAAGGTTTGAGTGTTTATTGATTACTGCAACCTGGACTAACGACTTGCCTTGATCATCACGAGCATTTGTTACAGCTACGCGCTCATCGGGTTTTATTGCTTTCAGCTTACTGATAATTTCAACATTACCATTTTTTGCATTCTCAAACAGCTCTTCTACTAATTTCAATAGGTTAGTAATATTTTGGTCTCGAGAAAGATCAAGTGGTGCTTTACCTTCTTTATTCTTGATGTTATAAATTGCACCATGTTTTAATAAAGATTTTACAACTTCCAAGGAGCCACCTTTAGCTGCAACATGAAGTGATGTAGTACCACTAGAAGTAGTTTTAGCATTAACAAAGTCATTTAATTTATCACGACTGATATGTTGTAACAGAACCTCAACAATTTCTTTGTAACATTTGGAAGTAGCAGTGTGTAATGGTGTATTACCTTTATTAGTAACTTGACTAACATTAGCTCCATTTGTTAGTAAGATGTTTACAATATCTATGTGTCCATTGCTAACAGCGTAATGCAACGGTGTTCTTCCATCAATATCTTTATCGTTGGCATCAGCTCCATCTTTTAACAGACGCTGAACAGTTCGTATATCACCTTTACTAGCAGCAATGTTGATATCTTTCTGCAGATGCTGGAGAACCTCTGATGCTTCGCTACCCTCAAGCTTAAATCTAAAATTAATCATCTCTATCTTTTTTAAAATGTCTAAAACACTCGGATGACTTGGTCCAAAAACAGCTTTTCTTTGATCAAAACTTTCTCTGTAGACTTTAAGTGCGCTGATCCATTTCCCTTGAGCAAAAAGTACATTTGCTATGTTGTATTGAGTATTCAAGGCTTCTGGGTGATTTTGTTGTAAAGCTTTTTTCTGTATATTTAAAACCTCTTGAAAAGCTTTCAAGGCTTCATGATATTTATTTTGATTGAAGAGTACCCCAGCAATGTTATGTAACGTTCTCAAGGTATCAGCATGATTAATACCTAAAATTATTTTCTTCTTTTCAAAAACCTCTTTATAGATTTTTAAGGACTCTTCGTATTTACCTTGGTTAGCTAGTACCATTGCTATATTATTTTTGGCACTCACAGTGGCTAGATCATGTGTACCTAGTGTTTCTTTCCTCTTTTCAAAAACTGCCCTATTGATATTTAACGCTTCTTCATATTTTCCCTGTTTATCTAATACTAATGCCATGTGAAACTGAGTATTTAAGGTATCTGAATGATTTGACCCTAGTATTTCCTTTTGTCTCTGATAGACTTCTTGATAAATATTAAAAGCTTCTTCATCTTTCCCCTGTCTATGCAGCACTAAAGCGATTGTACTTCTTGTACTTAAAGTATCCTTATCGTTTAAACCCAGCATTTCTTTTTGTTTCTGAAAAATCTCTTCAAGCATATTTAAAGCTTCTTGGTAAATTCCTTGCTTATATAGCACTTTGGCTATATATGTCTGAATATCTAAAGTACCAGGATTGTCTGTTCCTAGTATTTCTTTTCTTCTTTCAAATGCGCTTCTGAAAATACTTAAGGCTTTTTGGTAATTGCCTTGATTCAAGAGCACTAAAGCTGTATCAATCTGAGCGGATACGTCACTTTGCGATATCTGCTTCAACTGCTCGACTTTTGAAAAGTTACTATGTACTGCAGCAACTACTAACGTTTTGTTCTCTCTATTACGAGCACTCATCACTGCTTTTACTGTATCAATATCCTTTATCTTATTTAGGTCATTAATAACTTGAGCATTACCATCTTTAACCTTTTTAAATGATTCACTGACTAGTTTAAATAAGCTAGTTATACTTTTATCCACAGTAAAATCTGATGGTGTTTTCCCACTGTCAGAGACAGCATTGTATACTGCACCATTAGACAATAGGGCCTTTACAACTTTTAAGTGAGAGAACTTAGCAGCATAATGCAGAGGAGTAAACCCCTTGTTACCAACCACATTAGGATTAGCTTTATTTTGTAATAGAATATTGACAACTCCATCATAGCCCTTCCATGCAGCATAATATAATGGTGTTACACTATCAGCATTTTTGGCATTAACAAACGCTCCTGCTTTAATGTAATTCTCAATCTCTGAAGAGCTATTACGTTTTACAGCCTCAAATAATTTCTCAGTTGATGCTAATAGATTGATAACGTCTTTATCGTTAGTCATTTCTAATGGTCTTCTACAAAGCTTGTCAACAGCGTTATAAACTGCACCATTTTTTAATAAAACTTCAATAACGTCTTTATAACCAAAATTAGCAGCAATATGCATAGGGGTTAAGCCATTAGTATCTTTAGCATTAACGTCAGCACCTTGTGCTATCAAATACTTTACAACTTCTAACCGACCTTTCATTGCAGCATAGTGTAGTAATGTCTGGTTAGCTGTACCAAGTTCATTAATACTCAACCCCTTGCTAAGGAAAAACTCTACGGTATCTTTATAACCTTCTCTAGCTGCAATGTGTATAGGCTTTGATCCAGAGGCATTTTTAGCATTAATATTAGACCCTTCATCTACTAGACATTTTACCATTTCCAAGTTACTTTCCTGTGAAGCAATGTGCAGTATAGTCCAATCATCATTGCCTTTAGCATTCATATCTACTTTTTTATACTGCAGTAACATTTTAACCACTTGCAAATGACCATGTGACACTGCTAATTCTAAAGATGTTCTACTCTTATTGTCTTTAACATTAATTTTTGCTCCATTACTTAATAGGACTTCAACAACATTATCATGGCCGTGTCCTGCAGCTATATGTAGCGGAGCACCTTCAACATTTACAATGTTAACATTAGCCCTATTTGCTATCAAAGTTTCAGCAATTTCCCCATGACCTTCTTGTGCTGCAAGATATAACGGTGTTGTACCATTAATAGTCATAGCATCAACATTAGCTCCTTTTGTTATCAGAGCATTTACTATCTCCTTATGACCTCTTTTAGCAGCCAAATGCAATAGTGTAGTATTTTCAGGACCTTTTGTGTTAACATAAGCTTTATTTCTTAGCAAAATCTCTACAATATCTCTGTAGCCAGCAAGAACTGCGAGTAATAAAGGTTCACCACCTTCTACATTAACACTAGCTCCATTTTCTACAAGAACTTCAACGATTTCCTTATGATTATGCTTAATAGCAGAAAGCAATGGTGTTAGGTTGTTACTCTTAACATTAACATTGGCTCTATTTGCTACCAAAATTCCAACGATTTCTTTATAACCTTCCTCCACAGCTACATGTAATGGTGTACTACCTGCAATACCTTCCATATTAACTTTGGCTTCATTTTTTATTAAAAGGTTCACAATATCTTTGTGACCCCCTACAATAGCTGCATGTAAAGGTGTAAGACCATAATTAGCACTAGTATTGACTTCAGCTTTACTTTTGATTAGAAAAGCAATAGCGTCTTTATGTCCACTTAGAGCAGCTACATGCAATGGCGTCATGCCATCATTAGTTCTAGCATCAACTTCAGCTTTATTTTTTATTAGAAGATCAATAATATCTTTGCTACCATTCATCGCAGCTGCATGTAATGGTGTACTACCCTTAATGTCTTGAGCTCTAACTTCAGCTTTATTTCTTATTAGGAGTTCAATAATATCTTTGTGACCTTTCAGAGCAGCTACATGTAATGGTGTTAGATTATTATTGGCTTTATCATTGATTTCTACTCCATTTTTTATTAAAAGCTCAGCAACTGCCTTATGACCACTCTCTGCTGCATAGTGTAATGGCGTAGCATTATTTTTATCTTTAGCGCGAACGTTAACCCCATGCTCGAGAAGAGCAACAACTATCTTCAAGTGGCCACTCTGCACTGCAAAATGTAGTGGGGTTATACCTTCCACAGTGGCAATACTAGCATTTGCCTTATTTGTCAGTAAAGCCTTAACAATTTTCTCATGTCCATCTTTTGCTGCGTAGTGCAAAGGTGTGTTATTATAGGTTTTGTCAACAACATTAACATTAGCTCCATGCTTCAATAAAATATTAGCTATCTTTTCATGACCGTTTTCTATTGCATAGTGTAATGGTGTACAACCATCTATAACTCTGGAGTTAACATCGGCTCCTTTGAGAATTAAAGCATTCACTACTTCTAGGTGGCCATTTAGTGCTGCTGTATGTAATGGTATTCCCTCCTTATCGTTTCTTGCATTAACATTTGCCTCATTTTTCAGTAAAAAATTAACTAGCCCTAGATAACCACTTTCTGCAGCTATATGTAGTGAAGTAAAGCCACCCATAGTTTCGTTGATGTCAACATTCGCTTCTTTTTCCAGCATAATCTTAGCAACATCAATATGATTGTTTTTTATTGCATAGTGTAAAGGTGAAAAACCAGCTATATCTTTGGTATTAGTATTAGCATTATTTTTTAGTAGAATTTCAACAGCATCTTTGTGACCATTTTTAGCTGCAATATGTAGTGATGTTTTGCCACTATTATCTAGATCATCAACATATACACCTGTTTTTCCTATAAAAAATTCCACAATATTTTTCCTTCCATATGCAGCAGCAATATGTAGTGGGCTTTGACCATTAATATCTTTAACATTAACGTCTAAATTTTGATTAAGAACAAATTTTATAATTTCAAGACTAGGTCCCTTAGCAGCAAAATGTAATGTAGTCCATGAGTTAATACTTCTAGCATTGATGTCTGCTCCTTTTTTGAGATAACTCTTTAAGTCTTCAAGATTTCCTTCTTCCAACGCAGCAAACATTTTTTCCTGATTAGTAATAGTGATAAGGTTTTGATCGTATTTATCTTTCAGCTTGGAAGGATCATCTCTTACCGACTTGCCAATTTTCTTCTTACTTTTTATTACATTTTCTGAAATAAGTTTTTTAGCATTCAAGATAACTGCTATTGAGGGATCAGATAACAATACATCAACTAAGGTATTATCATGTGCTAAATGATTACGCAAACATTTTCCAGTTAATAAAGGAGTGTTATCATCTAAAAAAAGTAGATTGTTTTCTAGATGCTTCTCTGATCTACCTAAAATTGACATTATATCCAGAACAAGCATTTCTACTACTGCTTGCAACTTTTTATTCCTCTTGTAGGAAGGAAGCTTTTCAGTTAACTTGCCACTTAATGCGTTATTCCTCAAAATACTTTTCAGTTCAGATAACTTCAGTTCAAGCTGGTTATTGTATTTTTCTTCTGTTATGTTGTAAGCCTTCCTTTGTTTATGTATAGGAATAAACGAACCTTTCTCATTCAACTTGTTTCTTAATTCCTCAATCCATTTAAGGTCACCTGTTCCAAGTTCAGCAATGTAAAAAATCTCACAAGTTAATCTATTTACTTTATCAAGGTTGTCATCCTGTATTCTTGACCTAACACTATGAGAAATTTTCATTGATAGTTCGGCTATTTCTTTAAGATTGTGAGACTCTATTTGGGAAGGAATATTCTCTAGTGTTTTATTAGCAAAGAATTTTATTCCTCTAATAACATTATGGTCAATCTTATTGTCATTCAAACCAACATCTAAGCTCTTTAATGATATAAACGCCGTAACATAATCAGTTCTGATATTTTTTGATTTAGTTTTTGCAAAATTGATTATGTTATCAATTTTATTAAACAGCTCCTTTTCATAATTCGTCTTTTCAGTTATATTATTGCTTAATTCTTTTATGAGTTTTTCAAGCTTATCATGTTCCATCACTTTAAAACTCTCTGTAATCATTTCATCTAATTCAACGTTACTAAATATTCCAGCAACTTCTTTTATCTCGTCTAAGTTTTCACTACTGGTAATTTTCTTTAGCAACATTATGACTATTTTAATCTTGTTATTGTAAAGAATATCAGTAATTACATTATCGATTCTTTTAGTATCATTTTGAACACCAATAAAAAAGTTAACATCTGTATTTTCCTCAATCTCTGTTCTTTTAGAGAGCGAGTAAGCATGTGATAGTGAATTACGTAAATCTATAATGACTTCTCTTGTGTTCTTTGGTAATGATAGTAGAAGAAGCTCGCTTGTAGTGCTAGATAACTTGGGAGATTCTAGAGTGTTTTTTAAATATTCACCAATAACCTGTAAAACCCTTGTAATAATTAACTGTCCTTCCCTTTCTTTAGGATTAGCTGATAATGCCAACTTTATATAATCACTTATTTTCTCTAAAGAATGAATATCCCTAATTTGTTGATAATCGCTATACAACTCTCCAAATTGAGGATAATTGCTAACGATCTCTGCAACAACCCTCTCACGTTTTAACTTCGGGAGATCAGCAAATTTACCAATGTCCACACCTTCTATAATATCTTTTTCTTCTTTAAGTTTCTTTGCAAAATTTTCCAAGTGGTCTAGTATTTTACTTTTATTCAATGTGGCATTATAGAATAGATTCATTTCCTGTCGTTTTATGTGAGAAGAAACAAAACTGATCAAACAAAATTCCATTTCTTCCCAAGGTAGTCTATCGTAGGTTGATTTCAACTGCCGCTTTAATATATGAATATTTTGTGCAATAAATTTTGCTATGAATAAAAACTTTTCATCTACTTTTTCTGTGTTTGAATACTCTGCCTTTAACAGGCTAATATTTTGAAGTACTAACTCAATCCGCTCCCTTATGTTATTAAGATAACTCTTCACATTCTGATCTTGTCCAGAAGCACTAGAGAAAAAACGGAGGTTTATCAACTTATTTTCAACAAAAATTTCTATCTCTTCTGACAAGAATACGTTCTTTAGTTTTAATTCCTCATAAGCTCGTGAAAGAATTTCATCTAATTCCCTGAAATGAACAGCAAAATAATTACCTAGCCATTTATTAATGAGTGTATCAAGAAGTTCAACATTACCTGAACGTATAGCATAATAAAACGCATTATGGCATGTTTCATCCTCATCATCTGGTAATATAGTAGTTTCTCTGATGCCAACAGATAAATTACTGAGAATTTTACTATTATTGCCAAGTAGGTATTCTAAAATCTTTACCTTATTGTGTTTACAAGCTAAGATAACTAAGTTAGTACTCTTAACAGGATTGTTAGCATTATCATAATAGTCTCTCAAAGTTACTTGATCTTCTGCATCACTTATGTAATCAATAAAATTGCTTAATTTTTTTAAGCTGTCGACATTACCATCTGATATTGCCTCTTCGAGTTCAGTTAAAACCAGGAGATAAAGTTCTTCAGCTTTTGCTTTTCTGCGGTAGAGCTTTTTATATTCTCTAATAAACTCCTCTTTTGATGTGTAAGAACGTGATAAAAACTGGTTTTGTTGTTTAGGTACATGCATAAACCCTCTCTGAGATATATTTACACCAGTATTAGAATAGCAAAGTTTACTTAATATGGCAAAAATTAAAATAGCATCTTTTGTTAATAAAATATTTTTGAGAGAATATCTACTAATCCTGCAATTTCAGGACGAAAAGCCTTCACAACATTTGATTTTGGGTGTGGGAAATGTGTTGGTTGTTTAAATTTTTAGTAACACCTACTAATAATAACCCGTTTGAAAACAACAAAGAGAAATGATGATCAACTTACATAAAAAAGCACTAAGTTTAGTGTTTTGGCATTATAGCAATCTCTTATGTATCACCTCTCTGGAACCATACGACTAATTGTTGTTCATAAAAAACTCTAGTACTGACAAAAAATGTATTTATTCTAATCTTGCACGTTTGGTATCATTACTTATAGAAGTTTCATAAAGTCTTGTACCAGGCTCTACGAGATTATTTAAGGAACTTAAAGATTGAAAAGTACGTTTATTGGAATCATCAAACGCTACTATAAAGTTTAACAAGTTATCATTAGATAGATATTCAGTTATATTATATGTAGAATCATGATCCAGAATAATTTTCTTTTCTTTGGCATCTTGATCTGCCACATCTAATTTAGTATAAAATTGTATCTTACTTAACTTATTTAACAAATCTGCTCTTTCTAAAAAAGGTTTTACCTTATCTAATATGATATCATTATATATAGGATAGCGTATGGAATAATCAATTTTTGCTAGTCTTACAGATAATTGATTATTATATAGTACATGTATGTTGAAGTTATTTGTAACAAATTCATATAGTGGAAGGCTATCTTTTATTTCATCTGTTTTCATTTGAAGAATTTCACAAACACAGTCATCTAGATAACTTGATAATTTACTGTAATTACTGCATCCCTTATAAGGAGATAAGTCAATAATTTTTCCGTAATCCTTATTGAAGTTCCTTACTAAAGTAAATTTAATCAACAATTTAGCGCATGCTAGATCACTTACAGCGTTATCTAAAGATGTGGAACAATTATCATAAAGCCGTCGTTCACGATTTCTTATATTAATATCAGCTCCATATTCTAATAGTTCTTTAACTACTTCCAGATTTTTACCACTTTTTTTTACAGCATGGTTCAGTGCAGTATTGCCTTTACGGTTTGTTGCATTTACATCAGCACCATGTTTCAGAAGTTCTCTAACTAATTCTAATTCCTTCCCCAGTGTTATAGCAGAATGTAGTGGAGTTTCACTATACATGTTTCTTGAATTGACTTCGGCACCACCTAACAAAAGCTCTTTAGTAATTTCTACACTACTAGTAGTATGAAGTAACGTATCTCTATTCCTTTCTACTCTAAGGTTAGCATTAGCACCTGCAGACAAAAGAGCTTTAACTTTTTCTAAGTTTCGTTCATAGACTGCTTTTTCTAATTCTTTGTTAATATTATTATTTAGCATATTTTTAAAATCCTCCTAAATTTCACTATTTTGTAACAAAATTTTTGTATATTTTCTAGATCTTGGCACCCTCATTAGAGTTTCATTTAAGAGAGCTATAACTTTAAACTCTTTACTCGATTTTCTACGCTGACATCTTGTAAACTCTGATCTGGACTTTTTAATATTTCTAATAATCTACTTGCAAGGTTTGAGTGTTTATTGATTACTGCAACCTGGACTAATGACTTGCCTTGATCATCACGAGCATTTGTTACAGCTACGCGCTCATCGGGTTTTATTGCTCTCAGCTTACTGATAATTTCAACATTACCATTTTTTGCATTTTCAAATAGCTCTTCTACTAATTTCAATAGGTTAGTAATATTCTGGTCTCGAGAAAGATCAAGTGGTGTTTTACCTTCTTTATTCTTGATGTTATAAATTGCACCATGTTTCAACAAAGATTTTACAGCTTCGAAAAAGCTATTTTCAGTAGCAACATGCAACGATGTAGTGCCTTTAACTATTGTTTTAGCATTAATAAAATCACTCAATTTATTGTGGCTTACACGTTGTAACAAAGCTTCAATAATTTCTTTATGACCTTTGGAAGCAGCAGTGTGTAATGGTGTATTACCCTTGTTAGTAACTTTAGTAGCATCAGCTCCATTTGCTAGCAAGATATTTACAACTTTTATGTGCCCATTATTAACAGCATAATGTAATGGCGTTCTTCCATCCACGTTCTTCGAATCAATGATTGCTCCATCTCTAATGGAACTCTCAATTCCTAAATAATTATTATCTTCTATAGCCTTAAATAACTTCTCAACCAATTTTAGTAATTTTATTACTTCTGGGTTTCCTCTTCTTTCCGCAAAGTGTAATGGTAAAACATATCTACCTCCTTCAGCTCTAGCATTAAAGTATGCTCCGCTCATAAGTAGAGACCTAACTATATCTAAATTACCAATTTGTGCCCCTAAGTGTAAAGGCGTAGCATTTTTATCCATTTTTGCATTAACATCCGCTCCATTTATAATAAGAGTTTTAACTACCTTAGGATGACCATATTGAGCTGCAAGATGTAGGGCTGTGCCTTTATTTTGATTTTCTTTTACATTTACATCAGCACCATGTTTCAATAGAACGGTTGCTATCTGATCATAACCTTTTTCTGCTGCAAAATGTAAAGGAGTCCAATTTGTGTGATCTAAAGCATTAATATCTGCTTCCTTTTCTAAGAGCAATTCAACCACCTCTAAATGATCATGGTCTACTGCAAAGTGTAGAGGTGTAGTACTTTTAACTGTTTTAGCATTAATGTCTGCTCCTTTATCAAGCAAAGATTTAGCAACTTCTAAATTACCATCATATGCTGCACAATGTAGAGGAGTCCAACTTCTGTTATCTAGAGCATTAATATCTGCTCCATCTTCAATCAAGAAATTCATTATTTCCAAGCGATTATGTTCTGCTGCCAAATGTAGAGCTCTTCTACCATCATCCATCTTTGCATTTATATTTGCTCCTTTTGCAATTAAGCTCTCTACTATTTTTAAAGAAAAACCATTATATGCTGCATTATGTAAAGGAGTCCAATTCTGATCATCCACGGTGTTAATGTTTGCTCCATTTTTAATTAAAAAATCACTCACCTCGAAATGACTTTGCTGAATTGCTAGATGCAAAGGTGTAAAACCTTCGTTTTTTTTAGCATTAACATTGGCTTTTTTCTCTATTAGTAGCTTCACTACTTCTAAGTGACCATTCTGAGATCCTATATGTAAAGCTGTGGAATTATCGTGGTCCTTAGCATTAACATCAATTCCCCTTACGAGAAGAAGAGACTTAACTACTCCAAAGTGATTACGTTCTGCTGCTAAATGTAGAGGTGTAAGATTCTCATAATCCTTAGCATTAACATTAGATTTTGCTTTTAGTAAAATGTCTACTAACTCTAAAAAGCCATTTTGAGACGCTAAATGTAGAGGTGTAATCTTATCATCTGTTTTTGCATTAACGTTTGCTCCCGCTTCAAGCAGAACTTTAACTATATCTAACCTACCAGTTTGTGTTCCCAGATGTAAGGGTGTAATGTTTGCATCAACTTTATGATTACCTATGCCTGAAGATCCAGCGTTAATATTAGACCCTTGTGAAATAAGAGCTTTAACTACTTCGAGGTTACCATTTTGTACTGCAGAATGCAAAGGTCTTGCTCGATCATTATTTACAGCATTAACATCTAATCCCTTTTCAATAAAAACATTTACTATATCTAGATGACCATTCTCTGCTGCTAGGTGTAAAGGTGTATTAAGTTTATCTGTTTTAGTACTAAGATCTGCCCCATTTGCAATCAAGGTGTTGACTATATCTAAATATCCTTGCTGGGATGCAAAACTTAAAGGTGTAAAGCCTAGAATGGTCTTATGGTTTACATCTGCTCCATGAGCAATAAGAAAGTTAACCATCTCTAAGCGATTTTTTGCAATTGAAAAATACAGTGGCGTAAAGCCATCGTACTTAATCTCTGAATTAATATCTAAACCTTCTCCTAACAAAGTGTTGACTAAATCCAACTGACCATTTCCTGCTGCTAAATGTAGTGGTGTAAGACTAAGATGTTTCTGAATTTCATAATTTTCATTTAAAAACTCTACAAAAAATTGCAGCTGATCCAGATTATTAGATATTCTATTAGTAAACATAAAGGCCTCGCATGAAGAATTTATGTAAAATATAGTATCTACAAGTTTTTAAGCAAGATAAATCTTCTTCTTAAAAAAGATACTGTAATCCAATCTGTATGCTTATAACTTTTTCATTTGATCATGAGTAGATCAGTTGTCTCAGCTGCAATAGAGACACCTGCCTTAAGTAGCTACGTCAATTTTCTCTGTTTTTGCCCCTTTTTTTTCTGATGAAGATGTCTTCATTCTTCTCAGTAGCCAATATTCTTTTTAAAGAATAATCGTTACGTGCACCAAGGAACTTAGAAAGAACAATAGGAAATCCACTTAAAAAGCATTAATAATTATACATAATTCTAATGATCTTCATGAAAGGGCTTAGAATAGAATTTAATAGACAATCTGATTTTAATTGATATTAAACTGATCAGACTGAGAGTTGAAAATATGGCAATAATTCTTTTAGACACAAAAACTATAAATCTTATAGCAGCGGGAGAGGTAATAGAAAGGCCAGCGAGTGTAGTAAAGGAATTAGTAGAAAATGCAATAGATGCTGGAAGTTCAGAGATAGAGATCAAAATAGAAAGTGGTGGACGTAACCTTATAACTGTGACAGATGATGGAAATGGAATAGAAAAGGACGACTTAGAACTAGCATTTATGAGGCATGCCACTTCAAAATTAAGCGATAGTGAGTTAATAGAAATCAAGCACCTTGGGTTTAGGGGAGAAGCTTTACCTTCAATTGCAGCAGTAAGCAGAATGAAATTATCGTCTAAGGCAAGTGGAGCAAAGGAATCATGGTCTATAAGGTATGAGGGAGGAGAAAAAATAAGAGAGATTACCCCTTGTTCTTTGTTGCAAGGTACATATATTGAAGTTCGTGACTTATTTTTTGCTACACCAAATAGACTAAAGTTTCTAAAAACCGAAAGGGCAGAAACACAAAGTATTGTTGATATTGTGAATAACTTAGCGATGATTAATTATAGTATTGGGTTTACTCTCACTTCTGGTAATAAAAAGCTCTTAAAATATGTTAAGCAAACTTCGCTGTTCAACAGATTATGTGAAATAGAAGAAGAATTTCAAAGCAATTCACTGGAAGTTAAAGAGGAAGAAGAAGGCATCAAACTTAAGGGACACATCTGTAAACCTAATGTCAATCGTGGCAACTCAACTCAGATTTATACGTTTGTTAATGGAAGGCCAATAAAAGACAATCTACTTGTTGGTGCAATTAGATATGCGTATCACGATTTTATTCCAAACAATAGGTATCCTTTTGCAGTGTTGCATTTAGAAGTACCATATGACCAAGTAGATGTAAATGTGCATCCAAATAAATCGGAAGTAAGATTTCAGAATAAAAGGCTAATATATGAAATAGTGAGAAGAGGGATAATAAAAACACTATCAACGAGATTTGCAGCGGGTGATCAAGGTATTGAAGAGGAGCTAATTTTTAATGATAGTAAAAGCCAAGAGCAGGTTGATAGTCAAGAGAAAAAAGATCAAAAAGAGTTTTATGAAAAGAGACCAAGTCTTTTAGAAAATCGTCTAATGAAAGAATTCAATGCACCAGATGAAAGAAGGCAAAGCTTACCAGAAACGTTTAAATATGGAGAATCTCCACCCCAAAAGGGAACGATGGTTTTAGAAAGGAAGCAAATTGATTTAATAGAGGATTATCCTCTGGGATATGCACGCTGTCAGGTCTACAATACTTACATTGTTGCTGAGGCTAAAGGCAAATTAATTATAGTAGACCAGCACGCAGCTCATGAGAGGTTGATCTATGAGTGCTTAAAACAAAAATCAAGCATAAAAAGGCAAAAGCTTCTTCTTCCTGAAATAGTTGAGATTAAAAACCAAGCAGGAATGGAGATGGTTGAAATGTATAAAGATAAGCTTTTCGAAATGGGTTTTGGTATTGAAATAGAATCAGAAGATAAAGTAAGGGTGAAAGAAATACCTGCAATTTTAGGAACAATAAATGTGAAAGAGATGGTGATGAATATAGTTGATAGATTAATGGAGATAGGAGATACGCTACCTATAGAAGAAAAAGTGAACAAGATACTAGCTACCATTGCGTGCCATGGGTCAATTAGAGCTGGAAGGGAAATGAAGTTGGAGGAGATGAATGAGTTGATGAGACAAATGGAGGAAACACCGTATGCTGGGCAATGCAATCACGGAAGACCAACGTATATAGAAATGAAACTAAGTGATATAGAAAAATTGTTTGAAAGGAGATGAGTTCAGTTTGTCAAAAAGGTTCCCAATTAAGTATACGTAACGGCTCTTCTGATTATGAGTATAAAATGTGAAAAAAGAGAATAAATGCTCTAATTTTTTAGATTACAAAGTAATAGGACAGGAAGTAAGAAATCGTAGGTTAGCAAAGGGATATACTCAAAAAGATTTAGCAAAAAAAATCGATACAACATATCAGGTAATACTGCAATATGAAAAAGGAACACGCAGAATTTCAATTAAGAAGTTATATGAATTAGCAGAAGCATTATCAACAACTGCTAGAGATCTAGCTTGCGTACAAGAAGTATCAAATGAGGGAAGGTATGAGGGAGAAGAGGTATTAAATCTAGTAAGAAGACATAGAGAGATTAAGGATCAAGAATTACGTGAAACGTTTTATTTATTAACTAAATTCATCCGTATTAGTGAGGAAGAAAGTGGAAAGGCGGTAAAAATAGAAGTAGCAAAGGGTTTGGTTAAGGAAGGAGTTTCTGCTCATGTTATCTCTCAAACGACCAGTTTATCTATTGATGAATATGATAATGATGAGAAAAAAATTTCCATTCCGTATAAAGTAGGTCAAAGAATAAAAGAATGGAGGTTGAGAAGAGGATACACTCAAGAAGATTTAGCAAGTAAAGTGGGTATAATAAATCAAAGAATATATGAATATGAACAAGGACGAGCTGGTGTTTCACTTGAAATGTTAGATGAAATAGCAAAGGTACTATTAATTAGTATTACAGACCTACTTCCAGAAACAACAGAAAATGAGAATAGTGAAGTGGAACTATCAAGGTTAATAGAAGAATACAAAAAGATTAAAAGCCAAGAACTACGTAATGTACTAATAAAATCTCTGTTTGAAAGCATACAAGTTTGCAAAGAGAAAGTGAAGAGAGTAGAAAAGATGAAAATTACAAAGAATTTAGTTAAGGAAGGAATTTCTATCAATATTATTTTAAAAACAGTAGACATCTCTTTGGACGAAATTCAACAAATTTAAAATAAAAAATCATTATCTATTAATATCTTTACTTTTTGATGAAAAAATAAGTAAAAAAGATTGAAAAATTGATTTGACTTCACTCAAAAGCTGTGGCCTTATGCCAATGCTGACAAAAAAACAGCAGTAAATATATAAAAACATTTTGTTATTAGTGAAGGGTAATTTTTATGAATAATAAGAAAGATCGTAGAGAAGAAATAGAATTCAGAGCATTAGAAAGCAACGGTAAAGCTCTACTTGATCGTGAAGTAATAGAAACGTTTCTAAGTGCAGTGCATGACAGGGAAGAAGCTCGAATTATTGCTAGAAAGCTAATAGATAGTTTTGGAATAGGAGGAATTTTAGGCCAGGAAATAGATGACTTGAAAACTATAGAAGGGATAACTGACTCTACAGTAGCAGTAATTTTATGCCTAAAGGAAGCTTCAAAGAGGGTACCAAGAGAAGAGTTAAAGAAAGGACCTATAATGGATAACTTGGAAACCATCGTAAAATATTTAAGGGTGAGTATTGGTTATTCAGAGGAGGAAAAGATGAAAATAATATATTTTGATCAAAAGTGCCGTTTAAAGGGGGAAGAAGTGTTTACTGGTACAGTGGATAAGGTACCTTTTTACATAAGAGAAGTAACAAGAAAGGCATTAATAAGAAAAGCGACGTCAATAATAATATCGCATAACCACCCAGAAGGAAGGTTAAAGCCATCTGATGAGGATCAAGCTGTAACTAAAGACTTGGCTGAAGCTTGTCAGACTATAGGGATTAGGTTACTGGATCACATTATCATTACAAGTGTTGGATATTTTAGTTTTAAAGAGCAAGGACTGTTATAAAGCAGATATTTGAAGATTTTCATGAGTTGTTTAACTACTTGAATGAAGAAAGTATTTGCAAGTACATTAACCATTGCTTATAATTAATGAGAAAGTATATATTGAATTAATAATAAAGTAATAAAGTCGGTTGTAGACTTAGTAAAGTATATTTAATAGCGGAGGCTAATATGAGTAATAAAATAATTGTACCTTTTGATGATCAAGAAGGAGGTACTTACGAGTTAAACATTGATCTTGATAGATTATCAAAAGGTGAGGTGTTAAATGCTATTGTAGGAATTGGTCGTACTAAGGAGCAATCCACCTTTGTAAGCAAAATTAATAAGGCTAAAAAGCCTGAAGAAATAGCACCTTTCCCTGGTAGAGAAGTTCGCGAAAACAAAATCAACTATGGGAAAGGATTTGACTGTGTTTATGGCACAAAACCTGTAAGTGATCAAGAAGATAAAAATCCATTTGCTTCAGCTTTGAAAAAAATAAAGCCAAGTGCAGAAAAGTTGAGCTGGTTTAAGAGTGCTGTGGTAAGAGCAAAAAGTCCAAATGAACTGCACAAGGTTGTAGACGAAGCACTAGCTGCTGGAGCAAGGCTAAATGCATGTAATGATGGAGAGTGGAGCTTCGCGGAATATGTGATACTGGGCACACATTTTCATAAATTTGATAAGGCTGATCGTAAAAAGCTAATACGTAAATTAATGCTAAACGGTGCAGAGTTTCATGATACTTTATTGGAGAATAAATTGATAGGTGAAATCTATAATGAGCTACAACCAGAAGTTCAGCCACATATAGATGAGAGACTAGAAGAACTAGAGAAAGCTGGCGAAAGTGCTGTGCAAGAAGGAGAATTAATAGATGTTGAAATAGATAATACAACATCGTATATAGAATTTTCTGGGGATAGCAAGGTAGAGGTAGCCAAAATACTGGAAAGCAAAAAGAGAGCTAGGAAGTAATATTTTAAAAATTGGCAATGATGCAGTTGAGGTTAAAAGTGAGAAGGGAGGTATAAGAAACTATATCGATATGTCAGATGGAAGCTCTATTATATTAGAATTTCCTACAAGCATTGGTAAGCTAGATATTATATTGTACCACGATGTAAAAAAATATGATCAAGTACAAGTCAGAGTAGAAAATAAGGAAATGTGGTCTAAATTACAAGAAAGAGGCGAAGAAATAGGAAAAAATTGTCTTTTTGCTGGAGTAAAACTTAAAGAAGCAGTAGAAAAGGGAAGTTTTATGAGATGTGGCATATGGAATAGCAAGCAGCTTATGAAGGAGGTTGATAGCCCAAGTGAAAAATTGTCTTCATGGGTAGATAAAGTACGTGAAAATAGTAAAGAAACTTTTAGGGGGCTTTAATTCATTTATTTTAAGGTTCCAGAGTCTACCATTATATCTGGAGCCTTTGAGCTATAGTAGAAAATATTATATGTATGGTTCTTTGTATGGAAAAAAGTCTAGACTGTGAGGTAGGGCAAAAAGTGAAAAGTTGGAGGTTAGAGCGAGGGTATACTCAGAAGGATTTAGCGGAGAAGGTTGGTGTAAAGTACTGGGCAATACTGCAATATGAAAAAGGGAGTCGTAAAATTCCAATTAAGAAATTATATGCTATAGCAGAAGCATTATCAGTAAATGTTAAAGGTCTAGTTTGTGGAGAGACGCTACCAAATGAAAAAAGATATTTTGAAGATGAAGAAATATTAAATTTAGTAAAGGGTTATAAAGATAAAGAATTAAGCAAGGTATTTTATTTATTAACCAAATTTATTCGTTTGAGCGAGGAAAGAAGCAGAAAAGCGGTAAAAATAGAAGTAGCAAGGGGTTTGATGAAAGTAGGAGTTTCTGCTCATGTTATCTCTCGAACAACTAACTTATCTATTGGTGAGTATGAGGAGAACAAAATTCCCATTCCATACAAAGTGGGGCAAAGGATAAAAGAGTGGAGATTGATACGAGGATATACACAAAAAGATTTAGCGAATAAAGTTGGCATAACAAATCAAGGAATATACGAGTATGAACAAGGGAGAGCTGCTGTCTCACTTGAAATGTTAGATGAAATAGCAAAGGTATTATCAATCAGTATCATAGATCTACTTCCCGAATCAGATGAGGATAGTGAAGCGGAAGAAAAGCTATCAAAGTTGATAGAAGAATACAAAAAGATTGAGAGTCGGGAATTACGCGATATGCTAATCAAGTCTTTATTTGAAGGTATACATGTTTGTAGAGAAAAGGTCAGAGAGGAAAAGAAGATTGAAGTTGCAAGGAATTTAGTGAAAGAGGGAATTTCTGTTGATATTATCTTGCAAACGACAGGCTTATCAAATTATATGATTGAGAAATTTTTGTGATTTCATAAAAACTTAGCCAATAGTGGATTTTTTTGTGATAGAATATATGTTTGCTTCTGTAGGAAAAACAGCTTTTAGAGGATTTATCTATGATAATTCAGAGCATATTGGCTCAGTAAGCTACGAGCTAGGGAAAAAAATAGAAGGTTGTAGGATAGTACAAGGGTATACTCAGGCAAAATTAGCAAGAAAAATTGGTTTAACACATAAGGAAATACATAACTTTGAACTAGGGTGCAAGGCTATTACAATCAAAGAATCGTATATAATAGCAGGAGCATTGTCAGTCAATGTTATAGATCTACTTCCAGGACCAACAGTACTAAGAGAAAACAGTTGGTATGAAGATGAGGATAAAGAAATAGTCTATCTAACAAAAATACATAGAGAAATTAAGGATCAGGAATTACGCAAGAAGCTGTATCCATTAGTAAGGTTTGTATATATTAGCGAGAAAATTAGCCAAGAAGAAGCGAAAATAGAAGTAGCAAAGAATCTAGTGAAAGAAGGAGTTTCAGTTGATATTATTTCCCAAGTGACTCGCTTATCTACTTATGAATATGATGATATAGAGAAAGAAATTTGTACTGATTCTATACTCTACAAAGTGGGGAAAAGGATAAAAGAGCAGAGATTAATACGGGAATACACTCAGGAGGACTTGGCAAATAAAATCGGTTCAACACCTAAAGAAATACACGACTATGAACGAGGATATACAGACATTCCAATTGAAATATTATATAAGATAGCAAAGACATTATCAGTTAACATTAAAGCTCTTGGACTAACAGAATATGAAAATGAGCCAGTTTTTGGGTTTATAGGTAAATGCGAAAAAATTGAGGATCAAGAATTACTGGATACGGTAGCCAGATCTTTATCTGAAGGAATGCAAACTGGTAAAGAAAAGGTTAAAAAAGCAGAGAAAATCAAGATTGCAAAAGATCTAGTTAAGGAAGGTGTTGCTATTGATATTATTGTGCGAGCAAGTGGCCTAACTGCTGATGAGTTGGGTGAGTGTGAAAATTGAATGTGTTTAAGATATAAGTAAAGTTAGTTAATGATTTAACCAGCAGAATTTGCTAACCAACTTTTTTGGCTCAGTTGAATTTTGCTTGGTATAAATTAAGATATGAAATCGCAAAGTTTATCTATTATAGCTCTTTTTACAATAATCCGAACAGATCATAATATGCTACTGCTCTACCATAGCCATAAGCACATATCTTATCCTATTCGGACTATTGCGAGAAGTGCTATAATTTCTGGTTGTCCTCTATCATTGCATTTGCCTCTTGCTGAAGAGATTTGATATTTTTGAGTGTAATATTGTCCATCTCAGTCGATGCTACTTTCAATTGCGATTGTATTCTTATATATTTATCGTCTATGACTTGTTCTAGTTGATAATCAACGCAATCCAATCCAGAGGCAAACATCACATTCAGTAGTGGCTTGATCCACCCTATTTTGCCAAATTTCCTTGAGTTAGCATACTTTATACTTCTATCTGTTCCACCAGTGCCTATTGATAGCAGTATAATCTCATCATTTGGAAATAACCTCTTACCACTTGCATATGCACAAGCCGCTGGATTATTTGCAAACACTCCACCATCTATCAATACTCTCTCTGTTTGGCTAATTTTCAGACGTTTTGGTGTGAAGTACGTTGGAGCAGCTGTTGTAGCTCTGAGTGCATCTTTCAACTTAATGTTTTTTTCTTTCCAACTTTTGAAGAAAAATTCACAACTATTGTGAATGTCATAACTGGTGAGTAGTAGATTACTCGCAACATCGGCCATAGTACTTTCACCAAAGTATTTGTTGAGAATAAATTCCATATTTCTATATGAGTACTGAGAACCACTCAGCCAAGAAGCAATTGATTTTCTCCAAAATGATGATTGAAAGATATATGCTCCATACTCTTGGTAAAGTTCAACCAAATCATTGGCAGAGTATTGAAGTTTATTGCTTTTACAAAGTCCAGCAACAATAATCCCACCGGTTGAGGTTCCTGCCATTAAATCAAAAATCTGGGAAATTGGCTTTTTTGTCCTAGATTCAATTTCTGCTAGAATAATGGCAGGTATTATCCCTCTAATGCCACCTCCATCTACAGATAAAATGTACTTTGTCACTGTAAAATTTATTTATGTTTGTGAATAGCTTCAAGTTCGTTGACTTCTTCAGTGAGGTTTTTCACTCTCTCTTCAAGTCGATAGACTATTTCGATTAGTCCTTGGTTTTTTTCTATAAATTTATCATGGATGTGTACACGTAAGTCAAGTTTTGCCAACCACCATATGAATCCTACCATACGCGTCAAGTTAAGGAAATATCGTGAAATATAGCAACATTTGAGATGGGCATTTTATTTGTTACATTTATTTTTTTAGGGAGTTCTTATCTAGAAGAAGATAATTTTTTCAGAAGAATCTATAAATTAATAACTTTATTACTTAATATATAAAATAGTTTTTTCGTTTCCTTTCTTCCTTATACCACTTTTCCTTAACTTGACGCGTATGATGAATCCTACAGTCTGTACAACTATTGTTATTATTACCGCTATTGGGATTTTTTGCTTTTTCATGTGAAAATATGAACTTGTTATGGATAGTTTTGGAAATTTATATGCAGATTATAGAAAACTTACAGCTTTAGTGATTACTTTTTGTTGATTCGTATTGATCTTCTGCTTTAGCAAGTAGCTTTATGATTTCCCTGTAAGGTTTATCTTTATTGTGCCTTGACCTTAATACAGCTACATCTCTTGGATTTTTTCCATCTGTGTCTCTAATGGTAGGGTCTGCACCTTTGTCTAATAAAAATCTAATTATCTCCAATTTGCTTTCATATGTAGCTGCATGTAAAGGTGTCCATCTTTCATATTTTGTAGCATTTATATCAACTCCTTTTTCTACTAGGAATTTTACAACCTCTGCACATCCCTCTTCTGCAGCATAATGTAGTGCTGTTAATTTAGGGATCTGCACATTAATATCTAATAGATTTTCTACTAAGAATTTTACAGTCTCTAAGTTACAATTTTGAGAAGCAATGCGTAATATCGTTTTATAATTATCTGCAGCTCTTGCCTTCATGTAGGAATAGGCAGCAATAATACATACTATTACTGTTATAAGCCACCAAAAATGCAGCTTGTTTTTTGTATCTTGACCCAATTTATCCATATTCAACATCTTTTTAATATTAAATAGATCATTTACTCATTTTTTATTAACATTACTTACTCAAAGATGCTGACAACATAGTAAGGTAACCCGAGCTATTTAAAGTATGCTCCGCTCTGTTAACTATCCATTCACCATCTACCGCTTGATTAAAAGCTATAAGATTAAGTTTAGCTTCTGCAAATAACTCTGGATTACCAGGTATAGTGATATCCAATACTGCATTATTTCGCTTTAGTTGTTTTAACTTAGCATTTGCTGCACTTAGTGCTGATTCTGCATTTGAGTACATTTCTAGAATAATATAACTTGGCTCGCCGCTACCAACTGTTTCTTTAATAGTTTCACCCTTTTCATAGCTATGCCACTTTGCCACTACTGAATTATACTTATCACGTACGGTAAAATGCACTTTCCAGTTAATTGTATCTTGAGGTCTAATAGTCGTTGTTCCTAAAGCTTTTCCTGTGGCTGATTTTGCCATATTCTTTGAAATAAACAATATATACCCACCAGCTAATTTTGCCATTGCTTCACGCTCTGTTGCGATCTTTGTTAACAGACTTATATCACTTTCATCTGCCTGATTAATATGGGGTATCAATACATTCTTAAATTCCTCAGCAACTTTATGTCCATATCCATGTTTTTGAGCTATTTCTTTCACTAAGTTTTCTATGGTAATTTGATGCCATTCTTTTGATACTTTTGCCTTCAAAGATATTCTTAAATTTGTTGCATGAGCTTTTATTAGTAGAGTTTTAGGTGGACCCTGTATAGTCACTTCGTTGACTGTATATATACCCATTGGAAAGATTCCAAATTCCTTATAACCTAGTGCTATGTTCAATTCATTCGGAATATCTATGTCTTCATCCCTGTAATCAACACACACTTCAACTACATCATCTATTATTCCTGATTCATCTGTAAGGTGCAATGATATAACTCTATCTTTAATTGATTCACATTTATCTATTATAAAATCTGGCTGCATTTATTCCCAGACCTTTAATTTTGACTTTTGTACTATTTTCTTAATAGTAGGAAGCTTTATCTTTAATCCTGCAGGCAAAAAGCTTCTGTATTCTGCCAAACCTAAGTTCTCTGCTAGTACTAATTCCACTACTCCATCAGTAAATCCGTAATGTTTCCAGCAAATCAGATCTAACATCTCATTTTCTTTACTCACATAGTATACAGTCATCTATAGCTTTTTAAACTCAAACTAAATTCAACTTTTCTTGGTAGTCCATTAGGTAAAAAATACATCTGCTTTTCTTCTAACCTAGTAATTACGAATTGTCCTAAAATATTACCTAAACTATCTACTAAAATATGTGGTTTTTCAGCTTCTTTCACACTCTTTAATTGATTTAGCCCGTTGAGATTATGCAGATAAATCATTCCTTCTAAATCTATATTTTCTACACCTTGACCGATATTTTGTAATAGTGGCATATTTTCAATACACTCAATCGTGCTCCAACGATTTTCTCTGCTATACTTTAAACTTGTGGGAGCAAACTTATACGGACCAAGAGATAGCATCAATAAAATGTCTCTACCGTATCAAATAAAACATCACGTGACTTTTCTCTTATCCTTTTTATTACTTCATCTGCAAGACTACGAACATCTTGGTTAGGTTCTGCTTTAATGCTGATAGTGTAATTATTAGTGATGTTCTGAGTTTTATTTTGTTCTTTATTTTCAAACTTACTCCTTGCAAATATCTTATCGCTCTCTGTAAACTTTTTCTCCTCAATAAGGCTTTTGACTCTAAAGATATTCTTATTTCTCTTGGAAAATTCTTTAATTATACTGTTACCTAACAAAGGATTTCCACTGTTGAGAATATTACTTTTTAGGGGAGTGTGCACTGCTTTTACTTCAGTTTTTCTTTTTTCAAACTCTTTCAATGTGCTATGCCCCAGTACTTTTCCAAATACACTTTCCCCTATCCATGAAAAAGCTTCTCCTATAGGTTTAATAAGTGATTTCCAAAAGCTAGAGAAAAAGTCTTTTACCTTTTGCCAGTTAGTTATAACAAGTGCTGCGCCAGTGACAAGTCCAGTAATTAAAAGTCCTATAGGGTTACTCATTACAGCGAGTGTTATTGCTCTTAGCCCTGTTATAACTGCAGGAAAAACTGTAGCTAATAAAAATGAAAATGTTGCAAGTATTTTTGCTCTTAAACCAAGAACTGTACTCGCTAAAAAAGTAAATCCATAACCTAAGCCCACTACTAAGATTTTTAAACTTATTAAAGCTGCTATAGTTCCCATGATTGCTTTGGTTAAAGTTGGATATTTTTCTGCAAATAACGCTATGCTTCTAGTTTTTTCTTGTAAAAATTCAGCTATAGATTTTAAAGTAGGCAGCATCACTGAACCCAGGTTCATACCAACTTCAGCTATTGCGTTTCGAAGAAGTCGTAATTTACTGGCTGTGGTGTCTACACGGTTTTGAAATTCTTTCTGCAACGAGCTCTTGTACTCTTCTGTGTCAGCTAGTAACCTTATAGCATCTTCATATTTGTTAAAACTTCCAGCTAATAATGCAATATCATCTTGATATTCGTGACCGAAAAGTTTCATAAGGATTGTAGAACGTTCCTGGTTATCCATTTTCTTTAGAGTTTGAAAAAAGTAGAGTAATGCTTCTTCGCCGTTTTCGCTTATTCTTTGTACTATTTCTTCTGCAGTTATGCCCATTTGCTCTAGTGCTGCTTTAAAATCCCCTCCTTGTTCTTCAGCAGTCTGAAGTTTACTAAGTAGAGCATTTATAGCAGTTGCAGCTTTTTCAGGTGTTTTACCTAAGCTAATGAAAGCATTTGCTAAACTACTTGTTTTCTCGAGATCCAAACCAAACTGCTTTGCAGTACCACCAACTATTGCTAGAGCTTCAACCATATCTCTTGCTTTAGCAGCAGTGTTATCTGATAAGTGGTTGATCACATTACCAACATGTTCCATTTTACTAACATCAATTCCATAAACGTTAGAGAGTTTAGCTATAGAATCACCTGCTTGCTCTGCAGACATATCAAATGCTGTAGACATTTTTGCCACTGTTTCTGTAAACATAAAAAGATCTTCTTTCTTGATACCAAGTTGACTACCACTTGCAGCTATTTGTGCCAGTTCTGCGGCTGATAATGGTATAGTACGTGACATCTCTTTTAACTTCTTTGCAAATTTAGTTGCTTCATCCGTTCCTTTTTTAAAATCTACCACTTTTGTAACATCAGCCATAGCACTTTCAAAGTCAATCGCAACTTTAACTGGAGCTGCAAGCGTTAGCCCTAGCCCAATAGTCTCTATAATTTGTGACTTAAAATGTGCTTTGCTTGCTAAAAAACTTTGGTGACTACGTATTGCAGACCCAAGCTTACCATACTTACCTTTTAGCACTTCAATAGAAGAACCAAGTTTATATTGATCACTTACTAATGACTTAATATTTCTTCCACTTTTTCTTACTTCTTCATTAAATGAATGCAAAGCATCTCTCTTTTTTAAGTATGCTTCTTTTGCTTTTGTTGCGGAGGTTTTGGCCTTGTCAAACTCTGCTTTTAAAGTTTTGCTTGGTTTCTCCACCGCTTTCATTTGTTTAGCTAAAGATTTTACTTGATCTTCAAAGCCCTTCCACGACCTCCTGCTAGTCAAAACATCACTACCCAACTGCTTAAACTTTGATACTGATTTTAAAGATGAATCAAGCTTTCTTATATTCTCACCAAGATTAGAGAGTTGACTAATACTTCCTTTTATCACAGTACTGAAACTGCCATCAAGTACCGCACCTATTTTTATCGATAATACTGACATTTGAACTCCCTAGCTAATTTGCTCCATAAAATAAACTCACTAATCTCCATATCAAGAATGTGCTTAACTCCACCACCTATGATAGAGCCAAGCACTAGTATTTCTAATCTCAAGTTTTTTGGATAATCGGTGAAAAAAAATCCTTTAATACCTCTTGAATTTTCACATAATCAGCAATATCTAACTCTTCAATTGCTTCTTTTGCAACTGATGTCAAATTGGCAGTCAAAGTTACTTCTTTACTAAGGTCACTACCATTTAAGCGTTCAATTGCAAGATAGTCTCTAACTTTTGGACGTCTAACAGTAAGTTCTGAGACAGAAATTCCATCAACTGTTATTGGGTTATTAAGTGTTATAGTTTTCATAAAATTCTCCTAAAAAATAAAATATTTTTACACTTTTAAAGTTGTTTTAATATGCTTCTCCTTAAAAAATAAAATTTCAAATAAGTTTTCATATTCCTAAAACCGTTTGCAGCAAGGTCATTTGATCAACGCCATTTATCTTTCTAATCATATTTTCAGCATCGATTTCTATTAATTCATTACCACCTATAGTAAGTTTATAGTAATGAGCAGCTACAGTACACTTCAGCGTTGCTTTTTCAGCAGGTTTCCAGCTACCAAAATCAAATTCTTTGAATATGCCCCTAAGGTTGATAATTACTCCTTCAATATCATTACTTCCACTTCCTTGCATTCCTCCACGAAGCGTTAAAGAAATCGGGTTTCCATTTATCAAGCCAAATAGCCGAAAGAGCTCTGTATCGTATTCAGAAAAAGTAAAGTCTGCTTCTAATTTCTCCATGCCCATATCAATATTTATTGGAATATCCATACCACCAGCACGATACTCTTCTGTTTTTATGGTAAGTTTTGGTAGGGTAATTTCATCTATTTTTCCTGCATAACCACGACCATCTACGAATACATTAAAATTTCTCAGTATTTTGGGTAACACTTTGCTTTCTCCTAACTTATATTGACAAGATGAGACCTGAATATTATTTGCTCAGCAGGATATGGTGGTATAAACTCGAAGTCAAAATACACTTTCCCGCTTGCAATGTTTGCTGGTGTATTGAGTTCTGGTGTTGCATAACATTTTCCGCTGATAATCGCCCCTTGTGCTTTTAAATTGGCTAAATAGGAATTCACCCCCTCAATCACATCATCTATATAAGTTTTGGTAATATTGCGATCAACTGCCCATAGATGAGCTCGAAGTAAACTATCATTAATTAAATCTGCAGTCCTTCTCACTGACAAAAAAGCCCATTTTGAGTCATTTGAACACGTTCTATTTCCCCAAAGCCTATAGCCATTTTGATGAATTATCGTTGTTACTTCATTTTCATTTAAATGGTTTGCTCTACAATTTGTATTACCGAGCGTAAAATCAATAGGCCTGCTTGTTCCAACAATACCGTTTATTTCTTTATTTGAAGGTGAGTGCCAGAAGCCTTGCTCGCTCTCTATCTTAGCTATTAAACCAGCTACAAATGGACTCGATGGCAAGATTTCTTCTTTTCCTTCAATAAATAACTTAATCCATGGGTCAACTACGTAAACTCTTGAGCTGCCTACACTTTTTCTCCACTTTATTGCTTCTTCATCATTAGTATTTGGTCCAGTATTTGGTCCATCTGCAACAATAATTGCTCTTAATTTTTCTGCTATGGAAATTAAAGCACTCACTACTGAATTTACTCCATCTATTTCAGGTAACTGATGAGTAAACTGAGGTGCAATTAATATTCTTGGCGCAACATGAACTATGCTTTCACTGCTGAGAAATGCCTCAATTCCCTGATATTCTCCGGTTTCTTTATCAACTCCACCAATTATATTTTGAATAGTTTCACTTTCTTTGAGCTTTGAATCACTGTTTTCACTTTCTTTAACTCTAATAACTACTACTGTTGAACCAATTTGGGAAAATATTCCATTTACTGCAGAAGGTAAACTGCCACTCCTTCCAAGTCTTGCTGCTTCTTTTAAGCTTCCTGCAATTAACACTGGTTTATTCAGTGGAAATTTTTGCTCATCTGCTTCAGGTGCAGTACCAATTACACCTATCACTGATGATTTAGCTGTACGTACTGTTCTTGACCCTGAGGTTATCTCAATAACATTTACGCCATGTAAAAATTCTTCAGCCATTTCTTTGTATTTTTTTCCTGAAATCATCGAGCAAAGTCTGTAGCTCATTTTCACTCTTGGCTTCTTCAATCTTTCTCTTGGCTAAATCTTCAAGCTCTTCACATTTCATTATTTCTTTTACTGCTTTTTTTGCCTTTTCCTCAATTATTTTTGCCATTTCAATAACTGTAATACCACGGACTTTTGCTAAAGGCTCTATAATTTCTGCATCTTTTTCATCTTGGTCTGCTAGAATGCTTTTTGCGGCTTTTTCTTGTATTTGATACGATTTAGACTTTTGATGAGATACTCCTGTGTATCAACTATGTTTTTTAAAAAATTTTTTATTGTGTAATTTTGCAACTTGATCCAATCATGTAGGTAATAAAAATCCATTCGTCATAGGAATAGAATTTTATGTCAAACAGCTATTGCCTGCTTAAGCCAATGAATATGTGAATAAGTACTTTAAGTTTGTGTGGACGTACTTATTCACATATTCATTGTCAGTTGCTACTGTGTGAAGCAATTGCTGCTTTAAGTCTTGCATTAGCAATTACTATAATTTTACGCATAAGAGCTGTTATAGCCACCATCTTCTTCTTACCACTTTCAACAAGCTTAGAATAAAAGGCACCAAGTACAGATTTTGACTTTGTAACAGCTATGGCTGATATGAAGAGCTTTGAACGAACATTACTTCTACCGCCCATAATCCTTCGGTAACCAACAGCTTTACCACTTTCCTTAGGATGAGGTGCTACTCCGGCAAGACTTGCTACTTCTTTTCTACTTAAGTAGCCAAGCTCTGGCATTAAACACAAAAAATCTTGTGATAACTTTTTGCCTATTCCAGGAACTGTTTTAAGGATTTTTTGACGTTGTTGTAGCTCATGGCTTTCATCAATAATTTTTTGTATAGTGTCATTGAGTTCGTTTATTTGATTATTGAAAAATTCAATGGTCTTCTGGCAACTTTCCTTTATATGGTCATTTTCAGGAGCTTCCAGTCTACACTTTTCCTGAGTTCTCATTTGCGTAATGTCATCACGACGTTGACACAGTGCAGCTAGAGTTGATTGTTCTTTTGAAGTAGGTACAAATAGAGAGAGAGTTTTATGGCGTTCACATCCGTATTGAGCAAGAGCCATCGCATCTGATTTATCAGACTTTGCTAAAGTTCCGTGAGACAAGATAAAACTTTTTACTTTTCGAGTATTTGCTTGATGTACTGCAATATTCTTGCCAACAAGAAAATGTGATAAACCAAGCTCATATTTGCCTGTATTTTCTAAAGTTACCAAAGAATTAGGTAAGATATCTGAAAACTTTTTAAACAACAGTTGCCAACCATCAGCATTATTGTCGAACTTGATAATGTTATTTTGGTTGTAAACTGCAGCAACATTTTTAAATTTTCCGATGTCAATGCCAATAAAATTTTGATAAGATGTAACCATAATAAACCTCGATAGTTTTAGTTAATTTAAGATTGTAAACGGGCGTATATATATTTCCCAAACAACTATTCAAACGTATCGAGAGATAGGGCTAGTGTACCTTGATACAAACGGTTGTAATACCAATTGGTTTTCGGTCGCACACGCCCGTGATAACTCTATTCCTATAGTGAGTAGAGTTATCTTCCCTCTTACTTCATTTATATCATGTTTTTAACTTACAATTGGTACTGGACCTAAATAACGACTCACACTCCAATCTAAAATGTTAAGTGGCTTTTTTGTAGATTTTTTTTCGATGAATTCCGAAATATTTATACCTTCTTGTACACCATCTGCAGCATCCCACCCTTTCGGTTTACCTTGTGGAATCTTAAGAACAACAAGTGATGCAACTCCGATCTCTAAAAGCTTTTTTTCAGCATTTTTTGCGTATTTATTACCTGCTTCATCATTGTCTGGCCATATAATAATGTGTTTACCTTTAAGTGGAGTCCAATCTGTTTTCTCAATAGGTACATTTGCTCCAGACATCGCTGTTGTTGCAGTAATTCCTTGTTCTATCAGCGCTTCAGCACATTTTTCTCCTTCAACTAGAACAACTTTATCAGATTTGAAAATGCCTGGTATATTATATAGAGGCCTTATTTCTGGTGAAGCATAATTAAACGTTTTAACATCAAATGGACGATATTCTTTCTTTCCTTCAGGAGGGTCATAACGGTAAACTATAACTATAATCTGGTTGTCTTCATCGTAATAATTCCAGCTGTAAGTCATGTACTGTTCTAGATCTTTGATACTCTTTTTTTCTCTAGTGTGTTGTTTGCCAAGCCATTCGCTTATTGAAACTATTACCTCAGAAAACTCTGTCCTTGCATTCTTTCTATGCACAGCTGCCCAAAGGTCGATAATATCACCACCTTCTCCAGTTGCAAAATCATTCCATAGACCGGCTCTACTGCCACTCAGTTCTACTCTTAAACTTTTTCCTTTATTACCCCAGATATCACCTACTTGAAACTCATTTTTGTGAAAAGTTCCGTAAGGTAATAAGTACGAAAGACAAGATCTGATATTTTGTAAAAGCTGTGTTTTTAGGTCTGCTGTCCCTTTTGTTGAAAAATGATCCTGTGAATACATAAACTCTCCAGTTGCCTTAATTAATATAGTTCAATGTTTTTTGAAGAAGTGTACACGTACAGCAGTTGCAACTATTGCAATGGTTTATAAAATTTTCTGGTGAGTTTATTAATGAAACAAGAGAACAAAAAAACTGAACACTTTTTCGAAAAAAGTTGAACTTATATTATTAAGGGGAGAATGAAATGCAACCTCTCTCTAGTTAAGTAGCATAAGATTCTTGGATTTCCGTTGTTGGCCAACAAAAAAACTATAAACCGCTTTTTGATAGTACGTTGTAGGAACCAGACGATATTTTGGAATCAGTGCTACTTATAGTCAATGTTTTGGTGATTTTATGATAAAAGCAATAGATTTTTCAACTTTAAAGAACTCATCTCCATATAAAGAATTTATTATGCAAGATTGGCTTGCCATTGGAAGTCTCTCCTCTTTTTTTGGTGAACGCGGAACAAATAAATCTTTTTTAGTTCAAGAATTAATGACAGCTATTGCAACTGGTCAACAGTGGTCAGGTACAAGTTTTTTACCAGCTAAAGTTTATGGAGTATTTTCAGAATATGATGAAACCGAACTATTATGCCGTCAATATAAAATCAATAAAAGTTGTGAAATAAGCAACCTTGACAGAATGAAAATGATTTCCCTATTTGGTAAAGAAAATTTATTAATGACTTTTAATAACAATAATGTAGGAACACTCACTCCTCTATTTAATGAATTACTTAGTGATATTAAATCATTTAAACCTAAACTTGTAGTGCTAGATAAGGCATTAGACTTATTTGGAGGCGATGAAAATAATAATTCTCATGTTAGACAGTTTATTCATAGGTGCTGTGCTTATATAGCAAGAGAAGTTAATAGTTCTGTTTTTTTGTGTAAACATGGGTCAATAGGAGAAGTATGGCGTGATACAATAGAATTTCATATACACGCTTATCTAGATGAAAAAAGTAACTATCTAGAGAAAAAAAATAACGTACATGTAGAAATTTTACCGCAAAAGACTTTATTTGCCGGCAAGCTATAGATAAGTTCTTTAAATTTTAGAAAATAATATGTCAATCCTAACACTGGACCTCGGCAAACAAACGGGCTGGGCAATTCTGACAGATGGAGTAATTGAAAGTGGAAGCAAAAGTTTTCATGGTAGTCGTTTCAGTGGAGGTGGTATGTGCTTCTTGGATTTTCGTAATTGGCTCAATTCTTTGAAAGACATTTCTGCAGTGTATTTTGAGGAAGTAAGAAGACATTTAGGAACTGATGCAGCGCATTGCTACGGCGGTTTTCTTGCCGTTCTCTCTGCCTGGTGTGAGGAGAACAGTATTCCCTACCAAGGTGTTAATGTTAAAACTATAAAACGCTTTATAGCAGGCAAAGGTAATGCAAGCAAAAGTGAAGTTATTGAAGCGATACGTGAAAAAGGTTTTTCACCTCGAGATGATAATGAGGGGGATGCTTTGGCATTAATGTTCTATATTAGTAAAGATATTAATAAGACGAAAAATCCATAAAAAGTGGGTCCTTTCGGCCATACTGGCGGGTTTGGTGGGTTCAACCCCAGGCCTTCTTTAGCGTCAGAGATATTTTGAATATTAACTTTTTAATTATTAAGGATTTAAATTATATGAATTTAGCAATCCACTACTATCCTGTTGAAAACCTCGTCGAATATAAGCGTAATCCTCGTAAAAATGATGATGTAGTAAATAGAATGTGTGCTTCAATCAGGGAATTTGGCTTTCGTATACCAATAGTTGCAAAAAGCGATGGAACTGTGGTTGATGGTCATTTAAGACTTAAAGCAGCAAGAAAACTTGGTATGGAGAGTATTCCAGTGGTCTTAAGTGATAATTTAAATGAACCACAAACTAAAGCTTTTCGATTACTGGCAAATCAATCAGCTAACTGGGCAAAGTGGGACGATGAGCTTTTGAAAGTAGAAATTCAAGAGTTAGAAGATTTGCAGTTTGATCTTAAAATGACTGGATTTGAATTGGAAAAAGTTCAACGTTTTCTCGATGATTTTGATGGAAAAGAAGAAGTAGAAAGAGGAGTTTTGGAGTTAATTGATAAAAAGGTAGAAATAACAAAACCAGCTGATCTATGGATTTTAGGTGATCATCGAATCTATTGTGGTGATAGCTCTTTAGTTGAATCATATAAAGCGGTATTAGATAATAAAATGGCAGATATTACCGTATGTGATCCTCCATATAACGTTGATTACGGTAGCAGTCAGGAAAGAGAAGAGAAAAAAATATTAAACGATAATCAAGGTGAAAAGTACGAACTTTTTCTCTACGACATCTGTTCCCATATTTTAGCATATACGAAAGGTGCAATTTACATCTGCATATCATCATCAGAGTTTTCAACGTTGCAAAAAGCATTTGAAGAGGCAGGAGGAAAATGGTCAACATTTATCATTTGGGCAAAGAATCACTTTACGCTAGGCAGATCAGATTATCAAAGACAATACGAAGCAATGCTCTATGGATGGAAAAGCGGCAATAAACGTGAGTGGCATGGAGGAAGAAATCAAAGTGATCTGTGGTTTTATGATAAGCCAACGCACAATACACTACATCCAACGATGAAGCCAGTAGAATTAATGGAAAGAGCAATAGTTAATAGCAGTAGACCAGGAGATATAGTACTTGATCCATTTAGTGGTTCTGGTAGCACATTGATTGCATGTGAGAGAACAGGAAGAATTTGCAGAACAATAGAGCTAGATTCAAAGTTTGTAGATGTAACGATAAAACGTTGGCAAGTATACACGGGAAGAGATGCCATTTTAGCCGGTACTGGTAAAACCTTTTCAGAGACTCAAGAAGAAAATTCGTAAAAAATAGGCAAAAAAGAGAGAAGAAAAAAAAAAGTGAAAAAAATAACACAAACAGAATGGGCAAGAGAGATAGGAGTATCAAAGCAATATGTCTGTTATTTAGTAAAGAAAGGGATAGTTGAGTTGGAGGATGGTTTGATCAATAGAGAACAAGCAAATGAAGCAGTAGCGGCAATAAGAGATCCAAGTCAGCCACTTAGGAGGAAAAATCCAGAAAACGAAAATACAAGTAACCTTTCCACGATGTTGCTAAAAACTCGAATAAAAAATGAAATGGAACGAGGTAAACTTCTTGAGGCGAAAGCTAAGGCTGAGATTGGTGAACTTGTAGCAGTAGAGGAAGTAAAGCGCGATGCATTTAATGTAGCAAGAGTTGTACGTAATAATTTGCTTAATATTCCAAATAGAGTTTCAGCACTGCTTGCATCACTGAGTGACACTGAAAAGATTCATATGGCGCTAACCGAAGAGATTACAAACTCATTACAAGAATTATCTAATATTAAGTTTTAAATAATGTCTGCTAACTTAAGTTTAGAATTAATAAAGTGTCTTATTAATCAACCAGGAGTGGATGTAAATGTTAGAGGATTAAATGGGAAAACCCCACTACATTATGCAGTAGAAATTAACGAGCTTAGTATGGTTGCTCTCTTACTAAATAGGAAAAATATTAATCCACTGATCACTGATGATAATGGTAAAAGTGCGCTGGATTGTGCAAGAGAAGAGATATTACAAGCACTAATCAATCACAAATATGGATTGGAGAAAGATAGCTTACTTCACTTAGCTGCGATGTTGAATGAAGCAAATGCTGTAAGGTTTTTACTCGACAAAGGGACTAATGTTAATGAGCAGAATGCTTTACTACATACACCGTTACACTTAGCGGCAGGAGCTGGGCATGAACAAATAGTAGAAATTTTAATTAGAGAAGGAAATGCGGACAAAGATGTTCTTGATGCGAGAAATCATGCAGCAATTCATTATGCAGTAAACAACAAGAAGCTAGGAGTAGTAAAATTACTTTCAAATCTTGGTGCGAATGTTAATGTAGTTGGCAGCGGCAGAAATGCAATGAAATTATCTTCTTTGCACGTAGCTATAAGTAGTAGTAATTACGACGAAAGGGACTTATGTTTAGATATTGTAAGATGCTTAATAAATGTTCCTAATGCTGGGGTTAACTTACAAGATTATGAAAATAAAACGCCACTACATTATGCTGAAAGGCTGAAAACAATAGAAGTTTTACTAACGCGAGAAGATATAGATCCTTTAATTAAGGATGATAATGGCAAGACACCATTTTGTTATGCAAAAGAAGCAAATAGATTAGATATAGTAAAGATTTTAGCAAGTAATAGATACGGAGCTGATAAAAACAGTTTGCTTCATTTAGCTGCCAGAAAAGGATATGAAGACCTAATAGACGGTATTCTTGGTGAAGGAGTTGAAATAGATGCTGTAGATGAGAGTGGAAAAACGGGAATTTATGTTGCTGTAAAGCATGGTCACTTTAACGTAGTAAAGTTGTTGCTAAAGAGAGGAGCAGATGCCACGGATGTTTTTCAGTATGCAATAATAACGAACAACGCAAAATTAATAAAATTACTGAGCAAAGAGAAGGAAATAGTGTTATTTGGAAGACAGAAGAACTTTCCAACATTTCATTTATTGAGCAATAAATATTTTGAAGAAAGGAAAATAGCAGACAAAAAAATAAAGAAATATATCAATATCGTCTGTGTTTCTATAACAGTATGTGCAATAGTGATAGTGGGAATTTACCCTAACATTATAGCTGCGGTAATGGTGGGAATAGTTGCGCTCATAGCTGCAATAGCAATGAGTAATTTAACTCAGAAGTACATAGAAGAAGCACTTGAAAAGAAAATGTTTATTGAACTCGAAAGTGAGAAAACAAGTGAGTGCAGTTCTATTTTAAGTGATGTTGAGGTATCATCTAATGATGGTGAAGAGCTAGCGATATGATATATGCTACATCTTTTTCTGAAGGTTTAAAGCCAGATCCACTACTTAAAGTGTCAGAGTGGGCGAATGAGTATCGAGTTTTAGCGCCAACTGCAGCATCAGAGCCAGGGAAATGGAGAACAGAGAGAACGCCATACCTTAAAGAAATCATGGATTCACTATCTCCGTCTTCAACTGCAGAAAAAGTAGTATTCATGAAAGGAGCGCAGATTGGAGGAACAGAAGCTGGTAACAATTGGATAGGCTATATCATCGATCAAACACCAGGTCCAATGCTAGTAGTACAGCCAACAGTTGAAATGGGAAAACGTTGGTCGAAGGGAAGATTTGCACCGTTAATAGAGAGTACGCCATGTTTAAAAAATAAAGTAAAAGACCCAAGGTCAAGAGATTCGGGCAATACTGTGCAAAGTAAGGAATTTCCAGGTGGAATAGTAGTAATAACTGGAGCAAACAGCAGTGTAGGACTGAGGTCTATGCCAGTAAAATATCTCTTTCTTGATGAAATAGACGCCTATCCAGGAGATTCAGGTGGTGAAGGAGATCCAGTGCTGCTCAGTATTGCTCGAACTAATACATTTGCACGGCGAAAGATTTTTTTAGTATCAACACCAACGATTCATGGAATAAGCAGAATTGAGAAAGAATTTGAAGCAACAGATAAGCAGTACTTTTTTGTACCATGTCCGTATTGTAATTACTATCAAGTTCTAAAATGGTCACAAATAAAATGGGAAAACAACGACTCAAGAACAGCACATTATGTCTGCACTGAATGTCGCGGCAAAATAGAAAATCATCAAAAGACAGAGATGCTTGAGCGTGGAGAATGGAGACCTACTAATAGAGTAAAAGGTGAGAAAAAAGGATTTCATCTTTCAAGTCTTTATAGTCCAGTTGGGTGGTATAGCTGGACTCAAGCAGTAGAAGATTTTCTTCATGCAAAAGAAAGTGAACAATTACTAAAAGTATGGATAAATACTACGCTTGGAGAAACCTGCGTAGACAAAGGAGAAGTACCAGATTGGAAGCAATTATTTAACAGGAGAGAATTTTTTCCCGTAGGCACAGTACCTAAGAGAGAAGTGGTGCTTACTGCAGGAGTAGATGTCCAAAAAGATCGTTTAGAAGTAGAAGTTGTAGCATGGGGAAAAAGCCGCGAAAGTTGGTCAATAGAATACCGAGTATTTGAAGGTGATACTGGAAGAGGAGAAGTATGGGGAAAACTCTCTGAGCTCTTAAATCATCATTTTATCGGTGAAAATGGTCTTGAATACATGATAAGTATGATGGCGGTTGATGCTGGGTATGCGACACAAGAAGTATACAATTGGGTAAGAGGTCATCAAGGCTCTGGAAGAGTAATGGCAGTGAAAGGTGTAAATAAAGCTCTAGTACCACTTAGCAGCCCAAGTAGAGTAGATATAACAGTTGGTGGTCAAAAGCTAAAAAGAGGAATAAAGCTCTGGCCAGTGGGAGTATCGATTTTAAAGTCAGAACTTTTTCAATTACTTAATGTTTTAAAGGACGGTGAAGAAGCTCCAGCAGGATACTGTCATTTTCCCGAGTATGCACCTGAATATTTTAAGCAGCTAACGGCAGAGCAATTAGTCAGCAAAGTAGTAAAAGGATACACCAAACAGGAGTGGCAAAAGGTAAGAGAAAGAAATGAAGTGCTAGACTGCCGAATTTACGCAAGAGCAGCATCTATTGCGCTTGGAATCGATCGTTGGCCAGAGAGTAAATGGAATAGTTTAAGTGAAAAGCCAGAAAGCAAAAAACCTAAAAAAGTGAGACAAAGCAAATGGTTGAATGAGAAGTAAGATGTACAGCGAAGAGTATTTAATTCAAGTCGAAGAAGCGATAAAGAAACTACAAAACGGAGAGCGAGTAGTATCAATTGCATATGGTGACCATGTTGTAAGATATGCTGAAGTAGATATAAATGATTTACTAAGCTTAAGACAACGAATTAAAGGTGAACTAAAGATTGCTGGAATGAAGCCTAAACGAAAGATTATTTTTGCAACAAATAAAGGAGTTATATGAGGGAAAATTTTCTGAGAAAAGTTGTAAAAGAGGAATATTCTGAATTTTTAGAGCAATTAAAAACTTTTATAAAACTATGGGAGAATAGAGAGAGTCCAGTAAATGGAATAATAGATTTGTCACATTGGCAAGAAAATGTGAATTTTAAGCTAGACAAAGAGAATGGTATAGTTGGAGTAATTCACAAGGCAACACAAGGGCTAAAATATGTGGATTCAAAGTATGCGAAGAGAAGAAAGAAAGCTGAAGAAGAAGGATTACTCTGGGGAGCATATCATTTTGGCACAGAAGGAAACGGCAAGAATCAAGCTGATCATTTTCTAAAAACGGTAGGTGAAAGCAAAAATACCATACTTGCGCTGGATATTGAAGAAAACAAAAGTGGCAAAAATATTGCAGTTAAGCAAGCTGAGGAATTTGTAAAGAGAGTTGAAGAAGTAACAGGAAGATTACCCCTAATTTATGGCAGTAGCTATTTTCTTAAGGATTTTGCCACGCCAACTTTGACAAAATGTCCATTATGGATAGCAGGCTGGAGAAAAGAGCTCACATTACCAAAAGGCTGGAATGATTGGATTTTATGGCAATATACTGACGGTAAAACAAATCCAGAGCCACATGAAGTAGAAGGAATCGGAAAATGTGACAGAAATAAATTTAACGGAACTTTGAAAGAATTAAGAGAATTTTGGTTAGTATGATGCTGAAAAATTTCAAACAACTATTTAGTAAGCCAAAAATCAAAAGTTCTGCTTGGGATGCGTCAGGCTCAGGAAGAAGAGTGATGTATTGGCAAGGAGAAACAGGAAGCATAAATAATTTACTTTCTCAGAGCCTTGGGCACTTACGTAGCCGCTCTCGGGATATGGTAAGAAAAAATCCATATGCAGCAAATATCATTGATACAATAGTAAGTAACTCTATTGGAACAGGAACAAAACCACAATCAAAAGCAAGAGATGGAGAATTTCGAAAGAAAGTGCAAGAATTATGGCTAAAATGGACAGATGAAGCAGATAGCTGTGGAATAAGTGATTTTTATGGATTACAAGCTCTAGTATGCAGAAGTATGATAGAGGGAGGAGAATGTTTTGTACGTTTAAGAACGAGAAAGCTGGAAGATAGATTTTCTGTGCCATTACAACTGCAAGTACTTGAGTCTGAACATTTAGATAATAAAACAAATCAAACTTTAGGAAATGGTAATGTAATAAGAAACGGGATTGAGTTTAACAAGCTTGGGCAAAGAGAAGCATATTACCTATTTAAAGAACACCCTGGTGAAGGCTCATTTGGTGAATCAGTGAGAGTGCCAGCAAATGATGTTTTACATATTTATAGACCATTAAGACCTGGGCAAATCAGAGGGGAGCCTTGGCTTTCTAATATACTGCTGAAGCTTTATGAGCTTGATCAATATGATGATGCAGAGCTGGTGAGAAAGAAAACTGCAGCAATGTTTGCTGGATTTATTACGAGACTCGATCCAGAAGCAAATATCATGGGAGAAGGTGAAGCAAGTGAGCAAGGAGTAGCACTATCTGGCCTGGAACCTGGAACAATGCAGCTTTTAGACCCAGGAGAGGACATAAAATTTTCAGAGCCATCAGATGTTGGAGGAAGTTATGAAGCATTCATGAGACAGCAACTGAGGGCAATAGCAATAGGTACAGGAATAACATATGAGCAGCTAACAGGAGATTTAACAGGTGTTAATTATTCATCCATTCGAGCAGGGCTGATAGAGTTTCGCAGAAGGTGTGCAATGTTACAGCATAACGTGATAGTGTTCCAGTTTTGTAGACCTATTTGGAATAGATGGCTAGAATTAGCAGTGCTTTGTGGAGAACTGAGTATAGATGAAAAAGTAGTAAAAGCAGCGAAAGAAGAAGTAAAATGGATACCACAGGGATTTGATTGGGTGGATCCACTGAAAGATCAGCAAGCACAACAAATGGCAGTAAGAAATGGATTTAAGAGTCGATCGGAAGTAGTATCAGAAATGGGTTGCGATGTTGAAGAAATTGACCAAGAAATAGCAGAAGATCAAAGACGTGCAAGCGAACTGGGCTTAAGTTTTGATTCTGAGGTTACTGCAAATCAAGAGGTGATATGAAACAACAATGGCTAAACAGATGTGTAATGGTAGAACCAAGGAGTTTTGAGTTACTGTCACTACAAACAGGAAAGCAGCCTATCTTTAAAAATATAAAACATGCAGTAAGAAATAGTGAAAGAGGAATAATACCGATACATGGCATTTTAACTAAAAAACCTGGTGCATTTGATGAAATGCTCGGAATGACATCATATGAGCAAATAGAAGAACAAATTACACAAGCATTAGCAGATAGTAGCATAGAGACAATTATACTGGAAATAGATAGCCCCGGAGGAGAGGTAAACGGTATATTTGACCTAGCTGACTTTATTTATGAATCAAGAGCAAAAAAGAGGATAATAGCGATAGCAAATGATGATGCATATTCTGCTGCGTACGCTATAGCCTCTAGCGCTGAAAAGGTATTTGTGAGCAGAACCTCAGGAGTAGGAAGCATAGGGGTAATTGCAAGTCATATAGATCAAAGTGGATTTAATGAAAAATGTGGAATAAAATATACCAAAGTATTTGCAGGAAGTAGAAAAAATGATTTAAATCCACATGAGCCAATGACGTCTGAAAGTCTGGAAAGCTTACAAAAAGAAGTAGACCGACTATATGAAATGTTTGTGCAGCTAATAGCGAGGAACAGAGGTCTTGCAATTGAAAAGATTCGATCAACGGAGGCAGGGCTATATTTTGGCGAGAGAGCAATAGAAATAGGTCTTGCAGATGGAGTTACAATTCTTTCATCTATTAATAAAAACAGGAGTATTACTATGAATGAACAAACTACAACTGACCTAGAAACTGATAATTTAACTAAGTATCGTACTGAAGTTCTTGAATTATAGCATTTCTCATAATAGTCCGAACAGGTCATAGGAAGGCAGAATCAACAGCACGACGAAAGGATTCGAATAGAGGAATGTTTTTCCTGGCTCTGTTTTTTATAGCAAACCAATGATGCTCAATTTTGTTGAAATCTGGAGAATAAGGCGGCAGATACAAAATTTCTGCACCAACCCCTTTAGCAAGCTCGATAATCTTATCAGACTTATGAAAAGTAGCATTGTCAAGAATGACAGTCTGTCCAGGTTCCAAGATCGGTGTCAAAAATTGCTCAAACCATCCATTAAAAACATCCATATTACAGTGGCCTTCAAAGGTTAACGGAACAACTATCTTTCTTCCACTTAAGGCTGCAACCATACTGATTCGTTGAGTTTTCTTTCCAGATTTTAAGGCATAAAACCGCTGTCCTTTCTGGCAATATCCGTAGGGGTAGTCTTCGGTGTTATCAATGCCAGACTCATCTATATACACTAAGTTTTTAGGTTCTTTTGTCGCTATAATTTTCAAAAATTCAGCACGTTTTTCTTCGTTTCTTTCCTTGTATCCATATGTCTTTTTTTGCGCGTAAATCCAATTTTTTTAAGGGCTCGATAGATCGTTTGGATACTAACGTTGTTCCAAAGTTTAGCCATTTCCGATAGAGTCTTTCCTCCGTGTTCTCTGGCAAATTTGGCAAAGGTATCCCAGTCGGTAATTTTGTGATTGTAACCCCCATTTCCAAGTTTTTTTGATTGAAAGTCTCCTGTTTCTTTTCTTCTTTGCTGCCACTCCCATAAAGTAGTTCTTCCAATCTTAAATCTTGCTGCCACTGTTTCTCTGCTTTCTCCTTCGTCTAGCGCTTCCATTGCTTTTTTTCTTAAATCATAACTATATGCTGCTGGCATTCAACCTCCTTATCATCATCTACCCTTATCCTATCACATCCGGACTTTTATGGAAAGAGCTATACTATTGCACCTATTGCTGTTTGTGTACCATCTGTGGCTGTTGGATTTATTATCTTAATCATGTTGTCTTTATCACTACCAACAACTGTCCCTAGCTTCAGATTTTGACCCTTTACTACCGTTATTTGGTCTCTTGAATATAGACTTGATGCCTCATACTTTAATAAGTCACCTAGATTATTTTGTTCGATTATACAACTCATAAAATTTCCTCATTTATTTTCCCCTTTAGTTTTACCGCCATGTTTGTAATTGTTGTACGCGGCGGTTATAAAAAAACTTAAATACTTGATTGCGCTCTAGTCCTTGCTACCTCCATCATCAACTCTTCTCCTGAATTCTGCGGTATTGCACTCAGTATCTCTGTCTTTTTCGTTCTCTCTGCAAGTAATTCCATTAAAACTTCCCTGGCTTGCTCAATACTTACGCCTTGCTCTATAAATTCTTCTATTTTCTCTGGCATTCGTGATAAGTTACATAAACGTATTATAGCTCTTTTTACAATAATCCGAACAGATCATAATATGCTACTGCTCTACCATAGCCATAAGCACATATCTTATCCTATTCGGACTATTGCGAGAAGTGCTATAAATAGCCAAGGGTACCATACGAAATCAGATATCTTTAAAAAAGCGACGGTGAGAAGAATAATAACAAATCCAATATATGTGGGAAAGATAAGACATTATGACAAACAGTATGAGGGAAAGCATGAAGCAATAATAGAAGAGGAAAAGTGGAAAAAAGCACAAGAATTGATAAGTAATCAACCGTATCGAGGAGTAAAATATGAGGAAGCGCTACTAAAGGGAATAATTAAATGTAAGAGCTGTGATGTAAATATGACGCTGACATACTCAAAAAAAGAGAATAAGAGATATCGATATTACGTATGCAACAATCATTTAAGGGGAAAGGGTTGTGAATCAGGAAGCCGAAATGTAATAGCAGGAGAAGTAGAAAAAGAAGTAATGAAGAGAGCAGAAGATTTATATGAAAAATGGGAAGAAAAAGCGGAAGAGTGGAAAAATTTAAGTTTTGGAAAGCAAAAAGAAGTAGTGAAAAAGTTAATAAAAGCAGTATTTGTGAGAGAAGATGGAATAGAGGTGCATTCTGAATCAGAGGAAAAATTTATACCAATAAAAAAGAAAGGGAACAAATGCACAGTAGTAGAACCAGAAGGAAAAACAAATAATGCGCTACTGAAAGCAGTGGTAAGAGCCTACCTGTGGAAACGGCAACTGGAGGAAGGAAAATACGAAAGTGTGAAAGAGCTGAGTGCCAAAATTAATATAGGTACAAGACGTATACAGCAAATTTTGAGGTTGAACTATTTAGCACCAAAGATTAAAGAAGACATAGTAAATGGGAGACAGCCAAGAGATTTGAAATTAGTTGATTTGAGAGAAATACCGATGCTGTGGAGTGAGCAAAGGGAGAAATTTTACGGCTCAGCGTCGTAACGTTTATAAAAACAACAATATGAAAAAACATCGAAAAAAGTATGTGCCAGAAAATTAAAAGAGGTTATTGCAAAAGGAGCTACTACAAAGGGCCACACAAAAAGATGTTGAAATTGATATAGAAGAGCAAATAAATGTTACAAAATCAATTATGTAGAAAATCAATATAAGTGATGAAGATTTTAGCATATTAGGTGCAACAATGGTAGAAGATGTATCCAATTTTAGCTGCATATTTTAATAGTAGATTTAGAGGAAAATTCTTTAAACATCAAAAAAGGCAATACTCTAAACTTCAGCACACAACTCCAGGAAATAGTACATGTCGAGCAATCTATAGCCCCTTTTGAATCTGAGAGTGTACTTGAAAATCCATAAACATTAAGTAAACTTTTTAAATAAAATAGTTTCTTTTTCAACTTACTAAATAAACTTCTCCCATCATTGCTGTGTAACAAATCATATACAAAGCTATGGTCTACTTACAAGCAGTGCCTTCTGTTGATGAGATGCTTTTTCTATCTTTAACTCATCCATACTACAGCTTGGCAAGCTTGAATAGCATAAGGAATCTTTTTGTTCTTGCGTTTGTTTTGCCAAGGCCTTATTTCTATAAAGTAGGGGTTGAAAATGATCATGGCCTCCATTTACCATATGTAAGACACTATTGTGACTATAATCTATCTTACCTGCTTTTGATCCTGAGCTATCTATTAACTGATGCAAGAACGGATCTTGTTGCTTATCAATAGTGTGCAATGGGTTACTTTCTGCAACATGCAATTTCACACCATACTTATCACAAAGTATTCTGCCCTCGATATCGGAACGTCCCCAAAATTCATTCTTTCCAATGCTATTGATATATTGGTTACACGTAATTCCACGATTTACGAACTCACCTTCAACCTCATCAAAGTCATTGCCAATTTTACTTATAAACCACTCTGGAGGATTGTCTTGCGCAAATCTCTTACACTCATTCCTTAACTGCTCTACAGTAACTTTGATTCCCTTCTGTTGTTCCAGACTTTGCCTGAATGAATCAAAAAAACAGCTTCCATTATTGATTGCGTGCCCTAAATAGAAATCATCAGGTATGTTTGATTTTTGCTCTTTATCACCTTGTTTTTCTGCCTTTTCAATAATTTCTTCCTCTAAACCAAAAATCTTACTCCAGTTGTATTTACCTTCTAACCCCAATTTTTTACTTTCCTTTTCTGCTGCTTTAGCTAAGTCTGTTTTAGAAATATCCCCTTTTTCTTCATAGAACCTAGATAAAATTTTAAAGATATCTATCAGGTAAGTTTTTACGTCAAAATTCTTCTCCTTTTTTACAATATTAGACTCAATATTGCGTAAATCTTGTAATAACTTATGCCTTCTAGCAATTTCCTCCATAGAATCCCTTCTTAACTCTTCACGTTCTGTCCATTTGTTGTTAGACTCGCTTATTACTTCAGGATGCATTAATTTTCCAGACCTTTCAAAATATCCCTGTTCAATAGCACAGTAGACACAATAATCACCAAGTGCACAATCCTCGCCTAATTCTTCTTCATGACCTTTGAATTTTTCCAATACTTCCTCTCTATTACTCACTTCTACTATAATTTTGCTTTTATCTTGTACGTCAGGATACAGTCTAACGTCTATATTTCCCAAACTGGTATAGAAAGTTAATACTATATCGCTGCCTTCTGTAAGATCTGTGTAATTCCTTATGCCATCTTGGGTTATAATTTCCACCTCACTTTTGCCAATTTTTATTACACTCCTTCCATATCCTTTTTCTCCTTGAGGTATTCCTAAATTCCTTGTTCTATCTGTGATTTTTGCAACATCTATTATACTATCCTCTGAGTATTCTAAGTAAGATACACTGTTATCGATTTTTCCATCACACAGTTGACCACTGGTAGCATCCCTTGCAACTCTAAAAAATTCTTCAGCATAATTAATGTACTCTACATGAGCCTTGATTACATTAGCTTTATGATCTTTAAACTCTCGTTCTATTGTATCAATGACTTTTAAACTATCTGAGTTTTTTAACTTTGCTCCTCTCGATATTAATGCACATACTATATCACTGGCAATTCCATAGCTTCCTTCTAACTTAGCAATTTTTTCTAGTACGTGATCTGCAAAGTAATAATCTTTGTCTTTAGCAAAATTTAATCTCATTCCAGAAGCTATAATCTCATTTACAACTTCCTGTAGTTCAATCATGCTTTTAGCTTTTACTACCTTACTCAAAAACTTATTTAGCTTAGCAAGTTGATTTGTTTGATACATCTCTGACAAGAGACTATCACATTTTTCACAATTATCTTGCTTATTACCTACAAAGTCAGTTGCTCCTGCTTTTAAGAGTAAAGCTTTTACATCAGGAAATTGACAAAACGGCCAAATTGAACTATCACCCTTAACATTTAAAACTATCTTTAAATCTTGGTTATTTTTATGTTTATCTAAAAATTTTTTCAGATCTTCAACACCTGGACCATAAGGATTATCCCAATCTTCATCAGAATCTGTAGCTTTAACCATTTTACGTAGTTGGTCTCTTAACTTTTTTTGGTTGTCAGTTAAAAAACACTCTATAATATTGTTGCTATCAATTGCAATTTGCAGTGGGGTTTTTCCATTGTTATTTTTTATGTTTAAATCAGCTCCTTTGCTTATGAGTAAATCCATAACCTTTCTGCTATAATCATTACAATTAGCAGCATAATAGTGTAAAGGTGTATTACCTTTTTTATCTTGTATATTTGGATCAGTTTTTGCATCTAAGAGATACTTTAGACCTTCATACTCACTGGAATAAATAGCAGTATCATGCAAAAGTGTTTTACCTTTATTATCCTGCATATTTAGATCAGCACCAGCTTTGAGAAGAGGATGAATGGCTTCATCGTGTGCGACAAACACATTCAATACTGTTGTTCCTAGATGCCCTCTTTTTAGATTAAGAACGTACTTCAGGTCTTTATTTTTCTCGTTACTTTCTAAAAATTGCTTAAGATTTGAAAATGAGTCATAATTTCCCATATTAAAATCTTTTATAATACTATTGAGTAATTTTTGATTTAACTCTTTTTGACTCTCTTCCAGTTTTAAGTGAGGTGCATGAATAAGCCACTCATCTATTAAATCCTCTAAGTATTTTTTATCATCTATCAAACTTCTATCAGCCCAAAATAAATCTCGCTTAATGAATTCATAATAACTATCTACTGGTAATTCAGTTGCTTCTGTTTTTGGGCTACCTATTTCTGAACACTCTTGTCCAGCGCTTAGGTCACACTTCAGTTTTTGCTCATCAGTGTGTTTACTTTGTTCACTGATAGGTTCTGAAATATATTTTACTGACCCTATACCCATATTACCTCCTAGCCCTAGATATAGAATATATTATATAGAATGTGTAGTATGTGTCAAGCTAATTTCAACATAATCTTTTTACTACTCATATTTTTGTTAAGTTTTTATGGTGAGTACTGCTAGGTTAAAAGTTGTTTATTACTGGAAGTTTTAGCCAATTTTACTATAGATCAACAAAATTGAGAACACCAGCTATATTGAATATATAGGAATATGATGCTTTAAAGGAGTACGGAAACTGCTGAAGTTTTTACAGCAAACCTGTATAGAGCAACTTCAGCAGAATAAACAAATACATGCCAATATTAGTAGAGAACTATTTACAGGTCAACTAACTTTTTCAAAACATATTTTAGTGAAAGTACCATGCTAGTTAGTGTTATAAAAAATTCAATTGTTTACTCCTTCAAAAAAGGGCGTATCTTTGTGAGAACAAGCAGCTTAAAAATAAGGTTATAAAAATAGAAGTTTGAAATCTTTGCAATAAAGTTAGGCAAAATAGTTCGTATGTAGATGTGGGTGAAATGGGCTAATGTGGTTAGTTTTAGCGTATAATAAAATTACCGTATAAAAAAGTTCGTACGGTACACATGGTAGACCAACACATCCCAAAACAAACTCTTCTCACGGCCCTTGGTTTTGAGCGCTGGAAATGGCTGTTTTATTTAAGTTCTTAGTAAAATACATTAATAAATCATTATTACTCCACTTGCAAATGTATAGAATGCAATTCTTTTTATTAATACTTGTATAGAAATATTCCAAACTCCTCTACAACTTTTTCTGACTAAGGCCACTATGTTCTACAATAAATATTTGACATATACAGCGTATCTTACGTTTAAATTATCTGACATCCAAAAATCAAGGAAGGCATTTTTAATGAAACATAATCACACATATGGAACGAACAATTTGAGGTTTTTTATAGTTAAGAGATCGTTATTTATTGGAGTAGTATCAGTCTGGTACTGCATGATCACTCAACATAAAAACGCCGCAAAACTATATAGAATTTATAAACCTACTACCAGTGACATGGTAGGAAAACGAAATTAATATAGTATTCCCTACCACACACTTGTAAAACCTTAATAAAACATTGAAATTTACTACTTACCCTTAGAACTACCTGCAGAATTAACCTGAACTATGTTAAGGGCTTCTGTTATTTTAGTAGATACTCCATCTTTTTCAAGATCTATATCTTCCATTTTTTTTAATTTCTCTTGTTTATCTTTTAACAAATCATTCAGATTCTTGTGCATAGTGTCATCTCTTTCCAAAGACCCTCTTGCCATTACTATTGCACCTGTCAGTACTTCACATTCTTTTATTTTTAATTCTTTATAGCTATCCTCATTTTTGAACTTCTCATTATGAACCGCATCAAGAAGAGTGACAATACTACCAAACTTACCCTCACGAATATACTTCCTAATTAGTGATTTTTCTGCCTCATAAAAAGCAGTTCTTGATGTTTTACCACCTCTTATTTGGTCGTCACCTTTCATTAGGTTATTTTCCACCCATTGTGTAATCAAGTCAGGGTTATTATTATTCACTGCATCACATAAGAAATCTGAGTGTGCTCCTTCAAATGCCACCTGTAAATTACTTTTACGTTTTTTCATATAACCTCCTTTATATATATTTTCCTTAATACCTTTTCCTTTTAAGCGTTGTTCAATATCACTGACACCGCCTTCTCTTGGTAGTTTTTCAATATGAGTCTCATCGATACCACCTTCTTCTGGCGGTCTTTTAGTATCACTTTCCTCTATAATGATACTGCTTGCTTCAGAAAAAGACTGATTTTGTTCTTGATATTTTTCAAGTGTTCGATTTACCCAATCATCATTTAGTACTTCTCCAATTCTTTCGTGAAATGGCGCATTAATATAGTCTTGCTGTACTAAATCTATAAAAGACTTTAGTATCTTTTGCATTCCATTTCCTAATCCTTCTTCCACTGCACTTTCCATAAAACCATCCTTCAAGTACCTGTATGGCACTAGATGAATAATAACATGAGAAACAATTTTACTAGATAGTATTTTTCCTATTAATTTATTAGCCATTCCTGAACGAAATATTGCTTTATCATTATAACCTTTTGCTTCATTTATTTTTAACCTTCTATATTCATCTCCTTCTTGTACTAAATATTCTGCTTCTCTTATACCACCAGCAGAAGGATATACTTTGATAGCATCCCCTGCCTCTCTTCTTGGCGCTAATACTCTTTTTTCCAACGGTTTAAAATCAAATACTTCATACAAATGTTTTGCTACATGATTATAAAGAACATCATTTAGATTATTTTTATTAATCTTCCCATTATAATTACCTAAATCTTGACTATGTGTTCTAATAGTAGAATTACACTTTTCATTATAATCATCCAAATATTTCTTACTTTCTTTTTCATTGATATTATATGAAGTAGTTTTTAGTAAAGAATTTAAAACACTCAACGCACATGCTGTTCTCTTTACTATATATCCTTCATTATTCACAATTCTAATACGAAGATTATAATCTCCGACTATCTCTTGAGTGATTTCGTCATGTAGCAATACACTAAACACCTTTGCTTTAGTTTCTTTTGCATCGTTTTGGCTCTCATATAAACGAATTTCTTCTGATAGAGTATTACCTTCTTCAGGAAAAGCAGCATGTATGTCTTGATTAAACATAGTTAATATTATTCTGGCAACTCCCTCACACATTATTGTAACAGTGTTTATATCTTCTGCAGCTAATCCATCAGTTAGATAATCAATTCCATGGCTTATGTATTTTCTAAGTCTTGCATTAAAATCAGAGCGAGCTTTTTTTATTTTTTCTTCTGTAAAAATTTTTTTGCTATTAATGGCTTCTATAATCTCTTTATCGTATATTAAGTGATATTTTTTACGTTGTCCTTTTTTAGTTTCAGTCGTGAGTTTAAATTCATCATATTTACCAGAAGAAATAACCTCTTTCTCTTTAAGATTATTATACTGTTCTTCTGTCAAACACAAACCTTCTCTGCTCATTACTAGTGGAGTCATAACTTGTTCTACCATGTTTTTCACATATAACTCGTAGTCACCTTCTGCTTTTATTACACTTTCAATAGCACTCTTTACCGAAGAATATGATATAACATGACGCATTTGTTTTGTAGAACTTCCCAATACCTTTGGACGTCCTACTACAGCGATTTTAGTATCATCTTTACTATCAACTATAATATCTACTAGCACATCAGGACTCATCTCTATTCTAAGAAGATTTTCTAAAAACTTATACGCGTAAGCCTTATCATGTCCTTTAGGTATATTTCTTCGGGCAATTGGTGTAGAAGCACGTACAGGAGAAAAAAGACTACGTGAACCAAAGCCCCTGATTGATGCTACAAATTCATTATATGGACATTTCAACTCTCTAGTAAATTCTTGCTTTTCAGAAAATGATTTACAGACTAATTCTCTATCATTCCCCTTCCTTTCTTTTCCTGTGAACATTTTATACTCTTGAAACACAAATGCTCGTTTTTTCCCTTCAGTATCGCTATCAGGTAGTTTGTTTCTTACCAATTCCATCTCTTCTTCACTGAATCTTGAGTCAGGACTGTTTATTCTATAAGAAATAGTATAGCACCTTACAATTTGTTGACCTTCTGAGTCTCTTTTATTAGTTAAAACAGCAAACTTCAAATTTCTTTCTTCAACGCAGTCTTGATTATTGTAACGACCTAAATAAATTACTTCAACGTTCCCAAATATATCAACAAAATGCGAAGATTCGCCAAGGTAACCTTCGATCTTTTTTTCAAGATCATTAAGAGGCTCACCACTTCCTCTGTCGTTTTGTTTTCTCAATATTGGAATAAAATGACCATGGCCTCTATTTATTATGTGTATAGTATTTTCCTCATTATAATCTATGTTGTCCACATTCTTAGAACCTTCTTCACTATTTATGATCTGATTTGTCCATACCTCTTTTCCATCCACAACATGTCTTTCCATAACATACAGTTTTACACCATACTTTCCACAAAGTATTCTACCTTCAACTTCGGAATCACCCCATCTATTGTTATTTAGAATATTTTTTGCATAAGAATCTGGAGTTTTCCTACGCACTACACCATTATTGTCATAACTGTTAGCAATAGCATTTATGAACCATTCTGGTGGGTTATTTTGTGCAAACTCTTTACAATATTCTCGCAGTTCCTCAACAGCAGCGCTCATTCCTAATTGTCCTAGTCCTTGCTTAAACGAATCAAAAAAACAGTTTCCATCTGTAGTTGCTTTTCCTACACGAAAGCCTGGAGGCAAAACCATACGCGTCAAGTTAAGGAAATAAAGGTATGAAAGAGATAGAATAATAAGGTATAAGTTCTCCCAGATATACTTTTAGTGAGAGAACCAATGAATAAAATAACTTGCTTATCAAAAAAGCTCAAAGAATTTTTTAATGAAAAAGCAGAGAAAATCTCAATTACAACAAGGTTTATAAAAAGAAAGAGAAAGCTAAAAGGTTCATCATTCGTAAAAGCCATGGTCTTGGGTAATATAGGAGTTGATAATTGTAGCGTAGAAACAATGTGTCAATTACTAAACGAGGACTCGATAGATATAACAAAACAAGGTTTGGATTTTAGATTTACTGAAGAAGCAGTGGAATTTATGAAAAGGATGTATAATGAATCTGTGATTCTCTTTAAAAATATCTTGCAAGTTGATTGCAAAATCTTACAGCAATTTAATAGTGTTAAATTATTGGACAGTAGCTATATTACTCTACCTAACAGTATGGAAGAGATGTATAAAGGTTATGGTACTAGCTACCATACGCGTCAAGTTAAGAGATTGTGAGCAAATTTAGAGAGGTTAAAGTGGATACTCTAGCCCTTCTACGTTTGTCTTTTAATGAAAATCGCGACCAAGTTATAGTGAGTTTTTTAAGAAATGCTTTTAAACTATTAATTTTGGTTAATACTAAAAATAACTCTCTAACCCGCCTTTTTAGCTCAATATAGCACTTCTCGCAATAGTCCGAATAGGATAAGATATGTGCTTATGCCTATGGTAGAGCAGTAGCATATTATGATCTGTTCGGATTATTGTAAAAAGAGCTATAAATGCCTTTGTTAAGCTAAGTTCTGTATTCTTTTTCACTTCTGTGCAACCAACTATGCCGTGAAATATAAGAATTGCGCACAATTTAGCATATAGTTCACATAATACTCTGCATGGCTTTCCTTTTAGCTTATCAAGCCTGATATGGCTTTTATACAATTTAAATAATAACTCAATTTGCCACCTTACTCTGTAAATCGTTAATACTTGCTCAGCACTAATTTTATTTTCTGGAACATTAGTTATAAATATTGACCAGTTCAACAATTTTTGATTTCTTTTAGAGGATGTATATCCCTGCGATCTTGCTAATCTATTAGCTTTCCTTCTTCTGGCCATAGACTGTTCTTCAGTTAGTTTCTGACATATAATTCTTACTCTAATTTTTGCTTCTTTTCCTAACAATACCTCGTTTTCTAAAAATAACTTATCCTCTAAACATTCTAATAACTCCATTTTTTGATTTGTTTCTACATCATATATGTTGGTATCGGATTTATAACGACTTATGAAATAAGCTCCTATTTCATTGATTTGTTTAAAAGAACTTGGCACAAAATAACCGAGATCAGATATTAGCAAATCATTGCTTAATATATTACTTAAATGTTTCCTATATCCCTGGTCTGATCTTACCCCCTCCGTTAAATTAAGTTGGTCTATTATCTGATTCATGTAGTCGAAAACTAATTGTAACTTTATTCCAGACTTAGTATTGCTTTCATAGCCACTGTAGCTAGTACCATAACCTTTATACATCTCTTCCATACTGTTAGGTAGAGTAATATAGCTACTGTCCAATAATTTAACACTATTAAATTGCTGTAAGATTTTGCAATCAACTTGCAAGATATTTTTAAAGAGAATCACAGATTCATTATACATCCTTTTCATAAATTCCACTGCTTCTTCAGTAAATCTAAAATCCAAACCTTGTTTTGTTATATCTATCGAGTCCTCGTTTAGTAATTGACACATTGTTTCTACGCTACAATTATCAACTCCTATATTACCCAAGACCATGGCTTTTACGAATGATGAACCTTTTAGCTTTCTCTTTCTTTTTATAAACCTTGTTGTAATTGAGATTTTCTCTGCTTTTTCATTAAAAAATTCTTTGAGCTTTTTTGATAAGCAAGTTATTTTATTCATTGGTTCTCTCACTAAAAGTATATCTGGGAGAACTTATACCTTATTATTCTATCTCTTTCATACCTTTATTTCCTTAACTTGACGCGTATGGTGGCTATAACAGCCCTAATGCGTAAAATTATAGTAATTGCTAATACAAGACTTAAAGAAGCAATTAATTTGCATACTTAAAAATCTTCACAACGGTAACTGAAATTGGCTAATGAATATGTGCGTCCACACAGACTTAAAGCACATATTCATTAGCTTAAGCAGAAATTGCTGTGGTAGCTGTTTGATATAAAATTCTATTTCTATGACAAACGGGTTTTTATTGCCCATATAATTTGCAAAATTACACAAATAAAAAAATTTTTAAAAAACATAGTTGATACCATTAATTATTAAAAATGCAATTGATGTGAAGGATACTAAAAGAACTCCTAAGAGATTTGAATAAGAAGAATATTTTACATAAGCAGTTACATTATTGTTAATTGACTGCTGCTTATTATAGAGTTTATTTCTGCACTTATCATCTAAGTATTTTTGCAATTCTTCATAACTGCGACTCCACAACTTACCGCGTAATTCTTTTATTAAATTATTTCTTTTATTGAGACCTTTCTCCAATGGCTCTATTATAAATTCTTCAAAAAATGGCTTATTTAATGCAATAACCTTAAATTTCTCCTCCGCTTCTTTATTGTTTGGGTTTTTATCTGAGTGATATTTTAACGATAATTTACGGTATTGTTGACTAAGCTTTTTCTTAATATTCTTAATGTCAGAATTTACCACATCCTCCTTTTGAATATTAAATGTTAAAAACAACTGCTTTAAAGCGTGGTACTCATTTTCATTCAAAACATTTCTAGCCACATTACACCTACAAATTAACTAACTATTAATGTTCTATAATATACATATTTCCAAACTATGTCAATTATTTCATAAATATCTTTGGTAAAAATTATTTCTGTTATGACTAGCATGATAAGTGTATGAAGCGACTAAAATTGTCATTACAGCGCTTAGTGTACGACAGTGCTCCAACATTTAGGGTTGCAGTTTTCATGGCAGATCTGAGTAGCTGACCCATCTAAGAGGTGTCATTCAAGTAGCTGACACTGGAATGGCTTTGTTGCATCGCACCTTATACGGTAGTAATTTACAATAAATTCATGTAGCCATTTCGAATTTAGTCATTTCAGTGTTGGCTACTTGGATGACACCACCTGCTATGCTGCAAATTGCAACGTTCGTACACTAAAGTATAGTGTGTTACTAACGAAGGCAAACAAATATCTGCTTTATGAAAACGTTAATATTTTTCATTGAAATAATACATAAATACTAGAAAAACCTTGGCAGGTTATTCGCGTTTGATTATCATAGAGAATTATATAAATTAATAAATGATCTATGGCAAGTAACCCAGAAGAAAGAAATAGTGATAAACAAAAAGCGCTAGATAACGCAATAAGCCAGATTGAAAAAGCATTCGGTAAAGGTGCAATAATGAAGTTGAAGCAAAACCCTGTAGAAAAAATAGACACAATATCCACAGGATCAATTGCGCTTGATTCGGCTCTAGGTGTTGGAGGTCTGCCAAAAGGGCGTATAATTGAAATATTTGGCCCCGAGAGTTCTGGTAAAACCACTCTTGCCTTGCACGTGATTGCTGAAGCACAAAAAAAAGGAGGATCATGCGCATTTATCGATGCAGAACATGCATTGGATGTCTTATATGCTCGTAAACTTGGGGTAAGCACTGATGATTTAGTGATTTCACAACCAGACACTGGAGAGCAGGCGTTGCATATTGTTGAGTATTTAGTGTGTTCTGGTGCGGTTGATGTGATAGTTATTGACTCTGTCGCAGCATTAACTCCAAGAGCTGAAATTGAAGGTGATATGGGTGATCAACATATGGGGCTGCAAGCAAGGCTTCTAAGTCATGGGCTACGGAAACTAACCTCTGCCGTTTCAAAAGCGAACTGTATATTGATATTTATTAATCAAATTCGTATGAAAATAGGAGTAGTGTATGGAAATCCTGAAACTACCACGGGTGGAAATGCATTAAAATTCTATACTTCTGTAAGGCTTGATATAAGAAAAGTTGGTGTAATAAAAGACAAAGAAAATATTACAGGTAATGAAACAAGAGTTAAAGTTGTAAAAAATAAAGTTGCTCCTCCATTTAGAGAAGCGAAATTTGATATAATGTACAATGAAGGTATATCAAAACTCGGAGAAATAATAGATATGGGAGCAAAGCTTGGTGTGCTTGAAAAAGCAGGCGCTTACTATTCATATAACAACACACGTCTTGGGCAAGGAAGAGAGAATGTAAAAACTTACCTAAAAACAAACAAAGAAGTCGCAAATGAAATAGAAACGAAAATCAGAGATTTACTCAGAAATCATGATAATTCTATCATAATAGACGAGGATAGTGAGCAACTTTTAGAAGAATCAGTTTTCTGATCTAAACTTAGGCATTAGATTTTGTGTTGGACGGGTTGTTACAGTATGACGGTAATTCTATGTGCTAATATAACAATCTGTAATGTTACCTTGTATCAAAAAGACTTTGCTGAAGCAGTTAAAAAAAGCTTTTCATGAGAAATTATAAATGATAAATTGTTAACAATAGGTTATTGTTAATAAGATTATGTGTTTTGGTTTACCTAATATAAACAGGGAAGGTTATTCATTTATAGTAGTTTCCTTTATAGTAACGTGTATAGCATTCTCTATATCTTGGGGGTTTGGCGTTACGTGCTTGTTTCCGACATTATTGTGTACTTATTTCTTTCGTGATCCAGCAAGAGCTGTGCCAAACAATAAGAATCTTATATTAAGTCCTGCTGATGGTGTGATTTCAAAAATTGAAGAAGTTAATTATCCTTTATCAGCAGAAAACGGAGAGGAGAAGAAGTTTACGCTTGTTAGCATATTTTTAAGTGTTTTGAACGTCCATGTGAACCGTATACCAATATCTGGTACGATAAAGGAAATGAGTTATAAAAAAGGCAAGTTTGTATCCGCAATGAGCAATAGGTCTAGTAATGAAAATGAAAAGCAGGTTATTGTAATTGAATACGAAAAGGGGAAAGAAATTATTGTGGAGCAAATAGCTGGATTAATTGCACGTCGTATCGTTTGTAATTTAGGAATATCCCAGAACGTAAAAGCAGGTGAAAGGTTTGGAATTATAAGGTTTGGCAGTAGAGTGAATATCTATGTTCCTGCTGATACAGAAGTCAGAGTTTCAGAAGGGCAAACTGTTATTGGTGGTGAAACAATTATAGCAAACTTAAATAAGGAAAACGTTCAAGAGAAGCTTACTTTTGACGTTATATGAATAACGATGGAAGTAACAGTAGATTCTTACCTATTACTAAATTATTCCCAAACTTTATAACTTTATTGGGTTTATGTTCTGGTCTCACTTCACTTAAATTTACATTTAATGAACAATGGGAATTCTCAGTAATTTTTATCATCATTGCAGCAATAATAGATGGAATGGATGGCAGAATAGCTAGAATTCTAAAATCAACTAGCGATTTTGGAGCCCAACTTGATTCTTTTGCAGATTTTCTAAATTTTGGTGCAGCGCCTGCATTTCTTTTGTATTTTTGGAAGCTAAACGAAATCAAAGTCATAGGTTGGATTTTAGTAATGATATACGTAATCTGCATATCAATAAGACTTGCAAGATTTAATGTTTCGCTACACTCAGAACAACCATACTGGGAAAAATTTTTCTTTTCTGGTGTTCCAGCTCCAGTGTGTGCTTTACTTTCTTTGTTACCAATAATTATTACCTTTCAATCTCATGAGAGTGAATACTTACTTCTCATAGAGCGATTTTTTAACACAAGAAACGTAGCTTGTTACTTTCTGGCCATTTCATTTTTTTCGATAAGTCACATTCCAACTTTCTCTGCAAAATATATTTATATTCCCAAAAGCCTATCCTATATATTTGTGTCATTTTTTGGAGTACTTATTGTATTTTTCATCAGTAAGCCCTGGATGACTCTACCAATTTTAGGTATAGTGTATACACTTACTATTCCAATAAGCATCGGGTTTTACATATATTTTACATATAAAACTCGTTAGCTAACAAAAAATAGAAAACTGCATGATTTTGAAGATAAGTGAACTATTAAATTCATTTCTGTATATAAAGATATTCAACATTCCATTTATAATTATTTGGGTAATTGCAACTGGAATCTTTTGTACTGCCCAGTTCAAATTCATTAACTTTAGGTTACTTAAATATGGAATACAGACGCTATTCAATCTAAAGTGTAATAACAGCAACAATGGCATAATCACTCATATTCAAGCGTTTGCAACAGTAATTTCAGGAACAGTTGGTCTTGGAACAATATCAGGAGTTGCAATAGCTATCACAATAGGGGGCCCAAGTGCAGTTTTTTGGATGGTAATTACCGGAATACTTGGTATGTCGATAAAGTTTGCCGAGGTGGTGCTTGCATTTACTTATCGCTCTGAAAATACAACTGGCGGGGCTTTTTATTACATGAAGTACGGGCTTGCAAAAATTGGATTTGCAAAAACTGGTAGATTTCTTGCCTTCACTTATGCGATTATGCTACTTATTGCAATGATTTTGGGCGGTATACCATTTCAAGCAAATCAAATAGCAGCACTATCAAATAACCTCCTAGAATACAACGCATCCATTATTATATCCCTGCTTGTCTTTATTGTAATATTGGGAGGAATAAAGCGCATTGCTTTCGTTTCAACGAGCTTAACACCAATTATGATAGTGCTATATGTGGGTATGTGTATATATTTAATTTATGTAAACGGAAGTAATTTGCTGAATGCTCTATCCATAATATTCCAAGATATCTTCAATAAATCAGCTATAGGAAGCGGAGTATTGAGCGGATTAATAGCCGGAGTGAGAAGATCAGTGTTTGCTAACGAAGCAGGTACCGGAACAGCAGCTATAGCACATTCAGCTGTAAAAGAAGAAGATCCAATTAAAGTTGGGTGCGTTGCAATGATTGCACCACTTATAGACACAATATTAATCTCATTTTTGACTGGTATTGTGATAATTATCACTGGTATGCATAGCACTGATAACGTGGGTGATATTACACTAATTAGTTCGATATTTTCAACAGCTTTGCCCTTGTTCAGCAAGTTAGTTTTTCCGCTAATGATGTTTTCCTTTGCATTTTCCACAATAATAGCTTATTGTTACTACTGTGAAGTTGCTTTGCTGTATTTATTTGGTAGTAAAAAAATACTGATACCGTTCCAAATTCTTATAGTGGTTTCAGTGTATATCAGCTGTATGTCAAAGAATATAGAATTTATATCTTATCTAGGTGACAGTTTGTTTATGTGCCTTATGATTCCAAATGCTGTTGCAATATATCTACTAAGAAGGGAAGTTTTGAATACAATAGATTCTTATTACAATTCTAAAGGGTATTAACATGATTTATAGATTGCTTTGTATGGTGTTATTTTGCCTATTGTTTAATGATGTGTACGCTGCTTCAGGTTTTTACGAAAGTTATGACGCTGTGTTGAATGGAATAAATAACTTCATGAATGAAGTACTGTTTTTCAAGATCCTTTACGTGCCATTTATAATCCTTCTACTAGTTTTTGGTTATGTGTTTCTAACATTACGTTTTGGATTTCTCAACATAAGAATGTTTAAGCATGCGTTTGCTATTTTATGTGGAAAATATGACACGAATCACCATGATGGTCATATTACGCATTTTCAGGCATTTATGACTGCACTTTCAAGCACAGTAGGCCTTGGAACTGTTGCTGGAGTCGCAATTGCAGTTTCAATGGGTGGACCAGGAGCGGTGCCTTGGATGATGATTACAGGTTTTTTTGGTATGTCAGCAAAATTTGCTGAGGTAACGTTGGCGTTTAGACATAGAACAGAAGATCAGGACCAATTGTTTAGTGGTCCCTTTCAGTATATAAGGAATGGTCTGGAGGAATTTGGATTTAAAAAACTTGGTATTGTCCTGGCTGCCATGTATGCAGTATTCTTTGTATTATCAGGTCTTGGTGGAAGTGTAGCGTTTCAAACCAACCAAATGGTTTCAATATTATCTGGCTATTCAAGTTGGGTAGATGGTCACTCTTGGTTTCTTTCTTCCATAATTTCTGCGCTGCTTGCTCTAGTGATTATTGGCGGAATTAAAAGGATAGCTAGAGTATCTTCTGCACTAGTGCCTATTATGTCACTTATATATATCTTTAGTTGTATTATTATTATTGCATTTAATATTCATAACCTTGGTTATACGTTGAAAATATTATTTTCCACTATGATAGATTTCAATGCTGTTGGCGGAGGGATGGTAGGAGCATTTGTTGCTGGAATTCAAAGGGCAATCTTTGCCAGCGAAGCAGGTGTTGGTTCTGCTTCAATTACTCATGCAACAACTAAAGATGAAGAACCAGTAAGAACTGGACTAGTCGCTATGATAGAACCATGCTTTGACACAATGTTAATTTGCTGTTTAACAGGAATAACAATAGTAATAACAGGTGCATACCAAACAGGTGTTGGTGAGGGAATATTAATTACTCACAAAGCATTTGAGACAGTTTCTCCATGGTTTCCTATCCTTCTAACAGTAGCTGCTCCTTTGTTTGCATTTTCTTCAGTAATTTCGTTTGTATATTGTTGTGAAATGGGGTGGCTATATTTATTCGGTGCAAAAAGTATAGTGATATACCGCATAGCGGTAATAATTGTGGCTTTTTTCTCTGGTCTTTCTAAAGATATAATGGCTATTGCCAATATCGGTGGAACTTTATTCTCTTGTTTAGCTCTCATCAACATGACAGCGCTTATACTGTTTAGTAATCAGATTAACGATGAAGTTCAGTGCTACCTAAAAAGGCTGAGGAATAATAAAATTAATTAGGTTCTTGGTATAATGGAAAAGCATGTAGTCCTTATACTGTCCTACATACTCGGTTCAATACCGTTTAGCTTAATCATTACAAGAATAAAAGGGATAAACTTAAGAGAAGTAGGTTCAGGAAACATTGGTGCTACAAACGTTGCAAGGACGGGAAATAAATTTCTTGCTGCTTTGGCATTATTTCTGGATTCCTTTAAGGGATTTATTGCCGTTTATATAGCACAACAATTTTGTGATAATAACGATTTTTATATATATGTATCTGCAATTTTAGCAGTTTTAGGACACATGTTTCCTATTTGGCTAAAATTCAGTGGAGGAAAGGGCGTTGCAACCACTCTAGGGATACTGATAGCATTTAACATCGATATTACTTTAGTATTCGTAATAATTTGGATAATAGTCTTTCTTGCCTTTAGATACTCTTCCCTTGCTTCACTCAGTGCTACTTCAACGGCTGTAGCATGGTCCTTTTTTTTTCAGAGGAATTTGTTCTTAACATTACTAATTATAGGAGCACTGGTCTTCCTAAAACACCACAGAAATATTGTGAATCTTCTGCAAGGTAAAGAGTATAAATTTTATAGATAATGTACTGCCAAATTATTGACACTTAAACTACGAGACAAATTGCTTGACGGTATGATTTTGTCCTCTTTGTTTAAGTCTATGATTTTTGCTTTTGTTATATTCTCTACTTCTTGAGGTGTTAAAAGACCATCTTCAATGAATTCCTTTTTTGTTTCTCTTATTTTTTCATAAAGTTGAGTAACGTGATCTTTATTTCCTTCATATACACTTTCAATTTCTAACTCTAGCTTATGTGAAGCTCCTTTTTTTAACATTTCATCCATTGCTGCTTTTGTTACTTTTAACCTTTCTTGCAAAATTTTCTTTATTTTTTCCTTATCATTTTCGTTATTTTTACTGAGTTCTACATATACCCTATAACATCTTTTTTCTCTTGGGAGCATTCTTAACCCATCTAACATGCTAATTATCTGACCTTCAATAGTCTTCTCAGCCTTTAATTTAAATTCTGCTACTTCTTCTATTATCTTATTAGCTATTCTCTTAGCTCCATCCAAAGATGAATCCTTGAGAGAAAAATCTGTCTCGAGTAGATCTCGATTTAATAGCTCTAAGAATACTTTTTTTCCGATGTTTTCGAGTAAACTTTCTTGGTCATCTAAATCATGCTCCTGCAGTTTATTTCTCATGTGCTGAACCAGCTCACAACATTGTAATTTATTTAACTTTATAGAGCTAATATTTTTCATTAACGTCAGCACAATTTGTTCACTATATTGAGAAGTAATACTCAATAATTTTCTCATTAAAGGAATACTTACTTCTGAAATAAAATCATCAACTATTTTTTGACTTTCATCGTCTTCATAACCATTTTGAACGTCATACCAAGCCTTAAGAATTTCTTTATTGTTTTTCTTGTTTTTTAACCTGTCTAACATAAACTCACGTGCTTTATTTTGTGCTTCTGAGAGCAACATTTCCCTTGGGGGAGTAAATCTAATTTCTGGATCAGGATGAATACCCTCTAGCGTGCTTAACATTCTATAGATAATACCGGTGAAGCAAGTGTTAGGAATTCGCTCTTTTCTAGAGAAAGTTTGGCTATCAATTAAATTAGAAATCAATGCATCCTTTTTACTCTTAACGGCTTCTCCGTCTCCATCATTGCAAGCCCTTAAAACTAAAAGCAGAACCTGCCCACCTGTAAAGCCGGAGCTATGCTTTTGATCATCTTTGCAAAAGTCATCTAAAAATGCAATTACTCTTCCTTTATCCTCATCACTAAACTCATATGAATTGTTTATATATCCAATGAATTGAATATATTCATCATTTTTGATTACGTCTTCAGGTACTTGTTCACTATACTTACCTTTTAATTTATCAATATTTTTAATGATATCATCATTTAATTGATGGGGCAGTAAATGTTCAAGCTTAACATCAAAACTATTAACCATACCACGTAAATTCTCTTTTATACCTTCCAAAAAGAAATTTATAGAAGCTTTAAGCAGCGTAAATGGGTTAAAATCTTTTGGCCTTAGTTCACTCTGCAATAAAATTAATAGCATTGTAAGTGGTATAGTTCCCAGTAACGAAATAAGCAAGAAAGTGGTAGTGAAAGTTAGATATGTTATGAAAGCAGAAAACAAGAGGAAGGCTGCTACCTTGATTGTATTGTTTTTAAAAAATATTTCCCAATATTCCCTTTTGCTCATTTTTTGCTGTTTTGCCGTTTTTATTTCTTTGTAGATATAAAGAGTTTTAATTTCAGACCTGAAGAACATAGTACCAAGAGAAAAAAGAACATTAACAGGATTAGTGATAATGCTTAACGAGACAAAAGCTCCAAAGTAGCTAACAAATTTTAGCTTACTAGAATCCTTTGAAGGAAATTGTATTTGAGAAATACCTATCATAGCTTACCTTCAACATCATTACACTCTAGTAATAGCATAATAATTTAAAACGTCAATGTTTAAGTATCTTATTATCCGCACACTCATCGTATTCGATCTCGACTGTAGAGTGTGCTATCTCGAACTTATCTAGCAATATTTTTTTTATTTCATATAAAACATTGGTGTGCTGCACATTTTGCTTTATTTTAGCATGCATGGTAATTATAAAATAATTATCAGACAGCGACCATGTATGTATGTGGTGCACATCTATCACTTCAGGTAATTCTGATGTGATCTTACTTTTTATCTCTTCAGCAGATATACCCTCAGGCGTACCTTCAAGGAGTATATGGCAAGAATTTTTGAGAATTTTATAGCCGCTATTTAGAATTATCACACTAACAAATACTGATAAGATTGGATCTACTATTTGCCATCCAGTAAGCATGATAATTATAGATGCAAGTATAGCAGCTACAGAACCTAAAATATCTCCTATAACGTGTAGTACAGCACTTTTTATGTTTATATTGCTCTCGCATTTACTATGTAATATAAAAAAGACTATTATGTTAGAGACAAGACCGAGTGTAGCAATTATTAACATTACTTTCCACTCAACATTGACTGGAAAAATAAACCTCTTTATTGACTCAATTATAATGATTACTGCAATGAGGAATAGAGTTAAACCATTAACAAATGCTGCAATTATCTGCAACCGATGATATCCGTATGATCTCTGCAAATCGGATTTCTTAGCTGAAAACCTATGTGCTAACCAGCTTAAAACCAAGGCAAAGAGGTCAGTGAGCATATGCCCTGCATCTGATAATAGAGCAAGCGAATGTGAAATTATTCCACCTACTATTTCCATAAACATTGTTATCGCAACTATTATTATGGAATAGATTAAGCGCTTGGACTGCGCTGCTGAGTGTTTACCGTTATGCACTGCTGTCATATAAAATCTTTTCATAAACAAAAACGTGGGTAACACTGGGTTCGAACCAGCGACCGCTTGCACGTCAAGCAAGTGCTCTACCAACTGAGCTAATTACCCATCGTGGTTTTAGTATAGTGCTTTGGTGGAATGAAAGTCAATAAACCACTTTGCTTTTGTCCTTGTCCAATGTGATTCCGGAATATAGCTGTATAGAATTTCAGCCATATTCTAAATTTTACATATTAAGTTAACTATCTATACTTTATTTATTAAGATATAAATCATATTAATACAGGGATTTACGTTTTTTTTAGGGAAATTACTTTATGCTTGATATTGAAAGATCAGCAAATTAGAGGTTAAAATTATGACAATTAGTCAACAAGTAAATAAAAATATAATTAAAGCAGAATATTTCAACAATAACGGCAAAGGGTTTAATTCGCCACATGTTATAGAAGTTGAAGATTTAAATATTAAAGTAGAGGTTTATTCTCACAATTTAAGAGCAAGTAAAGTTGCTAACATTGAAAGTGAGATAAGAGAAACAGCTACTAATTTTAAAAACGCATTCGAGTTAGAACGCGGCAGTTCAGAACAAACATTTAAAATTTACATGTTTGATGACAAGGATGATTACACTCACCTTGGCGGAAGCGAGCGTTTCGGTTCTTACCTTGGAGACGAAGGTGGTAAATGTTACTACAAAGGGAAAGCTGACGTTTTTGCTGAAATGTACGTCTACCAGCAAGGTGGCATTCATAACCTTCAGCATGAATTTGCACATGGTTTAACTTACTTGGCTACAGGAGGCAAATCTTTACCTACAGTATTAATGGAAGGAATTGCAGACTACTTTGAGCATCATTCAGATCATAAATTCAATTCTCAAGGATCAAGTATCGACAAAACTGAAGCTGCAAATTTGGATTTAGATAAAATTTTAAGTTTAGAATACTCAAAGGACAGCGAAGCAAATAGCTTGGTTTATAAAACAGGTCATGCGTTGATAATGTACTTACAGGAAAAAGATCCTAGTTTATTAAGAGACTACCTAGATGCTTTACGTCAAGGTAACTCAGATGAGTCAAAAAGTTTCTTGAAAGACATAAAAGGACACGATACTGACTTCAAAAGTTGGCTTGCTGAGAATGATACAGAAACTGCAATGGAACATCTCAACGCTTTGCAAGTTACAAAAGGAGATTTCATAGCAATTGGTCAAGAAATAGTGGGTGGAGAAATTAAAAACGTATCCTACTATAAAGCAAATATAGAAAAAATGGATGGAGAAAACGTTGGAAGTTTTTCTCCTGTAGAACACGTTGCATTTTATGATGTTGCTCGTGCTATAAATAGGGCAACAAATGATACACTTGATATATCAAAGGAATATCATTTCCTCAAGGTAGTAAAAACTTCCGATGGACAGGATAAACTAACTTACTCTGACCAACAAGGTAATGAATATCGAAACAGTCAAGAGTATAAAAATCAGGCTTTAAGGATATTATCAAAATATGATACAGAAATTAAGAATCAGGTAGATGAATTTGATAATTTGAATAAAGAACGTGGTGAAATGTATCAAAAATATCATAAAGGAGAGATTACTATTGAAGAGTTACGTAATGAGGAAAATACAAAATACAGACCAGCATTTTTAAAGTTTGATCAACTAAAAAACAAAGCTGTTGATAAGATTGAAAATAATTCCCAAGCAGCAAAAATATTAGATGGGCTGGTCAATATCGATCCAAACTTAATCAGAGGTACTCATATTGATCTACAAGAAGGTAAGATTTTTTCTATGCAAGCTCATGGTCAAGGAGATATGGGTGCACTGTCTATATATGACGGAAATACAAAGCTTGGAGAATTATTGAGCGAATCAGGATTTTTTAAGCAAGTTGAAGGCCAAACTAAAGAAACTTTCGTTTTTGAGGATATATTACACAACTTAAATGTTTCATACGAAGGTGGTGCTTACATGGCAGTTACAAAAGAAAACGGTCATTATAAAGCTTCCCTAATAGATGGCAGAACAGTTGAACGTGATGAATACTTTGATGAGGCGCATTTACATGAAAATGAATTGTTGCATCCTAGCACTGGACACATCCAAAAAGATTTAGATTCTCTGCTCCTTAGAGGTACCAAAATTTTGAATCATCAGGATTCAGAGCATGCCCAATATTCTGATGAGCAAAAGGCAAATGGAGTAATCGTAGAAAAAGGAAAACTACTGGATAATAAGGGAACAGATAGGACAGACGACGATGTACACGAAGCGGTTGTAAAACAAGGAGGCGAAAATTTACATACATTCAAAAATATGGGCTTTTATATTACCGAAAAAGGTGATCTATTTATTCATGACCATGGAGCAAATGTAAGGTTTCAACTACCACAAAGTATTACTCATCTAAAATTAGTGGAAAAAGACGGAACATATAAGCTTGTTCCGGTGACGAAAGATGGAAATGAACATCCAATAGGTATGCCAAATATATCAGATGAATATAGATACATAGATCCAATATTTGCACATGAATATGAAAAGAGAGATTATTCCCATAAACATGTAAATGTGGGCCTTATAAACTTAGAGAAATATGGCTCTGGCAAACTTTTTGCTATAAAGTACGACCCAAATGATTATCACATACAAAGAAACTCCAGCGGTGAAATAGTTAGAATAAAAGATCAAACATATTTCACTAAAGTAAAATTGTTTGATGGTGATGAAGAAATTGGAATGTTGTCTAATAACTTTCACAATTTCAAAGGGAAAATATTCTTTTCTGCTGACTACAACTACAGTTATAACGATTTCCTAGCATCTGTTTCTCCTCAAGTTGAAATTGAAGATATGGGAAATGGAAGTAAAAAAATAACTTTTGATCAAGGCAGTGGCGATATCGGTGATACTAATAGAGGCTACACGGACTATCAGAGAATATTTACAAAAGAGAAACAAACCGAAAGTCCAAAAGGGCAAGTAAGTGAAACTAAGACAGAAGTTCATAGTACTACTAATGTTGTTGCACAAGCTGCTGAAGAGAAAACTGCATCAAACGACAATAGTGAAATGCAGTCTGATCAGCCACAAATTCCAACAAGGGCAAAAAGGTCAGCTTCAGTGGAGGAGAAAGAGCAAGAACAGGTAGTATTAAAAGACACAATTCTCAAAATAGAAAAGAGCTACGAGCAGGACTCAGAAGGGAAGCATAAGGCAAATGTAACGATAAATTATAATGATGTGAAAGCCTTGTATGATAGAGCGGAAGGAGCAGAAAAGCAATCTGTGTTAGATTTTTGGAACAAACTGCACACATCAGATTATAAGGTTGGTGCTTTGCCGGAAGACAAATACTATTTTGAAAAAGGCAAATTCGTAATCCACGATAGTGGCACAAAGAAGCTTATAGTGTTACCTGAAGATAAGGTGTCCATCAAGATAATGAAGGATGGTGATAGTTATAGTTTAGCTATATCAAGTGGTAATGGCAAAGTAATAAACAGCATTAGTAAAATAGATAATCCAAATTACGAATTGCTGTCAGATTCAAGTCATTTCAATTCAGGGGAGCAAGATAATATTGTATTATCAGATCAACATCACGAATATAATCTTTATCTAGAGAATGGTTTTGTGAAAATGTTCGATTGCGCAAGCGATCACATTTATCACGACCACAACTCGGCCTATATCTAATACATACAAGGAGGGCAGTGCCCTCTTCTTGTCATTCCAGTGTCAAGCACTGCCGTCTTGGATGGAAACCAGCGTCACGCCCTGGAATGACAGGGTTTGTCATCCGAGTAGCCCCTTCGGTGTCATCCCAGTGCCCAGACACTGGGATGGCTTTGTTGCATCGCTACTTATGAAAGGCTAACTATAATTAGGATTATAAGCAACCTATTGAAAATCTTGTTTTTTTGCAATCAATCTGATCAAATTTAAGAATAGTAATTTATTATTTATATTAATAAATTTAATTCTATTGAAAATAGCTAAAGCATTGAAATTCTTGAATTTTAGCCGGATTGGTAAATGGTAGTGAAATTTCTTTTACTCAAATTTAGGTATTCATTGACCGTTCTTGTTATAAATACCAGAATAATAAGCTACTGATATTCCCTATCTTTTTTATCTTTAATCCATCATAGCTAGCGATGCAACAAAGCCCACTGGGATCCAGAAAACTTAACTTTAAATAAGTGGCTGCATAATAAAGGCTGGATTCCAGACTGGAATGACATCATCTGCTACACACTTGAATGACAAGAGAAGAATTCTGAAACAACAAGTTTCAAGGAAATCTTATGTAAAATCTAGCATTAACAAAAATTATACTATTTTCATGCATGCTATGGTTTTTGTAATTAATGGAGGGTGATATGGCGTTGAGTGAAAAATTGAGTACAATAGATACAATAGAAAACCTTGCAACTAACAAAAATTTTTTAGGAAAATTGATAGTGGAACTCAATAAAGGTGCTAATGATAAAGGTATATATACTAAAAAAGGTGTGGATGATGAGTTGAGAAAGAAAGCTAATACTGCAGATGTTTACACTAAAAGAAATGTAAATGATGAGTTGGCAAAAAAAGCTGACAAGAATTACGTCGATGCTGAGCTAGGAGAGAAAGCTGGTGCAGCTGATCTAGCCAACAAAGCTAATACTACAGATGTTTACACTAAAAATGATGCAGACACTGCTTTTGTCAAAGCTACAGAGCTTAAAACAAAAGCTGCAGCGAAAGATGTCGTGGATGCTATAATTGCTTCTACTGATTTTACCGATAAAGTATACACTAAAAATGATGCAGATACTGCGTTTGTTAAAACTGCAGATCTTGCAACAAAAGTTGCAAAAAAAGCTGTTGTGGATGCTTTAATACCACAATTAGCAAAAGGTGATGATGATAATGGTATCTATACTAAAAAAGGTGTTGATGACACGTTTCTTAAAACTGCAGATCTTGGAACAAAAGTTGCAGAAAAAGCTGTTGTGGATGCTTTAATACCACAATTAGCAAAAGGTGATGATGATAATGGTATCTATACCAAAAAAGGTGTTGATGATGCATTTGTTAAAACTTTAGGACTTACAGATACGCTAAAAACAGAAGTAGTAAAACAGCCTGTTGTGGATGCTTTAATACCAGAATTAGCAAAAGGTGATGATGATAATGGTATCTATACTAAAAAAGGTGTGGATGACACGTTTCTTAAAACTGCAGATCTTGGAACAAAAGTTGCAGAAAAAGCTGTTGTGGATGCTTTAATACCACAATTAGCAAAAGGTGATGATGATAATGGTATCTATACCAAAAAAGGTGTTGATGATGCATTTGTTAAAACTTTAGGACTTACAGATACGCTAAAAACAGAAGTAGTAAAACAGCCTGTTGTGGATGCTATAACTGCTTCTCCTGATTTTACAAATAAGGTATATATTAAAGCTGCTCCAGCCGATGAAGTTTACACTAAAACTGCTGCAGAGACTGCTTTTGTTAAAGCTACAGAGCTTAAAACAAAAGCTGCAGCGAAAGATGTCGTGAATGCTATATTTGATGCAAAAGACGGCGACAAATCAATTTTAGTGGATAAATTAGGAGGATTTCTTGATGCTACTGACACAGCGTATGGTGACAAAAATGATCAAACAGCAAAGGTGTTCTTAGGAGGTAAAGGGCTAAAAGGGGAGACAGGAGCCACTGGTCCTAAAGGAGCAGATGGTAAAGATGGAGCTCAAGGCCCACAAGGAGAGACAGGGGAGACAGGAGCAGATGGTAAAAGTCCAATAGCTGCTGAAATAGCTGCTGAGAAAGCCTTACAAGAGCATGTAACAAAGATAAGCATACAAAGTCCAGAATTTAAAAGAGCTGTGCAAGAGGAAATGTCACAACCGTATTTTGAGCCTCCAACAAGTGATGATGCTGCACTTAATTGGACTTGGTAATACAGCTTAGATCCAAGTAGTCACGCTACTTGGATGACGTCATATGGTCCTCTGATGACGGAAAAAGGACTCGGATAACACCCTACAATGTCATTCCAGCGCGTGACGCTGGAATCCAGCCTTTTCATAATCATTAAAATGTTGTATTTTAACATAAAACGGCTACTTTTATGCTTACCAACTTAATAAAATTCCTGGATCCCAGTGTCTGGGCACTGGGATGACAAAGGAGAGCAGTGTCAAGCACTGGGATGACACCCTACTAGCAGAAGTTACTCTCAAATGTTTGTTCATGTTAGCTACAAACATTAAGAAATTTACCAAACGAAAAAAAAGGCAAAAGAAGCCCCAGTCATTGTTTATTTTCAGTATTGGCGTTTTTTAAGTCTTAAACACTGCAGTTTAGCTGCTTTTAAGTGCAACTCACCTTAGTTTAAATGTTTAAGAAATTTACTAAGCAGAAAAAAAGGCAAAGAAAACCTAGGGTAGCTAGTATTCAAATTCTCCCTTTTCTATTTGACGTCTTTTGATGTCTTAAACGCTTTATAAGCGCGTTTCGGCTTGTATAGGTAGAAACCCAGAAGTTTTATAAAGACATGAGGTGCACATAGTGCAAAAAATTAAGCATGATTTACGCCAAATACAAAGTTCCCTTTGTCGTTTTAATCTGCAGATTGCGAAGATAAATAAATAGCTTCAGTTTCATGATAAGGGCGCTGGCGGAGTTTGTCAAGCAAGTTTTTCGTTTCTGCGGGCTACTTCCACATAAATTAATAAATAGGAAAATTACTACAAATCCTTTCAACTTTAGTTTTTACTGCTTTTTCAACATCTGAGCTATTTTCGCTGATTAATCCCTGAACCACTTCATTTATTAGGCCGGCTATTTCTTTAAAATTTTCTGCCTCAAGCCCGCGTGTTGTCTCAGCAGCGGTGCCAAAACGGAGCCCTGAGGTGATGGTTGGCTTTTCTGTGTCAAATGGTACAGAGTTTTTATTGCAGGTAACACCGGCTCTCTCAAGGCTATCTACAACGTCTTTTCCAGTTAATTTCTGCGATCTTAAGTCAACTAGCACTATATGAGAGTCAGTGCCACCGGTTATAATGTCGAGTCCATGCTTTTGCAATTCTTGAGCTAGTACTTTCGCATTTTCCACGACTTTCTTGCTATAAGTTTTAAACTCTGGCGCTAACGCTTCTTTAAATGCAACAGCTTTTGCAGCTATCACATGCATAAGTGGCCCGCCCTGCAATCCTGGAAAAACTGCAGATTGAATTTTTTTGTGTAATGCTTCATCATTGGTCATCACTATTCCACCACGAGGACCACGCAAAGTTTTGTGAGTTGTGGAAGTCATAACATGTGCATATTCAGCAGGGGATGGATATTCGCCCGCTGCAATAAGCCCTGCATAGTGAGCAATGTCTGCAAGCAAATAAGCACCAACTTTATCTGCAATTTCGCGAAAGCGTTTGAAGTCCATTTTTCTTGGATAAGCAGAAGCACCAGCTATGATCAATTTTGGTTTATGCTCCAGCGCCAGCTTTTCTATCTCATCCATATCCAGCAAGTAAGTGTCTTTATTCACTGTATATTGAATTGACTTAAACCATTTACCAGAAAGGCTTGGTGCCGCACCATGAGTTAGATGCCCACCGCAATTCAGTGACAATCCAAGTATCGTATCACCTGGAGCAAGTAGTGAAGCAAACACTGCTTGATTCGCCTGAGAACCAGAGTGAGGTTGAACGTTTGCAAATTTTACACCAAACAACTTACAAAGTCTCTCTATAGCCAGACTTTCAATTTTGTCCACATGCTCACAACCACAGTAATATCTTTTACCTGGATAACCTTCTGCGTATTTATTAGTCAGAAAAGAGCCTTGTGCCTCCATTACCGCTTTGCTTGCAAAATTTTCTGATGCAATTAATTGCAATTGTGATTTTTGGCGTTGTAATTCTTTTTCTATAGACTGATAAACCTCGTTATCAAAAGACTTTAAACTATTTTTAGAGCCACAGATTTTTTTTAAAACACTCATCATAGATCAAACCTCGCTTTAATTTTAAGATGCACAAGCAATTTTAAGACTGCTTATCCTGCTTTTTTAACCATAAGAGCCCAAAAACAGCTATCAGCAAACATACAGGAATAATAGATGTTGCTTTTATCAGCAATTCAGCACTATACACAGGATTTCCTTGTATCACTGTCCTATCCCAACACAAATCTATTATTTTTGCGATCCCAGTGTGAAAAAAATAGCCAAAAACCATGACTATCATATTTGACACAGCTGTAGTTAATCCTATTAAGTTATTATTTACATAACTTAATGCTTTGTACAGTGTTACTATTTGATATCCAGAAGCGAAACCTATAACAAGAAGTGCAGGCAATACAATATACAATCCGCCAGCCTGTGTAAAAAGTAAAAGGAAACTAGCAATCATTGCAAAGGAACAGACAATAATAACTTCATAATGTCTATTTGGATATTTTTCTAATATGTGAGCAAAAGAGAGCAATCCAGCTGCAAATCCTACATATATAACAGAAGAAATTGAAGACGCTAGATCACCGGCCATTTGATATACCTCACATAAAAAAGCTTTTGTCCAAGCATCAGCAAAACCTTCTAGTGGACCTACCATTAAGCCACCAAAAAAACTAATTAGAATGATATATTTATTGAAAAGCACAGTTTTTAGATCCTTCATGCTAATTTTTTCTTTTCGAAAGTCGTAAGCATTGTAAGGAATAACTAAAAATAAAGATAAAGCGAGTAAGAAACCAAACCCTGAAAGAATATAAATTACGTAATTCCAACCAAACTCATCAAGCAAAAGTTCTATTGGTAGACCACCATATATTGCCCCTAATAGCCCTATAATAACAGATATGCTTGCCATTTTTGCTGATTTTTCTCGCGGAAAATACATACTGGCAACTTTAAATACTCCTATTACTGACGCAGACGAGCCAATCCCAACAATTATTCTACCTAATACTGAATAATACCACTCATCAAAGCACACAAGAGGTAATGTTCCAATAGATACCAAGACAGCACAAATAGGTAAAACAATTTTTGGACCGAATCTATCAAAACAAAGACCAACAGGGATATGAACTAGTGTAAATCCCACATAGTAGAGACCATTAAATTGCCCTAAATCTGCAATGCTTATATTAAATTTTGTTATTAATACAGGCGCAATTATGTTTGGCATGACACGTAACACATACTGGTATGCATAGAAAAGAGATACTATCAGCCATACAAAAAAATTACTTTTCGACATACCTACCACCTAATAAAACCCTATTACAATTAAAACAAAAATATCAAAGTAAAATAAAGTATTATATTTCATAATAACAAGAGCCTTAAATTAGTACATCTAACGATTTTATCATACGAGCCTTCGATAAATTATCTACTTATTACAATCAACTTCTCTAAAATCTTTATTTTTTAACCATAAGAGCCCAAAAACGGCCACCAGCAAACATACAGGAATAACTGATGTTGCTTTTATCAGCAATTCAGCACCATACACAGGATTTCCTTGTATTATTGTTCTATCCCAACACAAATCTACTATTTTTGCGATCCCAGTGTGAAAAAAATAGCCAAAAACCATAACTATCATGTTTGACACAGCTGTAGCCAGGCCTACTAAGTTATTATTTACATAACTTATCGCTTTGTAAATGGTAACCACCTGATATCCAGATGTGAAGCCAATAATAAAAAGCGTAGGTAATACAACATACAAGCCACCAATCTGAGTAAAAAGCAAAAGAAAACTAGCGATCATTGCAAATGAGCATGCAATTATTACTTCATAATGCTTATTTTTATATTTTTCCAATAAATAAGCCAAAGAGAATGATCCTGTTAACATTCCTATCAATATTACGGAAGAGAGAGAAGATGCCAAGTCTTCATTCATTTTATATACTTCAAAAAAGAATGCTTTCACCCAACCATCGGCAAAACCTTGCATTGGACCGACCATGAGTCCACCAAAAAAGCTAATTAGAATAATATGCTTGTTGAAAAGTATGTTTTTTAAGTCTCTAATGCTAACTTTTTCCTGTTGAGCATTGCTTTCAGGCGTTACTAAGAACAGCAACAGAGCAAGTAAACACCCAAATGCTGAGAATGTATAGATAACATAATTCCAGCCAAATTTATCGAGTAAGAAGTCTAAAGGTAACCCGCCACATATCCCTCCCAAAATTCCTATAATTATAGATAAGCTGGCCATTCTTGCTGATTTTTCTTGCGCAAAATACATGCTTGCAACTTTAAAGATTCCAATTGCCGAAGCGGATGACCCAATTCCCACAATTATTCTTCCAATTATTGAATAACTCCACTCATCAAAGCATATAAGCGGTAGTGTTCCGGTAAATGTCAAAACGGTACAAGCAGGTAAAACAAACTTTGGTCCAAATCTATCAAGGAAAAGACCAATAGGTATATGAGCTAGCGTATAGCCTACATAGTATAACCCACCAAACTGGCCAACATCTGCAATACTTATGTTAAATTTTGTTATTAATTCAGGCGCAATTATGTTTGGAATTACGCGTAATATATATTGGTATGCATAAAACAGTGACGTCAACAACCAGATTAAAAAATTCCTCTGCAACATGAATCTCAGCTAAAATTTAGGATTATAGATACTTTAGTTATAAAAAACAATACTATATTAATCATCTAAATCTGCTTAGCTCTTTTTACAGCTTATAACTTTAAGTAACCAAAAGCCTATCATTCCTATTAGTAGGCATATAGGTATTATTAACATAGACTTAACCATTACATCAGTTCCATAAAATGGCTTTCCATCGATAATTTCACCGTTCCAATAAAAATTCATTATATTTGCAATAATGACGTGAAAAAAATAACCAAAACTCATAACTATGGAATTACCTACAGATCCTGCACTTGCTACTGCTTCGTTTTTTACACAACTTACAACTTTAGCAGTAAAAACAATTTGGTATGCAGAAGCAAGACCAATAATGAATAGTAATATACATGCCAGGAGTTCACTAATATTGCATATAAAAAGTAATAAGAACACAATTATCATGGCCATAGCACAAGAAATTATTATTTCATGGTGCTTGGTTGGATTTTTTGCTAATATGTAAGGAAGTAATAAATGCCCAAAGCCAAAGCCTATTAGTATCCATTTTGAAATGCTATATGCAATGTGTCTATCTATAGCGTACATCTCATGCAAGAATGTTGCGGACCACGCATCTGCAAAGCCTTCTAATGGTCCAACCATAAAACCGCCAAACAAACCTATCAATAAAATATCTTTATTAAATATAACTTTGCTTAAATTTTTAATATTTAATTCTTCGTCTGAGGTGCCAACTTTAGGTATAGATATAAAGGTAGTTAAAGCAAGCAATAATCCAAGCATTATACACACAGTAAATAAATAATCCCACCCAAACTTATCAAGTAAGACATGTAATGGTTTGGTGGCAAATACACCACCTGAAATGCCAATAATAACCGATATGCTGAACATCATGGCAAATTTTTCTCTATGGTAATAGATTCTTATTATTTTAAAGAGTCCAAGTACTGAAGCAGAGGATCCAATACCAGTAATTATTCTTCCAATAATAGAATAACTCCAATCATTAGAACTGACTAAAGGTAAAGCACCTAAAGATGTTAATGCAATACAAATCGGTATAACAACTTTAGAACCAAATCTATCTAAAAGAATACCTACAGGAATATGTGCTAACACATAACCTACATAATACAGTCCACAAAATTGTCCTATTTCTGTTGTTCCTATATTAAACCTTACTACCAATTCAGGAATTATAATATTTGGAATTACGCGTAATATATATTGGTATGCATAAAACAGTGACGCCAACAACCAGATTAAAAAATTCCTCTGCAATACTTTACCCCAAAGCTAGCATTATAGATACTCTGTTTATAGAAAACAATATTTTTATGAATACTTATTTTAATTTACCGGAATTTTATACAGTTGAACTCATAGCCAACATAAGTAGTTTATGCATTAACTAAATTTTCCAGGTTCAAGTTTGGATGATGGAAAAAGTTCACTTTTTCTATTTTTAAAAGAGACCTTTTATTTTACTTATAATTTTTTCTACCATATCTACAACTGGCTCATGAATAAGGTATATGAAAAAAATTACACCACAAATGATAAGTATATTTATGATTTTACCCTTATTCATCTTTATCTTGAGCTTCACTTTTGTTACAAGATCCATTTTATTTATGTTTTTATTTCATGCTGACAATTATATCTTAAATACCATAATTTTCAGTAAAATTTGACTTCAGAAGTATTCTATTAATTCAATATTAACCTTTTTATGTGTAAAATAGTTAATATAATATTAAAGCAGGCTGATGAATATAAGCACGATAGATAATACGCTGCAAAATTACATAACAAAATACATTGAACAAACATTCGCTACACACGTGCTAGGCAATAGATACGACAAATTGTATAGGAAACTTCTAAGTGGTATAGAAGAGATAATAAAGCTTGCTGTAAATGAAGCAAAACACTACGATGAAAATTTAGAAGATCTATATAACGATTCAAGATTTAATAAGAAATTTATTCAAGCTGTTGCTAAACATCAGGTGTCGGAATTTTTAAATACTTATCCGAAAAGAAAAGAAATTGTTGCAGAATTTTACAATGAACATCACATTAACGAAAGTGATTTAAAGACTCTGGAAAAGGGGAAAGATTTAGTAAATAAAATAAATAACATTAACTTACTGCAACAAAATGAAAAAAATGAGGAATTCAATATTAGAAAGACACTTGCTCAATCAATAAAAATGCCTTCCATAGAAAAACACAAGTTAGAACATTCAAAATAACCTTGGCGAAGTATGGCAAAATATACAACTTATGGATAGTCTATTTCATTTTAACTCCTGGCACGCTTTAGTAATACTATCACATCCAATTTCTAATTGTTCCTGAGAGGTTGCATAAGAAATTCTGATAAAATTTTCTAGACCAAATGCAATTCCTGGAACCACAGCAACCAAATGATCTCCCAGTAAGTATTCAGTAAAATCTAAATCATTATTTATTATCTTACCACTTTTTGTGCTTTTACTGAGCAATCCTTCACATGAGACAAATAAATAAAACGCACCTTGTGGAACAGACGCTGATAATCCCGGGGCAGAATTTAGCTCTTTCACCATAAAATCTCTACGACTCTTAAAAATCCTTGTTCTTTCTTTCAAAAAACTATGATCACCGTTTAATGCTGCTGCTGCTGCTGCTTGTGCTATCGAATTTGGATTAGAAGTGCTTTGAGACTGCAGCGTAGAGATAGCTTTTACCACATCACTTCTACCTGCAATATACCCTATTCTCCAGCCTGTCATTGCATAGGCTTTTGATACTCCATTGACTACAAAAACTCTATCATAAAGCTTCGGCTCAACCTGAGCGATAGTAAAAAACTTTTCGTCGTATATTATATGCTCATAAATATCATCTGTAACGACATTCATATGTGGATATTCAAGCAATATTTGTGCTATGTCTTTCAATTCATCACATGTGTACACAGCTCCTGCAGGGTTGTTCGGTGAGTTAAGAATTAACCATTTAGTTTTTTTAGTTATCCTGCTTTTCAATAATTCCGCTGTCAGTTTAAAATTTTGTTTGCATTCTACTACAACTGGCAAGCCGCCAAAAAGACTTACCATATCAACATATGAAACCCAATAAGGAGCTGGAATAATAACTTCATCTCCAGAGTTAATTGTTGCCATGAACAAATTGAATAACACCTGCTTAGCACCTGTACCAACACAGATTTGGTTAAGCGTGTACTCGAGGTTATTATCCTTTCTTAACTTATTAATTATTGCTTCTTTCAGCTCACGCGTTCCATCAACAGCAGTATATTTAGTCTTACCTTCACTTATTGCTTGAATAGCTGCTTTTTTTATATGATCTGGAGTATCAAAATCCGGTTCTCCTGCAGCTAAAACACAGATCTTTTTTCCTTCATTTTTCAACTTATTTGCCTTATCAGTTACAGCAATCGTAGGTGATGGTTTTATTAGGAACATTCTTTTTGCAAGGTCTGACATATCTTACTGAAGCTAAATTCAAATGATAAACCCCGTACAACAAAAAAGCTAGAATTTTGTGTATTGTATTAGTAGCTTTTTACCAGGTTTACCAACGCAGCAATATTTTCAACTGGAGTATCAGGGAGTACTCCATGTCCGAGATTAAATATGAAGGGTAAATCTCTAAAGCAATCTATTATACGTTTTGCTTCTTTGATTGCTTCCGTTTTATTATAGGCTAAAAGATTAGGATCAAGGTTTCCTTGTAGAGGGATGTTTAGATTCGCTTTCGCCCATTTTATTGGAACATTATAATCTATACTTACTGCAGATACACCTGTTTGTTCGCAGTAATCTTTATAAAGATTTCCAGCAGACCTTGGAAAACCTATTATTGGAAAATCAGAAAATCTATCCTTTATTGCCAAGATAATTCTCTTTGTTGGTTCGATAACATATTCTTTAAACAATGGTTCCGATAACGCACCAGCATTACTGTCAAATAGCTGAATAACATCTGCTCCAAATTCTATCTGTTTAATTAGATAAATAATCGTTACTTCCGTTATTCGTTCAATTATTTCCTTCAAACACGAAGGATAAAAATTTAATACTTTGGAAAAAGTTTTGCTGCTCCCACCTTCTATGATGTATGAGGCTACTGTCCATGGTCCACCAGCAAATCCTATGAGAGATTTTTCTTTTGGTAATTGGCTTCTGACTTTTTTTATAGCGTTTAGAATTGGTAAGGTTTTAGTTTCAATTTCTTGTGGACCCTTCAATTCCTTAGGACTTTCCACGGGTTTTATTATTGGACCTACACCGCGTACGAAATTCACGTCACAACCCAAAACATCAGCTATTATTAAAATGTCTGAAAAAATTATCGCCGCATCCATGTCAAATCTTGTCACCGGCTGTAACGTCAATTCTGTCACTAAATCTGTGTTGTAGCATATCTCCATAAAATTATTCATATTTTCTACTGCTTTGCGGTACTCAGGAAGAGACCTGCCAGCCTGACGCATTAGCCAGATAGGCACTCTTCCACCCGGCTCATTTCTCTTAATAATTTTCGCTATTGTTGTTTTGCCGCTTTCCA